>OY969927.1:0-1298077 GCA_963704655.1 uncultured Candidatus Babeliaceae bacterium | reverse complement strand
CAATGCGGCTGCCTCAGCGTGCTTTTTTTCTGCCTGCTGAATATATTCAGGCAACGTCCCCGCGCCAACGGCAATTGATCTACCAGTTGATTTATTCAGTAAACTTTCTCCGGTGGAATGCACTGCAACAACTTGGGGTTGCCCACCTTTAATTTGTATTATAGGTGAACCGGATGCTCCAGGAAGAGCAGGACCCGGCAATGACCGAAACTGTTCGCCATGTATGCTCATTTCTTGGCGCGTAGGCCATATTGCAGGCCCTCTGGTTTCAAGTGTCTTTCTATAAGAACTAGGCTCTTCATCAGGTATAAAACCGGGATATCCTTGTAAAATGGCAACTTCTTTCTTTTCCGGTTTAATACTTGATAATTGATTTGCTGAAATTGCTGGTAGGTCTACGCCAGCTTCATCTTTAAATTTTTTTATTTCTTCAGGTAAAATAAGCAAAACAGCAACATCATTATTTTTATCCACCACGATAGGCTTAATTGCTATAAAAAATCTTCTGCTTGGTTGTCGAGGATCATGAACTTGTATCTCTTGCGCTTCGTTATCTTCCAAACAATGTGCCGCAGTTAATACAAAATATAAATCTGGGTTCTGTACACTGCGGACTATACATGCGGACCCCTGGCTTGTTATTTTTCCACGACTGTTTCTATTAAAAATTCTTACAATCGCTTGAGAAAATTGCTCTGGGATAAGCTCTTCATCAAACAGAGCCATATTAAATATACTCAGGGCATAATCTGCCAACTGCTGTGCTAAAGCAACTACAGAGATAGCCGCAGCTGCTGCTTTAAGCGGTTGTTGTGTTGCAAACTGTTTTGCACGCGCTGCAAAGACATTTGTTTTTTGTGATAATGGCATCTCTCCAACTCGCTGGGCAGACACGTTAATAACGGGCCTTTTGGCAGCTTGTGATGGAACGATCTCTGGTTGGGCCGATTTTGATTTAAGTAAGCTTTCTGCTTTAGTCGCTTGAGATTGTTCTGCTTGCTCGGCCCCGTACCATAAGCGTGAAAGATTGCCCTTAAGGCCCTGTGGATTAACTTTTACCCGACTAAGGCGTGACGCAACCTGCTGAGGTAACAATTCAACCGTCACAAAGCACATAAGCAAACATATTATACGCAATAAGAATAGTCTCTTCATAGTCTCCCCCTCTATATTCTCTATAAATATACCCTATCAATGCAAAATATAGCTATAAATCGGAAAATGATATGAATATATCGATTCAATAAGTTTTTTTAAATTTTATCATTAAATTTATTGATTTTGTCATATTATAATCATTATACTTAATGCAACTAGTAATATTTAAAATAAAAAAGGGTTAAAAATAATGAAAACAGTTAATATATTAAAAAAACACATAATTCGCTTTATGCTTGCAACTATATTAGTCAGCACCGTTAATATGCCTGCCTTAGATAATACATCAACTATTGCAGCAGGCACCTTACTGTTTTGCTTAGGGTCATGGTGTCTCTATAATACAAGCCCAAAACCACTTCCAGTACCACCAAAAGACTTACCAACATTAATTAATGAACTGTTTCCAGAAATAATGAAGGCTATCAACACCTCAACCACGCTGAAATATAAAAAGTCGACATTCATTGGCAGGTTCGAAAAACCTGAAAACAAGTCTAATCCAATAATTGAGGCTCTGCTTTATGCTGAAACTATATCAAACAGCAATCACTACAAGCTATACCTTAAAATTAATGACCATAAAGAAAACAAGGCAAAATACCTAACTTTTAAAGATGAGAATCTAAAAAATTTAACTATCGAAGAATTCACATCAAAAATTGATGCAGCGCCTTGGGAATCTGCAGAAGAAAGCATCAAAAAGCGTGTAACGATGCTTCTCAATAATGTAGTCGATACGATCAAAAAAAATGCGATCAATGATTTTAAAAAGGTATCCCCAGAATCACTCAAAAAGGGCCATCCATGGGACTACTCAAAAGTAGAACAAGAATCTACGCAAGGTTACAATATTTGGGACCCTATTAAAATTACTACGATAATTACAGCAAAAACTGTAGGACGGGAAAACCAATATCAGTTAACAATGAACATCTCAGACAAAAATGGGACTTTTACTGAGGCAAAATTTACTATCTCATCAGTTGACATAAAGGCTTTAACAGTAGATCAGCTTTTACATGTACTCATGGAACAACGTCCTCATTTTCCTAGTTGATGCCTTGTAAAACTTGAATAAAGAAAATTTTTTATAACATTATGTTTATTGGTGTGGTATCCGGTCATATTTTCTCTGCCTGCAAGCACACTGCCGGTGATACATGCACCAAATAACATAGCTTGCAAACTGAAATACCGTATTTCTTCTGTGCTTAACGTTTCCATTATGTGTAAAAAGGGCACACCCTGTGGGTTCAGTGTATCGCAATGCATTACCCAACCCAATGAATTTATTAAAAACTGCCCACTGAGTGCAAAAAGACCCACGCATGCAATGGCAAGTGCAGGCTTTTTAGTTTGCTCAGATAACCATGCTTTTTGCTCACATTCTGCTGCAACCATTTCTGCTTTATTAAGCAAAATCCTTAAATATATTAACTTTGATAAGTTATATGGGGCTTTTAATATCTTTACTCAAGAAGATTGTCATATATCGTGTGTAATTCTTGCACAGAGCATTCGGTTACAATTTTTTTCGTTTCGTACAACCCTGCAGCGCAATCCATCAATGATTCTGCATGCTCATGAAAAAATTCTAATCGTTTTTGTGCTATCTCTTTGGTATCAGCCTTGCGCGCAGTAAGTTCAATGCCACAATCATCACATACGTTAAGCTTTTTTGGCTGCGCAGATACGATATTATAAACTTTAAAACATTGCGTACAAATTTGTCGACCTAATATACGGTTAATACACGTATTATCATGCGCTACAAGTTGTAAAAAACAGACATCATTTATTAAATTGTTATCTAAAAAAAATTGATATAAGAATTGAAATGAAAATTCAGATCGGGGGAACCCATCAATAATAAAGTACTTATTTTCTTTAATAATCTGCTTTAAATTATCCGCAATTAATGTGCAAACAATATCTTCGTCAACATAGTCTCCCCGTTCAACCACAGGCTCTATTTTTTTTCCAAGCTCAGTCTGTGCAGAAATCTCACTTCTAAATATATCGCCAGGGCAAACTTGGACATACCCATGCTTTTCAACAAGATACTGTGAAAAGGTCCCTTTGCCACTTCCTGGCGCGGATATAAGAACAAAATTCTTAACGCCTAAAAGGGGATTTACGGCTATTACCGTTACAATTGTAACTAAAAGTTTTTTTACCAAAATCATTATCGATCCCCAAGCAACTAGCTTTAAATAAACAACTTACTATCATGGCTTTAAATTATAGGTCATATATTTCTATATGTAAATTTTTGAAGCATTCAAAGATAGATTCAAAAATCCATAATAATGCCCGTAAACCCAATTTCCAAATGTATGTGCGGTTGCTGGAGTTTCTTTTGCCGATTTGATTTTCGGTGACCCTTTAAAAAAATAAGGGGTATAAAACACGAATGTTTTTATCGAGAAAAACTTTGATAGAAAAAATTTTTTATAAAATTGTGTTTATTAGTGTGGTACCCAGTCATGTTTTCATAGCCAGCAAGTACGCTGCCTGTGATACATGCACCAAATAACATAGCTTGCAAATCGAAATACCGTATTTCTTCTGTGCTTAGCTTTTCCATTATGCGTGAAAAGGGGACACCCTGAGAATTCAAGGTATCACAATGCATTACCCACCCCATTGAATTTATTAAAAATTGCCCACTCAGCGCAAAAAGACACACACACGCGACAGCAAGAGCAGATTTCTTTGTTTGTTCAGAAAACCGTGCTTTTTGTTCACATTCCGCTGCAACATTTTCTGCTTTGGCAAGCACTATTCTTTTTTCTTGTAAGGGCATACTTCGCTATTTTGCTAACAAAATCATATTTTTATAAAGTCTTTTTCCATAGACAGACTGACCACGCCATACGAAGCTTTAGCGAAGTTTAGCAAGCTTTGCTAATTTCCTTACTGAGATATCATCCTCTTCCATAGCAGCAAGGATTATTTCTGAAAGCAAGAAATCCCGGTACCCTTCTTCATATTTCTTTCGTTGAGCGGGTGTTTTGCGTCCATGATTCTTTCAAACGTAGATTTTTGTTTTTTTCTATACATAATTAGATTAGAAATTTCGTTTATAAACTTCAGGATGATATATCCCTTTATCTATAATTTCTAATAAACGTAATGCAGCATGGCTAGGTGCTCGAACGCCAGATTCCCATGACTGTACTGTTTTTATACTTACGTTTAAAACTTTAGCAAAAACACCTTGAGAGTATTGATTGCGCTCTCTTATTTTTTTTATTTCTTTTGCTTTATAGCTAACAGGTGGCTCTGGTAGTACTATAGTCTCTGAACGGAGATTTAATTTACCTTGCTTGTGTGCAATGGCATCTTCAAGTCCAGCTTTTAATTTATTAAATAGTTTACTCATGATTATTTCTTCCCCTTTAATACGGTAACGATCGATTTAAGAGTACTTTTTTCTTCTGCTGTTAGATTTTCTTGTTCATTTTTGGGATATATCCATAACAGATAGATATAATCTATATGTACTACAAAGTAATAACAAATTCTAAATCCACCACTTTTACCCCCTGAAGCAGATTTGAGACGCACTTTGCGTACGCCGCCAGTTCCCATGATAAGATCGCCAATTTTAGGATTCTCGGCCAGTTGCTTTTCGAAATCCTTAAAATCTTCAATAAGAAGACTTCTCTTCTTAATAAAAGCATCTATTTCTTTAGAAAATTCTCTGGTCTGTATAATTTTTCTATCCATATTACAAGTATACTACAAGGTAGTATGATATATCAAGAATAAATTTAATATGATTTTCACGGTAAAATTGATAAAATTGTGTGATCAGAATATTACATCCTCAACCAAGAGCATACATCATGAAAGCTATTATCATCGCCCGCGTAAGCGCCGAAAAACAAAAAAGCGGCGGGCCTTTCTTTACATCCACAAGTAGCCCTCGACTTCCATGCCAGTCGCTTACACACTAGAATGTGGAATTTTAAATGATTAAGGGTATCATCGTTGAAGGGTCTGATTGTTCAGGCAAGACAACATTAATTAATATACTTCATGGCCACTTAAGTCATTCAGGCTGGAATATTGTAAATCTTGGGCATGAAGATGGGGATCAATTTGAGCGCTATATGAATTCGTATATGCGCGCGGATAAAGCTATTTTTGATAGGGGCCATTTTAGCGAAATTGTCTATGGCGATCTTTGGCGCGGTGGGCATGGCATAAAGACACAAAAAGTAGATGCTCTTAATGAATACGTTTTCAAGAATTTTTTAGTTATCTTTGTTCACGCGCCAGAAGAAGTTTTAAAAGAGCGATATTGTTCAAGACAATATGAGCAGATTATTAAAGGCGATGAACTTGCGCGTGTTCAATCTCGCCTTGCAAACATACTTAATCATTCAAGTGTTTTGACGTAAGATTCAACTTCACTCGCTGCATGCGATGCTATGGTAAAGAAAGTTTTATTGTTACTTAAAGATAGGTATTCTTAATTGGGAAAAGAGAGGCTTTTTCTAGCTTTGATAATTTTTTCTGCTATTTCAAACCCTGGTCGTAATAATTCATACTCAGTTTTAAATTTTTCATCCTGCATTGCTGTTTTTTTAAACGCTTCAAAGCTTGGTCGTTTTTTCATTTTACCAGGACCTTTTCTTTGCGAACGCCCTAACAGATTGCGATTTTAAATACTCTTCGAATTCTTTGGCTTTTGATTGTTCTACAAATCCTAAATACATAATAAGCTGCCACGGTCTATATTTAGCCGTATGGATAGACCGTAAGACATTAGAAATATAGATATCTATAAAGAGAGACCCATTTTCATGGGTCTGAAATCTATTTATTTTTGATCAAGACAATTTGAAATACTTCTTTAGTTTTAATGATCTCGGAAGTTTTTTTTCTTCCGGTTCAAGCTTTTCTTCGGCAGTTTGAAAAACATAAGGTCTTACCTAACAAGCTATAAAAATCCCAATACTTGAAGCCTAAAGAATGCTCTTCAGCGTTAACTTATGTTACCTATACTTATTCAAAACGGCTTGCGCGGCTTGGAAATCAGGCCATGTCAGCCCTGAGTGGGGATTCCAATTCCATTCATCACTAACATGGGCTGCCTTAATGAGCTCATACATCAGTGGCATCACATTTTTGTTTTTTTCAGCCCTTTGGATAACATTCATTCCATTGTTGTCTGGAAGTGATAAGTCTGCCCCACCAAATAGGAGCGCTGCAGCCATCCGGGTACATTTCGTATCATATTCTTTTTCTGTGATTACTTCATGATCCGATACTTTGAATTGCTTTCGCTCCGCCTGACTCAAAGCAGCCATATTTAATGGTGTAAGGCCAAAGGCGTCCTTTATGTCCAATGCGTGCGCAGCGGACGCGATAGACAAGAATACAAAGCATTTTTTATACATAGCATAACTCCCAGATGAAGAAAAATTAACAGATTGATTGACGCTAAAAGTTAGCAGGAATATGCATAATGGTCAAATACTATTTCGCCTTCTCATTCTGAATCTTTAAAATATCGTTTTAAAAATATTCTGCCCGCATTCGATTTTAAATAGTGTTCAAATCTATGCGCTTTGGCTTCTTTGTCGAATCCTAAAAAGCCAACGAGCGCCCAGGGCGCAAAATCTTTTGTATATACAGATTTACCCAAGTTATGTTCAGCTAAACGTTGTTTTAAGTTAGATGTAAAGCCTATGTATGTTTTAGCGGGGAATGATAATGATTTGAGATAATAAACGTAAAACATAAGAGACTTTAGCGAAGGGCTGGCCTGCCAGGCATTTTTCTTCAGGAAAAATGACTGGCGTCCCTAAGGGGAGTCGAACCCCTGTTTCTGCCGTGAAAGGGCAATGTCCTAGGCCACTAGACGATAGGGACAGTAAATTTAAAAGTGTCTCTGAGTATAAACTAAGAGAACTATATTTCAAGAGAATAAATGATACTTGGGTGACTATACCAAAAACCAGAAAGGTTTTTGGTGAGCCGCGATGGATTCGAACCATCGACCCACAGATTAAAAGTCTGTTGCTCTACCAACTGAGCTAGCGGCTCGTATCAAGATATGGTATAAAGTTATATGTTGGAGCATATTTTGTCAAGAAAAATACCAAAAAACCTCTATTAATTACTATAAAGCCTTTTAAAAATAGTAAAAAAAGATAATTTTGTCTCTATGGAACTATCCAATCAACCTATTACTGGCCCAAAAGACTATTAATTTAGAAAATAGTACACTAGAAAGTGTAAATTTAGAATTAAACCAGAAGGACGTAGCCCTATGAAATTATCTCTTAAATTATGGATTTTTATTCTTTTAACTGCTATCACACCAAAAAATATCTTCAGTTATTTGCCAGTGCCCACTGAATATAGCTATACCGTAGTTAATAATCTCCCAGGCACTATTAAAATAACCATGGCAGACAATGAAATTAAACTTGCGCCAGGGACAAGCACTGAGATAGTAACCCCTAAAGACGCACCCGCAAATAACCTAAATATAGTATCTATCGGCCACCTGGAATGTAAAGATATTGAAAATGATGCGGTCACGTATCAGTTTCCTTTTAATACCATGATCGGTAACTACGTAATTACCTTTTCAGACTTTTCAGAACCAGAATATGGTGATGAAAACACTCTTGAATTTCAGATCGAAACATACGGCACCTTTTCAAGCTGCATACCACCCTATTCAAGAAAAACAGATTCTGTTATCCAAAAATATACACTCGATTTAGCAAATGGATATCTTGAAAAAAGTTTTGAATCTTGCGCAAATTAGTGTTAAAGTATAATTAACATTAAATTTGAATATATAATGAGCCGCTAGCTCAGCTGGTAGAGCAACAGACTCTTAATCTGTGGGTCGTTGGTTCGATCCCAACGCGGCTCACCAGTCATTTTTCTTCAGGAAAAATGCCTGGCAGGCCACACCGCATTCAGAATATTTGGATCGGTTGCAGGCCAATCGTACATCCTGTGTAAGATTTCCAAATACTATCTTTAACTCCCCCCAAAGGCCGTATTATGAACTACAAAACCATCTTTTTAAGCGTACTTTTAATGCCGTTTGCCATCACCAGCAAAGATAATTTAGGTGGTTTTTTTACAAACAGCTGGTGGATGCTTTTGCCAATAGCACAAAATTTTAACACAGACGTAATTCAAAATAACAAAGTTTCTGCCATTGCATTAACAACTGCAGTTCTTGGAGCTGGTACAGCTATGTATATGACATATTCATTGAGCTCTCAACTAGAAAAAACATCTTCAAAATTAGCCGCAGAACAAAGAGAATTGACCGCTGGAGAAGAAACGTTAATGATTCAAGATATAGAAAGAGTAGCTAAAATTTCACAAATTAGTGCCGCAATAGTAGCGCTAGCTATTAGTGTTTATGCCGTTAATGAATTGTATCCTATAGCGTGCAACATCGCATCATATTTTTTTCCAAGCGAAGAACAAATCGCTCGCACTGCAGCAGCAGTTAAAAGCAATAAAATATTTGAAGCAAAAAAAACATTCAGAGATTGTCTTATAAAGAGTTTAGAAAAAAAAGGTTATGAAACAAATGCCTCTGGCATACCAACAGTTTGTGAGCAAGCAGCGCAGATGCTTGAAAAAGTAGGCGGGAAAAATGAGGCCGATACCCTGACAGAGACTTTCAACTCATGTAATAAACACTCATAATAAATTGACATGCAAAACACCAATAAAAAATATATCGCCGCTGCGGTGATTGAAAAAAATGGCAAAATCTTAATTGCCCAACGTTCACAGCAAGCAAAGTGCCATCCAGGTTTCTGGGAATTTCCTGGTGGTAAAGTAGAAGCCGGCGAAACATTACAAGAATGCCTTAAACGCGAACTTTATGAAGAGCTTAGCATTCACGCAGAAATAGGCGAACAGTTGTGCACCAGCAGCTTTTATCTTAATAATACAGAATACGACATGTGTGTCTTTATGATCCGCTCGTTTCAAGGCGAGATTAAGCTTAATGAACATTCAGCATGTGCATGGGTTACACCCGCAGAACTTTCAAATTTCACCTATCCGCAGCCAGATTTACCTGTTGTAGAATTACTACAAAAGGCCTAAAGCGCTATTGCGATACCGAAATTATTAAGGTAGCGTGAATTCGGCGGACATGGGCAAACAAACTAAAACAAAATAAAATTCGAGGCGGTTCTCTGATTGAGGCTCAGCACCCAGTGCTATGCCGATTGAATTGAAGCGCCAGCTCTCTGCAAGAGTGCGCGAATTTTGAAGGCTTGCGCACACAAGCCTTCAAGCCCTCGGCGGCAGCCGCATAATATCACTTTCAATCCCCAACACATTTAAGTTTTTACACTATACTGCAACAGCTCGAGAATACGGGTGTAAAAATCTGTGATATAAAATCTTATTATTGTTCTTATCTTTATAATAGGCATATTCAAATATGCCTTCATAAATAGTTCCCGATGCTGTCTTTATAGAACCTTTTAACATCTTATTTCTCTCTAGTGAGCCATCTGCAGTTACAAAGGTTGCTTTATCGCCATACAAGTTAACTAGCTGATCAACGCGTTGAGGGAAAGCGTGTCTATCTATCTCTTGAGGCGTATAAATCTTCAATTCATTTTTTGAACCAAACCACTTTTTAATACGCTTATCATACGTAAATTTTTTAAGCGACTTTAGTTTTGCCTTGGTAAGAAGCTTAAAATCTTCAAGATAGATGGTTGCTACAGAATTATCGCGCGGAGAAGTTACCGTTATTTGTTTTGTTTCGGTATTAATATCGGTAATAATGCTTTTATCATCATACATTAATTCTGTATTAAGAACTTTTTTTAATTTTTCACCTGCTATATCTATCTCAAGCGCTTCAAACTCTTGCGGTAACGAAGTTTCTGATTCTGTTGGCTCTGCTTGAGCCTTACCTTTTGAAGCAGATTTTTTTGTTGAAGATGAAGCAGTTGATTCACGTAAAATCTCGGCTGCTAAATCTTCAGCCCGCTTAATCTTAGCGTTTACACGATCGAGTCCAGCTTTTTCAAGTTCACTTGGAGAGGCTAAAAAAGCTTTTTGATAATATTCTTGTGCTTTTATAAGATTTTTAGAAGTACCATCACCCATTTCGTACAGCAATGCTTTATTAAATAATGCAACGGTATCTTCAGAATTCAATATTTCATTAAATATGCGTTGAGCCTGGGCAGAATCTTTTTGAACATAAAGCCCTATTCTATAAAATTGCGCAAGATAATACTTGGCATTGTATGAACCCAATTGCGCAGCCTCTTTAAAATAATTAAAGGCCTTTTCATAGTCAGGCTCTATATTTTCGCCATTCTCATTTATTCCGTTCAAAGCGTTAAACCCTAAAAAATAGAGCGCTCCTGTATATTTTTTTTCTGCAGCCTTAAGCATCCAAACAAAGCCCTCTTTATAATTTTTTTGATCAAATAATAACAAGCCTAGATTATATTGAGATGCGGTAAAGCCGGCTACTGCTGCATGTTTATAATATTCAATGGCCTTACTTGAATTTTTTTCAACACCTAGCCCATTTTCATACATAAAACCTATTCCATCGAAAGCTTTAACATAATTTTGCTTTGCAGCCTTTTCAAGAAATTCAAAAGCTTTTTTATAGTCACGCTTTTCTACTGAAGCACTTTGATATAAAATACCCAGTTCATAATAACCGCGAGGGTTACCTTTATCCCCCGCCCTTTTAAAATAATGAGACGCTTTATCAAAATCTTTTGGAACCCCTAAACCATCATTATACATAAGCCCAAGGTTAACCATAGCCTCAGGAATACCGGCTCTTTCAGCCATTTCAAGATACCTAAGAGCTTCGGCAAAATTCTGCGTTACTCCCCTGCCGCTTCTATACGCAAGGCCAACATTAGTCTGCGCATCGGCAATATTTGCATCTGCAGCCTTTTTATAATAATAAAATGCCAAGACGGGGTCCTTTTCTACTCCAACGCCCTGATCATAAAAAAGACCCATATTAAACTGAGCATCGGCATCGCCTCTATCGGCAGCAATTTTACAATAAAATGCCGCTTTAACGGGATCTTTTTGTCCTGAAGGGCTGGTGTGATAGATTTCTGCCAAGTAATACGCCGCATCAAGATTACCCTTTTCAAAGGCCCTCATAAAAAACTTCTCAGCATTTTTAAAATCTTGTTCCGTCCCTTTTGCCCTGAGATATTTATACCCAATTACATAATCAGCCGCTCCGGGCCAATCTTTATATTTGTTTACTATCTCAACAATACTTAAAGATGAATCATTAAGATTAACGGTGCAAAAACTATAAAGTCCAATGAAACATAGAAAAAAAATGAACCTAAAATTAATCATGATACTCCCTAAACGCACATTATTTAAAAATATAAATAAAACAATGTTTTTAAATCAATACATGCAGATGTGTGAAATATAAGGCTAAACCATTAAGCCGTTTGATCTTGCTGTCCATAGCAGCCTCATAATTAATTAATCATGCGTACAACTTATCTTATAGACAACGGTTTTAAAGATTGAAAAGCCAATTGGCTTTAATAGTCTGCCCCATTGCGATGTTTCATATAGGCAATTTTCAATATGGGCCAATGGAGCATTATATAGAGACCCGCTTGACACATATTATTGTATTTGTAATTATTAAATTATAGGTATTTAATGAAAATAATTGTCATTTAAGGAGCAAATTGTGAAAAAGATTTTAATATTAGGCTTGGCTTTAATGCTTGTGTTGACGTCATGTAAGAGAAGCATTAAATCAGAAAAGCTTCATTTTTTAAAAATGGGTATGTCTAAAGAGCAAGTTATAGAAAAAATAGGGCAACCAACGGTTTATCGTGGCTCTATGATAAATGACCACGGCCAACAGATAGAAACGTATGAATATCTTGTTGATTCTGGTCTTACAGATCAACAAATGACAGGTTATATTCTTCTTTCGGTATATACCCTAGGTCTATTTGCTCCCTTTTATCCTCTTTTAAAGGGGCAATTGGATGCATATTGGCTTCATTTCTTCAATAATAATCTTGTTAAATGGTGTAAGGCTGGTGATTGGGAAACTGCTCAACATAGTATTCAAGAAATAAGATTTAGATAATTTAACAATTTCAAAAAAAGGAGCCGGCTTAAAAATCGGCTCCTTTTGTAAATAGCAGCAACAATCAAGCGGGCTTAGATAGATTTTTTTTCTGATCTGCTTGATATACATATCTCCTTATCTATCACCAATACATCTTTATTAAAGTGGATTTGACTTAAGTTATAGGGGCCCTTTAATTGCACATCATACCATTCTTTTACGCCCGAACCCTGCAATCTACCTCGCAAAATTCTTCTTCTAAAATTTGCAACAAAATCTGCAGCCTTAACACCTAAGCAAACTTTATCATCATTAAAAGAAAAATTATCCGTCAGTTTAGTAACATTTAAAAATTTCTTTTCGGGATCAAGTAAATGTATGATCTTAGTAACATCATTGATATTTACAGGATTTTGTTGACTACGTGAATTTAGCTGTAATCTAACAAGATACTTCACCAAATCCCACGTTTCTTTATCTAACCTGTCGCAATACCAGCTAAAATCCGCTAAAAAAAATTCAGAATATTTTTGCTGCTTGTTCATAACTCCTCTAATAACATTTTCTTGAAGCTGAACTATTAACATTGTTTTAAGATATTGCCCCAAACTCAGCGGCAATATATTCTTGACATGTTTATCGACCCCGCCCCTCAAATACCAAGGATGATTCTGGGTCACAGACAGCATAGAATTAATATAACTTGCTTTATGCTGCCCAACTATTCTTTCTGAATATGCATATGAGTCTGTTTCTACAATAAAAATTTCTACACCAATCTGTGAAAGCTTATTCAAAATGGCAAGTATCTGTACAACATCAAACTCCGATTCTTTAAGATCGCTGCCCTTTGTTATATTAAATGGCAAAAGCTCCTCCTTGCAAAATCGCTCCCACTCTTTTAGTGCTTCATCACTCATTACAACAGCCACAACACAATTAATACATGACTCGTTAGAAGCAATAACTTTTACTGGTATAGAACCAGAATCATCTATAAAAATATTCATGAATAACCCTTTAGGATTTAAATTATCAAACATATTTTTTTAGCATGCTTCTTGAAATTTCCGCACGCAAAAACATCCCTTAGGATGAAAAAATTGCTTTTATTTAACATTGGCTAGGACGAGGGCGCTATACGTCCCTGGCTCGGCGAACACCTATACGCCGATGGTTGGCGAGTCTCAATACACCGTAAGCTGACGAGGCTAAAATACGTCTTCGAGTTGACCAATCTCTGTTGGGTCAGAATTTGGGTAGAACCATTTCCCGTTTGGGTTCTTGAGTTGACCAGTCTCTATTTGGTCTGAGATGGCGAGTCCCAATACGCCACGAGCTTGCGAATTCTCAGTACGCATTGAATAGTATAGGACAGATTTGGCAAAAGAAACAAGAGGGGAATTATAAAAAATTAGCATTGCCAAAAACTCAACTTTTATTTACATAATAAAATTAATAATTACTAAAAAAACAATATAATCTTCCAAGATTGCAGATTATTAAAACAGGTACGGAAAAGCGCGTGCGACACTGGGCCGATCCGTATGCCGCATTCCGAATGCCCGGCCTGAGGGCGAGGGCGGCAAGGGTTTGAAGGGCCTGCCCTCATGATCGGGGGTATTGGGGGTTTTATCACCAAAACCCCTAATGCGCGTGCGCCGCGCTAGGCGCAAATTATGAATTATTTATGAGATGGATCCTGAATCAAGTGGTGCGAAACGCACTGTTTTAGGATGACACTGGGGATACGAAGCAATTTTTTCAATTCCCAACCCTTCGACAGGCTCAGGGTGAGCGGGGATAGAATTACTTCAAAAATATGGACCTGTGGTATACGATTGGGCTAAAAGGTGGTAAGGTGAGTTATACACCCTTAATGGAGAATTATTATGTTCAAGCCACTTTATCTTTTACTCGCGATAGTTTCAATTTTTTCTATTGAGGCCAAAAAGAAGTCCGTACCTCATAAAGGCTCGATGGCGCCGGAATTTTCATGCATGGGCGATGATGGCAAAACGCACAGCCTTTCAGATTATCGTGGCAAAATAGTTGTTTTATTCTTTTACCCGATGGATGGCAGCCCGTGGTGCACACAAGAAGCACAAGGCTTTAAGGATAATTTTAAGCTCTTTCAAGACAACGATATCGAAGTTTTAGGCATCAGCTGCGATTCAGTAAGCGATCATAAGGCTTTTAAGGCAAAATATAAGCTGCCGTTCACCCTTTTGAGCGACCCGAAATCAAAAGTATTTAAACAATATGGCTTAAAAGGCACGCTTTTTAACGACCGCGTAAGCTATGTTATCGATGAAAATGGCAAGATTATTGAGGTCTTTTCAAGCGTCGAACCAAAAACACATGCTCAAGATGTATTACGCTTTTTAGGGATTAAAGATAGCATTGCACCTGGCAAAATATGCACGGTCAAATAGTAGATACCCGTAAAGCGCTTGAAGAGTTGGGTATCCCGATATCAAAATAATTTTTCTTAGCTATAATAAGCTGCTAGGAAGTTAGTAACATTCATTTTGATTGGGATAGTATGAAGTTTTTCCCTGTGATTTTAGCGCTTTTTTCAACAGCATCACTGTATAGCAGTTATTATCATAAAATAATTTACCTTGTATCAACCCCACGTTCACTTTCAACCGTCTTTGTCCGTATGATGCAAGCTCGTGGCGATATGTCAGTCTTTAATGAACCCGCACAAAAAGCTTGTAAATTGGATTTTGACGTGGTTACTAATGGATACCGTCCTGAGGCACCATTAACCCATCAAGAAGTTGTCGATCAATTACTCCTTAAATCAACAATACGGCCAGTATTTGCAAAAGACCAAAGTTTTATCGTCAAAGATCTTTTGGAAAATGACCCACGCTTAATAAATACCGGTAAAAACCCAGCAATAGTATTTACGCAAGATCTCTATAACAACCCAGAAGCAACTATCAGAAAATTCTGCAACGATGTAAATATCCCCTATATAGAACATGCTCTTAGTTGGCATTCTCTGGGCGAAGATTTTGATGGCACACAAGAATGGCATGAAACTAAATCTTTTGAAATGATGCACCATTGGCATAAAGATGCAATCTTGAGCACTCAGTTTAAACAGCCAACACAGTATGAAGTCGATGCCCAAGGAAACCCAACATTTTCTGAAATTGCCGATCCACATGATCGCCAAGGTTGCATAGAAGCTTATCAAGAAAATTTAAAATATTATCAAGAAATATTAAAATTATATGAAAATTAAGATTTTAGGTACACGTGGTGAAATCAAAGTATCAGCACCCTACCATTCAAGAAAATCGGGCGTGTTAATTAATGATGAATTATTGCTCGATGTTGGTGAAAAAGAATTTTTAGAATATAAACCAAAATATATTTTGATAACTCACTTGCATCCGGACCATGCATATTTTGTGCGGTATGGATTCGACTCCGCTCACCATGAGCGGGCTTTAATAGCTGCACAAATTTACGCGCCTGAAGAATATGACACAATGGACATTCATGTCGAAAAATCACCATTCAAGCTTGGCGATTTTAAAATTACACCAATTCCAACAATTCATAGTATTAAAGTAAAATCACAGGCATATCTTATAGAATATGGTAATAAAAAAATTCTTTATACCGGTGATATGATCTGGATAGAAAAGCAATATCATGAATTATTGCATGATATCGATATGGTAATTACTGAAGCAAGTTACATCCGCACTGGTGGCATGGTACGCAAAAACCCTGAAACAGAGGGCATCTTTGGCCATACCGGTGTACCAAACTTAATTCATCTTTTTAAAAAGTGCACCAACACGATCGTATTGGTACATTTTGGTTCATGGTTCTATAAAGATATTGAAGAATCACGTGCAGAATTTGCACAGTTGGCCCACGAAAATGATATTAAGATTATCGCTGGCTATGACGGCCTTGAACTTACGGTTTAAAAATAACCTCACGCACAATATCTTGCACATGATGCTCTGTATTATATAGAATGCGCTTATACAAATTTTAAATACTACGAAAGCACATGATGAACTATTACATTCTTTTGCTCTTAATGATTTTAACAAAGCTTGATGCAACAACATATACCGTAACAAACACGAGTGATTCTGGTGCAGGCTCTTTAAGACAAGTGATGCTTGATGCGCAAACCGACCCAACGCCACCAAGTTTAATAAATTTTAATATTACAGGTGGCGTGCCACAAACTATTACACCATTAACAACACTCCCAACGATTCAAACTACCACAGAAATTGATGGAACAACTCAACAACCTGGATGGGTTCCCGGCGACAATATGCCTATTGAGATTGAGTGCAGCCAACTTGCTATCGCAGTGCCATCAGGATTTTGTTTTCTTATCGATAGCGCCAGCAACTGCCTTATTAAAGGCTTGGCTATAAAAGGCTATGTCGGTGGCGCTGTAAACGGTAACGCAATTAGAATTAGAAGTACCACTGCAGTTGCAGACAGCAATCAGATCAATAACTGTTATTTTGGATGCAATGCAGACGGTTCTGTTGGTACTTTACCTTTTACGGATAATACACGCTCTATTGTACTTAAGGGCAATTCCAGTTTTGGTGTAACCAACACGATAATTGGTGGCCCGAACACAGGCGATGGAAATTTATTAGTCGATTCTAGTGTTAATGCTATTACCTTAGAATTTAATGTACAAAACACTCTTATTCAAAACAATTTATTTGGTACCGATATAACCGGCATGACCGCAGTGGGAGAAAATCCTTACGACATTGCCATATTTGGTTATGATGGTGTTAGTCTAAATGTGCCATGCAACAATACTATTATTCGATCAAATGTTTTATCTAATAATTTAGATGCCACTGCAGCCGCTGTTAATCTTGTCCAGAATGTTAATTACACCATTATTGATAATAATAAAATTGGCACCAATAGCGCGGGAACAGCTGCATTGACAAATCAGGGCATAGGAATAAACACTGTTGGCTCGAGCGGGTTAGAGGTTGTTGGCACTCAAATAACCAATAATATTATCTCCGGAAATCTCCAAGGTGGCATTGTCCTTAATGATTTTACCAATAGCTCAACGATACAAAATAATATTATTGGTCTTGATATAACCGGAACCCTGCCCATATCAAATAGTGCTGGAATAATTATACAAGCAGATACCGGTGGGCCAAACTCACCATGTACTAATAATTATATCGGAACCCCAGGCGCTGGAAATGTCATTTCGGCAAATACGGTAAATGGCATTGCGCTATTAACTGACGTATTAGATACCGTTATTCAAGCTAATTTTATTGGAACAGATACCACAGGAACATTAGCTCTTGGTAATGGATCAACGGGAGTCGCTATTCAAGGCTCAACAAATGCACCTTGCACAGGAAATTTAATTGGTGGCACGAGCACAAGCGAAAAAAATATTATTGCAAACAATGGCTTTCTTGCAGCAACGGCAGATGAGATATTTTTACCGCCACACACCTCAGTGGCACCTACAACAAACAGTATCATGATCACAAAAGCTGGCCCAGCTTACGGCGTTGGTTTTAGTGGCGACCCAACAACACCAGATATTTTAAATGCGATTATCGGTAACTCTATTTTTAGCAACAATGGAAATGGTATTAATTTAAGCAATAATGCCAATGATAACCAAGAAGGCCCCACATTAACATCAGCAGCAGCATGCAGCAATGAACAACAACTCTTTCTTGGGGGCGTTGCACCCGCAACACCGGCAAGCAGTTTTTTTAGACTTGAATTTTTTGCCAACCCCACAAACACGGACCCCATAACAGAAGGTAAGCAATTAGTCGGCATTATTCCAAGTATCGGCTCGGGACAAAGCTTCTTGCTGCCATTTACCAGCCCAGAACCAATTACTCCTGGATCATTTTTGACAGCAACGGCAACGAATCTTAATAACGGCGGTCAACCGGGTGACACGTCTGAATTTACCGATAATTTTGCCATAACGCCACTTTCATCATTAAGTGCGTCACTTATTACGACAACATCATTTATAAAATTAGGTGGCAACGCTACACTAACTGCAATAATAGCAGGATCAGCGCCCTTTTCAGTTCTTTGGTCAGATGGATATTCGCAAACCGGCGTTCCGGGCAATGCACAACACACGGTTTCGCCTATTGTGACAACAACATATTTTGCAACAATTACTGATGTTAACGGGTGCAACACCCTTACCTCTAATGATGTTATTATAACCGTCAGCGCTTCACCTACGCCTGGTAAAATAAGCCCGATTAGCGCTGCGATTATAGCAAAATATTGTTCAGTAATTTAAAAGATACTTATTTAATTTTAGAAGCCCACCAGAGTAATGCTACAGTAATTACCGCATTCACAGCGATTGCGATCATATTTAATTGCACAGTCCAGTGAATGGATAAAAATGTTAATGGCAATACTCCAAGGTAGCCAATCAAAATATGGCTTATTGTATGAAAGGCAGATACACCAGCAAAGAAAATTACAACATCTCTTTTTGAACACATAAGAAAACTCCTTTTTTTGTTAACTTATTTCAAGATACAATTTATTTTTCAACAAAAGCAAGTGTATTGACAATATGAAAATAATATAAAAGCTAACGCCATTTGCTATAGAAGACAATATCCATGGCACCAATGAGTCTGTTCCAGTTGCAGAATTAATCAAAGAAAAGGGATATTTGTGAACTTTCTCAGCTATTTTTGTTTATAAGTAAGGTCTTTTGACTAAATCAAAAAACCAAGTACATTAGTAACTGTAAAGCTAATATACTTAATAATACCCATAGATGCTTAAATTCAACCACCGAGTATTTTTATGTTCTTTAAAAAATCAATTTTTATTGTAGTAACTATCCTAAGTTTTTCAGCCACTTCACACTGCATGCACGATGCCTCTAAAAAAAGCTGGTATCGATCTACTTTTACACCACCAAATGAAACAGCAAAAGAGATTCTTGTGTCTGGACAAATTCTTGGCCCACACGAAGAACCGCACCACATGGTAGAACGTATAGTAAATACAATAGCTTCAGCTGAAAAAAATTTTAACACCCCAGAATCATCAATTGCTGAATTTGCCCAAAAGTTTGGTACGCTGATAGATAATGGCGTAATAATATTGAGTACACCAATTTTAACCAATGCAGGACGCTTTGATAAACGGCCACTTTCTGCATGCGTTATGCCACCAGTTGATTTGAAAGCCGGTTTTAAAAAAATAAAACAGATGGTTGACCAATACCATCAAGATGGCATGGGAACTGGCTATAATCTATCTGAAATTGACAATCCGGTAGCTATGCTCAAGTTCCTCAATGAAGTGGCAGTTCTAGGCGCAAACAGCCAAAAAGAGCAACGTCCCGTTGGCAATATGGCCATACTTAATGTAGATTCTTCTGATATCGAAGAATTTATTATGGCAAAAGTTGGCGCTGATGCTCGAGGTGAAGATTGGAAATTTAATATCTCTGTCAACATCACAGATGCCTTTATGCAAGCAGTTGAGCAAGATACTACGTTCATATTACAAAATGAAAGAAAAATAGAAGCAAAAAAACTTCTTGACCAAATGGGACATGCGGCGCACCAGTGCGGCGACCCGGGTCTTATTTCACTTGCGCGATTAAATGTAGACAACCCAACTCCACTGGTAAGCGAATATAAATGCACAGCACCGTGCGCTGAAGTTGGTTTAGCACCTGGGGAAACCTGCGTGTTTGGGTCCATAAATTTAGCAAAGTTCGTAAAACACTCCTCAAAAAATCCAAGTATCGATTTTGATGAATTAGAATCAACGATAAAAATTTTAACTCAAGCTCTTGATAATGTTCTTGAAATAAGTATTCCACGCTATTCAACAACACAAAGCAAAGAGATTATGCAAGCAAAACGAAAAATCGGCATCGGTGTTTGTGGCTTTGCGGACATGCTTATAGCGCTTAACCTTTCATATGAACAAAAAGAGGCACGCGAACAGCTTCTAGATATTCTTAATTTTATCAACTACCATTCAAAATCAACCTCTATGGAGTTGGCAAAAACTCGCGGATCTTTTGGCGCAGTCGACACAAGCCGCTACATGCAAGAATCTTTTCTTATGGGTAAATACGGAAAACTGCGTACGCCACATGTCACTGTTGAACAATGGCAAAAACTTGCCCAAGAAATAAAACGCACCAAACTCTTACGCAATGCAACAACAACTGCATTACCGCCAACAGGCAGATGCGCACTGGTATTTGGCGCGTCCACAAGCATTGAACCGTTATTTAGTCTTCATACGTCAGATGGCACGTATCCTACACTTGCTAGATATTTAGAAAAAAATTATCCAAGAGATCTTGCATCTCTCATTGAAGAGATTAAAAAAACAGGACGCAGTCCTCAAATCATGAATAAAAATCGTCACCCATTTGTAACTGCAACTGAAATATCTCCCGATAATCATCTTAAGATGCTTATCAATAGCCAAAGGGCCGTTGATGAATCAATATCAAAAACAATCAATCTGCCAGAAGAAACAACTCCAGATGAAATTACTGATATTTATAGACGATCATATGCTGCAGGGCTCAAAGGAATTTCAATATTTAGAAATAAATCGCGAACTATACAACCAAAACAGTTATCAACGTTATTAAATCTTGCTAAAAAAATTAGGTAAAAAATGAATAGTTTTGTAGAAAATCTCGTTACAACTGCGACAGATGACCAGGTAAAAAAATTATCAGTGGGCGGAGCAATAGTCCACGAAGGAAAGCTTCTTGTTCTTAAGCGCCGACCAGATGATTTTATGCCAAATATTTATGAATTACCGGGTGGTGGCTTAGAGTCGGGCGAAACATTGCTTGATGCGCTTAAACGGGAAATTGTTGAAGAGACCGGCTGCGAAATTGATGACATTATCGGCTATGTCGGCCACATCGATTTTCCTTCATCTTCAGGTTCACTGACAAGAAGATTTAATTTTTTAATTAAACCAAAATTGCCCGTAACAATACAGTTAACTGAACACGCGGGCTATGAATGGATATCTCCAGCTGACGCAGAACAGTATAATATTACGCCGCAAACAAAAAGAATGATCGCGCTGGTTCGTGACAAAATATACTCACCGTTTTAAATAAGTATCAAACCAGTCACAGGTAAGGCGGGCAGCTTCTTCTAGAGTGCCCGCTTCTTCAAACAAATGGGTTGCACCCGGGACTATCTCCATTTTCTTGTGGCAAGTTAATTGCTTATAGGCATCATTATTTAAAGAAATAACTTCAGTATCACGTTGCCCAACAATCAGTAAAGTTGGGGCCTTAACTGTTGGCAAATATGATCCAGCTAAATCTGGTCTGCCACCCCGAGAAACAACAGCAGCAATATCTTGCGGCAATTGAGCAGCAGCAATTAAGGCTGCTGCGGCACCAGTGCTTGCACCAAAATATCCCAATGGCAAATCTACTAAATTTTTCTGCATACGTGCCCAACGGGTCACAAGCACAAGCCGCTCTGCAAGTAATGGGATATTAAATCTAAATTCACGCGTATGGATATCAATACGTTCTTCTTGCTTGGTTAATAAATCAAATAAAAATGTAGAAAAATGTGCTTGGTGCAAAATACCTGCAACAAACTGATTTCGACTACTTAGTCGGCTACTGCCACTGCCGTGAGCAAAAATAATAAGGCCCTGTGCATCGGGGACTAAACTTAAATCACCATTGATAAAAGAATCGCCAATGGCAATACGTATTTCAGTTTTTATCGCACACATACTATGCCTTTCAAGAAACTTCTTTATTAAAAATTTTTCTTAATTCATCTTTTGCATCTTCAAGCCGCGCTTTGTCTTCTGGATTTAAATGTTTGCCTGCGCGGTTAATATAATAATTAAGCATCGACATAGCTGACTGGAACTTTGTCCCTTTGGTTCGGGTGCTTTCAAGAACTGCCTGCTTTAATTCACGAGCAATCTCTGGCGCCGAGCGTGTAAAGATGCCCTCTGGAAGATCCATGGCAAATGATGTCTCTTGCACATGCTTTACCCACTTTTTTGTAATTTTCTTCTTCATGCGCCCTCTTTTTTAGTATTACTATACAAAAGATACTTTTAAGGAGCGTTATGAAGCAACAATCACCAGACTTTAAAGAACATGTTATCCCACTTTCTGGCGGACCGAACGATTATGATGCTTTGCTGGACGCTATTGGTGACGCACACATAGTAATGCTTGGTGAAGCCTCACATGGCACCCATCAATTTTATGATATCAGGGCGAAAATAACTCAACGACTTATTACAGAAAAAAATTTCACTGCAGTTGCGATAGAAGGCGATTGGCCAGATGCATATCATGTTAATAGATATATACATCAACAAGAACATTCCAATGCACAGGAAGCTCTTGCATCATTTGATAAGTTCCCTACCTGGATGTGGCGCAATGTCCCCATGGTACAACTTATTGAGTGGCTTACAAAGCATAATACTCAGCAAGAACTTGAAACAAAAGTATCATTTTATGGTCTTGATCTTTATAGCTTATACCGTTCAATAGACGCAGTAGTTACTTATTTTGAAAAAATTGACCCAGCAGCTGCTGCACAAGCACGCAACTACTATGCATGCCTTGATAACTTCAAGCGTGACCCGCAAGAATATGGGCACGCTGTCTTTTTGCAAAGATTACAATCATGCCAAGATGATGTTATGCAAGCGCTAAAATTTGTTCAACAACAAACGTGGGAATATTTACAAAAAGAAGGACTTACCACAGCTGACCAAGCATTTTATGCAGAACAAAATGCACGTGTTGTGAAAAATGCTGAAAATTATTACCGTTCCCTTTTTATCGATGAAGTGAGTAATTGGAACCTACGCGATTCACATATGCATGAAACACTTAATGCATTAATAGCCCATGATAAACTCAAAGGCATAGAATCGCCAAAATATATTATTTGGGCACACAACTCACATATCGGCAATGCAAGCGCAACTCAGATGGGTCTGGAAGGCGAACATAACATTGGGCAATTAGTAAAAGAACAGTTTCAGCAACAGGCAATTTCTGTTGGGTTTACTACGTATACCGGCACTGTTTCAGCAGCATCGACATGGCACGCTCCGGTAGAAAAAAAAGATATCCGCCCAGGACTTTCTGGAAGTTACGAAACACTTTTTCATGAAGTTGGGATTCCTAATTTCTTACTCTTTTCAAAAGATATCGACATGCATAAGCAACTTCTTGAACGTGCAATTGGCGTTATTTATCGTCCACAAAGCGAACGAGCGAGCCATTATTTTAAAGCACAGATACAATTACAATTTGATGCAATTATCCACTGCGATACCACTGACGCTGTTGAACCCCTTGAAAAAACATCACAATGGTTGCGTGGAGAAGTCCCGGAAGGCTACCCAACAGGATTATAAATTATTATTCAGCATAGTTTGCGCAATAAAGCTGCTGATATCGTGCACATGGATTTTGCCGCGTGGCTGTTGAGCAAGAGAATTGGTAACGATAATTTTTTCAAGAATGCTTTTTTCAAGAAAATCGACTGCACCAGGTGAAAAGACACCATGCGTTGCAGCGGCAGCAATCGAAGCTGCGCCCATATTTTTAAGTGCATGAGCAGCTTCAACAAGCGTGCGGCCCGTTGAAATAATATCGTCAATAATTAAAAGCCGCTTTCCTTGAACATTGCCATCAACTGCAACAATTTTAACCTGTTCATGGTCAGGGCGTGTCTTTGTTAATACAATTATTTCTTTATTACATAGTTTTGCAATTTCAGCTGCCAAGCTATATGCCCCCTGATCTGGCGCAACAAGAGCATCATAATCAGCTGCAGCATCACAAAAAAAAGATATATCTTTAACATCACTATATTCTAAAAAATTGTGTAACGATCTGCTATGCGCATGTAAAATATACGTTTTTTCAAATGTAAATCTTTTAAAAAAAGAGCTTATAAGCTCTGCACTATGCGCTTCACCCGGCGCAGCACGAACCTGACGCGCATAAGCAAAGTAGGTGATAAAAAGTGAAATACGTGCACCTGCGTGCTGTAAAGCATCTAATAATAAGAAAAGTTCTAAAAGATTTTCTGCTGGCGCTTGGGTCGATGCAAGAACCCACACGCGTTGCGACTTAACATCTTGGTCAATGCGTACAAACATCTCACCATCACTAAAATATTTAACGGTGCATGCACCGTGATGTGCGGAAATCTTTTCAGCAATATGTCGTGAACTTTTAGTAGAAAACAGTATCATTTTCGTGCCTTATGTAAAAGTTCGATCGCTTGCTTGTCATCAACTTGCTCAAAATCATCATAAAATTGACCTACGCCAAAAAATAAACGTGGCACCAATAAACAGACAACTTCATCAGCATGTTGTTGCAAAAGTTCAAGGGTACCTGGTGGACAGACCGGTAATGCAACAATAATCTTTGCAGGTTTATCTTGCTTGATCAGCTCAAGAGCGGCAAGCAATGTTGCCCCTGTTGCTACACCATCATCAACAACGATAATAGTTTTATCCTTTATTACACAAGGTTGTCTATCGCCCAAATAACGCTTAACACGTTCCTGGAGTAATGCGCGTATAGATTTAATTTCACGTGCGATATGTTCTTTAAAAAGGGAATTATGAGCATATTGCTCATCTACAACTGAATGCGTAAGGCTTACAGCGCCAATAGCATATTCAGGATTATCTGGATACCCAATTTTTTTAATAAACATGACATCTAATGGTAATTGTAAATCTTGTGATAAGACATAGCCCAATTGTAAACCACCCCGTGGAATGGCGATAATTATGGTGTCTGGCTTGCCGGCATACGGCTTAAGCTTTACTGCCAGTTGTCGAGCAGCATCAAAACGGTCTTTAAATTTCATACTTTTTGCCCCATAGTACAATGGTGATCTAAAATCTAAATGCAGCATAATTTATTCTAATATATAATTTCAATAACATTAAATTATTTTTATCTTTTATGATCCTAGAAAATATACAAATCGCGTGCAACTCTTTACCCCATTTGAAGCATTATGTTACACCACTAAAGTGAATATAAATTTGCTTGCACTATTTTATAAAAAAATAAGAGGATTAGATGTTAAGAAAAAAAATATTTTTTTTGTTGTGTATAATATCTGTATTTTCTTTAAAAGCTTATAATTATACTGACTGGACAGAATATCCCGGTGATCCTGTATATGCACCCTATCCAGTAGCAAGTTTACCCGATGACTATTTCCCATGCGTTATTTTCAATCAAAATAAGTTTGACGGCAATGGCGCAGCATATCTCTATAAAATGTGGCACCAAGGGCCAACTGGTATCGCTCTTTCTTATTCAAATGATGGCATTAACTGGCAGCTTGTCGGCCAGGTTGTTATTGACCCTTCCATAGCACCAAGCATCCCTCTACATGCCTCAGTTGTCTATGACAAAAATGGTTTTGGCGGTGGACCCTATTATTATAAAATGTGGTACTGGACAAATGATATAGCTTTTAGTCCACCTTTTTTGGGCATTAAATTTACCCAATCTATTGATGGCATTACCTGGACAACACCTGCAGCAACAACACAAGATGCAACTTGTTTCTTATGTGACATCACACAAGGTGGCGTTTCTCCTTTTTATGAATTTTATGGATTTGGGCAAGTCCTTTATAACCCATCAGCTACATCAACACCGGGGCAGCCTTTTACCTATCCTTACGTAACCTTTTTTGATTCCTCTGCCGCAGAAGATCCACCACAAAAAACTGAAGAGGCTGTTGGCTTAGCTTATAGTCAAGATGGAATACATTGGTTTCGCTATGGTGCAGAGCCTGTGTTACTTCCTGTTGGAAATAATGCCGTGTGGGACGGCACCTATGCCTATCGGGCATCGGTCATTAAAATAAACGATACTTACCACATGTTCTATTCCGGGGCCAATGATTTTGATAACCCAGACTATGCAAATTTTGCATACGCTTTTGGCATCGGCCATGCAAGTTCGCAAGATGGTATAACATGGACAACAGATCCAAACAACCCAATTTTTACCGTGCTTGATTCGGGTGAAGCGTGGCGAAGTGGACGAACCTTGGCACCTACTGTGGTTATAAGTGGACCACCTACTATCGACTGTTCATGCACACAACTTTACCCATTACAAATGTGGTTTTCTGGCGGTACAAACAGTCTGACTCATCTCACTCCAAACCCGCATGCCCATTCTGGTGGGGTAGAAAACGCCAATGGTTTTGCAAGCGCTGCAATTGGTTACGCGACAATTATAGCGCCAGGAGCAACTTTTCCTAAAGTATGTGAAAGAATGTGGCTCAAAGGCAAAAAAGTGTGTAAGGTTACCCAATGAAAAAATATCTTTTTTTATTAACTTTTTTTATATCATCAGCTTGGGGTGAAGAATCATGCTCCCATAATAATTTTGATTTTGCACTTTCATCAGGATACATTTGGAAAAATGACCCCTATTTCAAAAAAGTTTATGGCAGTGGAATTCCCGATATTATAACCGCCGATGCGTGCTATTACCCATGGCACCATTGGGGCTTTGGGATAAAAACAAGTTATTGGCACGCAACGGGCAAAACAACGTATTTAAAGAAAAAAACACATCTGCAAGAGGTCCCGCTTATCTTTTATGTAAGAGCTAAAACCGGAAACCATCTACAAGCCTATGCATCGCTTGGGGGTGGAGCAATTTTTGTTACTGAAAAAAGTTACCTTGGAAAAGCAAAAGATACTGTTGGGATTGGCGAAGCTGAAGTTGGTATAAATTACTTACCGTGTAAACATTTTTATATAACCGGGGCCTTTCGCTATCTATTTCCCAAAACAACTATCAACAAAGAACGATATAATTTCGGCGGATATGGCCTAAGAGCAGGTTTAGGCTTCAGCTATTAATCTTCGACTATCCTTTTGCTGCGCATTTTTTTGATGGTGCCACGAATCGATTTTTTGTGTAACCGTTTTTCAACAGCAGATTTTGTTGCACGTGTTGCCATTCTTTTTTTGGGCACATATAATGCGCGTCGAATTTCATCTACAAGTCGATCACGGGCCTGCTGCTTATTATGTTGCTGACTTCGTGATTCACTGCTGTGGATAATTAAATCGCCCTCTGTAGTTAATTTATTGTGAAGTTTTTCTAGAACACGAACTTTCTGTTCTTCGGTTAATGCACTGCTGTTTTGCACGTTCCAACGCAAACTTATACGCGTGCTCGATTTATTCACATGCTGGCCACCAGGACCGCCAGACCTACTTGCAGCAACCTCAAGCTCATTGCCTGGAATTATTATATTCTCTTTAACACGCAGATCATCTTCCACAGAAAAGCCTTTATAACAAAAAAACTAAACTTTTTATATATTTTTTATCCCAAAATCTGTTACATTACCTAGTAAACAAATGTATCAAAAGTTTTGGGGGCGTATACCATGATACCATGTAAAATACCATGTAAAAAAAGTTTACCCTTTTTATGTATAATTTTTCTACCATTAGTATGCACAGCTATTCTTGAGGCCTTGCAGGCACCAATAACACACGATTTAGAGCATCTTACTATTCCAGAAATACAAAAAAAATTTGCCAAAGCTCCCGGCCAAGCACACTTGCAAATTGGTAAAAAATTGCTCGATGGTCTAGGTTTGCCCGCAAAGAACCCAAAGTCCGCATTTAAACAGTTTCTTATTGCAGGAAAATCTCTTGTTGAAGGACGCAATGCAGCGGTAAAAATGTGCGTGAATGAAAATCAATGCTTTAGTGAATATATAGAAGAAAACTTTCAAGAGCTTTTAAATTTAGCACAAGCGGGTAATCAAGATGCCTTTTCATTACTCTACCGTTTGGGCGAATGCAGAGGGATCCCCGTAGATCTAAGTGCCAAAATACTCGATAGTTTGAAACCTATCTATGAAAACAACCACCAATTACTTTTTAAAACAGCAATAGAGATTGCGCTTAAAGATACAAGACGTGGAATTAATATTCTTGAAACACTTGCTACAACCTACAACTATGTAGAGGCGCAACTTGAACTTGGTGAATGTTATCAAAAAGGGAATTTTGTACAACAAAATTTACCACGCGCACTTAAATATTACATGAAAGCCGCTAATCAAGGTGACCCGAGAGCGCAAACAGTTGCGGCTTTATTATTTTTAAAAGGTAAAGGTACCGATCAAGATTTGAATAGAGCATTTGAATTATTCGAAAAAGCCGCCGAACAAAACTTTCCCAATGCGCTCTTTAATGTAGGGGTTTTCTATCTTGAAGGGTATGTTGATGGGGTGCATGACGTAGCAATAGCGATCTCCTATTTCAAAAAGGCAGCACAGCATGGCAACCCTTTCGCGCTTACAACACTAGGGGAACTTGCACAAATCGGAATAGATGACCAGGGCGTTCAGGGCGAGCCCGATCTCCATAAAGCCTTTGAGCTTTTCAAACAAGCATCTGTAACTGATATCAGTGCAAATTATAACCTTGCTTTTTTTTATGAAACCGGTTTTGAAGGCAACGTCGACTACGAAAAAGCAGATGCGTTATACAAATCGATCCTAGAGTCACAGGACAACAAAAACTTTGCTCATAAAGCGCTTATGTACCACTATGGCGTCGGTACTGAACAAAATCTGATGCTCGCAAAAAAGTATTATGAGCTTACCATTGCCGATGGCAATATCCGGTTTCAAAAATATCTTGATGATATACAAGCAAAAATTGTAGAGGAAGCTCAAGAACCAGCTGCACAAAAAGCTGCCGATACCATTGAATTTCCCCATATATCCCAAGAAGAAACAGAACAGGAACCAACTCAACAAACAGCAGCTAGAAAACACCAGAAAAAAATCCATAGGCCAACGGCCGAACAAGTTGCTCTTGCAAAGATAAAATCACAAGAAGCAGATTTTAAAAATAAACTTAATGAGAAATTTTCAACACGGGATAATAGCCGTGTTGCTGCAGTAAATTCTCGTGATAATACTATTACCATAGAAAGAGCATCTGATGGTACGGTGGCGCTATTGCAGATCAATAATGAAAAGAAAAAAAGACGATTACGCAATGTCAAAACCTTATTATATAGCACTGAACGCATAGAGATATATTTTGACCAGCTTAAAACTCCTGAAAAACTCTCGATAGGTGAATATCACAGCGCAATACGCCATGCGTTTCCTGAAATGGTCGATGTTGTGTGCCAACTGTATGGGTTTAAAAAAGCTGAAGAATATCAAGGCGAGATGCGACTTACCTATGTAATTCCAGGAACGCTTATAACGGGAAGAACGGGTAAAGTGTTTGATGGCGCTTTCCATTATGGTTATGAAGATTCAAAAAATCCACATGTGTACCATCGTTTTTTTCATACTAAAAAAGAAGAATAAAATACCCGTACAAAAAGTATAAAAATTTAAAAAAACGTTATACTTTTAAGTATGGCACTATCACTTTTAAAAAAAACCATACTACATTTTAGGCGATTTTTAGCGTACACTGGCCCGGGATATTTAATTGCCGTTGGCTACATGGACCCAGGAAACTGGGCAACAGATCTTTCTGGCGGTTCTGCCTATGGATACACCTTATTGTCTGTTATCTTAATATCCAATTTCATGGCCATGCTCTTGCAGTTTTGTGCTTTAAAATTGGGCATCGTAACAGGCAAGGACCTTGCACGAGCCTGCAGAGATTATTATAGTCCGATGCTTTCTCGATTTTTATGGATTTTAGCTGAATGTGCCGTTATAGCAACTGACCTTGCTGAAGTTATCGGTTCTGCTATTGGCTTGCAACTATTGTTTGGCATTCCGCTTATGTGGGGCGTTTGTATTACCGGCGCTGACGTTCTATTATTACTGCTGCTTGCACATAACCACATGAAGACCGTAGAGATTTTGGTAGCTACGCTTATTGGTGCAATAACCGTCTGCTTTGGTATTATTATTTATATAGCAGACCCTGTGTGGCTCGATATCTTTAAGGGCTTTGTTCCAGCGCCTGTGATTTTACAAGATCCAAATATGCTCTATCTTGCAATTGGCATATTAGGCGCTACCGTGATGCCCCATAATTTATACTTACACTCTGCACTGCTAAAAAAGGACCCTTCAGAAAGTGATGCTACAAAAAGAACAACCATCTTTTATTCTGGGCTAGACTCGTCTATCGCGCTTACGTTTGCATTTTTCATAAACGCTGCGATTTTAATTGTTTCTGCAGCAGTTTTTTATAAAAAGGGCTTTCATAATGTTACCGAGATTCAGGATGCTTATTACTTACTTACGCCACTTTTAAATACACAGATTGCAAGCTTTGTCTTTGCCATAGCATTATTAATTTCTGGACAAAATTCAACGCTCACCGGAACACTTGCGGGCCAAATTATTATGGAAGGATTTATTAATATAAAAATTCCTGCATGGGCACGAAGGCTCATTGGACGCTTTATTACTATTATCCCTGCGCTGATTGGCATTATTATGTTTGGTGAATGCTGCCTTGCGCATATGATGATTTTCAGCCAAATTATTTTAAGCCTACAACTGCCCTTTGCGGTCTTTCCGCTTATTCAATTTACCAATAATCGATCTATTATGGGCAATCTCGCAAACTCTTTTGCACTTAAAATATCTGCATATCTTATCGCAACGGTTATAGTGTTGGTAAACTTATTGTTGATATATTTCTTACTGCTTGGGTAAGATAAAGTAATTTTTTTGCAAATCTTCATGAAATATACTATCCTTTGACCGCACAATCAAAACCAGGGCATGTATATCTTATGAAAAAAATAATAGCAGTACTCACTTTTGCAAGTTTATCTATTCACGCAATTAGTTTATTAGAGGGCGCAGAACAGGTGCTTTTGCAAAAAATTTCCATGCGAGATTCTTATCCCATTAAAAATAATTTAGAAATGCATGTTCAAGATATAATTTTTAAAGGCAATTTATCGCAAAACCTAAAAAGCGATGACATATTAGGCTTAAAACTACTCATACAAGCCCATCGCACTATACACACCACCGACAAAGTCGAAATGTTACATCAACTAACTTTGCCAAAATATAAGATTTTGAACAGCTGGATTGAAATGAAAGAAAGAGAATTTAAAAGAAAGCTTGATAATGAAAGTGAATATTTTCAAGAAGCGACATTAAACTGCCTTGCTGCAACAGCTAGCACCTCATTGGTTTGCCTCTGCGCTTTAGGCCCAACAGTAACCTACGGTATTACCAGTGCCACAATGGCAGCCGCTTATACTTTATGTATACCATTGTGTACATCACAAGGCAGATATTCTAACAAAATCGGTTTTTTGCATCATGATTTTAAAGAAGCATTTTCACAGATACTCGAAGCCGAGCCAGATTTTTTTAAAGACATAAATACTATGGAACGTGCTGGAAAAGCGGGTAACAAAGAGGCTCAAGAAGTTATGCATCAATTATTTGGCGAAAGCTACTAACAAAATTCTTCTTTTTTTAATACGCATTTTGTAGCCTTGAGACTAACAATCAAAAAAAGGTGCCTTTATGAAAAAAATATTAGGCTTTCTCCATTTTGTTAGTTTGGCTATCCACTGCTCTGAATCACCAATGCAACTTTTGCATGATGCGCGAAAGATTCTTTTGCAAGAAGAAATTATACGTGACTTTTCTGATTTTGAACAAAAAGTACAAGATACACAAATCGATTTAACACGCTTTTCAATCATAGAACCCCATGATGCCGTTGGCATGCGCTTATTACTCAAGGCCCATAGACTCAACACTATAAATTCACCGAAAGATTATCAATTTGCACCTCAAAAATTTGAGATTTTACAAAAGTGGATTTCACAAAAAAAGAGAGCGCAATTTAATATCGAAAATCTCCGCTTAAAACATATATGCAAAGTGTACGGTGTTGCTACGTGTACAAATTGTTGCTGCGCCGGCATCTGCGCTTGCCTGCTGGGTGCATCACCTGAGTGCTTTACGGCAATGGTGTTATCCTCTATTATTGTTCCTTCATATATATATGAATGCTTCACAGATAGAAAGGAAGCGGAAGTTTCCCGTACTGTTGATGATCAATTTACGAGCATATACACAGCAATTGCAAAAAAGCATGAAGATTTTTTTAGATACCCGTGAGTTATTTTTCAAAATCAGCTTTATCTTTACGCACAGGCGCATAATCATCATTTGGCTTATCGCGCAAGTCTAAACGCCTGCCTTTTGATTTAGAAAGCTCTTGGTACATCTTTTTAATTACTTGCAAAATAACGCCATAAAGATCGCGGTCAAACTCATGCGCAACGACATCCCCATGCTTGTCATGCACACGAAGTTCTGCTCGATATAAGCGATGGTCGACGCCTTCGACATCCATAACCAACTCGATAGAAACAGTTGGATCATGAGGCTGAAAAAATTTATCTAATTTAGGCAACTCTTTAAGGGCATACTCTTCAATGGCAGCATTATACTCCATGTTTCTAAATGATACACGCATATTCATAGTTTTTTCACCCCTTTTTAACACATTAAACTTTGATGTTAAGGTAACACAAGCAAGATAAAATCCACAAGAGTCTCTTATACGTAACCCCATTGAAAAACTTTACAAATAGAATTTTATAGTTATACTATGAAAAAGTAATAAATTATATAACGAAAGTAGCATACCTATGGCACACTATAGCAATAACAATAGATCACACAACAGTTCAAACAAACATTATTCAAATAAGCCAGGCGCACAGCGCTCTGGACAAAGTCGCTCACCAAAAAGAGAGATTAAAAAATTTGACCCTTCACTTTTCATGAAAAAAGTTGAAGAACAAGTCGTTTCAGCAACCTATGTTCCTAAACATACGTTTCCCGATTTTTTATTAGAACAACAAATTAAAGACAATATTGCAGCTAAAGGATATATAAACCCTACACCTATTCAAGATGAGGCTATTCCCTTATTATTACAAGGGCGCGATATTATCGCTACAGCCAATACAGGAACCGGAAAAACAGCTGCTTTTTTAATTCCACTCGTGAACAATATTGTAACTAAAAAGACAACACGTGCATTGATTATTACGCCTACGCGAGAACTCGCAGGACAAATTGATGCTGAACTATTTCTTTTTAAAAACAAAACAGGCATAAAATCTGCTGTCTGTATTGGTGGATTGGCTATGCACAAGCAAATAAGCCAACTGAGCAAAAATCCAGAATTTGTTATAGGGACACCGGGCAGGTTAATTGATTTAGAACAAAACCGACTCATTAATTTCTATAATTTTGATGCTATCGTGTTAGACGAAGTCGATACCATGCTTGATATGGGCTTTATTAATGATATAAAATATATCATTAGTAAGTTACCGCCAAAACGCCATTCTCTGTTTTTCTCAGCAACCATGCCAAAAAATATCAAAAAAGTTATGGACGGCTTTTTACAAAACCCTGTTTCGATATCTGTTAAAACCAGACAATCGGCAGAAAACGTAAATCAAGATGTCATAAAGATAGGGCATCAGGTTAAAATAGAATTATTACATGATCTTCTGATTAAACCAGAAGTAACAAAAAGTATTATATTTTTAAGAACAAAATATATTGCAGACAGATTATCACGCGACCTTATATCACGCGGATTCAAAATAGCTACGATCCATGGCGATAAAGAACAAAATCAACGTACCAAAGCGTTAGCTTCATTTAAAGAAAATAAAACTAACATTCTTTTAGCTACCGATGTTGTTGCTCGCGGAATAGATATAGACGATGTCTCACATGTTATTAACTATGATTTACCGCAGACGCATGAAGATTACATACACAGAATCGGCAGAACTGGCCGCGCTGGTAAAGTTGGCCAAGCTATAACATTTATTGAATAATTTTTAAAAATAACGTCACAAGATCCCCTTTAAAAAAAGGTCGATTTATTGACAAAAAGAATATTTTAACTATAATCAAAGATAGTAAAATAAATAATTTAGACCTTAAAAAGGGACAAAAAATGACGTTATTTAAAAAAATTACCCTGTTTTCGCTTATTTTAGCCGGCCTTCTTACCGGCAAGCCAATCAATGCGCTTCACGCTTCCAGTCAAGCATTCTCAACCATAGCCGCTGCCAATCCAAGCACAGTATCGACATTTATCAATCAAGAAGGCTATAAAGAGCTCAATTATGATGCCATAATAGCCACCTTAAATCGATCGGAAACACCATTTGGCCTTTGGGGTTTACATAAGATGCTAACCCACCCTTTAACGACTCTAGATGCCCTTAATGTACGCCAAAACGCCCTTAAAATTCTTATCTCTGATTCAATAGTTTTTGATGAATATCAGGGTATCATACAAAAAATTAATAAACCTGCACTCTTAGCCTATTGGCAACCTGCAAACCAACTTCATCAAAATACACAAGAGCTCTATTATGATTTCTTTGGTATTTTTCCAAAAATAAGTAACTACTTAAACTCAAGTAAATTAGCTTTAAATCTTGCGGGTAATGTCAACTCTGCCTTAATTGTAACAGGATATTTAGCCAAAAATTGCCTTGGCAGTATAATTAAAGAATTTATAATATCTCTTAATAAGAAAATACCCGGAAATTACATCGATGCAATAAAAGATGGTTTTTACTATCCTATTCGTCTTCACAACCCATTTCAATCATATTTTAGTGAAAATAAGTTAAGTGATTTCTCGTTTTTTTTAGATTCACCTAAGCTTTCTGGTGGCGATTGGAAAACGCTTATTGAGAGCAGCCTTATCACCCAGGAAAGTTTAATTTCTTCTGCCCCTTTGATTGCAACTCTTGGCGTTATTGGATATATAGCTACGTATGATTATTTTGCAGCAAAAGATATTGATACTCATATTAAAAAAATTAAGAATACCTATAAAACAACAGCTCAACTCAGCGCAGCTATTCATGAAATAGCGCAATGGTACGACGGATGCGTTCAACTTTATGATTTCAGCCAAAAAAACCCCGCATGTGCAGAATTGTCATCATTTAAAACTATTGAAAAATATATCCATGACCAAGATGTTTCACCAGAGTTAAAAAGCCTCTTTGAACTTCTTGCATCACTAAAAAATAGCTCTGCAACAAGTATATTAACAGGGTCGGCTCTTTTAGCACACAAATTATTAATGCAAACAAAAGATGAATTAGTGCCTCTTTTGAAAGCATTAGGCGAATGCGATGCGATCTTATCAATTGTAAAACTTTACCATGAACACAATGGCACACACGCACCATTCTGCTTACCAGAATTTACTCAGGACGCACCTTCACTTGAATGTATACATTTCTGGCACCCTGGACTTACCAGCAAAAAAACTGTTACCAACTCGGTTCATTTGGGTATGGGTAAACCAAGAAATATGATTATCACCGGTCCTAATGGTGGCGGTAAATCAACTTCTATGGCCGCTATAAGCTGGGGAATTATTCTTGCTCAAGGTTGGGGTATCGCACCTGCTGAAAAAGCAACAATGCGTGTATTTACAGGCTTACGCACTTATTTATCACCACAAGCAGATCTTGAACACGGCATGTCGACATTCATGGCAGAAAAGAAACGTCTTGATACAATTATGAACACCATAGATAATCTTAAAAACTCAGATGCTTACTTTTTCATTATCGATGAACCATGTCGAGGCACTATAGAACGCGTTGCGGAACAATTTGTTATTCAGCTGTGTAACAAGCTTGCACAAAATGATAAGTGTATCTCTGTTCTTGCTACCCATCTTGAAAGACCGACATTCTTGGCACAAGAAAATGCACATTATATAAATTACCAAATGGAACTTCAAGATGCTGGCCAAAGCTTTATACGGACATTTAAATTGCTACCCGGTGCAGCAAATTGGTGGTTTAATGACGAACCAAAACGTACTCGCTTTTTATTAGAACTCTAATAAAGCCTATACAATTTAAATAAAAAGAGATTAGGCTAGTACCGTAATTAAAACTACGGTACTAACCTCTGAAAAAAAAGTTATGGGAATAAATTTTTTTTTAAAAACTCTACTCATACAAATAGTTTTTTGTTTCTCTTTAATTATAGCCACACCCTTAAAATCTCAAGCGGAAATAGAAAACAAAAACCCTAAAGTTCACCACGATGCGCGCAAGTTACGAAAGCACGCATATTCATCACTCTATTGGTGTATACTCACCAGCATTATGTACCACAAAACTCAACAAGATTATTCTTGGTTTGCTGCACTTTGCGGCCTTTTCGCAATTAATAATGGCATTAACATGCTCCATTATTTTCATGAGGCTCATTGCGCTGCGCATGAAGAAGAAACCGCGCTTGATATTATAAAGTGTTATATTACCGATCACAGTAAATAAGAAACTCAGGCTTGCTTTGAACTTTGTGCAAAAATATATTATACTTATAGCAATTATTAGAACCAATTTTAAATTAAGAAAACCCTATGAATACTCTTAACAAAATCTTTATCGCAGTTTTTTTATTAACCACATTTAAAGCACATTCAGCTGAAACTCTCGTGAATCTTAATGTCCATCAAGGTTCAATTACATCTTTTATAGTCAAAACTCAAAACGCTACCAAAAATACTGTTTATTACCGAGCAATCGGTGATCTTGAAGGTAAACACATTATCGTCAAAGCAAAAAGAAAAAATCAAAAGTACGTTGCATTCTTTAAATCAAATGGGCCTTTAATAGCTCTTCCAGAGCCTCACGTTTTTTTTAATCAATTAGAATCTTCCTACGAAGAAATGAATCAGGCGGCCTCATAAGATATTTCAGGCTCATTTCGAGCTTTACGCTCTGCATTCACTTTATCGATATCGCGCTTTTTGCAATAACAGTAATTGCCTTCTGGATCATCTTTAATGCATATCGGCTTGTCATCTGCAACTTTATCGCGAGGGCCCGGTTTAAATGCACAATAGCATTTACATGGGTTCTTCAAATCTTTACAGGCCTTTTCATCTTTGCTACAAGCAGGTTGTTCAACTTTTGATTTCTTACGTCGCGCATCCAATGCAGGAATAGCGCATAGGCCACATATCAAAATCGCCAAAAATCTTCTTGAAATCATAATAACCCCATATATATAAAAAAAAAGTATATTAAAAACGGCCGCATGGATTCGACTACGCTCACCACGAGCGGCCGTTATATAAATCTAAAAAATTACTGGCACAAAAAACAAGTGTGCAAGAAATTATGCTATACTATAGTGCATTGTAAGATTTTAAATTCATAACAATGCACTCACTATGCCAAAATATATCTTTATCACCGGTGGCGTCCTTTCATCATTGGGCAAAGGGCTTACTGCAGCAGCAATAGGCGCACTTTTAGAAAGCATGGGCTACCGTGTCTCATTCTTAAAACTTGATCCTTACCTTAATGTCGACCCAGGCACCATGAGCCCGTATCAACATGGCGAAGTTTTTGTAACAGAAGATGGCGCAGAGACAGATTTAGATATAGGCCATTATGAACGTTTTACCCATGCAACATTAAAAAAAGAAAATAGTGTTACCTCGGGCAAATTATATGCGCGCCTTATTGAAAAAGAGCGTAAAGGTGATTTTCTTGGCGGCACCATCCAGATTGTTCCCCATCTTACTGATGAGATTAAAAAAACTATTATAGATGCTGCCAAAGATGTCGATTGCACACTCATAGAGATCGGCGGAACTGTCGGTGATATCGAAGGGCTCCCCTTTATTGAGGCTATCAGACAAATGGGTTTATATGCGGGCCGCAAAGACTGTATCTATATACATCTAACCTATGTCCCCTATTTGCATATAACAGAAGAGCTAAAAACCAAACCAACTCAGCATGCCGTTAAACAATTAACTTCGCTGGGTGTTCAACCTGATATTTTAATCTGCAGAACTGAAATTCCGTTACCCAATGACATTAAAGATAAAATCGCCCTATTTACTAATGTTGAAAAAGAATCGGTTGTCTCTGCCCCGGACCTTGCAAGCATTTATCAGTTACCATTACATTATGCACAACAGGGCTTACCACAAACCATTGCGCGCCATTTAAACATTACCTACTATGCGCCAGACTTAACTGCCTGGCAAAAAATTGCAGATACATTACAAAACTTGCACGGCACGGTTACTATAGCAATCGTTGGAAAATATATGGGGCTCAAAGACGCCTACAAAAGTTTATATGAAGCCTTATTACATGCACAAATTGCCACAAAGACAAAAGTCACTATGGTTTGGGTAAATTCAGAAGAACTTACTCCAGAAAATTGTAAAGAAAAATTAAAAAATATAGATGGCATTCTTGTTCCGGGCGGCTTTGGCGACAGAGGCATTGAAGGGAAAATTCTTGCAGCACAATATGCACGCGAACATAATATCCCCTATTTGGGTATTTGCTTGGGCATGCAGATAGCCGTTATTGAATTTGCGCGCAACGTGCTTAAAATCCCCGATGCAGATTCAACAGAGTTTACACCGGCAACAAAAAATCCTGTAATCGATATTATGGCTGCGCAAAAAGAGGTTACTAATAAGGGCGGCACCATGCGCCTGGGCGCACAGATCTGTGTCATTAAACCGGGCAGTTTGGCAGAAAAAGTTTACCAAAAAGACACTATTTCAGAACGGCATAGACACCGGTATGAATTTAATACACACTATGCAGAACAGTTTGAAAAAGCCGGTTTTATAATTTCGGGCAAACATGAAACAAGTAACTTGCCAGAAATTATCGAAATACCGAAACACCCGTATTTTATCGCCTGCCAATTTCACCCAGAACTACAAAGCAAACCATTTGCCCCACATCCACTTTTTACCCATTTGGTACAAAGCGCGATAACATATCATCAGCAAAACATTAACCCATTAATATAAAGAACTAGTATGAAATATGTAAAATATCTTACAGCAGTAGTTTTTTTCAACATCATGTTTATACTGCATATCCAATCGTGCGAGTTCGATTTAGATGAGTCGTACGAGTTCGATTTATATGAGCAAACGGTAGAGATCTTTGAGCGATACAAACCTCAACCACAACCGGTTAGAACATTCACCGACATTAATGAAAAGTTCCCTCAGGGAATATATGTAGGTAATATGGGGGGACAGATGGGCGAGCTAACTTTTAAACCAAGTGGAATAAGCGGTCACCTTTGCCTTTTATTTCATCCCCTAACTGAAACCCAAACCTCCTTTAAAAAAATACCCTTTGAATGCTTTGATCCGTCCAGAGATTATGTTAGAGATAATACAAAAAGAAAAATCGATGGTAGAAATTATGAATTCGCCTATAATAAAGATTTAGGAGAAATAACTATTATTGATATAACAGAAAAAAAGACATTTGAGACCTTCACCCAGGAGCTTGAGGAGGCATACTATTCTGATGATGATAAAGATTATGATGATTCTCTTTATCCTGGGGAAATAGGTTTTAAAATTGGTAAACTTTATGCACTTGCAAATTTTTTGCAACTTAATCGTCAATTCCAAGGGTTCGACCAAATTGATATAACAGAAAACGTTATATCATCGCCAAAAGAAGCAGAAGAAATTTTAACTATTTGGAAAGAAACACGCCAATTTGCCACTAATTTTTTAGGCCTTGCACAAAACAGGCATGTACAAGAATTCTTAGAAAAAACTGAATAACCCAAAGGGGCTAAAATGCCCCTTTCCTTTAACAAAGAGAACTTTCCTTATGAAATATGTAAAATATCTTACGGCTGGAGGCTTTTTAAATATCTTGTTTGCGTTGCACATCCAATCATGCGAGTTTGACTTATATAAGCAAACGATAGAGCTCTTTGAGCAACACAAACCTCAAGCACAACCGATTAGAACATTCACCGACATTAATGAAAAGTTCCCCCAGGGAATATGTGCAGGTAGTATGAGGGGACTGAGAGGACAGGTGGGCGAGCTAACTTTTAACCCAAATGGAATAACACGTGACCTTCGGTTTAGATTTCATCCCTTAACTGAAACCCAAACCTCCTTTAAAAAAATACCCTTTGAATGCTTTGATCCGACCAGAGATATTAGAGATCACACAATAAGAAGAATCAATGGTAGAGATTATGATTTCACCTATAATAAAGATGTGGGAGAAATAACTATTTTTGATATAACAGAAAAAAAGACATTTGAGACCTTCATTTATGAGCTTGAGAAGGCATACTATTTTGATGATCGTGATCTGCCTAAGGAAATAGCATTTAAAATTGGTAAACTTTATGCACTTGCAAATTTTTTGCAACTTAATCGTCAATTCCAAGGGTTCGACCAAATTGACATAACAGAAAACGTTATATCCTCACCAAAAGAGGCAGAAGAAATTTTAACTATTTGGAAAGAAACACTCCCATTTGCCACTAAATTTTTAGGCCTTACAAAAAACAGACATGTTCGAGAATTCTTAAATAATAAATAAATTTTAATAGAAAAAAACAGAAAAGAGCAACATGAAATCAGTACTTGCGCTATTACGCCAGCAGGCATTAGGGATAGTAAATTTAAGTTTACCTATTCTTGCAATCGCATATTTTTATTCAGACTTTATTCAAAGTGCCTATGGCGCGATAATCTGTTCACTTTTTATTGGATTTTATCTGTTTTATCTAAACTGGAAAAACGCATTAAACCAAATTAAAGCATTGCCCTTTATTCCCACAGGCGCGCACAAAGAACTTTTAGAAAAAGTAATACGATCTTGTGGAATACATACTGACACGGTACAGTTGCGCTATGGTTATACGTATGAAAGCATAGCAATGGCCATTAATAATGCCATAATTATCGACCCACTTGTATGTTCAGCTTTTGAGGATGACCCAGAAGCAATTAAAGTAAAAAATATTGTTGAAATACAGATTTTTCCAACTACACCGCAAGCGCAAAAACAGAGAATTAATGCTATCAGGCAGGCGTTATCACCCGATGCGCAGCTTTTTATCTTTAAGCATGAATTGGGCCATGTTTATTATAACTACTCTTATAAAAAGATGGTGCTTATTTCACTTATTGGTACCATTTCAGCCTATGTTGGAATTACAACAAGTGTTACGTTATTAATGATTTTAGATGGCTTTGCAATACTTGCCGGACTTCTTGCTGCTGCTATAACAGACTTACTATTAAGCTACTCTTCAAATTACTTTTTCAAAGCCTATGAAGAAAAAAAAGCAGACATCTTTGCCGCATCACATAGCACCCGCCAAGAAATAGCAGCCGCAGCAGATTTTTTTGAAGTGCACCAAGATATTCTTAATGCACATAAAGAACAAACTCTGGTAGCAAAAATTCCCGGGGTAATTTTGTCTGGACACCCTGACGGCAAAACACGGGCAAACTACTTAAGAAAATTATCTTAAGAAAATACTATGAAAAAAATTATCTTCACACTACTCTATTTTTTAAATGTGTATGGAGATCAAGCAGTGATTAAAATCGATTATCTAAAAAATCATCCTAAATATGTCACACTCTGTGCGCAATGGGCATTTAATGAATGGGGACATTATAAGCCAACTGATACATTAGAGACGTTTATTGCATCACGTGAAAAATATCTTAATGAGCATATCCCCTTTACGCTTTTGGCATTTGATGGTGAAATTCCCGTTGGCATGTGCTCTCTTGCTGAAACGCGTGGGCTTTTACCGGGACTCACGCCATGGCTTGCAGCATTATATGTCACACCTGATTATAGAAATCAAAAAATTGGCACACTTTTAGAAGAAACAATATGTGAAAAAGCACGTTCTATGGGATTTAAAAAAATATATTTATTTACTTCTGATGTAAACGTTATCCCGTGGTACGAAAAGCATAATTGGGAAGTTCTTTCAAAAGAGTGGCTTATTAACCACGAAGTAACTACTATGGAAAAAGATTTATAAATAGTTGACAGCGACTTACCATTTTCATTAGAGTAGTAACAATTTATACACACCCTAAAAAAAAAGAGAAGATAGTATGAATAATACGCTACATTTTAATGATATGGTCAAAATGCTCCGCAGCTTTTTCCAAGACAAAAAAGGCTTCATCGAGGTTCCGGCGCAGTCACGCACTTCGATTTTGGCAGCCTGTGAGGACCCAGAAACAATCACTGAATATACCCTTGGGAACACGCGTTACCCGCTTCCGCAGACTGGGCAAATGTGGCTTGAATCAGAAATATTAAAGCACCCGCAGTGGCCGGGTGTTTTTTGTATAACCACGAGTTACCGAGACGAACCAAACCCAATCGAAGGACGCCATCAAAGAATTTTCCCTATGTTTGAGTTTGAGGCACATGGAACATTCAATGACCTTAAAAAACTAGAAGCTGAACTTTTAGAACATCTTGGCTTTGATATGCCCGTAAGTATCGATTACACAGCAACAGCACAAAGTTTTGAAACAGAGACAATTGAGGCTGTTCATGAAACTGCACTTGAAAAAAAATATGGCGCTTGTATTAGCCTTGAAAAATTTCCTGCAGTAACAAACCCATTCTGGAACATGAAACGCGGTGAAAATGGTCTGTATAATAAAATCGATGTTTTATTGCATGGCATGGAGACAATTGGGTCGGCAGAGCGCGAAACTGATACTGAACTTATGCGCGAACAATTTTTTACCATTAAAGACGGCGCATACTCCCAGCTGTTATTTACCAAATTTGGTAAAGACCGTGTACTTAAAGAGCTTGAAGAATATTTTTCTTTATCTATGATTCCACGTTTTGGCGCAGGAATCGGCTTAACCCGCTTGGCACGCGCATTAGAACTTTCAAATCTTTTTGAAACACACAAATATACGTATAAGAACCAACCAACACATAAACAAGTTTCACTTTAAAATAATTAGCTTTTTAAAAAAAAGGGGCATATTTCTATGCCCCTTTTTTTATTCTTTAGATAATGCAAGTTTGCTCTGTTCAAGCTGCTGTTCAAGAAAACTTGCTGGCCATTCGGCTGAAATGTCAGTAATTTCTCCAGAAGCATCTGTTTCTGGTATCAAGCGCGGGAATATCTCTGCGATCTCTTTAAGATCACCCTGCACTGCCTGACGATTTGCCTTAAGGATTTTAATATATTCTGGGTGGCGAACACAGGTGCCATATGTCTTCATAAGTTCTTCAACAGCCTGGCCATCCGCAGTAGATTTACAACGCTGCACCAAACATGCAAGGTCAGTAACTGCCTGCATTGCTAAATTCAAATCTGTTAAACGAATACCAACAACCGTGTGTGAAACGCCGTTAACAGGATACTGCTCTTCTACAAGTTCTAAACCGCCATGATCAAGTAAATAGTTCATAATAGTCGTGTCTGCACGCGCATGCGCCTGAACAATCTCTGTTGCATCATCTGCTTGCACGAGTAATCTATTCAAACCAGATTGCGCCATGTGCACGATAAACCATTCGATGAGTTTTTCTTTACCGATTCTTTTGGTCCAGTCTTTATATAAACCACTTGCATCAAGTTCGTCATAATTATAAATACTCGTATAAAGCGCGATAATCTCGGCGCGCAACTCTTCTAATGCAGACGAGTATCCACCTATAAATTCAGTATTGTTATCACTGGTTACTTGAATAACGTCACCGATAGCATATGATTTTCCGCTAATAGTTAATGGGTCACCTGGGACAAAAACATGCTCAGCGTCCCTGCCGCTGCCATGGCCAAGTGTTTCATGCAACACAACATGCACATCCCAAATGTCATGATTCAGTTTGCCTTGCGGGTCATGTTTTTCAAGCCAATCTGCGTGTTGTTTTATATTAAAAAGTCTCAATGCTAAAGTCGGGTTCATCAATTCACCAAGCCCTTTGCCAAACTGATAGATGATCTGTTTTGAGCCATGTTCTGCACGAATATCAGTATAATTTGGCAAACAATACGCAGCAACAACCTTCACCGGACCAGCACCGCCAGAGGCAAAAATTTTAGCATTCACTGATGCATTTGGTATAGCGGCAGTATCTTCTAAGTTCTGTCTTTTAAATTCATCAGGAAATGGCAATGCTTTTTCAAGTGCTGGCAAGAGAGCATTAAGTTTTTTCATATCAACAACTTTTACCGTAACATCGGCTTCAAATTCTCCACGAAACTGTTTCGGGTCCTGATAGACTTCGACAAAACCAAAATTAAAATCGATTCTGCTGTTAGTCTTGAGCCATTCAATAGAAAACTTTCTAAACTCCTGCTCATCACCCGTTTCAAGGTATTTGAGCATATGCTTTAAACTAGCAGGAATATGTTTATCAAAAATCTCAGGATACTTCACCGCGTGATCATGCGCTTTTGTGAGCCAATAATGGGCCACTTCTAATTCTGCAGAATATTTTCCGCCAATTTTATACCGTTCAACCATAGGCACAGGCACACCATTAACGGATGCGATATAGGAATACACATTTAATGCCACTTTACTTTCTGGATCAAGTAATTCAAAATCTTGCTCAGTAAAATCGGGGCTATAATAGTTCCCCGCACTTTCTTCGATACTGCCTTCCACCGTAACAGTAGGCTCATAAGATGCATCAAAAATCGATTCACGCAAGCGATTCACTAAATGGTGCGGTTCATGTAAACCGATTGCATTAAGAGCAACAACAATATTACCCAAAACAAGCATTTTTAGCTGCATCTTTTCTGGCGTGCGTTTATGATTTTCAAACTCTTTTAAAAAGTATTGGCCATGATGCGCATAGAGATAAACTAAGAAAGTTTCGGCTTCTTTCAAGAAAGCATCAACATCAAAAGTTTGAGCGCATTTTTGCTTAATAACCGCTTTATTCTGAACAATTTTTTCAAAAATTTCGATAATTTCAACGGCATGTCGATGCGTTTGATCGGCTATAATACGGTTACCAGCATTACTTGCTCTATACAGAAAGTATGCTAAAACACGCTCTTGTGGTGTAAGAGTGTTCCATAATTCTGGCAACTGCTCATTACGCTGTGTTGCAATCTCTTTAAACAGCTCTAATTGCTGCGGTGCAGCCTCTAATTTTTTAACCATATAAGCTTTCAAATTCACACAACTACTTGCACAAGCAAGCATAATACTCATAATTTTTTTCATAGCGTACTCTCGTTTAATGTTTAGTATACTGTAAACACTAGAAACATTTTTAACAATATTTTTTTAGTTAGGATGCTAAAAGACTCATAAAATCTGGTTGCTCAAGCTGCTCTAAAGTTGGCTGGCAATAATCTTGCAGCAAATCGTGTCCCCCTGGTGAACTCTCTAGACCCGAATCAATGCCATTACTCTCATAAAAAGCATGAACAACTTTGCGATAAAGATCCCCTTGTGGCCCCTGCATAATCCAGCCATGTTTACCTCTTTCAAGCATTAAAAGGTAGGCTTTTTTATGGCCGCTCCTAAGCATTTCTTTATAAAGAGCTAATCCACTGGAATGGGGAACTATAGCATCTTCAGCTGAACAGACCATGAATATAGGAATTTCATGATCTATAAGAGCAACAGATTTGATTGGCTGTATACCATTTGGATCGTAATTCCAACAAAAATAGGGCGCCGCTCTTTCAACTGCCTCAGGAGATAATACATCTTTCAAACCTAATAATTTTAATCTATGCGCAAGAACACTTTTAACCATATCAAAGGGCGAGTCAAGAATCGCTGCCGCTATACGGTCTGACTTTGCATACTCACTGCCTAAATAATTTAAGATAGTACTTGCTCCGCGCGATTCGCCCGCTAAAACAATAGGGCCTGAATACTGGTCAACTTCGCATGCAAGTTTTTTAATATCAGAGTTCTGACCTATACAAGAGTTCCAAAAATCAAGCGCAACCCCATAACCATGCGATGGTTCCCAACTAAGATATGCATCTGAATAATTAAATTTTCTAGTAGTTTCAGGTATTATCCTTGCCTGTATGTAGGAGTTAGCTTTTGCTTTACAACTAGTAAAACCATGAGAATAGATAAAGGTAGTAACTTTGCGAGCATGTTCTGATGCTTGAAGTACCCCACACGACAGGGCCAAAAAAATAGTATGTACTATTTTATTCATGACCTCCCCTACTTTCTATTTATAAGTATTACAGATAAGTAGAGGTTAGAGTCAAGATAATCTTTTTTTTAAAAAGTTTATTCACTAAAATCTATAGATTCAAATACCTGAAATTTCGCATCGGGCGATTTCCAAGCGTCTGCAGAAAGCCCTGCTTTTTTACTGAGCTCAGCTAATGTCTGCTGAAGTGTGAAACCGAATTCTTGAGGAACTTTAGGCAGAAACAATGCAGAAGAATTTCCAACAGTAAGTATAATGCCATGTTTATTCAAAATAATATCATGATAACTTGCTACAGAATGTGGCTGCGTAAGTATCGATATACTTATCGAAATATTTCTAAGTTCTTCAGGTTGTAATGGCGCAAACCGACTATCATTAAACGCTGCTTGATATGCCATTGCAGAAACTGCTTGATATAATGGCTCACGCGCTAACACCGTGCCGATGCAACCACGAAGCTGTTTTCCATTGCCATTTTTAGAATAAAGAGTTACAAATACACCAGAAGGCTTTTCAAGCATTGGGGTCATAACCGGTTTTAACAATTCTGGATTAATAGTTTTCTTAAAAGTTTCTGCAATGGTGTTGCGCGCATAGCGCAACAGTGAATTTTTTTCCTGCATAGAATATTCTTGATTATTCGTTTCTTGCGTGACTATCAAACCAGCATACGAAACTAATCTTTCAACACCAGCAGATGTTTCTGCCGAATTGCCATAGGCGACCAAACGTGTTGCACAAGAACCAAATGCATTCAGTTCTTCCATCTTTAAAAGAACTTCCAATGGCATGTGCCCACAAACGGTTGCGCCAGTATCATGGATAATATTTTTAAATTTTTTTAAATCTTGGTGCTGAATAGCATAAAGAATCTGTGAATCAAGCTGCGCAACGCGAGCAGTTATTGCGTCAGTAAATGGCGCATATCCAAAAGCAGCACCATGATGAGTAAGATCTGAACTTATAATTACTAATGTGTTAGGTGTTATGAGCGCCTTTAAACTCGTAGCAACAGAAACACAGTCAGCAGCTGAAAGGTCACCGACCACTAAAGGAACAATTTTAGCCTTGGGTAAAAAATAATTAATTAAAGGAAGTTGTATCTCTATGGCATGCTCAGGATAGAATGCGCCATTATCGACAGTAAATAATCTAGTTACAGCTAGTTTATTAAGCGCTTGGGAATCTAAACGCATAATACCTGCAGGTATTTTATACTGCGTAAATTCGGGTAATGCAACACCGTTAAAAGCTTTGTAATGTGACGGTGCCAAAATAATAACACGATCAATAACGCTATCTTTGAGTAATCTATACGCTGCTGCTGCTATACGGCCAGAATAATAATATCCAGCATGCGGGACAATAAGCGCACGAATCTTTGAACTATCCGTGCGCATATCAAAAGTATCTTTTGTAGTATTTTCAAAAGATTGTAAAAGTTTTTTTAAATCGGTACGTTGGGCAGGGTACCACGACCCTGCAAGATGCGCATCAAACGGCTTTGTTTGTAAATTATGTATTACAAAAAAAACCGTAGCAAAAAGTATGCTTTTATAAATACGCACTGTCGTATGAAGCAAAAAATCTATTTCTTCTTACGTAACATTGGCAAACCGGTACGTTCATTTTCCATAACTTCGTATCCTGCAGGCAATGCATTAAGAGAATTTTTAGCCTCTTCGCCAGCAAAGTAAAAGATATTTTGTAAACGGCCACCGGCAAGCTTAACTTCTTTTGAATGTAAGAAATAAGTTTTACCACTTTTCTTGGATTTTACGCTGAATGCCATAATAATTAAACTCCTTGGTTATATGCACAACAACAACATTAATAGAAAGAGCCAAAAAAATCTATAAAAATTATAATTTTTTTTAAAAAACTAGCTTTTTATCATAAAAAATGAGTACTTTTATATATATTTTCACCATTAACCCACGAGATAGTTATGACAAAAAAAAATCTACTCTTTTTATTCATGCTTATATTTACAAAACAGCTACATTCTTCAAGTCACAGCTTTTTTAGACCACGTGATATCAGTACCGACTCAATGCTAGAACTTTCGCTTACAAATTATCACCGATATCACAGTCTAGAAAATAACTGGTTTAGCTTTTATGCAAAACCGCTGTTTATGCAATCGACCAATCATAAAAAAATGGCGCGCTACTTTTTACCTGGCAATAACGCATGCGCAGCACTTGATGAAAGTGGCAATGGAAATCTGGATTCACTCTGGTTTAATCTTATTTCACCAGATGGAACATACTATACATCAACCATGTTTCTCGCTCCTGAAAGAACCGTTGCTGGGGTATTATTCACCGCATACTTTAATTTTACCAAATCGATCTGGCTTGGTATTAACAGCGCCGCTATCCAGGTAACAAATAATGCAGGGTTGCATGAATATCGCGCTCAAACGGGAACTATCCCCGGCTTTGCAAATGCATTTGATGCATTCAATAACGAGGCTTGGTGCGCCGGCAAAATATCATGTGGCAACCTTAAAGTCGGCGGACTTGATGATATTCAATTCAAGTTGGGTTACGATTTTTTTAGACTCGAAGACTGCCACGCAACACTATATACCGTTGCAACAGCGCCAACGGGTAAACGGCCAAACTCAGACTATCTTTTTGAACCATTGGTTGGCTCAAAAAATGGCAGCGTTGGTGTCGGCCTTGATCTTGATGCAGTTGCTGGTGAAATCAGTGATTATGAACTTTCGTTTATGCTTGATTTAAAATATCGCTATATCTTTGGCGCAACAGAACGGCGCTCATTCGACCTTTGTCAAAACGGACAATGGTCACGCTATCTTTTAGTAGTTACTCCTGACCAACCTTTAAATTCACAGCCAGGGATCAATTTATTAACGGTTCCGGTAAAAGTAACCCCTGGAAATACCGTTGATCTGTGGATGGCACTCAATCTGCCAATATGCAATTTTAATCTTGAATTCGGTTACGATTTCTGGTGGCGCCAAGCAGAAAAGATCTGTAAAAAATGTCCTATCACATCAGGCTATGGCATACAAACATTAGCATTATGCGGTTACCCAATTACCAGCGCAAGCACAGCAACTATTTGCCAAGGTGCAGCGGGCAGCAACGCAACCGTAACGGATGCAGCATTTACCTATATTACCGATGCTGATATTAATCTTAATTCTGCGGCGCACCCACGGGCACAGAGCCAGAAATTGTATTTTGATCTTGGGTACACTGTTAAACGAGATTGCTACTCTGCACTTTTGGGTCTTGGCGCTGCGTATGAATTTGCTACCAAAAATGCGCTTGACCAATGGACCGTTTGGATAACCACAGGGATTACTTTTTAGTTTTTTAGGCACATGTTGCAAAAACAGCTCTTCATAAGTATAATCATATTGAAATCAAACATGGAAATACTATGAATAAAGTCTTTATTGCTTTTCTTTTTTTGCTTAGAACACCCATCTTTTCCTGCTACCATGAAATAGAAATGCAGGATTTGTCACATAAAAAATTTAATGAGGAGCAACTTCCCACCTATCAAGATTTATATCCTGAAGATCAGGAGCAACCAATATCTGAGAAATCTGAAAAGAAACTTGGTCCTGATGAGTTATTTGAAGAATACGACAGATTAATGAAAGAGTACCAAAATCATTATGATGATCCAAAAAGTATTTTTTACTACCGCGACCCAGCATTAAAATTTTTTGATCTTGCCTACAAGCTAGGCAGTCAAAGGGCTATACTGATATGCGTTAAAAACGTTTGCCAAGGGTGCGAGCCATACGATAAAAAATTACTTACGCACGTAGAGCAGCATATCAAAGATCCAAATCATGCGGCTTACCAGTTATTAAGAAGACATAAACTAATCTCTTAAAGCGCGAATTATATATAGGTATAGTTATGACAAACCTAACATTTCATGATTTTGAAAAAATAGATATTCGCGCGGGGACAATTATTAAAAGTGAGCTTTTCCCACAAGCACGAAAACCTGCTTATAAAATCTGGGTAGACTTTGGCCCGGAGATTGGCATATTAAAAACATCTGCACAAGTAACGCACCACTATACACCCGAAACGCTTGTGAACATGCGTGTATTGGGACTTACTAATGTCGGCACAAAAAACATTGCTGGCTTTACTTCTGAATTCCTGTTGCTTGGGCTAGAAGACGCTTCTGGAGCCATACAACTTGTAACTTTTAATGGCGATGTACCAAATGGCAATAAGCTTAAATAATTCTATTCTTAAGTCCCCTTTAGCTCAAAGCATTAACACCGAATACCATAAATTAGTAACGGTGCTGGAGCAAGTGCCGTTACTAAAAAGAGATGTAAAAACCATAGAAGGCACTGGTGGCCCTGTAAGTGTTCATGATATTATTGCCTATCAAATTGGCTGGGGGAAATTACTGCTGAACTGGTACCATGCCGGACAAGAAAATATCATGCCTGTTATGCCCGGCGAAGGTTTTTCAACGTGGGATTACGCGGGACTTGCAAAACATTTTTATTCTAAGTACCGCTACACACATAATGCGCAGCAAGAACAAGAGCTACATAATCTTGTAACAGAAATCATTAAAATAGTTGAATCTGAGTATCAAATAGGTAATCTGGATAAGCTTGGCGTTTGGCCATGGTGCACCCTCAAATCGGGCAAACAATGGCCATTAAGTAAATGGGTTACCATTAATACCGTCGCTCCTTATAAGAAAGCCACCGCAACAATAAGAAAATTTTTAAAAAGTATACATAATTAGAATTAATTCATGCCACTTTGATAAGATATCTTATTCTTTTTATCGCTTTTCTTGCATTTCAAACATTTCCAAATATACAATTATATATAAATACAGGGGGATGTTATGAAAAAAATTATAAGTATATCGTTTATAGCTTTATCTTTTACTCTTAATGCAGACAAAATAAATATCGCTAATAAAACAGACAAAGATGTCTATGCTGCTTTTTATTATACCAAAGGTGTAACCAGCGAACGTATGCAAAATAGTGAGCCCTTTTTAATAGCTGCCGGCCAAACAAAAAGCATTGAACGGCCAGACTTGAAACTTTATGTTGGGGGCACCTATGACCGCGATCTTTATTTTGCCTATACACAAGATTTTCCTAACACGATACATAAGGGTGATCGCCATTTTGTAAATTTGGGAAGCACGCGCGGAAGTGATTTTTATATTGCAGAAAACGAACGCAAAGAATTAGATGGATATAATACCGTCACCTGGTTAAGTCGTCCGGTAGTTGAAGCAATTAAAAGTTCTGTCTATGAAATAAATCGTGGCACATTAGTAAAAGCACCCTATGTAACAAAAGATGCACAAGTGCGCCAAGGTAACAGTCTATCCCCACAAGAGCTACAGTATGTGCAACAACGTGCGGCAATAACTGAAAAAGCCTTAAACACATTAGTAGAAACCCCCATAAAAACATCTGATCTGCCACGCATTGCTATTTGTTGCAGTGGCGGCGGATATCGCGCCATGATAACCACAGCAGGTTTTATAAATGGCGCAGATAAAATTGGGCTTCTTAATGCGCTCACATATCAGGCGGGCCTTTCTGGCTCAACATGGGCAATGTCAGGTTGGCTCCAGTCGGGTAAAAGCATAGATTCTTTTTTGCATGATCTTTATGGGAAATTATCAGTAGATATAAAAAGTGATGTTGATGTTTTACAAATAAGTAACGCGTTATTAAATAACCTTTCTTTTAATATTCCCATTTCACCTATCGATATTTGGGGTTCTTTAATAGCACAAAAAGTTCTTCTTCCAAACTCAGGCAAATTTACTATTGCAGATTTAACCGAAAAAATGAGTCCGTCACGAAACCCATTTCCAATTTTTACTGCGGTAATTACCTCACCAAGCATGCAAGATGCTAAACCATGGGTAGAATTTACCCCCTATGAAGTTGGTAGCACGTACCTTAATGCATCTATTCCCGTGTGGGCGTTTGGTAGAAAATTTGAAAAAGGCGCATCAAGCAAACAAAGTTATTCTATATATCCGCCAGCGCAACCTTTAAGCTTTTGCATGGGGATATGGGGATCGGCAATTGCGGTAAACGTAGAAGAGTTTATTAATGATAAGTTTGGCAAAGTTGCACCAAAAGAAGTTTTAAGCGCCTTAAAAGGCTCTGCTATTACCGGAAAACGGATAGCGGCACCAGATATTTTTAACTGGACATTCGGCATTAACGGCGCACCGCTTTCTGATTTGCCAAAATTTGAACTTATTGATGCTGGGCTTGATTTTAATCTTCCACTGCCGCCATTATTACGTCCAGAAAGAGCTGTTGATATTATTATTGTGCTTGATGCATCTGCAAGCAACATAGTAAACCCTGCTGCGCAATTAAAACTTGCAGAAAAATATGCTCAAAAAAATAACCTCAAATTCCCGACTATCGATTATAACGCTACCAAAAATAACTGCTCGGTCCATTATGGCGATCCAAAAACTGGAACACCAACAATTATCTATGTACCGGTTATCGCAAATCCAGGATATCAAAATGGTTGGTACTTGGACCCTAAAGACAGTAAAAACTATACCAGCACCAATAACTTTAAATATACCGATGACCAAGTAATGCAGTTAAGCGGATTAACTGAATATACGGTGATAGCTAGCAAAGAGATAATAAAAGAGGCTATTAAACAAGTGGCTCTTAAAAAAGCTGTGTAACGTTAAGCTTTTTATTACTCTGCATATTTATCATCGATTTTCATCAAGAGCCAATTCTTGTCGTTATTGTGAAATCGAATAAGGGCAAATGCGCCTTTTAATTTTTTGCCGTGCAAATTAATTTTAATGCGCCCATCTTCAAAGGCTTGGTCCATCGAAATAAGTTTGCCCTCATGATGCGTAATATTGTCATACGTGCCGTGGTCCCAAATCTTGACCGTGCCGGCACCGTAACCTTCTTCAATAACACCTTGGAAAGTTGCATATTCAAGCGGATGGTCCGTTGTGAGCACGGCAAGTCTTTTAATATCAGGCTCTGCGGTGGGCGTTTTTGGCACCGCCCATGAACGTAATGCACCGTCCATTTCGAGACGAAAATCGTAATGTAAATGACTCGCGTGATGTTCTTGAATAACAAAGATTGGTTTCGACATAAAAATCCATTTTTAATTTTTTTATAGCATAGGAATTGTACCGTATGCTAGAAATATATAAAAGAGGATTTTCATGAAAATAATTTGGCAAGGTTCACTGTCTTTCGGGTTAGTTTCGATTCCCATTAAACTTTACCCGGCAATACAAGAACATGCATTAGGGTTTACTATGTTGCATGCAACGTGCCAAACGCCATTAGAATATCATCGCTGGTGCCCAAAGTGCCAAAAAGAAGTTGTCTGGAATGACACCGTCAAAGGGTTTAAAACATCAAAAGGTTTTTTAATTCTGAGTCAAGATATGCTCAAAAAATTGCGTCCAGAAACAACAGAGACACTTAACATTGTAGAATTTATTGAAGCTGATCAGCTAAATGACTTGTACATGAACCACCATTATTATATTGCGCCAGCAAGAAGCGGTAATAATGGCTATGCATTATTTTTAAAGGCATTAGAAAAATTAGATAAAATTGCCATAGGCAGATTTATTATGCACGACAAAGAATACACCTGCGCAATACGCCCGCATGAAAATTATTTACTGCTCACCACGTTACACTATTCTTATGAAATAAAGGCTCTTGATGTCCCCGCTTCACCCGTGCCAAAATATAATGCGCAGGAATTAAAACTAGCAGAGCAACTTATCAACACGTTATCAGTAAAGAAATTTGATATAACAAAATTTAAAGATACGTTTGCCCAAGAAATTAAAGCTCTTTTAAAAGCTAAAAGTAAAAAGAAAACAGCAAAAGCTACTGCACCAGTTAAAAAAATTGCGCGCAAAAAGCCCACGCTTTCAGATCAGCTGCGCAAAAGCATTGAAACAGTGCCATTGCATGCCAAAACAAAACGTTCAAAAAGATAAAAAAAAAAATTAATCTTTTAATGCAGCAAATTGTTCTTCAACTTTTCTTCGCGCCTGAGAAAATTTTATAATATTCTTGGTGGATTCTTTGATAACTTCTGAACGTTTTTTTGAAGAATCTGGAACTTTAGATTTCCCCTCAGCTTGCAAAGCATATGCCATTTTAATATAGGCATCAATTGCTGTCATAAGAGGTGTGTATTTTTCATACAATAAAACATTTTTTTTATAAGCTCTATCTAAGGGAATCACTCTATCAAGTTCTTGAGCAATAGATTGCGTTTTTTGCGCCTTTTCAAAACTTTGATAAAGTGTATTAAGTTCAGTGGGTATTGCTTCAATTGAAGCAATACCCAACACTATACAAAAGGTAAGAAATTTACTCTTCATAAAACTTTCTTATTTAAATTTCCCAGTTCTCATATCTTGTAACATACTTTTAATCGGCTCTGCAAATTCTTGCGGTGGATTTTGTGCCAAGAAGTCTTCAAGGGCTTTAAATGCTTCTTGTTTTCTGCCCAATTTATACAAGCATCCGGCGACTTTAACATACCCAGGAACAAAGCCACGATTAGCTTCCAGAATGCTCCTAAAAACTGCAAGTGCATTGGTATAATCCTGGGCAGCAATAAGCGCCTCGCCATATTTAAACTGTAAATCTGGCTGATTTGGAAACAGTTGTAACAGCTGTCTAAAGTACGGCAGAGCTTTTTCTGGCTCACCCTTCATTAAATAAGTATTTACCATGCCACTTATTGCGTCACGGCTTTGAGGCGCCAGCTCAAGCATCTTTCTATATCCCAAAAGTGCGTCATCGAACTTTTTCAATTCCAATGATATTCCAGCATAAAAATTAAATGAGTCAATCGTATCAAAATCTGCCTTTAAACAAGCGGTTTTAAAACAGCTCCACGCTTCATCTTTTTTGCCCATTGCATAAAAGGTGCGCCCAAGATTAAAATGCGCTTTGCCATAATGCGGACGCAAACGAAGTGCAATCTTTAAAAGCTCTTCAGATTTTGGCAGTTCATTTTTTTGTAAATAGAAGCTTGCCATATTATTATACGCTTCAGGCTGCACAGGACAGATTTTAACACTATGTTCGAGCGCTTTAATAGCCTCATCGAGCCTGCCAAGACAACCATACGCAACAGCGATATTATTGTGCGGATCTGAATATACTTTATCCATATCCATAGCTTTTTGAAAATAGGGAATCGCTTCTTCATTTTTATGTTTTGCGCATAACGAAACACCATAATTATTATACGCACGCGCTTTGCCCGGTGCATTTTGTAAAATATTTAACCAAAACTCTTCTGCAGTGCGCCACACTTTATTGCGTTCATACAGCGCATACCCAAAGGGCATTAACAGCACAGTCAGTATTCCCCAGTGCAGTAACTGGCGCGTTATATGAAAATGTTTTTCTATACTATAAACAAGATACGCTGCAGCATATGCCCACAAAAAGAAAAGTCCCAGTGATGCTAAATAGGTTTTATAATCTGCAACCAACTCTGTTGATGGGATTATGCTCGAGCGTGGCAACACGGCAAGAAAATACCAAATAATACCAAAACTTATTAAATCTGTTTTATTTTTATACAGACGATAGAGTGTGTATACGGCAAGTGCGCACAGTGCCAAAAATGGGAAAATACAATCAAGAGCAAAAAAGTGGTCGACTAATACCCAATCATAATCAACACTGACATTAAATGGCCAAAAGAATATACCAATATAGTGTAAAATTACCTTAAATTGGGACATGCAGTACCACAGCGGCGTAATTTTTTCACCGACTTTATCGGTGAGCATATTGCCCATATTATTATGCAGTTCCATCTTAAGGCCCAAAATGGTCGTAAAATATTCTGGCTTTAAGAAAAAGATATACATGCCAAAAATGCCGATAAATAAACTTGCATGTAACCACCAGCGGCGCGATAACGCATGCCAGTTGCCCTGCGCAACGAAAAACCAGTCAACCAAAAGAACCAGTAACGGACTTATAATTGCTATCTCTTTTGTTCCGGGCGCCAAGAACATACAAATATACATACCGACTAATGACAAAGCACGAGCAGTCGCCGATTTGAATGTCATATACATTAAAAAAAACATGATCATAGATAATGTTACCAGTGCAGCCAAACCTTCAAGCTGCCCCTGAATAATATACGAAACAGTTTGTGATTGAACCGGGTGCAATAAGAAAAAACCTGCTGTTAAAAAGGCTACCGTAAAGCGTTGAGCATACAAAAACGTCGTATGCTTAAGCCTGCGCAGCATTAAATAGACCACAAAATATGCAATAACACCCGTTATAATATGTGACGTAATGTTAGCAAGCCGGTATATAAACGGGTCAAACTTACCAAATTGAAAATAAAAGGTATTAAGAGTTTGTGATATCCAACGGGTATTTGCAAAAAAAAGCTCCCACACACCACCCACACGCACCTGAAAATTATTAACAATATTTGCCAAATCATCAAACTGAAATTCATACGATACCGATGAAAAATAAGCGATAATTGCCAAAATTATAAGAATAAACGGCGGAACTGCGTAATAGACTAAACTCTCTTTTTTGTTCATGATCTACCCTTTAAAAAATCTCTAAACACTACTGCTTTCTTGGAAGTTTATACGCAACTCCTTTTTTGGCAAGACAACTTATACACCTCTTGGTATACTGAGAACTAATCTGGTGTATGGTGGATACTGCCCCTTCGATACATTCTTCTTGCGAAGAACACTCAGGGTGCACGGTGTTCCCCCGTCGCTCATCCTGAGCCTACGCAAGGGTTAGCGAATAAATAATTAATTTTCATAACGCATTAAAACTATGATATCATCACTCTTTATTATTATTCTTATCATCAAATTGATCGCCTTTGTGCTTTCAGTGCCCCTTAACGGATATTTAACCTCCCTACTTATTACCCATGGCGCCTATGACAAAATGCATGCCCATGACGAACAAGTAGAAAACCTTTTTGACTATTTTGATATGTTCGGGTCATTATGTTTTATCTTTTTAAGCTTTGGCTGGGGAACCATACTACCCGTGGACCAAGAATATATCAGTGGCCGCAACAAAGCATTTAGGACTATTTTAGCCTATTCCGCTCAGTCGCTGGTGAGTCTGTTTCTTGCAATATGTGCAATTATTCCAAGCGTGTTATTAACCGGCAAAGAGTGTATTTATACATCACTAGGAATGTTTTCTAAAACCATGCTGTATCAAGCATCAGACGATGCACGCTATATCTTTCAACAAAATGCGCCATGGTTTTCAAACTGTTCGCCCTATGCAATAACGGCAACGCTTTTTTTTGTAGGCATTGTTTTTATTCAAGCGTCGGTATTATGCATTTCGATGGTGCGTAACGCATTCCAAGCAGCGATATATCCTTTTAGATATCAGATTATGATGAGCCAATATTCATGGCTCTTTATGATTGCTATACCATTAGCTTTTTGTATACTTTTTTACCAATTCTTCTTAACAATAACTTTTAGCTGCATTGTGTGGGCTATAGAACTTTTCAGCATATTACTTAAAGGTGCTTAAAAATTATGAAAACAGTTGAACAACTTATTAATGAAATTGCCATTGGCACACAAGAGATTCTTTCTGTGCCGGCATTAGAAAAAAAATTATCATCGGGCAAACAGCTTATAGTTAAGTTTGGTGCAGATCCAACGGCTCCTGATTTACATTTGGGCCATGCTGTTGTGCTTTCTAAATTGCGCCAGCTACAAGATATGGGCCACCATATTATCTTTTTAATTGGTGATTTTACTGCGCGAATTGGCGACCCTACCGGCCGCTCAAAGACACGGCCGCCATTAACGCCAGAACAGATTGAGCAAAACAGCAAAACGTATTTAGATCAAGTGGGCAAAATTCTTGATACCAGCAAATCGACCATTGCGTATAATTCGACGTGGCTTTCCCCAATCACGCTTGACCAATGGCTTAAAATTTGTGGCCAAGTTACCGTTGCGCGTGTTATTGAACGTGAAGATTTTGCAAAGCGCCTTGCTGAACAAACCCCAGTTGGTATGCATGAACTTATGTACCCACTTTTACAAGGCTATGATTCTGTTGCGCTTAAAGCTGATATCGAACTTGGCGGCACCGACCAAACGTTTAACCTGTTAATGGGGCGCCATTTACAAGAGGCACATGGCATGGAAGGCCAAGTATGCATTACCTTACCATTACTTGAAGGCCTTGATGGCGTACAAAAAATGTCTAAATCTTACGGCAACACGATCGGTTTAGCAGAACCTGCGCAAGATGCTTTTGGTAAACTTATGTCGATTTCTGACACCTTAATGTGGCGCTACTATACATTATTATTATTAACGCCTTATGACGAAATTGTGAAAATGCAAAACAATGTTGTTGCAGGCACGGCGCATCCGATGGAACTTAAAAAACAGATGGCGTTTAGAATTATTGAACGTTTCTGGTCTAAAGCTGAAGCTGAAACTTCTTTAAAAAACTTTGAAGAGCTGTTTCAAAAACGAGACTATTCGCATGCTACTGAAATAACGGTGCCATCACAAGAAACCACTATTATAGAGTTGGTAAAACTGTTGCCTGAAAAACTTTCCTCAACTGAAATCCGCCGCCGCATTGAAGCGGGCGCTATCAGCATTGACGGTGAAAAAGTTACCCAGATTAACACAAACGTGTTACCAAAATCTGGTATGATTATTAAAGTCGGCAAACATGCAATTTATAAAGTAAGTTAATACTCTTAAGGAAAATATATATGAAAAAAATATTATTACTTTGTCTCATTCTTAATACTATGCACTTAAAAAGCATGAACACTGAATTTCCAGGCAAAGATCTCTCTGAAAAATCATTCAATGCGGTAACATTAATACCAACAGATGCTCATAAATCCTTGGAAGAATTAGATCTTGGAAAAGCTGGGATAGCAGCCTTACTGATAAATTGCGGAAACTTTCCAAGCCCAGAAAATTTTAAAAATGCTGAAGCGGTTAAAGATAAATTACCAAAAACTTTTACCGTTTTCCAAGCTGCTCAAACTTTGCAACAATATAAATCAAAAGAAAGTATAGAAAAACTTATGCAAGGCGATGAAAACCATGCCTTAAATGAAGTTAAAAAAATATTTACAGCACATGAATTAATCGAAAAATACGTTAAATAAAACTGCACAACATTCTACCCAAAATGATTAATAATAATCAAAAAAAGACATTAGCCGTATTTCGTGAAATTCCTGGTGTGGGTAACATTATTGCGCAAGATTTTTGGGACATGGGGTTGCGGTCACTAGATGATCTTAAAGATGCAGACGCTGAAAAACTGTATAAAACGCTGTGCATACTCAAGGGCCAGCAAGTTGATAGATGCATGCTCTATGTCTTTCGCTGCGCAATTTATTTTGCATCGACACAGCACCATGACCCTGAACTTTTAAAATGGTGGAATTGGAAAGATTAATAAAATATCAGATTTTTCAAAAGGTTAAAGATACACTGCCTGAGCTTTTGCTATGTTAATATTATTTCTTATTCTTTCTTATGGTTCTTGCCTTATGGCTGCTGATGAAACATTACAGCCCCATTTTTATTCAGATCGAAAAATCGCATGGTTAGTAATAGAAGGCGCCCTGCAACACGATTATATCGCAAGAGAAATTGCTCGACTTGAAACAGCTAACGAGTCATTAATTAAACACCGTGATGAATTGTCCCAAAGATTAATTAACGCACAATTACAATCTCAAGCGCGTCTCGCGCGGTTTCAAAATCTTTACGCATCGAATCGCTTAGCAGCAGAACAACAGTGTCATGCACTCTTACAAAAAAATTTTAAGCTAAATACGTTCACCAATAATTCCCCGTTTTCTGTACTAGCACAAATTCATCTTATGCATGACAATAAGTGGGAACACCATAGAACATTACCCGTTAAACCAAATGAAATTGCATCAGTAAACTTGGAATTTCACGCTCGTACAGAATTAATGGTAACGATACAACCATCTGATACAGCAGCCATTATTCAAACTCAACAACATCATCCTATTGGTTCGGGACAATTTGTAACAACCCAGGACCCTATTATTTACGAAACCTTTAATTTAATATTAAAGCAAAATCCCAGTACACGGGCCATTGATATCTTTGAATTGGTAGATTAAAACTATCCTGTCACATTCCACATTGCGATCCATGGATAAGTCAGATCATACCTGTCTTTGCTATACATTTGTCAAAAACAGGGAAATTTGCTATTATAATATAATATATAATGCAAAAAGAATAATAAACTAAATTATAAGATCAAATTTGGATATATCAATGAACAAAAAAACAGCAATTATTATACTATTTTCTCACGCCTGTCTTTATGCACAGGATATTGAAATGCAAAAAGTTGCTACCAAAGATGATACTCAAATAACAATACATGGTTTTAATGGCGACGATGTGCATTCTAACTTCTTTAACATGCCTGGTGAATTACAATGTGAGGTGCTTAAAATAATAAGTGCTCATGAATCATCTACGCCAGGGCAACTAACAAATAAACCATACCTAACAATTAAAAATGAAGATAATAATATCCTGTATGCTTATAACCATGTCAAACAGTTATTAGCAGTAGCCAACCCAAAAAATGCAATATATCTGATAGATCTTTTGCAAACAAACAAACGTCCTAAAAAATTAAAAATGACTATCCCAAATGATTTTATATTTGATGCATCAGGAGAAGAATTGCTGTTTTGCTATAAAGATATGGGGCTTTTTTCAATAGTAAGAAGCTATAACCTTGAAACAAAAAAAGAACGGGTATTAACAGCTCAAATTGAAAATATCCATAAAATTGCCATTTCAAATGACAATAAACAGCTTGCAGTCGCGCTTGAAAACCGAATTGATGTTATTAATTTAGATACCAAAGATATTTTTAGGTCCTTTGAAATTAATCGACCCATTACGTATCTAAAATTTAATGCTAGCGGAGACCGTTTAGTTAAAATTGACACTCAAAAAGTGTGCAGATTATATAATGTAGAAACAGGATTTACTTCAGCCAGCTTTGCAGATATCACCCCAGAGCACCCTAAATTAAAAGAGCATTTTTCACCAGCGCATGATCTTATGGTGCCAGAGAGTTTAAAAGGCAGAACGGGAAAAATAGATATTACTATTAACCCAGACTATTTAAAAAAGAGTTTTGAAAATCTAAAAGAATACCAAAAATCACTGATCGCTTTTCTATTTGGCGCTGAGCGATCATTACAAGAACGACATAAAGAGCGACAAGAAAAAGAGGGTGAATCATATACGGGAAAATATCAAACACCTATGCCTATTGATTTTGATCTTTTCAAAAAATATAACCCACAGTTTAAAACATGGGATTTTCATGGAACCCTTAGCAAATTTGACCCAATTTTAAAATGGCACCTGGTTAAAAGATTTAATATTGTCAGAAAATAGATTGAACGTTAAGCCCTTACCATGAATATTAAAATAACCATTTTTTTACTCCTTTGCCACATTGATCTTTTTGCGCAGGAACAAGTTAAAATTCTAAGTAAACATGCCGATACTACTGCACATGGTTTTACTAAAAATATGAGCTATGATTTGTATAAAATACCTGCTGAATTACGATGGAAAGTGCTAAAAACAATTTACCATTATAATGAAAAGAGAGAGTTTTTAGATTATAATGAATCATGGATGGTCCCAGAGCTAGAAACTTATAAGCCATATTGTTCTTTTTTTAAAAATAAGTATAGAGAATATGATACCATCTATGCTTATAACCCGAGCAAACAGCTGTTAGCACTAGCAAAACCAAATGTCAAAATAAAACTTTATGATCTTCTGCAGCCAAACAAACGACCTACAAGAATTAATGTCTCTAGCTCAAACGACTTTGTATTTGATGCAACAGGAAAAGAGCTGTTATACGTTCATAGATATAAAGTCGCAGCCGATAACTTTGCGTCAATAAGAGGGTATAACCTTGAAACAAAAAAAGAGCGTTTAGTAGCAAATTGCCCTTCAGATGTCTCTAAAATTGCCATCTCACATGCCAATAAATGGCTTGCAATAGAGTTACACCGGCAAATTCAAGTTAGAGATTTAGCTACCGATACTATTTTTCGTACATATGGAATCAACATCCCCCTTAAGTACCTAAAATTTTCTCATGACGGAAATCGATTAGTTAGCATCAACTATTCTTGTGCTGGCAGAATTTATGACATTAATTCAGAACGTGTAGATGGCTTCACTAATGTGTCACCACAAAACCGGCTGGTAAGACAAATTGTTTCACAAGCCCATGATCTTATTGTTCCGGACAATTTCGTCGGAGCATCTGGTCAGCTAAAAATTACCGTTAATCCAGACTATTTAAAAAAGAGTTTTGAAAATCTAAAAGAATACCAAAGATCACTGATCTATTTTTTATTTGGCGCTGAATATGCCCTACAAGAACGGTATCACGCACGGCGAGAAAAAGAAGGTAGGACATATTATAAAAAACATAAAAATCCTATGCCTATTGATTTTGATCTTTTCAAAAAATATAACCCACAGTTTAAAACTTGGGATTTCCATGGAACCCTTAGCAAATTTGACCCGATTTTAAAATGGCACCTGGTTAAAAGATTTAATATTGTCAGAAAATAAATTGCCCTATGGTTTTTTGAAAATATAGATTATTGGTGTATGCTAGCAAGATAAAAATATCTTGACCATTAAAAGGGAAGTAATAATGAAGATACTCTCTCAAGTTACTTTGTATTGTTCATTGTTGATGTGTGTTATAGTAATAAAAGGTAATACTATTCCACCATTTATTATTAATGATATTGAAACGAGTGACATGACGCCCGCGCTAGAAATTTATGCCTCTAACCCTAGCAACATATCAGCTACCGATTCTAACGGAAACAGCATGCTCATGCTAGCTGTGCAAAGTAGCCTGTTTTACTTTTTTTTACAATTATTTAATACCAACCCCACAGGATTTGCGACCTTAGTAAACCAACCGAATAACTTTGGTATCACCCCATTACAGGCAAGTTATAGCAACCCTTATGGTAAAATAAACATCATAAGAATGATACAGTTTTTACTCCGCAATGGCGCGCATTAAAAGGGGAACGTATGAAAAAAATATTACTCATTATCAGTTTCTATGGAATATGCTTAAGTTTATCTGCACAAGATGGCACGTTGGACCCTTCATTTGGCGCTGGTGCTGGCTTTGTCGATTCTCCAACAAATGGATTTGTCGGTTTTTCATGCGCCATTCAAACTAATGGCAAAATTGTCGTACTAGCAACAAATACAGTGGGTGCCACGATAACCATACGTTACAATAAAGATGGAACAATTGATACCACTTTTGGCACAAATGGTGTTGTTACTGATACCACAGGGATATTAGCTTCAAGTGTTATTATACAACCTGATGGAAAAATTATTATAGCCGGCGCAGATGCAACATTTCAATTCTTTCAGCTGATACGCTACAATCCAGATGGAACAAATGATACAACATTCGGCTCTGATGGTGTGGTAATAGGCCCTATTGGCATCGGCGCTTTTCTTGCACTCCAAACTGATGGCAAAATCATTCTTGCAGGAACCAATGATAATACCGGGTTGTTTGTGGTGGTACGCTACAACACAAATGGTAGTGTTGACACGATATTTGAAAGCGGTCCTGGGCAATATATTGAAGGTATTACCATTCAAAATGACGGCAAAGTTATTGTTGCGGGCAATTCCAGCAGCTTTAATTTAACGGTTATACGATACAATACAGACGGCACACTTGATGACAGCTTTGCGGTAGCTGTTGCTCCCGGAGGCATATGGGGCCCAATTGTTTTACAACCAGATGGAAAAATAATTATAGCGGGCAGCACCTTTACCCCAACATTAGAACTAGTACGTTTGAATAGCGATGGATCACTTGATACCACCTTTGGCGGCGGTGTCATTTCAGGGCCCTCTGGCATTGCAAATGCTCTGCTTTTACAGGCAGACGGCAAATGCATTCTGCTTGGGGCGCCTTCTTACTCCATATTAGATTTTCAATTGGTGCGCTATACATCAAGCGGACAACTGGACACAACATTTGGGACAAATGGGGTTGTTGAAACACCACCTGGTGCAACAATATTTGATGGCGCATTGCAATGCAATGGAAAAATTATTGCAGTAGGCGCAGATCAATCATTTAATCTTGTTCAAGTTGCACGCTATTTAAATAGCCCACGATTAACATCAACACGCATTTGTAATGTTACGAAAAAATCTCACTATAAAAAACTCTGCGGAACTGCACAAAATCCATCAAAAATCTTTATTTATCAAAATGGTATCTTAATCGGCAGCACCACTACTTCACCTCAAGGAACAAATACATGGACATTCAAGGCACCGAAAAATAAATGTAGCGGATACAGCGTTGTTGCCCTTTACCCAAATGGCAGTCTTAATACATCAGCTATTTATGAAAGATTATGGCTCAAATAAAATACATTATAACTATAGAATACTACCATGAAAAAATTAGCTTTTTTGCTCTTTCTGTTCACACCTTTGCTATGTTTTAAAGCTCGCCAAGAGCCGAAAAAAAAACAGAGCACAAGTTTTAATCTCGCCTTTACTACCGGCTATGTCTTTAAGCATGATGATAGCGATTTTAATATAATTTATAAAAATGGCATACAAAATATAATAACGGTTGATGCCTGTTATTATTTCCTAGAATCTATTGGAATCGGTTCAAAGGTAAGTTATTGGAAAACAAAAGGGCAGACAACCTTTTTAAAAAATCCAACAAAATTACAAGAAGTTCCTCTCACTTTTTACTTACGTACACTTTTGAGCACTGGAGGCACGTTCCAGCCCTATATTTCATTAGGTGGCGGAGCGATCTTTATGCTTGAAAAAAGTTATAGCGAAACGATAAAAGCGGCTAAAGGGATCGGCGAATTTGAAGTTGGTTTAAACTTATTTGTGTCCCGCTATTTTGATGTTACTGCTGCCTTCCGCTACCTGTTCCCACGCGAGACCTTTAATAAACAAAAAGCTGATATCGGTGGATTTGATCTTCGAGCCGGCATCGGGTTTGCCTATTAAAAAAAGGTTGATGTACCCACTTCTTTTTTTATCTCTATCGTTACATGGTCAAGATACTATAATGAAAATAATCGAAGATCAAAAAATTAAAAATATTATTTTTGATATCGGTGGCGTCCTGTTTAACTATACAAGCGACGATTTAAGCATCGGCTTTACACATCAAGAATTTAATCCATTTAAACCTATACAAGAAATGCATACTATAGTGCATGAACTTTCATGTAAAAAAGATGCTGATGGCAATAAGGTGCATAAGCTCTATATTCTTTCAAACTGGGTCACTAAGTCGTTAAACTTATTGCAAAGACATTACCCAGATTTTTTAAACCTCTTTGACGGCGTCGTTATCTCGCAAGATATTAATGTTAACAAACCAGATATCGAAATTTACCAGCATCTTATAAAAAAATATCATTTAAAAGTCGAAGAATCACTTTTCATTGATGACCAATATGTTAATATTGCAACAGCTGAAAAGCTTGGCATTAAAGGCATTACTTATAATAAGGTGAGAATATGATCAAAAAAAATACGTTATTGCGCATCACAAATTTATCACTTATTGCACTTTTAATTATTCAACAATCTTTTGCGATAAAAGTGCACCTTCAAGAAACTCAGCAGTTAGAAACTGATATCTTATATGCTCGCTATACTGCAACAGAATTTCCCCTTAATGCGCATGTCATCACCCTGCCATTAGATACAGTCGATATTAAACTTGTCCCTGCCCTGGGTCAACGTGAAGAGGTCTCCAGTATAGCAAAACGATGCAATGCATTACTTGCAGTTAATGGCAGCAACTATAGACGTGGCGGAAAATATAATGGCAATAGAGTGAATCTTTTATATCTTGATAAAAAGGTTTATTCCGATCTTCAACTTACCCGTGGCTCTTTTGGTTGGAACAGTAAAACTAAAAAGGCAACAATTGATAAAACATTTTTAAAGATAGATTTCTCTAGTGATAACAAACGCTATACCGTTGATCACGTTAACCAGCCACGAGTTTATGGCCAATCAGTTTTATACACACCATGCGCTGATGCATTTTTGTTGAACCACACACCGGGCAAGAATATTATTATTGCAGATGGCACCGTGCAAAATGTCACGCATGATATACCAGAAATTAAAAATGGCACCTATGTATACCAAGTTGATTCTGAAAGCGCATGCGATCTACAAAAGGGCATGCCGGTGACCTTAAAACTTGAAGTTACATCAGCTGACAATTCAACAACCTATAACGATTATGATTTTGTACTTGGTGGCGCAGGTTTACTGATACATAATGGCACCATACAACAGCAAGAGCTTTTTGAAGAGTTTAGCCAAGGGCAGGAAATTGTGCATTGCAATGACGAAGTCGCGGCAGATTTTCATACCACGCAGATGCAACATTGGCTTATTGACCAACGCCACCCACGCACTGCAGTCGGCATAACCACAAATAATCAACTCTGTATAGTTGTTGTTGAAGGGCGAACCAAAGACAGTGAAGGTATAAGCATGCCGGAGCTTGCAGAATTTATGCAAAACCTAGGATGCACCGATGCATTAAATATCGGCGGCGGTGGATGCACCACGCTGTATCTTAAAGACACCATACCAAATCAACCATCAGCATGTTATTTTATTAAAAACTCTACAGAGAGCCAAACGGTATACCATGAACGCCCAGTATCAGAGGCATTATGTTTTTTTATATGAATAAGATAGCATTAGCATTCACGTTTTGTTGTCCCTGTCTTTTTGCCCCCATCACTGATCTTCTTATCACCGCAGCGGGTGAGCGCATAATAAACAAGCAAGATCAAAAAGCAAAAGTGCCATTTTTTGATAATAGATTACCCGATGAAATAAAAGATCATATTGTTGGATATATGCTCAAAAATGCGCTTAAAACGCTGCCCGATATGCACTTTTGCAAAAAGATACCCGTTAATAATTTTATTAAGCAGCTGGCATGGAACCCAGATGGCACTCAACTTGCGGTACGGAATGACATCTGGTACCTTTCATGTATAAAAACCGCAAAAAGAATACAGCGCGCCAAAGTCATTTGCCCATTCCTTTCCACTGGCAAAATAAGCTGGGCCCATAACGATGTAGCCTCAATTGGCAAATACATGTTCATCGATATGAATACCGGCCAAGAGATATATCAAGCGGGTAGCGAGTTATTTATATCCCCATCCCATGATTTATTTGCATCGCTTAAAAATGATAGAGTTTCTACCTATTGCCTTTCAACAAAAAAATTAATTAAATCTATGCCTTTCACGCAAACGGAATACGGCAGTGATTTTGGAGATGATTCAAAAAATTTGGCCTGGCACCCCATTAAACCAGAATTTATTTTAGTTTGCCACGATAGAGTAACGGTATATGATGCTCTTGAAGGCTTAAAAAAGACAATAATTCCTCCTGTCGCGCCAGAATCGCGACTTTATGAAAATTTAATATTTAACAAACTGGGGACGCATATTGCGTTTTCAGGAGAGAGCCAAATAACAACATATGCGCTGGATGATGCATATGAACTATCTGATAGAAAAGAGATAGCGCCTGTTCATGAGCAGGATAATAAAATACAAAACCTCGCGTGGTCACCAGATGGCAACTATATCGCGGCTACGTATTACAAAGAAAATAGTGAGTATAATGGCATTTATATCGTTAACCATACAACAGAAGAGCTCATGCATAAACTTGAGTTCCCTTCAAATGAAATGGCATTTGCATGGAACCCTGTAGAAAACCAATGTGCCACGCATGAAGGTATATACCTTTGGCACCCACAAGAAAAACTGACAGAATATTTTTTTAATAGCAGAAAAAAGCATGCACCAACGTTGGAACAAAAACTTTTTGTATTGTTGCTTATTGCCAGCAAAAATAAAGGGCTTCCGTTATCGATAAGTAGTCTCATTGAAAAAAATAATAAAAAATTGGACCGTGACCAAATGAATGATATTTACCGGTCATTTCCTGAAGATATGCAATGGTTTTTGCAGTATCTTTTTGATTTACGCTATGAAAAGACATGGTCCGAATTCATTCTTGATACCCTTGTCCCGTAAAACATTACGTGAGATAGTAAAAATTAGACAAATTGCGTGCGGTTCCAGAATTAACAGCTGGCCTGGCACTCATTCAAGAATTTCTCGACTCTCCTGACTATCAATGGATTACAAAAAACAACATCCTATGCACTGAGTCATTTTCAAGGATTTTCAGAAGACCAATGGCAGCCGGTTCCACGAAATTGGCCTATAGTGTATGATGAAGAAACTGGCTTAAATTGTTATCGTGTGAGTACAAATTCTACAGGTGAAGGTATAAAAAACTTTTATCTCATACCCGTGGAACATACCTGCTCAACAAAAAAAGACTGGCAAGATGACGAATAAAAACAACAGGGAAAATATCATTAACTTCTATCTTCTTTCACTACTTTGCATACTCCCACTTATGGCAATGGACGAACTGCCGCCAGATCCAACAGACAAAGAATTACATGCGCAAGCGGTACAAGAAGGGCTTGGCGCAACAGTGCCAGCTTTTATATTGACACTTCCTGTTGCAGCGGTAGCCCAATATATCATAAGTCTGCCAGCATCTTCGGCAACATGCGCAATAACCGTTGCAGGGCTTGCAGCATTAAACGAATATTATAAAAATCGATACCCTACACCAACGCTTACAAATTGGAAAAAACTAATCGCACTTCGCCCACAAATTTTTAATACCATCATTGATACGCATCAAGAACTTAGAAAACGCTCTGAACTTAAGGTGACAGCCCCAGAGTTTGCCCAAAAGTGCACGAATTTTGGCCTTACAGATTATAAAACATTTCTTTCTTCAAATAATCCTGAGCATACAAAGCCAAACAATAATTTTGATCCGCAATACTATGTTGGCAAAGGGCTCTATACAATGCCAGATCAATTAAGTAAATTTGTTGCATTATGCACTGCACATGCTACAGAAAAAGTGCCAGCAAGTGCACTAGTTTTACAGTTGGCAAAACGTAAAAGAAAGTTAGAAAAATATAAAGAAGCGATGATTGAACTTGCTCCTTTCCCATTTACTGAAACCGAATTAACGATCTACAGTAAATTGCCAAATCCTACATTCATGGAAGTACTTACAAGCTTTGGCAATCCCGAAGGCCCAGAAGGGATACATGCCTCGCGCGCTATCATGAATAGCTGTAAAGACAGCATTAAAATGCTTGATCGTGATATAAGTGATCTATGCAAGGCAACGGGCGCATCATAATACAGCACAACCGCATGATGCCCCGCACGTATGTATTTCACGCTCGATAGAACGTTTAAGATTTACATGATCAGGCAATGTATGAAAGTCTGGCGCAGCAAGTGCTTCGCTATATAATTCGCGCGGATTATCAGTTTTTTTGTCCCGGTTTAAATGTGCTTGTAACAGCAATATGCGTGCTTGAGTAGAAGCTTCCCCTTTGCTTGCAAAAGCTAAATATTTTTCAGCAAGCGGTATATTTGGAGAAAATAGATGTTGAAAGTCCCCAGAATCTTTATATGATTTATTGGCTTGTCGATTGCTGGCAAATTGTGCGATCCAGAATGGCAGATTGTGGTCATCTGGGTATTGAAAAAAACCGATCATTGCCAACGTTAATCCACGTAAATGATGTCTAAAATCGCCAGAATGGCCAGGCTCACTACACCCTTGTGCATTACGTAAAAAATCCTCAGCTCTTAATTGTTTTCTCGATCGTATATACTCTTCAAATTCTGCTCTACTTTTATCATGAGTTGTAGAATGCTGAAATTCCTGACCATTAAGCTCTTTAAAAAATTCTTTTGCTGCGGGATTATTTTGCGAGCATGCTCGGTTTAAGAGATATTCCCCGGTCTGTTTGCCATCCAATACTTCTTGCCGTTTTATTGAATTACTTATTTCGGGAATAAATCGACGCGCTAGAAAGTATGCTGCTTCGCCTTCTCTTGCAAAGGCAGTTGCGGCTTCAGCCAATGCCCATGCCTGAAGATAGTCACTATCAAAAAGTTGCTCAGCCTGCGTGAGCATCGTTTCTAAATCACCTGAGTCAAGCGCCCCATTAAAAGCATCGCCTTCAGACTTTGTCTTTTGTAGCTCCATTGCCGAAATAGACAACATAGATACAAGTATTAATGTATAGATTTGTATCTTCATCATGGCCCCCCATTTGTGAACTTAAATAAACCCTATACAAAAGATAACAAAACTGCCCTATATAGTGCAATATTCTTATTAGAACAGCAAGTGACGCACAAACAGCTGAAGAAAAATATACGTTTGAACGCAACAACTTCGCGCGCGTATTATTCAGAATTCAAGAATATCTTACAAAATAAGTAGTTTTTTACTACCATCTATTGCAAGAGTGACTATTTTAAAAATAGTCCCTCTTTTTTCTTAATCTATTAATTATTTGAATCTCTTTCTACAAAGGTTCAACGAGGTTTTTGTAATTCTTCATAACGTTGTTTAATCTTATTAAAATATTCCGCACTTACGCTGTAACCGTTAACACCATCCTGGCAAAAATGGTTACCCAAAAATTGACCTTTCATTGGTCCTGCATGAAAATAAGTTACTTCTAAAATATCACCATTTTCTAATACAGCATTATACGTTTCTCCATCCACACCTTCTTTTGGCATTTGTCTCGTCATATCTTTAATTGAAAGTGAACTTACATCTGGCAAGCCCAAGTCGAAACCTAAGTAGTATGAACCCTGGACCCAGTTCGAATATAACCTTTTTTCACGAGTGGGTGCACTACTTGCCCCAAGACTTGCCCCAAGACTTGCCCCAAGAAGATTTTTTTTCAATCCACTATCATTAACCCTGCCTAGAACTTTACGGTCACCACCATAAATGGTAACTGTCCCCATGCCCATAAATGCGATCAACAACAATATCTTTGAACTATTTTTCATAATGTACCTTTATTTTATTTAATCTTTAATCACACATCATTACTCTTATAAATTCTATACGAGCGAATCATAGCAGACAATTTTTTCTTATCAAAACCATTAGAAGCTAGTTCTTTAAACTGTTCTTCAGATAATGGTTTAGTTACTAACCCAAAGATAAGCTGTTCTAATAAATATGCCTGATGAAAATTCGCTTCAGCTATTTTATCCAGTTTTTGTTTCTTATTTTGTTTTTTATCATGTTGCATACGTGCAATCAAGGCAGCCATTCGAGGATTTTTATGATTTCTAATCGTTTTTTCAATATTATTTTCAATCTTTTGCAATTCAACTTCCTCCTCTTTGTCTGAAAACGTATCTCCCTGATAAGACATATCTCCTTGATAGTGCAAACCCCGGGTTAAGCAATACTTAGAAAATCTTTCTGAGTCAACTGGACAGAACCTTCCAGAAGATATTTGTTCCCAAGTAAGTACTTCTCTAGCTGCTCTATAGGTATCAATTTTAACGCGAAGTTGCTGATACTCTTGGCTGGTAGAGAAATCTTTACCCAATGCATCAAAAGATTCCTTTTGAGTCTTAAATTCTTGTTCTGTCTCATCCTTGATGCGCTCAGCCAATTCAATGTTAGCTTCAACAGCGTCAAGCGTTTTTTGCATATTTGCATTCATTGCGCAAACAGGAATAGTGGAAAAAGCATAAAAAGCTAAAATAATAAAAATGTTTTTTATATGAAATTGCATAAGTTTGCCCTAAAAAATAGTAATTGTACAAAACATTAAATAGTATAACAAAAACTATTTTATTTAAAATTTATTGGCAAGAGGTAGAAAAAAGGGATACCTTAAGAATATAGTCTCGTTTAAAAAGGGCTCTCAATGGTAAAAAAGATACTTCTTATAGGAATATCTGTCATTCTAAGCTGCAATGCTATGGAAAAAAGTAATGTTGAAGAGGCTTTAAACCTTTTAGGACAATTCCCAAATCTAGAAGATCGTGTAGCAGAATTAGAAACATATTTCCCTCGAAAAACACTTTCAGGAATATTGCTTTTATCATCACTATTTAAGGGCTATGAAGTAACAGAATTAACCGCAATCGATATCGCAGTACATTGCTCACCTATACAAGATAATGTGATAATACACTTATTAGAAAGAGAATTGCCTATACTCGCTATCTTTAATAAAGCAGAAAGTATCCTAGACTCCTCCAAATATATACTTATAGCACGCGAAAAATTAACTTATAAGGAAGCTGTCTATGCTGAACAATGCGTGAATGAACTCCAAAGAAGAATCTGGGAAGGTTCACCTAAGCAACGCGCCCTTAACGAGATTATAAAATCTTTTGAAGATGATAATGAATTTTGAAATAAACTCAGACATTTTTATAGGAAGAGTCTATGAAAAAGATATTTTTATGTAGCTTGCTTTTGCCTTGTGTAGCTCAAGCAATGGAAGTTACCATTCCTTCTGAAAACATGCTCAGGGACCGTTTAACAAATAATGGTTTTGAACTTTTTGTAAACAACTCAAATATCGTTTCAGCACTCGGGGGAAAAACATTAAAACCTTCTGAGGTACTCAAAACTACCCAGAAAGAGTTACGATATTTTTTCCAGCTTGTTAATAATTTAAAAGCTACGGAAATAATATCGAAAGAAACGAAACTCATGGCAGCAATTTTTGCGGATGCTCCTGAAGCGCTACAAGCGCTTAAAGACACAAAAAATGCTCAGTATCTTCACTATTAAAAATCATGAACGTATAAAACTTCAATACCGTGAGCAGAAAAATCTCTCATGACATCAAGAAGTTTATCTACCTGCACAGATAAAGCATAATAGGTATAATCTTGCTGCGTAGGGATCTGCCAATCGTATAAGATTGCAGTGCCTTGGATAGTAAGATTCATAGGGATACTATTTTTCTTGCGAACTTTTATCTGAATCTCTTTATTACCGGCAATTTCTAGAATAGTTATATTCGACTTTTTAAGCTCCACCAAGATATCTAAAAACTCTTTATAACGTGGAGTATCAATAACTTTAAGGCTGCTATTGGCATACTGCTGAGCGATTTTGATGCGACTATCAAATGACTCAACATTATTGTCACGATCATTAATAAACAGGGTAATTTTATCTGGAGCAACACCTGCAATAGCCATACGAATAGGCCATGATATTATACCTTTAGCGACATATTCTAATGTCATAGTTACACCGATAAAAAGATTCATCCCTGTCTCTGTTGAACTCAAAACAGCCCAATGGCTTGTTTTTTTAGCAGCAACTTTCCACGATTTTGCAAATAGATCCCAATAAAGACCAACGCTTTCAAACCACGGAAACTCATAAAAGGGCCTATAATCGATAAATTTTGCATACTCTTGCGTCATATCAACATTAAACCATTCGGTGGTCTTTAAAAAAGTATCAATAAACTTGGCTTGGTACCCAGGCTCTTTGCTTATATCATGTGAAATTTGCAAAACTTTTTCAGGCTCAGTTTGTGCAATTTTTGTAAATTTTAACATCGTGTTATGTGTTGGATCACCCTTTTGTAAAAGGCGCTCAGAGCCAACTTCAAAACCGTGTTGTTGTAAAAGTTCAATCCAGTAAGATAATGCTTTAAAGTTTCTAAATTCTGCTCGCTCGTTTTCTAACGGCTCATTAACCATAAGCAGATTATATACGCTATGCGCAGCATGGGTTAAGTCCATAATATCATCATTAATAACATCATGGTCACGCACAATAAATGTGCCACCTGGGCGCAAGATTCTATGAATCGATGCAACAAAATCAGATAATTTTTCTACAGGAATATGGTGCAACCCAATAGCACAGATGACCAAGTCTACACTATTACTTGGAATAACTTCTTCGGCGATAGACGCGTAATCTTGTAATGGCACAAAATGATTATACGGCAAAAACCCGTTTTTGATGTTAAAGCTAAATGCTTTAATACGGTCACTTGCCTCTTGCTTATCATTTATTGCATAAATATCGCCAGTAACGGTTATAAATTTTTTGATGCAGCTGGTATAAGTACCAGGACCACCTATTTCAACACAGCCATCTATACTTTTTTTATCAGCTAAAAGCTCTTGAATTTGCCCAGAAAGAACACTTTTCTGGTTCTGCAATGATGCCATTTTATAATAAAGTGAAAATCGTGGCGTTAAGGCGTTAATTTCAGGCAATAATTGCTCATAAACATCGCTATCAGTAGGCACAAAACCAATACCCGGCATCTTATCTATATGCGCAAAAAAATCTGTCGAAGGGACCTGTTTTAAAACATTGTCAATAAACAGGCTAAATTGCTCGCGCAATGCAGGGGTATAAAAAACGTTATGTAAATGGCTTTCTGGGCCATGTGCACTATTTTGAAGGGTGAATGCCATTATTACAGCAACGGCCACTAGTTTAATTAACTTCATTATTTTTTCTTTCATATTTCTTTATACTAATAAGCTTATAGCATATTGCTTATTTGTCAATTTGCACGAAGATATGAGCATCCAGAGCCCTTAATTAAGGGCCCTTTGACAAATTTTCCCCATAATGCCAATATTAATAATAGAATTAATTAAGCGTTTTGGAGACCTAACTTATGAAACTATTTCTGAAAAAAACTTTCTTGTCTTTAATGACAATTTTATCGACCTATACCACACATGCGCATAGTGTAACATTAATTGCACCCAAAAATGTTGATGCAATCGAGCAAGCCGTAAAAACTGCCGCTACAAACAAAACCAATGTTACCATAAAAGGCGCTGGCAAAGGGGTTAGTGTTAAAAATACCCTGTGCGATACAACAGTTATCGATCTACAGGGCCTTAACAAAATTTTAAACTTAGATATAAGTTCAAAAACTATCACCGTTCAGGCTGGAATAAGCTGGAAAGAGATTCAAGAATATATTAACCCGTTCGGGCTCGCGGTTGCTGCTATGCAGTCTTATTGTGATTTCTCTGTTGGTGGCTCTATTGGCGTAAATGCCCACGGCCAAGATTTTAGATATGCTCCAGTGGGAAGCACCGTTATTTCAATGGTTATTATTAATGCCCAAGGCGAAAAAGTGACCTTAAGCCCTACTAAAAATGCAGAACTTTACCATGCCGTTATTGGTGGGTATGGTCTTTTTGGCATTATCACAGAAGTTACTTTGCAACTTATTGATAACACGATGTTAAAAAAAAGAGTTAAGGTTGTTAACACAAAAAGACATCTTGACTCATTAACGCAGAAAACTCTTGCCAACAATAATATTGCACTTTTTTCTGCGCGTTTTACGATCGGCTCAGAGAATTTTTTTGATACCATGCTTACGCTTACGTATCATGACACTAAAAAGATAACTACAGAGAAATTAAAGCCACTTTCATCAATAAAAACGTATATCTCACAAAAGTTATTTGGCTTTTTGAGAGATGTTCCCTTTGTAAAAAATGTTCGCTTATTTGTAGAAAAGCATCTGATAGAATTAGAAGTAACTAAATCAAGAAATAACTTCATGCATTTTGCTACCGATCATTTACAAGAAACCAGGTCGACACATATAGATATCTTGCAAGAATATTTTATTCCCTTAAAAGATTTTAAGAAATTCGTTGATAAAGCAAAAGTTATTCTTCAAAAGAATAATGTGAACCTTTTAAATGGCACGCTTCGTTTAGTAAAAAAAGATACCACAAGCTTTTTAAGCTATGCTCCTGAAACATGCAGCGCACTGGTTCTTTTTATATCGCTAGAAAACAGCAAAGCAGCATTTGAAGTTGCACAGCTTTGGACACGCGAGCTTATTAACGCAGCCCTCGAGTGCCATGGCACCTTTTACTTGCCATACCAATGCTTTGCAACCAAAGAACAAGTTCATGCGGCATACCCACAGTTTGATGAATTTATTAAACTTAAAAGACAATATGACCCGCAAGAGATATTTGTTAACGACCTGTACTTAAATTATAAGTAAAACATTTATCATACTCAAATCCCGTGCACCCTGCCTGTCCGTCGAAGCCTTGGCGAAGTCGGAAGTGTTCACCACAGGTGAATGTATGGAAAGGGTTAATTGTACGTTTATCACGCTGAATCTATTCATTTGGGGACAGTATAGGTATACTTATGTGAGTTATAAACAAAATCACATAAACCGTATCTTTAAAGGTTACGTATGATAAAAAAATTCTATCTTTTACTCACGTTACTCTGCGCATCTGCACATGCCAATGAAAATAGTCTTACAAAATTTGCTTCTCTTGATGAAACAACAAGATTACATGTATTACTTGGGCTATCGACACTACCATTAAAAAACCCTGAAACTGCTATAGTGCCTTTTTTAACAGAAAACCCTCAGGAGCTGGAATCGAGGGATATATGCGAAAAAACACTTAAAAAAATTTTAGATCACCAGATACATGGTAATATAGAAAACGTTGCTACGTCTTTTGACAAAGCTGACACAGACTTTAAAACATTCTTTTCTGATGCTCGTTTAGATCAAATAGCTCAACAAGCCACAAATTCAAATTGGCCTTTCGATAAAAAAGCATTGTATATTTCACAAGCCAGTCATTTAATTCAGTTACATGGGCACGCATTGGAAATTGCCGATGGTATTGCCATAGGTATACAAGAAACCCATAGTGTTGATAGTCTCGCTTCATATTTAGTAAAAAGATTGCATAACCCGTTACAGGAAAGCGATTTGCTCAAACAAAAGCGTGAGTCATTAGAAAAGAGAATTAATGGCCCAGCACTTATACCCTTCTCACAAAATCAATTTTATGAACTTGGCTGCCCACTACAATAAAACAACTTCTTTTATAGACTTTATTATGATAAAAAAAATTCTATCTTTTACTCACGTTACTCTGCGCAACTGCACAAGCAAGTGAAGTTAATGTTTTTGAATACGCAAGTATCGATAATCAACGAACAAAAGCAGAAATCTTATATGCGCTAGCAACGGAAGCAGCAGAAAATTTAGGTGAAACCTTTGATGCAATATTTCCGGTTATCAAAGACAAAAGTTCATTACCACTGTTCCTGACGTATGCTTTTGATAACCAGATAACTAAAAAAAACACTGGGAAATCTCTTTTAGAAGCAATACAAGAAAAACAGCCTAGACTTAAAGGCGCAGCCGCTTTAATCAAAGTCACCGAAGGCTTAGATGAAAACCATACCAATTTTGCAAAATTCTTCACTGATGAACGCATTGAAAAGATGGCGGCAGATGGTCGCTCTCGTGATTTAGGTGAACATAAAAAAATGTATTTTCAACTTGCAGGCCACTTGATGATTTTACATCATGAAGCAAAAACAGTACGCGAGAGATTGGAATTGGCAGCATGCAAAAATATCGAACCAAACGATTTCTCCATGAATCTAGCATGCATACTTGATACAACTAACAAAGCTTCTGAGACCGTTAAAGATCTTAACGAAAAGTTAGATGCTCTGAAAACAAAAATGAACTTTTATGAAGATGCTCATCCAAGTGCTTATCCTAAATCTGGCATTCAGGTAATCGACTTAAAGCAAGCCCTTGAAGATTGCAGACAATCATAAAAAAAAAGACTCATCTTTAATTTTTAAAATAACGTATTGCGATTTTGTTGTTTTTAATAAACAATAATAAAAGCAATACGTTATTTTTTAACAATTTTTTTATTATGATAAAAAAAATTTTCTCAGCTTTCATATTTATTACTTTTTCCCTTGACGCAATGAATGCTTCAAAAGCGTTATTTGCTACTTTTGATAAAGACACACGGCATAAAATATTACTTACCATCTCGACGCATGCGCTTAAAAGCCCTGAATTTATAGTTCCATTTTTAAATCCAGTCGATAATTGCAAAACCATTCTTACTCATATTATCAACAATCAAATTTACTTTGGCTTTAATAGACTACTTGAGCATTTTGACCCTAAAGATACCGATTTCAATATATTTTTCTCAAGCGAGAGAATAAAACAGATCGCAAACACAGCAAACCATGGGCAGCTCACAAGAAAAATAAAAATCAAATTTTTTGAAGCGGCGAGCCACTTAATTGAATTGCACCACTTTGCTGAAAGAATAGCCAGCCGGGAGCCTTTACCCTCACCAAAAAATTCCGAACAAGACTTTTCTTCATATTTAGCTGAAAAACTGCATGAAGACCAATTGGAAGATATCGGTTCTATTTACGAACATCTTGCCTATCTTGGCCGCTCTATAGAAGGCTGTACCCAACAGTAGAATAATATTGACAATTTGAAATTAGTTATGATATTTTTAAAGTAACTTAGATATCTCAGTAAAAGGGGGGCGGGGATGCGCATAAAAAATTTCATTTTATCTGGTCTATTACTTATGCCTTTTAACCTTAATGGCATGCGAGCAAGACCGCTCTATGAAGGCTATTATAAAGCGCTTATGCGATCATTAAATACAAAACCACAGATCATAAAACAAAACCTTGATGAAAAAGCATTAAAGGATTTACTCGTAGAAGCCGTTAAAAATCCGGCAAAACAAAAAGACTATGTTGAGTTTGAAATTTTAAAATCGCATATTAAAGAGCACCTCAAACAGCAAGAAACGGTACAAGAATCTTATCAAAGTACAGATCGCCAAAAATGGCAGACGTTTAAAGAAAAATTTCAAAACGCACTGAAAATGTTGAATAAACAAAAGCCTTTAACCGAGCCATTTGAAAAAAGTACACCTTTAAAGATCGGCCTTGTGTTACAACGTGTAAATCCTAACCTTATAGAACTGAAAAAAATTAAAGATGCCCAGGAAAAGGTCGACAAAGAGATACTCAAAAATGTAAAATTACTCATTGAACCAGCCGTTTCTGAGGATGAAAAATGGAAAATAATTTCAAAGTTTATTCAAGAAGCGTATCCGACTCACAGACCTTTTGAAAATCATCTTAAAAATTATGCTCGTGCCCAATATTTAAAAACATTAGCAGTTATTTTTACTGAATTTAGCTGGTCAAACTTACACCAAGAAATTAAAGAACTCATAGATAAAAAATTATTAGAAGAAAACCAAACATATCAATCGAAGTTTAACATAAATTCTGGCAACCTTGCGCCAGAAAAACTCTATAAAGAAATTCTAAAGATTCCTAAAAAGGATATAAATCCAGTTACACAAGAACTTGCCAAAAATAAATTGGAAGAAATTAAGAATATTAATAAAAAATAACAACCCTCTTACCCCAAAGTCTTGTATTTGGAAATATTACCCACGTAGACTGGGAATAAGGGACAAATACGTAAGAGGGGAAAACTGTAATGAAAAAAAATCTCAAATCGTCAGTTCATGACAACATAGCGCCAGAAATTCTGCCGGTGATTCCGACAATGGACATCGTCGTTTTTCCCCGCATGATTGTACCGCTACTGGTGCTTGATGAACGAATTATAAAAGGCATTCAAAAAAGCATCGATGATGATACTAAAAAAGTTTTCCTTATCGCCTCACGTAAGCAATCACATAACCACCAAGGTGCCATCGGCACCAAGGACCTCTACGAAGTGGGCACTATTGGTTCAATTATGCGCCTTATTAAAATACCAGAAGGCGGCATCAAAATCTTGGTTCAAGGCATTGATAAAGGTTTTGTCAGCGCTATCAGTGCGGACCAAGAATTATTAAATGCTACCGTACATCGCATAAGTTCTCAGGAAAATCTTGATACGCCAGAGATTAATGCAGTTATCAAAAATATTAAAGCAATATCTGAAACTATGTCACTTGCGGGCCAGTCATTGAGCCCAGATTTCCATTTAATATTATCAAAAATGCATGACCCAGAAAAAATTGCCGAATTTATTTTGTCACACTTAACGCTTAACGTAGAAGCGGCTCAAGCGCTTTTAGAATCAGGAACTTTTATAGAATTTCTTGAAGGTCTTTATTTACTTATTTCACAAGAAATAGAAGTAAACCAGGCACAAGAACGCATTAAAAACAGCACGCGCGATTCAATGAACAAATCACAGAAAGAGTTTTACTTACGCGAACAGCTTAAAGCAATTAAAAAAGAACTCGGCGATGAAGAGACCCAAGAGGTTGATAAAATTCGTGCAAAACTGGATACATTGCCATTGCCAGAAGAAGCGCGCACAGAAATTTCACGCCAAATGAATAGACTTGAAAAAACATCCCCAGACTCTATGGAAGCTGCGGTTTTAAGAAACTATCTTGATCTTGCACTTTCACTACCGTGGGGCATCACCACAGAAGATAATCTTGATCTTGCACATGCTCAACAAGTTTTAGATGAAGATCACTATGGCCTTAAAGAGATTAAAGATAGAATTTTAGATTTTATCTCGATAAAAAAATTAAAAAAAGATGGCTATGCACCAATTTTATGCTTTGCGGGCCCTCCAGGTACCGGTAAAACTTCCTTAGGTAAATCTATTGCACGCGCATTAGGCAGAGAATATTACCGCGTATCACTGGGCGGCGTCAAAGACGAGGCAGAAATTCGTGGCCACAGAAGAACCTATGTCGGCGCAATGCCAGGAAGATTTATCCAGGGCATGCGCAAGGCTGGCTCATGTAACCCGGTTATTATTATCGACGAACTTGATAAAATCGGCGCAGATTTTAGAGGCGACCCGTCAGCGGCTATGCTTGAGATTTTAGATCCACAACAAAACAAAACGTTTTACGATAACTACTTGGGCATCCCATTTGATTTCTCACAAGTACTTTTTATCGCAACTGCTAATAACCTAGAAAATCTTTCTGAGCCGTTACGTGACCGTATGGAAATCATCTATTTAAGCGGCTACACCAGCGAAGAGAAAAAAGAAATCGCAAAAAAACATCTGGTTAACCGCGCAATTAACGAAAGCGGATTAGTTAATGCACAATTTGAATTAGCAGAAGAAACGCTGCTTGATATTATCAATAGCTACACCCGTGAAGCAGGGGTTCGTGAACTTGATAGAACATTGAAAAAAATATGTTCAAAAATCGCCCGAATCTTTGTTGAAAAAAACACGGTTGAAACAATTACTCAAGAAAACCTTGAACAATATCTGGGGCCAAGAAAATATGTTGACGATGAATTTGACCATCGCGCATTAGTTGGAATAACCAACGGCCTTGCCTGGACCTCTGTTGGTGGCGAAATACTCAAAATTGAAGCGATCACTATGCCGGGTAAAGGGAGATTATTACTCACCGGCCAACTTGGTGATGTCATGAAAGAATCTGCACAAGCTGCTATGAGTTATGCATGCGCACATGCCCAAGAATTTAGTATCGACCCAAAAATGTTCACCGACTATGACGTACATATTCACGTTCCTGCAGGCGCTATTCCAAAAGACGGCCCATCTGCTGGTATAACCATGCTGACTTCGATTCTTTCTGCACTTACTCAGCGACCTATTAATGCTGAATACGCCATGACAGGGGAATTGAACCTACGAGGTGATGTTATGCGGATCGGTGGCGTAAAAGAAAAGATCTTGGCTGCAAAACGAAACCATATTACGCACATTATTTTGCCGTATAAAAATAAGAGCGATATTGCAGGACTTGAAGAGATTACCAAAGATATTGATCTTATCTGGGTTAACCACGCAAACGAAGTACTTAAACACGTTTTAATGCCACAAGAAATTAAACCAGTTGCTATAGTGCAACTCACACCCGCTCATCCAGAATCTACGCAAGGGTCAGTGGCATAAATAATTTGCAGCGTAAATAGTTTATTAAAAAAGGACGGTGAAAATTAATTCACCGTCCTTTTTTAATAAATTTTAATCAATATAACCATATAATTTTAAAATATATGTATCATATGTCTTTAATGCAAAGGATACTTTGTTATCATCTATTGCAGTTGTAACAAAGCCAGCTTGTATCAATTCACTTATTAAAGCTTGTTCTTTAAGGTCTATACCCCGTAATTCATCTTCACCAACTGAATAAGCTTCATAAACTTTGCCGTTAAAGGCCCACTCATTTAAAAAATCAATAGTTTCCGCCTGCCATTTATTTGCCATAGCCTTTCCAAATTGATCGAGCGTTTGAATATTTTCTGGTGTACTTTGCTGCTTTGCTTTCTTTGCCATTTCTTCCAAATCTTTATATCTGCGGATAACATCTGAACCTGTCATTCCTTTAAGAACACCGCCTGCCTGCAAAAAAGGGGTTAGAAACAACATTACTAATACTATTAATCTATAATTATTCATATAATTTCGCCTGCATGTTAAATAAAATTATTATTTTTTTTAAAAATTACTCTATATATAGTAAATAATAACATATTAAATCAATTATATCCCCAACACTTTCCAGCCGTCGCTCGATACAAAATTTCGCTTCCCTCAGTTTCACTCGGGATAAGCGGGGGGAATTCGAATTTTATATAAATTTGGATAAAAACAGACGGTGAAAATTAATTCACCGTCTGTTCTATCGATGAACTCAGAAGATCATCAATTGGTGGAGGTGCATTGCCAACATACCATGTGCATCAAAAAAATAAAGTGGTATACTACATACAAATTGATTTTTATCATAAAACAGTGCGCCAAAGCGCACCAAACATCTGATTAAAGGCATCTGTTATGGAACGTACTACCACCAACATCACCGGTACCGTTATACGCGCAAGTGGCACAATTATTGACGTGGAGTTTCCTCGGTCACACACGCCCGCCGTATATAATGAACTTTCTATAACCTGGCCCGCAACTTCCAATTCACCCGCACGCACGGCACATCTTGAAGTTGAACAGCAACTTGGTGAGGGCATTGTCAGATGCATCGCTTTAGAAAATACTTTTGGTATCGCCCGGGGACTACCCGTTACTGATAGTGGCAGACCCATAAATGTCCCTGTTGGCCCTAAAACACTTGGCCGTGTCTTTGATGTTCTAGGAAGAACAATCGATGGCAAAGGCCCTTTAGAAAAAGACGGCTTAAAAGATATCATACATAAAGACCCACCACCTTTTATCGATCAAAAAATCGAAAATACCATTTTAGAAACAGGTATTAAAGTTATCGACCTTATGTGTCCTTATCTTAAAGGCTCAAAAATTGGCCTTTTTGGTGGCGCAGGCGTGGGTAAAACAATTTTAGTAACAGAACTTATTCGTAATATTGCCGTTGAGCATGAAGGCGTTTCTGTGTTTACCGGGGTTGGTGAACGTACCCGTGAAGGTAACGAACTCTGGCTTGATATGCAGAAATTCAATGTCCTTGATAAAGCAGTATTAGTTTTTGGCCAAATGGGCGAAATGCCTGGTGCACGTTTGCGCGTCGCCCTGACAGGCTTAACTATGGCAGAATATTTCAGAGACAAAGAGCATAAAGATGTTTTACTCTTTGTTGATAATATCTTTAGGTTTGTTCAGGCCGGCTCAGAAGTTTCTGCGTTACTTGGACGTATGCCTTCTGCAGTTGGTTATCAACCGACGTTGGCCTCAGAAATGGGAGCTTTTCAGGAACGAATCACCAATACCATAAATGGCGCAATTACTTCTATTCAAGCCGTGTATGTTCCTGCTGATGATATTACCGACCCTGCACCTGCAACAACTTTTATGCATTTAGATGCAAACACGGTTCTTTCACGTAAAATGGTTGAAATTGGTCTTTATCCTGCAATCGACCCGCTTGATTCTAATTCTAAAGGCATGGCGGCCAATATTGTTGGCGAGCGCCACTACAAAGTTGCCCGGGCAGTACAAACTATTTTGCAACGGTATAAAGAATTACAAGACATTATTGCTATCTTGGGCCTTGATGAACTTTCTGATGAAGATAAACAGCTGGTTAAACGCGCACGCAGAATTCAACGTTTTTTAACGCAACCGCTTTTTAGTGCAGAATTTGCAAGTGGCATGCCAGGAAGATTTGTAAAACTTCATGATACAGTAACCGGATGCGAACGCATTATTGCTGGCGAATGTGACGGATTGCCTGAAGCGGCGTTCCATATGGTTGGCACTATCGAAGAAGTGTACCAAAAATCCGAACGCCTGAAAGCCCAAACAGATCACACGGCATGAAACTAGCTATCTTTTCTTCTACCCAGTCTCATGAATATGATATGAGCTACCTTGAAGTAGAAACGTCAGTAGGCAATTTTGTTATTCTTGAGGGTCACGCCCCTATTTTACTATTACTTTCTGCGGGCAAACCCGTTGTCTTTTGCCAAAAAGATGCACCTGAAACCTTTGAACGGTTCCCCCTTTTACATGGCGGCATTCTCAAGGTCACCCGCACACACGCTACAATTATTATGAACGAATAATATTATTCACTTGATTTATAAATATAGTTACTGCTAGAATTAAAGTAAGGATAAAAGGAGTAATTATTATGAAATTGAGAAATTTATTTTTGCTACTAACTGTAAGTTTTTTAATTACTGCGCTGAACGCAGAATCTCAGGAAATTAATGATCAACTTAAACTGGCTGCACGTTTACCCTACGGCGAAGTACAACTTAATATTATTATAGATATCCTAAACCCATCATCAGGCGCTTCTGCCGAACAGCGTCAAAAGGCTGTAAAATTTCAAGTCTATAAAGACAGACAAGCACAGTTTGCTAACAAATAAAACTAACGGTTTGTATTTTTGCTTAACTCTTCAAAACGGTCCTTCAAAGCCTTTATTTTTGGGGCAATCTGAGTAACACGGCCAATTACACAAGCTTGCCTCTTTTTGCATTCTGCACATAGAGCAACTAAAGTGTCATCTGGGGATATTTCTGCAAAACATTGGTAAGCTGTGTCCCACACCTCTACCCAATCTTTTGAACCGATAGCAAGATACCGACCATCGTCACTCCAAACCAAAGCATTAACAGAGAGTTCATCTTTGGTATTAAATTCTCTGGGCGAAATTCCGATAGTTCTGACTTTAAATTTACTTTCTTCCCCAACCCAAAAAATTTCGACACGGTCCTTGCTAGAACTTTCTGCAAGCCGATTACCAAAATAAGATTGTATGAGCCTATCCCCAACTGCGTGCATAGGTATACAAAAAAATAGTAGCGTTATTACTTTCTTCATATGATCCCCTAAAAAGTGTTTCCCAAAAACGCACAAACCATTTAAGTATAAAAGAAGTTGTGATCAAGAAACAATTTTTTAAGTAAGTTAGCCTCTCAAAGCAGCATAAGCCCGCGCAAGGGCCTCTTTTCTCGGTCTATCTTGAAGTTCAAACAGGCGAATACTTTGTACTTTCTGATCAATTTTTTCATCTGAGCACGAGTAAATACCTAAGGATCTTGCTAAAACGCGCTGAATATCTTTAGGCATTCTATTTCTTATAGCTGTTAAACTATCAACAGAAATATCTTTTTTGGGGTTTAATTTTTTTGCAAAGGAAACAACATCTTGTATACGCATACAGCTTCTTGCAGGATATTCTTCATGTAAAAAATTTTTATACTTTAAAAAAAGCCATAACAAGAACTTTATATCACGATCGGTATTTTTCTCTAAATATTTCATCATGTATGGTTTAGCTTCAACCCAAAGTTTTACACTACCCATTGTTCGCGATATAAAGTCAGACGAATTGGGAAGAAATCTAACACCATTTACATGGTCACCTACACCAATAGAATGTAACAAGTGCCAATTTTGTGTGTCCCGTATTTCAACCTCACTATTATTGCCACCATAAGCTATCTTGCTACCATCTGAAGATATATCTAATGTGTAAATGCTCGCTGAAGAACGATGCTCTTTTAATTTAGTTGCTTTTATAGCATCCCAGATAGTTATTTCTCTACCTGAAGCAGTGGCTATTTTTTGCTCATCGGGAAATATCGCAATTGAAGATACTCTGCTTGCATGATGTAAAAAGTGTTGTTTTTTGCCTGTAGCAACATCCCAGATAATAACACAACGCTCATCTGTGGTTGCAAGCTTATCACCAGAAGGGAAAACTTTTAAATCTTTTGTCGCTGCATCATACATATTGCTATAAAATTGATGATTTGGTTCTGCGCCATTAGATTCAAGATTTACTAATTTAGGAAAACTTTTACCAAAAACTATTCTTTTGCCATCGTTAAAAACAGCTATTCTAGCATCGTCATAATATCCACCATGTACAGAAGAAACATTCTTTTCCAAGTCCCAAACACGAACTTTTTCCCCAGCAAGGATAGCGACTTTTTTATTACAGGGAAAAACATCAATCCCTTTAATATCTCGATATCCAATTTTTTGTAATAATGTACCCTTTTCAAGATCATAGACAGTCACGTCATTCCAGAGCTGCAACGCTATCCTTTTGCCATCTGGAAATAGCGCAAAATTCCTTAACAAGCTCTCTTCAAATCGCTGCGCTTCAACATACTTTTTTTCCGGAAATAATTCATTATGAATAGCGTATAATTGAACCATTTCTGTTATTTCTTTTGGTAAAGTTCTAAATCGCACTTTACATTTTTGGGCAGCTTCAAGAGCCACGAGCTGATTATGTAAAAGAAGAAAAAAAATAGGTGCATAAAAAAAACGTTTCATTTATTCCTTTAAAAAATTAAATTAAGCTTACAATAAATAAGCACTCTGTTGAATTATGACATAAAAAAACTTACAGTAATAATAGATATTAACATGGGGGAATTTTTATGCAGCTTAGTTTAGAAAAAAAAATAGTGCGCGATTGCGCGCCAATCGGCACCATTATAGCCGGGTCACTTTCAGATGGTTTTGTCATGCGCATAAGTTCGCATGTCGATCTTGATAGCCTGAAAGCTGGAACATTTGTAAGTATCACCGGTGCAGAGTATCGATACTTTTCAATGATCACCAATATTTTTCTAGAACCACTACCAACAGAATTGGTGCAATATCCACCGATAAACAAACACAATTTACTGTGGCAACGCGTTAAACAGCGCTATCTGCACGCAACGGCAATCTTGCGCCCCATGGTTGTTTTAAATAATCGCCTGGAACGGTCACCGGTTACCAGCATTCCGGCACATTTTTGCCCGGTAACTTCTGTTGCGCCCCATGAAATTACGGCGATATTTGGCAGTGAAAAAGAGGACCATGAAACCTATTTTTCTATCGGCACGCCATTAGAAATGGATGTTTCTGTGTGTCTTAATATCCCAAAATTACTTGAACGAAGTAATGGCATATTTGGTAAAACAGGAACCGGAAAAACTTTTTTAACACGTTTAGTTTTAGCGGGTGTTATTAAAAATACTAACGCAGTAACGCTTATTTTTGATATGCACAGCGAATACGGCCTGCAAGCACGCAAAGAAGGTTCCCATGAATCATTTGTCAAAGGGCTCAAGACACTGTTCCCCAGCAAAATAGCAATATTTTCACTTGACCCTGCATCAACAAAACGACGCGGGGCAACACCCGATGTTGCCATAAAATTAAGTTACCAAGCGCTGCAAGTTGAAGATATTTTGTCATTACAGCAAGAGCTTAATTTGCACCCAACAGCATGTGAATCTGCGTATTTGCTTGAATCTAAATATAGAAATAATTGGCTCTCTGTTTTACTCACTTCTGGGGATCGCCTAAAAGAGCTTGCTCAAGAAACTGGATGTAACCCGGAATCACTCACCGCACTTCACAGAAAACTGAAACAAATTCAACGCTTGCCATTTTTTGACCCAAATCTAACGCATGATACCGTTATTGATCAGCTGCTTGAATATCTCCAACGCGGCGTTTCAGTAATTATAGAGTTTGGAAATTTCACTTCTACATTTTGTTATTTATTATTGGCAAATATTATTACGCGCAGAATCCACGCACTGTATATAGAAAAAACAGAAAAATTTCTTGGCTCTCATAGAAAAGAAGACGAACCACGCAAGTTGCTGATCACCATTGAAGAGGCGCACAAATTTTTAAACCCACAAACTGCGCGCCAAACAATCTTTGGTACCATTGCGCGTGAAATGCGTAAATATTATGTTTCGTTATTGGTGATCGATCAACGTCCTTCTGGAATCGACCCAGAAATAATTTCACAACTTGGCACCAAAATTGTTGCACAATTAAGTGATGAAAAAGATATTCAGGCAGTGCTTACCGGCACACATGGCAGCCAAGAACTAAAAACGGTCTTAGCTACACTTGATAGCAAAAAACAAGTCTTATTGCTTGGACATGCTATCCCTATGCCCATTGTTATCCAAACACGCTCATATGACGAAACATTTTACGCTGCACTTGCAGAAACTACACCCAAGGCCACACTTGACCAACTTTATTAATCGCTTGAATTTAAACATGCATATTTATCATAATTAAACGGTTACGTAAGTCGATTAATTTTAAGGTGATTATCATGAGTATACTCAGTGTTATAAATAATTTTTTTGGAGTCGATGCGGTACATTTAACCGTTTGGCACATGATAGCACGTGCATTATGTGTATATATTTTGGGCATTTTTTTAACACGCTTAAATAAACGTTTTATGGGATATACAACCGTTTCAGATTTTTTCTTGTATATCATTATCGGTTCAATTTTAGCAGCCGCAATTACTGGACCATTATTTTATGAAACACTCGGTATGGCCATTTTTCTTCTGGTTCTTAATTGGCTCGTTGTCGTAATAGATTATTACATAATCGCATTCAAAATTATTGTCGAAGGGAAACCGATAGTATTGGTTGAAGACGGCAAAATTCAATGGAAGGCCATGAGAAAATGCTTCATTACCGAACATGACCTTCATACCCTATTACGCACACAAACAGGCACCAGCGATGTCTCCAAGATCGAAAAAGCATACCTTGAAAGCTCTGGACACGTAAGTTTTATATTAAAAAAAGCCTAAACCTGCTTTTTTACCCAAAAACACCCCTGTTTTTAACCTGAAAATAGGGCTTACATAAGCCAATATCTTGCCTTTTAACCAAAAAATCTGCAATAATTACTATTAGAGATATTGCAATCACAATTTAAAGGAAAAATGATGAAAAAACAGCTTTTATTACTCTTTGCCCTTGGTTTGGGCTTGAGTTCACAAAAAACCCAAACAATGATTGATATTAATAATATTTTCCAACCTGTAACGGGCAGCTGGGCAGGCGATTTCTTAGCAGGGGCCGGGCTTTTAACTGGCGGCATGAGCGCTTATTATTACAATGCTAACACCCTTAAAAGACAAAAAGATGAGCTACGCTTAGCATGGGAAGGTGTCGCTAATGGAACCTTAAAACCAGGAATAGAAGTTGGCGATTATAAAACAGTTGGCAATTATAGAATATACAAGGGACCCCTTGGTACGCAATCTGTTGTAACTGCTGATGGTACTCATTTATCTTTGACGCAAGCATTACAACATATGGAACGAAACTATAAATCAAACGCTTTATATTCAACATTGTCGATTGGCACAGCAGTAACAGGCGCTTTTATGGCTGCACGTCCTGCTATACCAGCAGCCATTATAGGGCTTTTAATACTAAGTAAGCCAAGCATAGTGCTTGGTCGCTAGAAAAAGTACTGTCATAATCAAGATATTAAAGCCACGGTATCATGCCGTGGCTTTTTTTATATGCATAACATATACGTGATCCCGCCTATTACTTTTTTGCAAAATAGATTAAAATAAAATAAAAAGTAACACTTTAGCCCTGCAAAAACTATGACACAAACAACCGTCGATGTTAAAGCACGTCTTATGACGAGCACCTTACAAACCCCTTATATCTATTACACCTCTGTTGAAGGCATTAATGACCAAGCGCAGCATGCATTAACAGCCGCAAATGGTTATTTCCAAGACAATAATCCGCAAAAAACGCTTGAATATTACCAAAAAGCAGTAAATGCGCAGTCACAATCTTCGCATCTTTTGAGCAATTTAGGCTCAATGCAATGCGCCCTTGGCTATGTCCAAGAAGGTCTTGCAAATCTCAAAAAGGCCGTTGCTGGTGAAAAATCTGCTTCTGCTGCACTGTATAACTTAGGGACATTCCTTTCAAGCAATAATGTGCATAGCGAAGCAGAAAAATATCTTAAAAAAGCAATTGAACAAGAGCCGCATGCATCAGCCTTTTATAATAATTTAGGCATTGTTTACATGTATTTGCAAAAATTTGATCGCGCACATGAAATGTTTGAAAAGGCTATCGAAAATGATGCAAACTTTGATTACGCATATAATAATTTAGGTATGCTTGATTATGAAAAAAATGATTACGCAACCGCACATTCATGGCTTGAAAAAGCATTTGCATTAAATCCAAATAACTTTACTACCATTAATAATTTGGCAGTTGTGCATTTTATGGAACAGCCTGAAAACCCGGCACGCGCATTTGAATTACTCAAAAAAGCTTCTGAACTTAACCCCAATTTCAGAATGGCATTCTATAACCTTGGTTTTATTGCAGTTTTCACCCACAAAGTTTAAAGTAATTCAAGAATGTCACTTTCAATCCCCAACACATTCGACTTCGGCTTTCAGCCTTCGCTCAGTGTGAGCGGGTACGGAAATAAATTATGAAAAGTTTACAAAAAATTATCATGATACTCATGGTTGCTACTACCGTGGCAACTATTCGTTACTGTTCAAAGCCTAAGGGCCGCAATACACAAGAGATAGTTGTTGGCACCAGCGCCGATTTTGCACCCTTTAGTTTTATCGATGATACGGGTGCCATTGTTGGCTTTGATATCGACCTTATTCGTGAGATATTTAGTCGCTTAAACATGCCCTATCGCTTAGAAAATATGCCCTTTGAGACACTTTTAACGCAAATGCAATTTGGCTCAATTGACGTTATTGCAGCAGGCATGTCACACACACCAGAACGTGCAGAACGTGTGCTTTTTAGTACACCGTATATAGAGGCGGACCCGCTTGCAATAGTGTTATTAAGCAATAACAATTCGATCAACTCGCTCAGTGATTTGTATGGAAAAACTGTTGCGGTTAACCAAGGGTATGTTGCTGATTTACAGCTTTCACAAAAAGCTGAAATTAATCTACTCAGACTCCCAAGCACCAGTGATGCACTGCTTGCACTTAAACATGGCAAAGTAGATGCGTTTGTAACAGGTGGCGGCACAATTAAACCATTACAAGATGCTATTGGCGCAGACACTGTCCGCATTGTACCTATAGAAGAATTACAAGAATTTACTGCATTGGGAATTTCAAAAAACTCCCCTGAATTAAAAGAAAAAATAGATGTTACGTTGCAGGAATTACGTGAAGACGGTACACTTGCTCAGTTAAAAGAGAAATGGTATTTAGCATGACACTTCGACTTCGGCTTTCAGCCTCCGCTCAGTGTGAGCGGAAGGGAGAGAACAAGAAATTTGTAAGCGGGACTGGCCGCTCGTGGTGAGCGGAGTCGAACCATGCGGACATTGGAAATAGAGTATGATAAATTTTACACTGATACTTCAAAGAGCGCCTGAGCTTTTAAAAGCAACAGGCATATCACTTGCGCTTGCAGTTGGTGCACTGCTTATTGGTGCATTATTGGGCACATTACTAGCTATTCTTGAAACGTCAGGGTCTCGCGTAGCGCGCATACTTATTAAAGTTTATACGACAATTCTGCGTGGCACGCCCATGCTTATTCAAATCGTTTTTATCTATTACCTTGTCAGTAACCATCTACATTTGAGTGCATTCTGGTGCGCGTTAATTGCTATCGGCATGAATAGTAGTGCCTATATCAGCCAAATAATTAAAGCGGGGATTCGCAGTATATCAACGGGCCAACTTGAAGCGGCACAAACGTTAGGCATTCCACGTAAAGAATTATTAAAAACGGTTATTTTACCACAGGCAATTAGAACAGTGCTGCCAGCACTGGGAAACGAAGCAATAACACTGGTAAAAGACACCTCTTTGGCATCGATGATTGGTGTTACCGAACTCTTTTTTGTGGGCAAAACCATTATTTCACAAACGTATGACGCACTATCTATATATATTGCTCTTGCAGTTATTTATCTGATTATAACCATGAGCTTATCGTATGCTATCACCCTTTTAGAATCAAAGCTTTCTTACCATGCTACAGATAAAAAATCTTTCTAAAAAATTCGGCACCTCCGGTGTTTCCTCAAAAATAGTCTTACACGATATTTCTTTACAGCTTCAAACTGGCAGTATTGGTGTATTACTTGGTTCTTCTGGAACCGGTAAATCAACCCTATTACGTATTATTGCTGGCCTTGAAACGCAGGATACGGGAACCATCTTTCTTGATGCAGAATATCTTACTCCTGAAAAAGTTGGCATGGTCTTTCAGCAATTTAATCTTTTTGAAAATTTATCGGTGAAAGACAATATCATCTTTCCACTCTGTAAGGGGCGCACAAAGATGTCATTAGCGCAAGCTCACGAAATTGCATTAACGCTTTTAAAACAGTACGGCATGCTTGAACTTGCAAACAGGTTCCCTGACGAACTTTCTGGTGGTCAACAACAACGTCTTGCTATCTTACGCACCATTGCGCAAAAACCGGCAGTTATCTGCTTTGATGAACCAACCTCTGCGCTTGACCCACTTTTAAAAACTCATATCGCCCGAACCATTACCGAATTATCGCAAGCAGGCTACACAATTTTGGTTGCAACGCACGATGTTCAATTGGTTGAGCAATTACCCTGCACAATATTTTTAATGCACGCAGGCGCGATTGTGCAAACTGCCAACTCGCAAGAATTTATGTCTCAACCAAATAACTTTCCCGAAATTAAAAAATTCATCTATAATTCATAGTTAATTTATTATTATTCTCTTGGGAGAGCATATGATGATTTTTCTATTACTGCTTTGCATGGGCAGTTTTTTATACGCTGCAGAAAATCAGTCTGTTTCAAAAATACTTGAGGTTCAATTAAAACTTTGGCAAGAAATAGAGAAACAGCCTCCTATAAATCAAAGCGAACTTCGTAAAAAAAGTTTTGATTTTGATGATGAAAATCCTGATAATCCCTGGGCAATTACAACCTATTGCAAAAAGCAGAAAAAAAAAGAGCATTGGTTAGCATTTGATAAATTAGAAGGAGGGGCCCAGACCTTCTGCTTTAATTCTTTTTTATTTTGGTTAGATAGGGAAAAAAATAAGTATAAATATACGCGTTGTTTAGTAGCTATGTGCATTAAGAATGTTTCTTTGAATGATTCTCAAATGAGAACGGATATCCGTGATCTTATATCAACTGCTTGTGATTTTAATGATAAAAAAATACTTTCTTTAGTGCAGCATGACGCACGACTATATTCTTGGCTCTTTGATAATATTTTTTCAGACATCTGGGAAAACGCACGCACCGTCGATATTGCTAGATTGCTAGAACCTTCTGAAATACGGCCTACTCCCGATAATGCACACCTATTTGACATAATGGGCCCCGATTATGAATCAGATCTTTTAAATTATTCCCAGGCAAAGGTACGACTCGATCCAAATCTATTATCTTTAGTTTATCGCCCTGATAATTTTGATGATAATTTTAGAGGCTCTATCTTACATAAACTAATCCTCAATGCTAAAGAGCATTCATTACATGAACTACAAAGAAAATTTGAATGGATAACCAGAAATTGCAATCATGAACTTTTTAATGAAAAAATGAAAGCATGGGACGGCAAAGAAAAAAGTGAATTTGCTTTAAAGATACTTAACAAAACAGCGATTGAACTGGCAACCTTGCTGGCAGAAAAAGATCCTGAATCTCAGCAATTGCGCTATATACAACAAGCACTCATTAAACATAGCAACGAACTTATCACAAGCAACAATTCAAATACATAAGGATACCCCCATGATACTTATTTCACTTTGCCTATTTTTCGCTACAAGCTTATACGCATTTGATGATACAAATAAAGCTGAGCTTCTGTTAAAAATCACAAAAGACCAAATCGCACTTGCCGCTTTAACAGAATCAAAAACTTCAGCAACAGAAGAATACTGGGCCGCATTTGTGGATTTTCAACAGCCTGCAAAAGATAATTATCTTCAAGATTTATGTAGATTCGCATTAAGCAATAAAAACCAATTTCATTTAATAAAGCCATTTATTGCAGCATCAGTGCAACGCGGTGCTTACATGGAGACAAGGATAAAAGAACCAGCAAAAGGTATGCCGGGAAATTTCAGATTCGATGAAACTCGTTTTGTTGAACTTATTAAAGACAATGATCTTGAATTGCATGATCTTATTATTAAAAAATGGAACCTGGAAGAAAAATTAAAATAATTTATTTTTTTAATATATCGAATTAGTGCAAGATTACAGCATTTTTTTTGATTCAGAAAAATATAAGAAAATTAAAAGTATTAACTCGCTTGACTTTACTAAAACAGATTGTTAGTCTCAACCAAAGTTAAGTAGAGAATTTTTCCTACAAATAAATTTGCTATTAAAAAACGTCCCTAAATGAACAATTCATTCTAGAATTGTTCTCCCCCCTAACCCTTCAGCTTTTAATCGAGTTGAAGGGCTTTTTTTTACTTTTCAATAACTATCTTTGATTCACTGCCACACGACAGCCGCTCGCCCTGAGCGTAGTCGAAGGGTATAAAATCTAATTATTTTTCAATAACTATTTTTGACTCACTTCCACACTGTAAAACTTTAAAAGTCTTGCCCGTTTCGTGCATGTGGCCATGCGCAACAATATCATAATCTGCATGATTCCAACTGGTATCATACTCAAAGATATTACGTATACTTTCTGAAAATAGAGATTGAAAAAGAAAAAGAGTCATGATGAAAAATAGTTTCATAAGATGCGCCTTCAACCATATGAGTAACTTTAAAACACAACTCTAGATATAACGTAAAAAATACTTTAATTGCTAGATATTAAAATTAAATTTAGTTTATTGCCCACACCCCGTGCACCCTTAGTGCCGCTTCTAGAGCGGCGTATCGAAGGGGGCTGGTGTATGAGTCTAAGTGAAACACACTAATACATATTTAATTTTAATTAAACGGAATAGCTCTCTTGGATCTCGGCCACTGAATATAACGACGCTGTTGAAAGCGCAATCAAAAATACTATCTTTTTTATCTTTTTCCTTTTTATTTTAATTACATTATTTATTTGCAATAGCATTCGCCATTAGTAGCCGCAAAATTTTTCTCATATTCGTTGAACTGCAATAAATCAAGCCTTACGTTAAAAGGTTTTCCCTCAACAGAAGTTGATTCTTTACCTACACTTTTACAAGTATTTATACATTCCTGTTTAATGCCTTCTTCTGCTTGTGCGGGTATAAGTTTTTTGTCCTTAAAGTCCTTAGCATTGTTAATAAAATAGTTAAAATGTAATGGTATAACACCATCGGGCAATTTTATTTCCTTGTCTCGCGGCATAGTATATTTCATTGCTCCTTGACACCCACAACCATCATAATCTTGATTAGAAGTACCACCGCCATCTTTACAGACCTTTCTACATTCTTCCTTGCTGCTAGCACTAACTGATTGCACAACAAAACCCTCTGGACTATCTTTATAATTAAGCCAAAAAGTTGAATATAGCGACGCTGTTGAAAGCGCAATCAAAAATACTATCTTTTTCATAACAATTCTTCCTTTTATTTTAATTAATATTATCTCTATAATTAATATTAATAAAAAGATAAAGCAAAAAGCAATGGTTTTGGGAATTATTACTTAGAATATATAGTAATATCTGCATTTACAAATAGAATGTCTTTGGTTGATTGAGTGCACATGCAGCTGTTCCATAAACAGAGATAGTTTTTTTGATGCCCAGAAAGAAATGTATAAAATTTCTCAAATGGGCCCGTAAAGGCAATTTTGATAGAAGTTGCCGCGAAACCATCGATTTTATCTGTTTTTTCAATGGTCACAGCGGTTGTTTCAAGGCCGCCTGCTAAAAGATCTTTAAGAAAGTGGTTATAATCGCCTACAAATGCGATTCTTTGTTGGAGAGCCTTAGTATTAATAGAATCAATTAAAGCTTGCTGGTCGACTTCCTGAGTTGCCTGGCAGGCATTTTCAAATTTATTCTCAGATATTTTTAGTTTGCCGCGCAATGGGGCAAATGCAAAATACCACCAGCAAGAAAATATCAGTAATAAAAGTGTAAAAGTAAGGCCCCATCGAACTTTTGACGGGGCATATAAAAAATATATTTCTACGTTTTTAAAAATCATGTTTCGTCCACTGCATAGGGTCAACTTGAATATCATATATTCTCATCTCCCAATGCAAGTGATAGCCACTAGCATACCCGGTCATGCCTAATGTTCCAACCGGAGTGCCCTTTTTAATCTTCTGCCCGACTTCAACATTGCCATAGGTCTCTAAGTGATAATACAGAGTAACTACACCACAACCATGGTCGATACCAACGGTTAAACCGCTATGAGCATAACGCTCCTTAAGAACCACTACACCATCTTGGCAGGCCCAAACAACGCTTTTAGGGCGCGCAAGCAAGTCAATTGCATTATGCGGATATTTGCCTCTGTCTTGAGTTGTTCTAATAGTGCCAAATTCAGTTGAAACACCGGTCATGTCACAGGGCACATAAAAGACACCGTGCCAAAGTTTTTCAGTAGGTGATGCTTGAGCAATTGTTTTTAAAGCTGATTCTAACATATCTGCAGGCAGCCCCAGCTCGGCCTCTTTTTGCACTTTTTCTTTTTGTACAGACAGCTGCTGCTTTTTAAATGGATACATCACCACATGAAATTTATTATCAAGGGTTACGCTGTTACCCACAAGATCTTCTATCTCTATAGCAAAAAGATATTCATTAGGAACTTCTTCAGCGCTAATAGGCACAAAACACTCATAGATGTTCGATTTAGGCATTTCTACTACGCATGGATAACTATGTGATAAAACTTTCACCATAGCCGATTTTATAGGTTTATTTACCTGAAATTGCACATGGAGCGTTCTGCCCTGAAATACCTTAAATTCAGCATCAGCCTTAACAAATGCAGCCTGTAATGGGCTATTATCCACGGTGAAACCTATCTCTTTAACCGTTGTATTTTGGTTATAAGAGCCATCTTGCGCTTCAATTTTAAGGGTATGCTTACCATTTGTTATCACTTTTGAAAGAATAGGCATAACACGCTCAAAAAGCTTACTGTTTACCTTAAAACGGTTTACAAGGGGCTTGTCATCAACCCACATGGAAACGGTTTTTATGGGATAATCACCCCGCACAGTTAATAGACACTCCTTGTCTCCGGCGTAGTAACCACCATCTTGCATATCAGATATCTCTATAGTGGGGGGGGTATGGGTGCCAAAGTAGCGGTACCCTTGATAGCCAATGAGGGCAAGAATGAAAAATAATGCTATATAAATAAAGCGGGAACTAAAAAACATGCTTAAACTCGTGGTTTTGATGATAGATTTTTATTAAGTTTCTCCACAATATACCCTTTTTTTGCCGGTCTGTGAACCTATTGGGCAAATTTATGCCCAAGGCGCCCCTATTTTTAGCGATATATCGATCTGGAGCGGAAAAAACACCCCCCTTTGACGGTTAAGCCTGGTGGTCTATACTTAAACTATACGCTTAAGTGAAAGTAATTCATAACTTAAACTTCACCTTGAAAGGAAAATACCTTATGAAAAGAACACAAAAAGCTAATAAATTATCACTCTTTGGCCTAGCAGCCCTTCTTACCTTTGTAAGTACATCAACTGTCTTGGCAAAACATAGCCATACTACTGAAGCGATAGAAGTAATTGAAGTGGACGTAACGATAACTACCGTTAAAACTCCTGAAGAACATGCTGCAGCGATTTTTGCGCCATTGTTTACTGACCCAGATTATGAAGTAACAGAATCATTTACATCTTTGGCATGTAAAGCGGTTCCGCACCTTGAAAAATCACAACATAAAATTTTACAATCGCTTGCTAAAGAATTAAAAGACTTATGTAAAAACAAATGTAGTTTTTACCTGCTTTTAAACCTTATAGCAAAGTATCAAGGGTCTCTTGAAGACCTATTCGCTAAAGAAGAAGGAAAAGCTACAAAACCTAAAGTCCTCGACAAAGGTGTTCTGTTGGCTCGTATCAACAAAGCTGCAAGATTATAAATAAATTCTCACCGGTCTATAAAAGACGGGGAAATGGATAGGTTATACGCGCCATGGTCATAAAAAGCCGTGGCGTTTTATTAGGAGAAAACCATGAAATATAATTTACTATACTCATTGTTTATAACGATAATTCAAATTGCAAGCATTGCATTCTCGCATGCCCAATATTCGCCTGATTTTAAACAAACGCATATTGTCTATAGCGATAAATATGATATTTCATTCTTTGGCATAGAAAAATACTTACACCATTTTGATTCGCATAAATACAGCAAAGTATTTAATCATCTTAAAAACAAAGCACTTTTGCAGGATAGCACGTGTCATGAGGCAAAACCAGCAACCGATCAAGACTTGTTATGCATTCATACGCAAGATTATTTAAATAGTTTAAAAAATTCAAAAGTTATAGCACATACAGTTGGCGTACCATTATTGGCATATATGCCTAATTTTCTGTTGCAAACTAAGCTACTAAAGCCAATGCGACATGCTACAGGCGGCACAATACTCGCTGCAAAACTTGCTATGAAACATGGCGTTGCCATTAACCTTTCAGGCGGCTATCACCATGCTAAAGCAAACATCAGTGAAGGTTTTTGCTTTTTTGCCGATATCCCGTTAGCGGTCAATAAGCTTTGGCAAGAAAACCCAGATTTAAAAGTATTAATAGTTGATTTAGATGCTCACCAGGGTAATGGCGTATCTACCATTTTTGGTGATGATAAAAGAATATGTATAGTCGATGCTTTCGGTAAATATAACTACCCGCGCGTCCACGATGGTGCAGCAACTCAACATGTACAATATCCAATTGAACTTGAATGGTATACTGACGATACACAGTACCTTGAGCTCATAAAACAACCGCTTAAAGCCGCGATAGAGACCCATAAGCCAGATCTTATCATCTATAATGCCGGCACAGATATCCTTGAGGGTGATCAACTTGGTTGCATGAGTGTAACTAAAGCTGGCGTTATACAACGCGATGAAATGGTTATTAAATCTGCAATTGATAATAAAATCCCCGTGATGATGGTTCTTTCTGGCGGCTATACGCAACAAAGCGCCGATGTTATTGCCTGTTCAGTTGAAAATATTATGAAAAGACAAGTTTAAAAGAACAGAAAAAGTCAATTAATAATCAAAAGGCTAATTATGAAATTAAAGTTACTAATTCTTTCATTAGTTATTTCCTTAAATATATCTGCACGTAAAGAGGAAATTCGGTGGGGATCTCACACAAAAGAAGAAGAACAAAAACTTGCTGATGCTATTAAAAATGGTCAGATTGACCCAAATAAACCGGCCAATTCTAGAAAACCACTTAAGTATGTAAAAACCTCAGCGCTTGCTGAAGCATTACTTCAAAAGGGCGCAGATGCTCATGCAACTTATGGCGCTGGCCGCACCTTTCTACACGCTGCTACAGACTATCAAGTTGAGCCTGGGGTTATGAAGATTTTATTAGAAGCGGGCATTAATCCAAATAAAACAGATGATTATAACTTTTCACCGTTACAGCATTTAGCAGCACAATGCTTTGCTTATGAAGGCAAGCAGGAAGAGTTATTACAAAAAGCAGAGGCACTTGTTGTACAGGGTGCTGATACAAATCAAAAAAATTACCGCCCAGTGGATGTAGCAGGTCAACGCGCAGTAGCGATTGACTCGACACCCTGCAGGTTATTGGCTCGATTTCTTGCAAAGTCCATGTCTACAAAATAAAAAAATTTAAGGAAATTATGAAACAAATTTTAAAAGCTCTATTAATACTTAGTTTGGTTACATTATACTTTCAGCCATCTTTAAAAGCTGACCAGAACCAACAAGATGAGATATCTACATTAGTCGGCAAGATATCAGAAAAACAAAAAACTCTCACAAAAAAAATTAAAGAGATAGAAATTGGTAATGTTAAAAGACCACTCATCAGGGGATGGAATGTGAGTTTATTAACACAGCTATTACTCATTCAATGGATTGCTGTTAAATCAGAGAAAAATCTATTTGCGGAAGGTATAGTATTTGCATCAGACCTTTCAGACAAGATTAGTTTATTCAGTATTCCAAGTTTCGCTTTTGCCGCTTTTGCAGGTCTGACTGTAGCATTAGCAGACTCACTACTCAATTTTAGCGATGTCGACCAGAATATTCAAAAGGAAATTAATGAATGCAATTGGTGCTTAACCATAGGTAATGAGTTACTCAGCAATGACTCGGATACACTTTTGAAAGAAAAGTTCTTTGCACGAGCAACAGCTTTATTAAATTAAAATTTTTGATTAAAGCTATAGATTACAATACCGCGCCGTGGCTTAAACCCACGGCGATTTTTTTGCAAAACGGCCATCTGCACGCATTTTTAATGGGCCCAATTGACAAAATCGCCCTATAATATATAATTATAATAGTAATAAATAGTAGACTTAAGAGGGGATACCCTATATGAATATGAAAAAGATTTTATTAATAGTAAGCACATTATTATTATCATTACCCGCGAAATCTTATTTTACTCCAACGAATATCGCTAAAGATATTACAGGTGCTTATCTTCTTGGCATGGCGCTAACAACATTCCATGAATTCGGGCATGCCATTACAGCTAAATTACTCTATGATTGCCCAATTGATATTACCGTGGGACGCAACTCAGCATCGTCTGAAGTTTACGCCCAGTTGGGTGGTTTAAAGCTTGGAGGCTTTAACCCTGCTACAGGTTATAGTTGGATACAATGCACTTTTGATGATAAGAATTTATTTGATCACCGTTTACAGATGGCAGCGATTGCTCTTTCTGGTCCAATTTTCGGCATCGCAGGAAGTCTTTTAACATTTAAACTTTTAGAAACTTATCAGAGCACCCTTTACCTCACTCAGATAATTGCTGTAATCGGATTGCTTAATCACACAGTTGGTTTTGCAGGTTTAGGCGGTTTTGCAATCAGCGATAAAACTGATCTGCCAATGGCAACAAAACTGATTAAAGAATACTTGAATTCTTAAAATAAACTTAGCGTGCCGTGGCTTAAACCCCACGGCGCTTTTTTGCTGTTTTTTTCCCAAAATGCCCATCTGCACGCATCTTTAATAGTCCTGATTGACAAAATCGCCCAATATCGTATAATTATAATAGTAATAAATAAAATATTATAAAGGGAATTTATGAAAAAAATTATGTTAACTATCGCTGCTCTCTTGAGTTTAAATACCTATGCATATAATCAAATAGTATTCACAGTAAAGACAGTCGAAGCTCAAGAAGAACCAAAAGTTGAAGTCCCACACTCACAAAAGTACCAATGGGCAGGGTATATTGCACAATTAGGCTCTTCTGTAGCAATTCATGCAATCGGCTATGAAATTATAAAAAAGTATGATAACTTCCCATGGTTTTTACTATTTTTGATGCAAATCAGTGCTTCAAAAGCAATGCAACATCATATTAGTAATGATATTTTTGAATTTAATAAAACTGATTGGGCATCTTCAGAAAATAATTGGGCCAATTTTTGGGGCTGGTTTATAGCAAGAATTTCTTAATATTTTGATTTATAGCAAACTAATCAATGATAAATAATGATAAAGGGTGTTGATGGAGATATTAACTATGGCAAAGAGCATAACCCTCTTTTTAACCCTTATATCCTTTTCTGAAAGTAATCTATTTTCAGTTAATCATAAAGATTATGCAGTTACTGATTTTGTGATGAAAAATCTCAAGAAAAGTGTCGATGCGTCATTTTTTGGTTATATGTACTCATCTGCAGGCTGGAAAGAACGAACCACTGCTCAAGGCTTCAACGGCCAAGAGAAGGCAACCCTGCGCACACCACTTGGCGAACAAGTTCGTTTTACGGTACAGCGTGGAGATAAAGACAAACAGATTATCATTCAAACTGATTTCTCCGCACTATTTACTACCCATTATCTATACTTTTCTCTTCTATCGCCCCTTTTGAGAGGAGCTACAGCAGCACAGGCAGATATACCAATGTCTATGGATCCAAATACAAAATGCTGGATAAAAGATAATTGTGGCCGCTTTAATGGCGTAATCTGTCAAACCGTTTTAGAATTTGATGAATTTGTAAAAAGAATAAACGAAAAAATTTAATTTATTTAATAGATAATTACATTAATAAAGGGCACCGAGGATAACTCAGCGCCCTTTTTCTTTGCAGATTTCTTAAAAAATTCATGTTATACTTTATAATTATTAAATTCAAGGAAAAATATTATGAAATTACGTTATTTTTTACTATTATTATGCCTGACAACAGCATACCTAAATGCATTTTCACTCAATGATGCCTGGAGAGCGCTAGGATATAAAGTCGCTTATACAGAAGAAGAAACAAAACCCCAATGGGAGAAAGATAGGAAGGCGTGGAAAGATTCAGGGTATGATCAAAAATCAGAAGAACAACTCATTAACCATCAAAAATTTATTTTGAACTATAACACTGATATCGTAAAAAGTGGTCAAAAAAATCTTAAAAATATCGATTTAAGTAATGTTCAAAACAGAATACTGCATAAAATTGATGCGCCTATACTTTGGAATGATAACCGTATAGTAAGAATCATTAATCCTCTAACTGAAAAAGAAGAACTGTACTTAGATAGGACAACAAACAGTGTCGCATTCAATATGGTAGCAGATCTTAGCAACGTTGATCTTAGACAGGCAAATTTTAGCAAAGCAAGCCTCTGTGGCGTAATTTTTAAAAAGGCGAACTTAACTTCTGTAAACTTTAAAGGGGCATACCTTATCTCTGCAGATTTCACCAACGCAAACCTATCATGCGCAGACCTTAGCTACGCAGAGCTTGCAAATGCAAAATTTGACGGAGCTCAACTTGTGGGCGCAAAACTAACCAAACTTTATCCTTGTAGTATGAAAAATGTTAATCTTTCACATGCTGATTTAAGAGGGGTTAGTAATGATTATGGTATCTGTAGCCTAGAGGGTGCAGACCTATCTTATGCCAACCTCAGCGATTCTAACCTTACAACCGTAAATTTTTCCAAAACAAATCTTACTGGTGCAAATTTTGAAAATGCAAGGTTAGTAAACACAGACCTTACAAATGCAAAAATCACTCCTGAAACTAATTTTTCTAATGCAACGCGTTATGATGATTCCTATCAAAATTACGATTGGCTTACCATTATGGGAGGCTTAGGCTACAAAATCGGCAATACTGAATTTGATGAAAAACAATACGTAAGAAATTAAAAAAAATAGCCTATAATTTTTATAAAGGGTGCCTTGAGGACAACTGGGCGCCCTTTTTCTTTGCAGATTTCTTACAAAATTCATGTTATACTTTATAATTATTAAATTCAATGAGCCCAAAACAATTTGCCCTTCGATACTTTCTACTACGCACTTTGTGCTACGTAGAACACTCAGGGTGCACGGAAAGTGAAAAAACTCATATCGTCTAAAAAATATACAAGTATAAAAATATGAATAACACACAACACTTCGATTTTGACGTTATTGTCGTTGGTGCCGGGCATGCTGGTAACGAAGCTGCGTATGCAGCCGCCAGAATGGGCTCAAAAACCCTGCTTATAACGCTAAACAGAGACAAAATAGGCCATATGCCCTGTAATCCTGCCATTGGCGGAATAGGCAAAGGGCACATTGTCTTTGAGATCAGCGCTCTTGGCGGATTAATGCCACAATTATGCACCCAAACCTATCTTCAGGCCAGAATGCTGAATACCAGCAAAGGGCCAGCGGTTCAGGGATTAAGGCTCCAGATCGATAAAGTTGAATATAATAAATTAAGCCAAAAATACTTACAAGCTACCCCGAACCTAACTATCTATATGGCCATGGTGGAAAAATGCCTTTTAAACGAACAAGGATCGGTTATAGGCATAGTTACTCGTGAAGGCTCATCTTACACCTCAAAAGCGGTTATTTTGACAACTGGGACGTTTTTAAATGGCTTAATTCATACCGGCCAGGTTAATTACTCTGGTGGCCGCCAGGCAGAAGAGGCTTCAGTAGGTTTACCTGCATTTTTAAAAAGCTTAAATCTTACGATGGGCAGGCTCAAAACAGGAACACCTGCAAGATTAATACGCTCTAGTATTGATTTTTCGCAGATGGAGCGCCAAGGGTCAGACGAACTTGATGCACTTTTTGAGTTTACGCCCCATAAAGTTACCCATAAAATGGACTGTTTTGTAACATATACTAATAAAAACACCCATGATGCCATCAGAAAAAATTGGCACCATTCACCTATTTATACGGGGCACATTAAGGGCACACCGCCACGTTATTGCCCGTCTATCGAAGACAAAATTTCACGCTTTGCGCATAAAGATGCGCACCATATCTTTGTTGAACCAGAAAGCGCAAGCAGCGATGAAGTCTATCCAAATGGCCTTTCAACATCGTTGCCATTACCGGTTCAGCTTGAATTTTTACGCACCATTAAAGGTTTTGAAAATGTTGAAATAGCACGTCCAGGGTATGCTATTGAGTATGATTATGTTTCACCAAAAGAGTTACATCACACACTTGAACTTAAAAAGGTTCCTGGCCTCTTTTTAGCTGGCCAAATTAATGGCACCACGGGCTATGAAGAAGCTGCTGGTCAAGGTATTGTTGCGGGCATTAATGCGCATTTAAAAGCGCATAATCAAGAACCATTTGTACTTGACCGCAATGAAAGTTATATCGGCATTATGATCGATGATCTTGTCACACATGGCGCAGATGAACCGTATCGCATGTTTACTTCACGCGCTGAACGTCGCCTTGTGCTGCGTCAGGACAATGTCTTTAAGCGTTTTCACAAGCGCGCCTATGCACTTAATTTGATATCAAAAGAGATGCATGATGCAATCGAAGCAGAAAACAACACAGTTATCGCAGTTACAGACAGCATAAAAGCACATAAAGAATATATTACGATTATTCAAAAACTTGGCACCGGCGATAGCGCATATGCATATGAAGCTATTGATCGATTATATGACCCTTCGATACATCCGTCTTTGCTAAAAGCTTCGTCGGACACTCAGGGTGCACGGTTAAATGGGCCGCTCGTGGTGAGCGAAGTCGAATCCATAGCGGCATTAACATCACGCGCACGGGCGTCGATTTTTGCTGAGCTTTTATATGGGCCCTATTTGCACCGTGAACAGCGTGAGATTGAAAAGATGCAGCATTATAAAGAGCTTATTATTCCAGAAATGCTTGACTACAGCGACATTTCTGGGTTATCTATTGAACTACGGCAAAAACTTGCAAAAACAAAACCGGCAACCATTGCACAAGCGGCTCTTATTCAGGGCATGACGCCTGCAGCAATTTCCCTTTTGATTTTTAAGTGCCGCGAACAGTTAAATAATATTAGTGCCGCCCCTTCGATACACCCGTCTTCGCGTTAACGCTACTTCGGGCACTCAGGGTGCACGGGTTAAAGGCCGCTCGTGGTGAGCGTAGTCGAATCCATGCGGCCAAATTTAGAAATGTAATTTATGCTAACATTTAGTTTAAATCCAGAGATTTTTCACTTATTCGGCCAACTTTCAATACATATTTATGGCGTTTTTGTTGCGCTGGGAATCACCGCTTTTATTGCATTAAGTTATAATCACCTCTTGCGTAAAAAGTATATAAGTTCGGCTCTTTACGAAAAGCTTATTATTTATACAGTAATTGTTGCCATAATCGGCGCTCGGGTATTGCATATTGCAAGTGAATGGAAATCATACCACACTCTAACTGAAATGGTTTCTGTCTGGAACGGCGGACTTTCTATATTGGGCGCAATTATTGCAGGGCTTATCTTTGTTCCACTATTTTTGTGGTACCACAAAATACCCGTATTACCCATTTTAGATTTAGGGGCACTTTATATCCCATTGGCACAAGCAATTGCTCGCTTAGGCTGCTTGTTTGCTGGCTGTTGCTTTGGATGCGCCACTACATCGGCATGGTCGATTATGTATACGCACGCAGGTTCGCATGCGCCATTAAACATGCCACTGATTCCTACGCAGCTTTATAGCTCACTTATCTTTTTGGGAATTTTTATTATATTACAGCTCTGCGCACGCTTTAGATTACAGCCGGGCACATTGGCTGGTTTATTTTTAATATTTTCTAGTCTTGAACGCTTTGTGGTCGATTTTTATCGTGGCGACCGCATTATTAATAGCACCGATGCACTTGTGTATTCATCCGAACTTTCTTTTCACCAGTGGATAAGCATTGGGATACTGTGCGCGGGTATACTTCTTATTCTTTTCTCTGAATTAATCGCAAAAAAAAGCCCCCGCTACTGAAAACAGTAACAGGGGCTTAATTATGTAAATCTAAGATGTTAAGAATTTAATTATTAAAGTAACATTACTTAGCTTGAGATTCTTCTAATCTTGCTTTAGCAGCTGCAATTTGCAAGGTTAAAGCAGCTTCTTTTCTTTCTAATATGCCAACATTGTCAACGACAGATGCAGCAGGCTTGATAATAGATTGCTTACCTCTGCGAACAGTTACGTTTGGTGATAATGTCACATTTACAAGAGCTTGCTGAACACCCAATTTCATAGCTTCAAGAGTTTTTACATCGTTTTTTAACGCTGCAGTTTTATTTTCTTGATCCATAGCCATAACTGCTGAAGCAGCAAAAAGAGCGCTCAATAATAACATTTTTTTCATTGTAATTCCTTTAATTATTAACGTTATTGTTTATATTTATAGAGCATTACGCTACTAAGTTAAATATAAGTATACCAGAAATAAATAGATTTTCAAGCTGAAATTATTAAGGTGCCTCACCCCTTAATAATCATATTATTGACTATTGCTCACCCTAAGCCTTAATATTTTTAATATATAGGAGGGTTTTAGTATGAAAAAAATTTTTTATAATTGTGTAATAAGAAATAAAAAAATCAAAATTCTTTTCTTTATAGCACTCACCATGAGCCCATGTGCGCATGGAATGGACAAAATTCAAAGGCTACGAAGGGCAGTATCAGAAGGCACTGGACCAGATGGCATCATGATTCGTCCAAAGCCTCTTTTCATAAGTGATTCACCAAGAACCAATAGTGGCCCATTATCTTTAAAACAGGATGATTCCAGGCGGAGCACTGAAAGATGGCAAGCACTTGAGATACTAGATATAGAAAACAATTTGCCCGAATTTGAATATGACGAAAAGCGCAAACTTTATGTCACCAGCCCCGTTTCCAGAGCAAGCACCTTTTCGCCCGATGAAGCTTACCGAACGTTTCCCGCAACCATAGACGCACATCTTGAAAAACACGCTTTAGTACTCGATTTTCCAGAAGGCAAAAAATATCTATATCTGCCTGGGACGATTAAACAAGACGATAATTTACGTGATTATGGGTATTTTGAATATAGGCTTATAGAGGAACAACCAGATTTTGGTTCTAAAAAAACGATCTGTAATTATCGAAAATTTAACCTAGTGTCCGCAGATGATTTTTTTTTTGATGATAGAATATTACAAACATTCGACGAAAAAAGCCCTATAAAAGCACCCAATCCTTGGAATGAAGCTGAAATAAATAATATTTTCATTAAATTAGGTCTAATAAAGAAATTGTTACAGATCCAACAAAACGAACGCGCCGCGCAAGGTAAATTAACGTTCCAAGATTTCTTTTTAAGAAATATGTTAACGCTCCTTATTGCGCAAACAACCCTTCATATTTTGCCCCCTGATTTGGAGCGAAAGGTAATAAGTTACCAAAGACAAATAGATGCCAGCAAAGCAAGTATTTTTAATACCACAGGGTTCAAACATGACGAAGATATCGAAAAAGAGCTTCAGGACCAAGTAAACATCATTGACCGCTTCCGCAATCTACAGACCACTGCACTTCTGGAAGTTCTTGAGAAGAATAATAGAACGTATAAAGATCAATTAAAATCAAGCTTTTGAGCATCACTTTTACAATTTCACATAAAGACGCTATTATTAATAATAGAATATAAACCACAAGGGTGTTTAATGAAAAAACTATTATTAATACTATTAAGCTTGGGTTTTATCTGCTCAACGCCGAGTTATTGTATAAGCGATACGATAACCTATCAACACATGCAATATGGGTCAGCAGGGATAATGGCCGTTGGCGCGTTAATGACATTACCATTGCTCGCACAAGCGCTCTCATATAAACTCAATTTAGAAAAAGAGTTAATGCCTTTAAAAAATAGTGATAAATATTTTATCGCAGGTATTTGCTTGTTAGGGCTAGGTACCCCTCTTTTTGGCGTCTCAACCCTTTTAAAAACTGCACATGATATGTTTAGAGGTACTTATTGCAACCCTGATGGAAGCTTTAAAATTACTAGTGAGGAATTGATATGAAAAAGAGTTTTTTGAGTAAAATAATTTTAGCAATTTCAACAATCTCACTATTTCATACTCCCTATACAGCAACAATTGATTTAAAGGCTCTTAAAGAAGAACTTTCTGTTGATAGTTGGCAAAACATCTCAAAAGCAACTTTTCTTCTTTTGGCTGGCGCATGGTTAGCACACAGACAAATTCCACGCTTAACATGGCAAGAGGTTGAATATAACGACCCTATAATAACATTAATCGGGGCTTCAATTCTTGCAACTATAGGCATTATAGGAAGCATGAGCGGAGCTACGCAATTAGCTTTAATTGCCAACAAAAAGCTATAGAGCACAGCACCTTAAGTTCAGAAAACACATTAACTTTTTTTACACACAAAAAAATTCATTAGGTTATACTAAATATCTATGAATATTTTTTCTGTTATCAAAACACATATCCAGATTTTAGACGTTGTTCAGGAATATACTACCTTAAAAAGGGCTGGAAACTACTGGAAGGGCCAATGCCCGTTTCACCATGAACGGACGGCTTCGTTTACCGTAAGTCCCCACAAAGAGATATTTTATTGCTTTGGGTGCCATAACGGTGGCGACGTAGTGACCTTTATTACCAAAGTTGAACATTGCACACCAGTAGAAGCCGTGAAGCACCTTGCAGAACGATACGCAATTCAGCTTCCAGAAGAGACGTTGCAACAGTTTACTGCCAACAAGCATGAAAAAGAGATCTATACTCACGTGCACGAAATTGTCGCACAATGGTGCATCGAACAGTTTAAGAAATCAAAAGTTGCCCAAGAATATATTAAAAACCGCGGAATCACCCAAGCAAGCATCGACAATTTCTCTATCGGCTACTTTCCTGGCGGACAACAAAGCATTAAAAAACTTTTAGCTGCCTGCAAAGATAATAATATCATGGCCCAGGATCTTATCCAGGCAAATATTTTACGCGAAGGGCAAACACTCTATAGCCCCTATGAAGAACGGATAACATTCCCAATTCATGATGCCCTTGGGCGACCATGCGGGCTAGGTGGCCGCATATTTATGCCTGAAGATACTCGCGCAAAATATTATAACTCCCAGGACCACCCCTATTTTTCAAAAGGGACTATTTTATACGGTTTTCACCAGGCAAAAAAGCATATACAAGATACTGGTACCGTTTATCTGGTTGAAGGGTATTTAGATTGCATCGCATTTGCACAAGCGGGAATTCCACAAACAGTTGCTACATTGGGAACTGCCTGCACAGCAGAACATATCAAAAATTTATCACGCTATGCGCAAAAGTTATATACCGTGTATGATGGCGATTCTGCTGGCCAAAAGGCGGCACTGCGCCTTACACAATTATGCTGGGACGTTGAACTTGAACCTTATGTTATTCAGCTTCCTACAGGGGAGGATCCTTGCTCACTTGTTGCTCAAGGAGCTGATGTAACTCATTTAACAGTAACTGCAGTTAATATTTTTGAGTATTTTATACAAAAGACAGCAGAAAACAATCAAGGCGAGCTGAGTTTACATGAGCGCATGGCACGCATAAAGGCTATTGTAGAACTTATCATGCAGGTTCAGGATCCGATTAAACAGGATTTTTTACTGCAAAAGGCTGCACAAGCTTGCCAAGTACCTTATGAGAACCTGAAGAAACACTTTTTTGAAAAGAAGGGGCTCCATGCGCGTAAAAATTCTATATTTGAACCTGGCGATCAAGCAGGCGATCGACTATTACAACCAGGTGACCCTGTACCGGGTTCAGGCAGCCCCGCACCCGTTCGACTTCGCTCAGGGCGAGCCGTGACAAATAGCACGCCAGAGCAAGTTATTGAAAAAAAATCAGAAGCTGATAATACACAAATAGAAATTAGCGATTTGGAGAAAAAAATATTCTCTGCTATAATAAGTAAAAAATATATCCTGACGCCAGAAGAGCATGCTTTTTTGAAACTAGCTTTTACTCCTTATTTATTTCCGATTATCGAGCGTCTCCAAATGCATAAAGATCTATTGAACAATGTCTCTGTAACAGATCTATGCACCGAACATGAAAAGGAGTTCATCGTATCTCTGTTGATGGAGGATGAAGTTCAAGGACAAGGCCCCGCGCTGGAGGAACTTTTTTTACAGTTTTATAAAAAACGGTGGAAAATGATAGTAAATGGTGTCAAAATTAAAATAGCTCAGGCTCAGAAATTGAATAGAAATCAAGAATTAGAAACCATAATTGCTCAATTTCAGAATCTTAAGCAAAAATTGTTTATGAAAGACCAAGTATGACGACAAGTAAAGTAGTGCGCAAAAGCGCACCAAAAGCGCCAACTTCTGCTAAGCCAGCAGCTAAAATAGTGCGTCAAAGCGCAACAAAAAGCAGCCCAAAAACTGTTGTTGCTCCTACAGGCAACCGCGAGCTTGATCTTAAACAAGAACTTACCGAAGGTCTTCTTGATAAGGGCAGACGCACCAATGTCTTAACTTACGAAGAGGTAATGGATTTTGCTGAAGCAAATAACTTTACTGAACAAGAGATCAGTGACCTTTTAAAAACTATTGAACGTGAAAATATAGAACTTTTAATGCACGATGAGCTCGAAGCCGGTGCAGAATTAGAAGAGTTTGCTCAAGATGAGACAACTACCGCTACGCGTAAATTCACCGGTGACCTTGAAAGCACCTTTGATTTTGCCGAAGAGGACGAAGATGCATCCGAGGCTTCTGAGGATGACCCAGAAGCTGATGATACCATTAAAGAGGCGGCTGAATCAAGCTATATGCCTGATGGTGTTAAATGCTACTTACGCGACATTGGCAAGATACCACTTTTGAATAAAAAAACAGAAACTGTTATTGCTGAACAAATAGCGTCATGTAAAAGTGATAGCATTGAGGCACTTTCGAAGTTTCCCTTTATTCACAAAGAACTGATCGCTATTGGCGAAAAATTAAGCAAAGACAATTCAACACTAAAAGATATTATTCAGTTTTCTGAATTCGGTGAAGAAAATTTACCAAAATATGAAGAAGAAAAAGAGAATCTTTTAAAAAAGATTACTGAAATTCAGCAACTTATAGACAACGAAGAGAAGATTTACCGCAGTTATCGCGGCAAGCTAGAGACTGAAGCTCAAAAAAAAGCGATGTTAAATGAAGTTAAGAAAAATAAAGAAGAGATCAGTAAAAAGATCCAATCTATTAAATTTTCTAACAAATTAATTCGCAAATTAGTTAAGCGCATCGAAAAAGCCCTTGCAAAAATTGATGAAAAGAACCTACTTGGTCAACAATGTAAACAAGAGATTGCCGAATTAACCGCGCAAAAAAATCTTGATGCGGATCAAAAAGAACAGCTGCTAGAAGTTGAATCTACCATGCGCGCTGCACAAAAAAGTGTCAAAAAGATCGAACATGAAGTTGGCTTACCATACGATAAAATCGTACAGCTCTTTAAAAAGCTTATGGATTGTCAGACAAAAGATAAACGTGCAAAAGATAATCTCGCGCATGCAAACTTACGTCTTGTCGTTAATATCGCTAAAAAATATGTAAACCGTGGATTACATTTCTTGATCTGATTCAAGAAGGTAATATCGGTCTTACTGAAAGCGGTTGAAAAATTTGAATTTGAACGTGGATATAAATTTTCTACCTATGCAACCTGGTGGATCCGCCAAGCAATCACCCGTGCAATTGCGGACCAATCACGTACAATTCGTGTACCGGTTCATATGGTTGAAACACTTAATAAGATTAATAAAATTAAACGCACCTTCATTCAAGAACATGGTCGTGAACCGACCCATGCCGAGCTTGCAAAAGAACTAAATATTGATGAGAAAAAGATTAAAAATATCATCAAGATCTCTAAAGAGCCGATTTCATTTGAAACTCCAGTTGGCGATAGTGAAGATGCATTTATCAAAGATTTTATCGAAAATGAAAATGATTTTTCACCTGCTGACACCGTTGCAAATAGCGACTTAAAAGAACGTGTTCGCGAGGTGCTCAAAACATTAACGCCACGAGAAGAAAAAGTACTTAAAATGCGCTTTGGCATTGACGTTGCATCTGAACATACTCTTGAAGAAGTAGGTAAAGATTTTGGCGTAACTCGTGAACGTATTCGACAAATTGAAGTGAAAGCGTTGCGTAAATTGCGCCACCCTTCACGTAGCAAATCGTTACAAACGTTCTTTGATAAAGAATATGAATTTACTGCTGAAGAAGCATTAGAAGAAGATGGTGATGAAGAATAAAAAGTTACAATCAAGAAAGGTTGATTAATTATATGGGACCCATACCGGATAGTAGTATATATACGCATATCATAGTGTTTGTCATTTCGCTTGCATTTTGCGCACTTTATTCATTTTTAGAGACCACCATTACAGCAATGCGTCTTTTTAAGCTTAAAGAGATATCACAATCAACCACTGGCTACAAAAGCCTCCTTGCAACGCTAGAAGATCAACCACACCGTATATTTTCGGCTATTCTTATTGCAAGCTGTCTTGCAAACGTAGCAGCGGCTAATGCGGGTTCTGCAATTACCCAGTACTTTTTTGCTGGATTTCCTGCATCCTACTTGCTTGATATTCTTTTCACATCTGCAGCAATTTTGGTTTTTGGCGATGTGATCCCAAAAAACGTAGCCAAGGCTCTCGGCGACAAGATGTTCCCTTATACATTAGGGGTTACTGCTGTCACCTATTACCTGCTTTATTTTCCCGTGAATCTTTTAGTGAGTATATCAGACTTTGTGGTTGCAAAAGTTGGTGAAAAAACTAATGTTCAATCAGAAGGAATCACCTCTGAAAAAGAGATACAGTTTCTTATAGACTATATCTATGAAAAGGGGCTCATGGAGACAGAAAAGACGGCTATGCTTAAAAGTATCTTTAGGCTTGGCACAACTGGCGTCCGCGAGATTATGATTCCATCAACAAATGTTATTGCAATTTCTTCTGATACCTCACAAAAAGAGGCGCTCGAACGCTTTAAAAAATATCAGTACTCACGCTTTCCGGTATACGAAGGTACCATAGACAATGTTATTGGTATGTTGCACTTAAAAGATATCTTTGTAGCATTTTTACATAACGAAGATAAACCTATCAAAAGCATTGTCCGCCCAATTCTGTTTATCCCAGAAAGCATTAAAGTTAGCCAACTTCTAAAAGAGTTCAAAACCCAACAGATGCACATCGCTATGGTTCTTAATGAACATGGCAGTATTATTGGCCTTGTTACCCTGGAAGACGTCTTAGAAGAGATCGTTGGTGAAATTAGGGATGAGTATGAAGAAGTAAATGAAAAGATTATCGCGCTTAAGCATGATAGCTGGTTAGTTGATGCAAGTATCGAGCTTGATAAGCTTGCTGCTTACTTTAACATCACCTTTGAAACTGAAGATGCGGTTACCTTAAGTGGCTTCCTGATAGAAAAGCTGCAACGCTTACCTAAAAAAGGTGACCGATTCACCTATAAAACGTACCATTTCCAAATTCAGCAGGCCAGCCCTAAGCGTATTTTACAGGTTCTTGTCTTTGCCCATGCAATGCCAGAAACCCTAGAAAGCACCGATTAGCATTTCAATTTGCAATAAAATTGACAGTTGTAATTAAAATGATAAACTATTAATTAAAATAAAAAAATATAGAGTTTATCATTTTAATGAAAGAATATCATGAAGATCAAATATTATATTATAGCGCTTTATGCGCTTTCTTGCTTTGCTGCAGAAGCACCTGGCGAGCCAACTAAAAAACGCCTATTTCCTAATTACACCTTTAGTGGTGCAAAAAGATTAAATGGCGGACAAGAAGCAAGTTCTTCAACTCCATTAGAAGCTGATACAGCAGTTAATTTATACACTGCTCCGACTACGAAAGTAATTTCTGACAGCACCTCATATTTTCAAGGCTTTTTTTGCTTAGTGCGCTGTTATCAAGATCCAAAAAATACCAAAATTAAGTCAAAAGATGTAAAAGCTGCAGCAGCAGAATGTGATTTTGATGCTATTTATGAAATTAATGGGCGCCCAGGGACCATTCCAGGGATACTTGTACTTGATGCGCTATCAGCAGAAAACAACCTCGATCTTATCAATGAAATCATGCAACCCGACGTAGCTCAATTATCTAAAAAGCTTTTCGCTTTCACTGATAAAAAAGTAAAAAAAGCAATAACTATTGAAGATTTTTTAACACGTCCTCATATTGATCTCAATTTTGATTTCTATGATCATCGTGGAGAATGGGCAATAAGAAACTTAAAGGGCGCTGACAAACATCTATCACATACAAAACGCAAAGCTTTACTTGCTAAATTAACAACTCCAGCTCCAGCATCATTACCAAGCACAGGCAGTAGCTCCAGCGCGCCACTCCGCATGTAAGATTTTTTTCTCTTATATAAATATAAATATAAATAATATAATTTAAGCAGAAATATTTCATGAAAAAATTAATTCTTTTAACCATCTTATGGTCAGGCTTTGTGCACCTAGAAGCTACTTGGTCATATAGGGCGTGCCAAGGGCTTGTTTTAACCACAGCAGCCAGCACAACGTATGGAACATTTGCTGCTTTAAAAAACAACTCCAATTCAAGGGAAAAGTCCACAGAAATATCCGAGTCTCAAACTTTTTTTGACGATTCAAAACAAAAACTTTTTAAACAACATTTTACAACCGCCTATCAACTAGACAAACCATTGAAAATCGGGATATTCACCATGTTGGGAATTGCTGAAAATTTCAAAGATAATGCGAGTGCCCTTTTAGGCAAAGATGCTAATTATATTATGATGGGACATAATTTAGCAAAGACACCTAAGAACTTATTACCTCTGAACGTAGAAAAATATGAAAACTCAATAATTTACAGATATTCCGATCCTCAAGAGTTAAAGAACTATTATAGCTACATGTCAGATGAAAAATTTATCAAGACGCTTAAAGATAAAAAGCCTGTTATAAACCATGAAATTGCCCATCTTGTACATAATGACCATGAAAATACTTTTAATCTTATAATAAACAGAACGATCGCCTATGGCGCCTTACTCATGGCTTTGAACGCCTATAATATTAAAAAAACATTTTCACAAAGTAATAGTAAATTAGGTCTTTTGGGAAAAGTACTGACAGTTTATGGCGCAACTATCGCAACTAATATTGAAACAAGAATGGCCACCGCAAAGTTAAGTCGTGAACAAGAAATTAAGGCTGATGATTTTGCTATACAACGTGCGACTTCAAAAGAAGAGCTTGAAGATTTTAAAAAGTTTTTTGAAGAAACACCTGAAAAAAAATACTTCGACGCTGAATTTAAGGAAAAATACCCAATGGCAATGAACGTTCTTGCTTTATTTGAAACACATCCTTCACATGAAATTCGCATTGCAAGAATACAAAAAGCTATCGATAATTGGAAAGAATAAAATATGACTATCAAACAACTACTCTTACTCCTTACTGCAACATCAACCCTGCCCATGTTAGCAATGGATGCTTTAGCACCCAAAAGAAGAAAAATTGAAGTGTATCAAGATGCAACTACACCAGAATTTGAGGCAGCATCTCGCACAAGATCAGGGCTAGCATACTCACCTGCAAATCTTACACCAGTAAACCCAAGAAGGCTTAGTGGTTATAACTTAAGATCGAAACTACATTTCGGTGATGATACACCAAGCAATTCACCAGCTCAAAAACGTACCCTTGAACCAGCTACACCAGAGCCTTTCGATATTGTTCTATTCAATTCTTATCCATCTATGAATAAAGTTAATGGTGAAAACGAGCAATTTAAATATTTTATACAGTTAATGAGTCAATACAACAATGCAGAAAATACCCATGTATCAGCACAAAGAGTTATTGATGCTGCGTTATTATGTGGCCATGATACTATTTATGAAATAAATCAAAATGGGCCCGTAACAACTCACTTTACTGTTCCAGGACTTGTTCTTATTCAATCTCTCAATGCGCCAAGCAAACTTGATATTTTAATGGGCGTTATCAAAAAAACTCAGGGCAACTTTGCACAAAAAAAGATTGCCTATAGTGATCCAGAAACGCATCAAAAAAAAGCGGTTCATATAGAAGATTTTTTAAACTATAACAACATGAAAAAATTTAATTTTCATGAAATAAATGGCGTAGGCAAACCAACACAAAGAGCATTATTATTATCTACGCGTAAAGGGCTTTTAGAACAAATAAATAATGCGTATAAAGTCTTAAGCGCCCATCCGCTAGCTACCAGTCAAGCTGTAAAGCTCAATACAGAATCACGCATTAATACTATACGCTAAAAAAACATTCAAAATTCTTTGACCGGGCAAGCTCTGATATGAGAGCTTGCCCTTTTTTTATAAATTTTGCCTCAAGACCTAGTATCACAGAACTAAATACCGTATTATATACTTGCATAAACAAAATTATCTTAATTTTTGAAAGCACCATTATGAGTAATTATACTTTTATTATTAATAATTTTATCTTCTTGTCATGCTTAACCACAAGCGTTGCATACGGACTTGAATCAAGATTTGTATCCCTTGACGATGATTTTAATATCTACCTACAAAGGATAACATTGTACAAAGCACAGCTTAAAAAGCTTAAGCCCGAGCTCAAAACAAACAAATGTTATTGTTGTTATAAAGGTTTTTTTAAAGAAGAGATAAAACAGCTCTATCAGGCAGGTATAAAGTGCAAAATGAATAGCATTTATAAAATATTTGAAGTTAGAAGCTCTGAGCAACGCACAAGCTCAGTTTTAAACGAAGCTTATAAGATTGCCAAAGAATTTGGTGATACAAAACTTTTGGAAGTTCTTTTAAATGCACCTAACTGTAAAATCTCTGAACCAACAATTGTGGGACCTTTAGAACCTACTTGGTTAGAATATGCGTTACCACCATGGGACATTATTACTCATGAGCTTGAAATATTCCCTGATGATCCAACTCTTATAACGCTAAAAAGTATTGTTAAAGCTGCAGCAATAAGACAACTTAGTTAATATCTAGCATTGGTTTCTCCAATTTAGTACTCTGTGTTTCATACTATAATTATTCGTAAGGGGATACTTTTAATGAAACAGACACGAGTACTATTTTTCGCTGCAATTGCAACAAGCACATTTTGCATGGAAACAGCGTGCACAGAAGATATTGAATCAAAATGCCTCACGTGCTTGGAGCAACAACAAAACGTAGCTAATCAACGTGATAAAGTGATGATAGCAAATCTTCTTAATGCACTTGCCAATTTTTTACATATATTTGCGCCAAAAGATAAAGAAAAGGAAGCAATTTTGAATAGTGGCATTGCTTTTACGCAAAGTGTTGCCAATATCATTGCCAATGAAGCACGCAAATGCGTTGAGTTAGGAATATTTTCCCCTGAAGAAATACTTGATTATGTTTCTACAGAATGCACAAACGCGCAGGTAGACGATGCTATAATAGAAAGCTTAACACGTGCCATTAAGGCTGAATATTGCAAGAGCACTGTTCTTTCTGAAGAGACACGTGCACGCTATACTGAAATGCCCGAACAGAATTAAATATAAATTAATTAGGTGAACCCTGAAACAAATGTTGCGAAACACACTGTTCTAGGGTGATACCGGTACAAAATCTTTGTTTTAGAATTAGTTTCTTATTTACTTTTTTGAACCTTAAATAGTTGAACAATGTTAAGCAAACGTGCTGATTTTCCTGCAGACTGGGGTCTCAGTTTTTCAACTTCAACAAGTTGCTCGTAGGAAAGCACTTGTAGAACAGCTAGTTCTTTTCTGCGAGCTTCAAGCTTACATTCATTCACGCACTGGAGATGGCAACTTGTTACCATGAGCACACAAAAAAATAATGTCTTTTTCATAAAAAAATATCCCTAATATTTTTTAATTATTCAGAAAAACGTTCTTCTTCTTCAAGAAATTCATGCGCAATATGCAAAATATGCTGAGCATTCTGATATGTTAGGCGATTAAAAGCATCCTTGTAAGGCAGCCAGATAAAACCAACATGCTCATGAGAAATCGTAACATCTTGGCTTGGCGCTTTACCTAAAAAGAAGATAACTTTTTTATCTATCTTTATCTTTTGCCCACGTTCAGTTTTGCTAAACATATACTCAAGTGACTCTTGGAAATTATCTTTTATCGTTGCTGTCAGGCCAGTTTCTTCTTTAAGCTCACGCAAAGCAGCTTGAGTAAAGCTTTCACCCTTTTCTAACTTGCCTTTTGGTAAATCCCAATGGCCACCAGCGTAATGTAGTAAAAGATACAATCGTTCATCTGTTTTGGGGTCATTTAAATAAACAATAACCCCTGCTGAAATTTCTTTTTTAATCACTGTTCTATAACCTTAAATTTTTTTTTGTTAACTATCATTAGTTAGAGTAATCTTTTTTTGATTTATCGCAACAGGACTATTTCTGACTAATTGTAATAGGAGACTCTAAAATATAACCATTCACTAGAGAACTATAAACTATTGAATGTGCAATAAAAGAGCGATCGTCTTCTGCCAAGCTTTTCCCCGGGAGCAATCCCAAACTATCCAACGTATTTTCCTGAGTTTCACTTAAAGCTAACGGCACATTTATCTTAAGATGGTTTGCCAAGGCTAAAAATAAATCTTTATCATTTTCACGAAGCTTTTCAAGTTTATCATATAATCTCATAGACTGACTTGCCCTTTTAATTTTTGGTGCATTAAGCAAAAAAACACAAAAAATCCCAACTAAATATTTTTTATACATATCTTCCTGTAATTATCGTTATGTTTTTTAAATATTATTTATCTTTAAGCCAAAATATACGTTCAAAAAAACGCCTAAGCCTCTTTTTATCTTTATAAATAGATTCATTTGAGCTTGCGTTTGAACTCGTTTTTGAGCCGCTTAAAGTTTCAAAATCATCAACTGAATATTCAAAGGGTAATTTCGCAAGAGGCGGCATGCCAGCACATTCCTTTTCCAACGTCAACAAACTCATTCCCTTTTCTGCTTTTTGAGGAACAAGCTCATCTAAATTAGACCCACCAGGTGTTTGTGGGTTTGATATATATCGTGTTTCACCAAACAAAACATGCACAGAATGAACAGAAGATATACGTTCATGCTGTACTTTTAATAAAGTTAACTTTGGCCTGCCCGTTTTTCTCACTTCTTCACTAGCTGAACAGAATGGCACCAGAATAAAAATACCTATATAGAGCAACTTTTTCATACATAACCCCATTATAAAATTAAACCTCGCTATTAGTATGATACTTTAAAAGCATCGTTAAGGTAAACTACTGGTGTATAGAACGCGCTATTGGTGCGTAAACGCACTACTTTAAAAAGTGGAGCTTAATTCCAAAGAATTTTCTTGTGAAATATAAAACTATAACGGCTAAAATGCATAGTGGTGTAACCCATAGCCAAAGTACAAACGTTTTCAAAAGTATATGCTCAAATTCCGGAGCATACCACGCAATAGTTTTTACCAATACATAATATAAAGCACAAAATAACCCCATAATAACTATAAGCTGCGCAATATAACGCTTTAAAAACCCAAAAAACGGCTTAAAGTACAACTTAAAATTAAAGTGATAATGCAATACTGCAAGAAAAAGAATCATCTGTACACCTGCAGACAGCGAAGTTGCAATAACCAGGCCCCATGCAGCAAATTGGTGCATTAAAAGGTAATTTAAGCCAATATTTACCACAGTAGAAATTATAGAGATTATCGTAGGAATAACCGTAGAGTGAAACGCATAATAAATGTTAACTAAGATCTTATTTACAGAAAAAAAGATAAGGCCGCACAAAAAAGCCTGAAGTAAACTGCTCACTTGCTGAACATCATACAGCGTAAAATTTTTGCCATAATACGTGGTATAAAAAATATCATGGGCAAAAAAGCCCATAAGTAATGCTGCGGGTAAGCTGATCCACACAATCATTTTTATAGACTCTAAAAGATAAAAACTTAATCGCTTTGGCGCATAGGCAAAAACACGAGAAAAATGTGGTAATAATATCGTAGAAAAGGCTACGGCAAAGACACCCAGCGGTATCCGCATAAAGTCTGCAGAATATGAAATAAAGGTAATAGAACCCTGCTGCAGATACGAAGCAAACTGCCCATCAATAAAAAGATTAATCTCCATGATACTCATAGTAATTAAACAGGGGAAAAATTTTCCCAATACCTTACCAAATTCAACCCACGTGCTCTGAGTGGGCATCAATATATGAAGTCCGGTATAAAAATATGCCCAAAAATGCAGCAGCGTTTGAATAAGCCCAGAAAATATAATACCATACGCCAAATATATAACCGGCAAATCATAGCGCAGGCAGAGCATTAATGTGCCGATAAAGATGATATTCACAAAAATCTGCGCAGAGGCTGGAACAAAAAAATGGTTAACCGCCTGTAACCCGCCAGCTAAAACAGCGCTACTTGAGATAAACATAATGTACGCAATAAGAACCTTTAATAGTGGCACAGCCGCAGCATGCTGTTCATGCGAAAAACCGGGAGCGGCAACGGTAACAACATTATCTGCATAAAACCAAATACCGATACAAACAACCAATAATATTGCCTCAATAATAACAAACGACAACGTTACTAATCTGCTTGCAGCAGACTGCCCATCTTTTTTTGCTGTATGAACAATTGATGGAATTAGTGCCGCGCTTAAAGCACCTTCGGCAAAGACCTTACGTAATGAATTAGGTATTCTAAAAGCCGTTAAAAAAGCATCAGAAATTACCCCTGCGCCTAGATAACGAGCTAAAAACATCTGCCGGATAAAGCCAAATACGCGGCTTAAAAGTGTAAAAAAACCAATCTGAATCGTTTTAGCAATAATATTTTTCTTTGTCAGACGTGACATATTTTTCCTTGATGAATAACAATTTTATGCTGCATTTTTTGAATAATTTCTGGATCATGTGAGCTAATTATTACTGCACTGCCAAACACATGCGCACATGATAATAAAAGATCACATACTAATTTTTTATTATCTTCATCCAAATGAGCAGTAGGCTCATCGGCAATAATAAATGGTGGCCGCATCATAAGCGCACGTGCAACAGCAACCCGTTGCTGCTCGCCACCAGAAAGGGCCGCAGGAGCATCAGACTCTTTATGAGATAACCCAACTTGCTTTAAAAGTTCGCGCGCTTGAACTTCAGCTGCCTGAGCGGCAAGCCCGGCAATGCGCCCTTTTATGGCAATATTTTCTAAAACATTAAGTTCATTAAGCAAATATGGATATTGGAAAACTATCCCCACATGATGCTGCAAATGTAACCGCAATTTCTCTGGCGGAAAGCGGTGACTATCTTGTCCGTCATACAAAACGGAACCAGATGTTGGCTTTTCTATGCCGGCTAGAATATTTAATACGGTCGATTTACCCGTGCCAGAAACACCCGTAACCGCATACGTTTGCCCTTGCGCAAAAGTATACGAACTTTCAGAAAAGAGCTGCACTATTTTGCCCGCTTGATTAAACTCTTTAGAAACATTTTTTAATTCAATAGAATGCTTTGCCATAACGTCTCCCAATTTTTTTTAGACCAATACACGCGGTATGCGTGGCGAAATTCGTGCCAAAAATTCAAGATGTAGCGAATCTGTAACAACAGCAAGGTCATGAGCGGTAACGCCAGGAAAGTCTCCGCACAGAACAACCTCGTCGTCAATTCTGACTGACCCAATAACTGACACATCAATAATCATAAGGTTCATAGATATAATGCCAATAATTGGTGCATAAATACCACGCACCAGCACACGACCCTTGTGCGATAAGCCTCGAGGATATCCATCATAATAGCCAATAGGTAAAATTGCTATCTTCATGGGCATTGTAGCAATAAACGTGCGGTGATACCCTACAGCATCCCCTGGATTAATATTTTTAATATCAATAATGCGGGTCTTCCAAGTCAACAGTGGCATAAGTGTAATTTCAGGATTTAATGCCATTAAACGTTGCTTTTGTAACGTTGACTTCCAAATTCCATAAGCATTTGATCCTATTCTTACGCAATCATAACGGTAATAATGGCAAAGATGTAATGCCCCAGAAGCAAGAACGTGTTTAAAAAGCTTTTTACCCAGTAGAGATTCTACAAGCTCTGTTGCAAGATCAAATTTTTGTAACTGGTTTTTTGTAAAAGAATAATCACTGTTATTGGTATCAGAAAGATGACTAAAGATCCCATCGACAGAAAGCCCTTCAAGAGCCATAAGTTCTACTATTGCTTGCGACAAGTTGCCACCTGGCTGAAACCCTAGCCGTGACATACCAGTGTCTATTTTTATGTGCACAGAGATAGTTTTTTTTAAAAGTTTTGCAACATCTGAAAGTTTTTGCGCAGTGTGTACATCAGCAACCGTGCAGGTTATATCATAATCTATAAGATACCGTATATCGTCATCGATATACGCAAGAACCAAGATGGGTTTTGTTACGCCACTTTCTCGCAAGCGGATGCCTTCGGTAAGTCCGGCAGTAAAAAGCCAGGAAACCTGGCTGTTTTCCTGGCACAATTTACCAATAAGTTCAAGTCCATGACCATACGCGTCTGCTTTAACGACAACCCCTAAAGCAGTTTGTGGACCGATGAGATTCGTAAGTTCGCTGATGTTATGATTAAATGCCTTGGAATCTATTTCAATCCACGTACGGTAACTATTTTTCATCTATATGCTTGTGGTTTTTCATCTTTTTTTCTGGTGCTTTTTCTACTGCACTTGCACTATCTTTCATAACAACCTGTATCTTTTTACCCTGCGCCTCTTTTACTAACGGCACAGAAAGGATCAATTTAGTACCGCTATATTCTGCAGTAATCTCAGCAAGATCTACTGACACCGACATTACCTGTTGCATGCAAGAAGAACCTTGATATGATCTAAACTCTTGATCATCTTTCTTTTCTTGATTTGTTTGACTGCACATTGAGATGCCGAATGTATGTTTAGAAGATTCAAGCTTTAAGTTAAGCGTATGATCAAGCCCTTTAACATCAACTGAAACACGATTATCTTTGTGGGTAATGACAATATCATCTGCCGTTACTTTTTTTCCCGTATCGACCGTTACCAAAACCACGGTATCACTTTTTTCTAAAGAAAAAGCGGGCAACTCCTGTCCCCATTGCCACATATTACTTTCATAATGACGCGCATTAATGTAGGCACTACTAAAAGCCGCTACGATAAAAAGCATTTTATAGTTCATAAAAAACTCCTTAAGGTTATAGAGATTAAAAGGTTTTTTTGCATAATTTAGTCTAATTTTTGCACACAAAAAAGGCAAGAAGTTACCAACCTAAAATATCACGATCTAGATGAGCTTTTTAATAAAAAATACCAAAACTATTGCATTTTGCATACCAAAAAAGATAAAATCTAAGTATAGAACTAAATAATGAATAATAAAAAAGGAGTAGTCATGAAAAAACAAAGTTTATTTTTACTCATAAGCGCACTGCTTATAGTATCTGCTGATCTTACGTATCTGTATAGTCGCGGTGGCGGAGGCGGCGGAGGCGGTCACATGGGTGGCGGCGGAGGCCGTGGATTTGGTGGCGGTGGCGGACGCGGTTTTAGCGGCGGCGGAAGAGGCTTTTCTGGCGGCGGCGCTCGAGCAGCTTCACGTCCAGCAGCCTCACATGCAGCTTCTAGATCTGGAGCAGGCAGAGCTTCTGCAGCTCGTGCTGGTCACGGTGCCGCTGGTGCACATAAGGGTGCAGCCGGTGCTCATAGAGGCGCTGCTGGTCGCGGATTTGGTCATCATGGTTATTACGGCCATGGTTGGAACCGTGGTGGTTTTGGCTATTGGGGTGCTGGTTGGGGCGGATGGGGCTGGGGTCTTTGGGGCTTTGGTCTGTATTTACCTCTTACTATTGCGCTTGCTTATGGCATTTCAAACCAAGGCGATGGCGGCGATACTACCGTAATTAATAATTACAATAATGTCCCAGTTGAAGAGGGACAAGGTGCTGGTACAGAAAATGCACCACAAGTTCCGCAAGACGCAGTATTCATATCTCCAGAGAGAATGAATGATCCTAAAGTTAAAGCTGCAATACGTGCTGCTCAGATTAAACAGGCTAAAGCTTTTGTTCAGAAAGAAGAATCTGAAGAAGCTGAAGATGTTGAGTAGTACCATGAAAAGAATAGTATTATTACTCAGTTGCGTGCTTTTAAGCACGCAACTGGTAGCAGACGATAGCTTTAATACCTGCAAAAGACATCACAGAATGCTCGAAACGTTCGACCCAGAATGGGAAAATGAATGTGACTGTCCAAAATGCCGTGATGATAATTCAGAATTCGCTGATCCATTCAATTACGATTAATGAGTATCATTATGAAAAGGTTATTTCTTTTAGCAGCTTGCGTTATTGCAAGCTGCTTAACCCTTGAAGCTCGCCGTTATAACCGTAATGGTGGTGGCGGATATGGGGGCGGTTATGCCGCAATTGGCTTGAGTATTGGCTTACCTCTTGGTGGCGTATATTGGGCAGATGGCCCACAAGGATCAAACCCCTACTACGGTACACCGGTTAATTATGGCGGATTTCCCGCACCATATGGATACGCAGCATACGCAGGCCCTGTCGTTTACTGGGGCTGGTAAAGATAAATTCCCATTAAAATTAATCAAGATCTAGAAGCATTTTTACAATATGTTGAATTTTTTGAAAAGTGAATTGATCAAGCTGGCCTATGACAGTACCACATATTCTTTGTTTCGAAACAGAACGAATTTGGTCAGTAATCACATAAGAAGTTTTTGAAAGTCCACTTTTTGTAGGTTCTATTGTGACAAAAGTCATGATATCCCTAAAAGTTGAAGTTATAGGCAAAATAACAACTAAATCTGATTTTGTTGCATTGAATTTATTTGGGGATAAAACAAGGCAGGGCCTCTTTTTTGCTTGTTCATGGCCCACAACAGGATCAAGATCTACAAACAAAATATCTCTTTGCTGAATTAAATTTTTTTGATTTTTTGAGATCATTTTATTCATTATTAAGCCGATCTTGAAGAGTTACATCCCATTCAGCCATTTCATCCTGAAACTCTTTCCATGCCTTTGCGTCTTTTTTTAATGCAGCATAATCAGCATCTAATCTTTTAAAGAAAAGCTCTTTTTCATAAGATTTTACAGCAATATCAATAACTTTTTGCTTTGAAACGCTTAATAACTCAGCTAACTCATCAATTTTCTTTGAGGTATCTTCACTTATTCTTGCCATTTTTGCCATAATTTCACACCTTTCTGTATACAAATAAGTATACATATTTATGTTAAATTTTACAAAAATCTATAAATTTTTTAAAAGTGAATTTTTTGTCCTACCCTTCGTTGACGGATTTTCTGCACCCTATAGCTACTCTGCATACGCAGGTCCTGTCGTTTACTGGGGGCTGGTAATTATTCAGCTAAAGCACGAGCCAGATTCCAGATTCTGACTTTGCCGCTATTATCATTAGTTGAAGAATAGCATGCGGCAGCAAGATGCTTACCATCCGGATGAAAAGCGATACAATTAACTTCGGCTGTGGCCTGTAAAACTTTACAACGTTCTGATGTAATGTCCCATACTCGAACCGTTTTATCATCAGAACCACTTGCAAGTTGAGTATTGTCTTGCGGATTAAAACAAAGCGCCTCGATAGCACAGTCACCATTCTTCACAACATGCCCGTTTAATGTTCTTTCTAGCTTTCCGGTAATGATATTTCTTAAATGTATTGTCCCATCATTTAAAGCCGCTGCCACCAGTGAATCATTACCTGGCACGCATCTTACCGCCCAAGCAAAAGGTTCAGACGATTGCTCTTCAATAAACTCTCCATTTCTATCTCTTATGAAAAAGGTACTTTTACCATCTTTTAAATAGTGTCCGGTCTGTACAGCACCATCTGAATTGTAATCAACACAACTAACGTTGTACACACCAAAATCAACATCACCGACCTTGTTTTTATGCATGGTATCCCACTCAGAAACCCCACCATGCCGATTAGAAAATGCCACAACTGGCAAAAATGGGTGCCAAACTATACCGTTGGAATTGCACTTACCGTTAAGATCTAAGTTGCCTAATACATCACTACTTCTTGTATCGCAAATTATCACGCTTCCATCTGTTAAAAGAGCTGCAAGTTGATTATGTTCTGGTGCAGAGAATAATGCCTTGTGAATTCCAATGTCTCCATCATCTAAAAGTTTAATTTTTTGTTTTGATGCTTGTTCTTTAACATCCCAAATAACAACTTCTTGATCCCAGCAAGATGCAGTTACCATATCTGAACCATCATGTGCGAAATCAACACTAAAAACATCTCTATTATGTGCTTGAATATCGTAAAATGCGTCAGCTGCACATGCAGATATAAAAATTAAACTAGAAGCTGCACCTGCGCACATAGAAAGAAAATTCATAGAGCTCCTTAATTACTAGATAAAATCGCCTAAAGCCTTATTCCAAATAGCCAATTGACACTTTTATTAATAAAGTTATGTTTATTATATAGAAAAAAATATAAAAAACGTTAAAAATATAGTGCGCGGGAACCCAAAATTATGAAACTTTTCAAAATCATTCTTATAACCAATCTCGCATTCACAGCTTTTGCCACTGTCTGCATGGCGCAAGAAGCAGTCAATGTCGATATTATTTTTAAAGAAATTAAAGACGATATTAATAGCGGAATGGATAGCGGACATCCACAAGATTTTGATACTTTTCCAGATACGGACAAAGGGACAGAACTTATCAGCAAAATCAAACAGCTTCCACAAGAGGACAAAAATTCCCTATTAGAGCTAGTTAATAAAACAACTTATGGCAGCGGCCAAGGTATTATCGCCCTACTTAAGCAACATATACAAAACGGCAAAAGTTCCCAGGTAAAGCCAGCTAGTAAAACAACTTGTGGTGACAATGAATACCGTTACAAAAGGACATACTTTAAGATCTTATGCCTTGCTGGCGCAGATGCAAATCATCCCATTGCTGTCCTGCGGACAACAGTTTTCTCTATAGCTACGCGGGGGCAAGACATGGAACTAACACAATTTTTACTAAAAAATACTAACGCTGATGCAAAGAATGCAGTATTTGTTGGCATTCCCGTATTAATACATACGAAAGACTACGACTTGGCTAAATTATTAATAGAGCACGGTTCATTGACACCATTTACCGATAATCGACGTTTACAAGATGATCTACTAGATAGAGCATCTAGCAGCGAGTACGATGGCAGGTTATTAGGTCTTTATAAAGAAAAACTGGGCCTATCCTAACAATAAGTAAGATTTATATCCCCATGTCCTTAAAGAACGCATCACTATTCGGTTCACGGCCAAGAAAATCGACTAATAATGCATACGGGTCTTTGCTGCCACCTTTACCAATAACTAAATCGCGGTAACGTGCGCCGACTTTACCAGATAGCCCATGTTCTTTAATGTAATCAAAAAGATCTAATGCAAAAACTTTTGACCATAAATAGCCATAATATTGCGCACCATAGCCCATTAAATGGCCAAATGATGAGATAAAATTCTCTTCTGGGCAATAGTCTTGGTACGGCATTAAGCGTTCAAAAAGAAGTTGATATTCATGCTTCATATCATCATCAATGTGCTCGTTAAAGCACGCAAGTGAAAGATAGGCCAAAGATATTTGGCGCTTAAGGAAAAATCCAGTATCAAGATTTTTTATTTTAATAATCGCTGCAATAAGTTCATCATGTAATTTAATGCCAGATTTATAGTGGCCACTAATACGTTTTAACACCTCTGGTTGCCAGAGCCATTCTTCTAACATCTGCGATGGCAGTTCTACAAAATCACGCTTTACGTTTGTTCCGGAAAATGCATTAAGCTCGGTTATGCCACAGAGTGCATGCACCGCATGGCCAAACTCATGGAAAAATGTGTTGACGTCACTGCGCATTAATAATGCTGGCTTTTCACCGGTAGATTTTGGGAAATTAGCAATAACAACTGTCACAACAGGGACAGTGATATCACCCTGTTTGTTGTGCAAGCCATGAATAATACTCAAGTTACATGCATGAGTATATTTATTGTCCCGCGGGTGCAAATCTAAAAAGAGATAGCCTAAAAGTTTGTCATCTTGAGTCGCTTTAATAAGCTTAACATCTGAGTGCCAAAGACCTTGTGCAGGAAGCTGTTCAAAACGTAAACCTAAAAACTCTTCATAGAGTTCTAATAAAACGTCGATAGTTTTTTCAAGAGGGAAATATTCTGCAATAGCGCGTTCATCAATAGCCGCATGCTGTTTTTTGTATTGATACATAACATAACGCGCATCCCATGGTTTTAACTTGCCATCTGCAGTTAATGTGATACCTTCTGGCAATTGGCGAACAAGCTCTTCAAACTCTTGTTGCGCTTTTGCTGTTGAACGAGTTTCTAATTCTTTTAAAAAGTTTTGAACACGCTCTGGTGATTGGGCCATGCTATCATCAAGATTGCAGTACGTATATGATGGGTAGCCTAGAAGCTCTGCTATCTGGTGACGAATTTTAATAACTTTTTTAAGAATTTCATTATTGTTTGGATGCGCACGGTTATTAAACTCCACCCACAATGCTTTTCTAGTTGATTCAAGCGTACAATTTTGCAGCACCAGATCCACAGTCGGGTAATCTGTTTTGAGAATATATTTTCCAGAAAGTTCATCTAAATAAGGCGCAACTTGTTCATCGGTTAACCCTTGAAGATCTTGCCGTGAAACGGTAATAAAGCGAACGTCTTTGGCGATATTAACATTAAAAAGTTGAGTTAATTCTGCAAGCTCCTTTTGTAATCTTTTTAATTCTGCCTGCTGCTCGTCTGGAAGATCATATCCAGAACGTTTAAAACTTTTTAACGATTCTGAGATGTAAAACTCTTCTTCTGAGTTGAGTGTTTCCTGGGCTTTATTGCCGTTAACGTACTCCATAAAGGCATTATAGAGATCTTTATTTAAGGTGAGATTATCAACAATAAAGTTTTGCAATTCTAGTATTAATTTTTCTGCCGTTTCACGTAGCTCTTTGTCTGGATAAACCATCTGGCACATGTGAAGCAAAGACATCCCTTTTTCAATATCTGCATTCATACTATCACCTGCACGAACGGTATTATCAAACGTACGCTCAGCAGCAGGAATTACTTTAATGGCATCAACGCGCTCTAAGGTTAACTTTTTAATTTCTTGGGCAAGTTCTTGCATCTTTTGTGTTGTTTTTGGAAAAATCGCCAATGCGTCATCAGGCTTCGCGATAAGATCAAGAACAGTTTTTGTATTTAAATGTGCCATAAGTTTTCCTTGAATTTGGTACACGTACCATGCGGTGGGCAGTAACCCGACCAAAAAGACAATAATTTTAAAATTTTTCATACCCACTCCAAATATGTTATTCTTAACATAGTAAGATAACCATAAAAATTAAAAAGTGGCAAAATTAGGGACATATTTATGACTAATATTAAAATACTATTATTAATTATCATATCTGCTTGCAATATGTGCGTTTATGGGATGAATCAGAACAGTTTTTTAACGAAAATTACGCCATTCCCCTGGCATTTTGGAGTTGAAGACCGAATATATACTATAGATCGCGCTGAAAGTGGCGATATAGTTAAAGCACAAGAAATCTTAGAAGCCCAAATAAAAACCGGTGAGCTGGACATACCCATTTATTTAATGTTTAAAAATGAATTAGAAACACTTGCAAGCAGCTCACTGGAAACCCAAATAACTCTGCAATTAAAAGCTAGCTTAAATGGTACTATTGTTGGCTATGCTTCCCATGTAATCGTAAAAGATGATTTAACCTCTAAACACAACGCTAGAATAAAACACAAAAGTCTTTTAAAATTAATGGTATGCGATAAAAATGCTTATGATTATGAGCAAATTTTTCAATATCTGAAACTTGCCCCAAAAAACTTTATAAAAAATAACTCCATTACCGAGAGCCGACTGGCGGATAACATTGCTCCAATCGAAGCTGGTGAAGATACTATTGGTTATTGGCCGCTTAGTGAATTTGAAGAACTCGCGAATTAACTTACCCTCGCACACTAACCAAAGCAAACTGAATCAGTTTATTTTCTGCCTTTAAAGACTTCTTGTGGCTCTTTTCCAAGCGCAGCAAAAAGATGTGCCAAGCTCGACAGAGTCAAATTTGCTTCACCACGTCTAATTTTTGCAACATGAGCTGGACTTGAGTCAAGGCGCCTAACAAGCTCATTAAAACCAATGTTATTTTTTTCCATATATTCTTCCATAGCGCTCGAAATTAATTGTTGTATTGAAGTTAAAATTTTAACTTCAAGTTTTGCTTGCTCTTCAATTTCAGCGATTTCATCTTTATTAAGACGCTGTTCAAGGTATTTCTGGAAGCTTTTTGTTTTCATAATGGTCCCCAATCCTTATATTTTTTGTTAATCTTTCACGAGCTATTTTTATATCTCTTTCTTGACTTGTTTTATCCCCAGCAGCAAGCAAAATAATTAGACTCTTACCATTAAATCCATAATAAATACGATATCCATGTCGCCGCTCTGGCAATTCAAACAAACCATCACCCAAAGCCTTGCTATGAGGTAGCCTTAGCTCGTTTCCAATCTCCTCTAGCATTCGCAATTCTTTGGCGACTGATTTGAGCTGCTCCTTGGTTAGCTTATCAAGCCACTTCTCGATAGAATTTTTATTCTTTCCCTCATCTCAATATTCGATTTGCCATTTTTTCACAAAATACCTTATCAAAATTAAGAAACGCCACTATTTTATATAGTACTATATTATAATATAGCAATAAATGAAAAAAATTAATATTAAAAAAACAATAACTAAAAACTATCCTTTAGTAACGCCTTTAATTGCATCCACTGCTCTCGAAGTGCAATAGCCTCTTCAAAGTTAAAGCTTTCAGCAGCGAGTTGCATCTGTGCTCCAAGGTCAAGAATCTGTTTTTGCACATCAGCAAAAGTGAGTTTATAAGACTCTTTGGATCTGATATACGTAGCATATAGCGGGCAATAAACCCGTAATAAAGACAATTATTTTAAAATTTTTCATAACCACTCCCAAAATATGTTATCATTAAGTAATTATTACGATAACCATAAAAATTAAAAAGTGGCAAAATTAGGGACACATTTATGACTAACATTAAAATACTATTATTAATTATACTATCTACTTGCAACGTCTATTTGCATGGCATGCAGAGCATGAGTGCTGATTGGGGCAAGAATCCCTTTTTTAGAGATAAAAAACCATTACCTACTACTATAAAAACTGGATATGGAACTTATACCATAGATTACGTTAACTCAGAAAACGATATAACCGCCGCACAAGAAATTTTTATAAACCTGTTCAAAATATTTCCGGATAAACCAGATGAATCTACAGCAAAAAAAATTATAGGGAGAATGTTCCAAGAAGAATTCAAAGAAAAAAATAACAGACTACAACTCAAAGCGACTATTAATAATAGAATTGTTGGCTACGTCTCTCATACCATTGCCAAAAATGAGAGCTTTACGCTTACTCAAAATTCATCCCCTTATTTGACCACATGTGGGTTTGAAAGCCATGTAAGATTACTTGGAATGTATGATAAAAGTGCAGCCCCAGTTAATTTTGAAGTTCTCAATGCATTATACAATGCCCCGCTTGTCAGCGTGCCACAATATTTTTCAACGGTTACGCATTGCCTGCCGGTTAAAACCCGCGAGATACTCGCTAATAATAGTAGAGCTATGGGTTATTGGCCCATTGATCAATTTATAAATAGTGAACTGAATTTATCTATAAAATAAAAGTCGAGGAGCTTCTCTGACCGAGGCCCGGCACTTTTGTGCCATGCCGAGTGAATTGAAGCGACCGGCCTCCGGCAGGATGATCGGGGGTCTTGGGGGTTTTATCACAAAATCCCCAAGGCGGTTCGGCAGCAAGCCGCAAATTATGAATTATTATGAGATGGATCCTGAATCTCGCTAACCCTTCGACCCAGCCTACGCCAAGGCTACGGCGGGCAGGCAGGGCCTTTAGCGCTGAGCTTGACGAAGTGTCAGGATGAGCGAGTCTTTAGTACTGAGTTTTATCGAAGTATCAGTTAGAAGCTGTCTTTTAGAAGTGCTTTTAATTGCATCCATTGCTCTCGAAGTGCAATAGCTTCTTCAAAGTTGAAGTTTTCAGCAGCATGTTGCATTTGTGCTTCAAGATCAAGAATCTGTTTTTGAACATCAGCTGAAGTATATTTCCCAGCCTCTTGCGCAGTGGAGGTTTTCTTTTTGCCCTTACGCGCTTCGATAATAGCCTTTTGAATAGGCGAAATACTCTTGGTAACTTCTCGTTGCACCGTAGTCGGAGTAATGCCATGTTTTTTATTATATGCTTGTTGCAAGATGCGGCGACGGGCCGTTTCATCCATAGCATTTTGCATAGAATTGGTGATCTTGTCTGCATATAAAATAACTTTTGATTCACTGTTTCGTGCAGCACGGCCAATAGTCTGAATTAACGAACGTTTATCGCGTAAAAAACTTTCAACATCAGCGTCCATAATGGCAACAAGTGCAACTTCAGGAAGATCGAGCCCTTCACGAAGCAAGTTAACCCCAACCAAACAATCAAAAACGCCTTGGCGTAATTTATGTAAAATCTCAGTTCGTTCTGGGGTTTTAATATCTGAATGTAAGTAACATACTTTAATCTGCTGCTCTTCAAGATAATGCGCAAACTCTTCGGCTAATTTTTTAGTAAGTACCGTAATTAATGTACGGAGCCCGCGTTCACGCGTGTCTTTAACTTCTTTAATAAGATCAGAAATTTGGCCCTCGCGCTTGTGCACTTCAACAACAGGATCAATAAGGCCCGTTGGACGAATAATCTGCTCGACTATGTTATCACTTTTTTGCATCTCATAATCGCCAGGAGTCGCAGAAACGAATATTACATCGTTAAAATATTTTTCGATTTCAGAAAATTGTAACGGCCTGTTATCAAACGCGCTTGGTAACCTAAAACCATATTCAATAAGTGACGATTTACGTGCACGGTCACCAGCATACATACCACGCAATTGCGGAATGGCAACGTGTGATTCATCGATCATTAATAGAAATTCAGGAAAGAAATCGAATAAACAAAACGGTGCCTGCCCAGAATATCTGCCATCAAAATGCACCGAATAATTTTCAATGCCCGGACAGAATCCACGCTCTTTTAAAAGCTCCATATCATGCGTTACGCGTGCTTTTATTCGTTCTTTATAGATTGGGTTTTTTAATGTTGGTGCATACTCTTCAAGCTCAGCTTTTATACTTGCAAGCGCAGCGTCCTTTTTTTCTTGAGTAGTAACAAAATATTTTGCAGGAAAAATTAAGGTGTTATCAAGCTCGCTTACCACCCTATTTTCATGTTTTGTAACCCACGAAAGGCGTTGAATAAAGCTGCCGTACATTTCGATGCGTAATTTTTCTTTTTGATAGGGTAAATTAACCTCTATAACATCACCCTGCACTTGAAAAGTTCCAGAGCTTTTTTCCATATCGTTTCTAGCATATTGTATAAAGATAAGCCTTTTTATAAGCTCACCACGCGTTATCTCTTGATTTAATGAAAGCGAAAAAGCTAAATTTTTATAATCTGCAGGATTACCCAAAGAATATATACATGAAACAGAGGCAATAACTATCGTATCTTGCCTATTAATCATGCTGGCAGCGGCCTCTATGCGTAAGCGCTCAATTTCTGAGTTAATTTTTGTCTCTTTTGGGATGTAAATATCCTGCGCTGGCAGGTACGACTCTGGCTGGTAATAGTCATAATAACTGACAAAATAACAGACTTTATTTTCTGGGAAAAAGAGCGAAAACTCTTCATACAGTTGCGCTGCTAACGTTTTATTAGGCGATAAAATCAAAACCGGCTTACTCTGCTGAGCTATGACATGCGCCATAGTAAAGGTCTTACCTGAGCCGGTTACCCCCAAAAGAGTGGATTTACCGGGCCTAGATTCAACAAGTTTTTCGATAGCCTTGGGTTGATCGCCCGAAACAGGAAACGGGGAATGTAGCTTAAAAATAGTCATATTTAGACTATATCACAGATTAAGCCTGTCCGCCATAGCCGCCGTTTTTTTGCTAGAATATATTAATTTTATTTATCATCTGAAGCTTCACGCTGTTCTTGAACTTTTGCTATAAGCCTTATCGCTTGCGCAAAACCAAGTGCATAAACTGCTGAAGTTTCTGATTTCATAATTTTTTGTATTTGTTCACGGGTATAAGGTTGATCGCATGTTTCAGTTAATTCTTTAATAAAATCCTGACCAAAAGGAACAATAATAACCTCTTTTTGGGCAGCATTGATGCCACGTGCAACAACAGTAGACGCATTAGATATTGCCCCAAGTTCTTTGCTCATTTGGTTATCCATAAATTGATCAAATGCGGTCAAAACTTTTAAAGCCCCTGAAAAAGTCCCCACACTTTCCATAGAAGCACTTTCTTTTTTTGCATCCATTGCTGATAATGAATAATTAGAAAATGCTAATAAAGCGAAAATAATGAGTGCTATTTTTTTCATAAAATGCCTTTTTTGTAATAGTTTTTATGTGATTATAGGCGATATCATCGAATTAATCAAGCTTTTATCTTTAAATTCGCCCTGTGATCCAATAACGAAAATTCTCAATAATAACCCAAAAGATATAGCAATGGCCAAGGAGCTACCATTTGCATCCCGCCTATATCATCTTCATCCTCTAGTTCATCTGATTGAGAACCATTAAGCAACGCATCAAGAACATCGTGCATCCGTTCATTTTGAGTCATATGGCTCTCTAAATCATTATCTGATTCAACATCTAGTTCGAACTTCACAGGATCTATAAACGAAGACTCGTCCAGCTTATTGTCCTGAAAAAACGCATATAAGACTTGATGTAAATCTTCACCAATTGCACATAGCTGCTGTGAAAAAAACGATAAAGCAGAAATAATTAATACTATTTTTTTCATAAAAAGCCTTTAATGTTAATAATTTTATATGCAATTGTAAGCGATATTACTTAATCAATCAAGCTTAAAAGAATTAAGACGCCACCGGTGAAAGTTGCAAAAAACTATAATAGTTTTTAAAGAGCCATATTCTCAAGTTAGAAATTGGATAGATAGAATCACTCATCTTTTGAATTGCTTCATAATATCCAGGAATTTCAGCTATCAAACGCTGATTATATTTTACCAAAAGCCCTTCTTGGTAAATTCGAACAATTTCATTTACGGCACCTTGATGGCCTAAGCATGCTGCAGTATCAAGATAGCCTAAATATTCATCGATTTCGCCTGAAATTTGGGCATAATCAACGCCATGATGATATTTAATATAGAGCCAGGCAATACCTAAATTACCCGCATTAAAATAGCAATGAATATCGCCAAGAGCAGCAAGCTGTTTATATTTTTCGATGCTAAAACGTGCATAGCGCGCGTAAAAAATAGGTTGTGAAATATTAGGCGCAAATTCAGAAATAATGCTATCTACAAAAAGCCATGGGTGCTCTGCTTGGAAATATAAAGCGGGTTTATATCCCTGCAGTGCTAATTCATTTATATGATTGATAATCTCTTTGCCATTAGCAGAATAAACAGTTTCTGAATTTCCCCAAAAAACAGATTTTTTTAAAAGCTCTTTTGCTTTTAAAAAAGTACGCTCTTGTGTGTACGATGTATACAGCTGCCATGCCTTATAGCCTATGCATGTTGCACCTACAAAAGCGGCAATGCCAGCAACTACCACAACAGCACCATCATCTGCTTTAAGTGGCTTGGGCTGCAAGCCACTTAAGATAATTATAAAAAATATGATTTTCAAGAAGATTTTTTTATACATAACAACGACTATTTTTTTAGCAGACAATAGTTTCAGCTTGCTTTAAGATATCTAACAATATACTCACATAAGAATCTGGTCTAATGACGCCTGCGCCCCATCTGATAAGTTCTCTGTCGATATCTTTATAAGCGCTTAGCTCATAATCTTTTCTAAAATCATCTCTTAAAACTCTTACTCTTTTTGCCACATACTCACGTTGATTTGAGCAAGGAATTTTCTCTCTTACAAAACCTTCCACATCGCGAAATAATGTTTCAATATCCTTTTTGTCTTCTTTTAAGAAAACTTGATAATTGTTGCGGCGTAAGTTTTCTGAAATATACCCTTCAAGCGCATTTTTTTCGCCTTTAGAAAAAACATCTAAAATTCTTTGTGTTAATTTTTCCTGACGACGATCAGTAATAATGGGTTTAGGCGCTTGAGGCATTGGCTGCTCTTTTCTTGGCGCTTCACCACCAAACAGCGCATAATAAAGCGCCCCGAATACCGCAAACGCACTTACAGTTTCTGTAAAAGTAGGAGCCCTTCCATCAGAAGAACCATTAGATGAAGGAGCAAAAATGGGAGTTAATGTTGCAGATAAAGTTAGTGCACATAAAAAATATTTTTTATTCATAAAATGTAGCCTTTTTTGTTGAATATAAATTTATTTATCAGATAGTATAAAGATAAATAAACTATAGTAAAACATTCAAGCAAATTACTACAAAAAAAAGGCGGTGAAACCACCGCCTTAATCTTTAATTAACAATTGGCTGTAATGCCGCTTGCCGAATAATTTCATTAAAATGGTCCGCATAATAAGATGCTCGCGCAGCACGTGCACCAAATGAATTTCTTGCATCAATATTGATATTATCCCGGCTTATTAACAACTCTGCTTCAAGCTCTATCGCTAAAGCATCAATTTGATCATGAAATTGTTCTTTAGATGGAAGATCTTTTATCGGATCAATAAAGTTTCTCATGGCTTCAAAAAATTCAACCATTTTATCTTGATCTTCCTTAACGTAAATTCGATACCCGTCCTCACGTAAAACTTGATCAAGATGATCTTCGTAAGGGTCTTCAGAGCCCTGTTTAAACGTCTCAAGAACGGCCCCATACATATCATCATCAGTAGTTAAAGCAGGAGTAGTTAGAGCAGATCCTGTTTCCTGCGTAGCCCAAGAATAAATTATATAGGCGCAAACAGCTGTAACACCAGCATAAATTATAGAATCGCCAACAGATATGTCCATCTGGCGGGCATATGCACGGTTCGGCATAGAAATAGCCGCTACCAGAGCGCTTACCATTAAAAATTGTTTAATAAATGACATAAATACCTCCATTTAGGTTAATTTCATTACTTACCTACTAATAATATTACCAAATAGAGAATTTTTGTCAAAAGACTACTCCAATAGTAGCTTGTGTGGCCCATTTTGCCAATCGTCGGCAAATTTTTTAAGGCCAGCGTCAGAAAGTGGGTGTTCTGCAAGCTGATTAAAGACATCTACAGGCATAGTTATAGCGTCTGCGCCAAGCATAATAGCGCCTTCGACCTGTTCTTTGGTGCGCACAGAGGCAACTAAAAGCTCAGATTCAAAGCCATAAGTATCAAGCATCTCTTGTACCGCTGCTGCAACTTCAAGGCCATCAACGCCATTGTCATATAATCTGCCAATAAAAACAGAGATATAATTTACGCCAAGTTTTGCCATTTCAAGCGCCTGACTTAAACTGAAAACAAGGGTGACATTCACTGGGATATCTTCTTGGATAAGTTGCGCAATAACGGGAAGGTACATTTTATGGCACGGTACTTTCACAAGCATATTTTCTGCCAAATGTGCAATATGTTTTGCCTGTTCATACACTTTATGAGGCTCTTGTTCTGTTACCTGCAAATTTATTTCAGCCTCAGGTAGCACACGCAAAATTTCACGCACAATTTTAAGTGGTGGCTCATTTTGAACTTTAAGCAAACTTGGGTTTATCGTAACGCCATCAACTAAACCTGTTTGCGCGCATTCGGCAATCTTTTTATAATCAGCGGTATCCAAAAAAATCTTCATAACTTCCCTTTTTTATTCTTTCCATAATAACTTTTAACCTGCAAGTCGTTGGTCTTCATGAGATTCTTTATCAACTTCAAGACTTTCTTTATCAACTTGCGGCTGCGCAGCATTCTTAAGAAATTTTTTTCTTGTTGCAAGCTCTTGCACATGTTGAGCAAATTTTTGTACTTTTTCTTCATTAAATTCATCTGACTCACGCAAGTGAATAAGCGCTAAAAAAGCATTTTTAAAACGATCAAATACAAATTCATCAGTTGCTGTTGTTAATTTGCGAACACGTAATTGATTATATAAAACAAGAAGATCGGTTTGTCCTCCACAATCTTCAAGTAACGACTTTTCAAATGAACTCAATTGCTCAGATGAACGGATATCAAAGTCTTGCGTATAAAACTCTTCTAAAAGTAATTGAATCGCCTTTGGATGTTTTTTTTCACGGCGAAGTATTTCAAGATCTACCTCTGCATGGATTCTGAGCTTTTGTCTTACATGAGGATCACGCTCATTCTTAGAGGCATCTAAATATTTTATAGCTTCTTTAAATAAGCTATCTTCATTATCTTTGAGCTCCTTGATTGAGTCATTTAGGTCTGGCAAACTTGATTGAGTCATTAATGAACTTTTATTATGATAACGGACTACCGCATCACCTGCAGAACGTGTCCTGCGCCTGGATAATGGTTTTGTATTTTCTTGTTTAATCTGTTCTTGCCCATCTTTCCCCAAAAGAAATTTTTTTATACTTGAACTACGACGTTCTAGCATGGCAACAATCGATCCGCGCCGTTCTGAGCTGCTGGGTTCTTGAGAGTGTTCTGATGAGTATATGATGGTTCCAAAAATCGATAAGAATAAAAAATATAATCTTTTCATACTACACTCCCCTAGTATAAAGATTAACCTGTAGTTTATACAAACTACCGCACGTACTTAACCTTATAGCAAATTAAACTCACTAAAAACAAGAATGTTACAAAAAAGGGCTCTTTTTTGAGCCCCTTCTTTAAAAGAATAATAGACAACAAATTATTTATAAATAGCATTTGAGACAGAAAACCGTACTATGTATGTAATAACTATTATTGTCCGGATAACTGCTTGCCAGCACGAATTTGATTCAAATATAAATTCGCGAGTTCTAAATCGGATTTATCCTTTACATGAGCACTTACTTGACTCTCAAGAGATTCTAGCGTTTGAGTATCAATTTTTTCACCACATGCAGTTACTTTTGTAGCGACATCTGTGACACGCCATAGAATAGCATGGGGATTTCCAGCATCAGCAGATTCATTTAAATATCGCTCTCTTAATAATGCAAGTTGATGAACCGTCTCTTGATCGAAATATGATGCCCCAAGCATTAACCAACTACCTACCTCAAACTTTTTTTCTGGAGTTAATGTGCAATCATATTTGGGAACTTCTCCGGCGTAGATGCATGTTGCATATATACCTAAAAATAACAATGCCAATTTTTTCATAGTATCTCCTATGCTTAAGATGGTTTAACAACAAAATTCACTGTTTTATGCGGCACATAAATTGTTTTTACTATCGTTAAATCAGCAAGCCATTTTGCAACTGCCTCGCGTGCAAGCGTTTCAATTTCTTCTTGTGGCGCATGCGTAGAAACAACAATAGTGCCACGCAATTTACCGTTCACTTGAACAGCGATAGTATCATTTAACGTAACAATATATTCTGGGTCAAATGTTGGCCATGAACAATCTTCAAGTTTTTTATGCAAAAGGACTTCAAGAAGTTCACTTGCCATGTGCGGCGCCATGCATGAAAAGAGCGTTATTATTTTTTCAGCAGAAGCGGTACTAAATTTCATATTGTTGTCTTGCGCGTCGTTAATAAATTCCATAAAAGCAGCAAGAGCGGTGTTTGGTTTATACACATCTAAGCGTTCCTGAAAGTCTTTAATAAATCTATTAAGACGCTCGAGAGTCTCACGACTATCCGCTAACCCTTGCATAGGCTCAGGATAAGCGGGCTGCCTATCCATCGATACTTTTTCTTGCTGAGAACACTCGGGACGAACCGGGGCATCTTTTATAATAACATCACATTGTGTCATATAGTTCCACAAGCGGTTTGCAAAACGCTTAATGCCCTGTAAACCATTATCTTGCCATTCACAATCAAGTTCAGGTGGTCCCATAAAGAGAATATACATGCGCAAGACATCACTGCCAAACTGTTGCACCATATCATCTGGGTTAACCACGTTACCTTTAGATTTAGACATCTTTTCAACAAGACCAGATTTTTCTGAATATTTGTTTACCATGCCCTGGTTAAATAAATGGGTAAATGGTTCATCAAATGGCAAATAGCCCAAATCGTAAAGAACTTTTACATAAAAACGTGAATACAGCAAATGTAAAATGGCATGTTCAATGCCACCAACATACAAATCTACCGGCAACCAGTAATTAATATCTTCTTTTCTGAATGGCCCTTTGTCATAGTTTGGATCTGGATAACGTAAGAAATACCAGCATGAACCTGCCCACTGCGGCATCGTGTTTGTTTCACGTTTTGCAGGTGCGCCACACTGTGGACATGCAACATTTACCCACTCAGAAATAGCGGCTAATGGCGATTCACCCGTGCCAGTTGGTTGATAATTTTTAACATCAGGAAGTCTGACAGGCAACTGATCTTCTGGAACAGGTACAATGCCACATGTTTCGCAATGGATAAGCGGAATCGGTTCGCCCCAATACCGTTGACGAGAAAAGAGCCAATCACGCAATTTATACTGTGTTTTGGTAACGGCAAAACCTTTTTGCACGGCATAGTCCATAATCTCTTGACGCACATCGCCCGCTTTGCGGCCAGCAAATGGCGCAGGCTCTAGAAGAATGCCATTCTGTGTATCAGTAAAGCAAACCTCAAAGTTTTCTACTTGTTTTCGCAATTCTGGATCTTGCGGAACCATAGCAACTTTTAAGGGGATAGAATATTTTTTTGCAAAGGCAAAATCACGTTCATCATGGGCAGAGCATTTAACCATACCAGTGCCATAATCTGCAAGCACAAACTGCGCAACCCAAATAGGCAAATCTTTACCCGTTACCGGGTCTTGAAGATATCGGCCAGTAAAGATCCCAAGCGGTTCTTTTACAAACTCTTCTTTGTTACGGTTACGTTCAATAACCATGCGCTCACAAAAATCTAAAATCTCTTGTTTATTTTTTACGCCATCAATAAGTGTAGACAGTAATGGGTGATCTGCGGCAATAACCACAAACGTATCTGCATAAAATGCTTCAAAATGCGTTGAATAAGTCTGAATCTCAAGGTTGGTATCTTTAACCTTTGCCGTAAATAATAAGCCCTGCGATTTACCGATCCAGTTGCGCTGCATTGCTTTAACTTTGTCTGGCCATTCAAGCTTATCAAGACCATCAAGTAATTTTTCTGCATAGTTGGTGATACGCAATACCCATTGGCGAATTTGTTTGACTTCAACGCGTGTGCCGCAACGTTCACAGCAGCCGTTTACAACTTCTTCGTTTGCTAAGCCGGTTAAATCTTTTGGGCACCAGTTAATAGGCATATTAGCTTCATAGGCAAGCCCTGCTTTATACATTTGCAAGAATATCCATTGCGTCCAATGGTAATAGTTTGGATCAGTAGTATTAAGCTCTTTTGTCCAATCATATAACGCGGCAACATCTTGTAATTGACGTTTAAAGGTTGCAACATTTGAAGCAGTATTTATTGCTGGATGGATACCATTTTTAATGGCGTCGTTTTCTGCTGGCAGACCAAAAGCATCCCACCCCATTGGGTGTAAAATATTATAGCCCTGTAACCATTTGATACGAGTATAGACATCAGAAAGCACATACCCGCGCCAATGGCCCACATGCAGCCCCGCACCTGAAGGATAGGGGAACATATCAAGACAGTAATATTTTTTGCCCGAACCGGTAGGTTTTGCTGCTGCTGGCGGGTTTTCTTGCCACTTAGTTTGCCACTTTTTTTCTATGGCACGCGTATCATAATTCATAAATAATCTTCTTTATTTTTAAGGAAATATACCGTTAATATACTGTATTTTTGTCAATTATACCATATATAGACCCCCTGCATACCGCAAGCAACAATACCTAAAAGGCATGCAAAAGCTCCTAAAATATACATAAAAAAATTAAAAAAATGAGTGAATAAGCGCTACGCGCCTAAAAGAAGAAAGTTTCTTAAAAAAGAAACAGTAGTAATAGATGAATGAGAAAGAGAGAGAATAAAATAAACATAGATATTGTGATGGCTTTCGTTGCCTGTAGCAGCCAAACGAAACCGATTCTGACACATGTCGTGCGACATGGTATGAGTAGAATATGTCATGAGAGACCTTAAAAAAAATAAATAACATAAACTGCATTATTACAGCTTACCACTGTATAGTTTACCATAATAATTTCAGAATGCAAATTAATTACTCCTGGGCCTTAATTTGATATTTTCATTCCCAGCCCTCAATATCTAGATCTTTCCAGTCTGCTAAAATTTGCATTCTATCAGGATCGTTTTCAGCCTCAATATAAGCCTTTTTAAAATGAAGGTTTTTATTCGTTTCTTCAGATAAGGGAAACGTAACATTGATTTTTTTTCATAATTCCACCTCAAATTTCATCTTACATATTACGTATATATATTGTCTATGGTCGCATTTTTATCTCTACATTCTTTGATAAAAATAATTCTAATTGACATTTTTATTAAAAATGCTATTATTAGTAGTAATAATAGATAAATATCGCTAAAAACTGGAGAAAATTATGCCTATTTTACCTACTTTAACAACTTTATTTGCTGGTTTATTAACCCTTAATGCTGGACACTATTGGTACCACGAACTTAAGCCATTTAAATCAGAAGAAGAATATGTACAAGTATTTAAAGAAGAACTTGCAGAAAGCACTTTTACAGCATTATTGAGCAAAGAATACAAGGACCGTCTTGTAAAAGACGAAGATTTTATGATACTAACACTCATTGAGCCTATTAGTGTTCAGACAGGGCAAGACCAATATATATTTGCCATGGGAAGAACAACCACCCCAGAAGAGAAAAATCGTTATGAAGTTAGAAAAGAACTTAATAAAAACGCCTCAGCATTAGGTCATGAAGGCGCACATATTGCTCAAGGATTAGCAAATTTAGGGAATGCTAATCAAGTACGAGCTCAGGTGAGAGAAGACCATGATACATACCAATATCTTACTTTAGATACCCCCACCTATTTATCTAAAGACCCAGATTTCATGAAACCAATACATGATGTTAATCAAAAAATCAAAAATTATAATGAGAATCCTGATAAATCAAGCCGCTTTGAGATTTATACCAAATTAATTGATATACACAGAAACTTCGAAAAAGATTGTGACAATCAGGGTTTTAATGCAGTGGTTACTTCCAATACACTCACCAGCAAGCAAAAATTGGCAGCTCTTCTAACTTATAATAAATATTATGATGAAAAAACATGTAAAAGTAAGCATACAGAAGATAATAACCAACTTACATGTCAATCATTTGACTTTACGCATCCAGCATGCAAAGAACGCATTGCCATTTTCGAGCCGTATATCCAAAGCGCCCGCGCAGATGTCTTTAATGACGACCTGTGCGAAATCAATTGGCGATAACCTCAATAATGATTTAGATCTCTAATCGATCATCTTGTAATAACGCTGATTCTTTTTCTAAAAGATCTAGCAGATCCTTTATCTTGCTGCGCTTTCTTGGGTCCTGAGAAATTTCGTTGATACGATCCTCTAAAAGCTTTCTTTTTTTACCATGTTCCAACTCATCAAGCTCTTTTGGCGATTTAAAACCTTCACGTAATTCTAATTCAAATAATAGACGTCCGCTGCTACGAGCCTTTATAATGGGCTTTTCTGGCATTTTGTACTTTTGATCGATGTCCATCGAGTCCATAGAGAAAAGATGAGTAATTAAAAACAATAACAATTTATGTAAATTGTGCCATTTTATCTATAAAAATCAATATTTTTTACATTTTATTATTTTATTTGAGGAATATGATCTGTAAAATCTATCCCTCCTAAAACTAAATTGCTCAGCCTATTATCTGACATAAGTATTCCAGCGCTGAGCGAGCTGATAGATCCTTGATGAGATTGATGCCCCAACCAATTTACAATGATAACGTTTCGTACGTGCTGATCTTTTATGGCTTTAAGAAATTGCGATCTTAAAAGCGGGTCCTTGCAGCACTCCAAACTTTCTGGAAGCGAACACTTTCCCATAACACCAAAAAAATCTGGTACTGAATTTTGATTTTTTTTCTTTTCAGCCACGATGCGATTGTTTAAATAAGATTCTTTATGTTGCAATTCTTTAAGGGCGCCAATAATCTTAGGCGGTATATTTTCCATTTTTTGATCGTCCATTGCGTATAAGACGCATGTCATAAAGACCATAATACATACTATCTTCTTCATACCTACACCCATTTTCCTTTAAGAATCCCATTTTCCTTTAAATACTATAATTAAAAGACCAAAAAAAACCATGATTTAAAAAAACATGGTTTTTAAAAAGACATTCTACAAGTAATTAATCAAGATCCATTGTGATTTGTACTAATGAGATTTGTTCTGATTTTGGTGTTAATAGGTTTTTTCTAGCATGGATATTGCCCAACCTCTGAGCTTCTTTTAATGCAGCGGCCCTACAAGCCTTGATATGTTCAAGCAAAAAAAAAGTTGGATAATTCTTTTCACATACATTACACCAGGCTAGTTGCGAAAAAACATCTTCATCTAACGAAAAGTTTCGAGGCTCTGTCGACGACTTTTGCGGCTTAAAATACGGTGAATTTGGTAAACTTATTGCTTTACGGGCAACTACGGCTTGAGCATCCATAGAAAAAAGAGAAAAACTAAAAAACGGTATTAGGATTAAAAAAAAAGAGTTGAATTTCATAGCTTTTTTATGCCATTTTATTAAAGACAAGGACAATTTTATAAATTGTCTCAGCTTTTAACAAAAAAATCTAGGGGCTTTATGAAAAAGTTTTTTTTAATATTCGTATTACCATCAAGCGCCGTTTATCTTCAAGCAATGCAAGATGTTAATGAAGTCATAAAGAAGATGACAAAAATACATAACCTAAGCGATCCAGAAAGCATGAATATCAATTCAATAAATAATGATCTAGCTAATACAGGCAATATTCATGATATATGCATAGAAATAAATCCCAAATGTTGCAAATCTGAGTATACATCACTTAAGCAGATATTTGGGCTTATGGCAGTTGGGGCAATAATTGGAGGAGCTGGGGCACTTGCCTTAGAACATAATCTGCCTACGCTGTTTGCAAAGCTTGAAACTCTCAAAAAATAAATGTATAAGAAAACCGATGCAAACTCATACATCTTGACCCTTCGATACACCGCTCGCAGAGCGGCACTCAGGGTGCACGGTTATGAGCAACAGGCTGAATCTAGCTGACGTGAAAATGAGTACTACTTGCCCTAAGGCGCAGTTTGCCTATACTTAGTATAAGATTTTTAACCTTAACCCCAAAAAAACTATGAACACTCAAACACAACCGACCCCACCTGTATACAATTCAACACACGACGAACTTATTTTAGTTGTCCCACGTGCAGCATTTGCTGGCATAGATTCATGGCACGGCTTGATCGCAGCAGATAATGATGATTATGCAACGCTTATTGAAAACAATAAAGAGTTCTTGCCTCGCTCACACATGGAGACCGACCCAAGCTATAAACAGATTATTCCGTATCTTATTTACACATTCGAGGATAAATATTTTCTCATGCAGCGCCAACCGAAAGCGAGCGAAACACGTTTACAAAGTAAATATAGTTTAGGTATCGGCGGACATATCAGACAAGAAGACATTCAAGGTGCAGATATAGCAACCTGGGCGCGCCGTGAATTTGAAGAAGAGGTTATCTTTAATGGTTCATATACTATCGAGCCACTCGGGCTTTTGAATGATGACACCAATGACGTGGGCAGAGTTCATATCGGTTTTGTGTTTTTATTACATGGCGATAGCGCAGATATCAAGGTGCAAGAAGAGTTGAAAAGTGGAACACTGTTGACGCTTGATGAGTGTAAAATTTTATACTCAAGCATGGAGACATGGAGTCAGATTATTGTCGATTACTTAGACAAAAAGTAAAAAGCTTAAAACTAAAGGGCCCCATTATTCTGGGGCCTTTTTATTGTTGTTACATTTTACTTTATGATATCTGTTGACGTTGAGCACTAAGTATGGTGAGTATATTTTTAAGATAGTTTTCTTTAAGCCTTAAATCCTGAGGAATCACCAAAGCATATTTTTTTACTAAGCTAAATTCATCTAGTATCTTTTGGCAGCTTTCATACAATGGAATTATGCGCCTCAGCTTTTCATAAGAAGTACCGGGCTCTTCAAGAAAAGCATCTTGATTAGATACAGCAGTAACATTATCTTCACAATCTAATTCAGCTTGATCTATACCTATCTTTCGTGAGGGGAAAATCGACTCATAATTATGACTAAACAACGTAATTTTTTGATCTAATCTTTTAACTTCGACAATATATGCAGCGCCATATAAAATAGCCACGGCAGCAGAAGTAAGTAGCACGGTATCCCTTTTATATAGTTAATTTATGCAAGCAGTTTGCGTGTTTCAATTTTATATAACTCAACTTGCGGCTGATCAAACGGGTTAATATCCATGAGAGTGCCAAGATAAACCGTTTCAAGCATTTTATACTGCATATAACGGCCAATATCAAATGCTGAACCTTTACGAAAGCTAAAAGTAAAAAATGGCTTATCATTTTGTTGATACGACCGTTGCACGCCCTGAATAATAGAACGCTGAATATCAGCAAATAAGAGCCCAGTACGCAGTTTACCCACTTCAGAAAAAAATGTTTCTGGAACAGCGGTCCTGTCGACATATTCAGCAGGAATTAAAAACGAGGTAACTGTCATCTGCTTGCCGCCAAAATACTGCTGCACCACAGAATGTAAATCCTGCGAACCAAGTGACACAGTAGGTAAAAAGCCTTTTCTATCTTTACCAAGACTCTCGCCAATCAATTGACGCGTCCAGCCACCTAAAGCAGCGTAATGCGGCATAAAGATAAACGTATCATGCACTAAGAAACCATTATTAAAGGCTAAATATAACGACTCTGCTGTTACTAATGGTTGAGTTATATCAACAGATTGAGCACCGGCTAATAAATCGCTCAAATCGATATCAAGAAAACGTAAAACTGCGAGCCCGGCAGCAGAAAAGACAGAGTATCGCCCACCGATATTTTTGGGAATCGTAACGGTTTTTATATTCTCTTGTATACATGCCTGAAATAGCGGTGAATCTGCATCGGTAATAACACACAGATTATTGCGGTAGTTGCTTGGCTGAATTTTTTTTAAAATATCAAAGCATAATGACGCTTGTGATGCAGTTTCAAATGTTGCACCTGTTTTTGAAACAATAAGTGTCATAACACGTGCAGAGCTATTTTGCAGTAGAGCTGTATACCATGCAACAAACGATTCAATGGTAAATGTGTCTATACTGGTAAGCGCATGAAAACGTATGCGTGGCTGTGTGTATTGGTTAGCATATAAAGCATCATAAATTGCTTGAACGCCAAAATGTGATCCGCCAATTCCCACAAGAACAACATCGGTTACGTGTGCGCCATCAACGGCGCTATAAAGCTTTTCGACCGAATCTAAAAGGGCAGAATCATAGATAATTCTTGAAAACGCCAAAGGCGAAGAATAATCCCCGATAGATAATTCTTCTATTTTTTGTAACAGTTTTTGAGTGTTTAATTCAGTGTTCATAAAATTCCACGACTATGCAGGGTATAATAGTGAGCGCCACCATACAAACTTACCTGATAATCTTGAATAAGAAAAATCGGAATTTTTTCTAACAACTTTCTGTGCTTTGCATGATTCGTAAACACGCGCAGAAAACCTGGATCTAAAAAAAGTTTTTTATTTTTTGCTGCAATTCCACCAGCAATATAAAGTCCGCCACAAGGAACTGCTTGTAAGGCAACTTGTTGGGCATAGCGTGCGTAGTAAGACGCATAAAGCCTAAACGTCTGCTTGGACCGTTCGTCATGTTCATTGTAACGAGAAATATCATCTGGTTGAAAGCGCCCTTGTGCAATTTCACGTGAAATATCAGTTTCTTGGTAACTATTTTTTGTTCCTAGAAATTCATAGATATAACTTATCCCTTTACCACTCAAGATATTTTCCCAACTTACCGGAAGGGTAAGTAACTCTTTTTCATGCATAAACTGGCTTAATGCACTATCAAACGGGTTTTCCTGAGCAAAATTATCATGGCCGCCCTCACTTGCAAGGGGAATATAATTTTTTAATGCGGTTGACCACACGGCATATGATTGGCCAAGGCCCGTGCCTGCACCTAAAAAGGCTTTCTGGGAATACTCTTTAATGGCTGATTTATTTATAATAAGAGTGTTATCAACAAAATTACACCCGAGAGCTACAGCTATAAAATCATTCATAAAGAATATTTCTGAAACTCCCGTTACGCGCATTAAATCAGCTTTATCAATTTCAAAAGGCAGATTAGTGGCATGTATGGCATGCTGCTCACCACAGATAACACCTGCAACACTAATAACCATAACAGAAAAACGGATATGCTTTTCTGCAGCGATTTCTTCAAGAAGATCTTGCACCGTTTGTGTAAAATTAACAATCTTTTGGCTGGGTAATTTATAATACTCTATAAGCTGATAACGTCCATTGGCAGAAGTTATAATGCCAAAGTTGGCATTGGTGCCGCCAATGTCTACAACAAGAATCGGAAATTGTGTCTTTGTATCTTCCATAATGAGCAGCATAAAATAATCGCTTGACCAAAACAAGATCTTTTTGTTAACTAACGTATAGATAAGAATTTTCTCATACCAAGAAAGAAATTCAAAATGAAATATATATTAAAATTGCTTTTATTAACCATTTCATCCATGAACTTCTTTTTAGAAGCTGCAGTTACTCATATAACCTCAATGAGTCAGCTTAAATCGGTTATTAATTCCAATAGAAATGTTGTAATTAAATTTTATGCCGATTTTTGCCCACCCTGTAAAGGATTTGCACCTATTTATGCCCAAATTTCTGATGAGGGTACCTTTAATTCAATTGTTTTTGTCGAAGTAAATACTCAACAGTACCGGGATATCGCACTATCATACGGGGTTCAATCTATCCCAACCGTGATCTTTATTAAAGATCAAAAAATTATAGGTACAGAAACCGGCGGCAAGGGTGCTGCACAATTTAAAAACATCCTTAAAAACTATTTTTCACTATAGTTTAAAAAGCTTAAAACTGATTTTTGATGTTTTCAAGCTTGATCTCTACTTCATTTAAGGCTCTATTCAACCAGCGATCTTCGGGAGAACTACTTCCGGCATGAGTAACTTCAAACATCACCATGTCATAAACATCCGATAACACATTTTTGTCGGTCACCTTAAATACTTTAGCAAGCTCACCTTGTGGCTCAGACTCAATCGATGTCTTTATAAGTTTTAAAACTTCAGGGTCTAATATCAAATTCCCTAACTGCAATGATGCAATTGCGCGCAACCAATTACTCGTTAAATGTGGCGCATTATGCGCCTCTTTATAATAAAATAATGGGCGATCAATAATGTTCATGAGCATAACGATCAGATCTATTCTTTCTTGCTGAGATTTTTTTGGATCTTTAATGCTACTCATTAAACGCTCAAAATCATTAACCGCCATAAGTTTTTCTTTTTTCATTTTATTGCGAGCTCCTTGAGCAAATTGTGCTTCAAAAACGTCTCCTTGAGGAAAACTATAAGCAACACTACCTAAGGCTCCAGCTGCAAGGCCCGTCCCAGCAAAACCTGCAAATACTTGTGGTGATAATGCTGAGCGCGATAAAGTTGTACCAGGTTGAGCTTGCCCAAAACCTGGGCGTGGCGCATAGCTTGGTTTTATTGCTGGGCGAAGAACACCAGTAGAACGTGCACCTAAACCTTCAACAGCAGCAGTACGCGCAAGAGCTGTGCTAGCTGCTCTTTTTGCCGGCCCTGAAACCATCGCATATACTTTTGCTGAACAGGCAACTGCAAGAGCCGACACCAATACTAGTTTTATATTTTTTTTCATCAACCTCTCCCTTTTTTCTACTTTTTAATAAAAAAAAGCGCCCCAATCATTCTCATTTGTAGCAAAAAATATTCTTTACTTGGCATAGTACTTTGAATTAGAATTTCGCATATTCGACACTTCTGACTCAAAGTCCTTTATAGAATCAAATCTAAAGTCGTTTTTTAATTCCCAATAAATATTTCCTTTAATTCGATGCCCTTCTAGGACAGAAAAAACTTCCCTATTGAATAACTCTTTCATCTTTTCAGATAAAGGATTAAACTCTTTATTAAAAGCCTCAATTAAAGAAGTTACATGCGCCATCTCATCACGACTAAACAACTCCCCATGACTTAACATACTTTTTTTCTTTTGAATCTCATTAATTAAGTCACGATAAGTTTTACTTTCAGACAGTTTTTGAAACTGCATGTAAATATCCGAATAATCCTTAATTGCCCTTTCTAGTTCAGCTTGTTCTACACGGTAGTCGTCCCAATTATTCTCAGCTGGTTCATTTAATGCAGTTTTAAAAATAGAAGGTTTATTATAATAATAACCTGCAGCAAGACCTGTTCCGGCCAAACCTGCAAGCATTTGTGGCGATAATACTGAACCATATTGTTGTACTTGAAAGCGTGGAAATGTTGTATACGGACGCTGTGGCATACCTTGTGGTACATAACTCGGCTTTATTGCTTGGCGAAGAACTCCAGTAGAACGTGTCCCTAAGCCCTCAACAGCAGCAGTACGCGCAAGCGCTGTGCTAGCTGCTCTTTTTGCCGGCCCTGAAACCATACTATATAGGTTAACTGAACAGGCAGCTACTAAAGCCGCCACTAAAACTAGTTTTATATTTTTTTTCATCATTTTCTCTCTTTTTTAAATATAGAAAATTACACTATCTATTAATTTCACATTAACATATCATTATTTGATAATGCAATAGTTTAGTTATTTAACATAAAATGGTGCATATCAAAGCTTTTAAAACAAACAATGCAAATCAAGCCTTACAGGGAAAATAGTGAGAAATTTAAAAAACTATTGATTTTAATGCCATTTGGTAATTATACTTAAAGTAAACAGTGAGAGATAATATAAAAACAGAGGAATAGTATGATCTACAAAAATATAATGTGTTACGCATTACTGCTTGCTTTAAGCACCGTGCTTATAGAGCTACAAGCTTTAACGTGTCCTGCGGCTGGCCAACAGGTACAGATTGCTGGTTTATCTCAGAGTGACCTTGATTTTTATAAAAAAGAATGCAAATTACAACCAAACGCTAGCAAAGGTATATTGGTACCTTTCATAACCATGAAGAGCTCGCAAAGGTTTGGAACTTACACTGCGGGTATTAATGCGCCTTCTTCTTATGAAAGCGATACTTCTTCTGAAAGTAATACATAAGTTAAGTATTTTGTATGTAAATAAAGAAAGGGAAATAGTTATGAAAAATATAGTAAAAACAAGTTTATGTTTAATCGTTTGTATAGTTAGCTCGCTTAATGCGGCTATACCAACTCAAAATTTGCCTACCACTCGTGCAGTAGGTCCACAGCCAGGCCAACCAAAATTTGCTACTGCAATGATGGTTACAACACCTTCAACTTTTGGTGATGAACCAAATATTTATTAAGAAGATTTAAAAATAAAATAAATAATAATTAAATAAAAAAAGGAGATATCATGAAAAAAATAGCATTTTGTTTAGCATGCGTTGCACTTGTAGCAATCGTAGCATTAACTGATTTTGAACCCATAGATGCAGGTACATCTTCAAGCGGTCAGCAAAGTATGGCAGCGCCAAAAAAATCAAGTGTAATGGGTGTTACCGTACAACAAGATACTGACTAATTATATAGTTTAGAAAAAAAAGGGGAAGGATATGAATATGAAAAAGAGAGTATTGCTTTCGACAATCTTATTACCGATTTCATTGCTATATGCTGAACCACAAGAGGTACAGGAAGTTGTTGAGATTACACCAGACAAACCAGTGGAAATTAGAGAAAGTAAGCCATTAAGCTTACCAACACCACCCGCAGAGATTAAAGTTGCTGATATCAAGGCTGTTGATCTTAAAACAACAACTACGCCAAATGGTAAAAAACCGGCTGTAGCAAAGACAAAAAAATCTCTTGCAGATATGTCTCAAGAAGAACAAGTTACGTACTTAAAGCGTAAAATAGATAAGTTGCGTAAGAAATCACATGATACAAATGCTAAAATTCATGATTTAGAAATTAAAGTTGAGCATTTGGAAAAAGAATTAAAGAATTTAAATACTAATAAAGAGAATAAAAAACAGTAGTAAAACACAAGGAGAGTTAATATGTGTAACTGTAACCATAAGAGTCGTAAAGACGAACAAAAGTGTTGTTGTACTTGCCATGGCAAGAGCAATATGAATAAAGAATGTAGTAAAAAACCTGTGGAGCCTGTTGTAGGTGAGCCACAACAACCAAAGGAGAGTTATGAAAAACGCTTTTAACAATAAGAACAAGAACCAAAATTGGAATAAAGATAAATGGGATAAAAAAGAAAATAACCCATCATCTGGCGGATTACAAAACCCTGTTCAAAAAGAGACTTCTTCACAAGAGTCTTCAATGGGTAAGTATGTTCGTGAAGAAAATACTAATAAAAACGAAAATAGTGCGCCAAATCGCAATAACAAGCGTTAATTTTAATCAATGCGCTTGATGGGCTAATACCCATACGTTTTTATAAGAAAATATGGGGGGCTTTATGCCCCCTTTTTCTTTTATTGAAAAAAATAGTTAACCCCCATATACTTAGTAAAACTTTAATAACTTACTGCATGATGTATATGAAAAAAAATAGCATAAAGACAGCACTGATCATTACCCAGTTATTAGGGTTCACTCTCGTCTTTTCTCACGAAAATAATTATCTAGTAATTAAGCACGACACTGAAAACTCTCTAAATGATATGCAAGATTGTATCTTTGGTGGACCACAAAGTAACGCATACATTAAATTTCCTGTTACCTCACTTAATGTGCCGTTTACTCAAAAAACTATTGGCAACCCCAAAACAGAGTTTATCCATGCAAATGCTCTTAATTTTGGCGCCTTTACCTTAGGGGCCTCATATCTTACCAATAGATTTTTATCAACTTTTATTCGCGAAGAATATGTACCTTCAACATCAGTTTTCGCCTTTATAGGATTTGCATATTTTATGCATAGAAAAGGCGAAAGAGATAGAAACGACTCACGGCTGCTACGAAAAGAGGTGCAAACTGGCTTTTTAGAAAACCAAACATCTTTAGCTCAAATTAATACCAGATTAGAGACTGTTGATAATAATATTATAAGTCTTTCACAAACTGTCGACGACACAAGAAAAGAACTAAATACAAAACTTGATTCAATATCAAGTATTAGTCAAAGTATCAAAACAGCATTAGATACCCCCAAAGAACCTACTCATAACTCCCAAAAATTTTCTCAAAATACAAGTTATTTCAAGCTTTTGGATAACGACGCCTTAATTTCAAGCCTAGTTGGGCTTTTTAATGTAATAAGCGCTATTAATAAATAAACAGTGCTATTGCTTATTATCTTTAGGTCAATTTTCGCGTTTTTTGGGCTATAAACGCCCCTGAAGACATTTTTCTGCCTTATTCTTAATAAACCTTCAAGATAAACTATAAAAAGTCCCTTAAAAGCCATTTTTACCCCCTAACTCCCCTTTTTTTACCCTATTTTTGACATTAATTGACAAATATTAAATATTTGCTATAATTAACTATATAATTAAGAATATAAATGGAGGTTTATATGAAAATAAAATTAATTAAATTAGCCTTATGCGCCCTTACTTTTGGTACTATCGTTAACCAGTCTTTTGCAGCTCAAGCACCAGTAAATACACCACAACCTGCTATTGAAAGTTCATTGTGGGACAAATTGCCAGATGTTACCGTCGAACGCGTAATATATGTAAGTGCAGGCGTTGCAATATGTTACGGCAGTTATAAAATTTTGAGTAACGAAACATTTGTGAGAAACATCAAAGCTTTATATAATTTATTCACTACTGGTAGCGTTGTCTCTGAGTCTGAAATTGCAGCAAAAAAGGCACGCAGAGCCACTAAAGAAAAAGCACAACAAAAAGTTGATCAAACACTTGATAGCCATAGTTCTCAGTTAAGTAATATTTTATCTGAAGTGCGAAAACTTCAGGCTAAGTCTGAAACACTTGCAACAAAAGATGATATTGAAGAGCTCAAACAAAAACTTGATACAATTATGGAGCAAACGAGTATAAATGGTTACGTTAAAGGCTATTTGGCAGCTCGAGGCGCAACTTCTGCTCATCCTAGTACAAAAAGATAAATAAAATATACTCTATTTTTCTACCCCCTAAAACCGTTATATTCAATAAAGGGTATACTGTTTAGGGGGTTTTTTTATGAAAAGTGTATGTATTGTATTACTATCTATCACACCATTTTTTTATTCGCCTCTTGGCGCGCCCAGCACTCAGGATGTTGATGATGAAGCCTTCTTTGCTCAGCACATGAGCAAACTTATAGAAACTGTAAAATCGAAAAAAGAATCAAAAAAATATAAAAATGAAGATATGAATAGCTTTCTCATGGTAGCCATGGCATTAAAAAATGGTATTCCAGATGAAACAAAAAAAGATATCCCATTGGCACTTGAACTTTTAGATATTGTACAAAAAACATCAACTAATGAATCATTACGCATATCTGCAGAAAATGGCATTAAGAACATTTTACAAAACATAGCAGAAAAACCACGCTAAATTAAAAAAAAATTGGATAAAATAGTTTTTTCTATCTTTTAACTCCCTAAAAACATTATATTATTATTAATATGCATATGCTTTTAGGGGGTTATTTATGAAAAGTATATTTCTGTTAACACTATTTTTTACTCCACTCCATTGTCCTTTACTCGAGGAACTCTATGAACAAAATTTTCTAGAAAATATAAAAGATGAATATCAAGAGCGCATGAAACAGGTATTTGGAGAAACAGAAAACATTTCACATGACCGTTTCAACGATTATTTAAGGACGCTTATAAAAGATGTACACACTCAAGCAGAGTTTGAAACTTTTCATGAAGATGACATGCATAACTTTCTCACGGTTGCCATTGCATTAAAGCGTGGCGTGCCGCACGTATCATGCCAAGAACCAGAAGAAGCATCTGCAATTTTTAAAATTGTAATAAAAAACTCATACAGCAATGGTTACAAAGAAATTGCAAGAAGAAGTTTGACAAGCTGTGATCCTCACTAAATAAATAAAAAAAGGGAGCCAAAAGGCTCCCTTTTTTATTGTAATTCTATTGTTATTCCCACTCAAGAGAACCGGCAGTTTGATATTCAGTAACACGTGTTTCAAAGAAGTTCTTTTCTTTGTTTAAATCGGTTGACTGTGAAAGCCATGGAAACGGATTGTCTCTATGGTACTGTTCAGGTAAACCAATACGTGCCAAGCGTCTGTCTGCAATATGTTCAACATATTCTGAAAATTGCTGTGCATTAATACCAAGAAGTCCTTGTGGACAAGCATCGAATGCATAAATGCATTCAAGCTCAACCGCACGTTTAATAAGCCCAACGATATTATTTTGAAACTCTGGCGTCCATACCTCTGGGTTTTCTGCTTTAATCGTGTTAATTAAATCACAACCAAATGCTAAATGGATACTTTCATCACGCATAATATATTCAAACTGCTGGCCAATACCGATCATCTTATTTTGTCTACGTAACGCAAGCATCATCGCAAAACCTGCATAGAAAAAGATACCTTCCATAATAACGTAGTATCCAACAAGATCATGTAAGAACTTTTGAATATCAGCGCTATTTTTAATTTCAAAGTTTGCATCAAAGATAGACTTGGTTAAATTAACCACAAAATCATCTTTATCTTTAATAGATGGAATGGTCTGATACATTGTGTAGATCACCTCTGGGTCCAACCCTAGCGAATCACAGCAGTAAATAAATGTATCGGTATGCACCGCTTCTTCATATGCCTGACGCAACATATACTGACGACATTCAGGATTTGTTACATGCTTATAAACAGCAAGCACAATATTATTTGCCGTTAATGATTCAGCAGTTGCAAAAAAGCCAAGGTTCCATAAAATAAGTCTGCGTTCAGAATCTGATAAAACAGTGGTTGATTTCCACTGTTCAACATCCTGCTGCATTCCGATCTCTTCTGGGGTCCAGTTATTTGCAATGCCATCTTTATAATGCTGACGTGCCCATGTGTAACGCATCGGCAAAATTTTATTAGGGTCCATATTAGAATTACTAATAATTCCCGTTTTTTTCAAAGTATTATTTAATGTATTAAGTTTTGTCATAATAACCTCTTTACTGACATGATTCACAGTCAGTATTTTCTATTGAACATGCTTTTGGTAAAGTATCCTCTTCTTTTTCCTGCCCTGTAGCTTGCCCTGCGGTTTCATTTGTACGTTTTTGCGTAAAGCCATATGTTTTTGCATCAAGAGTAGATTTTTCTATCTGCGTTGCACCAAGTGACCGCAAGTAATACGTAGTCTTAAGACCATGATTCCACGCTGCACGATAAATCTCATCAAGCTTTTTACCAGAAACCCCTTTTACAAAGACATTATGCGACTGACTTTGGTCGATCCATTTACCACGTTCTGCAGTAATTTTAATAAGCCATTCTGCATCAAGTTCAAACGCCGTTAAATGCTTTTGACGAATTTCTTGAGGAATTCTGGTTATCTGCTGTAAATCACCATCACGGAACTTAATTTCATCGATCATAGCCTGATCCCATAGACCGACTTTTTTAAGATCTTCAACTAAGTAGCTATTAATAACAGTAAATTCACCACTTACATTAGATTTAACGTACATGTTTTTATACATAGGTTCTATGCATGGGTAACAACCAGCAATAGTTGATATCGTTGCAGTTGGCGCAATAGCCATCATATTAGAATTACGTATACCATGTTGCTTAACAGACTCTTTTAAGCCTGCCCAATCAAGACGCTGTGTACGCGAAACAAGAACTGGCACACCACGTTCTTTTTCAAGCATATCAACAGTATCAAGCGGGAATATGCCACGATCCCATTTTGAACCTTTGTATGACGCATAGGTGCCACGTTCTGCAGCTAATTTATTTGAAGCTTTAATAGCAAAATATGAGATATACTCCATGCTTTCATCGGCAAATTTTAATGCCTCTGGCGAAGCAAATGAGATATTCATTTTACATAAAGCATCTTGAAAGCCCATAACGCCAAGCCCAACAGGACGATGTTTCTTATTTGAAGCCTCAGCCTCTTTTGTTGGATAAAAATTAAGATCGATCACATTATCAAGCATACGAATAGCTGAAGTAACAGTCTTTTCTAATTCTTGAACATTAAGACCTTTTTCTGTCACCAGACGCTCTAAATTCACCGAGCCAAGGTTACATACTGCTGTCTCTGTTTCAGAAGTATTAAGAGTGATCTCTGTGCACAAGTTAGATGAATGTACTACGCCTGCATGGTCTTGTGGTGAACGAATATTGCATGGGTCTTTAAAAGTAATCCATGGATGGCCCGTTTCAAAAAGACGCGTAAGCATCTTGCGCCACAACTGTTTAGCAGGAATTGTCTGGTGCAATTCCATCTTACCTTCACGCGCTAATGCTTCATAATGCTCATAACGTTGCTCAAATGCTTTGCCATAAATATGGTGCAAATCAGGTGCTTCATGAGGAGAGAAGAGCGTCCAATTTTCATCATTAATAACACGCTTCATGAAAAGATCTGGGATCCATGTTGCAGTATTCATATCATGGGTACGACGACGATCATCACCGGTGTTTCTACGTAGATCAAGAAAATCTTCAATATCAATGTGCCACACTTCTAGGTAAGCACATTTACCACCACGTCTAATACCGCTGCGTGTAATAGCAACAACAATATCATTTGCAATTTTAAGATATGGAACAACACCCTGGCTGGTTGCTTTAATACTTTTAATATAAGCGCCTGTGCCACGAATATTAGACCAATCTGTTCCTATGCCACCGGCCCATTTAGAAAGCTGTGCATTGTCACCCATGCATTTAAATATATGATGTAAATCATCATTAACGGTTGATAAATAACATGAGCTTAGCTGCGCAACTGGTAAACCAGAATGGAATAATGTAGGCGTTGATGGAACGTAGTTGAGCGTTGAAAGAACCTCATAAAATTCCAATGCACGCGTATTCATGTCTTGTTCATTTAACGCAAGGCCCATAGCAATACGCATCCAAAATGCTTGTGCTGTTTCATAGCGCTGACCTTGATAGCGTAACAAGTAACGTTCATACAATGTCTGCATTCCAGTAAACTGCAATAAACTATCACGCTCAATAACTAACGCATGGCTCAAACGTTCTAAATCATATTCCAGCATCTTTGAATGCAAAAGATTTTCTTGGCATGCACGCACAATGTTTTCAATAAAAATATGGCGGTAACGCATCTCATATTCTTGCTGTGAACGAACTTTACCACCCAACTCACGAAAAAGCTTTTGTTGTAATAAACGCGCTGCAACAATGCTATACGCGGGATCTTTCTCAATAAAGGTAACCGCAGCAAGAATCAATGATTTTAGCACATCATTAGTACTTATACCATCAAATAAATTACGCAATGTTTCGTGCATAACAAGATCAGAAGATACAACATCTTCATAACCAATCGACGCACGCTTAAGCAGAGCATCTATTTTTTGGCGATCAAACGAAAAGATTCGTCCATCACGTTTTTTTACTACCGACACTGTTGTTGATGACACAAAAGTCATCGCTCCAGTCGCCGAAACTGTTTTTTGTATATCCATACATCCCTCACCAATCGACATCCACTGGAAAAATTAGAAAAAAAAATCTATTCAGTTAGAATAGATCCCGAAATTTAAGCACTTAGATAATGTAGCAGTTCGATACCGGAGAATCAACAAAAATTATAAAATTTTTTTTCAAAATATATTGTTCATTTTTCTTGCATTTACAATATCACTTTAATCACATTTGTAATTTGAAAAAAAGAGGATATATTTTGATATAATAATTTGTGTATGCTGTGCGTAGTAATTATTTTTTTTATATTCAAGGAGATGTCCATGAAAAATCTATCACGCTATTCATTGTTAGCGGCTTTAACGCTTGGTACAGCGCCATTTATTTTTGCAGCAAAACCAAAAAAATCCGCTAGCGCAAAAGAAGTAAAGCATGTTTACAAAGAGGTTCACTCAGAGGAAGAATTTTCAACTGAAGTAGCAAAAAGTGGTACAACCGTTGTAAAATTCCATGCGCCATGGTGCAGTTTCTGCAAAAAAATGGAGCCGGAATTTGATAAAGCAGCTGAAATGTTAAAAGGTGACGCAAACTTCATTTCGGTAAATACTGACAGCCCAGAACTAAAAGATATTGCACGTACTTTTAAAGTAAGCGGTTTACCAACAACACTTATTATTACCAGAAAAACAGGCTTTATGACAGCTGCTGAACTTGAAAAAGAAGTTTCAAAAGCAACAGGTAAAGCATATGGAACAAAAACAACAGCAGTTGCAGCGCCAGCAGAAGCCCCTGCGGCACCTGCAAAAGCGCCATCAAAAAAGGCTGCTAAAAAAAGTTAATTCACAAGAATATTAAAAACAAATAAAATAAGAGGGTCCTGAAATAAGGACCTTCTTATTTTAAAATTATGGAAAAATTATGAAAAATTTTATACTTATTTTAACTCTTTTTTCACTTACAAATGCTTTTGCAAACAATAAATACAATTGTACCCAACGAACAGTAAACCGTAATACGAAAAATAATAATAAGCGCGATTATAAAACCCTTGAAGAATATCTTGCAAAAAAGGCACGTAAAGAAAATACCAGCACACGATTATTTAACCAACCCACACCCCATTATGAAATAATAATCCCATTGATGCTTTCAAGCTTAAGCCAAAATCAAGCAGCACGCGACATAAATTAAAAAAAACCTTTACCATACCTTAAACTGCCGATCTGATGCGAGCTTTACATTTATTTCAGTTATGATATAATATACTATGTGGTAAAGTAATTATATATAAACAGGAATATCTATGAAAAAGCTTTTAATAGCAGTTATGATAGTTTTTGCTGTTTATTCAGCACAGGCAGCCAAAGAAACAAACCCGAATAAATCTATTGAAAACATGATTGCTGCAAAAATGTCTGAAATGCAAAATTGTGGTAAATTATCTACAGCCTTTGAAAAATCGCGTATGAATTTTGAAAAAGCGCAAGATGCTTTGAAAAAAACAGAAAAAAGCAATCCATGGGAAATAAAAAACGCTGCTTTGGCTCTATTTAGCGATTCTATAAAACTTATGAGCAGTCCAGCATGTTTAGGCATCGAAAAGAGCCATATTACTAAGTGGTTACATTCAAGCGCACAGCGACTAGCCTATGACTACCCTGAAGATTACCCACTTTTTAAAAAAATACGAGAAAATACGTATCAAATTGATAAATCAGCAAAAGAATTAGAAGCTCATATCGCACCTTTCCCTGGCACCTTGGAATTTGAACAACACGCCAAAGAAAATGCCGCACTACTTAAAGAGTATATTACTGAAATAACAAGGCTCACAGAAGACTTTATTAATAAAAAGTAACTTGTATCATAAATAATTTAAAAAAGAGGCCCGGAGATAATTCGGGCCTTCTTTATTTACTTTTTTTTCTTTTAAAAACATTAAAAACAGACCCTATCTTTTTCTTAGGTTTTTTAGGCTCTATCTTATAATACGTATCTTTAAATGTAGATGTCCCTATCTGCTTATCAACAAAAGCGACTATCTCTAAAATACCTGGCTGTTCAGATTGATCATCTAACATAAATTTACAAACTTCTTGTGAACCGCCGTTATAGAAGTTAACTACCGATTTTGCACTCTCTTTAAGAGCATAATACTGTGAATTTTTCTTAAGAAAGCAGATCTCTGTAAGTTTTGGCTCTTGATTATCATCTACCATTCCCAGAATTTTTCTCAATCTTTCATGCTGCTTACTACCCCAGCCTTCATCTTCAGCGGCATCTAATCGATTCAGAGATAATAACATTAAAAAAACCAATAAATATATTCTTTTCATAATGCGTTTCCCTAAAGATAAAGGGACTTAGAATATCTCTAAATCCCTTTATTGTTTATAAAACTATAATAAAGAGCCTACTTAAGCGCCACGAGCAAGAGTGCCACCATGGACATAAGCTTAATAAGAATGTTTAATGCAGGGCCAGATGTGTCTTTGAATGGGTCACCCACCGTGTCGCCAATAACAGCAGCATGATGTGCAGTAGAACCCTTGCCACCAAAGTGACCGGCTTCTATATATTTTTTAGCGTTATCCCATGCACCACCGCCATTTGCCATCATCAAGGCAAGCGCGATGCCACACACAGTTGCACCAACTAAAAGGCCACCAAGAACCTGAACACCTGAAGTAAATCCAAATACAAATCTGATAAGAACAGGTACAGAAACGGTAATAACACCAGGAAGGATCATTTCTCTTAATGATGCTTTAGTACTAATTGCAATGCAACGTTCGTAATCTGGCTGTGCGGTACCTTCCATAATGCCAGGGATTTCTTTGAACTGGCGACGGACTTCGACCACCATTTTAAGAGCAGCATTACCCACAGAACGCATAGTAAGGGCAGAGATCCAGAACGGCATAGCTGCACCAATAAAGATACCAGCAAGTACTAACGGATTAAGTAAATCGAGTACATCAAGACCCGCTTCAAACTTGAATACCGCAAAGACGCTCAATGCCGCAAGTGCTGCAGAACCAATAGCAAAACCTTTGCCGATAGCTGCCGTGGTGTTACCTAAAGAATCGAGCCTATCGGTAATAGTGCGCACATTTTTTCCAAATGCCGCCATTTCCGCAATGCCGCCAGCATTATCTGCAATAGGGCCATATGCATCAACCGTCATAGTAATACCAACTGTAGCAAGCATAGCCACCGCAGCAAGCGAAACGCCAAAGACGCCACCGCCGTAGGTGAATGCGCAAACAACGCTGCCTGCCAAGAAGAACATTGGTAATACAACAGATTCCATGCCAATAGAAAGGCCATAGATAATATTTGTTGCTGCACCAGATTCAGAGATTTTTGCCAATTTTGCAATAGGAGTCGATGAAGTATAGTACTCAGTAATAAGACCAATTACCACGCCGCTAAAGCAACCGATAACAAGTGACGTATAGAGTTCAAAATCGATACCCATAGCATTCATGTAATAGGCAGTTGATGCAAGAAACGCAACAAGTGCTACATAGGTTGAGTTGCGTAATAAAGTCGCAGAACTGCTTCTTAAAACTAAAACCGAAATTAGTCCAAGTAATGAGCTAAAAAGACCAATTACGCAAACCATTAATGGGAACGTAATATAATGGGTTAACCCAGCATATTTTTCTGAAGAAATCGCTAATAAAATAGATGAAATCATTGCTGTAACATATGACTCAAAGATATCAGCGCCCATGCCTGCGGTGTCGCCCACACAGTCACCAACGTTATCAGCAATAACTGCTGGGTTACGTGGATCATCTTCTGGAATATTAGCTTCGAGTTTACCAACAAGGTCAGCGCCAACGTCTGCAGATTTAGTATAAATACCACCACCAACACGCGCAAAGAATGCCACGAGTGATGCACCTACACCAAATGCAGTAAATAATACTGGGAAATTAGGCATGTGGAGCATAAAATGCAATACGCCACCAACACCAATTACCCCAAAACTTGCAACGGTAATACCCATGACGCCGCCACCAAAGAACGCTGTTAAAAATGCAGAACGTTCACCATGGTTTTTAGCAGCAATTGCTGTACGCACGTTAGCTTCTGTAGCCGCATGCATACCGATAAGGCCGGTCAATAATGACAATAAAGAACCGCTTAAAAAGCAAAGAGCAGCCGTTACCCCACTGACAGCCACTAAAAGCGCTGCTACAAGAGCTATTACAAGACCTATAATTGAATACTCTTCCCTTAAAAAGGTCATTGCACCTAAACGAATCGCACGCGAAATATCGTATGCCTTTTTATCGTCCACCTTGAGCGCCATGATATAACGCAATAATAACCCTACTGCGCCTAGACCGGCAAAACCGCTAATGAGTGCCCACATTGGGGCCATGAGTTCCGTCATGAATTCTCCGTTATAATTATTCTTTGAATATATGAAATATCTGTAAAATATCTTTTAGATTAATAGGTTTAACGCTTCTTGTAAAGATCGCCTAAGGCTTATCTATTTCTAAAAGTGCAAGTTGCACGGCCGCTACTGCAAAACCGTCACGGTCTTCAAGAAGATACCGAGCGCTTTTATTATCTTTTTGAGCCAGATCATGCGCAAGTGCACTTAATGTAGTTGTAGCAGGATTTACTTTCTGTCTTTTTACCAACGAATAAAATTTTCGCACAGCATCTAAGCGGGCATAAAGAACTTTTCGCATACTGTCATCTTTTTCAGAGTTTGGCAAAAAACAATTCTCTGGATCAGGATTTTTGACATAGTTGGCAATAGAATTCAAAGAACCCTTTGTCTGCTTTTCCTGTAAACTTTTAAAATATATTGCACACTTATAACCTAAACTTTCTGAAGCATGCATAGAAACTGTCAAAAAAAAACTGATAAAAATTAAAGTGATTTTGTTCATAATAATATCTCTAAAGCGATTTAAGAATTTCACGTTCACTAAAATAATGTTTTGTTCCTTGAATAAGTTGATACTCATCAGGGCCTTTGCCCAATAATGCAATAATCGCGCCAGGTTGCGCAACAGAATATGCATATCTAATTGCTGCAGCGCGGTCATATTCGATAATAACCTTATGCATAAGATGTTCAGGAATCCCCGCAAGAATATCCTTCATAATTTTTTCAGGCTCTTCAGAACGCGGATTATCAGTGGTTAATATAACGATGTCAGCATATTCAACAGCAAGTCCGCCCATGAATGGCCGCTTAATCGGGTCACGCTCACCACCAGCGCCAAAAACAACAATAAGTTGCTCAGTTTCGCTGCGCAATGTTGAAAGCACAGCCTTCATAGAAGACGGCGTGTGTGCATAATCAATGTACGCAACAATATCACGCTCAAGGGTATATTTATTTAATCTACCCGGAACACCGGTAAACGAAGATACAGCCTGCTGTATAACTTCAGGTAAAATGTTTAATGCACGTGCAACAAGATAGGCCATATGAATATTATGCAAATTAAAGGTGCCTAATAAATGTGTGTTTTCAAAAACCAGCTGATCAACATAACAGCTCACGCCTTCGCGTGATGCGCCGATAATAGTAACGTCATTAAGGCTACTTAACTGCGCCTGCGGACATAGAGAGCGTAACGAACTTACCAACGCGTCGTCATCGTTTAACACTACTGTGCCATTCTTTTTAAGCTGTTTAAAAATCGCAGCCTTTGCTGCAAAATAATCTTGCTGTGTTGTATAAAACTCTGCATGCTCTTGACTGAAATTAGTAAAAACAACAGCATCAAATTCAATACCATACACACGGTGCATACTGAGTGCTTGCGCAGCAACTTCAATTATGACCCATTCAACACCCTGCTTAACACATTCGTTTAAAAACATATGAATATAGTCAGGTTGCTGCGTAGTTAATTGTGTTTCATATTCTTGTGATAAAATTGCGTTACTTACCGTGCTTAAACGAGCCATTTTAAAGCCAGCTGTTTTTAAAATATGCTCCAATAAATACGTAGTAGTAGTTTTACCCTTTGTGCCAGTCACTGCAATAAATTTTAATTTTCTTGCCGGGTAACCATACGCATACGCACTTAACTCAGCAAGCGTTTTACGAGTATTTTCTACACGATAACTAGAAACTGCAGCAAGCGCCTGCTGCAAATCTGCTGTAAGATGCGCATTCTTGTCCAAGACAATAGTTGTTGCCCCACGCATTAATGCATCTTGCACAAACTCTGTACCATCTTTTTGTGTTCCAGGAATAGCAACAAACGTCGACCCGGGCCCAACATTATCGGTATGCGCAGCAACTTTATAGTGTAGCGGCAATTTCTTCCCCGTTACAGCATGTTCAGCGACGGGTTTGCGTTTTTTTTCATCTGCATTAAAAGCTCTTATTAATAATGGCAGTAACATCACTAAACCATAAAGGTTCATAATCAACATACCGGCATTTGCAATATCAACAGCGCTCCACACTACCGCAACGGTGCTGAATATACCAAAAAATGACATGCAAGCATAAATCACTGTATACCACATAGTCGAAGCACGCGGCATTAAAAAGAGCCAACATTCGCGACCAATATAAGCATATGCAACCAACACACCAAGACCAAAAGAAATAGACAGGAATGTTACAATAATTTTGCCATAGATTCCAAAGAGTGTTTCAAATGCAGCGCTTGTTAATGCGGTGCTTGTTAACCCGCTGTCCCACACGCCACTTGCAACAAAGATAAGTAACAATAAACAGCACACTAAATGATTACTAATCATGAGTGACGCCATCGACATAATACTATTTTTAAAGGGCTCTTTACCTCCCGTTGTCCCAAATAAAATGCCTGCGGTTCCAAGGCCAAGTTCGGTAGCGCTCACTGAACGTGAAATACCATAGCGCAATGCTGTTTGCACCGTATACCCCATGCCCGCACCAGCGACTGCCTGCCACGTGAACGCATATTTTAAAATAAGTGCTAACGCTGCAGGAATAGCCAACGCATGGTATACCAAAAGCGTGAGTGTACATATAAAAAATAAACCCACTTTGATAGGAATAATTTTTTCAGAAAAGTGTATAATGCGCTGTGCGCCACCATACAAAACATAGACCATGGTGATAAATAAAATCGCAGCAATAAGTGGCTTACTAAAACCGGTAAGTCGTTCTATACCAATGGTCATAGAGTTACATTGCATAGCGCTGCCAGCGACAAAACTGGTTAATAAACAAAAAAAAGCATACAATGCAGGCAGATATTTTTTACCCGGCACTAACTGTAAATAGACCATAGGGCCACCACGAAACGTGCCCTGCTTATTTTCATCCATAAAATAGCTGCTTGCATATACTTCTGCAAAGCGTAATGCTATCCCAAAAAAGCCAACAATAAAAATCCAAAATGCTGCACCAGGGCCACCAGAGGCTACAGCTGTTGCCATGCCAGCTGCACTTCCGTTACCTAAGCTCGCGCTTAACGTATTCAAAAATGCCTGAAACGGCGTTATATATTCAGCACCAACAAGACTTTTTTCTGATGGATGAAAAACGTAATACCAAGACTGCCAAAAATAGCGTACCTGTACCCATTTAAAAGCCACCGTCATAATGATGCTCACCGCTAGTATCCCAAGTACTAACGGCCAGCCCCATAAAAAATCACTAATATTATTAATTACGTTTTCGATCGTGTACATAAAAAGCCCGTACCCCTTTTTGAATTTCCGGCATTAACCACATAAGGCCATAAAGGTTACTTACAATAAGCCCTGCGTTAACGATATCAATAGCGTTCCATAATATACGCATTTCAACAAGTGCGCCAAATAGCGCCATGCAGCAAAAAATTAAGCTATACCAAAAAAGATATTTGCCGCCCGTTAAAAATGACCAACATTCGCGGCCGATATAAGCATAAGCAATAACACAACCTATCCCAAACATCATTGTCAGGGTATTAACTACCCATCCACCAAAGCTACCGAAGGTCGTCTCATAGGCAAAAATAGTCATTTCAACACCATTTAAACCACTGTTCCAAGCACCCGTTGCAACAAAGAGCCACATCAAAAGAAAACAGACACCAAAGTTGCTAATCGAGGTTGTTGCAAGAGAAATAATACCGCTACGAACGGGATTTTTTGTGCCAGTGGTGCCAAATATAATTCCTGATGTACCTAGACCAACCTCAGTAGCGTTAATAGAACGTGCAATCCCAAAACGTAACGCTGTTTGCATAGTGTATCCAAGAAGAGCACCGCGCACTGCCTGTTGTGTAAAGGCGTGTTGTGTCATAATAACTAATGCCTGCCATAATGACCCGGCATTATAAAAAAGTACTATTACCGAAGCGACAAAAAACAAACCTACTTTAATAGGTGTTACTGCATCTGAAACACGCACGATACGCTGCGCGCCGCCGACCATGACATAGAGCAAAAAGATAAACATAACTAACGCGATGGCATATAAATTCCATGCGGTCATGGTCACAAGTCCCAGTGCGATAGAGTTACATTGCATAGCATTACCGGTAACAAAGGTTAACATCAAGCAAAAGAACGCATAAAAATAAGGCAACCATGAACCACCTGGCACACGCGCAAGATAGACCATTGGCCCACCACGTATTAACCCACTTGCCTGTTTTTCAGTAAATGCAGTACTTGCATATACTTCGGCAAACCGGATAGACATGAGAAAAAAGCCAAGAAAGAAGATCCAAAAACCTGCTCCTGGCCCACCGCTATACATAGCAGTTGCCATACCCACTAAACTACCATTGCCTAAACTTGCGCTTAATGCATTAATAAATGCTTGAAATGGAGTAATATAATTTGCTTGAGCCTCTTGAGAAACGCCCGCTTCTGGTTTTAAAAGATACTGCCATGAACGCATAAAGTATCTAAACTGGATACCGCCAAAGGCAACCGTCATAATAAGACTGACAGCCATAATGGCTATAATAAGCGGCCAACCCCAGATAAAGCTACCGATATTCTTTACTAATTCATCCAATTCAACATAGTTCATGATGACTCCTGTATCTTTTTGTACCGTTAAGATACGCTATATATAAATAATTTTAGGCACACGGGTGCCATAAGTTTTAATTATAGAAGAATACAAGTATGTTGACAAACAAACCTCTTAATTTACCATCTGGCAAAATTGCGGCCCTTGATCTGGGTGACCAATGGGTCGGAATAGCTTTATCTGATATCACGCGTACACTGGCAAAGCCGTTTACCACGGTAACTTTTTATGAATACCAGGCAGCAATAAAAAAATTTATTGATGAACAAAAACCTGCCGCCATTGTTATCGGTTACCCAAAGACCATGCGCGGCACAGAAAGCGACCAGACAAAAAAAGTGCTTGCTATATATGAAGAGCTGCAAAAGCTCTTTCCTGAAACTGTTTTTGTTTTATGGGACGAGCGTCTAAGCAGCAAACGGGCACAAACAGCGAGCCCTGCACGCACTAAAGAAGAGAAATTAAAATCACACGCTATTGCAGCAGCATTTATATTAGACTCGTATCTTAATTATCTAAAGATGCAGGCATTCTTAAACGAAGAATAATATTGCTAATACTAATGCCCCCGGTTTATTTTAATAAAAAATATACCGGAGGCCATTATGAATAAAAAACAGTGTGTCAAAATGCACCAATTTTTTCTTTTACTATTAGTTTCATTGCCACTTGTCTGCACAGAAGAAGGCTATCAATCGACAGAGGAAACAGAACGGAGCCAAGAAGAATTCGAAGCTGCACAGGCTCTTGCCCAAATCTTTAACACTTCTATCGAACAAATAGCACAAAAAAATAACATTGCCCCTGAAAAAGTCGTCGATGCTTTTTTATGGGTTCAAGAACACCCTGAAACCCCAATGCCTTCTACTCCATTAAATTATACAGCTCAAGATATTACTCATGCTGCAGAAAACTATTTTAAAGCAAAAGATAAAAACCTTGCTGCTTTAAAAGCTTTAAATAAAGAACAAATTATGCGCGACACTGGCGCAACGCTGCCAGATATAAAAAAAGCTTTCGCATACTACAGAGCTTATCCTTCCGGCACTTTACCAGTTACGTTAGAGCGAATTCAAGAACTTGCAAAAAAACAACAAGATCGCCTAAATAGAGCAAAGATAAAATATGACCCTGAAAAGGCACGGGCAAATTATTTAAAGAAAAAAAATAAAGGTATGCCACAGGCACAACAAGCTGCTAAAAAACAAACACCTGTCAAAGGCAAGGAAAAAGCAGTTTTTAAAGAAGAGGGCAATTAAACACGATTGCAAAAAACCTCTATATATGGTATTTTTTTAAGTCATTGATCCAGTCTTGACAATTAACATCTCCTTCAAGTACGCTGTCAGCAAGAAGGAGATACGTATGAAGTGTTCAAAATGTAATGGACTGATGGTAGTCCAATCATTTTTCGATCATTTTTTAAACTTTGACGGCTGGAAATGCCTTAATTGTGGAAAAATAATGGTCAAAAAAGAAAAAACCATTGAATTCGACGCCTTTAGTATTTTCTACCAACAGCAAAAGAATAATAACCGCAACTAAAAAAGATATGCAACCCACACCTGGTCACAACCACTCAGTCTTTCACCTTGTTATACATAGCGGCTACCAAGCAGTAAGTATTGGGCTCTATCGTGATGCCAAAAATCTTACTGTACAAACATTAGACAAAAAATTGGTCAGTGCATTTTTAATGCAGTCAATTTTAGAACTCCTTGTCGAACATACGTTAAAATTCAGCGATCTTTCATTTATCAGCGCACACTCGGGCCCGGCACCTTTCACCACCTTGCGCGTTGGCATAGCAACGGCAAATGGCATCGGCTTTGCAACGGGGCTGCCACTTATTGGCATTAATGGCCTTGAAGCACTGAGCCTACTTTACCCAGAATACACGGTGATACTTAATGCATTTTGCGATGATATATATATCGGAAAAAATGGTGAAACTTCGTGTGAAAATATCGACATCTTTTTACAACAACAAGCTGCCATTATTACAGAACCCGTTACCTATATTGGTAATGGCGTTGCTTTGCATCATGAAAAAATAAAATCTGTACTTGGCCGCAAAGTGCACTTACTTGCTGATTACCCTTATGAAGCGGATATTGAAGTTATAGCGCAGGCCGGGTATACTAAATGGCTCAGAAAAGATGGGGTAACTCATCAAATAATCCCTACGTATTTAAAACAGTATTCTGCTAAATAGTGCGTCAGTACGCACCAGCTTGCTTAACTAAATCTAAAAGAAAATTATGCACAAGATAAAATTAATCGCTGTATCTGTTCTATGTTTTTCACCATCTCTTTCTGCTCAAGGCGAAACATTCGCTGAAAGGTTTTTTACTGTATTAACATTCGACTACAAGCCTGCCAATTTTAATTTTGCAATATTTATGCAAAAAATTGCAGCAGCCGGCTTTCATGGATCAGCAAATACCAATCTGTATGGAACTGAAGAATTTCATAGGAAATTACATTGCTTAAAAAAATAAGCTTATTAGCAATCTTACTCATATCTATAAACACCCATGCAGCTGAATCTAGAATAAAAGAACTGGACAAGCAACTTAATACGCATAAATTACTAGCTTGTTCATTATTTACATGCGGATTTCTTTTGCATGTAAGTAGCTTGGTGATCCATAGTACATCTCCTATGGATGAATCGCCCAATATATTAAATAAGCTCGCATTAGCTGAAATTTTATCATATGTCCTCGCGATTGCGCCAATTTGTAGAGGCTCTTACTTACAGAACGAACTTTCAATGTTAGAAGAACAACAAATAAGAAGCAGAATGCGACAAAATATTCAACCAATCAAACTAAAACCACGATGTCCAATACTTTGTAACCCTATACACCGCGGACAATAAACATATAAAAATTACGGAATAATCCATGCAAAAACTACAAAAAATCTGCTTATTATTAATGTCACTGACAGATATAAGCAGCTATGCAGCTGAGTCTAGAATAAGAGAACTAGATGACCAACTTTTTGCCAATAAATCCTTAGCTACTTTATTAATTGCAGGCGGATTTTTTTTGCATGTGAGTTATTTGGTGATAAATAGTGCGTCCCCTACAAAAACTGATGCGCTGTCTATCACTTTAAAAAATCTCAATTCTTTTGCAGGAATATCGTATGCTCTAGCGCTGGCGCCAGTTTATAAAGGCGTCTACTTACAGAACGAACTTTCGAAGTTAGAGCAACAAAGACAAGACCGACACATACAATTACGACTAAGTATACAAAGAGACTGGCAAAACAACCTAAAATCACGATGTCCAATACTTTGTAACCCTATACACCGCGGACAATAAACATATAAAAATTACGGAACAATTTATGCAAAAAAGCTTCTTATTATTAGTCTCACTGGTATCTATAAGCAGCTATGCAGCTGAAATACCAAATTTAGAAGAATTACAAAAACAGATCAAAAAATACCAATTGTTATCGAGCGTATTTCTTGCAAGCGGCGTTGTTCTTACTGTAGCTAATATGGAAGTAGTATCAGACCCACTATCTGGTGTTCCTTACTTTTCAAAATATTTTGAGCTTGGCTATGTTTTAACAGCTGTGAGTGCGTTATCATTCATTAAATACCTTTCTTTAACGAAAAAATTGTTAATGCAAGAGATCACACAGGATGAGAGAGAAAGACAATTTCAGATAAGCCGACAAGTACAAGAACAACAAATGAGACAAAGAAGAGTGCAAACTCAACAAAGGCGTCAATTTGAACCTTATACATGTAGCTTAACAAGATCGAATAATGCCCAGCAATAAACTTGCTGCATCTTTTGCGCGCAGGATAGTGTTAGTTAGTTTTACAGGCGTAAAATGCTTCTGCAATATCACTTTTTCTTCTGGAGTATAATCTCCCTCAGGCCCAAGTGTTACCAGATAATTATTGGGTGATTTTTGTCGTGCAAGTTCTTGCAAAATATTTTCACCAGAGATGTCGCACCACAGTTTTATACTATTATTATAAGTAGATGGTGTATCATTCAAAAAATTTTCTAGCGTAATTATCTGGTTAATTTTTGGTAAACTAAACTGCTTAGACTGTTCAGCAGCGGCGATCGCGATTTTTTCTAGACGTAGATAATCTTTTTCTGTAAGTGAACGTCGGCTTTTTTCTGTTGCAACCAACTGTATAGTTGTTGCGCCATAAACAGTTGCCATATACACCGTATCTTCAAGAGCCTCTCGTTCAAGAACGGGCAAAAGCAAACATAGATCAGGGGATTGGGGAGTTGCTGCATGACTGCTCGTAATGGCGCATATTATATTTTTTTTAGTTATTTCTGCAAGTGTACAAGAATATGCAGACTCATGATCAAATAAGATAATAGTTCTACCAACTTTAAGCCGGAGAATCGTCACAATACGATTAATAGTATCACTATCATGAATTACTATTTTTTTAGCATGGCGATCAGCAACAATTTTGCTGTTGCCTACAAAAAGAGCAAATTCATGCGCACTGCCAGATTTCATAACTTATGCTTTTTTATTAAGTGAATTCAGACAGCCCACTAACCATGCATATGACCCTGAAACCTTTTCAGAAATATACATAGCACCCAGAACAGCCTGCACGCCAAAAGTCTTTATAAGATCTTGCAAGCGTGAAACTACCCCTATTGATTCATCACAACCTGCTTGATTTGAAGTGCACTCTTCATCTTCAAAGTCAAAAAAGAAATCGTCTTCAGAAAGTGCCTCTTGCACCATAGAACATGATTTTTTTTCTTCAGCTGTTCTTACCGGCTTCTGCTCTGCATTATTTTGTTCAGGAAAAGAATAAACGATGGTGGCAGATTGACGTGGTTGTGCATAACACGAGCTTGCTAAACAACAGATAGTTACTAAAGTCTTTTTTTTCATCATGATATCTTTCTAAACTATAACTGAATAATACCCAGCACTTAATGCTGAAAGCATATCACAGGTAAAGGCTTATTTCCATGGCACAACTCAAAAAGCCCGTAGCATTAATTATTCTTGACGGTTTTGGTTACTCAAAAAACTTTACTACCAGTGCCATAACGCCAGAAACAATGCCCTTTTTTTTCTCACTGTTACAAAAATATCCCTGGACAACACTTACTGCAGCAGGAACTTCAGTTGGCCTTCCCGATGGCGTTGCAGGTAACTCTGCCGTTGGCCACTTTACCTTAGGCGCAGGTAAGATCATCGAACAACCACTAACAGAATTTAGTCGCTTAATTAAAGAAAATATTCTAGGTAATTTGCCTGTCATAAAAAACAATTTCACCGGATTGACACAAACGGGTAAGACGCTGCATATTATTGGACTAATCTCAGATGGCGGCTCGCACAGCCGAGTTGAACACACGCAAGCACTTATTACTCTTGCTGGCCAGTATGGTATAAAAAAAATTATCATTCACGCGATACTTGATGGACGCGATGTGCCACAAAAAAGTGCCGCAGAATTTTTACAGCGCATCGAACAAACTATACAAGCATTACCAAAAACCACCACTGCAGAAATTGGCACGATTCAAGGACGATTATATGCCATGGACCGCAACGAAAATACGGCCCGCCTAATGCAAGCGTATAATGCCCTCAATCAAGAAACACCCCATAAATCACAGTCCTGGCAAGAAGCACTCACCTATTATTATGCACAAAACTTATATGACGAAATTATTCCACCAACACAACTTACCCACGACCCAACTATTAAAGATGGTGATGGGCTCGTTTTTGTAAATATTAGGGCAGACAGGGGCAGAGAACTGTATCAATTATTAAAAAAGAATAGCAAACTTTCTTTTATCGTAAGCGGTATTAATTATGATAATGACCCGCACGACCAAACAATATGCTCAACGCCATATGCAAATAATACACTTAACGACTATTTAAATAAAGATAATATCCGAATATTTTCTATAGCAGAATCAGAAAAATATGCCCACATTACCTATTTTTTTAATGGTGGCAGAGAAAAAAAATATAACACTGAAACACGGGTGATTATTCCGTCAGACAGTCCTGAGACTTTTATTCATGAACCGCGCATGAAGGCACATGAAATTACCCAAACGGTTCTTAAGGCTTTAAAAAATGATCTTGCGGACTTTTACCTTATCAATTACGCCAATGCTGATATGGTTGGCCACACGGGTGATTTGCAAGCAACTAAAAAAGCAGTAGCCTATCTCGATCAGCAGCTTGAAAAGCTTTATGACGCATTTGTCGAAGAGCATGAAGGCACTCTGTATATCACAGGCGACCATGGCAACGCAGAAGACAAATCACATAACAACCCGGCACATACCACTAACCCTGTCTATTTTTTAGTGGTTAGCGAACCCCACTGCCCACCAACTTTATTAAATGGCATTACCACACTTGCTGATGTAAAAGAGATTATTATTCAAAATTCGTTTAGTTAATAAATTACTATCTTTAATCAACAAAGTGATATTCTATAATATATATATTTGCCGTTATCATACAAACTCTTAACCCAAGCTTTTTCATATAATGTATGCAATTGTCGTAAAATAAAGAGCGGCATTTTGAAAATATATTCAAAACACCGCCCAATTATTAATTAATAGTGTATCAAGTTTATAAATTAAACTATTTATTATATTAGCCCTCAATATCTTTTTTATTTACAATAACACAGGTTGTATTATAAGTACCTTCAAAAAGTATTTTTCTTTCAGAATAATATAAATCGGTCTCAACTAATAACTCATTAATTTCTTGAGGTGTTATAGATCCCATTCGATCTATTACTCTATTTACGGCCGCGTCCGCATGATTGCTCATATTCTTCTCTTTTTTTATTCTTCCATAAACTTTACGAGCTATATATGGATAGGCGAGCTTTCGATGATTCTCTATTAAATTTCTTATCTTACTATTAACAACAGATGAATTACTTTCACATGAGGTCACGTGAAGCGCAAGACGGTCAGGATCTAAAACATAACCTAAACACTTGTCTCCGACCATATAAAGTTTCAAACCCCTTATTTCAACTTCATCTGACCAAATTGAACAGTAACTCCCCGCACTTGCAGCTATTTGAGGGTCTATAAGAAAGTAGGTCCCATCAATAACTTCATCAAAGGGAACCTTATTTATCAAGTAAGACAAATCTAAACCTGATTCTTGTAAAGTCCTGAATCCAGCATCAGGATTATTGGCTGTGTAATCGACTCGATCTATTAGTTGTAGCGCATTTTCATCTGTGCAAAGCTTACAAGCAATTTTACGTCTAGCAGCATTAATCATTGCTTCCAACTTTTTTTTGCCATCAACTTTTAACAAACTCTCTAAAAGGATTTTTTTTGGAAATTCATGCGGGTTTATGAGTAGCTGTCCTTCAGGCGAACGAAAACCATAATAAGGGTCTTTTTTATTGCATCGCTCAAGCCCAAGATCTTGCGCACATTGCCATTTGAAATATATAACGGGTGGACCATCTATCTTATCAGCCTGACGACATATCTCTTGAAATTTTTCTTTTGTCATTTTAGAGTCGCTGACATCGCTTGCATGCAAACTTGATGCAGCTGCAAAAAGCGCTACATATAAAAACTTATAATTCATATGGTACCCTTTATGTAATAAATAGCATTAAGAAAAAAACTATATACAGTATTAAAAAAACAGATAATAGCGTCAATTGTTTATCACCTTCAATTCCCAACACATTTCAGCCGTCGCTTATCCATACCTACCGGCTTGGCAAGCTATGGCCGACAGGCGACTCGACCCAGCCTTCGTTCAGTGTGAGCGGGGGCTGGTCCATGGATGATAATTATGAATTATTTATGAGATGGATCCTGAAACTCTTTCCCGTCCCTCGATACATTCTACTTCGCACTTTATGCTTCGTAGAACACTCGGGATGAGCGGAAGCGATGAAAATAATTAGTTAAAATAATATTCTAAATAAATATATTTGCCGTTATCATACAAACGCTTAAAGCCGAGCTTTTCATATAACGTAAGCGCGGGCGTATTAGTAAGACGCGTTACGATTTCAACAGAACGGGCGCCCTGCTTTTCAAAACGCTTTAAGACCTCTAAAATCATCTTTTTTGCAATACCCTGCCGTTGATAATTCTGGTCAACATCCACAAACTGTATTTTACCAAAAAGGGGCGATTCAAAATAATATGAAATAAAACCAACCGGTTTCTGATCTTTATAATACATTAAAAAAGTAACCGGTTTTTTAACAATACCGTGAATCCCCGTATCAAGCGTATCAACCGGGTCGTACATATACGATTCATCCGCAACCAAAAAATACCGGTCATCAACAAAATGTTGTAATAAAAATGGGCGGTCAAGTTGTGCATTATAGGAATATATACCTTCTTTTGTTCTATCAGAAGTTGTACACCCTGCAAGAAATAAAACGCTCAGTACAACTACCCAACATTTACGAGAGTTTATCATTATTTTTTCCATACGTTATTGAACGCAACATCAACCCCTGCGCTGGCGCAGTCTTGAGATGTTGCTTTGGATTTTTTTCTTCTAAAATAGTATTCAGATATTCTTGCGCATTATCAAGTTTTTTTTCAATCTGCCAAGACATAGTCTGTAAAGCGGCGCCGACAATTCTGCGGATCATGTAGCGCAAAAAACCGGGCCCTTTTACTCGAATGCGATAGACATTAAATCGACGCAGATAAGTTACAGATATCGATTCAACCGTTCTTACGGTGTTTTCTTTATCGTCACCGGTACAGAAAGACCTGAAATCATGCGTACCTAAAAATACCTGTAAATTTTTTTGTAATATATCGATATCAAAATGATCATAATATGCTATGCAATAGCGTGCAAAAAATGGCAATACGCGTACCCTGCTAATATAATAATCATAGGTTTTATGTTCAACGCCTTCATGCAGATCAAAATCACCCGGCATCTCCTGCACACTGCGCAATAAAATCGTATGGGGCAATGTACCCTGCCATGCACGCTTAAGGACATCTGGCTCAAGATAAAAAGCTGATTTAAGGCGAGCGACTTGTCCCCACGCATGCACACCCGTGTCTGTGCGCGAAGCACCCACAAGAGAAATTACTTCTTGATGAAAAGCCTTTTTAAAAGCATGCTCGAGCTTGTTGGCAACAGCCTTTTGTGTCGGCTGCCACTGCCACCCATGATAATCGTAACCGTCATATGCAATAAGAATTTTATAGTAATACAAATCTAATATCCTCAATTATTTTTTCTTGATCAGCGATATCTAATAGATCTAAAACTCCTTTTGCATGCTCGCGCCTAAATGAACAGCTGCTTATAAAAGCCTCCCTTGGTGTACGGCCTTTTGTATCTACCATGGTAACATCCGCACCCCAATCCAATAACATTTTGGTAAAAGTAGTATCGTAATTAGATACAGATTTATGTAAAGGCGTGTTTCTATAATTGACAAGAGACCAAGACTGATCAATAAAATTTACATCGAACTGGTATTTCTTAACCATCATGTCTAATATTTCTTTATTACGTTGGTAACGATAGTCCTGTGATAATTTTATAAATATCATTCCCCAAATAATTTTTTCATTTTTAAAAGAATGCAATTTATTGAAAAAACTTCCCAAACAAGCTGGATTTGAAACAATAGAATCAGCTAATTGACCACATCTTCCATCAAGTCTACATCGATATTCTTCAGTTAAGCCTTCAACGTGCTCATCTTCCTCAGTAAGCCAGAAATTCAAAGTTGAAAGTGACCGAGCATTTCTCCCAATACCTTTAATTTCAGAGTGATAGGAATAATCACCCTCTTGAAATTTCCGCAACATATTAAATAAATTTTTCTCTCTTTGCATACCTAAAATGTCGCTCAAGTATAAAAATATTAACAAAATAAAATAATTTTTTTTCATGCTTTGTCCCTAAGTTTTTATTCAAATACTTTTCTGCCACCCATGATAATCGTAACCGTTGTATGCGACATGAATCCCCCTGCTACTATCATGATGCCAAATGTTATTATTTCCCTGGCGTTAAAAGGTTAATCATATCTTCATAATTTTCAGGTTTTTTATGACCAAGTCTATTTAAATAAACAACATATTGTTCATATGCCGCTAATGGGGTATTGCCGTCTATTTGCACAGTTAAATCAGCATTATGATCACGTAAAAATGTTATTAATGGGCCATCTAATTCTTCCACTGCAAGATGAACTGGTGTTATTAAAAATTCAAAATTTTGTGACTTTTTGCATGAAAAATTTACGGTAAAGTCTCTTTGTTTGGTAAATCTTTCTAAAACTTGCAGTTTGTCTTGTTGCGTTAACCTTGTATTCAGCATTACCATCACAAAAAGTTTTTTTTGTAGATCTTTTTGTTTTTGAACATTATTTAATTTATGCAAAAGTTCATCTATGTATAATGGAGATTCTTCAATAAGAGTCATTAAACTTGTAAGCTTTACCTGCTCAGGCTGATGAGTGTCTCTATATATTCGATTATAACGTTTATTAAGCTTAATTACGTCACTAGGCTCTAATTTCGAGACACTCTGCATACCAAAAATTTTTGTATACAAAAAAAACATGAGTAAAATAAAGTAACTATTTTTCATAATCATTATATATTTTTAAACCTACTATATTCTTTAAATTGACTAAATTTATTGAGCATTTTTTGGCCAAATATGGCAAGATCACCTTTATTTTCTAACAGATAGTTTACATATTTTTCATTGTAATTAAAAAACATATATCGTGTATCTCTAAAAAATGAGTTGTGCAATTCGTCTATGCTACATTTTAATAATCGATAATCGTTTTTACGTATTATCTTAACCTCATACGCCTTTAATATTTGAGGTACATACCTTCCATTTGAAAAGCAGGACAATCCTTTACGCAGTTTATACTGCATATAAAAATCTAAAATATTATTTATCGAACTATATAAGTTTTCCCATTTTTTACAAAGCTCGCGTTTTAAGGATAGCGGCATTTCCTGATCCCCAAGATCATCAATTTTTTGAACTACTTCAATAAAAATATCGTAAGAAACTTTTAATACGTGATACTTTTCACGCATTAATTCGCTGCTCCAAAAATTATTGTGTTGATGCACTGAAGAATAACTCATGAATCCCCCTACTATCATCATGATACAAAATGTTATTATTGCCCTGGCGTTAAAAGTTTAATCATATCTTTATAATTTTTAGGTTTCTGATGACCCAATTGCTCTAAATAACCAACATAACGCTCATATGACTCTAATGGTGTTATATTGCTTCCCTCTGCACGTTTAGATATATCAGCTTTATGCTTGAGTAAAAACTCTATTAATGGAACATCCAATTCCTCTACTGCCAGATGAATTGGAGTTGTTAACACATTAAATTGCTCTGCCTTAAAACATGAAAAATTCACGTTAAATCCAGCCTTCTTGGTAAATTTTTCTAAAATCTCAAACCGGCCCTGCAATGCTGAATCAAGCATTAACGACACAAAAAGCGTTTTTCGGAAATTTTTACGTCTTGAACTTTTGCTTAATTCACCCCAAAATATATCTATGTAACCTGGATTACTCTTAATAAGAGGTAACAACTTTTCCAACCTGGTTTGCGTACACGGATCTTCAAAAATTTCATTAAGCTTTTGCAAGGTGCGACTTTCTAATTGCCACCCTTCTTGCATACTCAAAATCTGTGTAACCCCCAGCAAAGCAACTAATTTAAAAAACTTATTCATAACTACTCCTTTATAGTTATTTAATCTAATCCACTACTTACGTAATGTAGCACGAAGAATTTTTTTGAGTAAGCCAAAACTGGGTATGCGATTTATGCGCTTTACCACTTTGTATTATTCTCTATCTTTCTTCTTTTTCCTGCAGCAAACAAACCCGCACTTTGTTTTCTTTTAGCCTCTTGCAACAATTTTAGAATGCTTTTCAAAGTTGTCCGGTGATGATTTTTATCACTTAACATCATAATATAACCACTAACTATCTCAGCCGGAGATTGATAATTTCCATCAAGAAATTTTGGATTTGCTCCCAAACTTAAAAGAAATTCAACAACAGATTTATCCCTACCTTTAACAGCCTGGTGCAAGAGCGTTGTTTCTTCATTACGCAATTGTGGATAGAAATACTGCTTCGAATACAGAAAGTTAACATCTAGATTCCGCTTAATTGCAATTGCTTTAAACAAAGAAGTCCTATTTCCATCATTTACATCTGTTACTGGATAGTAAAGAGTTTGAATATACATTACAGCAAATACCTTTAACCATTCAGCATCATCTACACAGCGCTCATCCAAAAACTCATGTATCATCGATTCTCGCTTAGTTAAATAATCTAGATTTGCAGTATAAGGGTAATGAGCCTTAGCATGCTCTAATAATTGAAAACAGCAAATCCGCTTTAACTCAAACAAACTGTGTGCATCAACTTCAACGCGCTTATCATTATAATTCTTCAACGACTTTTCAAATGAACATTTTGTCTCAAAAAATCTAGCTATACGAACATTTTCTTCTTCAGGGATTTTTCCAAATGTCTCTTTGCAATCATCCGGAGTAAATCTACTTCCATACTCACGCTCATGTAAATATTGAGTAAGTGATTTATGGCCTTTACCATTTTGCATACAGAAAACATCTGCAACAAACAAAAGCATCAATAAAACAAAGAAATTATTTTTCATAATTATCAAATTTCGTAGTATTATTCGTTTGTCTTTCTTCTTTTTCCCGCGGCAAACAAACCCGCATTTTGCTTTCTTTTAGTCTCTTGCAACAATTTTAGAATCTCTTCATACATCGCATCTAGTTCAGATTCGATCCCTATTTGCCTTTCGATCCTTATTTTCCTGCGCAGCGCATCAGCCGAGGTCATATGATCTGTATCCTGAATTTTTACATCCGCTCCTAAACCTAAAAGAAGTTCAACACCAGATTTATGAGCTAGCCTGCAATGTACATGCAACGGCGTTGATCTGTGGTCATTATTATAACCTGGCGAATCTCGAAATAAAAAATTAACACTCAATTTTCTTTCGCTCACAACCCTTTTTAAAAATGAACTCATCTCTTCAAATTCTAGCAAATACGAATCTTTTTCCTTATCATCAAATCTCTGCGTAATTTTACTGTTTTCAGCAGTACAATGCATAACAAATAAATACTCTGTAAAAAAAGCTTTTATCCATTCTATATTTGAGCCATATGTATCTAGAAACTGACGTATAATTACTTGGCGCTTTAATAAATAATCTGGGAAAGCATTACGGCGGTAAGTTCGGTTAACACTTTCTATTAAATCTTTAAAACAAAGTTGCTTTCCATAAAAATCATTAAATTTGTCTCGCCACGTAAAACGCTCATGCAATCTAACCGTTTCACAAAGATTAATTAAAAACCTTTTAGTTTCTTCAGGAATTTTTCCAAATGTCTCTCTCTGGCGCAAAACAAGAGAAAGATTACTATTTTTATTTTGCATGCAAAAGAGATTTGATGAAAACAAAAGCATAAATAAAACAAAGAAATTATTTTTCATAATTATCAAATTTCGTAGTATTATTCGTTTGTCTTTCTTCTTTTTCCCGCTGCAAACAAACGCGCACTTTGTTTTCTTTTGGCCTCTTGCAATAATGCAAGATTATCCTTAAATCTTTTAGCACTAATATGTCCCTCTTTCTTCACCTCAGGGCGAAGTAAGTCCGCCGGAGATTTACCCTCACCATCGAGATTTTTCGGATTTGCACCCAAACTTAGAAGAAGCTTAACAACATGTTTGTCTTTATATACAGCAGCATCATGCAAGAGCGTTGTTTTATAGTTATATAATTCAGGATTGAGTCGTTGTGGGTAATGCAACATTTGCATCGGATACAAGAGATTAAGATCTGGCTTTCTCTCGACTACAACTCTTTTAAACAAAGAAGCATTATCACCGTTAGTTAAATCTACAGAATGAATATACATTGCAGCGAAAGCGCTTAACCATGTTGTATCTAGACTTTGTTTGTCTAAAAAATCATGTATTATCTGCTCCCGCTTAGCGGCAACTGCATGCTCTAACAGGGCAAAGCAACAACCCTTTTTTAATACAAACAAACTGTATGCATCAACTGCAGTGTGCTTATCATCATAATCCTTCAGAGCCCTTTCAAATGAACACTTTTTATCTGAACACTTTTTATCAAAAAATCTAGCTATATGCTCTTTGGTTTCTTCAGGGATTTTTCCAAATGTCTCTCTCTGACGCAATTTTAAAAAAAGGTTATTATTCTCTTTTTGCATACAAAAGAGATTTGATGAAAAAGTAAGTGCGAAAAAAAATAGAATAAATAATTTATTAATTTTCATAGTGTATCTTTTTTTACAGCAAAAGAGGGTCTTTTATGACCCTCTTTACTTTTATATTATATTTTTTCAAAGAACCGCTAACCCTTCGACCCAGCCTGCGCCAAGGCTACGGCGGGCAGGCGGTGCCTTTAGTAGTGAGCTTGTCGAACTATCAGGATGAGCGGCCCGATTTAATTCTAACCTATAAGTCGACTTTTACTTACGTAACGTCGCGCGTAAGATCTTTTTGCGTAAACGAACGGATAACGGAGTAATCTCGATAAGTTCGTCAGGCATAATCCATTCCATACACGTTTCGAGTTCCATTTTACGTGGCGGCTCGATTTTAACCGTATCATCTGAACCAGACGCACGCATGTTGGTTAATTTTTTAAGTCTGCATGGGTTAACGTCCATATCATCAGCACGGCTGTTTTCACCAATGATCATACCTTCGTAAATAGGGTCACCAGATTTAATAAACAGAACACCACGTTCTTGAATCATATTAAGCGCATAATCTGTTGACGGGCCATTTTCCATAGAAACTAAGGCACCTTTTGTACGCATGCTAATATCACCTTTATATGGTTGATACCCAGCAAAGCTAAAAGTAGCAATACCAGAACCACGTGTATCAGTTAAAAACTGGCCTCTGAAACCAAGTAATCCACGTGAAGGAACTTCAAATTCAATACGTACACGGCCGTTATCATACAGCTCAAGATTTTTCATCTCAGCCTTTTTCTTACCAAGTGATTCCATAACGATACCTTGGTGTTCTTGCATAACATCAACAACCAAGTATTCAATCGGTTCACATTTAACACCATTAATAGTGCGATAAATAACTTCAGGTGCTGAAATTTGAACTTCAAAACCTTCGCGACGCATGTTTTCCATTAAAATGCCAAGATGCAACTGCCCACGGCCAGAAATTTTAAAGGTTTCTGCAGAATCAGTAGGCTCAACACGTAATGCAACGTTTGTTTTGAGTTCGCGTTCCAAACGGTCTTTAATCTGACGTGAGGTAAGCAATTTACCCTCTTTACCACTGAACGGAGAATCGTTAACAGATAAATAAAGGGATAAGAGTCGGTTCATCGATTTTAACATATGAATGCGGCTGTGGGTTGCCAACGTTACATAACGTGGTACCAATAGTAGCAGGCTCACTTTCATTAAAACCGGTTACGGCAATAATGTCACCAAACTCAGCAGTTTGTGTTTCTGTACGCTGTAAACCTAAGAAGTTATAAATTTTTGTAATCTTTGTCGGTCTGCTTACTACATCATCTTTACATAAGATAACCTGTTCACCAACAGACATTTTACCACTAAAAACACGTCCAATAGCAATTTGCCCAAGAAAATCTGAGTGGTCCATGCTGGTTACAAGCATTTGAAGACCATCAACTTCTTCTTTTGGCGCTGGAATAGTTTTAATAATAGTATCAAACAACAGCTTCATATCTGTTGTGATTACATTTGGGTCATCGGTTACAAAACCCTGACGTGAAGAGCCATATAAAATAGGGAAATCTAATTGGCTATCATTACGGGCAAGATCCAAGAAAAGATCATTAATAAGGCTCTCTGTATGAGCAATATCAGCATCTTTACGGTCGATTTTATTAATAAGAACAATAGGTCTTAAATTAAGCTCAAGCGCTTTATATAAAACAAAACGTGTTCCTGGAAGAACCCCTTCAGCCGCGTCAACAAGCAATAAGAAGCCTTCAACCATCTGCAAGGTACGTTCAACTTCACCACCAAAGTCACTATGGCCCGGGGTATCTACGATGTTAATAAAGTAATCTTCATACTTAACGCCGGTGTTTTTAGCTAAAATAGTAATCCCACGTTCCTTTTCAAGGGCATTTGAGTCCATGACGCGATCAGCGCTGGTATCTTGGATTGTGCCAGACTGACGCAACAATTTATCAACAAGGGTAGTTTTACCATGGTCAACGTGTGCGATAATAGCGATATTACGAATATTTGGTCTTGTTCTTTGTGTCATAGGTACTCAAAATTGGAAAACAGTGCGCTAAACGCACCAAAATTAATAGAAATTGCACTTTACTTTAAATAATACAATTTTTATATAATTTTGTACAGCACTTAATATTAGTGTTATAATTCTAAAAAACCCTATAGAACATTAACAATTTAAACTAACCAATCTTACATGAAAAACTATTTATTTATTATCTTAAGTATAACTACCTTATCCCTTAATGCAGGCAGATACCCAAAACCGGCAAGAGAATCACAAATAGCTCTTATTTTAAAAAAAATGGGCAAAGCGACCAATTGTGGAAAAAGTTGCGCTAGAGGGCAATTTATCAGGACCTATTCAGCAAATAACTGTACCAATGATCAGATATTAAATCACCTGATGGGTAATTAATATTAACATAACGTGATAAAATTCTTTAAAAGATATCTAAGCGTTCTGCTTAACAATACGCTCATAGGTGCGAGCACCGTCGCGTAAGGTACGTTCTTGCGTTTCAAGATTGACTTCATAAAGACCGAATTTTAATGGGTAGCCCATGTCCCATTCATAATTATCAAGCAAGCTCCAGTAAAAGAAACCACGCACATCGTAGCCGTCTTCTATCGCCTTGTTAAGCGCATAAAGATAGCGCTCAATCCATAATGCACGTTTATCATCTTGTGCATCGGCAATGCCGTTTTCTGTAATGTACATAGGCACGCCAAGTTCAGACGCCTTTGCAATTGCGTGATAAAGACCTTCTGCATAAAAAGGATACGGCATATCAGTTTTAATATCTTCTGGGCGATAGCCTTCTGAAAAGCCTTTTTCAGAGTTTATAGAAATTTGAACATGAGAATAGTTATTGATGCCAAAAAAATCGAGTGTTCTTACCGGATTTTCAACATCAAACCTTACTGCAGCGGTCACGCGTGGCAACACTGCCAAAGCGTCATAGTGCGGCACACAAAAGACATATTTACCCGTTTTAAAGAAGTTCATAATCGAATCATTAAGCATATGGTTTAAAATGCCAGAGACAAAGCTTTCGATTGGCCCACGAACTCCACCTTTATGGAACGGCTTAAAGGGCAACATTTGGTGTACAATACCAATTTGGGCCTCTTGCCCACCCTGCATACCTTTAATACGGTCATAAATAGCCACATGGCTTTTGAGTAAATTACCAAGAACAACACCCGCTTTGTGTAAATCTAAAACACCTGGGGGGAAAACAGATCTGATATAGCCACCAAAGATATACACGCTTGGTTCATTAATAGTGCACCAGAACTTCACATAGGGCTGTAAACGCTCAAAAGCTTTTGCAGAAAAGCGTACAAAATATTCGATATTTTCTTCTTTTTCAAAGGCGCCAAGATCTTCAAACCACTGTGGATGCACAAAATGATGCAACGTTACTACCGGCTGAATACCGTTTTCTAATAATTTTTGGCAAAAAAGTTCGTAATGATCAAGAGCCTCTTTATTAAAGACGCCCTGTTCAGGCTCAACAATAGACCAATCAACAGAGAATCTAAAAGACGTTAACCCAAGATCTTTAATGAGCTGAATATCATCAAAACAGCGGTTCCAGAAATCGCAAGCTTTACCAGAACGCTCTATATTTGATTTTATTTCCCAAGCGACCCACTGGCCATCTTTGCAATGTTCAGCACCTGAAACCTGGTATTCTGCCACTGCGCTGCCCCAGACAAAATTCTCTGGAAACACAACTTCAGTTGAGATTTCTTCCCAATTCCAAAACTCGGCAGAGCGCTCATGCTTGGTTTGGGCAAACACAATCCCTACAAATAATAGGGCAGATAGAGACAAGAATTTAGAATAATTTAAAGACATTTTAAACCTTTTATACTAAAAAATTTATATCATATTAATAAATATTATATTTCAGTATAACCCGGCCTGAAAAAAGTGTCAAAAGAGGCGATTTGATCGGTATTTATATCTTAATCGTTAACAATTCTTGCCAACTGGTGGTATACGCGGCGCTTTTGCGTTCACGCTTAGATTGCCAATTTTTTTCTATACCAGATGCGGCAAAATAGGCAGTAGAAGTTCCCCATTTGCGGTTTATAGAATCAAGCGATTTCATAAGATTATCTGAAACTTCTTGATTAACTGGCGATTCGTAAAAGAGAGGTTGCTGTTTTTCATCTTTAGGGCTTAAATCCATAAACATAACACCGGCCTTTTTGTATTCATACCCCTGCACATAGATAGATTCAAGAGCATTTACTGCATGGGCAATAAGCAACGGAGTATAATCTGTGGCAACAGGCAAGGTAAAAGTTGCACTTTGTGCGTAACGTTCTTGCGTAAATTTACTGGTGGCGATATATACCATTACGGTAGAGACAGCTAACTCTTTTTCACGTAATCGACTTGCGGCGCGCGTTACATATTCAGAAACTGCCTGCTTAAGATGCACCACAGACGTTATGCGGGTCCCAAATGTGCGTGAATAGATCATCGATTTTTGTGACTCGCATAGGTCCTCAAGTTTAAGACACGCAATCCCACGCAGTTCCCACGCTGTCTGCAAGCCCTTAATCGTTAGTTTTTTACGAAGCCACCTATCGTCTGCGCGCATTAAATCTGCCGCTGTCCATATGCCATAACCGCGCAAGAGTTTATTTAATCTGCCGCCAATGCCCCAAACGTCTTGCACCGGAATAGTGGGCAAAATATCTTTATGAAACGCAGTAAGATCATGAATTACATACACACCAGACGGTGATTTTTTTGCGATTTTATTTGCAAGCTTTGCCAATGTCTTTGTCGGCGCTATGCCAATTGAAACAGGGATACCGACCCATTTTAGAACTTTTTCACGGATTATTGCACCCAAAGATTCAAGGTCATTGTGCCCAGAAAGATCTAAAAATGCTTCGTCTATAGAATAGATTTCTATATCATCAACACATGTTGCAAGTGTATTCATCACGCGTGAGGATATATCACCATAAAAGTGCAAAATTAGGAGAAAAAATTGCAGCGTTATGCTGCTGCAAAAGATGTTTATATTCGTGCAATGGCGCACCCATCGGGATGCCGATATTTTTAGCTTCTTGTGAGCGTGCAATTACGCAGCCGTCATTATTTGACAGCACAACAACAGGACGGTTTTTTAATGCTGGGTTAAAAATCCGCTCGCATGAGGCATAAAAATTATTGCAATCAACTAACGCAAACATAATAAACAATTGAAAAATCTTGATTTATCTTACTACACTGGTAATCAGCCTATTATTATCATAATAAGGAAATATATGAAATTCTCAAAGACTCTTTTATTAAATCTATCTGTTATCGGGATAGGATTTACACAATATACCCATGCAGATAATACGTCTAATCATTTTGTAACTGGCGCTTGCGGCGGCTTAACTCATGCATTAATTTTTGCTGCCACTGTCTGTCTAGGCAGAGAATATAAAGTAACGAATTATTTTATAAAAGATGCGCCATCACTAAAGCTTTTAGGACAGATGACAGTAGGTCCAGAAAAAGCCGCTGGCACAACAGCATACAATAGACAAAATTGTCTCGACTTGGGTCTAGGAGCAATAGGTTTTGGTTTAGGAGCTGTGCCTGCAGATAAAGTTTCTGAATATCTTCATCAGGATAAAAATAATACAACTGAAGCTGTGTCTTATTGGGCAACATTTATTGCCGTTTCCTACAGTCTTTTAAAAGCGCATGAATACCTCAGACCACAATAAAAAATGTAGCAACACCCTACTAATCATTCTTGTAAAAATTTAAATTCGATATAAGCTTACCGGCAACAGTTATCTTACATGAGGAATAGTATGTTTTTTTTGACAGTATTTTGTCTTTCAATGCTTTTTCAGAATAATTCATTTTGCATGAATACTCATCTTGATGGCCTTCATGGGGAAATTATAAGTGTTGCATTTAGCCCTAATAACAAAAAACTTGCAGTTGGTCGTGAAAATAGAAGTATAACCTTATATGGGTTGCCTGATGACCATTCTTCAAAAGAAATGCTTTCAGACCCAAATAAGATATTCATAAAAGACGCGATCTTTAAATCAAATATCGCATTTAGCCCTGACAGTGAAACAATAGCAACTGGGGCACCGGACTGGAGTATAAAAATATACAGCGCTCATAATGGTACAACTGTAAAAGAATTTAAAGAACCAAATACAGTTTGTGCTGTTGCATTCAGTTCTGATGGGGAAACACTCGTTAATGGATGCGAAGACCGATGGATAAGAGTGCGCTCACTTTTAACTGGTTATATTTTAAAAGAAATAAATACAATACCAGGGCGATGGATTGACAATATCTGCCTTAACGCTGCAAATACCATAATAACAAATGGGGCAGCCCTTGAAGGCCTTGTAAGACGATGGGATATACAAACAGGTCAAGAATTAGAGTCACTCAAAGGGCATTCTGGAATACTTAGATGCACGGCGTATAAAAAGGGAACAAATGTTTTAGCAAGCGGTGGCTATGATAAAACGCTCAGACTATGGAATACTGAAAAGGGTGAACTCATGCACACCTTTCAGCATGACAACTTTGTTTATAGCGTTGCATTCAATGATGTTAATGACCTACTTGCAGGTGTAGACGGCAATAAGATAAAAATTTGGAATTCTACCTCCCATAACCTTGTGAGAGAATTATCCACAAAAACAGAAGCAGAAATTAATACTATTGCATTTAGTAACGACGGCGCCCTTTTAGCAAGCGGCTCTAAAGACGGGCACTTGGAGATCTTCAAAATAAATCCATAAACAGTCCTAAAACTTCACCTTATGCTATTTAAGTACATTCTTATATTCATTCAGTGATAAACTCAAAGGCTGTTATGATCATTATATTTTTGTCTTTTTTATCGCTCATTGTTTCACACAATGCATCGTGCAGTGAAACCGCCCCTCGCGCGATTACTGACATCGCATTTAGCAAGACATCCCCAGATGTATATGTAGCTGGCGATCGTGAAAACGCATTATATGTCTACAACTTATTATTACAGGGCGTTTTAAAAAAAGCGAGCGTGCATTCTGTTGCAGTACTTAAAAATGCATATAATAGCTCATGCAATATCGCACACCACCCACAATTAGAAGCTTTTGCAACTCGAGCATGCGACAATAACAACATCCAGGTAACCGCCAGAGATGATCAAAATAATCAGATTCTACAATTATATCCAGAAGAAACCCCGTATACGCAGCTTGCATATACACCAGATGGAAAAAGACTCGTTACTGGCCATGATAGGTATATAAAAGTTCGAGCAACAGACACAGGCAACACTACCAATACTATTGAAACGAATGCTGATATCGCTTGCATGGGTATTTACCCTTCAAGTGCTATCATAGCAGCTGGCTTTAAGAAAAGCGTACCATATAACGAGCCCATAGTATTATATGATACCATGGCATGGAACCGCCCAATAATGCGTATCGAAAGCGAAACTCCCCCTTTAAACCTTGCAATTACTGACAATAAGTTAATATGCGGAACGTCGGAAGATGTTGAGATTTGGGACATACGAAAAACCGACCGGAAGGTATATGATATAACTTTATCGCTGGTTTCCACGGCAAATAATCCACTAAAAAAAATTACAATAGAAGAAATAGGTAGCAATATAATTATCAATCGGGCGCCGTCAAATACGATTGTAAAACAAAATATTGTAAGAACTCTTGAGCAAGAATATGCTATCAACCAAATAGAATGCTTAAAACAAGAAAATTCGGCAACCAGAGTTGCAATAAGTACAGCAGCGAATGAATTTGCAGTTACTGATGGTCGGCTAGTGAAGGTATATGATCTTACCAGCTTTAATTTTAAAAGAGATATCCGTCTGAATAATGATACCATAACCGCTATTGCCTATAGCAAAAATGGCGAACTTATCGCTGTTGGTACAGATACAGGCAAAACTGCAGCTTACAGAGTCCCATTAAAGCTAAACATTTCGGGTCATACTAAATAATCTATTTATTTCATCACACTTTATGCAAAACACAGGTTACTACGCCCCAGATTTCAAAATCCATCTCTGGGGTTACCACAATATCAGAATAATCTTTATGCGCCGGCCGTAAAACAATGTTATCTTTTTCTGGGTAATAATATTTAATCGTAAACTCGCCCATTAAAACAGCAACCACGATATTACCCGCTGCAACGGCAAGCGCACGGTCGACAATCAGCACATCGCCATTATGAATGCCTGCATTAAGCATGGAATCCCCCGTTACACGCACTAAAAATGTCGCTGCCGGATGCTTAACAAGATAGCTATTCAAATCTAATGGCAATTCGGTAAAATCCTGCGCGGGGGAGGGAAACCCCGCCTGCGCCGCTGTTATCAAAAACGGTATTTTTTTCATATTCTATATAGTTAAAGTTTATTAACTTATTATTTTAGTTTAAACTTATTTTAGTTTTTATAAAATGTAACCACTTTTTAATAGGGGCACTATGTTAATAACAGCTTTTTTATGTCTTTTAGCCACATTTCAGCAACTTGTGATGTGCACAGAGACACCTGTTATAAGTGATTTAAGCTATGTTGAGATCGCGCACGAAAGCAAAATACCTTACACTTCTTTGCCATGCGCTGCCTATAGCCCCGATGGCACGATGTTGGCAGTTGCATCTTCCAACAACACGATAGAACTCCTGAATCCCAAAACGTATGAGCTTATATTAACGCTGCACGACGAACCTACTAGCGCTATACAAAGTATTATATTTAGCCCTGATAGCAAAGCACTAGCTAGCTTAACGGGGGATTCGCGTATAAAAACCTGGAATTTTATGGCAGATGGTGAGATAAAGACACGGGAAATCAAATTTAAAAATTCCATTGATCAGATAATATTTGAAGAAAATGACAAAATAGTAGTTTTGACCAACCATGACATTATACAAAAAATTAAACTTATTAAAGGTAAGAAATATATCCAATCGAAAATTGTTATTGATCAAAATAATAGTAAAAACATAAGCTCATTTGCATTGCATCCCAAAGACAAAACCTTAGCCGTTGGATTAGAATTACCAAATATTATAAATAGTATAACTTTCTATGATTTCGAAAATGCAAAACCTTACAACTATTTTGGCACGTCCTACATATATAAACTTCAATATACCCCAGATGGCTCAAAGCTTATAGGCACGTATAATACTGACATTCTCATCATGGATATTAAAGAAAAGGCCCGCCATAGATTTGAAGCACATAGCTGTGATATAACTGCACTTGCTATAAGCAGCGACAGTAAATTTTTAGCAAGTGCGTCAGGTGATAAAACTATAAAACTCTGGGATCTTGTCAGGTATAAACTATTACAAACTATAGAAACAGGCCCGGTGCCAAAAAAGCTTGCCTTTGATCACGATGATGCTCATTTAGCAGTTGCATCAGATAAGGTTATAGGCGTCATTGATACAAAAGATATAAAGCCTATGGCAGAAATTAAACGTGATCATTTAAAAGCTCAAGTAGAAAAAACGCTTGGAAAATTTGACGATCTTTTAGCAATCTCACAATTAGTGCATTTAGGGGCATTAAACTCCATAGCGCATTTAGGGGCATTAAACTATATTCTGAACCCAGAAAAAGAAAAATAGGGACTATGTTAAAGACAGTATTTTTATGTGCATTGATCACATTTCAGCAACTTGTGATGTGCACAGAGACAACCATTGATCAGCTGCTACAGATAACTGCAACAAACAAGGTTGAGATCGAACATAAAAACACAATACCATGCATCTCTTTACCATGCATCGCATATAGCCCTGATGGCACAATGTTAGCAATTGGGTATTCTGACAATATTATAAAACTCTTGGATGCAAAAACGTATGCGCTCATATCAACTCTGGAAGATGCCCCTTCTAGCGATATACAAAGGGTTATATTTAGCCCCGATGGCAAAACATTAGCTTGCCTATCAGGGAGCTCACGCATAAATACCTGGCACCTTATGGCTGATGGTCAAGTAGAAACGCGCGAAATCAAATTTCAATCACCAATTGATCATATGGTATTTAAAGAAAATGACAAAATAATACTTTTAATTAACCAAGATAAAATAGGGTGCATTCAAAGTATTGCACAAGAAAAGAGTTTCAACTGGGAAACTTTTGTGAATCGAAATGAACATGAAGTCATAAGTTCTTTTGCATTACATCCCCAAGATAAAACCTTGGCCGTTGGAGTTCATAGAGAGATGTTCGGTATAGATTTTTATGATGCTGACCATAAACGCGGCCATACCTTTGATACAAAATGTATAAATAAAATTCAATATACCCCAGATGGTTCAAAGCTAATAGGCACATCTTGTGGAGACATTATCATCTTGGATATTGAAAAAGACAATACTCATGCATTTCATAAATTTACAGCGCACCTTGCTGAAGTAGAAGCTCTTGCTATAAGCCCTGATAGTAAAATATTAGCAAGCGCATGTGATAAAACCATAAAACTCCGAAATTTAGTCACAAATGGGCTGCTACACACTATAGAGACAGGTTATCGAACAGTAAGGGAACTTGCCTTTAATCCAGCCGGCACACGTTTAGCAACGGCATCTTATAAGGCAAATCAAGTCTTTGATATAACAGACATAAAAACTATTCCTTTAAGATCTAAATTACACAAAGCAATCAAAGACCAACTGAACTTGACGGCCGACGCATTAGACCAACTTGAATTCGATCAAGTGAAAAGAATACTGAATTACGCTGAACTAGCTCACTTACAGGCATTAGAGGAAATTACTCGAACCAGCAAAAAACGGAAAATAGAGGAAATATGTTAAAAAAAATCACTTTTCTTACATTAATCACATTTCAGCAACTTGCAATGTGCACAGAGACAACACCTAAAGGCCCATTCTTTAATCTTTCTGAAGATCAACAACGTGCACTTATGAGCGTTTTTTGTAAAAAAATTCTCACTGGCCATACAAGCGCGGTTCACAACCTTGCATTTAATTGTGATGGCACAAAAATAGCAAGCGGATCATCGGATACAACTGCACGAGTATGGGATGTTAAAACGGGTGAACAAGTGCAATGCTTAAATGGCCATACAGACATTGTTAGAAACGTTATGTTCACCCTTGACAGCAGCAAGTTAGTAAGTGCGGCAGATGATAAAACGGTCAGACTTTGGGATATTGAAGCAGGCGCTCAATTGCAGTGTTTGAAAGTCAACTACCGTGATAAAGTTATATTTGCCCCAGATGACACTCTTTCTATATACGAACCAGACAATAAAGAAAGCAGCTCTGATAGCAATGATGTCACTAAATCAGCAACACCTACACAAGTCAGTCAAAAAAGACAATTGGGTGATGCTGATGTTCGCAGAATTAGCAACTGCAATCATGACAGGACTAAAATAGCAATTGGCTACTCTAGTATTATAAAAATTTTCGATAATAGAACAAATGAATCGTTAATGCGGATGAATATAATAAATAAAGGTTATACTTACAACCCCGTTTATAGTGTCGCATTTAACCATGATAGCACAAAGTTAGTAAGTGGCTCATATGATTGTATCGTAAGACTGTGGAAAGTTAATGCATCTGATGGCGTACTATTAAAAGAATTTCACGGCCATAGCCACTACGTGGAAAGCGTTGCATTTAACCGTGATAGCACAAAAATAGCAAGTGCATCATCTGATGAAACTATAAGGGTTTGGGATGTTGAATCTGGAGAGCAGTTAATATGCCTAACTGGACATACAGATCGGGTGAGAGGTATCGCATTCAGTCCGAATTACGCACTGTTGGCAAGCGCATCTTCTGACAAAACAGTTAGAATCTGGGATTTTGATGCTATAGAAACAGAGCTTGAACGCATTGAACTACTAAAACGTATTGAAGAGCAAAGTTCTGAATTTAATAAAAAACTTACCCACTGGGGAGATTTGATGATGAGCACGTTAGAGCAATTTAAATCGCAGTCTTCAAACCCATCAGAATTAGCTCATCTGCAAGAATTAAATAGTAATATTCAAAGCAACAAAAAAAGAAAAATAGAGGAAACATGTTAAAGACAGTATTTTTATGTGCGTTGATCACATTTCAGCAACTTGTGATGTGCACAGAGACAATCGACATGCATAATTTAGACTATTTTGAGATCGAACATGCAAGTGAAACCCCATGCGCTGCATATAGCCCTGACGGCCAAATGTTAGCAGTTGTATTGTCTAACAATATAGTAAAGCTCTTGGATGCAAAAACAAATCAACCCTTATTAACATTAAAAGATAAACCTGAAAGCAAGATACACAATATTCACTTTGGCCAAGACAGCAAAGCGCTAGCTTATCTATCGCTGTTTGAAAACTTCCAAGGTATATTAACCATCTGGAATTTGATCGATAGAAAAGTAATGCGAAGAATCGAAATGCCACCTTTTAGCGATTTTGCCATACTGCCAGATGGCACAATAGTCCATTCCCATATAATTCATTTTTACCCCAATATTTGTAGTAATGATGGAAAAATACAAGCATGGACACAAGATTCAAATGTAAAACTCATGGCGCTCTTAGGCACATTTAAAAAGGTACATACTTTAAAAATGAATCATTCACCGAGATATACTATCTTTAACCCTGATGGCACACGTTTAGCAGTTGTATTAGATGAAATGATACAAGTTTTTAATACAACAGATATAAAAATTAAGATTTTAGATCACGAACATGAACTTACAAAAAGCTCATTGCAAAAAAGTCTTAATAAGTTAGACGAGTTACTCTGCATAGAAAATCAGCTCATTAAAATAGAAAGCAACCCAGAATTAGCGCATTTAGGGGCATTAAATCATATTCAGAGTGCAGAAAAAGCTGTGCTTGTAAACAATTTTATATTGCACTAAATTTAAGCTTTATTTATATGCTATTTTATTTTAAACTTAATTTAAAATTCATTATTATATAAGGGACATTGTGAATATAAAAAGCTTAATTATACCTATCTTTGTTTTCTGCCAAACTGCAGTTCCTCTGGCTGCCATGGAGCTGAGACTACAAAAAGTATATGAATATAATTTAAATACTGCAAAACTGCATTTAAAATCAATAGAAACTAATCCAGCCAATAACACATATGCATATTTAGATTTAATACTAAGATTGCTTGCTGAGCCCGCAGATCAAGCTGTTTTTCCAAAAATCCAAGCTGAAGCGTGCATACTTACAGGCGATGTTTATTTGAAGCATTGCGAGAAAAACTGTCAGAGTATTACGCAAACTACTTTCTCTGATCCATTCTTAAATGATTACCATGTAAGAATAAGTATTCAAAATGCGCTAACAAATATCGAACAAGCAAAAATACATTATGCAAAAGGGCTGAATATTCTTAATGAAGCAAATCAAACAATCAAAGGCATAGATAGGCATTATACTGCCTTGGGGATCATCATCAGTCAAGAGGCGAGACTTAAAAAGCTCTATGCAACAAATGCCATGCTTCATATGCGCAGAAAACATGAATGTGAAGCTTTAAACTCTATATAAAAGGCGCACGCTTTGTTAAACTACTAAATTGAAGGTAGTATTTTGTTCGGCATGATATATCAAAAAAAGGGGATATCATGAAAAGAATATCTTTTATGTTCTTGCTTATAATAGCTCTTCAAAAGATCCAGCTATTTCCAGAAAATACTATTGATCAACTCGTTAAGGCGATCCAGAAAGCCGATAAAAACCCAAATTCACAAAATATTGCCGAAATTCAAGAATGTATAAAAACATACAAAATTGATGTTGATAAAAAATATAAAGAAGTGAAATACTTTCAAGAGATAACCCCTCTGATCTTTGCCATGGATTTAGCAATTGACTCAGGCAAAACAGACCCGTTTGAAACGGTACTAAAGCACCACTCTGGACCTACTGCAAAGGTAATGGAAAATCAGACTCTGCTTGAAACCATTGAAGCTGCAAAACGAAATCAGCGCGATAAAAAAGAGACGATAGAAAAAATCCAAAATCTGATCAAGCTATGTTATGAGCAGAGAAACGCGCTCACGTTGCCAAATAGGGCGCATAGCAAGAGTATATAAATAAAGAACTAAAAAAAGCCCGCTTTTTACAGCAGGCTTTTTTAATATCAAAAATTTCAACAAAACTTAGTAGTTTTGTGAGTATGGCAATAATGCCATTGTACGAGATTTACGAATTTCTCGTGACAACTTACGTTGATAGTAAGCAGCGTTACCAGAAATGCGTGATGGTAAAATTTTACCACGCTCTGTTAAGAAGCTTTTTAATAAATCAACGTTTTTATAGTCAATTGCTGATTCTGGAAGCTCTCCTGAAGTAAAACGACAACGTTTTGCTGCAGAAAAACCACTTTTACGTGTTTTCTTTTTTAAAAGACGACCACTAATTTTTAATTTTGCTTTTGCCATATCAAATATCCTTAAAGATCTATTCTAAATCTGCAGAGAGATCCTCAGAAGATTCTCTGTTGTTGTATGAATTATTATTGTATTCGCGTGAAGGAGCACTATCAAGTGACTCTGGGCGATGGTATTCTAAAGCACCATTTTCACCTAAAGCTGTAATAACATAGCGCATAACCAATTCATTATGCTTAACCGCAAAGAAAGTCTTCAATGCTTCAAGTAATGGTTGCTTATCTTTGTCTTCTACTTCAAAGCGGACCAAGAAGTAAACGCCATAGTCATTTTTTTGAACTTGAAAAGCTAAGTAGTACTTACCCCAACGCTCGAATGAGATCTGGAAAGCTTTGTGTTCTTTAATTAAAGCTGCACACTGAGTTTCAATGGCAGTTACTTCATCAGAAGTAATAGTCGGGACTGTTAAAAACAGTACCTCGTAACGCATCATAAGGATGTTCCTTTGCACTAAATGGAAGTGTTATTTACACTAAAAAACCTATAACTGTAGATTTTTTTTAGTTGATTTCATACATTTAATGGTAACAAAAATTACAAAAAACTCAAGGGGAGTACTATAAAAACAATTTTTCTAATTATTATTTTTCCTATTTGAAATTAATAAAAAGGGAGGCGATTATGAAAAAGGCAGTATTAGTTATATTTCTGCACCTATATTTAACCAACTATATAGTTACAAGTCCCTATCTAACCTTGGTCAGTAACGGCGACTCGGTAAACGCGACTAAAAAATCGCCTTCCCTGATCGCATTCACCCTATTGGCAGAAGATGGCTTTGAAAAGCTCCACGCTGACTACACATTTAAAGTAACAAAACCACAATCAGAAAGTAATGCCGAATGTCAAAGCTATGATTCCACATTAGCTTTTATATTTGAATATGCCAGAAAAAAAAGAAAGAGCGCTCTTAAAAACCTTCTAGCGGCAGAGCATTGGTTTAATTTGGCCAACTATCTTAACGAATCTGAAAACCATCATCTTCTAGAAGAGTATCCGGATTGCATAAAAAAGGCCCGCCTTCGAGCCTATTCATTCTTAGATCACACAATCACTATGCAAGGCAAGATACCAGCAAATACATTATTAGCCGTCGACCTATCCCTTAATAAAATCATAAGAAGTGCCGGCTCTCCTGATGTAACGACGCCTAAAAAAGCTTGTCTTGCAAAAGAGGTTGCTATTGCAAAGCTCTATCGTGGAATAATCATGAGCATTTTAGCGTGGCCGGGCGATTCGGCAGAAGGAACAAATCTTATTTTTGAAAGTTTAAAATCTGACTCTTTACCAAAGAAATACCGGGAAAAGGCGTTTTGCGCGTTCCAAGATATATTACAAGAAAAAGGGGTCATTTCAGACACCTTTTAAGAATTTAAATATAATGAGTCATAAAAGTAAAATCCTATAATTAAGAGACCCACTTAAACCATGAATTTTCAATTTGATCGCACTTCATATGCACTCATCTTACTCTGCTACTTTGCCAAAGCAGCAGAAAACTCGCGGCAAACGCCTTACAATATACATATACAAGAGATAATAAAGGTAGTACAAGAAAAACCGGCCATGGTTATCAACCATCTGGAAGATCTGGAAGAAATTAATAAAGGGATCCCTTTGGATACCCCCCTTACAACAAACTTACATCTTGCAAAGATGTGCTATAACCACCCAAATATCCTTAAGAATGCTTATTTTCATGCAAGAAACCGTTGCTATTGGATATTGATTTCTCTTAATGCATTCTTTCCAGAGGCATCGCTCCATGAATCTTATCAAACTACCTATTTGGAAACTCGAAAACTTATTGGTCAGATTTACTCTCATGGAGGCCATGGAATAAAGAAAGATCATGATTTAGCTCTTATTTTTCTAAGCAACCCGGGAAAAATACCAAACAATCATGACCTTATTAACTCCATAGAAAAAGAAGGCCCTTTGATTAATAAAACTGACGGCACAAAAAAAGGCGCCATTTCTGGCGCCTTGAGTAATTTAAGTTGATTAATCAACAAACTTTTGGTGTCTTTCTATTACACGGCCCAAGATTCTGAAATGATCTTTGCCACGGATAAGAGCCAAAGGTGCTTGTTTAGTGTTAAGTGACTCAAGAACAATAAAGTCTTCAGTATACGTAACTTTCATAATGCCCTTAACCAAAGAGTCTGTTCCATATTCAACAGCAGCAATATTACCTGAAGTTGTACGTGTTTCTGGAGAAACAATAAGAACATCGCCTTTTTCAAACATAGGCGCAAGATGGTTTCCGTTAACCAATAAGGCAAACATAGAAGCATCAGCACGGTTTAAAACAGGGATAAACATATCTTTGCAGCCACTAGTAACCTGCATAAGCTGGTTATTGTATGGTGAAGGATTTGAAGGAATCTCACTTACCACAGGAACGATTTGAACTTTTAATTGAACATCTGCTGATTCAGGCATAGTAACCTGATTTTCAATATTATCAGTACGTTGGCGCTGTTGAGCAAAAAGATCGATTGGTGTAATTTCAAAAGCTTTTGATAATTTACGCAAAGAATCTTCATTCCAGCGGCGTGTGCCATTTTTAATATGAGTGAGATAACTTTCAGACATACCAGTTTTTTCTGCTAGAGTCTTAGTTGTCCACCCTTTTTCTCGTAATAATTCTTTGACGCGTAACCCGGTTGATGACATAGCGAACTCCTTCTATCGTCTTTTTTTAAAAAACGTGCTACTGTAAATATAATAATCTAATTTATTCTAATAGTACTGAAATAAAAATATTTGTCAAATGAAAAATATCTCAAAAAACCATTTCGAGAAGCAAAATTCTCTGGATAATAAGATCCTGTGCGGCATTGACGAGGTCGGCAGGGGGTGCCTGGCAGGACCTGTTGTGACCGCGGCGGCCATCTTAAAGTCAACTAAAAAAAATTCACTTATAAAAGATTCTAAGCTTTTAAATGAAAAACAACTTGAAAAAGCCTATAGTTGGCTCATGAAAAATAGCATCTTTTCAGTTAGTATTATCGATCATCGAAGCATAGATCAGCACAATATCTACAAAGCAACACAGATCAGTATGTGTAGAGCCTATTATCAATTATGTGCCGTAGCGCCTATTGCCCCAACAGTTGTTCTTGTGGATGCCATGAAACTTCCTTCAATAAACTGTACTGTTATCAGCATGGTTAAAGGAGAAAAAGAGTCTATCTCTATTGCCGCAGCTTCGATTATTGCTAAAGTCACCCGGGACCGCATCATGAGGCGCCTTGCAGTAAGCTTTCCAGGTTATCATCTAGAAGAACACAAAGGATACGCAACAAAAATCCATTACGATGCTCTTTATGCTCAGGGCAGCTCACCTATTCACCGTGTTTCATTTTTGAAGAACTACCAACAGGCGCTTTTAGCCCAGCAAGACGCCCAACTTGAGCTTTTTGAACTATGAACAGCCAATTAGTCTTTGGAGAAATAATCGAAAGCAGCTTAACCAGCTGGACCATTCAATCATGGCAACTTGAAGACTATCCACCATTTGGGGCGATTATCCAAACAAACTATGACAATAATCAGCATTTTGGGGTTATTTGCGACATAAAAACAGGCCCAAAAGACACCGGGCGCGCGCCATTTGCTTTTGGAAAAACTATTGAAGCGCTCAAGCAGGAACAGCCGCATATCTTTCAACTATTACAAACAACCATTACAGCAATACCGTTAAGTTATTCAAACAACCAGCATTTTGTATACGAAATTCCCAAACGGCCGGCCCCTATTCATGCCTTTGCACAATCATGCACCGCGCAAGAGTTGAAAGCATTCTTTGCTCACTCACAATGGGTAGTAACATTTTTTAATCTTGCGCAACAAAACCCACTTTTTGATGAACTTTTAATTGCGCTTTTGCGCAATGGGCATGAGCATCAAGCACTCGATAAAGAAACTATCCAAGAGATTATTGATATTTTTTGTTTACTGACCCATGATGATTATCGAAAATTAAAGATTTTTTTACAAAGAATCGAAGCCTTTATATACTAAAAGTATAAGTTAATACCCAACCCTTCGACCCGGACTGCGCCAAGGCTCCGGCGGGCAGGCGGGCCCCCGGTACTGAGGTAGTCGAAGTATCAGGGTGAGCGGCCGCTCGTGGTGAGCGTAGTCGAATCCATTTGAGCGGCGAAATTAGTCTCTATGTTTAAAAGAATATCTTCAGCATTTAGCTCACTTTACAACACCTTTTCTACAAGCATCAGTTCACTCTTTTCCTCAGGAAAATTTGATGAACAAAGCTTACAAAAACTTGAAAAAATTCTTCTAGAATCAGACACCGGCGTTGCCACCACCCAAAAAATTATTCAAAAACTAAAACAGTCTCAAAAAACTAACGCCCAAGATGCACTCACCGATACGCTCAATGAACTTTTAGAACAAGCAGTTTATCAACAAGACAATAGCGTTATTGTTTTAGTGGGCATAAACGGCGGGGGCAAAACCACCAGTGCCGCCAAACTGGCCAACTTTTTTAAACAAAAAAAACAATCGGTACTTTTGGCAGCAGCAGACACGTTTCGTGCAGCGGCAGTTGAACAGCTCAAACTCTGGGCCGAGCGTTTAGATGTTCCCCTTATTACGGGAATAACTAATCAGGACCCAAGTTCAGTAGTTTTTCAAGCATGCGCTGAATATAAGAAAGGCGGCTACTATAGACTAATTATCGACACCGCAGGACGTCTGCAAACTAAAACGCATCTTATGAAAGAGCTCGAAAAAATCCATCGCACTATCAGTAAACAACTTCCTGAAACACCGATAACTACTCTTTTGGTTATAGATAGCATGCTCGGGCAAAATTCGCTTGAACAGGCTAAACTCTTTAACGAATCAACCAAGCTTGATGGTATTATTCTTACCAAAACTGACGGAACCGGAAAAGGTGGCATCGTTTTTAGCATTGTCGATACGCTTAAAATACCGATCGCTTATGTAACTTTTGGTGAACAAGTTGATCAAATAAACAGATTTGACCACAAAGAATTTGTTTCAAAAATACTAAACTCTTAATGACCAAATATTCGTAACAGCCAGCATCTTTTTTCTACGGGACTGCTCTCAAACATCTCTGGATGCTCTATCTTTCTTAAATACTCAAACATTTCTGACAAAGTAAGATCCCTAAAAGCTATATCTAGTTTCTTAACAACTGGCTTCTTAACTGCTTGAAGCTTATTCATTTCAATGCGCACATTAACATCTTCAGGCCTATTTGCAAGAGAAATATATGGAAAAAGCAATAAACTCACATTAACTACGTAAACTACATATTTCATGATCTAACCCTTTATCTGCAAAAATAACAGAAAACAAATCAGCCTAGCTTACAATAAACTATAGAAAAAAGAAGCAAATATGTGCATACTTGCAACTATGAACATTTCAACAGCCCTTACACTCTACGTAAAAAAGTTACTCTCTGCCTACGATGACCAGCAAACAGCGACGCAAGTAGCCTGGTGGCTCATTCAAAAAGCGACACAAAAAACACGCACAGAACTCCTACTAACAAAAAACATTTCCGAAGAAGCTCAACAAAAAATTGAACATTGGATAATCCAAATTGTTGATGAGCATATGCCCGTGCAATATATACTTGGCTCAGTGCCATTTCTTGATATCGAAATCACGGTGCAAGCACCCATTTTAATCCCGCGCCCTGAAACAGAACAGTGGTGCCAAGAACTTATTTCGCACATTAAAGCACAAGCTATAAAAAATTTTAATCTTCTAGACTTATGCAGCGGCACCGGCTGCATAGCATTAAGCATCGCGCATGCATTTCCAGCGGCAGATGTTACCGCGCTTGATATTAACCCACAAGCATGTGAACTTATTACAGAAAATAAAAACAGTAACGGTATCAAAAACTGCGAAATTATAGAATCTGATCTTTTTGCAAAATTACCAAAAGATAAAAAATATTGCGTGATAACCGCAAATCCGCCCTATATAACCCAACAAGAATGGCACGAACTTGAACCGCGCGTAAAAAATTGGGAATCCCCCCAAGCACTTGTTGCACATAATAATGGCCTAGAAATTATAGAACGGATAATCTCAACTGCGCCAAACTATTTAGATACGCAGCTTAGTAATGTGCCACAGCTGTGGATAGAGATAGGTGAATCACAAGCAGAGCACGTAACGGCCATTTTTAAAAAATTTGGATACAAAGACATAGTTACCCATAAAGATCTTTATGGAAAAAACCGTGTAATTACAGGAAGCTTATGACAAACATTCACTTTATACGCTACAACAACTGGAAGCAAACAAGCTATTTTTTAATCGCGAGTTTACTTGTGGCCCTCACGGCAACACATGCGTTTTATTACTATAAACTCTGGGTAACGCAGCAAAAAGTTAAAGCTACATGCGCACAAGAACATCAAGAAACAAAAGCTAGTGCGCAACTGCTTTCTGTTATTCAAGAAATCGACAAACAAGAACTTTATGCCATTTTTAATGCATTATTAGAGATTATGCCCCCGAGTGTAAAAATCGAAAAGCTTGAATACACTAAAACAGGCTCAACTATTACCTGCCGGGCACAAAATAATACTGCTATGGTGAGCATGCTAGAAGCGTGTTCAAAAAATAACGCACTGAAAAAGTTTACCCTTAAGAAAAGCACTCAAGAAAACAAAGAACTATTGTTTACGCTTGGATAGCGCAAAGTTAAATTCCCCGTATACTAAAAACCATGGGAATTATACACAAATTGTCCTCTTTTGAGGCTCAAAAAATTGCTGCCGGCGAAGTTGTCGAACGGCCTTATAATATCGTAAAAGAGCTGCTAGAAAACTCTTTAGATGCTGGCGCCACACAGATAACTCTGTATGCGCAAGATGGAGGCAGGCAATCTATCCGTTGCGTAGATAATGGCTGCGGCATGACGCAAGAAGATGCGCTCATGAGTGTTGAACACCATGCAACCAGCAAACTTACTACCATAGAAGATTTAGAAACTATTAAAACATTTGGTTTTCGTGGCGAAGCGCTTTCAAGCATTTGCGCGGTAAGTAATATGACCCTAGAAACGCAAATGCATAATCAAGAGCATGGGGTAAAACTAACGTTTCATTATGGCACATTAAAAAACACTGAGATTATTTCACGACAGCCCGGAACTGATATAGCGATTAATAATATCTTTGATAACGTGCCGGTAAGAAAAAAATTTCTCAAAACACGTGAAACAGAATGGCGCGCGATCTTTACCCTTGTTCAAGCAATTGCCCTGGCGCACAAACATGTGGCTTTTACGCTGTATCATGACAATCAACAAGTTCTGACCACCTATGCTACCGATTCTTTGCCCGAACGTGTTGCACAGATCTTTGACCGCAACTTTTCTGAGCAATTTCTTGAATGCGCGAATAACGACCCAAAAAATAATATTACTATTTCTGGAGGCATTACGCATTACCAATATCAGCGTTATGACAGAAACCAACAATTTTTCTTTGTTAACAAACGGTGGGTTAAAAATTATAAATTAGGGCAAGCCTTTAACAAGGGCTTTCAAAATGTTATGCCACCAAACAGACACCCTGCTGGAATAATTTTTATCGAACTTCCGCAAAACGAAGTTGATATTAATGTGCACCCGCGCAAAGAAGAAGTTGTCTTTTTGCACCCGCGCCTTGTTGAGCTTACGGTTGAAAAAATGGTACAAAAAAGACTTGAGGCAGAAACTGCTAACCGTGTTCAAACGGCTCAGTCTTCAACTCAAGCTTATTCAGCACCAGAGACAGTACGTTATCCCACATATGCTGCTTACGCAGAAATGCACCAGCCGGCAAAGCCGCTTACTTTTGAACCACGGCCAGAAAATATCTGGACACCAACGCCTGTATTTATTCCAGAAGTTCAGCAACCAATTGCGCATTTTGCAAAAACAGAAATAAAAAAAGAGCAGAACTACACGGTAATTGGGCAATTATTAAAAACTTACTTGCTGCTCGAAACCGCAGAAGGTCTTTTGATTGTCGACCAACATGCCGCGCATGAGTCTGTACTCTATGAACAATTTAGTTCAAAAACAAACGAGGTTGCCCGTATGCAACTTTTATTTCCAGAAATAATACCAGTAGTTGCCGAAGATCAAAAAATTCTTTTATCGTTAATTTCTGAATTAAATAAAATCGGAATTCATATCGAGTCGGCAAGTGACACGGCTATCGCGGTAACAGAGACACCCCTGCATATAAAAAATTATCCCCTAAAAGATTTAGTGCACGACATACTTTCGTGGATACATGAAAATTCTACGGTAAATACAGAAACGTGGAACACAAAAATCACTAAAAAGCTTTATGCTATGATGGCTTGCAAGGCAGCAGTTAAAGCAGGAGATGAACTTTCAACCTTACAAATTGAAGAACTTTTAAACTCACTGTATAAAACTGAACACCGGCTTACGTGTCCACACGGCCGCCCAACAACCTGGGTAATTTCGCAGTATGAACTTGAAAAAACGTTTAAGCGCAAAGTTTAAAAAAATTATTACAATATCTCCCCTGAAAATTATATGTTATACTAGAAAATATAATCAGGGAGTGAAAGTTTATGAAATCTTCAGATTCGCCACATGCGCATTTGCCCCATTTGCCGGGCGTATATATTTTTAAAAATATCAATAATGATATTTTGTATGTCGGCAAAGCCAAAGATATTAAGCGGCGCGTGGGTTCATATTTCAGAAAACAGCTAAGTGATTGGAAAATCGATGCGCTGATAAAAGAGCATGCCCTCATTGAACATATTGTTACCCAAAATGAACTTGAAGCTCTTTTACTAGAAGCTCAACTGATTAAAAAATATCAGCCAAAATATAATGTTCTGCTCAAATCTGGCAACCCGTTTGTCTATCTTCTGTTTACTGATACCGAACCAAAATTACTTAAAATTGTGCGGATAAAAAAAGAAAAAGGCAGCTATTTCGGCCCATTTATCCATAAAAATGATGCCCGCAGGTGCTTTGAATATTTAACACGAACTTTTAAACTACAGCTCTGTACTGCAAAAATTAAAGGCGGGTGCCTGAACTATCACCTGAATAAATGTGCAGGAAACTGTGCGCCGAACTTTCAGCAAAAAGATTATGATGCGCGCCTAGAACTTGCAAAGCTTTTTTTAGAAGGCGATTACCAGAAAACTATAGCCTCGCTGCAAGATCTTTTACAAGAATACAATAAACATTACGAGTTTGAAAAAGCACGCAATATTGCCGACTATATTACCCATATTAATATTATCTTTGATACGCTCAAAACCCGTTTTACTGAACGTAAATACACCCCAGAAATTACCCAAGCATTATTGCCAAAATTTAATCAGGCGGATTATACAAAAGGCTTTTATGAACTTAAAGATCTTTTGCGCTTAAAAGAACTGCCTCACTCGATGGACTGCTTTGATATTTCGCATTTTCAAAGTGTTGCTTTAGTGGGTTCTTGCATTAGATTTACCGACGGCAAACCGGATAAAAACAAGTTTAGACGCTTTGCTATTAAAACCATTACCCAACAGAACGATTACGCGGCATTGCACGAGGTAGTTTCTCGACGTTATAAAGTAGACGATTTTCCTGATGTTATTCTTATCGACGGCGGCAAGGGACAACTAAACGCCGTAAAAGATATCTTTCCTGATAAAATTTTTATATCACTTGCAAAGCGTGAAGAGCGGCTTTATACCCCATTACACCCTGAAGGCATAGTATTAGATTTACATACTGAACTTGGTAAATTATTAATCGCCATGCGTGATTATGCGCACCATTTTGCCGTAAGCTACCATACCCTTAAGCGGTCAAAAAAGACATTTGATAGCTCACACCCAAAAATAGATTCTGAATAATCCTTGACGCGTGCTCTAGAGTAAAGCAATACTTTCTACAAAAAGCTTGTACGTAAAAAGGGCTAATTATGGAAAATTTGTCAAAAAAATATGCTGAAGTTCAATTATTGTTATTAAACCTAGAAAAAGCTGCAAATGACTATGAGCAGCATGAACAAACACCTGAACATGCTCAAGCATTAGTGCAAGCATTTTCAAAAACATTCCAAGCATTTTGCGATTTAATTGCAGAATATCTTGCAAAAAACCACAAAAATTTTGCAAGTGGCAAAAACCCACATGAAATAATTACCAATGCCCATAAAGCTGGCTTTCTAGATGAACATGACACTAAAATTTTACTTCAGGCGGCAAAAGAGAAAGAGTCTACTCTTACATCACATCATGAAGTTCCGCCAACAACACATCCAGTTAAACCACATTTATTAAATATCTCACCATCTTTAGCCGAAATCCCTCTTATTCACAATCTTGAAACATATATAGAAACGATGCAAACTATAATAAGCGAGATTAAACCTTAAGAGGCATCATGACCAAAGCTATCGATACCGGCATACCAGAAGAACTAAAAACAAAAATTATTAGCATTTTAAAAACTCTTTTCCCTGGATGTAAAATCTACCTTTATGGATCGCGCGCCCGAGGTAGATTTTCTCAAGGCTCTGATTTAGATATTGCAATCGATTGTGGAAAAAGATTGGCAGATATCGGCGCAATTTATGAAGCGCAGCTTATCATGCAGTCTTTACGCACCCCACTACAAATTGAAGTCGCTGACTTTTATGAGTTGCCAGAAGAATATCGTAATGATATTGCTACCTACAGGATCGAATGGAAAAGTTGATATATCTCTATCACGATGCACATAACGCGATGGCACGATTAAATGAAGAAATCGAAGCTTATAACGATCTTTCAGACAAAGATGAATTAATTATAAAAAAACGAACCCGCAATTCATTAATCCATACATACGAGTTCACAATAGAAATTTTTTGGAAATTATTACATACCCTTTTAAGAGATCAGCATGGCATCACGTTTGAATCAATATCGTCATATCAAACTTTTAGACAGGCAGCACGCATTGGAATAATATTAACAGCAGAGTTCCAAACATTAACCGAACTAGTTGCAGACAGAAACCGAACATCACATTCTTATAGAGAATTATTAGCTATAGAAATTGCTGATAGAATTCCCGCGCATTATCAAGTTATGAAAAAAATATTAGATCGAATTAAAATTTAACTTCAGGTGATTTATGAATGGCGCCAAAGTCAATCCACAACAAGAACAACAAAGTTTCTTAGAACGTTTTTGCCAAAATGTTACCGATCAGGCCCAGCGTGGTCTATTAGATCCAGTAATCGGCAGACATGAAGAAATTAGACGCGTTATACAAATTTTATCACGACGAACAAAAAATAACCCCGTTTTAATTGGTGAACCAGGCGTTGGAAAAACTGCAATAGTTGAAGGTATTGCTCAACGTATTATTAATAACGATGTTCCAGAAAGTTTAAAAAACAGTACTATTTACGCCTTAGATTTAGGCTTGCTTATTGCAGGTGCTAAATATCAGGGCGAATTTGAAGAGCGCTTAAAAGGTATTTTAAAAGAAATCGAAGAAAAGCAAGATCATATTATCTTGTTTATCGATGAACTGCATATGCTCGTCGGCGCAGGTTCAGCCGGCGGCGGCATGGACGCTTCAAATCTTTTAAAACCTGCGCTTGCGCGCGGACAGCTGCATTGCATTGGCGCAACAACATTGAAAGAATATAAAAAATATATTGAAAAAGATGCCGCACTTGAACGACGGTTTCAAAAAGTTCTTGTAGAAGAGCCAAGCGTTGAAGATGCTATTTCTATCTTGCGTGGGTTAAAAGAACGCTATGAACTTCATCATGGTATTCACATTAAGGACCAAGCCCTTGTTGATGCAGTAAAATTATCAGCAAAAAATATTCCTGATAGATTCTTGCCCGATAAAGCAATTGATTTAGTTGATGAAGCAGCATCGATGGTCAAAATGTCGATCGATTCTCAGCCAGAAAATCTTGATAAACTTGAACGCAAAATCAGACAACTCGAGATTGAAAAAGTTGCGCTTAGCAAAAGAAAAAAATGAACAAGCTAAAGCACGCTTAAAAGATTTAGAAAAAGAGCTTGCTGAGATAAAAGAAAATCACGCACAGCTTTTAAAGCAGTGGAAAGCAGAAAAAGCACCCTTGAAAAGATCAATAAACTCAAGGAAGCGATTGAACGTGCAGAGTTTGAATATAAACGTGCTGAACGCGAAGGCGATTTTGCAAAAGCATCTGAAATTAAATATGGAACGCTTGCTAAACTTGCAAAAGATTTAGAACAGCAGCAAGAAGCATTTAAAACTCTTTCTACGGGACTTATCAAACAAGAAGTTGATGAATCATGATATAGCAAAAGTTCTTTCACGCTGGACGAGTATACCGACCACGAAATTGCAGCAAAGTGAAGGACAACGCTTACTTGCAATGGAAGATATCTTGAAAAAACGTGTTATCGGCCAAGATGAAGCCATTGATGAAATAACACACGCAATTCAGATGCACCGCGCCGGACTTACCGACCCGAATAAACCGATCGGTTCATTTCTATTTTTAGGGCCAACCGGTGTTGGCAAAACCGAAGTTGCACGCACATTGGCAGATTTTCTTTTTGATGACCCAAAACGCATGATCCGCATTGATATGTCTGAATATATGGAAAAACATGCAGTTGCACGGCTTATTGGCGCACCTCCAGGATATGTCGGCTATGAAGAAGGCGGACAACTTACAGAAAGTGTACGTAAGCACCCGTATAGCGTGCTGCTTTTTGATGAAATTGAAAAAGCACATCCGGATGTCTTTAATATCTTCTTGCAAATTTTAGATGAAGGCAGACTTACCGACAGCCAAGGACGCACGGTATCATTCAAAAATTGCATTATCATTATGACCAGCAATATCGGCTCGCCGATTATTTTGCAGGCACAAACAGTTACTGATACGGTAAAAACTGAAATTGAAAAGATATTGCATGCAACATTTAGACCTGAGTTTTTAAACCGCATCGATGCAACAGTATTTTTCAAAAAACTCTCACAGGAAGATGTTAAAAAAATAGCACTGCTGCAACTGAAAGAACTTGAAAAAAGACTCTCCGAACGTGAAATTAGCTGCGCATTTACCGATGCTGCCATTAATGAGATTGCACAATTAGGCTATGAACCAGAGTTTGGTGCACGACCGCTTAAACGCGCAATTCAGCACTATATTGCAACTCCTATAGCACAAGAACTCTTGAAAAATAGCTTGGCAAAAACCGTACATGTTGATTATAAAGACAATAAATTTACGGTAAAAGCTGAATAGGATTTTCGTGAAAAAAATCTGGGCGGTAATTTTAATTTTTTCTATAACTCAGCTTGCAAGTTACGATCAGCCAGTTACTTTAAACTTGGGATTTACCAATATACTTGAAGGTGGGCCAATACGCCCAACTTCAGGTTGGTACTGGTTTCAATATTTTGATTATTACCACGCTCACGACTTTCTCGATTATAATGGCAAGCCTCTAGGATGCGTTCGTGGCCCTAATTTAAATACCATCTTTGGCCTTACTGAATTTATATACCAATCAGAAAGCAAACCTTTTTTAAATGCAAAAGCAGGCATCGATATTCAGATTTATTATGCGCTTTATTCAAAAATTGAAAAGAATTCTTTGGGGCTTTCTGATAGTGGTAATGGGTTCAGTGACCCATATATCGGGTTATTTTTACAATGGGACCCTATCATGAAAGGCGAAGATCCACTATTTGTTCATAAGCTTGAACTTGCAGCATCATTCCCTGCAGGAAAATTTAAAAGGGGCTATTTCTTTAACCCCGGAAACGGCTGTTACTATATTAACCCCAACTGGGCCGCAACGCTGTACATTACTCCACACTGGGCGCTATCAACGACATTGAACTATGTTTGGTCCTCACAGAAAAAATATACGGGCGTACAACCGGGGCAAGCAATTTTTCTAAACTACAGTATGGAATATGAATGCTTAAAAAATTTCTGGCTCTCGGTTTGTGGGTATTATTTAGGACAATTTACCAACAATAAACTCTATGGAATGACGGTGCCGAATAGTCGCGAGCAGGTCTTTTCTATCGGGCCAGGAGCATTATATACTCTAGGCGATGATATTAATTTTTTTTCATACATCTATTTTGAACAGAAAGTAAAAAACCGATCCCAGGGCATAAACTTTTTTCTACGCTGGGTAGTGCATTTTTAGTTAAATGTATAACCAATAACTGCAAGGAATGTGAAATTATTTTTTTTTGGTCCACCTTTTGTTTGTTGTAACAATGGAATTATTCCACCGGCTTTAAAAACTACATGATATGTTGAAATCCAGATTTCCGGCGAAATAGAAATAATGTTGCTACTTGATGCTTTATCCTTGATACCATTCAGCGTCTTAGCTGAAGTATAAGAACCCAAAAACTCAAGCATAAAAGTTATAATTCTTTCATCTGCTCTATAACTTACATTTCTACCTATTCCAGCTTGATAAACAAAATTTGTTCCCAAATGTGTACTATTATGAGGAAAATTATACGTAAAACCTTCAGACGTCCAAAAATACCATTTTGTTCCTCTTTGGAATGCTGTAAGGCCTAGAAATACACTGGGCGCACCAATACCAAGAGATGGGTTTTTTGAAAATGATCCTGAAGGTAATGTTAAGCCGCACACAAGGCTCATTCTACGTATATATGTTTCATAATCTTTCCTAAAAAAGAAAATTTCAGTTTGTGCAAATATATCGCCTATGCCTGAAGAACTTGCTGTGCCTTGCTTGCTTTTTGTTATTAAGGGCAAACCAGCTAATAATGCAATATAATCTTCAATTCCATAGACAAAAGCAGGAATTAATGACGAATAATATGTTTGCGAACCCGTAATAAAAAGTGGATTTACAAAACCTTGAATAATACCTTTTTCAATAATAAACTGCCCAAAACTAAAAAGGGGTGATGGTTGCTGTGATGGACGCAGGGCCAGATTCCCTTCATGTACATAGACCGTTTCTTTTCGTATAATCGTCCCATACATAGTATTAATGATAAAAAATAAAAAAATTAATTTCTTCATAGTACTGCACCTCATACAAAAAAGTATCATAAAATCTAAATCGACAGCAATGCATTGACCATTATAACCTCAACGTATTACATTAAAGCACATAATAGCGATAAAAAATCGTTAATGAGGACCGTGATGCAAAAATATTGTAAATTAATTTTTATCTACTCAGCAGCATTAACTCATCCGCTGATTGCATATGATCAGCCTTTTATTAACCTAGGCTTTTCAAATATGCTTGATGGCGGGCCAGTGCGTCCAACATATGGTTGGTATATCTATCAAATAGAACAATATTACGGCGCACACAAATTCCTTAACGCGCAAGGCGCACCAATAGACTGCGTTCCTTCACCAAAAACCACCGTGTGGGATGCCGTAACTTCAATAACCTACCAAACAGAGAGTAGCCCAATTTTGGGCGCACAAACAGGTTTAAGCGTGGGGATTCCTTATGTATTCTCTTCAGTTATCTCAAAAAATACATTAGATCTTCTTGATAGTGGTAAAGGTTTTGGAGATTTATTGGTAGGAACATTTTTACAATGGCCGCCGTTAATGTATAAAAATCGGGGGCTTCTTGTTACGCGCTTAGAACTCGATGTCAGTTTTCCCACAGGAAAAAATAAAGCCTATGCGATTTTTAACCCAGGCAATGGTCTTTTCTTTATAAACCCTTATTGGGCGGGTACTTTTTACTTCACTAAAAAATGTGCTGCATCATGGCGCTTGCAATACGTCTGGTCATCAATTAATAAAAATACAACAATACAACCAGGACAAGCGATTTTTATGAACTACGATTTAGAGTATGAAATTATTCCACATTTTTGGGTAGGAGCGGTAGGATATTTTTTGCAACAAATAACCGATAGTAAAGTTGCCGGTGTTTTAACACCTGGCAGAAAAGAACATATTGTTGCCATTGGCCCGGGCGCCGTTTACGAACGTAAAGAAAAGTTATACTGCTTTGCCTATCTTTATTTTGAAATGGCCGCAAAAAACAGAACTCAAGGCATTAGCGCTATTGCTCGTCTTATTTATAACTTTTAAATTATTACTACAAGCTACTTTCTTTCATAAACACCAATAAGCTCAGTCTGCGCAAGAATATGCCCTTGCATAGCACTTACAACATCGCTCTTACTCATGCCAGAACGCAGTGACAATATTGTATCAAGAGCATAAAGCTTAAAATGATAATGATGTATACCGTGACCCTTAGGCGGCATGGGACCATCGTAGCCAAGCCTTGGGAAATCATTGCTTCCTTGTATAGTTCCATTGGCATTTTTATCTTCACGTTGTCCAAGAAAATCTAAGTTTGTTGCTTTTGAAGGAATATTATACACCACCCAATGCACAAATGGCTGCTCGCCAAGCGCATCAGGATCGTCACAAATTAACACAAAAGCCACAGTGTCAGCCGGTGCACCGGACCAACTTAAACGCGGCGGCTTATTAGTGCCTTCACCAGTTAAATTTTTTGGCATTGTTTCGTCACTACCAAAATCTGGTGAGCTTAAAGTAAAAGAACTGTTTTTTGCACCAAGCGCTGTCATAGTTAAAATCCCTATTAATAAAAGTTTTTTCATTCTATTTCTCCTTAGATGTCTTTAAGCGTCCAAGTTGCTGAACTAAACCAACTGCTATTAGCTGATCTTGCAATGAGATCGATTTGTCAGACAGTATTTCCATAAGGCCGGCCATAGCAACATCATATTCATCTTTCATCTTGGCGGCAATAATCGCTTTAGTATAATATTCACATGCTTTAAATTTAAAAATGTCCCATTCAAGCGATTGCGAAAGGCTTTTTTTTGCCGTTGCATAGTCATCTGCCTCAAAGAGCGCTATCGCATATATAAGGCGATAAAATATTTTTAATAACTTTTGTGCCCGTACATAATGCCCCTCACTGGGCTTATCTTGAGGATCTGCCGTTACACTTTTAAGCATTTTTTCTATAAGTTTATAATTTGGATATTCTCTTTCAATTTCATTATCAACCCTTGCAAGAATCTTTTCATTTTCTTGTGAAATCGTCATAGTTGATATCGCACTTTCAATGGGCTTTTCTTTTACAGAAGGCTCATAATTATTTTTCCAATCTTTTAAAAGATTCGTTTTTTCTGCATCTATCACATTGCCCTTGCCTGAATAGTTTGTTAGTCGCCAATTATCATAGTTATCATCAAACGTTATTTGATTAAAGGCGATAACGCCATTAAAAATGCTTGTAGATAAATTGGTAATAACAGAATTTTGCCATATAGGATAAACGCCACTATTTTCACCATTTAAAATACCTGGAAGTGTTTCATTGTGCTGGTGAGCACGCATAATAGCACGGACACGAACAATATCTGAGCTATAATATTTTAAAACATCTTGTGTAAAATTTTTCCCTGCAAAGAGACCTCTATTTTTATTATAAAAAGTTTTATAATTCTCTTGGGGATCAGGGTTAAAGTCTCCCCACAAAAACCCAAAATCATATTTTAAAAATGGATCCCGTGGCTTAATAAAATTTTTCATCAAAAAGCCATATCCTGAACTATCAATAGAAAGCCTATTAACAACACTAATATCTCGCACAATAGTATTTAAAAGAGAGTTATTTTCTTCTGTTCTTTCTATTAATTGATAGCGTAATGCGCCTGGTTGCCCTAAAAGCTCTTTAGGATTGTAGCGTATCTCTATTCCCCCATGACAACATTGTAAATAATTATTATTACACCCGACAAAAGCAACATCGGGCATAAGATTATAAAAAAGACCAATAAGACTATAAATAGCGGTTTTTTCAGAAAACTTTCTTGGTCCATATGCTTTTCGATATAATTCCTTTAATTGATCATTGAATCCGTAGTCATTGCTTAAACGAAGATCTTCATGATTTCCACGGATTAAAAATACTTTTCCTAAATTTTTAAATGCAAAATTAATAATAAGCCAGAGCGCATCAATTTGATACATTCCTCGATCAACCATATCGCCCAAAAAGAAAAAATAGGTATCAGGTTGTATAATTTCAAAAGCATCATTAATAACTCCTTTATCTTTAAGCTTTTTAAAACTAGCAACTAGAGCTTTAACATCACCATGGATATCGCCCCAGAAATAACCACTTCCGCCAGATTTTATTGCAACCTTAAGTGCAAAAGGCTGCTCAAGTTCGTCCCTTGAGTCATTACTTAAATCACCATTTTCGATATCTATTTTTTCACCTAACCATGAAGAACCGGCCAAAAAATCTCTTTGGCGCCCTAAATATTCTTCGAGCTTGCCTTCAAAAACTTCATATGAAACAATTGGGGCGTATGATGCTTCTTTTACTTTTTCATGCCATGCATCTATAGATTTATTATTAAATCCTTTAGGCGGCTGCTGCTGACCAGCAAGTTCACCTAGCAAAATAACCCCAACAAGAACAGTTACCAATTTTTTCATAAGAAATCCCTTTGTGCCCACCTACTCTATATCCGATACTAGCAGCTTCAAATACAGATTGTAAATAATTCACAAAGTATTATCTTTTTGAAAGGGCAAGCTGGGTAAGCAGATTTTCTGTAAACCCAAATACGCCCGATAGTAAAAACGGAAGATACATATTACTGGCCATCACGCCTCCAAAATATAAATAATAGAATTAAATTATTATGTTAGAGCTGTGCTATGTATAAAAATTATAGATTGACTCTTTAAAAAAATGCTAGTATCGATAAACTAACAAATAGAACATATCTGTTATTCAAAAGCTTTTGATTTTATAAGGAATTATTATGGCATTACTACAAAGCTTACTAACCACACTTTTTGTTATCCTCTGCCTCATGCTCATCTTTATTATCTTGTTACAAAAAGGTAAGGGCGGTACGGGCCTTTTCAGTAATATGGGAAATGCAAATGTTAAACTCTTTGGCGGTTCAGGCGGCCAGGATATATTCCAAAAAGCTACTTGGGTTCTTGGCTTTCTCTTTCTTGCAGGTTCACTCGTGCTTGCATTAATGCGTAATTCAGGCACCATGCAAACATCCCGCATTTTAGATGAACAAGTAGAAATGCCAATACAGACCGAACCAGCTCCAGTAGAGCCACAAGAATAGTATAAAAATATGCTTATCACCGCATTGAATTACCTGGGAAGAAAAACTATCAGCGCAGCCGAATGGCTCGTGCAAGAGATTCTTCAGTTATGTACCATTTGCGGTGATTTTATATTTTTTCTTATTACAACTTTTAGGGTTCTTTTTACCACACGCTTAAAATTCCGTAGACTTCTTGATCAACTTATGCGCGTCGGCGTAGAATCATCAAGCATCATATTCTTAACAGGCTTTTCTACGGGACTTGCCCTTGCATTACAAACCTATATTGGTTTTCACCGTTTTGGCATAGAAGAATTTATTGGAACAGTTGTCGCCTTGGGTATGACACGCGAACTAGGACCGGTTTTAACAGGACTTATGGTTACTGGCAGATGCGGATCAGCAATGGCAGCAGAACTTGGCACCATGGAAATCACCGAACAAATTGATGCACTTAAGACCTTGAGTATTCACCCGTTTCAGTATCTTATCGTACCCCGCATATTAGCAAGCACTATTATTTTGCCCTTTTTGGCTATTTTTTCTATGGCCCTAGGAACATTTGGTGGATATCTTTTATGTGTCTATAGTCTTGATATTAACCCTGAATCATACATGTCTGGTATAAAAGAGTTTGTAGAATTTTCTGATATTACAGGCGGACTTATTAAATCAAGTTTCTTTGGTTTTATATTGTCTTCGGTCAGCACCTATAATGGTTATTATACAACAGGCGGCGCACGCGGTGTTGGAATAACCACTACACGAAGCGTTGTTATAGGTTCTATAACCATTTTAATAGCAAACTACTTTTTAAGTTCAATTCTCTTTCAAACGGGAATTTCATGATAAAAATAGAAAACTTAATTAAAGTATTTAATAAACAGGTTGTTACCAATGGCCTTAATCTTGAAATACCAGAAGGTAAAATCACTTGTATTATTGGCCGTTCAGGCGAAGGCAAATCTGTTCTTCTTAAGCAGATTATTGGTCTTATAAAGCCTACCAGTGGCCGTATTTACATCGATGGCGTTGAAATTACTCAACTTTCAGCCAGCGAGCATGAAAAAGTTTACGAAAAATGTGGCTATGTGTTCCAGTTTGCCGCACTTTTAGACTCGCTTACCATCTTTGAAAATGTGGGCATATCATTACTTGAAAATGGCAAACCAGAAGAAGAAGTCAGACCGATTGTCATAAAAAAGCTTGCTGAGGTAAATTTAAACCAAGATATTCTTGATAAGTACCCTTCTGAGCTTTCTGGCGGCATGCGTAAACGAGTTGGTCTTGCGCGAACATTGATTCGCAACCCTAAAATTATTCTCTATGACGAACCTACAACTGGCCTTGACCCTATTACTTCCCGCGTGGTGCATGAACTTATGGCCTCCATGCAAGAACGGTTTAAATTGACCAGTATTGTTGTCTCGCATGACCTTGAGATCTTTAAATATGTTGATTATATTGCCCTGCTTCATGAGGGGCAAATCCGCTACTTTGGCGATGCCAAAACGATTTGGGAATCGACAAATCCATATATTTACCAATTTATCCGCGGCCTACCTGAGGGCCCTATTCAGACTGAAAAACAACAATAAACCATTTTTTTTATTCAAAAAAACCCTGATTTTCGATTAAATCTCCCTAATTATTGACAAATATAAATTAATTTAAGTACGCTTAAGGTAAATAGATTTATATTAAATGTTAAATTTAAAGGGAGTAGTAATGAATCTTAATCTTTTTACCAAGATACTTGTGGTGATCTTTGCACTATCAGCATCTTTCTCTATATACGAAATTAAAGCACCTGAACAAGATTTACTTAGAACTCCTCTTTTGGCTGAAGGAATGGAAATTCCAAGCGCAGCTCCAACAGTTCCAGCAGCAACTACCCCTAACATAGCTCCTATAACTATCACAGCTGAAATTCCAGCAACTATTACTCCTGTTACAGAAGTTATTGCGCCTCTTGCAACTTCAGCAGCAGAATCTATAGCACCTATTGCCGCTTCAACTACAGAAACATTGGCACCAGCAGCTCCAGTTATAAATATAGCTAAAAAGTCTATTATGCCGATTACAACTACTGCTCCTACAGAAGCAACAATATCGGCTATCAATATAGCTCAAGAATCAATTAGTCCCCTTACAGCTGCAGCTCAAAAGTTAAGCGCTCAAGATTGGGAATCATACTATGAAGGTCATCACGAAATAATGCAAACAGGAGCTGCACAAAGTACATTTGAAAAAATATCTGAAAATTTAAAAAATCCTTATGTTCTAGCATCATTAGCAGCAGCAGGCGCATTGGCAAGTTATGGAGCATATAGATATCATCAAGCATACCTATCCCCAACAAAAGAGTTGATTAATGAATCGATTAAATTTATTGAAGAATTAAAAGAAGACAACTACGCGCCAATGAGAAATTATTATGAACAAGGCAAAAGTGACGTAGCTGAATTATTCAAGAATCTCGATCAAAAAAAATCAGATATATTAAGAGCCTTGGGATTAAAATCTTACCTAAATCCAAGCGCCAATAGATATTTAAATGACCTTGCCCAAAAAGAAAGTTCTGACATAGAAGAACTGTTTAAAACAATAAATTTTAATTACAAACAAGCATCACCAACTAGTATACCTAAAGAAAATATTTCGGGCATTGATACTACCGTAAATCAAATTTACGTGTCGCTGCTCCAGGCAAAAAATGGTTATGAACCAAAAACTCTTCCGAATATACTATCTAAAATATGCGAAAATAATGGTTATCAAATCCCCAAAATTTTATTCGAACCAAAGGGATTTATAGCAAGAAATCTATCATATACAGAACTTAAACAGAAATTGACTAATCCAAAATTACTTATTCATCAAAGATCTAATGCAAAGTTTAATGCTTATGATATATATGAAAAATTAATAGGTATAATAAATGAACCAAAAGCTTATGTTCTTCAAGAAGACGCTACGACACAAGATATACAGAATATACAACAAATAATCAAAAATGAAAAAATAGAAACTCTAGCAAAATTAGGTCTTTATGAAGATCTATACACTAAAGCAATCACCTATATCCCTGGCTTTAGATTCACGGAACAAGAAAAGCTTGAAAGAGCGGAATTTGAAAAACTGTATGATTACCTTTTAGAATCTGTAACACTTGAGTTCATTATGGGTCCTAATATAACACAAGAAGCTGACTTCCAAAAAATTGTTAAAGTAGCACAAAAATGCTGCTATCTTCTTATATCTGCTGCCTTGGATGATCAACAAAAATGGAATATCGTAAGAGATTACGTCAGCAACCAAAATGAATCGTTTAAAATACAAGAACTAGGTACCCCAACAACTACAATAATTCCTACTACACGCACTAGTAGAGTCCCATTACTTCCCCTTCCGGTAGGAATACGCACTAAACCTTCAACAACTCCACCGCCGCCGGCAGTAGTACCATTAAAATCTGCCATGAAGAAAAAAGTAACTAAAGTAACTTTTGCTCAGGAACCTGAAATTAGAACATTCCCAACAGAAGAAGAAGAATTTGAAGAAGAATAAGCACCGGCGCAAACAACATCTACTTACGGCACATTGCCTAATTTGTAACGCAATATAATCATAGTTTGAAAATTTAAACATTACTGATAAAATTAAAGAAGATTCTATATTAAATAGGATCTTCTTAATTTCTTTTAACAGATACCTTATTATTATTCTTACTTAAGTAAACACAAAACAAATTTAATAAATATGAAGAATACTTTCAAAAAAAATTTACTAGCTGTTCTATGTGCAGCGACTGTGAGTAATTTAGCCGCATACGGCCCTCAACCACATGCACATAATAATACACGACAAAGACTAACTCGTCGGCATGACGCATTTATTCTAAACGATGAACAAGCAGCCGCGCTCAGAAGAGCGTTCGATGAACAGTCGCCTTTTCCAACTCAACAAAATAGAGAAAATATTTTTACCGAAGATCAGGTTGTGCCTGCAGAAAATAGACAAGAACAGCCTACTGTTGATTCTCTAGTCGCCTTAAGTTTTGCATTAATTGAAAGAATTGGACAAACTCAACAAACAAGACAAAATAGTTCTAGTGAACATCGTGATCCAACAAAAACAAGTTCAAATAAGACAAATCACTTGGTTGAACGATAAATAATTTTCATAGCGCAAACCGCGCAAAGGGTCGAAATTTTACTGAAGTTTTTCTGATATACTTGACAAATACCTCGTTGACGGCAAATATTGTATCATACAATTGTTAGAGCTTATGTGCACGGTATAAAGGAATGCAGGGATGTATAAACAACCCCCTATCTGGATAATAAATAGCACCCTTTTTATATTATTCATTTGCATGCTTATTTTTGTTGGGCTCACGCGTTATAGGCTTCCAGCACGCGCCAGCTTGATTGCAAATTATATGCAGAGTGCTCCATTAAAAGATGTTTCAAAGATCGATATTTCACGCATATATCGCAATGATCTTTTTAACACTTATAAAGAATCTCAAGAGCAAGAAGTAAAGCCAGAAGAAAAGAAACTGGTACTTCCAACACCGCCAGCGCCACAAGCGCCCGCGCCAGTTCAACCACGTCCAGTTCAGTTTCTAGAGCCGCTGCAAGTAACGCTGAAAGGTATCATGTTCTCGTCAGACGAACGTTCTAACCGAGCAGTTATCGAAGAGACTAAATCTAAAAATGAAAAACTTTATAAGGTAGGCGATACTATAGAAGATTCAGAAATTGTACGAATCTATTATAATAAAGTAATGCTTATTCGCTCGAATGGACAACAGGAAACATTATTTGTTTCATCACAAGATGCACAAAAAGATTCTCAATATAAGCATGAAGTAGTTTGGCAGACAATTATTCAACAAAAATCACCAACTGAGTTTATGGTCGACAAACATCAATTTACTCATGAAGTGAAAAATCTTGCAGAGTTTATTGATATGCTTGATGTAACTACCGCATTTAAAAAAGGTAAAACAATAGGCTGCAGAATAGGCGTACTAAAACCACAATCTGTTGGAATAGCTCTTGGATTATTACCTAACGATATTATTTTGACTATTGCAGATATCCCAACAACAACAACAAATGACCGCGTTGAAATATTTACAAAAATTAAAAATATGACACAGCAAGAAACAATCGCAGTTAAGCTGCTGCGTAATGGAAATGAAATTATGCAAACTTATAGTTTATCACCAGAACAAGAAGTTCAACCAGAACAATTGTCTGTGCAAGAAAATGAAGCTGTACCGCAAGAATTACAACAGATGCATGAGATGAGTAATAAATTGGTAATGGAATCTCATGCAACAAAAAACCCAATGCTCGAGCGTACACAAAAAAATAATCTTTCTGCAATGACTAACGCGCCTTCAAGTTCATCACTGTTACAGCAAGTACCTACCTGAGGATAAAAAAATACTATGAAAATAAAATTATTTTTACTTTTGCTTGTAACAATAACTATATGGAATGCCATCACTGCTACTCCTTTAATTGATCATATAAAAACAAAAGAAGAAGAGTTGCAGGAAAGTAAAAAGCCAACCTACTTGAAAGAAAACTATCTTACCGAATTTACCAACCCGTGGGAATATGGCGACCCTAATGAAACGATAGAGTTTAAATTTGAAAGCACCACACTAAAAGCGGTAATAGATTATTTTGCAGAGCACTTTAATATTACTTTTCTTTTAGATGATTCTTTAAACCCTGCACCAGCAGGCAGCAAGTCTATTTCAGGAATTACTGTTTCATTTAGTACCAATAAACCATTCTCTAAAAAAGACGCATGGGCGATATTCACCCAATTTTTAGATCTTTCTGGCCTAACCGTAATCCCTGGTCCATCACCCCGTGTATTTAGAATTTCACCTACAGATCCAAAATCTCCATTAAGCCCTGGCAAAAATCCGCTGCCACTTTACATAGACACTAAACTCGAAGAACTACCTTCTGATGATACAGTTATTCGTTATATTACGTTCATAAAAAATACATCGTTAGATACTATTATCAACCTTATCAATGAAGTAAAAAGCGCCGCATCACCGCGGGCAATTATAATACCTGACATGCGCGCAATTATCCTTACCGACAAGTCATCTAATATTAAAAATATGTTGGCTATTATTAATGAACTTGATCAAGCAAATCCAACAGAGATTTTAAAGATTTTAAAACTTGAACGCATAGACGCTACCCGAGCAGTAAATTTGTATAAAGAATTAATCAAAACTGATGAACCATCTTTAACGGCACGTCTTCTGGGCCAACGAAAAAAACCAAGCACCAGCTATTTTTCTGAAAATATTCGTTTGACACCAATTCCCCACTTGAACGCTATTGTGATGGTTGGAACAAAAGATTCTGTTCAGCGTGTATATGACTTTATAGAAAAAACATTAGATAAACGTGCCGATGCAAGCTATACGCCGATTTTTACCTATGCACTTAAACATACTAACGCTGAGTCTCTCGCTAAGATTTTAAACGCTGCAACACAGTTTCAAAGGGATACTGATGCTGCTAAAAACGGTGGTGTGCGCGATGGCGACAAGTATTTAAAGCCGGTATATGTCGAAGCAGAAAAAACTGGCAACCGTCTTATTATTTATGCCGATTATGATGACTATACGAAGATCTTTAACCTTATAAAAAGAATAGATGTCGAGCAGCCGCAAGTTGCAATCAAGGTACTTTTACTTAATATCGACTTAACGGAAAACAAAGAAATAGGAACACAGTTGCGAAATAAAGTTCCTGGCGTAAATGGCTTTTTAGGTAATAACGTTAATTTTCAAACTTCTGGCCTTGCAGGAACCGGTTCATCTGTTGTTGAAAACCCTAGCGGCACCGGTGCTACACGATTACTTGGCGATCTTATCTCACTTGCATCACTTTCTGGAAATGTTGGCTCTACATTATTAACCCTTGGAGCCGATATTGACGGTGTATGGGGACTCTTTAAAATTCTTGAACAATATACAAAAACATCTGTGGTTGCTAACCCGTTTTTGGTAACCACTAATAAGTACCCTGCTCAGATATCTGTCGGTTCCATTCGTCGGGTTGTTGATGCAGTGATCCAAAACGGTAGCGCAGTAAGTACGAACGCCTATAAAGATTTGGCCGCAAATTTAACGGTGAGTGTTACACCTCAAATAAGCGTTGATGGCCTTATCACATTAGATGTTGTAGTAAACTATGAGCAATTTACAAGCCCAGATACGGATCAAAATTATATACCTGCCGGTAATAGAACCAAAAAGACCGTTAACACCAGTGTTATAATGTCAAACAACGAAGTACTTGCTTTAGGCGGGTTAATTCAAGATACCGTTACTGATACCATTACTAAAGTTCCTATTTTAGGCGATATCCCGATTCTAGGAAATTTATTTAAAAATATCGTAAAAACATCAGAACGATCAAGTATTTTGGTACTTATAGTTCCAGAAATTATTCCTACTGAAAATGATGAGGTCGCTGACAACTTCACCGAAGATAAGATTCTTGATACAAAAGCTGTCTTTTATGGCGACACAAAACAGCGTGACCCATTATTACGTTGGTTCTTTAAAGACAATGTTCAACACGGTGAAGCTGTTATTGACGATTTTGTTGGACTCAAAGATAAATATATCGACGAGAGCCAATATGCACGATTAGAAAAACCAAAACGTCTTACGAAGAGTTCAAAGAGCTCTTTGATGAATCATATGCAAGATCAAGAGCATGAAAATCCTAAACCTGAACCAAGAAAAGAACGGCTACCTGAACAGGTTCCAACTGCTCAAGTTGAGCAAATGGTAAGAGCCCGTTTTGGCTCTAAAGATGATACTCCAAAAAACAAGCCGGAGGGAACATGATAACATCTTACTTCAATCAAGTTCGTTCGCTTTTTTTGCCCGACGCTCTTAATGGTTACTATGTCACAGCTCAAAAATTAGTTGGCCTTGAGATACAAAATAATCTTATTCTTGCAACGGTTGTCCAGGCACAAGGATATAAAAAAACCATCACTGGTTGCTTTCAGCAAGAGATAGCACAAGATGAACTTATACCCCTAGAAGAGCGTATAGTAGAGGCATTAAAGAAAATTGCGATAAGTATCGGTAATTATGATGGACTTATTATATCGCTATCAAACAATCTGGCCATCTTTAAAGAGATAACTATTCCTTTTACCGATATCGATACCATTAAAATGGTAATTCCTTTTGAAATAGAGCCTATGCTGCCTTTTTCACTTAATGAAGCATTTATCGATGCTTTAGTTATAAACCAAGATAGGAATAATAATAAAACAACAGTACAAGTTGCTGCAGTTAAACGTTATACGGTTACACAAACTGTTGCGCTCTTTCATAACGCTGGGCTTAAGCCAACAAAATTTTCAGTTCATCTTTTTGAATTTTATTCGATCTTTAAAGAAATTCCAGAATATAACGATGATACAACATCGACATTATGCATTGAAATAACAAATGACTCGCGCCAATTTATAGCAATTGTAGATGGTCAGCTACGCAACATTCGTATCATTTCACGTGGCTATCATGATGCACGTTTTATGCAAGATATACAATTCACACTTGATACTTTCAATAGCTCGTTACCCGAAGAAAAAAAGATTCAACGTGTTTTAGTTGCACTATCTTCAACAGAAAATAAAACACTTATTAATGAGATCCAGGAAGCAACCGGTCTAAAAACAGAAGAATTTTTACTCTATAAAGTGGTACATAATAATACTATAAAAGCAGTAAATGGCGTTCTTCTAACAACACCCTTTATAGCTAGTGTTGGATCGGCTCTTGATTTATCCTATACCCGTTCAATTAATTTTCTTCAGGATGAATTTGCACCCCATAACAATGCATTATTGTTTAGACAACTTGTGACAGCACTAACACTTTTTATAATTGTTATTGGATCACTTATAATTCATACACAATTAACTCAACGAAAAATAAAAAAAGAGATTTATGCTTCACAAGAAGATGCAAAACAGAAGCTTGCGCGTGAACTTAATTTACCTAAGCAACAAGTTACAGGAAAAAATCTTGAACGGGTTATTGATGCGGCAAAAGCATCGGTCAAAAAACAGGAAGAGATCTGGTTTGCTCTTTCTAGCCAAAACCGATATTCATTTTTAAATTATTTGCAGGAGCTTTTTAGACGATTAGATGCAAAAGCACTTGGACTAACGCTAACTATGTTATCAATTAACGACACCAATGGCACTATGGTGCTTGAAGGCGAAGTTAAAGATTATGCGGCGCTGCAACTTCTTGACCAAGAACTCAGTAGACCAAATGGTATGTTCAAGGAAGTAACACATCCACAAGAACCAAAATTCTCCATTAAAATTACCCTTGATAAAAATTATAAGGAGGATTAAATGAGTTTCACCGATTCTATACGTAATTTTTTTTCTACTAAAAGTAAACGCGATCTATATATCTATTACGGAGTTTTTCTTGGCGCACTTATTCTAATTTCAGGAGTTATTGTCTATACCCATTTTAGAACAGTATCAAAACTCACTACCGAATTAAAAAAAGTTAATAAACAAAGAGCTGTTACCCAAGAAATATTGGTAAAAAACAAAGAAGTTCTTACACAGCAAGAAGCAGTAAAGGCTATACTTGCCGAAGAGCCTAATTTTTATATAGGGCAATATTTTACTGATCTTATTAAATCACAAAATTTACAAAGTAATCTTACCAAAGAGTCAGAACGCTCTGAAAGCGACATCGGCAATGGATTTACAGAACATAAATTGGCCGTCACATTTTCTAAACTCAATATGAAACTCCTTACCGAGCTTCTTTTTAAAATAGAACAGAATCAACGCGTGTATACCAAAGAGCTCAAAATTATAAAAAATATTAAAGATGGCCTTCTTGATGTAACATTAATTATAGCTACGTTAGAACCACAACAAACCTCAGCCTAATTGAAGTATGAACATGAAAAAAATATTATTACTTATAACACTCATACTTGCTACCACAAATCATCTTATAAGCAAGGTTAATATTCCTTCAGGCAATCTTATCGACTTTAATTTTACCGATAAAGAACTATCAGAAATCGTTACTGAGCTTGCTGAAAGAGCCGGTATGAATATTTTGCTTCCTCAAGGAGCAAATGCCATTAAACAAAAAGTAAACATCCAATTACCCAAAAAAGTTACATTGGAAAAAGCATGGGAATATATCGCCCTGTTGCTTAATCTTGCTGGCTATACCATGATTCCGCACAATGGCATGCATATGATCATTAAAAATGATCCTAATAGCAATCGCGACACACTGCCTATTTATGTCGGATTTAATCCGCAAGATTTTCCTCAAACCGAAAATAAAATACGTGCAATCGTTTACTTAACAAATTTAAAAGTTCCAGAAAAATATAACGCAAGTGATGATAAAGATCCTATCAACCAGATCTTAACCGATGTTTTATCAGCAAACAAATCCGTTACTTTTGATACAAAAACAAATGCTATTATTGCCGCTGACTCTGCAAATAAACTGGCGACAGCATTAAATATCATTATGCTTTTAGATCGCTCGGGGGACCCAAATGTTCTTGAAGTGGTGCGATTGTATAATGTCGATGCAAATATTGTAGCTGATTTGATTAAAACACAAATTTTAGCTCTTACTGGTACTGAAAAAGGCACGCTTAAAGCTGACGTTAAATCAGAAGCCGGTCTTTATTTTGGTGCCAGTCAAGCACATTTAGTTGCAGACAATCGCTTAAATGCCATTATTTTATCTGGCTCTTCCTCAAGTGTTGAACGCATAAAAGATCTTATTGCCGAACTTGATCAACCTGCTGATTCGGGTAGATCCATATTACATGTTTATGAACTTCAATATCTTGATGCTCCAACTTTTGCACCAATTTTACAAAAAATAGTAAAATCTGGAACAGAAACAGCTCAGGCAACTAAAGATCTCCAGGGTGGTGTTCGTAAAACATTTGAAGGCGTTATTGTTGTCGCAGAAGAAAAAGTCGAAGAAAAAGCAGAAGCTATTCAAACAACTGGCGATCAAAAATCATTACTTCAAGGCTCAACAGTATTTAAAGGCGGCAATAGACTTATTATAACCGCACGTCAAGATGATTGGATAAAGATAAGAGATCTTGTCAAATCGCTCGATATTCCCCAGCCTATTGTTATTATCGAAGTTATGGTTATTGATGTTACTATTGATGAAAGTAAAATCTTGGGCGCACAGATCCGCAACCTTACCGCAAATGTGCCAACCACTATTCAATCTAACGGCGTTACAGCGCAAGCCGCACTTGCAAATTCAGGTGGGGCAATTTTAAACACTGCTGGCGCATCTGCTCCAACAACGTTAGTGCCTGAACCTGCTAAATTGGCAGCGGATCTTTTAAGTCTTATAAATCCAGCTGTAGGATCAGTCCCTGCTTCAAGTCTTGCTTCAAGCCTTTCAGCTGCAAACCCTGGTTCGCTTATTATGTCATTTAACGATCCAAATGGTACTGGAATTTGGGGCGTATTACAAGTACTCGATTCATATACAGATTTAAAAGTACTTTCGCATCCATTTTTAGTTGCACGCAACAACAGAGAAGCAGAAACAATTATCAGTACCATCAGACGTGACCAAGGTCAAGCATTTGCTGGTCAGGCTGCGGTTGTTTCACAAAAAGTTGAAGATATTGAAGCTCGACTACGTGTTGGTATTGTTGCTCGTGTGGCATCTTTAGACCGTGTTAATATGCAAATAGCAGTCGATGTGCAAGAATTTACCACCACAACACAGACTAACTATACGCGTAATACACGAACAGTTAACACGAACTCAAATATCAGTAGCGGACAAATATTAGCACTTGGTGGTCTTGGAACATTAACTGAGACGGAAAGCACCTATAAAGTCCCTATTTTAGCTGACATTCCTCTTATAGGGCCGTTCTTTCAATACAGCTCACGTTCGACAGAGCGAGCAAATCTTCTGATTCTTATTACACCAACCATTATCGAACCCAAAATTAGAGGCGGCGTAGAAATTTATACGCGTGACAAAATTTCTACTGGCTTTGAAGTATTTGAAACACAAAGTGTTATTGGCAGTCCACGCGACCCGGTAACTCGTTGGTTCTTTAAAAGCAGACTTGAAGATGCCCAAGAAACTACTAATGTGTTCCTGTCTCAAGCACAAGGCGACTTTGTTCGTGAATTTGAAAAAGGTGCAGACCGCAAGCGTGACAACACCAAACCACGACGCAACAAAGGCAGAAGAAAAAGTCAGAAATCTGTGGCCGCACAACCTGTTTCTCGAACAAACGATAAACAATATATCACTGAAACTAAATTCGGTATTTAAAAAAGTAGGGCACATCTCAAAAAACATGCGCCCTACCGACTCATTCAATTTCGCATTATAATCTTTTCTACACAGATATACGCTATATACGACAGCGCTAAAGCAATAATCTCGCGTGGAAATGGAGTTATGTATAATCTACCCATAATAAAGCCTATAAACCCAAATATTATCGCAGCATATGCGGCTTTATATGATATATCTTTTTTGAAATAACAAAACAATAGTGGCACCAATAAACATACTACTGAAAGTTCATAACTTTGAATCAAGATATCTATAACGCTCTGATTAACACAGTATGATGCGACAAGTGCGCATAGGCCAATACCAAATGTAGTAACCTTAGAGACAGTAAGAGTATTGTATCCCAGCTTTTCTGCAAGCTTAAAATCTTGCGTTATATTAGCACTTATGCCATTCATAAGAGCGTCGGCCGTTGAGACAATGGCAGCAATAATTGCGCATAATGCAAGCGCAAAAATAGCTGTTGGCACTATAGTTTGTAAAAATACTAATAATGGGTTGGCACCATCAGGAAAGCTTATTCCAAGAAGTTTTGTCTGTATGCCCATATAGACAGGAATTATTGAAAATAACACGGTAAATAAAGCTGCATTGAACGCTGATTGTGTCGCAACTGCTTGTGTTTTACTTGCAAAAAACCGTTGTGCTAAATCTTGCTCAATTAATGAAAAAAGGGCCGGCATGAGTATAGTGCCAACAACAGAAACGGTGGCAAGACTTTGCGCAGTAAATATATTTTGTTGTTCAATCAATATACCAATCCCCATGCCTGGTTGCATAATACAGTAGACAAATATTCCAACAAACGTGCAACAGATAAGCGCCAGTTGTACCATATCATTAATAGTAATTGCGCGTAAGCCACCGACCATAGTGTAGACAACCACAGACAGCCAAAATGGGAGCACAATGTACCATGCGCTGAAACCGATAGTGGCCATCAAGCTTTTAAAGCCAACAACCTGCGCGATTAAGATCCCAAAAAGCGTTGCTATAGAAAGCAAAGATGCGATCATTTTTAGGTTTGAAGATTTATAGCGAAGCTCAAAAAGTTCTGCGGTCGTGGTTATATTAAATTGCTGTAATCTTGCAGCTATGCCGCACCCAAGTAAAAGAAAACCTAACGCCATGCCGACATTATAAAACATGCCGTATAAACCGGTGGCGTATGCAGCAGCCGCAGTCCCTAAGAGCATTCCGCCACCTAATTGTGTGGCAATTAAATTGCAGGTAATCTGCCATACGCCAAGCTGCTTGTTTGCAACAAAATAGTCACGAGCCGTTTTTACATTTTTTGATGCGCGGAGTCCTAAAAAGAAATATAATGCACCTAATAATGTAAAAAGTGTTAAAAATATAAAAGTATTCATAATTGATCCTTAGTTAATTGATATCTTATTTTTGTTATATGCATAGATAAAATATTCAGAATATTATTTTTCATAATAATTCTCACAAAGCGTAACAAACGACACAATGGTCCCTTGTTACCTACAAAAAACAGTTATTTATACAAAGTGGCTAAAAAGCCGATAAAGCCATTAAAGGCAATGATGATGTGGATGGTGGAGATGGGAAGCAGAAGAAAGAGTATTAGAGAGTACAATAACCTGACAAGCGGCTGTCGCAGGCTGCGTATATGAAACAAAACGTGTCATATGAGTTCCTTCCCAATAGATTAAAAAAATATATAACATTTATTACTCTACCATACAATTATACGAATTTCAAGTAGAATTATTTGTGCTTTACTTGCGCTATTTTGTTTTTTCGACCAAACCCTATATACTAATAGAAATACATCTTAAGATGATTAAAAGGAATTCTAAATGAAACAATTTTTTTTATTACTGCCCATATTGGCATTTTCATCCTGCTGCTTTTTTAATGCAGCAAAACAACCTTTAGTCGATATCCATTCAGTTGATGTGCATGGTGTTACCGATGTACACGTTTCAGGAAACATTATTCTAAATATTACCCAGACTGCTGAGTCAAAGCTTGAAATAAAAGCATCAGATACAGTTCTTGCGCAGCTCAGTGTAGAAGCTCAGGGCTCGAAATTAGAAATCAAAGATAAATATAAGCCAGTTCATGACCCAGTTATTGTTACATTAGCAATCCCAGAATTACAGTCTATTGGTGCCAGTGGCGCAATTAAAGGCCAGATAGATAACATTAAAACACCTACTTTCACCCTCATGGGTAGTGGCAGTATTGATGTGGCACTTTCAGGTGCTACAGACCATCTTAATATCTCTGTTTCTGGATCAATTCAAATCGATGCAACATCATTATTAAGCAATTCGATAGATGCTCAAGGCGCAGGCAGCGGTCGCATAATGTATCAGGGAAACCCTATTATTAAAAAATCACTCTCTGAAAGCATACATCTCATAAAAGAAATATAATCATGTTTAATCTGCAAAGATCTCAACTTTCTTTGACGCAGCATCGTAATCAGCAGATTCTAATGCACCTTTTTGTTTACGTAACGCATTCAAATCTTGGGCATTTTTTATAAGTTTTTCGATGAATTCACGTGTATTGGTAGAATAATTAAATGACAAAAGTGGCCAATAACTTTGCAATATCGGTGACTGCAACCACATCAAAAATCCGTTGGTCCAAACATATTGATCAACAACATTATAACGTGCCGTTACTACAAAATCTTCAATAGATTGAAATATTCTCATTGAAATATATAGCTCAACCTGCTTTCTTTTTACAGCATCAAATGCATGCGGTTTTTCATGCGTAAAATCAACATCAGGGTTCATACTTGCATACAAGAAAAAGCCTTCTGGATAATATGAAAGTAACTCGCGTTGCGGATCAAGAAAATTTTTCTGAACATTGTCAAGAGAATTATAAATAATTTTATTTTCTTCACTGCGCGCATCTGATGTAATGGTCAAATACAGATCGCCTGATATCAAAAAAGTTGCTATGCCGGCAAGAAAAGTAAAAATTAAATCGAATCTTTTTACAGCAGGCACATGAAACCGAATAATTTCAATAACTCCTGCAAACAATACTCCAAAAAATATAATAAAAAAGACTAACGTCCAACTAATAATCATAACTTCTCCTTATAAACAAACTCACCCAAAAGTGAATACATATAATAAAACGCCTTTAGGAACTTCTAATACCATAATATAGCGTGTTGAATTGTCTTTTAACTCACACAGTGTATACATGCGTGCTTGCGCAACAGTAACCTGATTAATCTGTTTGCCATCTAAAAGCACTTTTATGTCTTTTGGTTCAGGGGACTGCATAACAAGATAGACATTTTGCGCAATAAAATTCAATTCTAAAAGCGCATTATCATCTTCGGCCTGAATATACTCACGCGTGATGCGCCACGCCCCTTTTAGCCCAACAGTATTGTCAGCTAACTTATTTTTATAGGTATACAAAGCTACTTGATCTTCTTGAATTTTAATTTCAGGCGTATAGGCTTGGGCGCGAGCATAACCAAGATACGTCTCTGGCGTTATGGCAGCCCTAACTGCTATTTTTTCTGGCTCTTTTGATAAAGCAGGAAGATTTAAAAGATTACGAATTGCATTTTCTGTTTCTAAGTAACCGCCCTCTCCAAAATGGGTCTCTTTAATAAAGCCATCCTGATCAATTACATAATGTGCTGGCCAGTAATGGTTACTATAATTTTGCCAAGTGCTATAGGTGTTATCAAGTGCAACCGGGTAAGTTATGTCAAAACTCTTTACAGCATCTTGCACATTGCTGAGCTTTTTTTCAAATTCAAACTCCGGCGTATGAACACCAATTATTACCAGGCCCGCATCTTTATATTCTTTATACCACTCTTTTATATAAGGCAGCGTACGTATACAGTTAATGCAGCTGTAGGTCCAAAAATCTATCAGCACCACTTTGCCGCGCAATTTTTCTAAAGTAAGTGGATCGGAATTTATCCATGATTCTATACCGACAATTTCTGGCGCGGTATCTTGGTTAGTAATTATTTTAGTTGGCATAAAAACTCCCAATTCTTTTTTAACAAATTTATTATTTTCTATACTAACCGCTGGAAAATATTTGGCAGTAAACTGCAATAAAACCCTGTCTGCATGCAGCGCAATAGAAAGTGCGCCCATAATCATTAATGCTCCAAAAAATCTACGAATAAGCTCAGTATATTGTGCAAGAAACTGTGTAGAATAAATAATTCTATTTCCACCATACATAATCAAAAACATCGGCAATGCGGTTCCTAAACTATAGGCAATTGTTAATATAACAGCTCCCGCGGTAACCGCATGTGTTGCAACAAGTGTGGTAACAGTTGCCAAAATCGGCCCGGCACATGGCGTCCAAATCAAACCAAGAGCAGCACCAATAACAAATCCACTTAAAAAACCGTTACCAAGAAATTGAGATTCCGTTTGAACAATATTCCCTAAGCGCGCAAATACAGAAGTTTTTACAGCAAAAAAATTTCCCAATTCTGGAAACAGCATTGTTAGGCCAAAAAAGATTATTAGTAGTATTGCTATATAGCGTAAAATATTTGGCGAAATTCCTGTTGTATGCACTAAAGCAGTTAAACTTAATGTGAAAAAAGCAAAACTTATAACAAGCCCAGAAATTATGCCATAGGGCCTATAACGGCCCTGACCAACACTTACAGAAAGTAAAATGGGTAGAACTGGTAAAATACAGGGCGAAAGCACCGTAACTACGCCAGACAAAAATGCAAATAAGAGTAAAATAATCACATATCCCCTACAAAGTTCCATTTCTTAATTAGTTTATCCGTATCATTACGATAAAAAACTCTTTCTTCAGTAAACGATTTTTTAATCCTTCTCATAATAGGCTTGATTTTTATATTTTCAGAAACCCAGCCAAGTTTAACTAAATGAGATATTTGCTCAAGTATAAGAGATCTATCACATTCAAGATAAAGTTCCTGACGACGTGATGATAAATCAGTGTGTTGCTGGGCAGCTTTAAAGGCTAATATATATGCAGTAAGACAAGTTTTGTGATAATTAATAAGAGTTTTATCGGACTCCGGATCGGGAAACACCAATCTCTTTAGGGATTGCCATAATGTCAATTCAGTTCTTTGATCGAGAGCAATCTTCCATGCAATATGGCGAACATTTTGAGGAGAAATTCTCCCATCTTTAAAAAGTTCAGCAGTCAATGCAAGTCTATCTCTTGCCCCCTTTTTTTTGTCAAATACCTCATCCAAAGGGTTTGGATGCATTAAGATTTCTCTCAACAAATCTTCATTCAAATCGCACATGGAAGGTCCAGAGGTTGAACAACTATTATTTAATAAAACAGCACCCGGATCACAATCAGGTAAATATGGAATTGGACCATAAGTTACCGGTGGGAAACGAGAAGTATAAATGCAAAGTGGTGGACTATTAATTGCCGCCATCATCATCCGAAATTCAGATGCATTTAATTGGTCTCCAAATATGCTTATTAAAAGTACGCACAATGTAACTATATTTTTCATTTTTCACCCTGCCGTTATTAAAAAAACTTATGAAAATATAGCATCAACTCATATAAAAATATAATTTTCTTTACATGCTACCGACAAGCATATCTTCAATAAGTAAAATTCTATTATATTTTGCTAGTCTTTCACTGCGCGAAGGGCCGCCGGCTTTGAGTTGACCAGCGCTTGAACCAATTGCGATGTCAGCAATAAAAGAATCTTCTGTCTCACCAGATCGGTGCGAAACTATGGTATTGAGGTTATTTTCTTTGCATAATTTTATTGCTTGCAACGTTTCAGTAATAGTACCAATTTGATTTGGTTTAATAATTACTGATGTTGCACAGTCTTCTTCTATGCTTCGCGCAATGCGGTCAATATTGGTTGCTACAAGATCATCTGCAACAAGCTGTACTTTTGTCTGCAAAGCTGCTTTCATAGCCTGCCAGCCTGACCAATCATCTTCACTTAAGCCATCTTCTATAGAATATATAGGGTATGTAGAAACAAGCTCTTCATAAACTTCTATCATGTCTTTTGAAGTTAAATGTTTTTTCTGCCAGTTATAAGTATGCGTGAGTTTGTCATAAAATTGAGTTGCCGCAAAATCCAAGGCGATTACACAACGGTTGCCTTCAGAATCACCCACTTTTTCTAAAACCTCAGTTAAAATATCAAGAGCCTCTTCATCAGATTTAACTTCTGGGCTGAAGCCGCCTTCGTCGCCAACTGCCGTTGAGTAACCACGTTTTGTTAAAGCGTTTTTAAGTTCTTGATAGACAACAACGCCTATCTCCATAGACTCTCTAAACGTCGGCACGCCAACAGGGACAACCATAAACTCTTGTATGCGTAAATTGTTCTGCGCATGCGCGCCACCATTTATCACATTAAAAAATGGAAAAGGGATAGTAATACTTTCTGCACCAAAAAGATATCCTATCAATTCATAAAGTTCTATACCTTCTACATGCGCTTGAGCACGGTAGAGCGCCATACTTACGGCAAGCATAGTATTTGCACCTAAATATGACTTATCAATAGAGCCATCCATTTCTATCATCTTAAAATCCATAGTGATGGCATTTGGTTCCTGTCCAACAAATTCTGGCGCAATTACTTGCTCGATCATTTCAATAGCTTTTAAAACACCTTTTCCCCATAACCTTTTATCACCATCACGCAGTTCACGCGCTTCGTGTTTGCTACGCGAAAGGCCTGTTGGAACAGAAGCATAAGCTGTAAAACCATCTTCTAATTGGATTGCGCACAAAAGAGTTGGCCAGCCACGAGAGTCGTATATTTCATGACCTACAATTGAAGCTATATTCATCGCGCTCCTAATAATTTAAAAGTAAAATTTGATAGTTTAAATAAATTGCAAAAGCAACCCAAAGTGCTGCAGGCGCCATTAATAATGCTATATTTCGAGCATCTTGCCAGGTATACACAATAATAGTAATAATGGTAAATTCCATAACAATAGCATCTAATAAAGCAGCTGCGATACTATATTCAATAAAAAATAGATATGACCAAAGTGGGTTCAATATCACAAGAAGACAGAAAAATCCTAAAACAGTTTGATAATAACCAACATGTTTAAACGCGCGGACTAAAATAACCGCTGCGCATGCCACTAAAATATATAATATTGGCCAAACAACTCCAAAAACCCAATTTGGCGGCGTTAAACTTGGAAGAACCAAGGTGTTATACCAGACCATACCCATATCGGTTAAAATTTTGCCCACTGTGGATAATACCACTACACAAAGGCTTATTAACAGGACATCTAAATTTTTCATAATACGTGAGACCATAATGATTCCCCCTTTTACCAAAATTACGTATACTCTTACCATACTCTAACAATAAGCAGCAGACTATTTCAATATTGATTGTTCAAATTGTAAAATAAAGTAAGATAATCAAGAGTAAAAATGAATAAAAAAAGATATTCCTGTTCACTATTTATTTTCCGTCGAGACCTGCGCCTTTATGACAATACAGCTTTATTACAAGCTCTTGAAGATTCTGAGCATGTTATTCCCTGCTTTATCTTTGATCCACACCAAGTAACAGAAAAAAATCATTACAGAAGCACCAATGCTTTGCAGTTTATGCTTGAGTCACTTGCTGATTTAAAAGAACAACTTAAAGAACATAACGGCCATCTCTATCTTTTTTATGGCACGCCGCATGAAGTAATTAAACAGCTCTTTGAAACAGCCCGATTTGATGCAGTTTTTGTAAACCAAGACTATACACCCTACTCTCTAGAGCGTGATGCACATATAGAAAAAGCATGCAAACAATTAAAAATCGATTTCAATTCATATCATGATCTTTTATTACATGCTCCAGATAGCGTTTTAACACAAGCTGGTAAGCCTTATACTGTTTTTACACCCTTTTATCGCGCCGCACTAAAAATGCCGGTTACAGAACCGCGTGGGAATAATCATAAAAATTACTACGCCCATAAGATACTCGCCGAAAAAGATCCACGCGAAATTCTTAATGATTTTAATAAAGAAATTTTTGTGCATGGAGGCCGCGAAAATGGTTTAAAAATTTTAAAGCATATAGATAGTTTTCAAGAGTACGAAAATACTCGAGATTTACCAGAATTAAAAACTACCGGCCTTTCTGCACATAATAAATTTGGCACCATCTCGATTCGTGAAGAATTTCACACCATGGTAAAACATCTTGGGCCCATGCATATGCTGGTTCGGCAACTTTATTGGCGCGATTTTTATACACAAATCGCTGCACATTTTCCGCGCGTATTTGGACACAGTTATTTAGAAAAATATGAAAATCTTCACTGGAAAAACGATCCTCATTTATTCAAACTTTGGTGCCAGGGCAAAACAGGATTTCCTATTGTCGATGCGGGCATGCGCCAGCTTAACACCACCGGCTGGATGCATAACCGCGTACGCATGATCGTCGCGTCATTTTTAACAAAAGATCTACATATAGACTGGCGCTTGGGCGAAAAATATTTTGCTCAAAAATTAGTTGATTATGACCCCGCTGTTAATAATGGCAGCTGGCAATGGGCAGCATCAACAGGCTGCGACCCACAACCCTATTTTAGAATATTCAACCCGTGGTTGCAACAGCAAAAATTTGATCCAGAATGCACCTATATTAAACGTTGGGTGCCCGAGCTTGCAGAAATATCGCCAAAAACAATTCATGCTCTTGCGAGCCAAAAAATCGATATTCCTAACTACCCAAAGCCTATAGTTGATCATGCAAAGCAAAGTGCCTATACAAAGCAACAGATGCGTAAGCAGTAAAAAACCGTCTTCTAGATGAATTCTATGAAATAAAGTAAAATTTTAACGCTCTTTTCTTGAAAGATATTGGTATACAAGTGACGCAACAATAAAAAGAGCACCAATTGCAATGAGCGCAACAAAGCGATAAAAAAGATCTTCTATTTTTAATATGCGATGACTAATATCTATAAGCACAAATGCTAACGCAACAAAAGATACCACTTTAAAACTATTTTGCTTATACGCAACGCCCATGCCTAACAATCCTACCGCAATTAAAGCAAGAAGAACCGTGTTATAAGGGAAACCAATAACCGTTGAAATCAAAAGTCCAGATGAAAGAACAACGCCAGTATATAAAGAGACTAACATTCCAGCATTATGCTCGATGTTCTCCAAGAGCTTGTTATATCGAATAATTATATAAACAGCCATTGTTTCATACGCAAGCGTTAATACAGCTGCAAGCATATCAGCCGGCAAGCTTAATTCGTTATTTTGTAGATAAAAAGCAAGGTACATAAAGCTTGCACCAAGAAGATTAAAGTACCCCCATATTCTTATTTCAAAGCTCCTTTGATATAAACCAAGAGCTACAACAAGAAGCCCAAAAAGCGAAATCACCGCCCCGAGAATAAAATCTTGCGCGAACATACATAGTGTTACAGATGTTACTAGTAATGCACCAAGCTCTAAATATTTCCATGCAACATTATCATCTTCATCGAACCTATCTTTAAAATAATACGATACGTAGGCACTTAAAAGAATAATTAAAATAATCAAAATGTGCGGCAAAGCGTCTATGCTTAATGGTGACAAAAATTCCTGCATAAGAATACTTTTTCCCATTATCATTACATGCAAAATGCCAGAAATTAGAACAAAAATTATATAAGAAAGATCACGCAATGGTGCGTATCGTGCAAAAATTCCATACAATAATATGCAAAATGCAACTCCTGTTGCTATACCAATAGCCTGCATAGCTTCAAGATCAAGTTTATAAAGCAACATTAACCCGAGTAGTATGCCAAAGGTCTCAAAGATAAATGCTTCAAATTTTGAATTTATTGCTTTTTGATCTTTAAAAACAAATCTTACCAATAACGCTGTGATAAAGAGTAAGCCCATGGCGATGGGCGTATAAAGGAAGAAATCTTCTGACATCGTTCTAAGTTGTACTTCAAAACCCCCTTGTAACAAATAATGATATAACAGACTTAAAAAGAGAGTAAAAAAACCATAGCCTCTCAAAACAATTTGTTGTGCAAAAAAGCCTGCTAAATAAAGCACTATTCCATAAACAACAAAAACGATAAATATCACATACGAGCTCTGTAAAAAGCTTATAACAAATACATAAGAAAGAAGAAGTGATGAAAGGGAATATGCGACCATGAGGTTGCGTGCACGAGCATCATAAAAATATATCAAGACAACAGCTAATATATAAGCCAGGGCATCTAGAGCATACGATTGACTTACAGAAAGTTTAATAATCTCAAGTGATGAAATAATAAATGAAGGTCGCCATAAAAAACACGCAACAAAAATAGCTGCAGGTAAAAAATAGTCTTTAAAGCGCTTATGGAAAAGTTCACATGCTGTTGTTAGTATTAGAAAAATACTAACATAGATGCTCGCATGCAAAAATCTGGCTATTTTTTCAAATCTTCTATAACCCATAACATATTCAGAAATGCCGGTGATAAATGCCAAAGAAAATAAAATATACCACTGCTTTAAAAGTGACACAATCACAAAAAGAGCTAAAAAAAGTGGTACACTTACAGGCGCCTCATGCATAATACAGTTAAAACCAAGTGGCATTAAAAAAGCCGCCAGAAAAGTTATAACGCCAAGTGTCTGTGACGAATAACGCTGGGCAAAAAAGGTTCCTAAAAGCGCAACTGCAAAAAAACTGAGACCATAAGGTTCAGTAAAAAAATTATATACCCTTATAGAAAGAACCAGACTTGTTGAAAGGCCTGCAATGCCAAGCGCACTAACCCCAATTGCCCATATTTTTGATTTATTGTGTATATACTCGCCGGCTACAAGTAAAGCCGCTGAGACTGTTGTCAAGGCGCCAACGCGAAAAGCCGGGGTTATGTAACCTTGTTGGATACTGTATATAATCAAATAAATAAGTCCTGTAAGTGCTATGCAAGATCCGCCTATTTGAAGAACATATTTAATAATAAAATTTTCAAAATTTTTCCATTCCATAACTCATGCCCCTAATATATAGATAAGTATTTTTTTAATGGTACTATGTACTGTTTTAATAATTCAAGATAAAAGCCTGGTGCCCAAATAAAGTGCATTAAGACTTTTAATACATTCAGAAAATAGCTGATTCAATTTTGTCTGTTTTTTTGCTTCGGGTATTACTACGTGTGCTTCGGGTGAGCGCTCAAAAAAGAAAAGAAATGATTGAAAACTACTATAATGTATCTGATTTATAATAAATTTTTCACCATTAATTATTTGTGTTGCAAGTTCAAATGAAATTGGAGAAACAAAGCTATCATCACATATGTACCAGGTATTATCATAACATACTACCGCTATATAATGTCCAGATCTAACTGTTTCACCAGCATGAAGGACAACAGCTATTGGTTTATACGCGACCTTCTTTTTTTGAATATCTAATGTTAGGGGTAGTAAATCATAATGAATAGTTTTCATATCCTTTTGCCCAAAAAGCGCCCTTATGGGTTGGATCACAAAAATATCTCCGGTATTTACTAGAGGAGTGCTTTTATCAAAATAATTATTCACCATATCTATTAAACGCATACCATCATTAGCTATAGGCGCGTTGACAGTTATAAGCACGCTAGGTATGCCGCGTGCAAGAATATTAATATTAAATACGTTGCTTACGCCTGTGCCCTTTTCATCTAATTTGGCTATAAGCTGAATAAAAAATTCACCAGCATCTTGCTGACTATTTATAGCCAAACTACCCATCAAACTTACTTTTGAAATGCATTGAATAAATTCTGTTGGCTTAATACTAGCTTCAGAGAACTTATGATTAATAATTAACTGATAAAGCTCATCACCAACAGATTTATCTAAAAATTTCTTCTGATCATGGAGCCTTTCAATAAGAGACACAAAAGGATTACATGCAAAAAGAGCTTGTAGTGTTGAATTTATATAACACGTTGCGCCTTCGTTTGCCAAGCCAACAGGACTTTTTAAATCATTAAAGATTGTTAAAGACATTGAAATTATAAGAACTTTTAAAGTAATTTTATTCATATCATTTCTCTTGTAAATAAGTTGTGACCCTTTATTACAATAATAGTCATGAACTGAAAAGCTTTGCTACTGTTTCCCACACAGCCATCAAATAAAATAAATGTTTTTACAAAGGCTTATTACAATAACATCCAAATTTTTTATAATACGTAAGGCCACAATGATTCCCCATTTTAAAAGTTTTACGTATACTTCTATCATACTGTAGCAGTAGTGGACTATTTCAATATTGATTGTTCAAATTGTAAAATAAAGTGAGATAATCAAGGGGAAAAATGAATAAAACACTAGAAATTGAAAAACAATCGAGCAGCTTAAAACCTGAACTTCGTGAAAAAATTATCAATGTTACCAGCGCACTATTTCCTGATGCCGATATTTATATATATGGCTCACGCGCAAGAGGAACAAATAGTGAAACCTCAGACATAGATCTAGCTCTTGATTCGGGAAAAAAATTAGACCGCTATGCTGTTTCGGAACTTAAAGATGTTTTACTGGCATTAAACCAACCCTATGACATCGATATAGTGGATTTAAATAATATCTCAAAAGAATTTAAAAAAATCATTACGCCAGAGTTAGTATTATGGAAAAAAAATCGCTAAACCTGCGATATGATTTACTCTTAAAATCATTAACAACTCTTGCCTCCTCTGTTAAAAGATCTAATGATCCAACAATTAAAGATGAATTCTTGGAAATATTTAGCAGATTATCTTACTGAAAACGGTATTATTTTAAGACAAGTCAATCCCAAAGATGTCTTCCGTGCTTGTTTCATGAACAAAATTATATCAGATAAAGAATTTGATACTCTATTAAAAGCTGTTGATGATAGAAATGCAACATCACATAACTATGGTGAAGACTTCTCTGAAAGAATAGCAAAAAATATCGATGATTATTTTCAACTTATGAATATCATAACAAAAAAATTAACACCAAATTAATGCCTTGCGCTTAGATATATGTAATTAAAAAGTTATAAGTAATAATCCTGGTCTTTAACTTTAATAAACCCTTCTGAAATTAAATCTGAAAGATTTTTTTCAATACGTTGCTGTGGGCGCGGGATAACAGCAACAAGATCATCAAAAGATAATTTTCCAAACTCTGTAAGTGCACGTAAAATCATGCCGCGTATTTGGCGCTCAGAACCTTCAAACCGGGATTGTACGGTATGGTGTTTACTTTTGCGGCTTGGGTTTTTATGTTCTTTTTTTAATTTTACCCCATAATCCATAAGCGCATAATACCAATCGCGTGGATTTTGGTAATCCAATGTTGCTTCTATAATGGGCAATAGCTGTTTGTCATGAACTTTTTCTTCACCTGGAAAAAAATGGTGAATATATACTGCACGAATATTTGTCTCTATAAATATAGTTGGTTTATTAAAAGCAAACGCACAAATAGAGCCGGCGGTATTTGGCCCAATACCTTTAAACGTTTGCAACATTTCTGGATCATTTGGCAAACTACCATTAAATTCTTGTGCAACGCGTTGCGCAGCTGCATGCAACGCCAACGCCCTTCTGTTGTATCCAAGCCCCGCCCACGCAGCAATGACATCACGCGTGCTTGCGCGCGCAAGCGTTTCAAAATCTGGAAAGTAATTTAACCATAAAGGAAATTTTTGTGCAACACGATCTGTTTGAGTCTGCTGCAACATAATCTCTGAAACTAAAACTCTATAGGGCGAAATATCTTCCCGCCATTCAAAAGAGCGTCTGTTATTTTTATAATAATCGTAAATAGTGTCTATAAAATTTTGGTAATTTTCTTGCATATATTTTTCTCATGTTACTACTATTATATCATGATAAACATTATTTTTCTTATTATTACTGTATTTTTGTACATGTCAGCATGGTTTGTATACGCATTACGCATAAAAAATAACAGCGTTGCCGATATCGCCTGGGGACTTGGGTTTATTCTTGTTGCGATTGAATCGCTGATAATAACTGGTTTATATTTACCACAACAAATTCTTGCAACAACACTGGTGATTATTTGGGGCACGCGATTAAGCTGGCACATTTACTTACGGAATCACAACAAGCCTGAAGATCAGCGCTATGCCCAATGGCGAAAAGAATGGGGGCAGTATGTTGTTGTGCGATCTTATTTGCAAGTTTTTATGCTACAGGGCTTTATTTTGCTACTTATAGCTGCGCCTATAATTTTTATTAACACAGCAGATTCTGGCGCTATCTCTTTTTACACAATTTTAGGAACACTTATTTGGATCACAGGTTTTATCTTTGAGTCTGTTGCAGATTATCAACTTAAACAATTTTTATCTGACCCAGCAAATCGCGGCAAGATTATGAGGTCTGGTTTATGGCGATATTCGCGCCACCCAAACTATTTTGGCGAAACGCTTATGTGGTGGGGAATATTTGTTATCACCCTTTCGCGCCCCTATGGATTTTTAACCATTATAAGCCCACTTACCATTACCTATCTTTTGCTCTATGTCTCTGGGGTGCCCTTGCTTGAAAGCAAACTTAAAGACAATCCAGATTTTCAACAATACATGCGTGAGACCAGCGTCTTTATTCCCTGGTTTGTAAAATAGTTATCACAAGATTTTACTTTGATATTCTTTCTAATAAGTAAAGGTCTTCCTGGTTAGTTGTTGTATTTTTCGCAACACACATAATCATATTACCATCTGTGCTTAATGCGATCTCTTCGCAAGTAGAACTAATAGTATCATCGTTCAGTTCTACTTTTCGAGTAACTTGTTCTGGGGTTTTAAAGTTATCTATAACTCTTAATTCGCCACCATCAAAATCATCCATTAAGACCATGGTGGTTGGGCTGCCTTGCGCAAAAGTGACATTGCAAAATTCATCTTCAATATCTCTATATGTTGCCATAGTTGTGCCAGGATCCCATATGGTAAAAAATACTTCATCATTAAAATCACTGCCGATAGCCTGTATTTTTTGATCCCTAGTAAAAGTTACCGCATGCACTGGTTTGTAATGTGGCTTTGTTTTAACAAGATTTCCAACATTAAGATCGAATAGAAAAAGATTGTTATTTAAATTACAGCATCCAGCAGCAATTTGATTCCCACATCCATTAAATGCCAATGATCCAAGTGCAACTTCATCATAGCTATCATCAACACACATTTCTAAAACAGAAGATCCCTGATTAATATCCCAAATGAGCACGGTATCTCTTAAGGTTAAAGCAATTTTATTGTCGTCATGCGGATGAAATGCAACAGCAAAAACCCCTTCTTGCTTAAAGTCATACAGCAGAGCGCCGGTATTGGTGTCAAAAATTTGAACAATCTTAGAAATTCTCTGTTCATCAGTTGGCGCCTCTGATATAGAAAGTCTTGCGCCCTTTCTATCAAAAGCAAAGGTTTGAGCCATGTCTGGATTATTTGCAAAAACCATTTTTACCCTCCATAAATCTGATGTTTCTGATTCTGAAGCTCTGCAAACATTAAAAAATAGTAACGTGCTGAATAATATTTTTTTCATATATACCCCTTTTTATATATCTTAAAAGTTATAAAAATTACAGCGTACCCTTAGATAATGTTCTCATATATATCAAACTAAACACAATAAAAAAGCGCCGGGGTTTATGACCCCGGCGCGTGACTAATTAATTTTATTTATCAGAATAAATCTGTATTCGTTGCTTTACTCTTTGCCCACAGATTTTAAGCTGATGCGCTTTTATAGTTAATTTTTGTCGGTTGCGCCCCTACTCTAGTTAGATATGCTTTAATAACATCGCTTTTTTTATTCCTCATGGATGCGCAGTATAGATAATCATCAAAAGTTGCATCTGACAGATATTTACGAGGAACGATAATACTATCTCCATATAAAGCTGAATGACACTTTAAATGATCAGACGAAGGATGATTATTTTCATATTTCGCATAAACGACTGTGCCAATAAATTGCTGTAAGCCTGGAAGTGGATTCGGCCGAACAAACGCATACTGTACCTCAACTGGCGGCGTTACTTCGCTTGCTTCAAGAACACCGAATATGCTTAATAAAAAAATGATAAAAAAAACGTGTCTCATTGTATTAACCTCTTGAGTTATAAATTTATTCGGATTTATTAGCAAAGTACTATTTTGTGCTCAAGGCTTTTAAAATAATTATCATGTTCTTGTGGAGTGACTTCTTGCATGATTTCAGAAGGTTTAGCCATGAAAATATCAGGCTCTAAATTTTGAATTAAAATTTGATATTTTAGAGTAGTATGAGTTTTGACGGCTTGCTTAAAATAACCATATACACATTTTTTTGCTTCTATTGTTCGTGCGATGCCGCCCATACTTTGGCGATTGGCCCTTGCTACAATGTCATTTAATAAACCACCAGCGGCTATTTTAACAAAAACAAGATCTTCTAAAAGATACTCTTCAGCATTATTATGTCTTTGAGCGCTCATAACTTTATTTTTTAATGCCATTTGCTTTTCAGTAAGCTGTTCCATGGCAACAAGATTTGTTGCACCGAACAACAAAAAAAGTGTTATAAAAGTAAAACGTTTCATATGTGTCCCTAAATTGAATTTAACTATAAATTTATTCCGATTTTTTTTGTAACAAAACGACTTCGTAATTAGGATTTTTAAATACTTGATACATAAGCATATTTGCATCTGGGCTCAAAGCAACAGCTCCGCTATCTGCTCTAACCGGATCGCCATCTACCATTACATTTGTAACTATTTGTCCTGATTCTCCAATATGATCAACAATGCGCAACACATTATTGCTGTTTATTAAAGCTGTTCCATTTTTAGCATATGACGCGCCTCCAAAACGAAAAGCTAGTTGCTCTTCTTTAAGCTGATATGAATTGCAATTTAAAGTTATTAAATTTTTACAGCTATAAGCCCCCAAAGCGTATAGATTATCACCATCAAATTTCATAGTCAAAACCTGGCAGGGCGCCGAAATATATTTTTTTAATGGCTTGCCTGATTTTATATCAAACAAAGATAATCCCCAACGTGTATCATTATTTGCTGCAGCAAGCTGATTACCACCTTCTCTGAAAGTCAAAGGGTCAAGGTTGATGCCATCGTTACTAAAGGTTACAGTAAAGAACTGTGTCATCTCAGATTCAATAGGCATGTGCAAAATTTCTTTATCTGCTTCCAAATCCCAAACTTTTACACTTTTCTGCTGAGAAAATGCAACCTTGTTCCGATCAGTTGGATGAAATGCCATACTATTTGCTTCCGGTTGACCGAACTCGATTGGGTTATCAATGATGCTAAAAATTTTAACAACACTATTTGCCCCAAATTTTTCTAGCAAAGAATAGCGCGACCCATCTGTATCAAAGGCAACACTTTGTCGCTTAGCAAGGCCAATTATTCTTTGTGCTTCAACCCAAGAATTTTTTGATGATTCTGGTTCGCTAGCAAAACATGCGTTAAAAATTATTAACGTAATAAAAAACAATTTTTTCACGATAAGCCCTATTTAAACCCTGCCAACCCTAATGGTAACCATCTTAGAAAGATCAAGATGTCTTTTAACCGCAGACTGAACTTCCTCAATAGTGATTTTAGAAAGTTGCTCATATCTATTTTTAAAAAATTCAGGCGAAATGTCAAAAGTGTCCATAAAAAGGAAAGTAGATGCCATCTTTTTCATAGAGGCAAAGTTGTCCACGAGTGAGCTGCTAACGGCTTGGACGGCCTCATTAAGTTCCGCCTGCGTCAAACCTTGTGCGCCTTGGGCGATAACTTCGCGAATACTTTTTTCCGCTTCAACAAGTCTGTCTGGTGAAACGATGGTTTTAATATAGACGATGCCCGGTTGCTGGTCCGAGTTGGCAATTAATGAACCGCCAATAGTATAAAATAATCCAGAACGTTCGCGTAGCTCAAAAAGACGTGAACTCATAGAACCCAACACCCCGCCGCTAAAAACTTGATCAAAAAGAAGTAACTTATCAAAATCAGGGTCTTTGCGCGAAACAGATATTCCTGCAAAGGCAAGAGTTATCTGGTCACGAACTATAGGATACTGAATTTCATGGGCCGTAATTGATGGCAGTTGAGGAAATTCCATAGGAGTAAGCGCTGAACCTGACCACGATGAAAAAACCTTTTCTATTTCTTGAACAACATTATAGTTAGTTAAGTCACCAACAACAATAATGCGGGAACCTAATGGTGTAATCATGCGATTAAACCATCTCTTTACATCTTCATGCGTTATTAATGAAAGCGTTTCACGGGTACCAAAGATATTTTTGTGATATGGGTGATGATCATAAATATTTTCACGAACCAGTTGCCCAATAAACTGTTGCGGGTCATCCCAAAAATCTTCAACATCTGCTAATAATCTGTTTTTAACATGCTCAAAAGACTCTTTTGGTAAGCGCGGGCTACAAATAATTTCTTTTATAAGTTCAAGACCATCGCGTAAATCAGATGCAAGCATACTTAAAGTAACTAACCCTGGGAAAGTACCTAACGACATGCCGCGTGATTCTATAACATGAGCAAGTTCTATAGAAGAATATGATACTGTACCTTCTTGTAACATATCAAAAAGCATCATCGTTAAACCCTGCTTATCTTCTGGATCATAAAAATACTTGCCCTGAAAGTCGAGAATGACCTCTATTTTTGAAACTGCGGAGTCATGATGATATAACACTTTAAGGCCATTACTTAATAATGTTTTTTCTGCTTGAGGATAATTAAAGTTTGCCTGAATATACTCAGCAGGGATCGAATGCACCTGTGAGCCATCTTCAACAGATGTTTCGCGTGTAATTGCTGATAAAACTTTAGCATCTTGAGCATCAGAAACATCTTGGTAAGACTTCCAAAGGTCTTTATCTTGTTGGGCTATTGGCAAGACAGCGCCAGTAAACATAAGCGCTGAGCTTAAATAACGCTGGGCAATAGCTTGAATCTGCTCTTTTACAACTTTCGGGTCAATATCTGTGTAATTTTCAAGATAGGTTTCATCTTGCAGGGCGGTATAATATTTACCAATAATATAAGCTAATTTTTGGTTACTTTCTTGGAGTGATATAAAGTCCATCTCTGTTTTTTTGGTTGCACGAGTTAACTCTTCCTGGGTAATATCCCCTTGCATTAAACCTGCTATTTCTTCAATAATTATAGATTTTATATGCTCTTGGCTTTGAGTATCATACGGGTCAACTTGGATAAAAAAGACACTATGATCAAAAAGATCGTAAACAAAGCAATTAACATCACTTGCTATATTTTCTTGCTCGACTAGCTTTTTATATAACCGTGAACCTTTACCGGCACCAATAATCCAGGTGAGACAGTCAAGTACATAATCTACGCGTGCTTTGAGCCCCGGGACAACGTAAGCATATATAAAAATGGGTTTTTGGACTTCACGATATAATGTAACAGCGCCACTATTAAGATCCGGCGTATGATAAAAAGTTTCATGTTTATACCCAGTATCAGCAGGAATAGCTCCAAAAGCCTTTTCTGCTTGAGTAAATACTTCTTGAGGCGTAACATCACCAACAACAACTAACATGGCGTTATTTGGAATATAATGTTTTTGATAAAACCCTACTAAAGAATCTCTATTAAGACTCCAAAGGTCATATTTATATCCAATAATGGGGTGATGGTAAGGATGATCTAAAAATATGGTACTGATCATCTTTTCTATAAGCGTTGAACCATAATCGTCATTATACATCTTTAATTCTTGGATAACGGCTTTTACTTCTGAATTTAGAAATTGCTGTTTAAAAGTACAATTTCTCATGCAGTCAGCCATAATAGGCAAAGCTTCTTGCCAAACGGAAGCCGGAAAATCAAACAAGTAACCCGTATAATCATAAGATGTAAAGGCGTTACAGGTGCCAGAAAGTTTATGAGTAATAAGATTAATATCAGATTCAGAAAGCTTTTCAGTACCTTTAAAGATCATATGCTCGATAAAATGGGCTATCCCTTTTTGACTCGATTTTTCATCTTTTGAGCCAACACCATACCACAACTGTGATGAAACTTTAGGGATAGTATGATTTTCTAAAACTAGAACCGTTAAGCCATTTTTTAAAACTTTTTTCTGAACTTTAAAATTACTCATAAAAATTACCCTTAGGTAAAGCAGCTATTTTTTAAGATTTTTTTGATCTTGTCAGCTTAGTTAATTGCACGAAAAAGCGCAAGAAAATAAGAAAATAAAAGATATAATAAAAAAATCTTGTATTTTCTATTATGAATTAAATATACTGTAAGTAAAGATAATTAATATAAGTAGGTGTTACAATGACAATGAAAAAAAATCTTTATATTTACATAGTTTTAGGCGGTAGTGCTACTTTTTTTGCTGAGGCCCGAGATGTGCCGTCAGCACATGATTTACAAAGAAAACTTCATGATGCTCATCATGAAAAGCTTTGTATTATTCAGTCAGCAGATACAAAGGGACATTTTAATAAAATTATGGACTGTCATGCAAAAATCAGAGCAATTGAAACTCATGGCGCTCAAACGATGCCAAAAACACTCAACCCAAATGAGTGTACCACCGCCAAATGCCAAATTATGCGGTTGGTTCATCAAATTTCATTTAATGTTCAAGCCCTTATGAAACTTATAGATCCTTCAGATTTAGAGCAGATACAAAAGCTTAATGAACAAATCCATGAGTTAAAAATCTTACTTAAAGAGTATGGTATAGATGACAAAACTTTTGAAAAGCACCCAATTGGTGTATACTTATAATTATGGTAGCAAAAATTAATATGCCGGCGCCTGAGTTTTCTTTGCAAGATTCAGAAGGTTTGGTCAGAACATTGTCCGACTTTAAAGGCAAGAAGGTTGTTTTATACTTCTTCCCCAAATCTGATACACCTGGTTGCACCAAAGAGGCCTGCTCATTCAGGGATTCAAATTCTCTCTATGGTGACAATAATATTGCCGTAATTGGCATAAGTTATGACTCGCCACAAACACTTAAGGCGTTTAAAGAAAAGTATAAGTTACCATTTATACTATTAAGCGATAGTGAAAAAAAAGTAGCGCATGAGTATGGAGCCTATAAATCGATTTTAAATATTCTTTATCCAGAACGAATGACGTTTTTGATAAATGAACAAGGAATTTTAACTCACCTACTTGATAATGTTAACGTCACTACCCACGCACAAGATATTCTCAACCTTCTTAACGTTACCCAACCGTAATAACCGTTATTTTCCAACATATATTATAACAATAATAGCGCTCAATATGCTTGCAGCAATATATTGGTGGCACACACAAAGCTCTATTTTTTTGCTTGTCCCTATTATAACCGCCCTTGATAAAGTTACCCGCTTTATGAGCCCTGTTATATTTTTTTCTATGGCTATTTATTGCATTGTCCTTGAACATACTTATAAAAACATACAAAATGAACTTTTTGGGCATCACACAACACTCTTAGTCTCCATTGAAGATATACAGCACAATGAACATAAAAATAATTACAAAATTACTGGATCAGTAACGTTAAAAGAATCTAACAAAAACGCCCGTATTCAAATATTCTCAAAAGAGTTACCTCCTGCAGATACAGGAGATGTAGTTGAATTTAAAAGTTTAATATTTAAAGATCCTAACAACCCGACATACAAAAAGTACTTACTTAAAGAAAATATACACGGAACAACATACTGTACCAGGTTGGCAACAACCATTAAAGACCACAAAGAAACAATAGCTGGTCGCATTAAAAAAAGAATTTCACAGCTTGAGAAAAAAGTATCAGATAAATTATCAAAAATATCCGCTACTCTTTTTAGCTCACTGTTTCTTGGGTCAAAAAAATATTCTGAGTCCGAAGATGCAACAATAAAAGATAATTTTAACAGATGGGGTATTAATCACTTTCTTGCGCGATCAGGACTGCATGTAACACTTATACTCTTTTTAATAGTTCTTATTGGTCGATTGTGCCTCGTGCCATTTGGTTACTTAAACGCATTAACATTTTTATTTTTACTTATTTATAGTTTATTTTCCTATACAAGTACTTCATTTTTAAGGGCTTTTATAACTGCGCTATTAGCTCTTTGGTGCCTTATAACCCGTGTCCCCTTAAACGCCTTACACCTACTAACATTAACTTTTTTAATAACCATTATATACAACCCATTTCTTGCACTATTTTTAGATTTCCAACTCACTTTTTTACTCACATGGGGACTTTGCATACTCTCATCGCTTGATTTTTAAAGCCTTTTCTTGTTAACGTAAAAGCAGGGAATTTTTCTAAAAAACTAAGTTTCTACTTAGCAAGGGGACAGTATGAATTTTTTTTTAAGAGTAAACTTACTCATAATCGCCTTTTTTTCAATAGCAACTCACACCACAAGCCTCTCTAAGATAGCTTACAATAATAATTTTAGTCTCTTGCCAGCAGATTATACCCCCCAAGAAAAGCCTATCACCATAATTTTATACATGGCAGCAGATAATGATCTGCGAACATTTGTGTACAGAAATCTTGAAGAAATTAAATATCTACTACGCGCAACCAATGCAACAGAAAACTTTAATCTCTTTATACATCTAGATGTACATAATCCAGGACAAAAGAAAATGACCTTCCATCTTATTGCCTATCAAAAAGAACTATGTATAGCGTGGCAGGGTGAAATGGATAGTGGTAAAGAAGAGACGCTTATATATACCTATGCCGAAGCTATGCGATTTTGCCCAGCAAAAAAAGTCGTATTGGGACTTTGGAACCATGGGACAGGCGACCTTAATCCCACAACAAGCAAGATATTCAACCCTACAAATCTCTTTGAGTTTGATCCAGATGAACAAAAAATTGTTCTTAATAGATCAATAAGCTTTCTTGATTATCTTGAAAACTTTTGCACCGGTGATGATCGAGGCATTTGCTTTGATGACTCAACCCGCAACTACCTAAAAAATCAAAATATAGGCAGCGCCTTAGAGAAAATTTGTAACACTATGCGGAATGGCAAAAAAATAGATCTAATTTTTTGCGATGCATGTCTTATGGCAGGTATTGGCTTTATACGCGAGATTAAGCAATGGGCAAATTACTTAATCGCCTCTGAAGAAGTTGTTCTTGCAACAGGATTTAGATATGACCAAGTGCTTAATTTCTTTAATCAAGAAGAACCTGATCTTAAAGACTTTATTAAACATACCGTAAAAGTGTTTGAAAACACCTATCAAAAACTAACTCCGGACTACACACTATCTGGCATAGATCTTCAAAACCTCGACCCTCTTTATCAATCAATCAATGATATAGCTCAACTCCTGATAGACGCTTTAAAAAACCAAAAAAATAGTTCTGTTAAGGAATTCATAAGACAATCAAGTTGGCGAAACAACTGCACAAGCTTCGATGAAATAACCTACAAGGACCTCAAACACTTATTAACAAATTTCTTAAAAAATATAACCTCAATACAACTAACCAATACAGATCAGGAAAATAAAATAAAAAACCATTTGCGCAACAAAATAAACCTTGCACTCTTACAGCTTTCTGAATGTGTAGTCGGTCACTGCGCAGGCAAAAACCTTTCACAATCAGGCGGAATATCTATCTATGTTCCCGAAATACGCGTCCATTCATCGTTTCAACACACAACATTTGCCAAAAACAACCTCTGGTTTGCCATGATTAGTTTATACCTAGCTTCTTAAAAAGAATTTATTGATCTAAACTTAGGGCCATAGAGATATCTATGGCCCTTTTACTTTATGCAACAAACAAACACCTATAAAAACAAGCTTTTGTATTAAAAATTCAAAAAAATAGTACACAAAATGCAACAAAGCAACACATGCGCAACACCATACTGCAGCCTACGCATCATGCATCATTTACGTTGAGGTCGAAAAGTTATCAAAATGATCTACCAGAGGATATTACCAAGCTTAATAATTACTCAAAAAACTAAATATAAAAATTTCTATTAAATAATTACAAGCCCTTATTTCTAATTGCAACAAATATTTTTTTTATAAAACTCAAAATGTGGATAACTTGTGGATAACTTGTGGATAACTCACTTTTACATGTGGATAACTTTTCCTAGAGGCAAGAATAGGTTTCTTTAATATATCGATCCATAAAACATATTGGTGCACTTATGCATTGGAAATGCCGATCCAGTGATTACTCTCAAGGTTATCCACAAGTTATCCACAAGTTATCCACATACCAAAACCCTTTAAAATGCTGATCAGATCAATCAGCCCAGAAAGTTATCCACAAAAACTCGCTCAGTTACTATTATATTTAATAATATATTTATATATATAATAATAGGCACATACACAAATAGAAATGTTTTATGGGGAATAGAGAAATTTAGAGCCATACCTTTTCAGAACAAAAAAATTATGGTACTCTTTGAATACAATTTTCGCTCAATTCACAATTTTGGGATTTAAGGGAACTCGTGAAACTCTCGCTTGTAATAGATGAACTCGTATCAGAAAAAGGTCTTGACCGCACAGTTCTTAGTGGAATTATGTGTGAAGGGATCTTAGCTGCTTATAAAAAAAAATATCCGGACTTAGATATCTCGGTAGAATATAATAAAAAAACTGATGAGATCGAAGCATTCATTAAAAAAACAGTTGTTTCAACTGTTCAGGATGAAGATACTCAAATTAGCATTCGTAAGGCTCGAGCCCTTAAAGATGATATTGCCATTGATGAAACCATTAGTGTTCCTTTCACGGAAAAAATTGGTCGTATTGAGATTTTAAAGGCTAAGCAAATCATTGCCCAGAAAATACGCTCTATTGAGGCCCTTACGATTTACAATGAATTTAAGCCCAAAGAAGGTGCTATTGTATACGGAGTTGTGTATAAAAATGAACATAGTGGCTCTATTGTTAAGCTAGGCGACACCTTTGCTTTTCTGCCAAAATCACTTATGATTCCCGATGAAAAATTATCAATCGGTTATTCCATCCGTGCTTTATTGAAAGAAGTTTTGGCTGAACCGCGTCACGAAAACCAATTGATCTTAGACAGAGGTTCTGTCCAATTTCTATCTAAACTTTTTGAGCTTGAGATCCCTGAAGTTTTTGAAAAGCTTGTTGAGATTAAAAAAGCAGTTCGTGCCCCTGGGTACAAGTCTAAAGTTGCAGTTGTATCGCATGATAAAAATATCGATCCAGTTGGTACTTGTGTAGGCGTTGGTGGCGCTCGTATTAAGCCTATATTGCGTGAATTGGGTAATGAAAAGATAGATATTATTGAATATTCATCTGAAATTGAGACCTTTATCCGCGATGCTCTTAAGCCTGCCGAGATTAACAGGGTGCAGATGATAGATGATACTAATGCAAATGTATGGGTTGACGAAGATCAGCGATCTTTTGCTATTGGTAAAATGGGTCAAAACATATCCCTTGCGGCACAACTCACTGGTGTAAATATTCATTTGGTTAAAAATGAACCAATTGAGCTTCCAAGAATAGAAGAATCTACAGAAGAAAATATAGAATAAGAGTGGGCGGTCTCTGATGGCAATTCGTGTATATGAGTTTTCAAAAAAAAGCGGTATTTCGAGTAAAGACATTATTGCTTTGCTCCAAGAAAATGGCTTTAACGTATCAAACCATATGACGGTATTGACAGATGAGATGATAAACTTTTTAAATAAACAAAATATTCCAAAGGAAGCTGCTATTAAAAATCCTAGCAATCAAAGATCCACTCAACGTTCTTTTGACTTTAAAAAAAATATTACAAAAAAAGAAGTCGAAACTCCTGTTAAAAAAGAACTTTTTCGTACTTCAATGACCGTTGCTCAGTTTTGCGATATAACCGATGCGTCTGTTAATGATGTTATCGTTTATCTTCTTAAGAAAGGTGTTGCGGCACCAAAAAATTATGTTTTGTCTGAAAAACTTGTTGAAGACTTAGCGACACATTTTAATTTTCCTTTTAGTGAGCCTATCGCGACACAACCATCTGACGCTGAACGCTCTATTGCAGCAGCAAAGGGTACTGAAAAGCGGGCTCCTATTGTGGTAATTGTTGGGCATGTAGATCATGGCAAAACAACCCTATTGGATTATATTCGTAAGACGCGTGTAGCAGAAAAAGAAAAGGGTGGTATCACCCAGCATCTTGGTGCTTACGAAGTAATCGTTGATAATGATCCTATTGTGTTTTTGGATACTCCTGGACACGAAGCTTTTTCTCTTATTCGTGTGCGCGGGCTTAAAGTTGCAGATATCGCTATTCTTGTTGTAGCAGCTGATGACGGAGTTATGCCTCAAACAGTTGAATCTATTAAAAGAATAAAGGCAGCCGGCATTACCGTTATTGTTGCTCTTAATAAGATTGATAAAGCGACTCCAGCACAGATAGAAGCTACAAAGCGTGGTCTTGCTCAGCATGATTTATTACCAGAGGATTGGGGTGGGCAGATTGTTTGTGTTCCGGTTTCAGCTAAACTTGGTACTGGGGTTTCAAATCTTCTTGAAGTAATTCATCTTCAATCGCAACTTATGGATCTTCTTACCGATAAAAAAGCTCCCTCAAAAGGATTCGTCCTTGAATCAAAAATGGAAAAGGGTCGCGGAGTTGTTGCTACCGTAATTACCCATCAGGGAACTCTTAAAGTTGGTGATTATTTTACTTGTGGTTCAATTCAGGGCAAGGTAACTTCATTGACCAATGCTCAGGGCGTTCAAGTAAAAGAAGTTTTGCCAGCGAGGCCTGTTTTAGTTGCAGGCTTTGACGAACTTCCTGAAGTAGGTTCGCTTTTAGAAGTGGTAACAGCTGAACAGTATAAAACAGAAAAAAATAAGCCCGTTGAACGCGAGGCGTCATTGGCTACTATGCACGTTTCATCTGAAGGTGTTGCTATTATTATTCGCTCAGATAACATGTCTTCAAAAGAAGCGGTTATGGGAGAGATTGCAAAATTATCTAAAAAAAGCTTTAAGCCTTTACATGTTGTATCTGCTGGAATCGGAATGGTTACAGAGAACGATGTAGAGCTTGCGCATGAAACGCATGCAATTATTTACGCTTTTAGTGTAAAAGTAGATAGAGTAGCAGCCCTTGAAGCACAAAAATTGGGCGTTATTATCAAGACGCACGATATTATTTATAAATTGTTAGAAGATTTAGAATTGCTTGCAGAACAAGGTAAGCCAGTTAAAAAAGTGCTCAAGAAAGTTGGTGAAGCGGTTGTTCTTAAGGTATTTGATATTAAAGGGATCGGCATTGTTGCAGGTGCTCAAGTTAAATCTGGTCGTTTTATTAAAGAAGGTGGAAAAGTTGTCGTATATCGTGGTAAATATAAAGTAGGCGAAGGCGCTTTGAAGAGTTTACAACGGGATAAAAAGACGGTAAAAGAAGTTCAAACTGGTTTTGAATGTGCTTTTATGGTTGATAATTTTTCTGATTGGATTGTTGACGATCGCGTTGAGTGTTTTGTTGAGGTTCCTGAATAAAATTATAAAAAAAGAGGAAGTAGTATATGATAGGTTTGCTCCATTGTATAACGCTTATCATAGCATGTGTATGCGCAGTTTTAGTAAGCCTTTTTACTACTCCTCTTTTTATTCAAATTGCTTTTGCTCGGGGTATACTTGATCAACCCACTTCATTAAAAAATCATAAATTGCCAACACCGTATCTTGGTGGTCTTGCTGTATATTCTTCTTTTATTATTGTCCTTGCACTTTTTTTTCCTGTTGATTGGAATTTAAGTCTCTTTCTTATTGGTTCAACACTTTTATTGCTTGTTGGGCTTGTGGATGACTTGATGCCATTAAGTGTTTTTTATAAATTTTTGGGGCAGGTTATAGCTGCTCTTTGCTTTTTAAAGGGCGGTTTTTCACTTAAGCAAGAATTTCTTGACTCCTTTTCTTATTCCTTCCTTCCATATTTTTTAATGTGGGTCTCTTTCTTTTGGATACTTACCGTTATTAATGCACTTAATTTGGTGGATATTATGGATGGCCTTGCAAGTACCGTAGCTTTAGGCTCACTCATTGGTTTTTTTATTTTTTCTTGCTTGTATGGGCTCTATTCAGTCTCTCTTCTTATTGTTATATGCATTGGAGCCCTCGCAGGTTTTCTTTATTTTAATAAGACCCCTGCAAAAATTTATCTTGGTGATGCAGGTTCCTTATTTATTGGGGGGCTATTGGCTACTATCCCATTTATGGTTCCCTGGGGCACCTACACCATCTTTGGCTTTTTAACTCCAGTTATTATTCTTGGTGTGCCACTTGTAGAAGTTGCAAGTTTGATAATTATAAGAACGTATAAAAAGATACCATTTTATTTAGGTTCACCAGATCATTTTGCTCACTACCTTTTGGCTCAAGGTTGGAAAAAAAACGGGGTGTTGTTCTTTGTATCTTTATTTAATGTTGTACTTATCATGATTTCTTTGCTTTTTAATTTCGGACAACTATCTTTATTTGCAACAATAGCCGTCTTACTTCTGTTGCTCGTTGCATGGTGCGCAACATTATATGGCAAGTATATGCTGTTTTTCATCAAGAAAAAGTAGTTTTTACTTTATTGCAACAGATTAATTTAAAAAACCCCGTAATTACGGGGTTTTTTTGTTGCTATTTTCCATGCACAGATATTTTTTGTTGTTTTTTATTAAAATCATGAAAAACTTAGAGAAGCTTTTGAAGTAACATCTGTTGATTATTACCCTTGCTCCTTCTGGGTAATAATCAACAAAGTTTCCGTAAGCACTGCTTTTTATAAGGTGTGCGCCTTATGTTTGTAAAGGCGCATACTATTTTTATTCTATTTTCTTATTAATGATCGCAATAAAGATAAATTTTCTTTATCCTCTTCCAGGCCTAATCCTTTGGGTGTTTCTAAAATCTTTGCAACTTTTTTGAATTTTTCATCATTCATAATAAGTTTAAATGCTTCTAGTGTAATTTTGCCTTTGCCAATATCTGTATGTCTATCTACGCGTGATTCAAAGGGTTTAAGAGAATCGTTTACATGAATAACGTGTAATTTTTTTATATCAAGAAGGTTATCAAATTTTTTCCAAAACGTCGTGTAGGCTTCTTGCGTGGTAAAATCGTAGCCTGCGGCAAAGCCATGGCACGTGTCAAAACAAAACCCTACGCGTCCTTTTTGTTCTATATGGTGATATATTTCTTGAAGTTCTTCAAGGGTTGAACCAATAACTGATCCTTGGCCTGCCATATTTTCAAGTAAAATCTTTGCGTTACCTGTGATTTCTAATGCTTGGTTTATCGTATCCGCACAATTCTTTAAGGCGGTTTTTAGTTCTGAATCGAGTCGAGAACCGGGGTGTAAGACAAGATAAGGAACTTTTAATAGTGAACATACTTGCAGTTCCATCTTGAGCATATGAAGAGCTTTTTTTCTACTTGGTTGCTCGGGTGATGCTGGGTTCATTAAATAGCTGGCGTGTACCACGACCGTTTCAACGGATGAATTTTTTTGGGCATCAATAAACTCTTTTACAGCCTCTTGTGTAGGCAATTTGAATTCCCACTGTCTATTGGAATGAGTAAATATCTGAACCGCTGTGCAATCAAGCTCTTGCGCGGTGTTTATTGCATGGTAAAGTCCCCCTGCAACAGAAATATGCACTCCCAGTAATGGCTTTGATAATTTATTCATGAAAATCCCTTTATTTATAAAGAAAATTGAGTATAAATGAGTTGACAAATTAAGCAAATCTATTAGATTACAAATAGTATAAATATTACATAATTTCATAGCATTTACCTTCACTGTACATTAAAAAGTTTGGTGAAATTGATAAATTCTTACAATTTCTAAGATCCCAGGAGTTTTTATGAAACGGTACGTGCCGTTTTTTCTTATTTTCACTTTCTTGTTTATAACTAAAAATATAACCGCAGATGCGCCGATTTGTGAAAATCTCAAAGAAGAAATGATTATTCAGCCATTAAAAAAGTCCCCTTTTAGATGGGAATTTGGTGATAGCGTATTAGAATTTGCAACTCGATTTCGTGTTGAAGCATTTTATGGTAAAGGTATTCAGCAGTTTTCTCCAGACCCTTTGGATCAAGTTTTAATACCCGCAAAACATACTATAGATTTTAGTATGGGTTACGGCCTTGGAAAGCCAAGTCGTGGATATGAGGTAGTTAGGTTAAAAACGACTATTCGTACCCGTGGAACATGGGGTGCTCCAGAAAGTATAGCATCAACAGGTCCTGCACCACTTAAATTAAGTGACGCGGTATTTGGCGTTCACACTCATCCAGTCAATCGGTATATTTTATGGATGCGTGAATTATGGATGGATGTTTCTCTTGAGGGGATATTTAATCAACCAAATACGTATAATCATAAGTTCACTATGGGTTTCTTCCCTTTTGAATTAGGTCGTGGTATTTCATTAGGAAGTGCTTATGCGACAGATCCTGATATTCTTGGGTATACACCTATGGTGGGTATCGATCAATTTGCCCCAGGTTTTAAGCTTTCTGGCAATCTGGTTTTACCAAATTATCTTTCTTATGATGTATATGCTGCGATTTTAAGAAATCGTTCAGATACCTTTACCAATGTTAATCTTGCAACACAAGGTCAAGAGTTTGACTCTGTTGGTGAAAGCAGAGTTTGTGACCCAGCGCGTGGTTTTGGTAAAATCGATTATTTACTAGCTGGCCGAATTACTTGGAAGCCGGTTGATGATCGTAATAAAAAATTCCATCTTGAACCATACTTTTTGTATGACAGGCAAGCAGAGCAGCGCATTGAATTTGTAGGAGATGCTGAATCAAAATTGGGTACTATAGGTTTTGCATTAAACTCTGAGTATAATGGTTTTATATTTGATTTTGAATGTGCAAGAAACTTAGGTCGTCAGGTAGTTAAAGGCTGGGACCGTAATATTGTTACTATTGAGAATAGAAGTGGTGTTATTACTATTGTAAATAGTGAGGTTACTGCGGTAGCAACACAGGGTAGTGATATTGCTGGTAAAAAAGCAGTCTCTATACCTGCAAATCAAACTATTATTAATAGCGCGCCGCGTGGTGAACAATATAATGGTCAGCAAATTGATGAAACAAATTTGCAGAATACCAATAACCGTTTCACTAATCCGTACACTAATTCATATTCAGGTTTTATGTTTGTTACAGATTTAGGGTATCGTTTTGCGCCAAACTGGCGTTTTGCTGTTGAGCTTGGTTATGCAACTGGCGATGTAAATCCAAATCGTGATATCGAAGGTTTGGGCGAAAGTAATAAAGACGGTGATTATCGCGGTTTTATCAGTTTGCAGGAAGTATACCAAGGTTCTTTAGTTAAAAGTGCTTTCTTATTAAATGGTTCTGCTAAAGTGCCAAGAATTAGCAACTTTGCATCTTTGAATCTAACTGACCCTACAGCAAATTTAATTACTCGTTTTAATAATATTATTTATGTTGGCCCTAGTTTTGAAATCAAGGGTAAATTCTTTGAGATGCCATGGACGGTAATGCCAAATATTATTAGTTATTGGCAAGAGTTTCCTCTAAAAATATTTGATCGTGTAAATGGTGTAACCACCAGTAAAAATGCACGCCAATGGCTTGGGCTTGAAGGAAACTTCTTTGGTGACATCATGCTTGCACAGGATTTTAAACTATTCTTTGTTGGCGCATTGTTCTTTCCTGGAAGTTATTATGATGACATTAAAGGCAGGCCGATTACTAAAGATCAAAAAAGTGCAATTGATAGGTATGAAAAAACTGGTTTTATAGGCGAACGTGTTTTATTCTCAAATAATCATGTTGCGTTTTTCATGAACCTTGGCCTTGAATATAGGTTCTAACGTATATATACTTGATATCGTTAAGTAGTTATGTTCAAACTTAAGGGATAGTTTTATGAAGAAATTGGTTGTATTAGTTTTGTTATTTTCAGTTTTTGCATTACCGATTTTTGCTGAAGATACAGCAACACCTGCTCGCGCAGAAGAAAGAACATGTAAGAATAATTCATGCACGTGTAGCCCATGTGAATGTGATCCTTGCGGATGCCAGTTTGATGAAGAAATTGCATGTTGCGACAAAGATAATTGCCCACATGGCGATAACAACGACGATCATAAAAACAATAAGTAATTAATTTAAAAAATATTTATTAACAAAAAAGCCATTTAAGAAATTAAATGGCTTTTTTTATGAAAGAATTATATGAAAAAGGTTATAATAATACTTTTGATGGCCTTTCTTGGGGTATGCTCTAGCCAGTGCATGGCGCCAAATGTGAATCAAGATGATAAAGAACCAGAAGTATTGAAGTTCAAGACACCTCGAGACGCTGAACTCTTTAAGAAGTGTTATGCAAAGGTTTTAAGATCACAGCTTTTGAATAATAATACGCAAAAGGCTGGCAAGAAAACGAAGAAGTAGCCCTTCGCTATCTTATAGCATTTTGCCAATCTTGCTTGCGAGACTTTCTTATAAGCCAAGATTGTTTTTTGTGATTGAAATTATAGTGTGTTATGAGCCAATTATCATAATTATTATCAAGGGTAAGTTTTAAAAAAGATATAGGTGTTCCGAATTGTGATGTTGAAACGGTGGTAAGTATTTGATTATCCCAGATCGCGAACAATCCCTTATTGCGTGGGTCTAGAAGTCCAGGCATTGTGTCATTGTGCTGATGGGCACGGATAAATCCACGAACACGAGCATTGCCTGTATTGTATAGTTTTAATGTTTCTTGGAAAAGTGTTAGGCCAATAGAAAATCTATTGCCTTTGTTTTGAATTGAAAATAATGCTTGAAATTCGTCTGGGTGCGCATTGAAATCGTTCCACAAAAAGCCCAAATGATACGTCTTAATGTGTCCGCTAGAAATATTTTTAAAAAGCGCGTTACAAGATATATCCACTGCTAGCTCGTGCCAAAAATACGGATTATTTAGATTAAAACTTTCTGGTTTGATAAGTTCGGTGATAGCATGAAATGATCGGTCCGCCAAAGAATTTAAAAAGTCTCGTGGGTTGTATCGGCATTCAAGACCACCGTGGCAACATTGAAGATAGTCGTTATTACAGCCGACAAAACATGCAACAGGCAAGATGTTATAAAGTTGGTTGATGTTGTTGAGAAGATCCACACATTCGGTTGATCCATATTCAAAACCTGAAATTCTTAAAAGATCTTCCAGAAAGTGTGGGCCGCCCATATTCATATTTTGGTAAAGATCCTCGTGATTTCCACGAATAATTATAACTTGTTCAGGGTTTTTAAGTGCTAAACTAAAAAGTAGCGTCATAACTTCTGCGCCGTGCAAACCGCGGTCAACTAAATCGCCTAAAAATAAAAAATAAACATACGTAGACCTTATCTTTAAGTTATTGTCGATAACGCCATCTTGGTAAAGTTTATAGAGTGAATACGTTAATGCTTGTATATCGCCATGCAAATCACCCCAATAAAAAACTTCTGTAGCTTGCGCAAGTTTTAACTTCCCTACGTATGGTTTTATAGCAGAAGGGTTATACAAGGTGTTAAAAGTAGGGTTGTATGCTTCAACTTTTTTACCAAACCATCTTGTTTTGTTTATGATGTTAATTTGATGTTCAATAAATTGATTAATTGTTGTTATGAATTGCGCATAACTAATAAGCGGTTGGGAATTTGTTAATGCTGTGATATTTTTTGTGCATGCATACCAGTCTGTAACCGTTTGTGGATCAGTTGGTATATAATCTGCACATAGTGTGCTGAAAATAAAAGTGAGTGATAAAAAATTGCTCGTCATACGATTATTATTCTATCACGATATTTTGCCAATTACTTAAAGTATTCTCTCTTTCTATCCAATCGCTATCTTCTGAACCGAGATTATAATTTTTCATCATCCATTTACTAAAATCATTTTGAGTAATAAGTTCAATAAATGTCATAGAGCCGATAAACATACTTGTTGCAATAGTCGTAAATACCTGGTTGTTCCATAAACTAAATATGCCCGTATTTTGAGGGTTAAGAATACCAGGCATAGAAGGGTTGTGTTGATGTGCGCGGATAATTCCTTTGATTTGCGCATTTTTTTTGCTATAGGATTCAAATATTTTTTCTGCAAATAATTTGCCCATCATGATGCCACGTTCTGGTCGACAATAGGTATCATAGGTGTTTTTAGCATTAAAATCGTTCCATAAAAAACCCAGGTCAAATGTTTTAATATTATTAGGTTTAATGTCTCTAATCTGACCAAAACATGAAACAGAGTCTACCTTAAGTGAATCCCAGTATTCTTGTTTTTTTAACTCTGCAGGTAAGGGTAACGAGGTAATAGCTTCAAGTGCTGTATAATGTGAATTATTTAATAATTTTTCTGGGTTATATCGATATTCAAGACCACCATGGCAACATTGAACATAATTGTTATTGCAACCAACAAAAGCTGCTACAGGTAATAAGTTATAAAAAAGTACTAAATTGTTAATTAATGTATTAAATTCTTGTTCACCTTTAAGATTGAAAGTAGAAAATATTTTGAGCTGCTTGTAAAAATGGGTTAAGACTTGATTATTTTCATAATATTCTTGTTTATTAAGTGTTAAATCTTCATGATTGCCACGAATAAGAAATACTTTGCCTGGATTTTTAGTTGCAAAGATAAAAAGCAACGCAAGTGTATCGATTCCATGTTGCCCGCGATCTACCATATCTCCTAAAAAGAAGAAATAGCAGTTTGATTTAAGAATAGTAAAATTATTATCAATAATCTTGTCTTGATACAATTTATACAGGCAAGAGCTGAGTGTTTTAACATCGCCATGTAAATCTCCCCATAGAAAAATATGTGAATCTGGCCGCGTTTCGAATTTTAAAATACAAGGACGTATATAATCAGGTATGAAGCTATTTTTTAGGCGAGGGTCTTCTGTATCTACTTTTGTATTAATCCAAGCTGTTGCATTAAGAAACCCTTTTTGTTTATGTATAAATTCATCCAGATATAAAGAGAAATTTTTATATGATGTACGTGGTGTATCTATGTCTAATGGCTTACGTGTTTGTGTTGAATTATGCCAAGATTCTACAGATCCAGCATCTGGCGATTCAGTATCAAATGATTCATTATCTGGACGGGATTTTCGAAACTGTGTTGTTTGAATAATATTTTCAGAGGTAACGGCTGGCAGGTTTAATAGTGACAAACCGATCTTTTTTGAATTGAAATCTTGTTCTTGAGAAATAATTACTACACTAAAAAATAGTAGTGCTGTTAAATAAATTTTCTTGTATTTCATAATTTCCTCACAAACTCTTTCTTTGTTACAAATAGTATATTATACTAGTCTTAAAGAAAACAAGTTAAAAGAGGGGTAGGTTATGATTGGTGCACGTAAGCTTTTAAGTGACAGTTTTAATTTTTTAATAAATAATCCTCTTTTGTTTTTTTATGGATTTATTTATTTTTTGCCGGTAATAGTCGCTATAATAGGTGTTCTTCTTTTGGCTATTAGTGTTGGAACGTTATCGCTTGTTACCTTTAGCTTACCAACGATAGTAAGTACCGTTTTTGGGGTAGTCTTCGGTTCATTTTTTGCCATCTGTTTAATGGTTCTTTTTTCATTTGCAGTTGTTGTGGTGTCGCTTGGGCTTACTGTTTATATTCAGGATCTTCTAAAAGGTTCTCAAGCTACTGTAGGCGATTCACTAAAACGCGCATTAACGATATGTAGTTCTATTTTGTGGGTAGTTCCTGTTTATTTGCTATGCGCCTTTGTGAGTAATTCGCCTTTATGGCTTGTCACATTTATTGCATTTTGTTATGTCCCCCAACTTTTGGCCGATGGATATACCTCATTAACTGAAGTTTTTTCATTGTCCTGGAATTATTTAAAAAAAACATTTTGGGTTATGATGCGTTTTTTTATTTTAATTTTTCTTATGGTGATTGGTTTGTTGTTTGCAGCATTGCTGTCATTAGCCTTGGCTGCATTTTTAATACCATTTCCTGGGGCATCATTGGTTTTTTCAGCACTTGCTATTACGATATTTTTTGGACTATTTCTTTTTTGCGTCATGGGTTCTATGATTGTGATTATCGGTATTAATAAATTGTATATTGAAGCTAAACAACAAAACTAAGGAGATATTATGTTGTTATATTGGGCTGCGGCTTTTTTAATTATCGCTGTTGTTGCAGGCTTATTTGGATTTTCTGGCATTAAAAATGGTGCTGTTGAAATCTCCAAAACCCTATTTTTTATCTTTGTGGCCCTCTTTCTTTTAGCTATTCTGACAGGGGTCTTTTTCCCAGGCATTTTTGGGCCAATTGTAATATTTTAATAAATTTTCTAATTTTCTAAAAAAAGAGGCAAAGTTTGCCTCTTTTTTATCTTTGCGTGCGTAATTTTATAGCTATGATACAATAAAAAAGATACTTTTTATTTATAAAATGGTTGTAAATTATGGAATTTTTTAAAAGATCTACAGGTTGTGGGCAGGTTGAAGGCTCATTTTTAGATAAAACAATTACACTATGCGGTTGGGTTAATCGTCGACGCGATCATGGAAACGTGATCTTTATTGATCTTCGTGACCGTACCGGGCTTATGCAAATCGTTTTTAGCCAAGAATTTTCAGCAGATGCGCGCAAAATAGCCCATGACGTTCGCTCTGAATATGTCTTACAGGTAACGGGAAGGGTAGTTCATCGCTCGCAAGAAACGGTTAATAAAGAGCTTTCTACGGGTGAATTTGAACTGCAGGGTACTGAATTACTGATTTTAAATAAATCTAAAACATTACCTTTTAATCTTGAAGACGCAAAAAACGTTGATGAAGAGCTACGTTTAGAATATCGTTACTTAGATCTAAGAAGACCGGAAGTACATGAGCGTCTTAAGATACGTCATAAGATTATTTTGGCTATGCGTGATTTTCTTGATAAGCAGGGCTTTTATGAAATTGAAACCCCTATTTTAACAAAAAATACTGCAGAAGGTGCCCGCGAGTTCTTGGTGCCATCTAGAATTCATACGGGTAGTTTTTATGCGTTACCGCAGTCGCCACAAGTTTACAAACAGCTTTTAATGGCCGGTGGCATGGAACGTTATTTTCAAATCGCTCGTTGTTTTAGAGATGAAGACTTGCGTGCGGACCGTCAACCAGAGTTTACACAGCTTGATATTGAAATGTCATTTATTAATGAAGCAGATATCCAAACTCTTATAGAAGGTTTACTTGCCCATATTTTAAAAACACAGTTTAATGTTAATGTTCAGTTGCCGTTAATGCGCATGGATTATGACGAAGCTATGCGTGATTATGGTTCAGATAAGCCTGATCTTCGCTTTGGCATGAAGATTCATGAGGTTACTGAACTTTTTAAAGAAACACAGCTTTCATTTATTAAATCTATTATTCAAGCAGATGGAAAAGTTGGTGCCTTACATATTCAAGATTACGCTTTCACTCGATCGGAACTTGAATCATGGGTAAACCGTGCGCTTAAAAATGGTGCAAAAGGTCTCGTTTGGATACGCTTTACGCACGAAGGTACCATTGAAGCACCTATTGCTAAATTTTTACCCGCCGATTTTATGAAACAGTTAAAAACTATTATTCCTGATCTTAAACCAGGCAGTACGGTCTTTTTAGTTGCCGGACCTTATAAAGATGCATGGACACAGTTGGGCAGATTACGCTTACAACTTGGTGCGGCTTTGAAACTTATTCCAGAAGGCAAGCTCAATTTACATTGGGTTGTTAATTTTCCATTGCTTGATTATGACAAAGATTCAAAATCATGGACATCGGTTCATCATCCATTTACTAGTCCGCAAGCGGGTTGGGAATCACAAGAGCCTGCGCACATGCGTGCACGCGCTTATGACATTGTTCTTAATGGTGTCGAACTTGGTGGCGGATCTATTCGAATTCATACTCCAGAATTGCAACAAAAGATATTTAATTATCTAGGTTTTCATGAAGGGTCTATGAAGCAACATTTTGGTTTCTTGCTTGAAGCACAAGAGCTTGGCTTCCCGCCACATGGTGGCATTGCGCTCGGTATCGATCGTTTAGTTATGCTTTTATTAAACTTAGAATCGATTCGTGAAGTAATAGCATTTCCAAAAACACAAAGTGCTACTGATCCTATGATGCATGCGCCTACTCCGGTAGAAGACACTAAACTTGCAGATTATGGTTTGAAAAAAATACCTGTACCTAAAAAAACGGCGTAATTATTTTTTAAGCAACGTTAATAATAAAAAAAATAGAGAGCAATTTTTTTGCTCTCTATTTTTTTTATTAATTTTATAAGTATGTGTATTACGAAAGATATTTTTTAAGAAGGTCGTTAATAATTTGCGGGTTGCCGTTACCTTTGGTTTTCTGCATCGCCTGACCAACGAAGAATCCCCATAATTTTGTTTTGCCAGATTTGTATTCGGCAACATTATGCGGATTTGCGTCGATAATTTCTTTGATAATCTTTTCAAGTTCTTCAGATGAGCCCATTTGTTCAAGACCACGTTCTTTAACAATAGCTTGCGGCGAATTGCCAGTCTTTGCAACCACTTCAAAGACTTCTTGTGCGGCACGCGTATTAATTACTTTGTTATCAAGTAGAGTAATAAGCTCAGCAAGTAGCTGTGGTGTCATCTTGCATTCAGCAAGCGAGACTTTTTCTTCTTTTATAAACGCCATCAATTCACGTAATATCCAATTTATAAGTAACGGACTTTTAGTGAATGTGATAGTTTTGTCGTAATAATCAGCAACCTCAATATCGTTAATTAAAACGTCTGCTTCATAAGGTGTTAAACCAAGATCAAGATAGCGTTGATATCGTTGATTTGGCAATTCAGGCAATTCTGCTTTTACTTTTGTTATCCAGCCATTATCAATATGTAATGCTGGGATATCTGGGTCCGGGAAATAGCGATAATCTGCCGCTTCTTCTTTGCCACGCATAGGAACAGTTTTTTGTTCTTTGGTGTCCCAGAGGCGCGTTTCTTGAATGATTTTGCCGCCATCTTCTATGATTGTAATTTGGCGTTCAACTTCATATTCAATAGCATCGCTAATAAACTTGAAAGAGTTAATATTTTTTAGCTCACATTTAGTGCCAAGTGGCGCACCAGGTTTACGTACTGAGATATTAGTATCGGCTCTGAATGCCCCTTCTTCCATATTGGCAGTACCCACATTGAGGTACATAACAATATTGCGCAGCATTTTTAGGTACATGCGTGCTTCATAGGGACTTGATATGTCTGGTTCGGTAACAATTTCTAAAAGAGGTGTTCCTGCACGATTTAAATCAACATAACTTTCGTTGGTTAATGTGCTATGCAGGTTTTTGCCGGCATCCTCTTCCATATGAATACGATTAATTCTAATTTTTTTAAACGTGCCATCTTCTAAGGGAATTTCTAAATAACCATTTTTGCAAATTGGTTCAGTGCTTTGGGTTATTTGGTACGCTTTTGGCAAATCCGGATAAAAGTAATGCTTACGTGCGAAAAAGTTGTCTTGAGTGATCGCACAGTTTGTTGCAAGGCCAACCATAATCGCCCTGTGGGGTACTTCTTTATTAAGTACTGGAAGAACGCCAGGGTGACCAGCGCAAATTTGGCATATTGTTGAATTTTGTTCGTGACTTACAATATTCGGGCATTGGCAGAAGATCTTGCTTTGAGTGGTTAATTGAACATGGACCTCGATACCAATTACGGTTTCGTAGCCCGACTTTAAAAGATTTTCTTTTTCTGCCATGTAATGCCTTTGCGGGATAATAAGTTACTTTGTAGATAATTATCTCACATCTGGCGTATTTGACAATCAGCTAGCTTTTTTTAAAAAATGGGGGGATTTGTCAAAACTAAGTTGCCGCGGTATACTCTATTTTATATGGATATCTTTAATAAAAAACTCTACCTGTCAATTATTCTTGTGTTGGGTCTATTCACTGGATGTAAGCGCCCAAAACCTTATGCTAAACGTGTTTTTCCTGAGGAAAAGCAGGTGAAGATAGCTAAAAAAAGAATTATAACTTTTACTAGCTGTGGTGGCGGAGGCCATGTATCTGCAGCTCGTGCTGTGCGTACTATCTTGCAAGATAGTTATGAAATTGCTGATGTATACATGCTTCGAGATGTTCTTGCCCCTTTAGATTTTGTTAAACAAGCTACCTTTGAGTATTCGTCAGCAGAAGATCTTTATAATTATCTTATTACCAATAAATATGTTTGGTTTACTAATACCCTTTGTGCCTATGGTAGGCATAATATGCCCCTTCAAGACAAAAAAATGCAGAAGCTCATTTCTGATTTTCTTGATCTTAATCCACCAGATCTTATGATTTCAGTAATGCCAACCGTAAATAACTCACTTTTAGCTGTTGCAAAAAAAAGAGGGATACCTCTTATTATAATCCCCACAGATTTAGATCATACTATGTTTATAACGGGTCTTAATAATAGTCCTACGGAATATGAGTTGTATCGATATATAGTACCTTTTAATGACAACGATCTTATCAAGACTTTAAAGCCCGCAGGAATTCCTGAAGAAAGAATTGTTGTTGGTGGTTTTCCGATAAGACAGGAATTTTTTAGCAAGAAAAATGTGAAAAAACTTAAAAATGACTTTGGTGTGCCGCTTACCAAACCTGTGGTTACAGTATTAATGGGCGCCGCCGGTTCATCTTCGACGTATGATTATGTTAAAACGCTTTCTCATAGCAAGCACGCATTGCATATTATTGTCTGTCTGGGCCGCAATGAGGCGTTACGCAAAAAGATAGAAAGAATTAAATTACCGTATCATATTACTATGTCCATTATTGGTTTTACTGATAAAATGCCAGACATTATGGCTATGTCAGATATTCTAATAACAAAATGTGGCACGGTTAGCGTTATGGAAGCAGTACATGCACAGGTTCCGTTGCTTTTAGACAGCACATCACGTGTGTTGAGTTGGGAAGCGCTTAATATAGATTTTATTACTCAGCATGGTTTTGGACAGGGCGTTACAAGTCTTCGTGGCTTGGATAAACTTTTAGAAAAATATCTTTTTGATCGTGATTTTTACGAAAAGTGCAAACAAAATCTAAAAGACTTTGAAAAACCACGATTTGCAGAAAATCTGCAAAGGCTTGTTGTTGAGCTTCTTGTCGACGCGCAGGCATACAAAATATCCCACGCTTAATATTTAAATTTAGATAAAAAAAGGGTGTCGAAAAGACACCCTTTTTTTGTTGTTTATTTTTTTACTTATGAAACTGTAAATGTTTTATGTTCAGCATGTTCTGCCGTAGCTAAAGTGATTTTGCAATTAAATTCTTTTTCGAGTGCTAATAGTGCATTATACTGGTGGCTCACTAAGTAGTTAAACACCTGTGTATGCACAGAAAGGGTGATTAATCCAGAAAGGCGCTTGAATTGCAGCTCTTCTTTAATATGGCGCAATATCGCATAACTTTCTGTCTCAAGTGATTTAACCATGCCAAGACCATGACATTCGCTACATGTCCGCATGAGCTGTTGCGCAAGGGTTTTCCCCGAGCGTTTTCTGGTCATTTGAACCAAACCAAACTCAGACACGCGTAAGACAACAGACTGGAACTTATCACGTTCTTTAAGAGTCTTTTCTAAGAACTTAAATAAGCGCTGGCGGTTCTGGTGCGCTGCCATATCGATAAAATCGATAACAATAAGACCACCAATATTACGCAAGCGTAATTGGCGCACGACTTCTGCAGCAGCTTCAAGGTTGATCTTTAAAATCGTCTCTTCAAGGCTCGTTTTACCAGTATAGCGACCACTATTAACGTCGATAACCGTCATTGCCTCAGTGCTTTCTATAATGATAGAACCACCAGAATCAAGTGAAACCTTTGTCTCTAGAGCCGCTTCAATTTGAGCTTCGATATTAAAATATTTAAAAAGAGGCATCTCCCCTTCATAAAGTTTTACGATATTAGCAAACTCGGGTGCACTGTTACGTACGAATTTATAAACAGCGGCTTGGGTTTGCTTATTGTCACAAATAATCGCTTCAACATCTTTATCAAGATGATCGCGAACAATCTGTAGGCCCATTTCGATATCTTCGTATACCTTTTGTCCCGGCTGCGCTTTTTGATAACGGTCATACAATTGATGCCAGGTCTGAACTAAATAATTGAGATCTTGTATGATATCAGTAGATGCTTGGCCCTCGGAAGTTGTTCGAATAATAGCGCCCATGCCTTGAGGAAGGTTACTTAAAAGAAGTTCTTTAAGGCGCTGGCGCTCTTCTCGCTCTTCGATTTTTTTTGAAATGCCGATGCGTGGGATGTTTGGCATTAAAACAATAAAGCGTCCTGGCAGCGTAAAGCAGGTAGATAGTTTTGCCCCTTTTTCATTGATTGGTTCCTTGATAACCTGAACAAGAACTGTTTCACCCTCATGAAATATCTTATCGATGCTAATAGGTTGTGAAAGTGACTCGGCTGAATAAGCAGAAGTTGTTTCGTCTATTTCGTCAAGATTTTCTTGGCCCTGGTCCGTTTCTGGACTACCAAGCCTTTTTATGGCTAATTCGCGGTCGATCTCAGAGATATGCAGAAAGCCGGCACGTTCTTGGCCTATATCAACGAAAGCAGTCTGTATGCCGGGCAATACACGAGTTATGGTACCTTTAAAGTAACAACGCTCGAGGTTATTGCTCGTAAGAGTGTCAAAATAGACGTTCTGGAGAAGTTCTTCGCGTGTTATGGCAATACGTTTTTGCCATAGCGAATCATTTATTAAGATTTTTTTCATAAGTATATATCCATAAATAACCGTCAAAAGGACAGTCAATAAATTCTTTTACTTTCAGTATACTATCCTATGCATAAAAGAATAAGTAGAAAAGCAAAAAAAAATATGATAAAGTCTCACAACGTAGCATTTTTTTAAATTAAGGAGCCTTTTTATGCACAAATTAAGATTAAAATTTATAGTATGTCTTTTATTAGGGGTTATTATTGCTCCTGCTTGTAAAAAGAAAACTTCTACTATGCCAGCTAAAGCTTCTGGGGCGCAAACAACGTCACAAAAGACCGTTTCTGTCTTTGATGGCGACCTTGAGGCTTTTGTTATTGATGAAGATGAGTCTGCTTTTGGGCCTCAAGAGGGTTTTGCTCTCATTGATGAATCTGAAGGCGATATAGTGATTGAACAGTCCCGCCACGGGTTTATGCCTATTTACTTTGAATTTGATGCTGATTGTATGAAACCAGCTCAAGCCGGCGCTATGGAGAATAATTTGGCTCGAGCTAAAAAGTTGATAGCTCAGGGTAAGAAGATAGTCATTGAAGGACATGCTTGTAAGTTCGCAGGTTCTGCTGAGTATAATATGCATCTTTCTGAGCAACGTGCCCAGTGTGTGTATAAATACTTTGTAAAAAATGGTATCCCAAAAGAAAAGATTACTTTGGTTGGCCGTGGAAATGAAATGTGTGTTGTGCCGAGTGGCAATAAAGAACAACAGGCACCAAACCGCCGCGTCGAGTTTATTGCTATAGATATAGCTCCGGCTGCATAAATTATGCGTTATATATATTAACGCGTCGTATTGATAACCAAGAAGCCTTTAGTTACACTAACTAGTGTTGATTAAAGGCTTCTTTTTGCGTATGCGTTAAACATTAGGGGATAATGTGTTTTGTTTTTTATCGCTTTTATTTATTACAAGTCTCTATTCATTTGATAATGAGCTTATTAAGATTGAATTTCCTGTACAGTTTAAGGAATATGAGAAAGCTACTTGTGCCCCGCAGTGTCAGTGGAAAAGTGAAAAAATGTATTTAGATACCTGTGTAAAGGAAAGTTTATCGCTTGAACCATTCAAAGATAGATTAAATAATGCTGATAAGTACACTATAGGTGTTACACAAACAAAAATGGGTGATAATCAATTTTGCTATGTCTTTGATGGCGAACTTCTTAACAGTTGGCTTATTGGGGGCTGGAACCCTTCAATTTTTGAAGATGTTATCGAATCAGATACACCTTTTAAAAATCCATTATCAAGTAAACCAATTGAAGAAGTTTTGTGGTTTAAGTTAAATAAAGAAAATAGAAAATTTGTTTTTCATAAATGTACAAAAATAACAAAAACTTCTACACAAGAGATTGATGATACATTCTTATTTCAATTTTCTATGATATTAGTGGGTGTAGGCTATTTGCTGATAACCTCACCTATTTAGGTGTCACCGAATTACTTGCCGACGCAGAATTCTTTAAAGACACGATCAAGAGCTTGTTCGCTAACCGTTTTACCGGTCAATTCGCTCATGTGTTCCAGTGCTTGTTTTAAATGATGTGAAATAAGCTCGTAATGCGGTGTGGTCCCTGTATTTTCAAGCATGGCGATTATGGCTCTTGCATCTTGGTAAACAGCCTGTAAAAGTTCATAATGGCGCTTATTTATTAAAAATGGCAGCTCATGGTGCTGGGAAAGCGCAGAGATTTTCTTTACGATCTCTGTTTCTAGTAATTTTTTAGATTCTTCAGAAAATGACGAAACTTTGAGTATTGCTTGCAGTTTAGCCGCTATGGATTCGACTTTGCTCACCACGAGCGGCCCACTACCGTGCGTGCTGAGTGGCAGTCTCGAAGAGGCTGATGTATCGAAGCATGTCGAAATTGGCAAATCTGATTTATTTTGAATAAAAATATTTTTTTGAGGGTATTTTTCAAGTAGATCTGCATAAATAATATCTTCTTGTTCAGTAACCTGCCTGCTGCCATCAATAACCAAAAGTATCACGTCTGCTGCATGGGCTTCGCTATAAGAGCGCTCAATACCCTCTTGCTCAATAACATCAGCAGTTGTCCGTAAACCTGCCGTATCGATAAACGTGATTGTTATATCGCCCAAAATACAAGTGCTTTCAATGCTGTCCCGCGTAGTTCCAGCAATAGGGGTAACAATAGCGCGTTTTTGGCCAATTAAAAGATTGAAAAGTGATGATTTACCCGCGTTAACAGAACCGATTAAAGCTACTCGATATCCCTGGCGAATCTGTTTTTGTGCAGCATAGCCAGAAATAATCGGTTGTATAGTTTCAATAATTGTATGTAGGAATTGAGCAATTTCTTTAAAAAAATCGCCTGTGTCATCCAGAAATTCAAAGCTTGATTCGCACCAGGCGATTGATTTGCATAACATATCTTCAATGGTAGCAACATGGCCGCTTAAGCTGCCTTCAAGTTGCGAGAGTGATTTTTTTAAAGCAGCCTGCGTTTGCGCAGTTATAAGTTCGTTGATTGCTTCTGCTTGTAAAAGATCTATCTTTTTATTTTCATAAGCCTGGCGTGTAAATTCACCTTGTTGTGCTGGGCGAGCACCATGTTTAATACATAGTTCGATAATCGATTGAATAATAAATGGGTTATTGTGGCAGGTAATTTCCAGCGTATCATAACCCGTAAAAGTTTTTGGTCCGCGTAATGCGAGCACCATAACAGCATCAATATGAGTTGAGCCGTCATAAATATCTGCTGCATGCACGGTATGTGAAGGTACTGAGAGTAACTCTTTGTGTGATTTTAATCTAATAAGCTTATTACCTATTTGCCATGATGCTGGGCCGCTGATGCGAATAAGCGCTAGAGCGCCATTTCCCTGCGGTGTGCAGAGCGCAACAATAGTATCAGAAAATGTACGTAAGAAGGTTTCTGCCATAGAATAATTGATTTATACAGTAATAATCCCGTGCATGGTGAGTGCCGTGCCCTTCGATATATTCACCTAGGGGTGAACACTCAGGTGCACGGTGTATCGAACCAGCATTATTGCTTTTTATGAGTAAGTACAATTTTGTGCCCACGAAGCGACATTTTAAAGCTGCGTTTCAGCGTTTCTAAAATAAGTGCAGAAAAACTAGCAAGAAGTTGTTTTTCTTTGTCTGGGTCAGGTAAAATCGGTGCTGAAAGAGTAATGCGTAAATGAAACTTTTGAGGTTCAACGGTGAATTGAATATGCTCGTTATTTGAATTTTTAAAAGCTTCTTGCATCCACTGTTGTGTGCGGTCAACCATTCCCTGGTTCCAAAGTGGTTCAAATTGCTTTTTAGGCTGCGTAGGCGCTTGAACAGTACTTTCTGCTGCCTGAGAATATTGCTGTTGTGATTGCGGTCTTGGTGCTTGCTGTTGAGCAGGACGCTGTTGCGCAGCTTGCTGTTTTTCATAAGCAGGGCGAGGTTGCTGAGCCTGTTGCTGTTGGCGTTGTTGAGTGTTTTGCGGCTGTTTATATGTTTGTTGACCGCCTCTGTGCTCAGATGGTTTAGCGACTTGTGGTTCGTCAAAAAAGATAGCTACTTTAGCAGATTTTCTTGTAAGACCAAGAAAATTCTTTTCAGCTTCTTCAAGTATTTTTACTGAAAATTGCTGTGGTTTTTGAGCTTTTATCCAGCCTTCTTCGACTGCTTTTGCTATGGACGATGCTTCTTGAATTATTGATTTCATACTTGTGCCTTTTAAAAATAGTTACCGATAGGTAATAATAGAGAGATAGTAGAAGGTTAACACTGTGATATACAAATATAAAGAATTATATGGAGCGGGAAACGGGATTCGAACCCGCGACCTTTGCCTTGGCAAGGCAACGCTCTACCAGCTGAGCTATTCCCGCATGTTGCTGTTTTTTGCAGCTACTTGCATAGTTAGAAAGGTATCATATGCTCTATATTTGTCAATAAAGATTTTATTTTAGTAAAGAAACAGAGGGTTATTTATGATTAGTTATCTTAAGGGGATGGTCCAGTCACAAAAAAATGACATTCTAGTGCTTCAAATCGCAGGTTTTGGCTTTCAGGTATATGTTCCAGAAAATATTGTGGCTATTGCTGGCTCTGAGCTGCAATTATATACCTATTTTCACTGGAGTCAGGAGAATGGGCCGTCATTATTCGGTTTTCTTGAAGTTAACCAGCGGGATCTTTTTGTTCAACTTATTAGTGTTTCTGGCATTGGTCCACGAATGGCACTAGCATTACTTTCTGCTTTTTCGGTTACTGCTTTGGCTGAGGCTCTTGTTTCTGGCAATATCGCCTTATTAAGCTCTGTTAGTGGTATTGGTCGCAAAAAGGCAGAATTGCTTATTCTGAGCCTAAAGGACAAAGTTCAAAAAATCGATCTTTATACAGGCTCTTCAGATGGCCAGTCTGTAGGTTCTTTGAGCACCCATATACGCGATTTAACCGATGCATTAACCTCTTTGGGATATTCCCGCCAGGAAATATTGCTTGCAGTTGACCAATTGCGCGGGGCAGAAGGTGTTTCTAAGATGTCTTTTGATCAATTATTGCGTAAAGCGCTTCAAGTTTTAGCAAAAAAATGAGATAATAAACTTTGTTGATCGAATATATAAAAAAATATTGAAAGTTTATTATGGACATTTTTAAAAAAAATCTATGTTTAATTGGTTTATTAATCACTTCTGTTCAAGCTTCCGAACTTACGATTCATAACAATTCTGGCCGTTTGGTTGAATATATGCGGGGCCAAAATATTTTTTCCATCTTACCTGGCGGGCGCTATAATGTCCCCGTTGAACATGGCGACGCAATAATGATATTGGGTGTTCCTGGCGCAATATGGGATATTTCTATAGAATACCCGGGCCTTGTTGATTTTGACAGGGAATCACCTTTTAGCCACGATTCATTAAAAGTTTCTGCTTTTGCCGATAAAGAGCTACAAATTAACACAGGCAGGTTGGATATTGTGAAAAAGAATTTATCAGGGGCTGGATCCGCTGAGCTTCGTTAATTTTGCTTTAATTATTGCAAATAAATAATAAAATGTTAAACTTATAGAGTATATATAAACACAAATAGCTATTTTATAGGTTGGATATTATGAAAAAAATGATTAATTCAGTGCTTATAGCAGGTGCTATAACCTTTTTGCCAGCAATCACCTTAAGGGCAGATCTTTCTGTTGCTTTAGTGGTTAATGAAACTGGTGAAGATATTACGTTAGAATGTGGCAATTACTCATTAAAGGTACCAGCTGGGCAAAAAAGACAGCCATTACGTTTAGCTGTCCCTAGCGTTTCAGATTATGCATGTCCAGTGCCTTCTGTTGGCAATCAAGTTAATCGTGTATATTTTTGGCGCCAGGGTGTAAACCTTGTATGTGAAAATACGTACACCCGTACTTGTTCTGTTGTATTAAAAAATATGGACATCGCACATTCAGCTGGTTTATTAGTCCGCGTAACACCAGGAGGTGTTGTTTTTAGACTACTTGCTAACTTTGAAAAATCTTCAATAGGCATTATTTACGCTTAACAACTGTCAGGGGTTTATGAACATTAAAAAGTTTTTTTTATTATTGGGTTTAGCTGTTTATGTGCATGGCGCATCTGCGGCTAAGCTTGTTAAAATTGTAAATAATTCCCCTGATACCGCTTCTTTTTCTTACGCTGCTAAAGAGCTTACTCTTAATTCTGGCGCGAGTAAGAACTTATTATTAGAAATCCCCTTTACCGGTCAAGAAAAAAATCTTTTCGATTTTGTTGTTGACCGTCCTTATATTCCAGCTGACGCACTTGAATTAGTCACGTGTGAAGGCACCTTTTATATCTGGCGCGACGAACGCGGTGTAATTGTTGCCAAAGCTTTTGCTCGTGGCATGACGCGAAAAGAGGCGCTTCCAGCTGTCTTTTTATCATTATCATCTGAAGATCTTGCCCGTGTTGTCGGTTGCATTGTTACCATTAATAATGCCGGCACACTATCTATTAAAAAATCATAAATCTAAATAAATTCTATACATTCTTTTTTTAAAATAATTTGATGCTATTATTGAGCGGTAATTAGTTGCATCTTTATTTTAAAAGGAAGTGTTGTATGTATAAAAAATTACTCAGCATAATGTTGTTAGTTAGTTACTTGGCTAATGGCTATGCGGCGCAAGAGCCAGATACGCGATATATGTATCCTGGAGATGGTTGTAACGTAAATTGCGTACAATTGGTGAAAGATGGCCAAATTCTTTTGGCATTTGACGAAGAAAAAAAGAGCCTTTCAGTTCGTGATATTGGTCCTGATGGAAGTATTTCTTATGTAAAATTACCCTATGTTGTAAAGGGTTACATAGGCAGTGCATTAAAAGTTAATCACGCAAAAAAGCAAGTTGCCGTTGGTCAATGGTCCACAGACGCGGTTCAGTTGGTTGATTTAGAAACACTAGCTATTATTGGTAGTGTTTCAAGAAGAAAAGGAGACATAAATTCCCAAAGAATAGCTGTTTTATCATGGTCCGCAAATGATAATCTTCTGTGTGTGTCTCCAGAAATTTCTAGCGATCCTATGTGGGTTGTTGATGTGCGCAGTGGTGATATATGTTGCGAACATAAAAGTAACACCATGTACTCTGCTTCAATAAGTCCTCGTGGTGATGATGTTCTTATTGCACACACTAAACCGGTAGGTGTTATTGGTAATATATCGCCCTATAAAGGTGTAGTTACTATTTTTGATATATGTAACAAAAAAGAACGTCAAGGGTTTAGTGCCGCAGATAGTCCCTGTGATGCAATGAGTATTGAGTTTTCTAAAGATGGTTTTAAATTTGCCGTTGGAGCATATACAAATGTCTTTTTGGGGGAAACCTCTCATTACAATGAACTTGGTAAATTAGATGACCTAGGTTTTCATCAAATGACGTTTGATGAAACTGAAAGTCTGTTGGCAGTATCAGGTGAAAATAATATTAGAGTTGTTAAAGTGCCAAGCTTAAAGACCGTAGCAACATTAAGCTCTGGTGAGATGACGGGAGAGCAGATAGTTTGGGATGGTGATGTTTTAGCAGCGGCTTGCAGCAAAGATAATGCTATTAAAGTGTGGGACATGTCTCAAATTGGAAGACAAAAATAAAAATTGAATTTTTAAGTAAAAAAGAGTCTTTAGAAATAAAGACTCTTTTTTTATAATTTTCTAGATTTGAACAAAATATAATGGTATGTTGCTCAATTAGTGGATAAAATCTTTATAAAAAAAATGGGGATAATCAATGATGAAATTTAATATAATAGCTGTGTCATTGTTGTTGGCGATGAGCATTAAATCAGCACATGCCCTTTATCTTCAAGCACCAGATATTGTATTACCAACCTTGAGTGAATCGCAGCAAAGGCTGCATGGTTTAGATCTTATTCAAGAGGGTAAAATTCTTTTTTCATCAAATGATGATTATGTTGCTACAAGATCATTACAAGGTGATGACCCTCAAAAAATTATTGGCCTTTTTGACAATGGCGAGCAACTTGTGTACTCATTGTGCGCAACTCATGCAGAAAACAGATTGGCTACTGGTTCGCAACAAGGTGTTGTGCGTATATTTGATGTTGAAAGACATCAGCTTGAGCATGTCTTTAATGATAATGCATGTCGGAGCTATGTTAATGAATTAAGTTGGGATAAAGTGGGCAATCTGGTTTTAGCAACGCCAACATCTGATTATGACCCACTTACCTTGTGGGACCGTCGGTCGCGAAAAAGAATTTTATCTTATTGTGATAGCAAGTCGATAAATTCAGCAGCATTGAGTCCGTCAGGCAAGCATATAGTTATTGGGTATAAAAGGCTACGATCTGCTATTAATAGTAACATAGACATTTTTGATATTCGAGCTCAAAAGGTACAAGAGTTAGTCGGCCGAGATACATCTATTGATATTAAAAAAGTAACCTACTCTGCTGATGGCAATTCTTTGTTAATAGTTGACCCGAAAGCATATTTTCTTTGTCATACTGTTCATGATCAGGTAATAGGCGGGGTAGAAATTTCTAATTTAGAGGTTAATTTAACCGATGGCTGTTTTAATAAAAATTATACATGGAGCATAGTTGCTGGAAAGTGTAAAACAGGCTCTGATACAGTATCTTTAATTGAGATCTATGATCATGAAAAATCAGAGTTTATAAGCGGCTTGATGGGCGGTTCAGGATTTACCTATGTTGCAAGTTGTGGTGCAACTATAGCTGCCTTTGATCGTTCTGAAAGCGCTATCCGAATTTTTAATATCAACAACTATATCCCATGAACATTAAATTTTATGCCCTATTTATTTTGAGTTTAGTGCCACACTATGTCTTTTGCGTGAATCAGCCAATTGCTGTTGTTGATGGTTTAAATGGTCGCAATACCGCTGTTGATATTTTAAGCGATGGGCCCTTAGTGCTCTGTGCTGAAGGTTTTGATGTTGTAAGCCGCGATTTTGATAATACTATTATTTCAAGATACGAAGGCCATGATGGCACGATAAATACGATAGTAAAAAATAATAATACGTGTTTTGCAACAGGGTCTGGTGATGGAACGGTTCGAATTTGGGATGCCAGAATTGACAGATCAGTAACGCAATTAAATTTTGGTCATTTTGTTACGCAAGTTAGTTGGGGTCTTGCTGGAAATCATCTTGTTGGGTTCGATTATAATGATAGAGGGTTGTTGTGGGATGTGCGACAAAATCGACTTTTGCGGGTTTTTAATGAGCGAGTGCCGGGTGGATCTTCTATTAGTTCTGCAACAATAACGCCCAATGCAAAAAAAGTAATTCTTGGGTATATGGTGAATGCTGAGACTATATCTTCAAAAGTTCTCATTCATGATGTTAATCATCAACAAGAGCCTTGTTTGTTACTTGTCGAAAATAATGGTGCGGATATTTTTGAAGTTAAAGTTAACCCAAGTGGCAGATATCTTGCAATCGGTGATGCTGCAAACGACGTCTATCTTGTAGATATGCTGCGCTATAATAAGATTAGAAAATTGCGCCATTCTATTAGACCGGATAATGGGTTGGCAGAAACAGTATGCGCATTTGATGGAGACAGCAGCGGTTCAAAATATATAGCAGCTGCAGGTTTTCCTGACGGTGAAATTGCTATCTGGGCCCTTGGATCAAGTGAAAGGGGCCGCATCTTAAAAAGCCCTTCACGTGCAGCTGCAATAGCATGGTGCACACTTGGCAAGTATATTGTAACTGCGCATGCCGATGGCAAAAATAGAGTGTGGGCGATTAAGTAAATAAATTCTGAAAGAGCGAGTTGTAGAAATTCTCACATGGTTCGATATACCATGCACGGAAATTGTTGCGACTTGTTTGAGCTTTGCTATAACTATTGTAATGAAGCGTAAAACTCTTCTAATTTTTTTTCTGTATCAAATGGCTCTGCTTCTTTAGCGCCAGCTATGCGGTCTACAAGTAATTTAATCTTGTCATTTCTGTCTTGTTCGCGTGAAATTTCTGCTAAACTTTCTTCCACGCACTTTGTTATCATTTGGACATTTTTATGATACGCAAGCAAGCGTGCTGCCAGGAAACTGTTTTTTGAAATTTTTAATTCAAGTTCTATGTATTCATTACGATTCTTTTTTTTATCAATTAACTTTAAAAGTTTTGTTTGAGCGTTAGTGGTTTGGTAAACTAACGTTAACTGTTCTTTTGATTCTTTAATAAAACCATTTAGCTTTTCCACTTCTTTGGTTAAGTTATCTTTGTTGATTTTTGGTACGGTCAAGACGATAATGTCTATCTCTTCCCGCGTCAATTGGCGCTGAAATAACTCAGAAGATTGAAATGATAGAATTGGTAAGCTGAGTGCCATAAGAAGATAGTATTTCATAGAAAAATGCCTTTTTATTCAGTCTTTGGTTTATATTTTATACTTTATATTATAGTAAGCATTCAATAAAAGGGCAAAAAGGATCGCAGTAATAGCATTTTACGCTACGGCTATCTCTTTTTCTATAGTCTCTTTTGCAGGAGCCTCTTGATTTTTTGGCTTGCCATGCTTTTCAAAGCCAAGCTGAACGATGGTATCCAGAAATTCGCTGGGGCTCATGCCAATTTCAGCAGCTTGGTGGAAAATAACCGTAGCCGGTGTAAGTCCAGGCAGCGAATTAACTTCGAGTGTGATAACCCGTTCTTTGCCCGTTGGGCTTATTTTAGCTGATTGATAAAAACAGTCTATACGTGCATACCCGGAACAGGTTAGCGTTTTATAGATATTTTCCATAGTGCGTTGCACAAAAGCCAATGATGCTGCCGGTAACGGAGCAGGGGTTTGGTTTTCGCCAGCGCCCGGTAAAAACTTTTCTTCGATAGATAAAATGTCTTGTGTTGTTATCGCAGCACTTGGTGGCAATGCAGCAACATTCTTGTTGCCTAAAACACCAACGGTCAATTCCATGCCCTTAATAAACTCTTCAACTAGCGCATGACTGTGCCCATTATCTTTCAAGCAGCGTAATGCGTTATGCAACTCGTGCATATTTTTTACTTTATTTACGCCGACGCTGCAACCGTCATTATGCGGCTTAACAATACTTGGAAATGTTGCCGCACTAAGGTCATGTTGTTCTAGTAATTCATCAAGTGGCACAAGAATATTTTTTGGCACGTCAAAGCCGCAAGCTTTAAGTAGTTGCGTTGTTTTATGTTTGTCCATACATAGTGCGCTTGCAAGTACGCCAGAGCCGTTGTAAGGGATTCTCATCATCTCCAGGGCGCCTTGGAATGAGCCGTTCTCGCCTTGACCGCCATGTAACGCGATAAAGACAAAGTCTGCGTTAATTTTTATATCTTCAAGTGCCCACTGTTGTGATTTTTCTAACGAGCTTTCAATTTCTTGCGTGGAATTAAGCACAAGCTGTTCAAGCGAAACAAGATGAAATGTTAATGCGCGTGACAGAAAAATTGGTAGCACCTGATATTTTTCGCTGGGTAATTTGTAGATAACATTTCTGCCAGATTCTAATGAAATTTCACGTTCATTTGATGCACCACCAAATACAACAGCGATAACTGTTTTATGTGGCTCGCGTGCAATTTTATTGTTACTACGTTCAAATAATACGTCGGTTTTTTTTGAGGTAGGGTGATTCTTTTTCATTTCAGCTTCAAGTAATGTATTAATAAGTTCTTTATGAGTTAATTTTTTTTGTGCCGCTTGTACAAATGCAAAGCTTGATGGCGCAAGTCCAGAAAGTGAGTTTGGGTCTATGATTACGATATCACCATTCGGTTTTAAAAAACCATCTATTCTGCCGATAGTGCAAAAATCAAGTGCCTTAACGGTATCAATTGCCATTTGTTCTATGCGCAATAAATCTTCTTCAGAGCTGCGTGCGGGTGTCCATTTTGTAGCGCGGCCTGGCATATATTTCTGTTCATAATCAAAGATGCTATTTTCATCATGCGCTACAATTTCTGTTACAGAAAGCGCATTAAATTCACCAGTTTGCGCATCTTGAGTTACAATGCAAGAAAATTCCATGCCATTAATTTTTTCTTCAATAATTATCGCTTGCGGCGTGTCTTTAGATATATAAGCTGCTTTTTTGCACGCTTGTGTAAGTTCTAACAAATCATGCACAATTGCTACGCCAAAGCTTGAGCCTTCATGAACCGGTTTAACTACTAACGGAAATTCAAGGAGATGTTCTTGTAAATATGTGTAGGAAATCTTTTCTATATTTTCTGGTTCAACACAAATGCCATGCGCAGTTTTTATGCCATGTAATTCTAAAAAAAATTTTTGTAAAAATTTATCCATTCCCAACGCGCTGCCAAAAACTTTAGCGCCCACATAAGGAATTTGAAGAAGCTCAAGTGTTCCTTGTATGCAACCATCTTCTCCATAACGACCATGTTGTGCTATGAATGCGATATCGATAAGACTTTTTAAGTCATGCCAAAATATGTGGCGCGCTTCTGTTGCAAGGCGATGTTCAAAGTCGCTAATTTTTCCACGATAAAGAAATTTTTGTGGAATTATATAAAGTTCGCCTGCACCGTTTTGAAAAATTGGTAGTACAGTATAACGCTGTGTATCAAGATGATCGCAAACGGTTCTGCCTGAATTAAATGAAACTTCTTTTTCGAGCGACATGCCGCCCATAAAGACACCGACTGATATTTTTTCCATTTTGATGCTGCTTAGGATAAACTACTTTCTCACCGCTCACACTGAGCGAAGTCGAAGTGTTGGAGAAATTTCTATAGTTTGTTTTAAAAAGTGTACTATAATTACTGTTTAAAAAAAAGGTAAATTATGAATTCAGATTCACGCGTGTGTTGGTTGGACCTTGAAATGACAGGCTTAAATGCCGATGTTGATAAAATTTTAGAAATTGCGGCACTTGTTGCAGACTTTGATAATAACATTATTTTTCAAGGCCTGAGTGCTATTATTCATTACCCAGAAACAGAGATAGTCATGATGGATCCGTGGGTTAAAAATCAGCATACTAAATCTGGATTGCTTAAAGCAGTTGCCGAATCAACCACGGATCTTGCAACTATTGAGAAGACTTTTTATGATGCATTAAAGCCATATTGCATTTCGGGAAAAACTTTTTTAGCGGGCAACACTATCTATCAAGATAGAATATTTTTAAAAAAATATATGCCAAAGATCGATGCACTGTTTCATTACCGTTTAATTGACGTTTCTACGGTAAAAGAGCTTGTTACAAAATGGTATTCGCAAGACCCAAACAGTGATTTCAAGAAAAGCAAAGAGCATCGTGCGCTTGCAGACGTTCATGAATCAATGGCAGAACTTGCGCATTATCGTGCTCATTTTTTTAAAAAATAAGATTATATCATGAACATCACACCATTTGTTTTTGTCTTACTTACATCGGGTCAGATTTTTTATGGTCAAGAGCCAAGGCTAGCTATTAAAGCGCCGAATATTGAAGCGCATGAAGAATATTCTTCACAAAATTTGGCAATAAAAAAAATGCATGAACGGTATCAAGATCTTCATAGTGAAATTTTACATGGAACAGAATTTTGCCTTGTTGGTTTTGAGCAAGGAAAAAAGCTGCGTGAGTATTGTGATGATTTAGCATGCTTATTAGAGCGGGCTAAGGGCGATGGTACGGGTTTTTATGAGCGCTTAAACCTGAATTATATGAAAGATCTTAATAAAATAGAACGACTTTTTAATGAGTCTGGCTTTTCTGAAGTGAGGCCAGAGAATTTAACAAGGGTATTAGCATGGTACGCACGAAAAAATAATTTACCTGATATGCGTGATTTTGTAGTAATCGGAAATTATGCAAAAAAAGACGATTATCTTCTTCCTAGCGAGGAAAAGGGCATGCGTGATGTTATTAATTTTATGAAAAACCCTATTTCTCGGGAAACATTTAACTTCTTTTCAATAAGCCGCTCTGAATTAGAAGGGATAGAGCTTTCACAGGCTCAGATACAATCATTGCAAGATTTGCTGCTTAGTGCACAAACAGAATTGAAATTAGAGCTTCTAGAGGAAAATTCTAGCATTATTGATCTTGAAAAATTAGACTGATACTAAAGGAATGTCTATTTTTTAGGGGGAAGTATGAAGCAATTATATGTTTTTTTAATAGGGATTTTGTATGTTTTTGCATCATGTGCGTCTGAATCAAGTAATAGCCCAAAAAATAAGTTCAGGGCCTTTTTTATTGCGAATCCTTTAGTTGTTCAGCAGAGAGATCCTCAACCCGATTTATTATTGTCGCCACTCTCACCACATAGTCAATTTGCCCCAGAAAATGTTCTTAAGAAATTAAATATGGCCATAGACGCGCTTGTTGATAGCATTAATGTTGGTGGTGGGACAGCCTTTGCAGAAAAGCGTGAGGGTTTTCTCGAATTTGAAAAATATAGATTGGCATGTGACCTTGAGGCTGTCGCAAGGCGCTATGTAAAGCAGGGGTCAGTTTGTGATGAGTTAGCCAAAGTCTATAAAGGTAATAAATTTCTCTTAGATAAAGAAACTTTTTTAAGTCCAGAAGCAATTTTCAACTATTCCCTTCCTATTCTTGTAGGAAATTATAAGATTGAAATTAAGTCACAATTAGAGAAAATGAAACTTTTTGAGCTTAGAAAAGCGATAGGAAAAGATTGGAAGCTTAAGCCATCTAATATAGAAAAAATGCAGAGGGTTCTTGACCTATATTTAAGTGAGCAAGAGATTCAAAATTATAGACTTTTTTTGGTAAATTGTACTTTTGATGATCTAAGGCTTAATGAGAGTCAGTATAATCAACTTCTGGAATTAAAAAATAAGTTTGATGAAGCCGTTAAAAAATTGTCATCTTAATTTAATGGATTAGGTGTGAAATAGTGTTTGCTCGCAATGGGTAGGCGGGTAATCTGGTGGTATGCAAAGATAATATCTTTTATCGATTCACTTTTTATATATATTTTCTGAATAAAGATATTTTGGATCTTGTGCACCATAGGTTGTGCTGGGCCCAGGATGATAAGATCTTTTTTCTGTTCAAGACTAAGTTTTTCAAGAAACTCAGCACAAGTAAGTGCATCACGAGCAACAGTTTGTTCGTTTTCGTGCCTGAACTCGATTTCTGCAAAACGGACATAGGGTGGATAACGTAGTTCCTGGCGATAGGCGCGTTCGTATTCATAAAATTTGCAATAATTTTCTTCATTGATGTACGAAAATATCGGGTGCTGGGTAATTGTCTGCATAATTACTAACCCGTTTTGAGTTTCGCGCCCCGCGCGTCCTGCAACTTGAATAAGTTGGCACAGTGTTGTTTCAGCAGCTGCATAAAAGGGAAAATGGATATTACTGTCTGCCCATAAAATGCCTACCAGCGTCACACTCGGAAAATGGTATCCTTTGGTAATTGTTTGGGTGCCGACCAAGATATCGATTTTTTTATTATGCATATCGTCAACAATCTGTTGCCACTTTTTTTTATTAACGGTGCTATCTAAATCTGCTCGCGCAATAGCTGCTTGTGGGAAAAGCTTTTGCAAAATGGTGACAACCTGTTGTGTGCCAATACCTTTTTTTAAAAACTGTTTTTCTGGTTCTTTGCAGCTTGGGCACGCAGACGGTAAATTTTTTTTGATGCCGCAATAGTGGCACGCGAGAATATTCGGCTCATGAAACGTTAAACTTACCGAGCAGGTGGTGCAGTTAAAGATAAAATCACAACCAAAACATTGCACAAAAAAGCTGTAACCGCGGCGATTTAAAAATATAATCGCCTGTTCTTTGCGCGCTAATCGATCTTGAATTGCCTGCTGCAATTCTGGGCTGATCCAAAAATTCTGTTTATTTTTTTTATCAAGTTGAACAATTTGTACCTTGGGAAAGGCGCCACGAAACCGTTCGGTCAGCTGTAACAGCTTCCAGCCTTTATGCTCAACGTTATAGAGCGAACTGATAGAAGGCGTCGCAGAACCTAAAATTACCGGAATTTTCATAAAACTTGCGCGCATGAGCGCAGCTTCTTTTGTGTGTATTCGGGGAATCTTTTTTTCTTGGTAGCCAACATCGTGCTCTTCGTCAATTATTATGCATCCTAAACGCGGGATGGGTAGCAAAAGTGGCAAATGCACGCCGATAATAATTGCGGGCTTGTTGGTGTACATATGTTGCCAGAGCGCCTTTTTTTCTGACTTACTGGTTGCACTATGAAAGCTAAAAACCGGCGCAGTATCTTTAAAATACTCTTTAAATATCTGCGTAAAGCGCACGGCTAAAGAAACTTCTGGGAGTAACAATAATACGTTATTTCCCTGGGCAATAATTTTTTCTGCAGCATGTTTATAAATTTCAGTCTTTCCTGAGCCGGTAACACCGTGCAATAAAATTGGCTGAAACTCTTTTTTTTCAAAAACAGCGTCTATTTCTTGCGCAACGTGCTGCTGTGCAGGTGTTAATGTGAGGTTATTTTGCCGCGCCATTTCACCCAGCTGAAAGATATCATCTGAATCGTGTGGTTCTTCAAGGTACTGCGCAAAACGCTTATAAAAGCTTAACTCGCTTACGCAATAATAGCGGGCAAGTTGTTGAATAAAAGTTTTGTATGTTGGGTCGTTAGGTAAAGGCTGCTGTTCAAGCGCGTCTTTAATTTTAAAATTTTCTTGCGATGGATCAAAATCTTCAAGAATGTTGGTTATATAGGCAAGCTCTTTACGCTTTTGCAGCGGCACGCTAATAATATCCGAAACATGTGGTTTATTGTCCCATGCGTTTGGAACTTTATAGGTAAGTTGTTGTTGAAAACCATTTAAGAGTTTAACGGTAATATACATCTATATAGAGTTATCTGCTAAGAATTTTGTTATAAAATTTTTTATTTCTTGGCTATCTTTTACCGATGGGTCCAGTACGGGTGATAGCTCATGGGGATTTTCCCCATAGTACTTATCATAATACTCTAAAAGATGGATAATAGCTTCTTGATAATTATTTTCTTCAATCTGGGTAATAATAGTTTTGCAGAGTGCTCCACCAAGATGTTTTTCTATTTTTTTTATTGCAGCAATAAGTGCCTGTTTATCGGCAGCGCCATAATCACGCATAATACGTTCAATGCGTTGTTCGGTAGGAATTTGTATGGTTAGTGGTGGCGCCGTTTTTAATTGTTCGAAAAAAGCATCGGGCACTAACAGTTGCCCGATGCGGCGGCTCTCTTTTTCTACAAAAAGTGGCTCATTTGCATCATGTCCATAAAGCGCTAGGCTGAGTTTATTTTCAAACGCTTCTTGTGTCGGCTGGTTATCAAGTCCAAGATGACCAAAGACAGAGCCTTTATGGTTTGCTAAATTTTCAAGATCAATAACGTGGTATCCGAGTGTGGCCAATGTTTTTAAAAAGTCTGTTTTGCCTGACCCGGTTTTGCCACTGATGGTGATAATGTTATAGTTTTTTTGAAATTGTTGCCGGATGAAGGCGCGATACTCTTTATAGCCACCTTCAAGAAGATATACGGTGTAACCGCTCAGGCTTAAAAGCCAGGCAAAGCTTGCGCTGCGCATGCCCCCGCGCCAACAGTGTAGGCGCACTATTTTATTAGGCGCAATAGAGTCAACTGCTTCAACCAGTTCGTGCAGCCTGGGGCCGACAAGGGTGAGCCCGAGTTTTATTGCAGCCTCTTTACCTTGGTGTTTATAAAGTGTGCCAATTTGTGCGCGTGCCTGGTCAGAAAATAGGGGCACGCTATGTGCCCCTGGAATATGTGCATGAAGATATTCTTGTGGTGCCCGCACATCTATGATGGGGAAATTCTCTTTTTGCTTGAGAAAATCCTGAATAGATACTTTGTGGATCACTTTATTGGCGTAAGATCAATTGGAGACTGCGTATATCCCACTTTAGATAATATTGCACGAACCTCTGGAACGTACTGGTTATATATTTCTTTTAATTTACCCTGTGTGCGCTTGGTATTTGTCTCGCTTGAATAAAGAGCCATTGATTTGCATAGCACTGCTATATCACAAATAGCTGGAGAAAAAGCTTTTTTGCTGCCAGAGCCTTTCTTTGTTGTTATCACTGAAGCTATTCTAGAATAATTAAAAGGTTTATAAGGCTGTGCAAGAGCATTTTTTAGGCAGATAAGTGCAGCAAATGCATATAACTTTTCATTGTCTTCCGGCGTAAGCTTACCCAATAATCTGGCATCAGAATAGCCTTTGGAAATAAAATCTGTGGCTGGAGGCGTTGATCCCTCGGGGGTTTTTTCTATGGTCGGAGGGGTTATTGTAATGTTATCTTGGTCCAAATAAGTATGTACTCCTGGAAAAAAATCCAAAGCAATATAGTCAGTTGAAGTATTAGCATCTTGTTCGAGGTATCTCATTGCCCATTCACAAAATTCAGGCTGACGTACTTTCGTTGCACGTGCTGCCGTATTTAAGGGCGTAAGTTCTCCACCAGTGAGCGCTTGGATCCTGCGGTCCCTAAGCGGGCCCTTGGGCGCTTTGGTTGAGGTTTCAGCCGCTTGAAGTGTTGTGAGTGTAAATGTTGCAAGTATTGCAATTAGTATTTTTTTCATAAAAAGCCCTTTAGATTAATGTTTTTTTAGTATAGCACAAGAATCTTAAAGAGAAAACTGTTTGATTTAAAAAGGCTATTATATAAGCATATAGGCTGAATTATTTCTCTTTGCATGGTTTGACGATGCAGAGTCCTCGATAAAAATCTAGTAGATCATGTATATCTCCTTCGAGAAGCTCTATTTCTAGATCGTGCGCTGTTTGTTCATCAAAAACAGCCTTTTTCGATATCCAATTTGATATCGTTTCAAGTTTAGGACGAAGAGTTTGTAACTCTTGCTGATCTGCAAGAAATTGTAATAATTTCGCACTTTGTTCTTTTAGTTCAGGCTTTGGATTAATAGGATCAGCTTCGAATACTAAAAGTTTTTTTCTGATAGATTGAGCCAGGTAGGCTTTATAAACTAATGGTGCTTTTTGTTTTACTTCCGAAATGTTTCTTTTCATGGCATCGTAGATATCGCTTCCGCTAATATCACCAAGATCAGTTTTTAATAACTCAGGAGTAATTAAATTTAGATCTGTTATTGTAGCTTTTGGTAGAATAATGACATTTTTAGATATATGAAAAACTTGAGCAAAGACCCCAAATAATTCCAAATATTCAACCAGGTCTTGATTATTAACCGGTTCAGGAATTTCTGTAATATCAAGCGTGCAATCTTTAAGCGGTGCTACAAGTGGAGACCGTGGTGAGGTAACTGGGCTCGGTGAAGCAAGTGGGCTAAAAGTTGAGGATGATGATCTACCAAAAAATGATCTTATTAGAGATCTGGGTGATTTATCTTCGTTATTAAGCGCATGAGTGATATTAATGCATGATATGCAATAAAAAATAAAGAGTAATGTTTTTAAATGTTCCACGAATTTCCCCCCCGAGAACAATATTTTAAATATAATGCTTACTAAAGCAGTACGTTTATGCACTATATAGTTAACAATAATTATGGGGTGAAAAGCAATGGTTTAATTTTGTAAGAGAAATTAATATTGCGGGGTTGGTATTTTACTCTGAACCTTTTTTTAAGGCCGCTTCGAGTATTTCAACTGCGGGGAAAATATGCTTTTTATGAATATCATCCTTTGCCGTACGCCTTTTTTTTGGATCTTTCGGCAGCTTATTTATATCTTGGAACAAAAATTTGCATTGTCTTATAAGGCTTTCTAAGAATGGATTTTTCGTTCCATCATTTGTTTGTAGGAATAGTGTTGCTATGCATGCGGTGCGAAGGAGTTCGAAATTTTCATTTAATTTTTTAATGTTAGCATCTTTTTGAGCCTCTTCATCTATGATGAGTTGCAGTTTTTGTTTGTCATCTATTTCAAGGCGGTAATGATGTAACGTTATCTGTGTAAAGCGTGGGTCGGGGGCAGTTCGCAATGCAATAGTTGCATCAGGGCTCAAGGTTGTTTTTTTAAAGTTTTTTTTAAAAGTTATGGTTTCTTTATTGATTTCATCCATGATGTCTTCCATGGAATTTCTTGGAAGTCGTTTATTGAGCTTAGTATCGTCATCGTCATCGTCAAATGGTATACTCGTTCTAAGAATATCTCTCAATTCTTGTATTGAATCATCAGAGCCCCCATGACTATTTTTAGTTAACTCCATTATTGACTCATCTGAACCAGTGTGGCTTTCTGGGGCCATAGCATAGGTATGATTGATTGATACAAAAAGTACTACAAAAAGTGTTATAAGAAATTTTTTGTTTTTCATAAAAGCTACCCACTTAATTTTTAAAAGTTAAATCTCTCATTAAGATAAAAATCTACTATTTTTCATTATTTTGCAATAGTTGTTGATTGTTTCTCGATATTTGCCTATGGTAATAGATACTATACTAAGCAGGAATATTATGAATAAAAAAACAATTTATCTTATTGACGGTTCTTCATTTTTATATAGAGCTTTTTATGCACTTAAGCCCATGTTAACGCCATCAGGAACTCATGTTGGTGCCGTATACGGCTTTTGTCGCATGGTTAAAAAAATTATCGACACCTTTAATCCCGAGCATCTGGCTTTGGTGTGGGACAGTAAAGGGCCAACACAGCGCCATGAAATGTATAAAGAGTATAAAGAGACACGTCAAGCTGCGCCGATGCATCTTTTTGATCAGAAGTTTATAATTCAAGATTTTGCGGGCCAGATTCATTTACCGCAAGTTGAAAAAAGTGGTTATGAGGCTGATGATTTGCTCTATAGTATCGCACGTGATTTTGCAAAAAAAGGCTACAAAGTAGTTCTTATAACAACAGATAAAGATCTCGGCCAAGCTGTTGATGGTAATATCGTTTTATATGACGCTTTTAAGCAAGAAACTTTCGATAAAGCTGCAATAGAAACTCGCTATGGTTTTCCTATAGAAAAATTACCCTTTTATTTTGCATTATGTGGCGATAGCTCAGATAATATACCCGGCGTTCGGGGTATTGGCCCAAAAGGCGCAACAGATTTAGTGCAGCAATTTGATTCCCTTAAAGACTTGTATGAGCGAATTCAAGAGGTACCAAAAGAACGCACGCGTGATCTGCTTAAAGCGTCACAGCAAGAAGCTTTTTTAAGTGAACAGCTTTTCTCATTACTTTATATAGATTTACACTTGTCTGAAAAAGATCTCAGTTTTTCTCCTGCAGATTGGCAATTAGCGCGCGGATTTTTTGATAAATATGATTTTAAATCATTACTTAAAGAGCTGCCAGGCGGACAAACTGTTGTTACTGAAAAACGAGAATATAAACCACATGCAGAATATCTTACCGTTACTGATTCAACAACGTTGCATCAAGTAATACAAGAGATTAAACAAGAAGGTGCCGTGTCAATCGATACCGAAACAGATGGCATAACCGTGAGCCAAGCACGTTTAGTGGGACTTTCTGTTGCGACTAAGCCTGGAAAAGCATACTATATCCCATTTGATCATGTGCATAAAGGTGAACTTTCTCAACAAGAAGTTTTAGATGCCTTTAAGCCTGTTTTTGCAGACGCGAAGATAAAAAAATATTTTCATCATGCAAAGTTTGATATGCATATTTTGGCCAATGCAGGCATTGGCATTAATGGACTTGATTTTGACACACTTGTTGCCGCGAGCCTGTTGCGTAAAGACAATGAGCGAATTGGTCTTAAGGTGCTTTCAGAAACCTATTTTAATGAGCCCATGTTGAGTTTCGATGATATTGTTAAAAAAAATAAGTTTAAAGACTTTTCGCATGTGCCATTAGAGCTTGCAACTGAATATGCAGCCGCCGATGCGCATCAAACGTTAAAGCTTGTTACGGTATTAAAAAAAGAGCTTGAATCAGAAAAATTATTATCGCTGTATAACGATATAGAATTGCCGATAGTTTCTATTTTATTTGAAATGGAACAATATGGCATTATTTGTGATACAAAAGTGCTTGATGAGCTTAATACCCGTGTTACGCGTGATTTAGAAAAAATTCATGATGAAATTATTGCCTTAATTGGACAACAATTTTTTGCTATTAATCTCAATTCGCCCCAGCAGCTTAAAGAGCTTCTTTTTGAGCATTTAAAGTTACCAACGTCAAAAAAAACAACTTCACGTGCAAGTTATTCAACAGACCAAGAGGTTCTTGAAGAGCTTGCGCTTATTCATCCGGTTCCGGCACTTATTATTAAATACCGTGAACTTGCAAAGCTTAAAAGCACGTATATCGAAGGTTTGCGCCAGTGGATTAATCCAAAAACGGGCAAAATTCATACGACATTTAATCAAACATTGGTTGCCACCGGTAGACTTTCAAGTTCAGACCCGAATTTACAAAATATTCCTACGATGGTTGAAGGCGATAAACAGCTGCATATCCGGAGCGCTTTTAAAGCTGACCCGGGGCATATTTTTATCTCTGCTGACTATTCGCAGATAGAACTTCGCGTTGTGGCTTATTTATCACAAGATCCGGCGCTTTTGCACGCATTTAAACATAATATTGATATTCATACGCACACAGCAGCACGCATCTTTGATGTTCCAGAAAACCAGGTAACTCGTGAACAGCGTCAACTTGGTAAACGGATAAACTTTAGTATCTTGTATGGACTTACGCCATATGGACTCTCAAAAGATTTAAATATCCCTTTTGCAGATGCAAAAAAATATATCGATAAATATTTTGAAGAGCATCCGGGTATTGTAACGTGGATGGACGCAGTTGTTGAAAAAACAAAAGAGCTTGGATATGTTCAAACGCTGTGGGGCAGACGTCGTTATGTTCCGGGAATTTATGAACGTAATAAATCACTCTATGATGCTGCTCGCCGCATTGCTATCAATACCCCTGCACAAGGGACACAATCTGAGCTTATGAAGATTGCCATGATTAAGCTGGATAAAGCCTTTAAGCAAGAAAAGCTTGATGCGCATATTGTATTACAGATTCATGACGAGTTGCTGGTGACCGTTTGCGAAGATCAAAAAAAGCGTGCACAAAAAGTCATGCGCGAAGTCATGCAGCAAGTTGTTGACTGGAATGTACCACTTGTAGTTACACTAGCAGAAGGATATAGCTGGGCTGAGGCAAGTAAATGAGGTGCTCTTTTGAAAAAATATTTATTAGTGATCTTTTTTTTAGGTAATAGTTTTTGTGCCGGAGATAAGACAAGTTTAAAATTACAGATTTTATTGGCACAGCTTGAATCAGCTGCAGAAAAATTTTTAGAAGATCTTAGAAATCCAATAAATAGATTAAAAAAACGTGAACCAACTTCTAAACCTGAAGAAACGCCTAAAAAAGGCTTAGAGGCCGCGCTTGGAAAAAGTGACGTGCTTAAAAAGCTTAGAGAGCTTGGTAAAGAAGTAAAGCAACCTGAAGGTGTTGCTGAAGAAGAATGGGCAGAAAAAGAAATTAAGCCAGCTTCTAAGACTCCGCCTGTCGTTCCGCAAAAACCTAAAGTCGGAGAAGCTAAGCCAGATGTTTCACCAAAGCCAAAAACTGGCATTTTTGGGTTAGGCAGCCAATTGCCTAGGTTAGTATTTAATAAAGATGGCACTAAAGAAGAGATTTCAAAGGCTATAGATAATTATGTATCAGACTTGCGTTCTTATCTTGATTATAAGAATAAGAAAGAAGAAAAAGATAGAAAAATATCCCCTGATAGTCTAAAAAATATCAAAGATGATGAAGAAAGTGTTGATACTATTTCAAGTGATAAATATTCATTCGATAGAAAGGCAGCATTTCATAGTAAAATTCAAGGATGGCGTGAAAAAGAATACAGAACATTGAATTTGTTACCTTATACTCCACCAGCTCCAAAAGAAACGCCAGTAGAAACTAAAAAACCAGTAAAACCTATAATACCTGGAACTACTGCGACTACTCTTGGCCTTCCTAAAAAGACATTTACAACGATTGGTTCTGGAGCAGAGGGCGGTTTATTTGGTCAAATTGCTGCTGGAAAAACTGGATTAAAGACAGCAACAGTAAAACCTGAAATAGCTTCTCTAAATTTTAAAGAAATGTCTGATCAGGTAATTGTTAAGACGGTGATGAAATATAAAGATGATATTAATCAATTTTCCCTTAAACAGTTGATCGATATTGCCACTGAAGAGGAAGCATTTGAGGCGCTTGACGCAGAAATCCAGGAAGAACTAAAGAATGCGGCTGTATCTAAAAAAGGTGAGGCTACGGAACCACAAAAAATTCAATTAAGAAGTAAGTATAACATTAAAGTTTAATTACGCTTAATAAGAAAAAGGGGCGATATTCGCCCCTCTTTTTCTTATTTATTAATTCTTATTTATTAATAATGATATCGGTAATAGTTGAATCCCAACAGCTATAATTAAGTTTATATCCAATGCATTGATTCAATTCATTTAAAATGACTTCAATTAGAACTGGATCTATACTTGTGTTTTTAGCTTCAAAGTATACCGGGCCGCAGCCAAATGAACCTAGTTTCTTAAACAGTTTATCATAACCAAAACTTTGAATATACGTTAAGCCTAGAGCCCCAGCAAGATCTTTATCGCGTCTTTGCCAATCTTCTGGGGTTAAATTGCCCCTTTTGATTGCATAACGAGAATGCCCTTTAATGCATACCGTTTGTCCAGGAAAAATGACAGTATGCCTCTTATTTTCTTGTTGAGCATGAGTTTCATCTGCATGCAGAGCTATAGTTGCTGATATCAGTCCAAGCAAAAATAATTTAAATAATTTCATAGTTTCCTCCATAAAAATAATACTATTATAAATAGTAGCATTTGTAGCAGTTTCTTTCAAATGGGCAAGCAATAGCCTTTATATATCGAATTGATTTAAAAAATTATAAAAAAAGGGGGCTTAATCGCCCCCTTAAATTTGTATAACGCGTATATTATCTGCGTCCGCGATATCCACCACGATCGCCACCACGTCCACCACGGTCGCCGCCAAAGCCGCCACCACGATTTCCACGATAACCACCACGGTCTCCACCTTCACGGCGTCCGCCACCAAAACCACCACGATCTCCACCTTCTTGTGGTTCAACGATAGTAATGCGTGTCTTACGACCAGCAAGTGAAGTATTTGCAAGTGCATTAACCAGCGGTTGAGCTGTTGCGCTTGGAACCTCAACGAATGTTTTGCGTTTAATAACACGAATTTTAGCAATTTGGTCAGCAGTTATCAGTTTTGTAGCGGTTAAATATTCAACAACATCTTCCTGAGTAACGCCATCATCAACACCTACACCAAGGCAGAACTCTTGAAGTCCGCTTGCTGTGCCGCGATGACCACTTTCAAAACCACCCTCTTTTGGTGTAGAAGTAAAGTTGATATTCTCTTCCTGATCGATAGATTTAATAAATTTATCGTAGACCATTTTTTCGATAATATCACGTAACTCTTCAGCTGAAAGTTGTGTAACTAAAGATTTGAGTTCTTCATGGTGCTGAATATGTGATTCAGAAACCTGAGCTAAGTATTCTTGTGCAATTTTCAAGCGAGAAGCAACAATTTGTGCTTTTGCAGGAACATCGATTGGGTTAATAGTAAAGTTAAATTTCTTTTGAATTAAAGATACTGCACGAGTTTCAGATCTATTGATAAACGTTATTGCTGTACCTGTTTTACCAGCACGGCCAGTTCTGCCGATACGGTGAACATAGCTTTCTAAGTCTTCCGGTAATGAGTAGTTAACTACATAGGTAAGATTTGCAATATCGATACCACGAGCTGCAACGTCGGTTGCAATAACAATTGATATCTCTTTAGATTTAAAGCGTTTAATAACAAGGTTACGTTGTGCTTGGCTTAAATCACCATGTAAAGCACCAACATTATACCCTGCGCGAATAAGTTGCTCAGCAATTTCGCTGGTTAAGATTTTGGTTTGACAAAAGACAAAACCATAAAAATCAGTCGCGCTTTCAATAAAGCGTTGTAATGCAGCAAGACGCTGACGCATAGGTACAATGCAATAAAATTGTTGAGTCATTGCAGCTTCGGCTGTTTTTCTTGCAACTTTTACTGTTTGGGTATCGTGCATATATTCTGCCATTAAATCACTAATGCCAGATTTAACCGTTGCAGAAAAGAGCCAAATTTCGCGGTTTTTAGGCGCATGGCGTAAAATGTCTTCAACTTCGTCTTTAAAACCCATATCAAGCATGATATCTGCTTCATCAAGCACTAATGTTTTAATAGTACCAATATCAAGGGTTTTTCTGCGTAAATGGTCATTAAGTCTGCCGGGAGTACCGATAACTATTTGAACACCACGTTTAAGGTTTCTAATTTGTTCTTCCATAGAGCTGCCACCGTAAATAGTGGTAATTGAGATCTGGGCAGCTTGAGCGAAAGGTTTTAAACTGTCGCAAATTTGTAATGCTAATTCGCGCGTAGGGGCAACTACAAGGGCCTGAGCGAAACGATTTGTTTTATCAATGCGTTGAAGTAATGGAAGGCCAAAAGCGAGGGTTTTACCCGTTCCTGTTTGTGCTTGACCATGGAAATCCATAGATTTAGAAAGTAAAAGGGGGATAGCTTTTGCTTGAATATCGGTTGGCTCAGTAAAATTGAGCTTTTCAAGCGTTTGTAGGTTCTCTGGAGAGAGATTAAGATCTTTGAAACTTATCATGAATACAGGTTCTTTATAGTAAAAAAGTTGGATATAAAATTTGATTTTATTCTATGTGTAATAATTTTAGCATAAATATATATTATTTTTTGTCAATTTATATTATGTATTTTGCTTAAGTTTCTGCTCACCCTGCCTGTCCGTCGAAGTCCTTCCGGCTAATCGCTTAGGAGTAAAACCCTTAAGGCGAAGTCGGAAGCGAGTCGAAAGGTTAAAAAAGGGGTTTTTCAAAAAAGGAGTTAATTTTTCCGTAAAAAATGTTTTTTAACCTATAAAGTGCCATCAAATCGAGTTAAAAGATAATTTCTGAATATGACTGATATTAAGAAAGTCTTGACAAAATAAAGGGAAGGGTTACATTTTTTATGTTGTCAAAACTATATTAACCCTAAGTAAGGTAATTTTATGAATAAACGTACATTCTTAGCAATCGCATTATTGTTTGCTATTGTTGCTACTTTCCAAGTTCGTGCATCTGAAGCTCCTATAGCTGAAATTGCTCCTGTAGCTGAAATTGCGGCTTCAATCGTTGAAACAGCTCAAACAACAGCAGAAACTGTTGTCGCTAATGTTCAAGACGCAGCGGCAGTTGTAGTAGCAACAGCTCAAGATGCAGTTGTAGCAACGCAAGTTGCAACAGAAGCAGCTTTAGTAGCAGTTCAAAATGCTGGTACAGAAGTTGCAACTCAAGCAGCACAAGCAGCAACAACAGCAGCTGTAGTAGCAACAGAAGCAGCAACAACGGCTCAAGCAGCAGCTCAAGTTGTTGGTACAGATGCAGCAGCTCAAGTAGCACAAAAAGCAGCAGACGCGGCTTTAACAGCAAATGAAGCGGCAGCAACAGCTCAAGCAGCAGCTCCTACGATTTTATCAAGAATCCAAGGAATGGGTTCAGCGGTTATTGCAGCTCCTGGCGTTGTTTATGCTGATTTCAAAAAAGAACCTATCGTACAAAACTTTTCTGGCGCAGTAAGCTCAACAGTTTCATCTGTTTCTTATGGCCTTACAACAGCTAAAAATGCAGTTGTAAACGGTGTTAGTTCAACAGGCGCAGCTATTATAGCAGCTCCGGCAGCAACAGCAGCTTTTGTTGTTGATAACAAATACTCATTAACAGCTGCGGTTATTGTTGCAGTTGCTGGTTATAGCGTATATAAATATGCTACAGCTAACAAAACTGCAAAAAACTAATTAATTATTATTATTTAGTTACAGATTTTAAAGGGGTATGGCCTAAAGCTATACCTCTTTTTTTATTAATATATCGTTCAGATAGTGCTATTGCCTTTAAAAAGACGGCTTAAAAAGCTTGTGCTATAATGACAATTATGAGATTAAAAATGTTTTGTCTCATTTATTATGGAGGTCATTATTATGAAACGAATATTACTAACTTTGGCGCTTTTAGGCGCAACTTCACAGGCGCGCGCAGGTTTAATGGATATCGATACGGAGCAAATTTTTGATACTGTTAAATATCCATTAGCAGCAGGTGTGGCACTTTATGCTGGCTATAGACTTTATAACTATGTTAATTCACCTTCTGATGCATCAAAGCGTATGAGCGAAACTTTCAAAGCTCGTTTTAAACATAATTATAGAGAAAGTTTTAAGGCTTATATCAAGGGCTTATTTGTTAAAGGCGCAAGCCTTACGGCATATCATGATATTAAGGCTTCTAAGAAGACAATAATTGACGATACCGTCAAATACTTGCCTAAGACGGTCTCAACCGATAAAGATACCGTTGCACGCCTTAATGCAAAAAAACGAAGCGCGCTTGAAGATAGATCTTATACAGACTATTTTTTAAGTATTTTTCCTTACTTCAATGAATCTACTGTTGGTGAAAAAGAGAAAAGAGAAGCTTTTGAAGAACTCTTTGATGAAATAGTTGAAGCAGAAATCAAAGCTTTAGATTTATTATACAACTCTAAAAATCTATTATTGATATCTAAGTAATTAGAATTTCTAAAAAAGGGCATGGTCTTAAAGCCATGCCTTTTTTTTATTTAATTGATATTTCGATCTGATCAAGTTATGCCCGCCAAAAAGACGCGCCTTAAAGCTTATGTTATGCTTTAACTAAGCGATAAAAATGCTGTATTTTGGACGCTAATTGACAAAATGTATAATAATTATATAATTAATAATAGAAATAAAAAACTAATCAATTATATAGTCAAATGAGAGGTCATTATTATGAAACGAATATTATTAACTTTAGCGCTTTTAGGCGCAGTTGCACAAACTCAAGCTACTAGATTTACACCTGAAGAAGAGACATTGATGCTCGCCGCTTTCCCTGAAAGCACCTACAATTTTGTTTTACGTCAAGTAAGTTTATGGTTTGAAGCGGCTTCTAACGTCGTTAGCCGTGAAGCAAAAGTTGCTGCAAACGAGCCGGTAATTAAAGCTGTTATTGATGCTTCAAACATGGTTTATGCAACAGGCTCTGAAATTGTTGGCAATTCAGCAGAGATGTTGAAATCTGCTAAAGATTTTGCTCCTCAGCTTCCTGGCGCAACGCTTGAAGTAGCTAAAAACAATAAATACACATTAGCAATTGTTGCTATTGCAGCAGGTTCTTTCGGTGTTTATAAACTTTGTACTATGAAGCCTTCTAAAAATAAAAACGCTTCTTTTTAGTTGCTTAAAGAAAAAAACTAAAGGGGATGTGAAAAATCATCCCCTTTAAATAAAGTCCATGGAGGTCATTATTATGAAACGCATATTACTAACTTTAGTTCTTTTGGTAGGCGTAACAACTGCACAGGCTTCTGAAAATGAGCCAGTTGCTCCTGGTCGTAATTATTCACACTATATAGAATCAGCACAAGACTCGGTTCTCACTTTTGTTGAAGTCAATAAATACGCAATAACTGAAGTTACTGTGGTTCTTACAGTTTCTTACTTAGCTTATAAAATCAAAAAACATTTTGATAAAAATGCGGAATTTAGACTTTTTCATTCAAGCTGCATCTAAATTTTAAATAAAAATATATAGGCATATGAAAATATGCTCTTGTATAAAATTGATATGGAGGTATCATGAAAAAATTATTAACCCTTTTATTAACAGTCGCTTTCGGTTTACAAGCTACGGTTCCTGGTGAATTTGATAACGTAGTTACTGCAACTGTTACTCAACCTGTAACTTTATGGCAATCAATTTGTAACACGGCTGATGCGATTACTCTTGGTGATGCTCGAAGAGCTGTATGGGGCGGAATAACTTCTGCTGTTACATGGACATCTGAAACTGCTCATGCAACTGCTGAAAACGTTTCTTATATAAACAAAGAGTATGCTACTCCAGCTTGGAATAATACCTATGCGGCAACAAGTGAAACCTGCTCAGCAGCTGTTGACTTTGGTGGCTTGGCAAAAAATACCTTGCATGGTGCTGGTAAATTTATTTATGATCACCCTCAGGTTACATTAGTTGCTGGTGCCCTTGTTACTATATATATCCTTAACCGTTCTTCATCTGGTGTTGTTGAAAAAGAATATATTAAATTACAGAATTTTATCGATAATCCATTGGCGGCAGTTACCGCGTTTGATACTTCAGTGAATAATATTCGTAATGAAAGACGCATTCTTTTATCTGCATGCGACATATATATCCCGGTTAACTATACATGTGGTATCGGTTCTTGGTACTACCAAGGTGAAGCTCAGGCAATCGATAACTTTCTTAAGCAAGTAGAGACCTTAAAAACTTCTGTTAATGCAAATATTAATCACAGTGTTATAGCGTCTCAGGCTAAACAAGTAAAAGATGCAGCGTTATTGGTTCAATATATGTTAACCAAAAGACTTAATCTTTATGCAGCACAAGGCATCTTAAGCAAGAAATAATATAAATATCTTTTTAAGATACAAAAGGCCCGGTTTAAAACCCGGGCCTTTCTTGTAAAAATCTCTTGAATAAAGCACTTTTGGTATGCTATACTCTGGGTAAGTACTATATAATTTGATATAAAAATAATAGAAAGAGTGAAAAATGAACAATAGTAATGCGTCAAAATGCACAAATATCCTTCAAAAATCGATTTTAACGCTCGTTTTATCGGTTTGTCCTAGTTTGGTAGCCCAAGATACTCCAAACAGCCTAAATTTGGCAAATAAGCAGGAGGCGGAGTTCTTTTTTGAGGCAAAAACACCCGTTGAAGTCCTATGTCTTCAAGAATTTGACCGTTGCGAACAGGAATTTAACCTTATAAAAGGGTTTTTCCCTGAAGATTTGAGCCTTAAAGAGCAATTGATTCAGGCAAGGGTTACTACTATGTACACCATAGCGAGGTCTTCAGCTATACATTTCGCACAGGCTGGCGATGTTAATAAAGCACTTGCTCTCTTAAAAGGCCTTTATGTTAAATTGCATGCCTATGCAGATCCTGCTGGCTGGGATAGATTGATCATTGAAGCGAGTCCCACTCTACAAGAGTTTATTAAATCTTGAATTTTTCGGACGTTTTTTTGACTTGTGTTTAGATCTTAATTAATATTAAAATATAATATTATAGTTTAATTTAAATCTAAATAAGTCTAAAAAAGTTAAGGTTAAGTATGTCTTTTTTTAAATCGCCTATATTCTTGTTTATAGTCCTGTTGTCTGTAGTCAATTCTCCTGTCGCCGCTTTGAGTCAAGAAGAAAAAATGAATTCTTCAGAGAAAATAATAGAAGTATCGAGCGAAAACGTCTCTGTGGAAGTTGATGCCAGAGATCTAGTAAAAGAAATTATAAAAGTTGGTTTACTTATGTATTGTGCCTATGAAGTTGGCATTATTCTTGGTAAAGGTTTTGTGAGGGCACATCCAGACTGTATTGTAGGGTTTGTGAGAGCGCATCCAAGCTGGTTTAACCTTAGAAGATAATAGCTTTTGTGGACATCGAACGTACTATTTTTATAATAATTGAAAAAAAAATTATCCCGTCTATACTAAAATAAGTATTATTCTCTATTTTTAACATTTTAAACCCATTTTTGCACTAACTGCCGCGAAAATGGACGATTATGGAGCAGTTGATGTCAAAAGAACGTATAAATCCCCGCCAATTTGCGCATGTGCAAGCAGTTTCTATGCCTGCAGACTTCGTACTCAATGAAGATCAAATCAAAGAACTTGCTTCATTGTATACCGGTACCCTTGATACCTATAAACAGGGTTCAATTATTCAAGGTGTTGTATTGCGTACAAGCAGCGATGGAGTGCTTGTGGATATTGGATTCAAATCTGATGGTCTTATTCCATTATATGAATTCAGCGAGCATGAATTTAAAAAATTAACAACTGGCGCGCCGATTGAAGTAATCATCGACGAACTAGAAAATGCCGATGGCAATGTGATTTTGTCTTATGAAAAAGCAAAAGCACAAAAAGCATGGGCGGTTATTATGAAAATGTTTGAAGAAGGTAAACCTGTTGAAGGTACCGTTCTTCATAAAGTTAAAGGTGGCTTAAGCGTCGATATCGGTATGCCTGCATTCTTACCTGGTTCACAGGTTGATGTGCAACGCGTTGCAGATTTTGATACCTTTGTTGGTCAAACCATTACTGCTTACATTATCAAAGTTAACCAAAAACGTGGCAATGTTATTATTTCCCGTCGTAAATACCTTGGTGAACAACGCGCTGAGTCTCGCAAGAAAGTTCTTGATGACTTATCAGTTGGTCAAGTTATTCAGGGAACCGTTAAAAACATCACAAATTACGGTGTCTTTATTGATATCGGTGGCGTAGACGGCTTGCTGCATATTACTGACATGACCTGGGGTCGCATTGCTCATCCAAGTGAGATGGTCAAAATTGGCGATACCGTAACGGTTAAAGTACTTACTCTTGATAAAGATAACGAAAAAATCTCATTGGGTATTAAGCAACTTGCTGGTAATCCATGGGAACAACTTCCTGAATCTGTCAAAGTTGGTGAAAAAGTTAAAGGCATTATTGCAAGCATTACAGACTACGGTCTATTTATTGAAGTTGCAAAAGGCGTAGAAGGGTTGGTCCATATTTCTGAAATTTCATGGACAGACCGCATAACAGATTTACATAAGCACTACAAAGTAGGCCAAGAAATCGAAGCGCTTGTTGTTTCTTTAGATAAAGAAAACAGACGTATGTCTTTAAGCATTAAACAGCTTGAAAAAAATCCATGGGAAGCAATTGCTGATCAATTTACCATTGGTCAACGTATTACCGGTAAAGTAAGTAATATTACTGACTTTGGTATCTTTGTTCAACTTATGCCCGGTGTTGATGGCCTTGTGCACATTTCTGACCTTTCATGGACCGAACATGTGAAACATCCAGCTGACATCTTCAAAAAGGGTGATGAAGTTGAAGCAATTATTACCGATATCAATAAACAGAAGAAAAAAATCTCCCTTGGTATTAAGCAATTGACTGAAAATCCATGGGAAAATATTGAACAAAAATACCCAGTTGGTACCGTTGTTTCTGGTGAAGTTACAAAAATTACTGACTTTGGTGCATTTGTTAAGCTTCCTTCTGGAATTGAAGGGCTCGTTCATATTTCTGAATTCCCACAAGCTCAAGCTGATGCTCTTAAAGTAGGCCAAGCGGCTGAATTTAAGGTTATCAAAGTGAGCCAAGAAGATCATAAACTTGGTTTAACGTTGAACACTTCAGAAGAACATGTTGAAAAACGTGGCGGCAGAAGACAACAGCCTAACCAAGCGTCAGAAAAACCTGCACAACAGCAACGTAAGCAGCAAGAAGCCCCTAAAGGCAAATCACAGTTCCAATTAGAACTTGAAAAACATGCTGCACGTAAAAGCTCACACGATGAAGAATAAGGAAAGCGACATGGTAGAAAAAACATGTGCTATTATTAAGCCTCATGCAGTCCAAGAGGGATTTGCTGGTCAAATTATTAATCTTATCGAGCTTAATGGTTTTAAAATTGAGCATATGAGAAAAATGCAATTTACCGAAAAAGATGCGCAAGATTTTTATGAAGTTCATAAAGAGCGCCCATTTTTTGGTGAATTGGTTGATAATATGATCGCTGGTCCAGCTATTGTTATGGCGCTCTCTAAAGAGAATGCTATTCAAGAATGGCGTGATTTTATGGGTGCAACAAACCCAGAAAAGGCTGCTGTAGGGTCATTACGCAGAATGTTTGGTAAAAACATTTCGTATAATGCAACTCATGGTTCTGATGCGCCTGAAACGGCACGTCGTGAACTTAAGCAACTTTTCAGTATTTAAAGTTGATCTAAGATAAAAAAGGGCCGGGAAAACTTCCCGGCCCTTTTTTTTAGTAAGAATTTATGCATTTCTTTGTTTTATAACTTCGCGTCGTTGTTTGACTCTTCCTGTTTGTGTGCATCCCTTAACGCCGTTTTTTCTTATTTTAGCGCAGTTTGCAGGAATAACTCGCTTGCGTGGGGTCACGCTAGGGGTCACAACAGTTATTATTTTTTCTTTAGAGCAGTATTCAAAGCGTTTGTCGCGCCAACAGATTTTTTTCTTTTTACAGAATGGATTCAAATTATCGTGTGGTTTTTGGTGATTGCACTCGCCAACATACGCGCTTAAACGCGCAAGGTCATTACGACATTTAGAGTGTTTTGGGCAGAACCTATTTTGATCACGACGTAGCTCTTTTGGGCCGCTATCGCCAAGATATAAGCTAGGTTTATAGCCGACGCTATTAGGTGTGTTTCTGCCGGTAACTTTTTCATTATTATAAATAGATTCGTTGTCGAAATAAGCATCTAGTTTTTTGTCTATAAGAATGACTGGAGGATATTCAGCTTTATCAGCATTATAAGAGGTTTCATCAAAGACAATCCCTTCCCTTTGCAATTGTAGCATCTTTGCTTGGCTATTATATACGACTTCATAGTTTGTAACTTCGTTATTTGTTTCTAATTTAAAGATGAATCGGGTGATCCCTTTTTTAAAGCTTTCAGTATAAATATTTTCTCGCTCACCAGGACGCATCTCGGCTTCGTTGAGCGGGTTGCTATCATGGGTTCGTAAACATGCAAAAAGGTTGGCACCCGTATTGTTTTCTAGGATAAAGCGCAATCTAACAGCTTGTAACGAGAGGGTTAAACAAATACTTGTCGTAAATAATAAAACTATCCATCTTTGACTGTTCATGATTTATTCCCCTTAGTTCCCATTTTAGAGTTAAGTAATAAAATTAATTATTACTACTTTAAGCATGAGGATATTGATTGCTATTTGTCAATATTATTTATAGAGGAAAGTAAATTAGCTTTTTTGTATGGGGATATAATTAAAACGGGCCCCAATTAAGGGGCCCATAATTACTAAAGAATAGTTTAAAACTTACTTAACAATTGTTGTATCTATTAAGTAAACATTACCTTTTCCGGTATGTATTTCATTTACTCGTGTTACTTTTACACCGTTAACATAGATATGATTATCTTTATGTTCAACAGAAAGATCTGTTCCAGCTAGAGTAACTAACGATTCTTTTTTATTAGCTTTTGTTCGTAAGTCAGAAACACTTAATTTCCCAGGCACAATATAATCTTTAGTGTTAATTACTTTTATACCTAAGGTCTTATCTGCTTTAAGAGCTTTATTAATCGGTGCGAAAACTGTATAATCACCAGCTTTAAGCGTGTTCACTAACTCAGGGTCCTGTTTAACCGTGTCCGTAAACGTACTTAAAGTATGTTGACTATTAAGTGCCGTAAAGGTATTTCTGTGTTTGTGTATTATATGATCTTTATGATGATATGTACGTGTTTCAGTTGTTGTTGTACCAGTTGCATCATCCGCTTTTTTTGCATATGCAAAAGCATCTGCGCCTACAAGTAATAACGAAATAGTTGTTAGTTTAAGTATATTTTTCATGATTTACTCCCTTTTTTTTATTAAAAACACTCTATTTTTCTGAGTATATTTTCATTATGACAGATTTAAATACAAATTGTCAATGGTTTTCGATATTTAAAAAAGGGTGTTTTTGCATAAAAAAGCGAGTTTTTAGGCTCGCTTTTCTGTTTAGAATTGTTTAAAACCGCTCAAATGGATTCGACTTCGCTCACCATGAGCGGATCCAAGACCGCTCACCCAGAGTGAATGCCGAAAGCTACTTCGACTTCGCTCAGCACTAAAGACTCGCTCATCCTGAGCCTGTCGAAGGGTTAGCGAGATCCGGGATCTTATGCTATTTTTTGTCGTTAAAAAGCTCTTTGATGGTTGCTAAAGACCCCATGATACTGGTAGCCTCATAAGGGACTAGTATCATTTTGTTATCTTTGCCTTCCATCATAGAAGGTAACGTTTTGATGTACTGCTGTGTGAGCATGTACTGTGCAGAATCACCATGTGGCAATGCATTTTGCAAGCGTTCGATAGCCTGTGCTTCAGCAAGTGCTATTTGCAAGCGTGCCTGTGCTTCAGCTTCTGCGTTAATTAAACGAGATTCAGCTTCACCACGTGCAGCAAGAACTTGAGACTGTTGTTTGCCTTCAGCTTGTAAAATAGCAGCTTGTTTTAAACCTTCAGCTTCTAAAATAACCGCACGGCGGTCGCGTTCTGCACGCATTTGTTTTTCCATAGCGCTACGAATATCCGCAGGTGGATTAACTTCTTGCAATTCAACACGGTTGACTTTAACGCCCCATTTGTCACTTGCTTCATCAAGAATTAAACGCAATCTCATATTTATTTGATCACGTGAAACGAGAGATTCATCAAGGTCCATTGAGCCGATTACGTTACGTAATGTTGAGTGCGTAAGTTTTTCAATCGCTTCTGGCAAGTTAGATACTTCGTATACTGCGCGTTTTGGGTCAGTAACTTGATAATATAATAATGCGCTAATTTCCATAGTAACGTTGTCTTTTGTGATAACGTTTTGTTTAGGGAAATCGTACACTGCTTCACGCAAATCGATAACAGATAAGTTTCTCATATAGCGGTAGTAGCGACGTGCCTCTTCTTTAAAATACGTCCAAGAAACTGATCTTGCAGCATCCATAAATGGCACTACAAAGTGAATTCCTGCGCCGAGCGTGCGATGGTATTTACCAAAGCGCTCAATAACAATAGCTTCTGCTTGTTGCACCAGATATATCGATTTCAGGAGAAATAATCCTAAAAGAACGATTAATGATGCCAAAAAGATAATGCCAACTCCGGTGTAGTTATATACTATCATTTCCATGATGGCCCTTTCTATATTTAAGTGTGTATAAAGTATTTTCTTGGTTTATGTGTCGCCTGCCCGCCACTATCACACTCGCTCATCCTGAGCTTGTCGAAGGGTTAGCGAGATCCGGGATGACAATACGCGGTCTTTTATTTTTTTACAATTACGTGGCAGCCCTGAATATCAACAATAGTAACTTCATGGCCATTGGAAACTTCATGATTATTTTTTTCACGTGCTAGCCAGATATCACCATAAATTTTCACTGTTCCCGCTTTATCTGTTGTAATAGCATCAATAACGCGTGCCTTTTGGCCGATAAGTGCATGCATATTAGTTGGCAGGTCTTTGGTAGAATCGTGTGCTACCACATAGCGCAAAACTAATAATGTTACGCAACTTACTATAAAACAACAGCCAAGCTGCGCTAGTATATCATAACCATTATAACTTAAAAAAGCTGCGGCAGCCGATCCAACTGCAAGGGAAAGGAAATAGAATAATCCGGGGGCGCCTGTTTCGATAAGAAGTGCAATAATAATAATTGTTGCCCAGAGAAAGAGTGTGTTGATCATATAACACCTCCATGAGAATAAAAGAGTAGAACTGATTTATATTAATATATACTATTTGATAAATTTCGCAACCTCCAAATCTTGCTTTTTAATTGATAGCGTATAATAATGTATATATGTACATTTATTAATATATAGGAGAGATTATGGCCGCAAGAAGTGATATATCAAGAATAATAATAGAAATGCCTAAAGAGCAGCATAGAAAATTAAAAAGTAGAGCCGCTATTCTTGGCAAAACTATAAAAGAAGTTGTTTTGGAAGCATTAGAGGCAACAGATGAGTGCTTTCAGGCAAGCCATGAGCCGAACAAAGAGACAAAGAAATCTCTTAAAAATATTCAAGAGGGTAAAAATCTTACAGAAATCGAAAGCCTAGATGTTTTTGCTAAAAAACTGGGTCTTTAGATGTTGCGGCTGATTCAAGAAAGTAGATTTGAAAAAGATATCGTAAAAGTAAAAAAGCGTGACAAAGATATGAAAAAACTCTTGGATATTGTCACATTGCTATTACAAGAAAAATCACTGCCTGTAAGAAATCGAAACCATAAGCCTGTTGGTGATTATAAAGATTGCTGGGAGTGTCATATTGAACCTGATTGGTTGTTAATCTACAAAAAAACATCAACCGCTATAATTCTTTCAAGAACTGGTACCCATTCAGATCTATTTTAACATGAGCCCGATATCACGCATGTCATTTGAAGAATCGTTGTCTTTAATTTGTCCACCTGCCCAGACTTTTTTGAAATAGCAACAATCTTTAATCAAAATGGTGACATTGATAAAACTATTATGTTATAAGTAGCAAGAATTATGAATAGAAGGTACTATTCAGGTCGGTTTTTTTATCTATAAAAAAAAGGAGTTTTTATGAAATTCAAAATAAGTTTGCTTATGCTTACCTGCGTATTTGCAGTTGCACAAGTTTTTGCAAATGCATCTGTGGATGAAGCAGATGTTAAAGGCACAAAAAAATGCCTTAATGTAAGAAATTTAAATGTATGCAACCTTGCAACAATTAACACATTAGCTGTTACAGGTAATGAAACTGTTGGTGGAACTTTAGCCGTGTCCGGAAATGAGTCTGTAGGCGGAGCATTGATAGTGTCTGGCAATGAGACTGTTGGCGGCAATTTAGCTGTTTCTGGTAATGAAGCTGTTTCTGGAAGCTTTGAAGTATCTGGAGATGCAGTTGTTGGTGGTACATTAAATGTAGCTGGGCTTATTACAGCAGCAGTCGGCCTTACTGCAACAACCGAAAATATCGTAGCAACTACTGGCAATTTAGAAGCTATTGCAGGAAACGTCACTTTTAATCCAAATGAACTTACTAGCGCATTAAATGCTTTGGGTAGTTTAGAAACAATTGGTGCCCGTATGGTTTGGGCAACCCTTGATGCTGCAACTCCTTCATTTACTGTTAACAGTGGTTTTAATTCTTCAATTACTCATTCAGCTACTGGCATCTATACTTTAGGTTTTGCAACTCATTTTTCAAATAACCCGGTGATTATCGTCACCCCTGCTAGTGCGACTGTTGCCGGATACATGGTTGATGTGTCTGCACCATCAACATCAGGCTGCACAGTTAATGTTTTTGATCATACAGGTGCTGCTATTAATGCGGGCTTTAATATCGTAGTGATTGGTGTTTAATTAAAATATTAATTAATTGATTTAAAAAAGATGCGTCGGGTAAAGCCGGCGCATTTTCTTTTATTAAGAAATTTATTTACTTTGAATTTTTAATTTTTGTAGGGTTGGTAGGTGTTCGATTATTAATTAAAAAAGGAGTCTTTATGGAATTCAAAAAAAGTTTGCTCATGCTGACATGCATATTTGCAATGGCACAAGTTTTTGCAGATGATGCAGAAGTTAAAGGCACAAAAAAATGCCTTAACGTAAGAAACTTAAATGTTTGCAACAATGCAACTATTGCTGGATCTTTGGCAGTTGCAGGTAGTGAAACTGTTGGTGGAAGTTTAAGCGTTAATGGCACATTAAGTGTTGGCGGCGCTCAAATTAATCCAGGCAAAACTTTAGGTTATGGATTTGCCTATGATACTTCTGGATCAACCGTTAGTTACCAAGCTTTTGTGCCATTTAGTAATGTAAACAACCCGTCATCTGGTGTAACTTTGCCAACGGCCGGAGGGACCACTTTTACTGTTCAATCAACAGGAATTTATCAAATAACCTACAATTTAGCAGCTGTTCCTAATGTTGCGTTTGTCCCCCCTGCAGCAGTAGCAGTTATTTGCTGCGTGGTTGATGTAAATACAGCTGAGATTTTTAATGGATCAGTATTTGCGGGCGTTTGTCTTTTTGAAACACTTACTCTTCCAGCATTTTTAGGTGGAACATTTTTAGCTTCTTTGACCGCTGGGCAACAGATTGCTATTCAGAATCTGTCAGATCCTTTTTTTCTTGCCCTTTTCACGGGATTTACTGGGGCAACATCTAATGATGCGACATTTGTTATTGAACAAATTGCATAAAAATAAGAAAATTATAATATTCAAGATGCGTCGGGTAAAGCCGGCGCATTTTCTTTTATTAAGAAATTTATTTACTTTGAATTTTTAATTTTTGTAGGGTTGGTAGGTGTTCGATTATTAATTAAAAAAGGAGTCTTTATGGAATTTAAAAAAAGTTTACTTATGCTGACATGCGTATTTGCAGTAGCGCAAGTTTTTGCAGATGCATCTGTGGATGAAGCAGATGTTAAAGGCACAAAAAAATGCCTTAATGTAAGAAATTTAAATGTATGCAACCTTGCAACAATTAACACATTAGCTGTTACAGGTAATGAAACTGTTGGTGGAACTTTAGCCGTGTCCGGAAATGAGTCTGTAGGCGGAGCATTGATAGTGTCTGGCAATGAGACTGTTGGCGGCAATTTAGCTGTTTCTGGTAATGAAGCTGTTTCTGGAAGCTTTGAAGTATCTGGAGATGCAGTTGTTGGTGGTACTTTAGCTGTTGCGGGCTTGTTGTCTCTTACTTCTCCAAATGTTTTAGATTACGGCTCATTTTATACTGACGCCGCAGGCGCATTAGCAACAGGAATAGATCTTTCTACAGGGGTCTCTACATCTTCTTATACAGCACTTAGCGGTGGTACTGGCACAGGTGTTACTGTTGCGGATGCAGGAACGTATCTTGTGTGGTATTCAGTTTATGGTGCTAATAATACTTCAGCATGGCAACTTGAAGTTAATGCAACTCCTGTACCAGGTAGTGGTGCTACTAATAGCACTTCGAGTACTGTTCAATACTCACACGGAAATGGATTTGCTGTTGTGACTGCTGCAGCTGGTCAAAACATAACTATAGTCGGTAGCAATGCGGTACTTGCAACTGCCCCTGGTAATTCGGTTTTATTCTCTATACTTCGCGTAAGATAAAAAGCTGATTGATCTATCAATTGATTCAAAAAAGATGCGTCGAGTAAAATCGGCGCATTTTCTTTTGATGCGATTTGTTCCTCGATACATTCTTCTACACTCTTCGAGCTTGCGTAGAACACTTGGGAAGAGCGGGTAGTATAAATTATTTACTTTGATAATTGCGTTTTTGTATATTCTATGTGGTTGTTACTACAAAAATGGAGTTAATTATGGTAAAAAAATTAGTAATACTCTGCTTAATGGGTGTGCAGTTCACTGTATCCGCCTCTAACTTTTTTGCAACTGTTTCATCGATAAATAAAGATTTATTTTATGACAATATCGCGGGTAATAGCGTAGAATATTGGATGCGGGTTCCCGGTATGACATCTTTTGGTTTTATGACGTATCTTAATGATATTTATCAAACAAATTATTCTGATGATATTTTGCAATCGACACCACGAATTCCGCTGGTGATTCATCAAATCTGGATAGGGCCGAAAATACCAAAACATCTTATCTCTATGATCTCAATTTGGCAGCAGTTGCCGCACCCTTGGAAGTATAAGTTATGGACAGAAAAAGAGATCGATGCGCTTGGCTTAATAAACAGAGATTTATATGAAGCTGCGGGCAATTATGCAGAAAAATCTGATATTGCTCGTTATGAAATTTTGGCGCGCTATGGCGGCGTATATGCAGACTGCGATGTGAACCTTATTCGCCCAGAAGAGTTGCAAAAATTTCATATGAATTATGATTTCTATGCCGGACTTGAACAGCTTTCTGACCAAAGAACTTTTTCAATAGGAAACTCAATTATCGGTTGTGTGGCGAATCACCCAGTAATACATAACATGGTTAAAGATATGCATGCGTGGAATGTTATGTGTAAACAGTATTATGCACAAGAAATTGAAAACGGTCGCAGTATTGAAAAATGGGAGCCTACGTGCCTACGTACAGGCCCAGGTTATTTAAGTGCTATGGTTTATAAGATTGGCGCACAAGATTGTGTGCACCGTAATATTATTTTCCCACCGGATACCTTTTATCCTTACGATTTTACACAAGACAAGCCAGAAATTATCGCGCGCCATGGCTATGAAGGTTCTTGGTTGAAGAAAAAATATCACTCATTCCAGGGTTTATATGCATGGATTTATGAATTTTTAGCGAGTGTTTTTTGCCATCAACATATTCCGCCGTATTACGGAGCAAAAAGATAAATTTTTAACTCTTAACTGCTTTATAAATAGCGTTAAAATCGATATCTTCAAAAGCAAGAAGTTCTTCAGGCTTACCAGACATAGGCAGTTTGTTAACTGCAAGATGTTTTATGTGCCATGGTGTCTTTGGGGCATATTCAACAAGTGCAGCGATAATAGCTTCGCCCAAACCGCCGGCAGGGTAATGATCTTCTACAATCACGATACGGTTATTTGTTTTTTGTGCAGCGGCTATAATTTCCTGTATCGGTAATGGTTTAATACTGTAACAATCGATTATAGTAAAGGGTACTTTTTCATGCGCCTTAAGGGCTTCAAAAATCGTTATTCCTGCAGTAATAACAGTTGCTATATCTTGTGGCGATTGCTTAAGTATATGACATCCGCCAATTTTGAACTCAGTTGCGTTATCATAAATAATGGGTGTTTCTGCGCGTGTAGTGCGTAAATAACTTATACTGCTGTGATGATTTGCCATAAGCTCAACGCAACGGTAAGCGCTGACAGCGTCACACGGATATAAAATAACAGAATCGGGCAATGTTCTAAAAAGCGCTATATCTTCAAGTCCCATTTGTGATGGGCCGTCTTGCCCAATTGAAACTCCGCAATGGGAGCCAATAATGCGTAACGGGAGTTTACTTATGGCGCTCATGCGTAATTGGTCATAAGCTCGCGTTAAAAATGCTGCAAAGGTTGAAGAAAAGGTTATAAAGCCTTGAGTTGTTAAACCGGCTGCCATGCCGATCATATTTTGTTCTGCAACAAATGCCTGGAAAAAACGTTGAGAATATTGTTTTGCAAAAAAATCTGCGTATGTTGAGTTATTGACTTCTGCATCGAGCGATACAATTTTTTCACTGAGCGATCCAGCATATTCAAGGGCCTTGCCGAATGCTTTGCGCGTGGCAACTGCATCGCCAATAGTATAATGGGGCATTTTGAAGCTTATTTTTTGAAATTGTGGCTGTTCTTGGGTTTGACAAAGGGGGGATTCGGGATATTTAACACCCTTAAATTCAAACGAGGATGACTCAGGAAAGAAGTTTTTAAGTTCTTTCAATATTTGGGTAATTTCTTCCGACTTAAATGCCTTGCCGTGGAAATTTTCCTTGTTTTGGACAGATGGGATTCCATAGCCTTTTTGGGTTTGGGCGATAATACAGGTAGGTTTATCAGAATAATCGATTGATTCGAGTGTTTCTTTAACTTCTTCTGGGTTGTTTCCATTGATAACTAGAGCATGCCAGCCAAAAGCTTCAAATTTTTTTCTGTATGTTTCGATTGAATCTATAGTTCTGATTGTTTGCCCAAGTCCGTTAACATCGATAATAGCTACTAATCGAGATAATTTGTAAAATGAAGCTAGCTCGGCTGCTTCCCATACAGAACCTTCGGTTGTTTCGCTGTCACCCATTAAAACAAAACATTTACTATCTTTATTGTCGAGAGCTCCAGCAAGCAATTGTCCTACGCCTATTGAAAGCCCTTGACCAAGCGAGCCCGTTGCTGCTTGTACATAGGGAAAGTGTGGAGTTGGGTGGCCTTCAAGTGGCGAGCCAAATTGACGTAATGTCATAAGTTCTTTTTCTGAAATACAGCCAAGAAGATGATAAACGGCATAGAGTGCGGGTGCCGCATGTCCTTTTGAAAGAATAAAATGGTCCTGTGGCTGCATAATATCGAAAAATAAGACTGACATGATGTCGGCGGCAGAAAGGCATGAAGTCGGGTGACCCGAACCTGCTTGTGTGGTGCTCAGAATCGATAATCTGCGGATTTCATAAGCGATATATTCTAAATATTCTTGAGTTGGTTTCATAAACATAAACTTTCTGGTGTAAGAATTAATGACCATTCGACAGGCTCAGAGCGCCGCTCGTGGTGAGCCCTTCGACTTCGCTCAGGATAAACTGCGTCAAAACAGTGCGCTTCGCACCATCCATGCGGGCGGTTTATTACATTAACTTACTAAAGCTTGTTATGTAAAACCAAGAATTTTATAAAAAAGGGCCGCCTAATTAGGCAGCCTTTAAAGATATAGCTATTGAATGGTATCTTTAACTATTCTGTTGCTTCGTCTTCTAATATTGTTTCTTCTTCTATTGTTTCAAGTTGTTCTGGTCTAACCAGCCTTCTTGGTGCATGAGCTCCATACGTACTTTCTGTATCTCCTAATTGTGGGAGGGTAGCTGGTTGTTGAACTACAGGTGGTTGGGCTATTATTGATGTAACCAATGTTAATAAAGCAATTGTTAATATTAATTGTGTTTTCATTTTTATCCCTTTTTTTATCTATAAATACATTAAAATGATGCTTCTATTATTCTTCTTCCTCTTCTGCAGGCGATGGTAATTCTTGTTGTACTTTTTGTGCAACTTTTTTAAGTTGGCGTCTGCGTTCTTCTTCTCTTAAAACATATTTTTGCGTAGCTCTTTCACGTTCTAGTTTTTGCTGTGGTGTTTCGCTATAGGAAAGAGTAGCTTTTGCAGGGTTAATTTCTGCTTGTTTTGAGCCTTCAGCTTCTGATGCAAAAAGAGTTTGGCTGGCCATAAATAAGATGGCTAATGCATATAATTTTTTCATAATAAAACTCCTGATTTTAAACAATATGGGCCGCTTAACAAGCGGCCCATATGTTATTTAAGATTGAAATTACAATTCTGGATTGTAATCAGCAAATTCTTCTGAATAATCATTAGATCGATTATTGTTATTTCTTCTGAATAAACCTTCTCTACGGTTTGGTCTATTTGGTCCGCGTACAACATCTCCAGGCGCATTTAATGCGGTGTTTACTGAGTTGTCTACAAGACCGCCTTCACCGAAAATATGTGCATTTAGTTCGCTTAGCGTTGCAACAAGAGCAACTGCTGTTAATAATTGTTTTTTCATTTCACTTCTCCTTTTTATGGTTTACTTAATATTTGCTTTTTTTTAGAAAGTCTTTTAGTAAGGTATACCCCCTCTATTTTGTTCATACCCATTTAAAAAGCTTATTCTCTGGCTATAATCGTCACCCCAGTAACCTCTATCATAACGCGTAGAGTAGTTAATCGGAAGTGTGTCATTTGCAGCATACAGCGCTATATTTGCCAGATTTAAAGCAACGGCAAAAACAAGACTTAAATAGATATATAATTTTTTCATGGCTCTCTCTATTTTTTCTTTAACTTTACTATACTCTTAATATAGCAAATGGGGCTTTGATAAAGCAAGAATTTTAAAAAATATCATTATTTTGTTTAAATATGTTAGGTGTATGGTTAATTTAATCACAGGGTTGGCGAGATTGGGTAAATGGTTGGTCCATGCATTTATACTTCAACTTTTTTTGTTAAGTTTAAGTTTTCCAATACTTGTAGCCTGGGGAATAGCCTTTTCGCCACTTATTTTCTTGGGGAATATTCTTTTTACTCCTGTATTAACGCTTTTTTTAGCGCTTTCTTGCCTGATTTATATTCTTGAGCTCTGTTTTGTTCCCAGTGATTATTTGTGTGCTCTTCTTGACGTTGTTACGCGTGGTTGGATGACAGTCATGTCTTGGTCCCCTGATATCCCTATGATTGCCTGCCCACAAGCACCTTTTTGGCTTTTAATTCTTATGCCACTCGGCTCATGGGCTATTTTAAGACGTTATGGTTTAAAAAATGATTTTGTTACGCTTTGTTTGTTGATATTCTGGGTCCCCACTGTTTTTTTGGGGGTAAAATGGTTTTATACACCAGTAAATAAAGAATATAAGGTTGCGTGCGGTAGCAGAAATATTGTGTTAACAAGTAAAAATAAAGAAATTACATTTTTTGATAGTGAATGTGCTCTCCAGACACGTGCCTGTTCTCAAGCGTGGGTCGATTATACGCTTTCAAGCGAGCTAATAAAAAAATTTGGTGCAACAACCATAGACACTATTATTATTCAAAAAAATACGCCTGTCACAATGCTGAAGCTTAAGTCGCTTTGTGCGCGGTATCATTGTAAAAAAGTCCTTGATGTTAAGGGCCATTCACTTTTTTGTCTGTTGCAGATATAGGATATTTTTGTATGCTTACATAACAAAAGTTTTAATTATGTAAGGATATTATGGAACAGCAAAAAATTGATACTCAAGCACATGAAACGCCTAGTTATGTTTTAGCTAAAGCTGATCCGCTTGGTGACGGCATTAGCCATGTAGAGCTTATTCGTGTTTCAGGCTCAGATCTTGATGTGGTTAATGCCGCGCGTGTTTCGTACGGCAAAGTCGCGCATGAGATTACTCCTCGTGATGAACATTTAATCAACTATCTTGTTGAGCATGATCATACTAGCCCATTTGAGCATAATCAGTTTTCTTTTAGAATAAAGGCGCCGATTTTTGTTATTAGGCAGTGGATGCGTCATCGCATGAACTCCTATAATGAAATAAGCTACCGTTATGTTAAATCTGCATTAGAATTTTATGTTCCTACTATTTGGCGCGATCAGGACCATAAAAACAGACAAGGTTCTGTAGGCGGGGCCGAACACCCAGAATATACCCAAAAATTTAATGAAGCGCTTGGTAAAATTACTCAGGTCTATGAAGAACTTTTAAGTCTTGATGTCTGCCGTGAACAAGCACGCGGAATATTGCCTTTATGCACCTATTCTGAGTTTATCTTTACGACAAATTTACACTCACTAATGCACTTTATCCGCTTGCGTACGCACCCAGGCGCACAATACGAAATTCGCGTTTATGCGCAGGCTATGCTTGAAATGGCCCAGGAGCACTTTCCCGCGAGCATTAAGGCTTTTAAAAAGAAGCATGGGATCGAATAAGCTGGCATAATCAATACTCGATTGATTTAATTCTCTAATAGATTATTATTAAATTGATAGATTAGAATATTAAACATGGGGATATTTTTATGAAAAAATTGTTGATTTTAGCAACATTGGCGCTTGTGTCGATGGTGCAAGCTGGTTGGCTTGGTAGCAATAACGATAATAGAGAAGATATGGTTAGAGTTGCTGGGATAGTCCTATGCTTATGTGGCTTGCGGACTATGGTAGCATTTGACGATAGTGTTATAGGAAATATTTTAAGAGTTCCTGTTGGTGGCGCTTTGGCTGTTGCTGGAGCCTCGAGTGTTGTTTTTGCTCCAGAAATTGTAGCTGAATGCGAAAAAAGGCATGATGAATTTATGCTTGAATATTACAACGATAAATTTAAAAGAAATGCAAGATATAGTCTGGAAGACAGTTTAAAGCATGCTGATCTATTATTAAAAAGCTTTATGCGTACCACGCTGGTAAAATAGAAAAAGTAAATAATTTCAAGAAAATGGGCGGCTTGACATTTTAAAGGGATTATTCATAATTAAAAATGCTTAGTCTCTTAAGCAGCGGGTTATCCTGCTGGGTGAACACCCAAAAATAATTCAAAAAAAAAGTAAAAATTACCATTCTTTTAGTACAAGGGAATTGCGGTGGCAACAAGTAAACAAGGCGGTTCAACTTCCAACGGACGCGACAGTATTGGCAGACGTTTAGGTGTCAAATTATTTGATGGTCAGCGTGTAAGCGGCGGCGAAATTATTGTTCGTCAACGTGGAACACGAATTCATCCAGGTAAAAACGTAGGTATCGGCAGCGATGATACTATTTTTGCTATGGGTGGTGGCCTTGTAAAATTCCATTTTGGGCAACAAGGACGTAAATACGTATCTGTTCTTTAACACTTGGAGAGTGTGATGATAGATTTTTTAAAATATCGATCGGTTTATGCGACTCTTTCGACACTATTTTTTTTGAGTTTTATTGGCGGCTATTGGTATAAAGTTACCACGAATCCTGACCATCAAGCTTTTGTATATAGTGTTGAGTTCACTGGTGGTTTAGAGGTGCTTTATAGTTTCTCAAAGCCAGTTTCAGGTGAAAAAGTAAAAGAGATTTTTGAAAATCACGGAATATCTGGCGTAGTAGTAAGAACATTTACTAATAGTGCTGATGTTATCGTGCGTGTGCCATTACGTTCAATTGGTGATTCAATTGAAAGACTTGCTGAAACTATGCGTGATGTCTTACAGCAAGAATTACCAGATACTACTGTAGTGATTCAACAGACCGATGCTATTACAGCGGGTGTTGGCGAAACTATGCGCTGGAAATCTATTCAGGCTATAGCTGTTGGCCTCTTTTTCATGTTGTTATATATTGCATTGCGTTTTTGGTCATTTGCCTTTGCGGCAGGCGCAGTTTTTGCGTTATTCCATGACGTGATAGTGATTTTAGCATTCTTTTTATTCTTTGATTTTGAGATTTCGTTAAACGTAATCGGTGCAGTTTTAGCGGTGCTTGGTTATTCGATCAATGATACAATTGTTATCTTCTCTCGTATCAGAGAGAATATTGTTCGTTTGCCTGGGCATACTTTGCATCAGATTGTAAATATCAGTTTAAATGAAACATTGCGCAGAACGTTGTTAACAAGTTTTGCAACCACATTGGTGGTTGTTCCGCTGGCTATTTTTGGCGGCGAAGTTTTACGCACGTTATCTATTGCGTTGTTGATAGGTTTCGTTTTTGGTACCTATTCATCGATTTATATCGCAAGTCCGGTAATGATGTTTTTATATAGAAAAAGATAGTGCGCTGAAGCACACCAAATAGCTAATGGGCGCTTAAAAGCTCTTGAGCTTGTATCAGAAAATATTTTACGGTAACTAATAGAAAGAGAGCCCGCTTTCAAGTGCTCTCTTTGTCTTTAATCACAAAAATTATGTTTCATAATGTTTTATAAGGAGTTTTTTGCATGAGAGATCAAGCTTTAAAGGAGATGAGTCTTGTTGATTTGCATGCTTATGCACGTAAACTAGGCATTGTTGGTGCGGGACTTATGACCAAAGATGCATTGGTTAACAAGATCGTTGAACTTGAGCAAAATCCAGAAAAGGAAATTGAAGTTGAAGGTGTTCTTGAGCGTCTGCCAGATGGTTTTGGCTTCTTGCGTTCAAGTGCTTACGATTATGTTTCTGGCCCGGATGATATTTATGTTTCTCCATCTCAAATTCGTCGTTTTTATTTACGTACCGGTGATATTATTAACGGTGTTATTCGTAAGCCAAAAGAGGGTGAAAAGTATTTTGCTCTTCTAAAGGTAAATCATGTAAACGGCCAAAACCCTGTTCAGTTAAGCGATCGCCCACATTTTGATCGTCTTTCGCCATTACATCCAGAAAAAAAGTTTATTTTTGAATCTACTCCTGGTTTTGTCTCTACGCGCATCATGGACCTCTTTTCTCCTGTAGGAAAAGGCCAACGTGGTCTTATTGTAGCGCCACCTAAAACGGGTAAGACTGTCCTTCTTAAAGAAATTGCCCAAACAATCGCTGTTAATCATCCTGAAGTTTATTTAATGGTGTTATTGATCGACGAGCGACCTGAAGAAGTTGCTGATATGCGTCGCGGTGTTAAAGGCAGAAATGTTGAAGTTATTAGTTCTACGTTTGATGAGCCTGCTGAGCGCCATGTGCAAGTTGCGGATATTGTTCTTGAAAAGGCAAAGCGTTTAGTGGAAGCAGGAAAAGATGTTGCAATCGTTCTTGATTCTATAACTCGTCTTGCGCGTGCTTATAACACGGTTGCGCCAGCTTCTGGTAAAATCTTAACAGGTGGTATCGATGCTAACGCATTACAGCGTCCAAAGCGCTTTTTTGGTGCTGCGCGTAATACCGAAGAAGGTGGTTCATTAACGATTATTGCAACGGCACTTGTAGAAACTGGTTCTAGAATGGACGAAGTTATCTTTGAAGAGTTTAAAGGTACTGGTAATATGGAAATGCATTTAAGCCGCAAACTTGCTAACTTGCGTATATTCCCTGCATTTGATTTACTCTTGTCTGGTACGCGTCGTGAAGAATTACTTCTTTCTGAAGCTGAACTTAACCGTGTTCGTATCTTGCGTAAATTCTTGTCCACTATGAATACTACTGAAGGTATGGAGATTTTGATTGATAAGATTAAAAAATGCAAAACTAACGAAGAGTTTTTGGATTCGATGAGTAAGAAAAATGGTACTAGCGGACCTGCAGCTTCTACGCAACCTATTGATCAACGGGCATAACGTATCTTTAATGTATTTTTTTCTAATGTCTTCACTCTATGCTATGAATGAGGTTCATAAAACTCCTCTTTCTCTTAGGCCGCTTATAGAGTTGTCGGAACCTGATGGGAACTTATTTCCTAGGCTTAGCTCACAGTTAAAATATCGAGAGACTGTATTAAAAAGAGCGTGCCCAAAGTCTTTTGTGGCAAAAAGAATTGGTTCAGATCTTTCAAAATTCGCTATATTTGCTTGTGAGCTTAATGTAAGTATTGATGAATTGTGGTATGGATTAATTGGTCTAAACGCAACAACTAATTCATTGGAGAAAACAGCGTTGACAAATGATTTGCTAAAAATGCGTGGTCAGAAATACTTAGAATATTGTGTTGATCAAAAAGACCTTTATAGAAAGAAAAAGAGAAATTTATCTAAAAAAAGTAAAACAGCATGCAAATGATCTAAGTAGATTTTACCGTATAAATTTGAATATTTACCCTTTTTTTTCTTCAATTTTTTTAAAAAAAATGCCTCTGAATTGCTTTTTTATTATTTTCTATTATAATTATCTTATGTTATATGTATAAAATAATAGCAAGATTAGAGGATTTCACATGAAAAAGATATTTTTATTAATTATGTTATGCGCTACTGGCATTGTTTCTGCTGCAGAAACTGGCAGTGGGCGTATGTTTGGTAAATATACCACTAAGGCCTGGGTTGAGGAGATAACAAAGCAGGTACAAGAAATTATGAAAAAGACTTCTTATTCAGCAAAAGCTACTGCGCCTAGCAGAAAACCTAAATCTAGTGCTCGAAAAAAAACTGTATCTAGAAGAAAAAAGATCGCGGAAATTTTGATCTATTAATCGAAGCTGCAAACGTAGTGCCGCGCGAAAAAATTACCGTTCAAGATCTGCTTAATACGCACCGCGAAAAAATTGCTATTCAAGATCTACTCAATTAATAAATATCCATGGATAGATCAGAATAATTATTTTGAGCTGCTTTGTATTGAGCAACATATGCGATCATGGCAGCATTATCTGTGCAGTATTGTGGTGATGGGGAATAAAAATCTTTTTTGTGCTTTGTCGCCATAATCGTTAAGCGATTTTTAAGATATTTGTTGCATGCAACGCCGCCAACAAATGAGATAGCTGTTGCATCGGGATAGCGTTTTAAAGCGCGCTCAAGAACACGTTCAAAGATATCTCCGATACATACCAGCAGAGAGCTAGAAACTTTTTGTTGTAGCTCGATATCGCCCGGCGCAAGAAATTTTTTATCTTGCAGGTTATACAGGCCCCTTTTTACTAAGTCGTATAATACAGCCGTTTTAAGTCCTGAAAAACTAAAATCAAGTGTAGTAGTGTCTTTAAGTCGCGGGTAGTGGAAAAAGTCTTCAAAATTTACTTGGGTTGCGAGTTTTTCAATTACTGGTCCGCCAGGATAAAGTAATCCAAGAAGTTTTGCAACTTTATCAAATGCTTCGCCAGCAGCATCGTCTGTTGTTTGGCCAATTACTTCATAATCACCAAAGCCTTTAATATAATAAACCGCCGTATGCCCACCAGATGCCGTTAAACATAAAAATGGAAATTTAATTTCATTTTCTATGCATGCTGAAAATGCGTGCCCTTCTAAATGATTAACGCCAATAATTTTTTTATTAAGTGACCCAGCAAGTGCTTTTGCAAAGCATACGCCAATCAAAAGAGATCCAGGAAGTCCTGGACGTTGTGTAACTGCAATGGTATCGATATCAACAAGATTTACCTGCGCAGCGTCTAATGCTTGTTGAATAATAGGATTAATTTTTTCAATATGTGAACGTGAAGCTATTTCTGGAACAACGCCGCCATATTTTGCATGCAGATCTATCTGTGAAAAAAGTTTATTTGAAAGTACGCCACGTGTACTACTGTATACTGCAGCTGCTGTTTCATCACATGAGCTTTCTATAGCTAATATAAGTTTTTCCATAGTTTTAGGCTGCGCGTGCATTTTTAATGTTGTTGCCTTTTTTAACCAGTTTAGATGGTGTTAGCCGTGCATTGACATCAACTTGTGCAAGAATGGAACGAGTAAGGCCATCATCTCGTTTCTTTTTTTCATCTTGCGTAAGATTCTTTTTTAAAACAATAGAAGGCAAATGGATAATGGTTGATGATTCTTGCGGTGTTTTGTCTTCTAGCTTTTCTATAAACTCTATTGGATAACAGATAATAATTGCGTTGTGCGGTATGCGTAATGGCATATCATCTTCTGCGCGCTGTTCAATGGCCCATACAGTTTTTGTGCCCTCTTTGGTCCATGAAACATCATACCAAAGACAGTCAACGTCAGGAATTCTTTCAAGGTGCGATACGGTTCCACTTGAAACTCTTGGGTGTTCAGGAGTTATTATTATCGCGAAATTGTTAATCAGATCAGTTTCCGGTAAAAAATCGATGCCATCACTGAGGTCAATCACACACCCTTTGTAGGTACATTTAATATGCACGGGATCACGTTGGTCCGAGTCAGCTTTTATGACATAGGTATAGGTTTGGGTTGGCACACTTGAGTGACAATAAAAGGCGCTGAATATTAAAAGAGTGAGGAATATTTTTTGTAAGTTATTGTTTTTCATACGATTTCTCCGGGGTTACTTTTTATTAAAGATCTAGATAAAATGGAATAAAATTTCGTACTCTGAACTTTAGAATACCTAATTTTTAGGGATAAACCTAGGGGGACAGATGAAAAAATTTTTTCAAACGCTTGCGCATAAATTTTTCTTACTTGAGCGTGATCCATCAAGACTTGCATATGCTACCTGTTTGGGTATTTTTATTGGGCTTTCGCCCTTTTTGGGTTTGCAGACTTGGCTGGCAATTTTTTTTGCCTGGGCACTTGGTCTTTCTGTACCTCTTGTTTTTTCAGTTCTTTATCTTGTCAATAATCCATTTCTTACCACAATTCCTATTGTTATTGCAAACTATTTAACTGGATATGTACTTTTTACTTATATTATCCCCTTGGATTTATGCGCTTATAACCCAAGCTGGTTTAATTGGATCGAACAAAAAATTGCCCCTACCTTACTAACCTATCTGGGTATCAAGCAGGTCTGCTTTTGGTATTTTATAGTAGGCGGCGTTATTTTTGCTATACTAGTTACGGTACCCTTGTACCCTGTGTTTAAACATCTTTATACTCATCTTGCCAAAAAATATGAAAATAATAGCTCAAAATAAAAAAGCATTTCACGATTATGATATTATTGAAACTTATGAAACGGGTATAGTTCTTAAGGGTGATGAGGTTAAATCACTTCGCGCTGGCCACGCTCAGCTTGTGGGGGCATTCGGCTCAATCCATAACAACGAGCTTTTTTTAATTAACTGTCAGATTTCACCCTATTCACATGCCTATCAAAAGCTTGAAGAACTTGTTAAACGCAGTAGGAAATTGCTTGTTTCGCGTAAACAGCTTAATCGCATTATGATGGAAGTAGCAAAAAAGGGCATTACCCTTGTTCCCCTTAAGCTCTATTTTAATGAAAAGGGCCGGGTTAAGGTTGAACTTGCCTTATGTAAGCATAAAAAGGCCCATGAGCGTAAAGAAGAGATTAAAGAGCGTGATATTGCCCGTGAAACGCGTCGTGAGCTACGGGGCAAATATGATGCCTAATTGCCAATTTTTTCCCCTTGTGATAAACTGGTATTAATTGAAATTTTCGGGGGCGTACCCATCTTACGCTTATCCGGGGCTTCAGCCTCGGCAAGCTACAGAGGGCTGGTTTCTGAGAATCAATTTTGAAATATACGGGGGCGTACTGGCTTCGACCCAGCTTTCGCTTATCCAGGCCTTCCGGCTTGGCAAGCTTCAGCGGGCAGGCTGTGGTGTTGCTCTCTTAATTACCTGTAATAATAACAGGTGTCTAATTTGAAATTTTCGGGGGCGTACTGGCTTCGACGTGGTGTTGACGTCTTAAAGAGCATGTCGAGCGTTGATTAAGTGCTCGTTAAAGAATTGATCAAACAATAAACGCAACTCCTAATATGAGTGGCTATTCTTATCAAAACCTTGCTATGGCGTAAGCCTTAGCAACTTTTTTTAAGAGCTCTTGTTTAATTGGCGTGTCTATCAGTTGATTAAGCACGTATAATCCAGATAGAATGTTACGCAAGACTTTTTTGTTGTGTGGCGTAACAATTACTGAACAGGCCCTATGACATTTTTTTGTTATTGAAAGAGTCATAGCGGTATAAGCAATAACTAAACATGTAGCGCTTTGAGTCTGATGTGTTGCGGACATGGGTTCGATTCCCATCGCCTCCACCATCTTGCGCTCCTTTCGGAGCTACAGATGGCAGGCCATTTTTTTTATTTGAGAAAATGGTTAAAATCTGACAACAGTGTTGTTATTTAGAAATAAACATCTTATACAAGTATAAGCGGCATGGGCCTGTCCTCTGTAGCGCGGTTAGCGCGAAAGGGGATTCGATTCCCATCGCCTCCACCATCTTACGCCTATCCACGCCTTCAGGCTTGGCAGGCTGCCGATGGCGAGCCACTTTTTTTCTGTCTCTATTGACTCTTCCTCTATTCCGCAGTAGCTTTATGATACATTTTTGTTCCATTTTTATAGAAGGATATTTTATGAAAACATTACGTGTATCACTGCTCGTTTCAGCGTTAGTTTTTGTTTCTAGTACAGCTTTTGCTATGGCGCCTGCAGTAAAAACAGACGTTTCAGCAGCTAAAACAAGTTGCGGTTGCACCTTTGCAACGGTTGATATTGCCCAAATTATCGATCCAAAAAATCCAGCAAACTCAAAAGCAGAAGGTTGGACAGAGTCATTTAAAGCGCTTACTGATGGCTTAGATAAAGAACAAAAATCTCTTCAAACATTGCAATCAAAAGTTGAAGAAGAGTACAAAAAATTAGAAGCGAAACAAAAAGAAGGTAAACAACCTACCAAAGAAGAAACTGCAAACATTCAGACAATGTTCCAAGAGTTACAAACAAAAAATCAACAACTTTCAGAAAAAGCACAAGCACAATTTGTTGAATTACAAAATCAATTCAAACTCAAAATTGATGCTGCTGTAAAAGCTGTAGCTGACAAAAAAGGTTACGACCTTGTTCTTTACAAAGATATTGTAATGTATGCAAAAAATGCGGTAGACATGACTTCTGATGTTGTAGCTGAACTTAATGCAAAACATGCAGCAGAAAAACGTGCAAAAAAGATGACATCTGAAGCTCCAAAAGCTGCAGCTAAACCAGCATCTAAACTTTAATTTTATTTGTATGAAATCAAATATTAAACTTATTATTGGCCTGGGTAATCCGGGCCAATCTTTTTATAAACATCGCCACTCAATTGGCTTTCGCGTATTAGATGCCCTTGCAGAAAAATATCATGCAAAGTGGCAAGAAAAAGATAAGATGCTTATTACCGAAATTTCTTTGGATGGTAATAAAGTATATCTCGTTAAGCCACAGACGTTTATGAATAACTCTGGCCAAGTGCTTGCCTATTTTACCAAAAAGGGCATTAAGCCAGAAGAAGTTCTGGTGGTGCATGATGAGCTTGAATTACCTGTAGGTAAAGTTAATCATAAGTTGGGCGGGTCCGCACGTGGGCATAACGGTTTAAAGTCTATTATTTCGTATATTGGCGATGCATTTCATCGCATTCGTATTGGCATTGGACGGCCTTTAGAGAAAATTGAAGTACCTGATTATGTTCTTCAAGCTTTTGATGAAGGTGAGCCTTTAGTAACGCAAGTTATTGAAGATGCTATTGCTTTAATAGAATTTATTTTGTAAAAACTCTTTCTTTCCCATACATGCTTTGTAACACTTAAGGTTAAGAACCTGGGGGGGTTATATATGCGCTATTGGTATATTATATTTTTTAGCCTGACACTTTTTTCTTCAGGCTTAAAAGATCGTTTTCAAGAACAATTACGAAAGTATTCAAATCAGGAACCTGAATCGCCTTCAGAGCAATCTGATCAATCAGCAGAATATCTTAAATTTCATGCGGCACATGCAGAGTTGGTAAAAAATCAAAAAACTGAACCCAAAAAAAATGACCCACTAAGACTTCAAGAAATTAAGGTCCTAGTGGGTCGTATTTTGCAAGATTTAGAAAGCAATTTAAGCGTTGATAAAGTTCGTAAATAATTTTACAAACTCTGTAGGAAGTTTGTCGGCAGTGCCTTGAAAATGTTTCAGCGTTCCGCCGCCTTTAATGCCCTGTGTCTTCATCCAGTCTGTTATAGTTTTCATATCATACTGAGTTTCTCCAGAGACAGCTAAAAATACAAGCTGTTTGCCATTTTCGCTGCTGATTAATAACATTATGCCAGGCTCTTTTGAAAGCGTGAGTTCAGCATATTCTTTAAGTTCAGTAAGCGAAGCTTCTGGTAAAACTGCTTGAAGTAATTTACCATTTTTAAGTGTAGTTGCTTGGGTTACAAGAGTTGGGATCTTAATTATAAAGAGCTCTTTTTTAAGCTGCTTAATAGCGCGTAGTGATTCTTGTAAATCATTTTTTTGTATTTCAACTGTTTTAACAAGCTGTTCACCTGGAACCTTGAGTTCTTGTGATAATTTTTTGATAAGGCTAAAATCTTGCTGGAAAAGTTCTAAGGCTTTTGGGCCAGTAAGTGCAACAATGCGTCTATTGCCAGCAGAAAGTGCGATATTTTCTGTTATTTTAAAGCTGCCAATGTCTCCCGTTGCACGAACATGCGTGCCACCGCAAAGCTCTGCCGAAATTCCTGGGATTTGCACAACGCGTACATTATCTGGATTATATTTTTCACCAAAAAAAGCTATTACACCAGCTTCAACAGCCGCTTTGTACGTGCTGTTTGTGATAGAAAGGGTGATGTTTTCCATGATTTTGTTATTAACGATATCTTCTATGCGGATAATTTCTTCTTGCGTTAATGGCATATGGTGCGTAAAATCGAATCGTAAATAATCTGGGGTTACAATTGAGCCAGATTGCTTGATATGACTTCCAAGCACTATTTGCAGGGCCGCTTGTAATAAATGTGTTGCTGTGTGATTTTTCATGGTATTAGCACGAATTTGCTGATTAACAGAAATGGTAATTGCCTGGTCAATCGTAAGCTGAGTTGGCGCAACACAAGAAAAAGCTATAGATTTATTTAATTTTTTGATATCAGTAACTTCTGCTTGGCGATGGCCTATCATCATAAGCGCAGTGTCATTAATTTGGCCGCCACATTCAACATATAATGGTGATTTTTCAGTAATAATCCAACAAATTTCACCTTCTGGTACTTCTGCAACAAGCTCATTGTTAAAAATAAGTCCCGTAATGCGTGTTGGTGTTACCAATTCGGTATAGCCGGTGAATTCAGTTTGAAGTTCATCAGGGATAACAATTTCATGTTTAAAGCTTACTTTTTTACCTGACTGTATTCGTTGTTGTTCCATGGCTGTTTTAAAGCCACTTGTATCGACCGCGAACCCATGTTCAAGAGCAATTACCTGTGTAAGCTCTAAAGGGAACCCATAGGTGTCATATAATTTAAAAGCTTGTGCGCCAGTAATAATTTTAGTTGCTGCTTGTTGGGTAAAGTAGCTTTTCAGAATTGATTGACCGTTAATAAGATTTAATGAAAATTTTTCAATTTCAGACGTTAAGAGTTGCTTAATTAAGGAACGTGCTGCAATAAGTTCAGGGTATAAATTGCCAAATTCGTTAACTACCACATCAGCAAGTTCAGGGAATATATTCTTGTTGCTGAGTTTTTGTGCAAAAAGTGCTGCTCGGCGGATAATTTTTCGTAATACGTATCCACGACCGTCATTTGCGGGGGTGCATCCATCTGCAATAGCAAAAGTTGATGAACGTATGTGGTCAGCGAGCACTCTGAATGCAGCCTGAGTTGTGTGAGGCGCACTTGCATAGGTTATGCCTGTTAAATGCTCTGTTGCTTGTAAGATTGGCAAAAAGATATCTGTGTCGTATACGGTATCTTTGCCTTGAACAACTGCGCACAAGCGTTCAAGCCCCATGCCTGTATCAACACCAGTTTGTGTTAATGGCAAATCCGTGCCATCTGGTTGGCGGTTATATTGCATAAATACAAGGTTCCATATTTCTAGAAATCTATCGCATGAACATCCTGGAGCACAGTCGGCTGGTTTAGGGCATTGACTAGACCAAAGACCGGAGGTCCCGCGGTCGATATAAATTTCTGTGCATGGGCCGCATGGACCAGTGTCACCCATTTGCCAAAAGTTGTCAGCTTCGCCTAATCTAACAATGCGATTTTCTGGCAAGCCTATGGTTTTATGCCAAATATTGTAAGCTTCATCATCTAATTTATATACGCTTGCGTATAAAAGCTTTGGATTGAGATTGATTTCTTTGGTTAAAAAGTCCCAGGCAAACTGAATTGCCTCTTTTTTAAAATAATCGCCAAAAGAGAAGTTTCCCATCATTTCAAAAAAAGTCAGGTGGCGCTTGGTAAATCCGACATTATCAAGGTCATTATGCTTTCCGCCGGCGCGGATACATTTCTGTATACTTACTGCGCGGGTATAAGATCGCTTTTCCAGACCAAGAAAGACATCTTTAAATTGGTTCATCCCCGCATTGGCAAAAAGTAGCGTTGGGTCCTGGGCGGGTATCAGGCTTGAGCTTGGAACCTGCGTATGCTGTTGTTTTTTAAAGTAATTGAAAAATTTTTGACGTATTTCTAATGAATTCATAAATCACCTACAATAAATATTCTATAGATTTAAGAATATCGCAAATCAATAAAAACGTAATAGCCGCTTCTGATATTAATTCTACTTTTAATTTAATTATTGCAAACTTGAAATTAAATATGTAATAATTACGGTAGGGACAAATTTAAGTATTCAAAGGGGCGATACCATGAATAAAATTATTAATAGATTAGTCTTGTCTCTGGGGGCAAGTTTTTTTCTTATTGCAAATATGCAGGCTAAAGATTTTCAAATTGTAAATAACACGGAGTTTCCGTTACAGATTTTATGGAAAAGTAATGGCTTGGGCCCAGAAGCTCGCAGTGGGAAATTTGTATTGCAGCCTGGTAAAGTTTGTGCTGCTTGCATAGAAACGTATGATGAAAATTGTGTGCATATTTTGTATGTTCAGACAGTTGATGGTCGCTATAAAGCTAGATCAAGACCTTTCTGTAAAGATTCCGCTATTATTATTACATTAAAAAATGCAAAAAATTGGTTTGAAGAGAGTAAGAAACTTGATATTGAAGTTAAAAATAGTATTGTGAGGGAGTCTTTATGAAGAAGTTTTTTTATATGATCACCTTAACAGGGTTTTTTACGTGTTCGGCAGAGCTAAACCCCAAGCAGGAAGACGTTTTCTCACGTATAGCGACGTATATAGTGACAAATAATACGCAGGAGCCCATGGACCTCAAATGGCAGAGCGGTGGTGGAAGTGCTTATGACGTTCTAACAGGAAAAGAGGGCTCGTTGTATCTGTCTCCAGTAACGTCACCTTCAAATAGTGCAAAAATTGTGACACCAGGCGACTGTATTGACTGGATTGAAATTAAAAGTAAATCGACTGGTGCTGTTGGTAAACAGGAAAGTATTTGTAAAAATAAGATTTCTGTTGAATATGAAGGCCAAGACATTAAAAATCAAAAATTAGTTTTAAAAGCTTCATAAAATAAGGGGTGTTTTTACAAACACCCCTTATTTTATGAAAACAATTATCTTTAATACATTAAACGTTTTCGTCAGCTTTTCTTTGCTGATATCTTTTGATAGCTTCGTTATGGCAATATAATTCATAAGTTTTATTCAAAGAGCCTATAAGTGGGGGTGCGAATGTAAGTGCCCCGCCTATAACCTTTACTTCTGTTGATTCTGCAACAAATGCTATTCCATAGCCTGTAGTTGCTATTAAAACGCCAGCAATTTGAGTTGCAAGGGTTCTTGTATGAAATTTACGTGTTTCTTGTAATTCGAAGTTAATAGGGTCTATTTTTGTTCCCATGTCAACAGTGATAAAGCTGCTAGAATCAGAGGTTTGACCTTTAGGTATGAGTAACTCAAGGTTACTGTTAACACTACTGTCATTCATAGCACAAAGAGACAAAGTCGCTGCAAATGCAGCTGCTAATATAAGTTTCTTCATATAAATACCTTTTCTTTAATAGATTTAATTTAATTATTTAATTATATTAATAATAATATCATATCTGTAATAAATATCAAATAGGCTTTATTTGGTGGCTCTGGTTCGAAGTTAACCATTGACATGCTTTTTTTAAAAGGGCTATCTTTATAAAGACGTATTTATTAAAGGAGTTTTAGTATGGAACCGACTTTACAAAGGGAAGAGCAGCCTTTACTTGATGGTGGAAATTCAATAGGTTTTCTTTTTCATCTTGTGAGTATTACTATCACCTGCACCATTCTTTTCTTACTCATGAAAACGATAATAGATTACCCAGAGCCTTTAGAGAATCATTTTCTGGTGCAACCGATTATGCCAGAAAAATTAAGTGTTTCAAACAATAGCCCTATCATAGTTAAAACAGGTTTTTACCTTTCTAATTTTCGCCAGTTTGACATTCTTGCTAACAATTTTATATGTGAAGGTACCGTTTGGTTTGAGTTTGACTCGTCTTTGGTATCGCTTGATACCATTTCACGCTTTGAGTTTAAAAATGCTGAAATTCAACATGTGTCCCAGCCTAAAACGCGCATGGTAGGTAAATCTACTTTAGTGCATTATGATGTAATAGTTCACTTTATCGGTGGGCTTGATTATAGCTTTTTTCCTATGGATGACCATATGCTTGCCCTTATTTTGATTAATAAGGCTGTTTCTCCTTATGAGGTTATATTTGAAGCAGAAAGAGAGGCCTTTAGGGTTAATGTAGATGTTAAGGCTCATGGCTGGAGACTGTTTTACCATGAAGCCATTACAGGATATTTACAAGATAAACTTGAAAACACAGATGAGCGCATGAACGTCGAATATCCGGCGGCGCAATATTCAATTTTTTATGCGCGAGAGGGCCTTAAATATACCCTTGTTCTTATGCTGCCTATGCTGGTGTTTATTATTATTATGCTTACCGCCTTTTCATACGACCCTAAAAAATATTTCTCTTCCATTATGGTCGCTAATGGCGCAAGCTTATCTGGGCTTATTGCGTATCGCTTTGTTATTGAAAATATGTCACCAAAAGTTGGCTATTTTATGTTAAGCGACTTGTTTTTCATTTTTTTTCTTGGTATTGCAGGGTTACTTTTTTTAATTAGTATATTTTCTGTGGATCTTTCAGTTCGTGTTAAAAAAATGTTAATTATTTTTGTGCATCTACTCTTGATTACTTTATTTAGTATCATTACGTGGTATGTATTAGGCTTCACTTTTTATGCAGTAGATATTGTTTTATAAAAAAGGAAATAACATGGCGTCTAAAACATTACTATATGTCGTTTTTGTTTTTTCAGTCCCTTTGTATTGCGGCCACGAATATACGCTTTCAGACCTTATGGCTTTAACTAAAAAATATACGGGCAATATCGCTCCAGATAATAAAGATTATTACAACCCATCTTTTACTTCATATTTTGCATCACAGCGTCCAAATATTTTTTCCATGATATTACAATTTTTTGGTATAGCAAAGGACCCGTTTCCTATTCAGGATTTTGTTCATATCTTGAGAAGTGTCATTGAAGTGCAAAAATCCCGTGGGCGCATTGGTGATTACATTATGGGTACACAATTAGCATCCAAACAAAAAATAATTATCTTTGGTAATATTCAAGGAGCTTTTCATTCATTGGTGCGTGATCTGCAAGAGCTTAAGCGCCAAGGTATAATCGATGAACAGTTAAAAATTATTGATTCAAATTATTATATTATTTTTAATGGTTCTGTGGTTGCACGAAGTGCCGAACCGTTACAGACATTATTAGTGGCTCTTTTGCTAATGAACAAAAACCCAGATAATATTATTTATTTAGAAAGTGATTTTGAAAGGGGTGAAGAATGGAGCAATAAAGGATTTGCCCAACAAGTGAACTCTGTTTACCCAAAATATCGAGATGAGATTTTTTCTCAATTTAAAGAATTTATTGAGGTGATGCCTTTTGCTTTTTATGGGAGTTTTGCGGAAAATCCAGATAGCCTTTTAAAGTTTACCGCATTAAAAGAGCTGGAGCATGAGTCTGTAGAGAATAGTACTGGAAATTTATTTGCCGAATTAAAAAAGAATGAGATTCATACATGGCAATTAAATAATAAGACCAAAACATCTAAACCAGTACACGTGAGTGTGTTTATAAATGGCTTAGGCCCAACGGTAAAAGTTCCAAGACTGAAGGCGCTTATGTTTTTAGAGCCCTATGAGATGGCAAGCGCTTGGCGTGTTTTTTCATCGCCAACGTTCGCATTTCAAAAAGCTTATAATTTTAATCAGGATGCTTTTGCTTGTATTGAATGTAAACAACAGTTGAGCAATAGCATCATAGATCTTTTCTCGCGAGATGCCGATTCACAAGAACCATTCAAACGTACTCAATTTAATTTAGAAACGGGGATAGAAACTCAGGAAAAAGTTATTGAGGTCAAACCAAAAATGTATATTGCTTCAACATTAGACCTTTCAAAAACTAATTATGTAATTGGCGATCGTTTACGCACGGGCATTTTTTCTGCAGTGAATCAGACAAATTCTTTAGGTCTTGTTCCAGGAAACGTTGTGAAATCTGTTATATTTGAAGACTTTTATATCCCGCACATTGCCTATGATAATTTTCAAATGCTTGAAAACGAATTTAATATTCGAACATTTTTACTTTCTATTGGTACCACAGCGTTGCAGGTTGCAGGCGATGATATTAAAGCGGGTAATATTTTAAGTGCATTCCCTGTTATTGGAGCGCCAGAATACAGGAAAGCTGATTTAAAAGGTGTTATTAATTTTACTCCGAGCTATGATCTTGAATTTGAGGCGCTGCTTAATTTCCTTGTTAAAAAGTACCGTTTAAAAACATTCGGGTTCTTTTATCAAGATGATGATTATGGCATTGGAGCATTACAAAAGGCAAAAGAGATTCTTAAAAAGTTGGGCATTGAGCGTTGTATAGAAATTCCTTATTCGCCTTATACCACAAATTTTGACAAACAGCGTGAAATTATCAAAAATGAGCAGCCTGAAGCGCTAGGGTTTGTTTCAAATTCATTTGCTGCGCAGGAGTTTTTGCGCCAAGTGGGTGCGGTTAATTTGGTATCAACTCAACTTTTTGCTCTGGCTTTTGTAGGCGATGATGTGTTTACCTCATTTGTAAAAAATGAAATGGGTCTTTCTTGTATTTTTACGCGTGTGACGCCAGACCCGTATAAGAGTATGTTACCTATTGTGCAGGAATATCGATCTTTAATGGACGACCAAGGCAAACGTTATGGTATGTTCAGCTTACTTGCGTATATATGTACCAGCATTTTATGCGATATGATGAAACGTGTTACAGGAGCAATTACCCATACTGCCTTAATAGAGAAATTTGAAGCGCTAAAAGATTACAATTTTAAAGGATTAACACTTACCTTTGATCCGCAAGATCGTCAAATTAGTAAACGTGTATGGCTAGACTTGCAAGACGGCAGTGAATGGCAGGAGGTGCTGTGATGGTCGCAAAAAGTAAAAATCATGTAAGTGCAATTTTTCAAGCTGCTGCCTTTTCTATAGCGTCGTTTTTTTTAATCGCTATTTTTTATAAACCTTTTATAACGTTTAGATCATATGATAATGTTCCGAGTGTAACTCCCTATTCATTGTTGCATAAAAATGGAACCCCAATTTATACCGGCTTTATTATCCATAATTTTGTTGAATCCGATATCATAAAAAATAATATAAGTATCGATGCTACCATTTCCTTTGCGTACGATCCAAAAAAGGTTACGCGTGAACAGATTGGTCAATTTTGCTTTGAAGAGGCAACGGCAGAAAAGAGTCAAATCAGTTATGGTCAGTTTGGTGAACTTGAAGTTGCAACCTTTGATATACAAGTGCGCAGTAAAATGGATTTTAATTACAAGGAATATCCATTAGATGACCACAGGTTTTGGTTTTGTTTAAAAAATAGCGCTTTGCCGATTGAAAAATATTGTTTTACCGTTTTGCCGCACGCTTTTGTATTGGGGCCACGGATGACGATTAATAACTGCATGGCGGAAAATGTTAATGCGCAGGTTGGTTATGTTGCCCGGGACGTTACGTTGCCTGATGGAAGGCATCAAATGAATTCATCCAGGGCTATTTTTTATGTGGATTGTAATCCTATTGATATGCGGCACTTTTTGAGCATCTTTTTACCTATGTATTTGATCTTCTTTTTAACGCTCTTTTCATTTTCTTTTGGTTATTCTGAGCATGTCACAGACGTACCAAGCATCGCTGCCGCCGGGGTTCCTGCCTTATTTGCCTATCGTTTTGTTATTGAATCAATATCGCCAAATGTAAGCTATTTCATGATCTCAGATTATCTTTTCTTTTTGTACCTATTATTGTCACTTTTAACCTTTTTATCTGTCTCGTGGGCCCTTAACTACCCTGCATCGACTAAAAAGGTCATTATTGTAAGCCTCTATGTGATAATGTTGATAGGCTGCGCTGGAATCGTTTATTTAGCATAATATTATTTATAAAAAGCATCTTTAAGCTTTTTGTAAACAACGTTTAAATCAAGAGCGATCTGTTTGGTATTGGAAAGTAACGGTAAAAAGTTAGTATCCCCATAAAAACGTGGCAGTACATGTAAATGTAAATGTTCGGGTATGGTTCCGCCTGCAGATTTGCCACCCAAGTTCAATCCAATATTGAGCCCATCTGCATGCAACTCTTCTTTAAGAACTTTTTCACTGAGAGCAGTTACTTCAATTAATTCAGCACGTGTTTCTGGAGAAAGTTCACCCAGCGTTCCTTTATGCTCAAACGGGACCACCATGAGATGCCCTGCATTATAAGGGTATAAATTTAGTATCACAAAAACATGCTCATAACGTTTAATGATATATCGTTTTTCATCATCTTCTTGTGATTTTGACAGGCACAACGGACATTCTGAACCATTGTTATGTGATATTACGTAGTTACTGCGCCATGGTGCGTAAAGTTTTTCCATTATTTTTGCTCTTGTTAGTATAGACATATAACCAGAATACTAGACCCAGAAGAATAATTAAAGGTTCAATGGGTAATCGTAAGCGAGCATAACCAAAACCGCCTGTTTGACACAAAACTGCACCCATCATAATCCCACAGGGTATCCATAACGTAAAAAATTGTTCCCGAAATTTTTTATTAAACAGCATGAATAATCCTGAAAATATTCCAATCCATAAAAGTATTTCAAAAAATAGCTCTAAATAAGCAAGTATACGCATTGGTAATGGCAACTCTTTTTTATAGAGTGTGTCTGCAAGCTTATCGTCTAGATATTCGACAAGTGGGTCCCATTTAAAGCAGTTGTTATGCAATGTAACAAGCTGGTAAGAATATAAATCAAACGTTGTTTTGCATACTTCTATGATCCAGTCATAGATAAAATAATGCGGATAGCCTAACATCCACGGAACTGCAGGTTTCATACAGATCATTTCATTTACAATTACTTGCTTATTGCCCGTGCGCGCATATTCTTGGTACTCGTTATAAACTTGTTTTTCAGCCTCTTGGCACTGCCGTTTCCAAGCTTCTTCATGAGGAATTTGTTCAATGCGGGCACGGATTTTTGGTGCATTAAAGACATTAAAATACAGCCCAAAAAGTGGGCAGAAAAATATCTTACCCGTAAGTTGATAATTTCTTATAAACCATGGGCTCAGTGAAAGCGCGAATAATGCTATAAAAAATAAACCCTGTTTAATTTTTTCTTTTATTGAATAGTGCGAAAAACATAAAACTATTAATGTTGCGATGCCCACAAATTGCCCCATTGGCCGCATCCACGTATATGCACTTAATGCAAGCGCCGCTCCTGCAAGATAAAGATACTGTCCCCAAACCCGCTCATCCTGAGCTTGTCGAAGGGTTAGTGGGAACCTGAAATTTCTGAATAAACATATAAGAAAAATTACAAAAAATATTTGCGCAGGACCATCAGTAAGTAAAAACGTGCTTGCAAGAACAAATCCCGGATGCACAATGCCAATTATTGCGAGTAAATAAGCAATAATAAGTGAGTGCGTTAAAAACCATGCAAGTAAATAGAGCAAAATCGGCAAGAGCGAGCACCAAAGAATCTGTACCCATAACGCAGCTTTGTGAGCTCCTTCATGCATAGAAAACTCCCAGCTGTTTGAATGGGAAAATGCATAAAATGGCGCTAAAAATGCAGAGTATCCAGGGGTTCGCCAAAAGACTGGCGTGCCATTTGGGTTAACCATTCCCATATCATGATACAGTGCCATAGCGGGCATAGTGTAGCTCTGTGTATCTGGTTGGCAATAGCGTTCTTCGTGTTGTATATAGAAATAAAAAGTACCTGCGCGCACTAAAAATGCAGCAATAAAAAAAATCAAAAATGTGTATTGTGTCGCTTGCTTAAGCGCTGTTTGTTCTTGAAAAAAATTATACTTCATATACTACCCATAAAATAAAACTTTAATGCTGAGAGTATACTCCGGGGCGCGTACGATCACAATAGGTGGCAGTTTGTCCCCACGGGTGTCATCCCGGACTCGATCCGGGATCCATCTACTAAATTAAAATCAATTTAAAGTATTTTATATAATGGTCTTTTTTAAAAAGTCCAGCAACCTGCTTGACTTTTGTCTTCTACGTAATTTTTGCGCAGCTCCGCGAAAAATATAGTGTAGACTTCCACTATATTTTTTATTAAAATCAGCATATTAATTTTTTTAAATCTACAGGGCAAAGACAAGAAATGATGTTTAAGAATATTAAAAAAAATGTAAGAATTGTTTTGTTTTCAGTTTTTGCGATTTTAATTTCGGTAAGTATTATAGAACTTTATGCTTTGCAGCAAGAAAAATTGGTAAGTGAACCGGTATTGAATAATTTTAAATCGGTTTTGCCTATAGTCATTATTACTAGCGTATGTGTCGTAGGTGCTGGGTTAGCCCTTAGAGAGCATTTTTTTCCAGTTGGTTTAGAAGAGGCTATAAAAAAAGGCAAAGGATATCGCCGGTCCTATGATATAATTGATGATGAATGCCAGAGGGGAAGACCTTTTGCGCAGCTCGTTCTATGGCCAGGGTTACTTTTATATCAATATCAAGCTGATAAGTACGATAAAATCGCAGAGATATTGAAAGAAGAATCAAAAAAATAAAACTATTAAGTATAAGAAAATACACTTATATCTGCGTCCTCGCCCCTTCGATACGTCCGTCTTCGCCCCGGGTTTACTCCTGATACTTCGACTAACGCTCAGTACTAAAGGCAAGTCGAAGGGCTATGCCGAGACACTCAGGGTGCACGGGGTGTAGTGATTGGACTAAACTTAGCTATAATTAATTTATTAAAGTTGGATGATTGAAGATTTTCGTTAATTATCTAGCTTTTTTTGTTTTTTTATCGATTTTACAAGTTTGCTAACACGTAACTATATGCTATGTTATGCACTGTACAGCCAATGGCATCATTTGATGTTCAAGTATACAGGTGCGCGTTGTATATATGGTTGTTGAATGTTGCCTGGCGTACGTAAAGGTAAAAAAAGGAGAAGCATGGAAAAAGTTTATGGTGTTGTGCTTGCAGGCGGTAGTGGAAAACGTCTCTGGCCTTTAAGCCGTCATGGCTTTCCAAAACAATTAATTCCCTTTGGGCACACTTCGCTTTTAGCGCAAGCATTGGCCCGGTTACAAGAAATTCCTTTCATAACACATACCGCAGTAGTTACAACGCAAGAGTATGTTCCGCAGATTAAAGAAAAATTAGATAAAGATTTGTTGATAATTACCGAGCCTATGGCAAAAAATACTGCAGCTGCGATTCTTTTAAGTTGCTTAGAGATCTCAAAAGATGATCCGCAAGCAACGGTTATATTCGCTCCAGCCGATCATGTTGTGGTTAATCAGCAAGCATTTTCAGCGTCAATATGCGCAGCGCTTGCTTATGTATCAAATAATGATCAATTAGCCCTTATTGGTGTTACGCCAACGCATGCTTCAACAGCCTACGGCTATATTGAGCGTGGGCATGATGAATTTTTGCGTGCGACAGATTTATATAATATTGTGTCATTTCATGAAAAACCTTCTCGAGAAGTAGCGCATACCTATCTTTCAATGAGTACCATGTTATGGAACTGTGGTATCTTTTGTGCACGCGCTCAAACATTTATAGAGCTGTTTATGCGCCATATGCCAGAATTATATGCCCAGGTTAAAGAGGGTCGTTATAGCGATATCGCGCCTATCTCTTTTGACAAAGGCGTGGTTGAAAAAGTTCATGATGCCGTAGTTGTCCATGGTAAGTTTTCGTGGACAGATGTCGGCACACTTGAGCAATTCATCGATCAGGCCCAAAAAAGCGCTGCTTGCTCAAATGAACCCCATGGCAAAGTAGTTTCACTCGATTCACATAATGTTCGTGCTTATGCCCAGGATAAACTTGTTGTTTTGTTTGGTGTTGAAAATATTTGTGTGGTTGAAACAGACGACACTATTGTTGTTATGAATACAGAATATAGTAATAGTATGGACCGTGTTGTAGAATATTTACATAAAAAAGGCTATGAGCATTATCTCTAAGAAAAAAGCATTAATTACCGGTATAACTGGTCAAGATGGCGCGTATCTTACGCGATTATTATTAGATAAGGGTTATGAAGTTCACGGTATTAAGCGCCGTTCGTCTTCATTTAATACCGCGCGAATAGATGATATTTTTGATAACCAAGATCAGCAAAACCCGTCACTTATGTTGCATTACGGTGACATGACCGATTCAACCAACATCATTCGTTTGATTTCAGAAATCAGACCGGACGAGATTTATAATCTAGCGGCACAAAGCCATGTTGCCGTTTCTTTTGAAACGCCAGAATACACTGCACAAGCAGATGCTGTGGGTGTTTTAAGGCTGCTTGAAGCTATTAGAATTTTAGGTTTAGAAAAGACAACAAAATTATATCAGGCGTCAACCAGCGAGCTTTTCGGCGCCGTTACAGAAATTCCTCAAAAAGAGACAACTCCCTTTTATCCTCGTTCACCGTACGCGGTTGCTAAACTTTATGCGTATTGGATTATAGTAAATTATCGTCAAGCGTATAACATCTTTGCATGTAACGGTATTTTATTTAACCATGAATCACCTCTGCGTGGTGAAACATTTGTAACGCGAAAAATTACTCGTGCAGTTGCACGTATTTCTTGCGGTCTTCAAAATGGTATAACTCTTGGTAATCTCGATGCGGTACGGGATTGGGGATATGCGCCTGATTATGTATATGCGATGTGGTTGATGATGCAACAGGATACTCCTGATGATTTTGTTATCGCTACAGGAAAAGGGCACACTGTTCGTGAATTTGTTGAAGCTTCTTTTGCGCATGTTAACATTTCCATTGAATGGTCAGGTTCTGGCGTGCATGAAGTGGGCAAAAATGCTGCAACTGGTGATGTTCTTGTGCGTATCGACCCGCGTTATTTTAGGCCAACTGAAGTTGAGCTTTTGTGTGGCGATGCTACTAAAGCGAAAAATATTCTTGGTTGGGAACCAACGGTTACGTTTCATGAGCTTGTTAAAATCATGATGGACGCAGATATAAAAGATTTACAACCGTGTCCTTCGATACAACTGCCTCTTTCAGAGTCAGCCACTCAGGATGCACGGAATAATAAAATCTCCCCTCTCGCTCATCCTGATACTTTGATGCACGTGTATAATGTTGCTCTCACCTGCGCTCATCCTGAGCCTGTCGAAGGGTTGGCGCAACTAAAGGAGCAGGTAAGAGAAAAATTATGAATCTTGATTCAAAAATATATGTTGCGGGTCATCAAGGCTTAGTCGGTTCAGCGCTCATGCGCAAGCTGACCAGTCTAGGTTATACGAATATCGTAACAAGAACATTTGCCGAATGTGATTTACGCAAACAACAAGCGGTTAATGATTTTTTTGAATCAGAGCGCCCAGACTATGTCTTTTTGGCAGCGGCCCGCGTAGGCGGCATACATGCAAATAATACACGGCCAGCGGAATTTATTTATGATAATTTAGCAATTGAGCTTAATGCCATTCATGCTGCGTATACCTATCAGGTAAAAAAATTACTTTTCCTAGGCTCTTCTTGTATTTATCCACGCGATGCACAGCAGCCGATACAAGAAAGTGCATTATTAACCGGGCCCTTGGAGCCGACTAATGCGCCTTATGCGATTGCTAAAATTTCTGGCATCGCGCTTTGCCAAGCATATAATAAGCAGTATGGCACGAATTTTATTTCTGCTATGCCGACAAACTTATACGGCCCTGGAGATAATTTTGATATCATGCAGGCACATGTTATTCCCGCATTAATCGCAAAACTTTGTGATGCAGTTACGCATAATAAACCTGAAGTGGTTGTTTGGGGAACGGGGCAAGTGTACCGTGAATTTTTATTTGTTGACGACTGTGCAGACGCACTTATTTTTTTAATGAATAATTTTGATGGATCAGAGATAATTAATGTTGGAACTGGTCATGATATAAAAATAGAAGAATTAGTATATACTCTTGCACAACTTACAGGTTTTCAGGGCCAGATAGTCTGGGATAGTAGTTATCCAGATGGCACCCCGCGCAAGAGGCTTGATGTAACAAAATTAAAAAATTTAGGCTGGTGTTCTCCCTCAGAGAAGATGCCTGCCCTACGGAGCTTGCCGAGCGGGGACGCCCGGATAAGCGAAGTATGGGGTTTAGATAAAACAATTGAATGGTACAAACAATATAAAAAAGGGTTTTAAGCGTGAAGATAAATAATGTTTATTTACTTATAGGCGGTGCATTTTTTGCCTGTTTAGCTACTACATATGTTTTGAGTCGTAGTAATAAAAAAGTTGATTTTGATGTTTCCATGCGCTTGAATGAATACCCAGATATTTTCGATCAGGACACTGCGCATAAAGATATTTATGATATGTTAAAAAAATTATATAACAAAAATTATGTATCAAAAGTTCCAGCTGGTGCACCTTATAAAATTCCTAAAATTATTCATCAAATTTGGCTGGGGTCTCCGTTTCCAGAAAAGTACGTTGCCTTGCGTGATACATGGCTGAAAAATCATCCAGATTGGGAATATAAACTTTGGACAGAAAAAGAGATCGATGAATTTGGTCTTACCAATAGAGCTATGTATGATTATGCAATTAATTATGGCGAGCGTTCAGATATTGCAAAGTATGAGATAATTTATCGCTGTGGTGGTGTTTATATAGATGTGCCAGATTACGAATGTTATAGACCACTTGATGATTTGCATAAATCTTATGATTTTTATATGGGCATTCAGCCTTTAGATACGGGTCATGTGCAGATAGGGTTAGGGCTTTTTGGGGCTCGGCCGGGCCACCCTTTATTATTAGAGGCTATTCAAAGAATAAGTGAAAAACAAAAAATTGCAGAGGCTGTTGTTTTACGTACTGGGCCATTCTTTTTTACTATTTTATTTTATCATTTGGCGCCTCTGTGCCATGATAAAGTTATAGCGTTACCAGCATCATATTTATACCCTATGGGTTATCATGAAAAGGTTAAAGACAAGAGTGTGTGGATGCGCCCAGAGGCGTATGCGAATCATCTTTGGGCTGGTAGTTGGCTTTCCGACGACGCGTTTATTAAGGAGTTGCGATGAGTTTAGTTACTTTGTTTATTCTTGATCATGTCCGACGAAGCCCTTGGGCGAAGAGGGACGCGTTTGTTAAGGACTTTCTGTGAGCTTAGTTACGTTGTTAATTAAATGATCGTGTCTCGGCATAGCTCGAAGAGCGACGACGGAAGCGTTTGTAAAGTGAAATTATCTTTAATATAAAAGGAAAGTAGTTATGAAGCAATTTTTTAAATTTTATTTTTTTTCTTTGATGCTATTTTTATCATTATTCCAACTCGATGCGCATGCGGCGCTTAATTTCAAAAAAGTAGTTATATGGGGTCACAAGCTCCACAGTCATACTCATTCATATATACATGACGCTTTTTATAAAGCCTTTAAAAGTATGGGTTACGAAACCTATTGGTTTGACAATAATGACGATGTTCGTGGTTTTGACTTTGAAAACTGTTTGTTCTTAACAGAAGGTCAGGCAGATAAAAAAATGCCGATTGTTGCCTCAAGCTATTATTTATTGCATAACTGCCCCATGGCAAAATATAAATCTCTTTTAGACGCCGGCCATGCTATCGTCTTTCAGGTGTATACCAATAGATGCAAGGGTCAGCATGACGATATCCAAAAAATTGATGAATGTATATATACATCAAAATCAGGAAAAATTGTCTATATGCCATGGGCAACAGATTTACTGCCCTATCAAATTGATGCAATGGAAGAAAAAGTTATCAAAAATTGGGGTAAATCTAAAGATAATACCGTTTATTGGATAGGAACATTAGGTGGCGGATTTCATGGCAATGTTGAACAAATTGAGCCATTTAAACGCGCATGTCAAAAAAATGGTATGAAGTTTTCGCATCTTATGCATATCTCGCCAGAAGAAAACCAGAAATTAATTTTCAATTCAGTTCTTGCGCCAACTATTGTGGGTAAATGGCAATTTGATGAAGGCTATATACCGTGTAGAATTTTTAAAAATATTAGTTATGGGCAGTTTGGTATAACCAATTCCGAAACAGTTTATAATTTGTTTGAGCAAAAAATTGTGTACAATCCAGACACTAAACAGCTTTTTTATGACGGCCTTAAAAAAGTGAATGAGCTGGAGTTGCAAGAGCTCCTGAATCTAATGGATTTTGTTAAAAATAAACATACTTATTTAAATAGAGTCGAAGTTTTATTAAACCTTTTGAGTGACATTGTTTAAAGTAAAAAATTATTTTAAATAACAGAAACTATAGAGTAAAAATGGAAGAGTATAATTGATGAAAAGACTATTAGTTATAGGGTTTGTATTTTTATTATTACCTGTTTATAATTCTGCTTACCAGAAAAAGGCTCTTATTTTTGGTGTTACAGGGCAAGATGGTGCATATCTTGCAGATTTTTTACTTGAAAAAGGGTACGAAGTTCATGGCGTTAAGCGTGCTTCTTCAGCATCAACCACTAAAAGACTTAATTTTTTATTAAAAAAATCTGTTAATTTTAATAATTTCTTTTTGCATGACGGTGACTTGGCCGACTTGGGCAGTATTATTGGTCTTATCCAGCAAATTGATCCTGATGAGATCTATAATTTAGCTGCGCAAAGCCATGTGAGAGTATCTTTTGATACCCCTGAACAGACTGCAGATATTAATGCTTTAGGTACCTTGCGGATATTGGAAGCGATACATGTCACTGATGCAAAGAAAAAAATTAGATTTTACCAGGCCTCTTCTAGTGAAATGTTTGGCAAGGTTCGAGAAACACCCCAAACGGAAAACACCCCCTTTTATCCACGCTCACCTTATGGTGTCGCCAAGTTATATGCCCATTGTATTACGGTAAATTATAGAGAAGCTTACGGCCACTTTGCTTGTAGTGGTATTTTATTTAACCACGAATCACCTTTGCGCGGAGAAACTTTTGTAACACGAAAAATTTCTTTGGCTGTTGCAAGATATAAGCTAGGAATCGGCGAGACCCTTTATCTAGGTAATCTTGATGCAAAGCGCGATTGGGGCTATGCAAGAGACTATGTTGAAGCTATGTGGTCCATACTTCAGTAAGATACAGCCGACGATTATGTTATTGCCACCGGGCAAGCGCACACTGTTAGAGAATTTGTTGAGTTAGCTTTTAAAGAAGTTGGTATTACAATATGCTGGCAGGGCACGGGTACAGATGAAGTTGGCTTTGATCAAGCAACTGGGGCAACTTTAGTTAAAATTGACCCTCAATATTTTCGTCCATCAGAAGTAGACTATGTTTTAGGCGATTCAACTAAAGCCAGAAAGGCTTTGGGGTGGAAATCTTCGACGACATTTCAGGAATTAGTAAAAATTATGGTGAGTGAGGATTTAAAATTGCTGAGCGGCACGAGGCAAGAAAATTTTTCATAATTAATTTTGATTTTGTTGGGTGCTGCACTGCTTAAATGGTATGCAGCACTTTTTTATTTAATTATATTTTCAATTAATATAGCTTAATTTAATTTATTACCCACACCCGTGCACCCTGAGTGCCCGACGTAGCCCTTCGACAAGCTCAGGAGTAAACCCGAGGCGAAGACGGGTGTATCGAAGGGGCGAATGTATGAGTCTAAGTGAAACAAGCTATACATTTAATTTTATCAAGACTGCTGCAAGATTATTTTTTTATGCTATTTTCTCCATGTCCCCCAGTCCTACTGGTTCTTCTTATGAATATCCTAGTACAGAAGAAGAAAGAGGAGAATGGATTAATACGTTAAGTAGGGTTAAAGATTTAAAAGAGAGCTCGGGCAATAATCCCTTACTTAATGATTTTTGGAATGCAGTCGATTTTAATGGAAAAATTTAGGGACCCAATAGCTATAGCAAAAAATTGTAATTGTGCGTCTCCTGATTTAATGCGTCAATTAGTTAAAATTAATACTGATGGTATTGGAAATAGGTATTATCTTAATGAAATTAGGCATTATTTTTATTCTGGTCCTAACCAATACGAATATTTTATAAAAGGTAAACAAATAAAAGATTCGTTAAATGCTATACCTGATAATTCTGAATCATGTAAGCCCTATAAACAATTCCTAAAAGAGCAGGAAGAGGGCCGTCTTATTGAACGTGACTATGCTGATGGAAAAATTGCTCTGGGCGCTGTAGGTTTGCCTTTATGTTCTATTATAGGTTATAAAACTATTAGTCGATTACCTGTTACTTTTGGAACCGGGCTTATAGCTCTCATTTGTCTTACAGGGGCTATAGAAAGCGGATCATTTCTTAATGAAGGGGTGAAGTTGCGTCAGGCTATATAATAACATAGTCCTGAACAGACGATCTTGAGCGTTGGGAGCATGCTTTTTATAGATTTTTAAAGCATGCTCCTTAGTTTCATTTATTTTTTCTTTCTTCAACTAATTATTTACTTATATCACTAATTAATGTACTTAATGTACGTGTTTTTCTTTGGTGGTATTCTGCCGGTTTTCCGTTCCAATTAGAGCCACTTCTATAGTGTAGAAAGTGATGATCAAGAAAGAATTCAACATCTTTATCTTCTGGTATATCATGAACAAATTTAATGATTTCTTCATCAAGCCCAATTTGTTGTAATTTTTTTAAGCATGATGGGCAATCTAAGTTAGTGCATTTTTTACAGCCATCGGCAACTTTCATTGCCCCCATATGTATATGTCCAAAGAATTTGCTTTTGATTCCGGGATTGCTTTTGAGATAATAGTACGTATGTCCGCCAACGTCACAGGCTAGACCCTCTACCATGCCGCCTTCAAATGAAATAGTTCTTTTATTGGGCAATGTACGCATGTCCATAAATGTTAAATTAGGCGATAAGTATCGTATTCTTATTCGTTCATTGGAGCGGCCTTCAAGGTCGCCGGCAAGATCATATCCTTGTAGATATTTTTCTATACTAAATGGTTTAATTAAAAACATATCAGAATCAACAAAGGCGACAATTCCGTCAAAATCATAACCGAGTTTTTCAAGCGAGTATTGAATGCAGTCTATGTGCCTATGGCCGGGTGAATTATTTGGCCTATTGTGTAAATTTTGATGCACCCTAAAACAGCGAATACCAAGTTTTTTACAGGTTTGTTCTATCTGTTCTTTCATATTTTGTTGATGTGCATCGTTAAAGACAACGTATTCATAATCATCTTGCAGGAAGGTTTTAAATAAGTGGGCATTGAGTTCTATAAAGTCCGGGCGATTATAGCTGTGAGTTATTAATAATACTTTTGCACTAATTTCATTAAGTATGATAATGCTTAGTAGTATGGAATAGATATTTTTCATGGGGCTCCTTAAAAATATTATTAATATTTGATTAAAATTGGATGTGTAGATAATGTGATTTAATAGAGTTATAAAAAAGTTTAAAAGAATAGTCAAAGAATTAATGAATTGTGATTCCTGTTGCTCCAGGAATTGTGCTATTTCCAATTTATTGGGTTGGTATTTTTTTTGATAGTTTATATTGGTTAATTTGACAAAGTAATGAAAAGTTTTTTATATATAAGGCTGTGTTGTATTGAAGCAATTAATTTTAGGAAAAAAAGAAATGATAAAGAATTGGTATTTATTGGTTATTATCTTTTAATCAGTAAAATATCTAGTTTTTAAGGCACATGTAAATGAATAAAATTTGCCAGTCTGGTCTAGGTATTTTGAATTTTAAAAAATAATTAGCCGAGTTGAGTAATATTATTTAGAATTATAAGGTTTTTAAAAAGATTAAGTTTATTTATAAAAGGATTTTAGAAATGTATGTAAAAAATAAATTACTTACGGCAATTTTACTTTTTCAGATTTTCATGGTTAAAGATGGTCTATTTGCACTTAAAAGCTTGTCTGAAATTGGTAAAGACTGCCAAACTGATAAATTTTCATCACATGATTATTTATCTATTTATGAGTCCTATTTTGTTCAGTTAAGAGACAAGCCGTTGAAATTTTTAGAAATCGGTTTTTTTGTTGGTGCGTCGGCAAGAATGTGGGATCAATATTTTCCGAATGCAACTTTATTTTTTATAGATAAAGAAGAAGATTTTTTTAAAAAATATTCACAAGGTCTTTCATCGCGATGTAATTTTTATATCTGTGATCAGTCCGAAGAAGCTGATTTGCTAAAATTTATTCAAGATGTAGGAGGGCGTTTTGATGTTATCCTTGATGATGGTGGGCATACTATGAACCAGCAAATTACAAGCTTTAAGGTGCTTTTTCCTTATGTTAAAAGTGGCGGTATTTATATTATAGAAGATTTACATACATCATATTGGGAATCATTTGGTGGTTTAGGCTCAGTTGGCAACCCAGTGGCGAGTGAAAAATCAACAATACGATTCCTGCAATCATTGGTTGATGATGTAAATTTTATTGGTGCAACTACTGGTTATGCTGATAGAAAGCTATGTTCAGCTCATATTAAAAATAACCTTAATTATTATCAAAAGCACATAAAATCTATACATTTTTATGGTAGTTTATGTTTTATTTTGAAAATTTAAGAAAATTTTAATTTTAAGCTATTTAGATGAATCGTATTGCTTATAAAAAAATATAAATTTAAAAAGATATCTGTATAATATATCAATAAACATATTATACAGATATCTTTTTATGATAAAAATCCAACTTACAGCCTTATTTTTGTTTTTCTTCTTTATATTCGACTTGAATTCCGTTAGAGATAATAATAATAATTCCATGCAAATACTCTTCTCGCGTGAATTAGGTCAAATAAATTATGTTTTTAGACAAAATCTGTCCGTTGCATCTAACTTAGCTTTAAATAATAATCCTCAAAAAATTATCGATGATTTCCCAGCAGAATTACTTCCTAATGAAGGAATAGATACTTTTGAAAAAAACATATTAATGCATGTTATACCGTTGGCTCTCAGAGATAAAGACCAAGAAATTAAAAATGATGTATTAAGGCTCTTTCTACAGAAGGGGTCTAATTTTTCATTTGATTCCGCAGACCCATATTGGGTTGTGGCTCTTGTTGAAGCTGGCGCAGACCCTAATCTTGTTAATGTGATGAATATACAAAATATTTTTCCCCTTGCATTTGCTGCAAAAGATTCAACTAATACTAACCAAAAGCATTATGATTATGCAAAGGCTCTTTTACGTCGTAAAGCAGATACGAATAAATATTTTCTTTCTGGAGAATCTTGTGATTTAGTTTTGGATACAGCTAAAACGGTAAAGTTTGCAAAATTATTAGTTGATCATGGTGCTCAATTAAACCCTCAAAGACTTTATTTGCATGATATTGTTCTGGATGTAAACAAGGAGCCTGCTTTATTACATTATTTTATTAAAGATCTTCATTATGATGTCAATGAAACGGCTTCTAATGGGACAGCTCTGCACGATATTGTTAAGTATGGTAGCTTAGAGTATAACAATCTGGGTCTTTTAGAAAAGGCTCGAATTCTTCTTGATAATGGTGCCGATATTCAAGAATTAAAGGATGAAAGAAAGAATACGATTCTTGATTATTTAGAAGGATCTTCAATACCTGAGTTTATCAATAGTTTTAATCCTAGGGTTTGGAACCAATTAAAAGAGTTGATACTTGGATATAGAGAATATTTAGAGGAAGTTCAATGCCTAAGTAGAATTTCAATTTAGGGTAAATTGAGAGTAACTCAATCAAGGATAAAACTTCTGTATACGTTATGTAGAATTTGTGCTCGATAAAAATTATTTTCTTCTAAGGTTTCTTCTGAATATCTATTTTCAAGGTATTTTTCCCATAAATATTTATATTTTTCTTTAATAAATTGGTCTATATTTTTACGGTCAACGGCAGACATTTTACGTGAATGATAAAGAAGGTCGTTCCCTTGGCTTTGGCTGCCCCCATTGTATTCGTAAAACTTAAGCCCTCGTTCTTTGTGTTTTTCATATTCATCAAAAAAGGCATCGAATTTATTTTTTGGATCATTTAAAAAATTAACTAATTTTTCAAGAGTTTCTCTTGGATCGCTTATGAGATCCTCATAATAAATTAAAATTCTTTTGTCTGGGGCCCAGCTATCAAAAAGTCTAAGGACATTAAAATAAGATTGAAAATGCATAAGCCCTGTGAATGATAATAAATCAGCCCCATTTGATGTTGTCATCCATCGAGCAATAGCTTCCTTAGGATTACGTACTGCAATAATTAATAAATCTCGTCGGGGGCTATACTTATAACCTGCGAAATTAAATTCAGACTCTCTATGCGCTTTCCAGATAGGCTTTTTTGACAGGTCTATCTTATGCCCAAAAGTATAGCTTATTGGTAACTCTTGGGCATCGGGTTTCAATGAAAAGCTTGCTGTAGGTCTTTCTGTAAGGAGCTCAATGCAATAGCGCATCCATGTATTTCCTGATTTTGGAAAAGATAGAAGATAAATTCTTGGTGGCTTGTGTTTAACTAGCGTCCTCATTATATTTCTGCCATTTATAGGCTTGGGAATAATTTTTACATTATTTCCAAAAGCAATTATATGAAATAGCAGCAATAAAAAATATCTCTTTTTTTGCACATTTTACCTTCTTAAATTATATAGAAATTAAGCTATATAAAAATAAGTTAAGATGTCAATAAACCTTGAGATTTAAAATTTTTTGCGGCTAAATTATTATTTGATTAATGGTTGTATAAAAATTTCATCGAATTTTTTCATGACAATTTCGGGATTATATTTTTTTGAGTAACAATCCCAGTCTTGGTTACGAATTTTATCTATATTATTGGCTATCGATTCAAAAATGTTTAATAGCTCCTGCTTATTGTTATAATAGAACCCTTTGTTACCTAAAATTTCAATATGGCATCGATCACCCATATTGGAACATGTTATAACGGGCTTATTTTTCATTGAAAATTCTCCACAAGCAAGGCCAAATGTTTCGCCTTCTTCTCTTGCATGTATCATCGCATCACAAGTATTAATAAATTTTGCCTTATATACCATATCCGCCGTTGCTGGTAAAAAAATAACATTTGGTAAATCGCAAAATTTATTAGTATTAAGAAAGAGGAAATACCAGTCTTTATGTTTTTTTGCAATTTCTTGAACAGCCTCGCGCGCATAGGGGATACTGAATGTGCCACTTCCACCATGTCTTCCAAAAATAACGGTTCCGCGTGGTATTTTTAGCTCGTCATGGAGTGTTTCATGTGTATCATCAACACGGACCATATAGGGCACATAGGGCGCATGATGTGATGAATAGGCCTTACTTAACCATTCAGAAATGCACGCATAAGCATCGCCATGTGCTTGAACCGTAAATACTGCGTGTATTGCATTTTTACACACCTTTGATACCTTATCATCAATTACGCCATATTTTTGAGTATAAAAAATATCTACATTTTCTCTCTTCATAATTTCATCAGCTTCTTTCATATTGGCGCAATCAAAAAATCGATTTCCAAACCTTTTGACAAATTTTTCTCTTGCGGAATTTGTGTAATCATTATGAAAGCCACTTTTTGGATCATTAAAAATCTCTGCATTATTTATGATAATGGACTCGTTGCCAAGAATAGTCTCATTGCAATCTGCATAATCATATACAGCAACTTCGACACCGCGTACAGTAAGAAAATTGATAAAAAAAGCAATCTTTGTTTTTTTTGCAAAGCATATATTAAAACTGCCAAAAATGACAAAAAGATTACAAATAAATAGTATGTTCTTTGATTTAAAGGTATTATTCGACATTTTTTTTGTATCCATTTTTTAAATTATTTAGTAAATGAGTTAATTTTATCTGCCCAGTAAGATGCAAATAATTTGTTGTAATCATAAGTTTTTTCTGCAAATTCAAGATATTTCTTTTCTAAATATTCTTCTGTGACTTCCGCCCAATCATTAACAATGACTATTGGAAACTCAGCATATATAGTGTCTAAACTTGAATGTTTAACTACAGGGATACTCCCAATTAATAATGTTTCCCATGTTCGCCAACAATCAAGTCCATCTCCGCGAGGGCTTAAGACGAATTTTGATTGAGCTACATCTTTATAGTAGTCTGTCTGACTCTTTTTTGTCATTACTATTGTGCACCAAGGCTTGTATTTGAATGTATTAATAGCATCGTGCCGTTCTTGATGATTGAGTGTAAAATTAATATACAGAAGATTTTTTTTTGTTAATGATTTATTGCTTATTATTATTTGGTCCATGTAGTTAATAGGTTCACGATTATACCCATGATTACGGATACCTAAAGGTAAAGGGTGTAATTTGTCATGTTTAGTATCATCAAGGTTAATGCCAAACCATGCAATGATTTTTGGATCATTTAAAAAGGGTGCAAACTTTCCAGGAACAGGGAAGTCAGAGTTATTGGTTACAAGAACGTATGGCACTGATATCTCTTTGTGATAAACATCAAAATATAAGTCTAAATAATTTGTTACAACAAAAACAGAGTCGCCAGGTTTTACTTGTTTTGGATCAAATGGTACAAAATATGAAGAGTAGCCATTAATCTTAAAAGTTCTATGCTTACAGAGAAAAGCTATATTATCCCCTGTTAAATAGTCTGAGGGGACGGTACCGACCCATTCTGGTAAATTCATCCCGATTGCTGCATCAATAAGAATCACCTCATCATTGACGATTTTTTCAAGAGCTTTTTTTATTTCTCTATCTTCTTTGCTCCAGGTAACATTTTTTACAATATTTTGGAGTTGTTTTAATCGTTTAAGCGTAGAATTTCTATTTGGTGATTGTGGCTCAAAAGCATATTCAAAAAAATCAATTAACATCTTTTCGCGTTCAAGAATATCTGCTTTTTGAAACAGCGTGCCCCATTCATTTATATTAATTTTTTTTTTATGCGGTGTAGTTGACTCGATATTGAAGAATGGGAAAAAAAGTATGGCTACAATTATATTGCGTAAAGGATGAAATTTAAATAGTATGAAACGTGGTTTAGGAGGATATATAAAAGTCATTGAACTACTCAGGTTTTTAAAATTAAAAAACAAATTTTTTTTACTATAGAATAGCACTGTTTATTGTCAAGTTATTTTGAAAGGGTATAATTGTCATGTTAAAAAAAACTGTAAAAGCACAACTCATAATATTGTATATTTTTGTTCAAACATTATATCTGAATGGAAAGCCCTTTACTGCCTTAAGGTTTTATGGCACAGAAGAAACATTACTTGAAATAGAAAAAATTATTTCAAATAAGGAGAAGGGTGCCTACCTACGATTTGGTGATGGGGATGTTAACCTTGCTTTGGGAGAGAATGATGCTCTTCAGCCAGCAAGACATTCTTTAATGCTAGAAATGCGTGAAGCCTTCGCAATAAATGGACCTACTGTTCTAAAGACATTGCCTCTTTATTGTAAAGAATTTAATGGCTATGAGGCCGGGATGTTCCCTGGTAATCACGCGGCTCCTTATGACTGGTGTTTAGATATACTTAAAAAAGCAAAGCCTTTATGGAACGGGCAAATTTCGGATGTTTACTCGCATGCTGCCTTGCACTTTGCAGCTTCTCAATATCCAGAAATGTGTATAAAATTTTTAAAATTTTTGAGAAATTCAAATTGTTTTATGTTTATTGGAAATGAAAATATCCCGCAGGAAATCCGCGATATGCTTTTTGGGCCGGATTGTATTTTTATTCCTACTCCATTTCAACAGTCATATAGTGCTATAGATAGAATTGAGGCAGAATGTTTGAATAAAATCGGCAATAACAATGAGTATAAGATAATAATTACTGCTATGGGTTGTTCAGGCCGCGCATTACAAAAAAGGCTATGGAATAAATTAGATAATGTTTTTTTATTTGATTTTGGAAGTGTCATGGACGCACTTTGTGGATGGAACACTCGTGCTTGGATTGAGTTAACAAAGTTTGATGAAAAAACATTTATAGATAGACTTAAGTTTGCTCTTAAAGAATAGAAAAATTTAAAAAAATATGATGCAAGAGCTTTCAAATTTCTTGCATCATATTTTTTTAAGATTAAAGTTCGTGTATACCAATGTGGTCACCTGTTCCAAAAAATCTTGCTGTAATACCAAGATTTGACACGCGAAATACTTCATTATAGGGAATTTTATTTTTTATGTACCGTGCAACTTCGGCTTCGATATTGATCATTTGTTTTTCCATCTTTACTAAATCAAGGCGCGCAAGCATATTTTTCATATGCTTACACCTCATAGCAAAGCATCCCGTGTACACTTGGCCATTTCTATCATATTTTACAAAAGCATCATTTAGTTGATTATTTAATATGGTATTGATAAAGCTGAAATCTCTAAAAGGATAACGCCCGGTCACTTTGATGATAATCGTTTCATCATCAAAGGCAAAATATTGTAAAGCTGCCAACATAGCTTTGGCTTCATTCACACCTTTATTTTTAAGTTGTGAATCATTGCAATTGGCATAAAAAACATTTTTACAATAATAATCTAAATAAGTAGGCCCTTCTTGTAGGCATGATTCAACCATATAGACGGGCAATGGTTGGTTTTGTAAAATTTCTAAAACGTTAATATATTCAATTTTCCGATCTTCATATTTTTGTGGAATAAGAGCAGCAGTGGATAAAATAACAACTGATGAACTAATTTGCAGTGTCGTTATAGTGAAATAAAATAGGATTGTTTTTTTAAGCATTTTATTTCCTGCAGTTATTAATTTGAATAAATGGAGTGGGCATCAACTTCTCTTAAAAATAAATTTGGTAGATGCTTATATTCACATCTGTGACAATCTTCTCCACAAATATAAACTATTTTTTCTTTTTCATAAACTTGTTTAACTACGTCATGAAATAAAATTCCACGGTGCACTGAACCGTAAATGATAAGATCAAACTCTTTATTTTTTATTCGTTCTTCGATGTTGTCTCTATTTACAGGTAAATCATCAATAATTTTAGTATAGGACATACCCCTGCCATATAATTGCAATATGTCTCCTTCATAACTTTTGTATATAAAATCAATTTTAGGAAAATCAATCACTCTTTCTTGAAATAATTCTTTTAGGCCTGCCAAAATGCAATCTGGCATATAATCAGGCTCGACTTTATTAGTCAAAAATAAGATCTTCCCATCTCCTTTATAATCAATTTTTTGAAGGAGGTATTGCGCTATGCTTTTGGTTGTTAAGTGCTTTCTTGTGTGTTCTAATAGTTTATTGAGTAGTTCATAATATTTAGCCTTATTGAACTTAGTATGATCAATTTTAAGATAAGAAACGCCTTCTAAACTCATAGCTTCATATATTAAATCTTTAGGTAAAAAATACAAAACCTGTGGGTTGCACTTATCGAGATTTAGAAAATATGGAATACACCCATTTGCTAAAATTTCATAATGTCGCATTGCATCCCAGCCAGCCTTTGCACGCGTAATTGCAAAGTAAGAACGTTGATAATCCTTATAGTATTCCGATTCTTTTTTATAAATATAGGTACTTAAGTCTCCAGGAATAATAAAGGCAAAATCACGATCTTTTTCTGGAATTTCCTTAACTATTTTTTCTTCAGCTATCGAAAACTGTATTGGAAATGGCCCAGCATTTGGGTATAACTTAAAAAAAGTTAATACTGCTAAAGTAAATAGGTGGGTTTTTTTAAAATAGGTCATAGTTTGTCTCAAAAAATATCAATATTAGTACATCTCTATTTTATTATCCGAGTTAATAAGCGGAATCGTGCATTTATTGAGATATTCTGACCAGCGCTCTATATTATTTTCATACCACGAAATAGTATCTATAATGCCTTCAGATAGGCTTATTTCGGGTTCCCATCCCAATAATTCCCAAGCCTTTTGAGTTGAAGATATGTGTAATGCGACCTGACCTGGACGATCTTTAGTATAACGTTTTTTCGATAGGGGTTGGTCGAAATAGTTAAGAATAGTATCTGCAATTTGGTTAACTGAGGTTGCCATACCGCTACCTAGGTGAATAGTCTCATTTTTAATTTTATTAAAGTCTTTAATATGTAAAATAATATCTAAAGCGCGTGCGATATCGTGCGTATGTACCCAATCACGTTTTTGTTCGCCATCACCATGTATAGTTAATGGGAGTCCTTGAATTGCTTGAGAAATTAGGCGGGGGATAAGTTTTTCAAGGTGTTGTTGTGGGCCATAATTATTGAAAGGGCGAACGATAACTGCCGGTATGTCATAGGTGCACCAATAAGCATAAACAAGCCTGTCGGCACCAGCTTTTGCTGCAGCGTAGGGTGTTCTTGGGTTAATTGGGTGTTCTTCTGACATTTGCAGTTCTTCGGCCGTTCCAAGTACCTCAGATGTTGATATATGGATAAACCGTTGAACTGTTTTATTGTGTTTTACGAGCGCCGCCATCATAGCGCGTGTGCCCATTACATCAGTATCAAAGAAGACAAAATCATCAAGAATGCTTCGGGCAACATGTGATTCAGCTGCGAAATGGACAACTAAATCTGCTTTGCTCATTAATTCATCTACCAGGGCTATATTTGTTATTGAACCATGGACAAAGGAAAATCGGTTTGAATTTCGGATATGTGCATTGATATTTTTTAAGTTACCTGCATAGGTTAAGCAGTCCAAAACCGTAAAGTGATAGGTAGGGTATTTATCAAACATATAATTGATAAAATTGCTCCCGATGAATCCTGCGCCACCAGTTATAAAGACATTTTTTTCATAATTTGCGTAAAAATTACCAACGGCTAGTAAGAATATGACAATAAATATTTGTTTAAACACAGTTTTAATATGAGATAAGAAAATCATAATAGCTCCTTTTTTTATGATTTGAGATTATTACTATGTGTCTTAAGATTATTTTTCATAGTTTTAAAAACTTTAATTATAGATTCTTTTATATGAGGTAACTCGGGAAATTCTTGTTGAAGTTTTGTTGTGTCGAGTTGATTATTAGATCTTTTAGCTTTTAAGATTTGGTTTTGTTCTTCGATGCTAAAATTTTTATATTCAAACTTTGGGTCTATGTGTTCTTTATAGAGATCAAGAATTTCATTATGCGATATCACCCCTGGGTTTACGAAATTATAATTGCCTCTTAAATTTCGCTCAGCCATCTCTGGAATTAGCGGCAACAGATCAGCCAGGACACTCATAGAATTAGGAACATTGACCACTTTATTATATTTTGAAATTTTGGTAATAAAATTTCTTTGGTGCAAGTCAGTTGAAATAGGCATTCTTAAACGCAAATTAAGCACGTTTGGGTAGTGGAAAAGTAATTTATCGAGCATAATTTTGGTATAAGAGTAAAAAGAGCCATCAAAGTTAGGTTCTTCAAATTCTTTAAAGCCGATTCCACTGTTTATGGGGTGGTTAGAATCATATTCATAAATACAACCCGTTCCAATATTTATTACTGGTATGCCATGTTTAAAGGCGATGTCAGCGATTGTAAGTGCGCCAATAATATTTGATCTGATTGTTTCCTGTTTGTGGTCTTCGCACCAGTCAACGTTTGGAACTCCTGTTACCCCTGCTGAATTAATAATATAATCAGGTTTAATGTTTTTTATTTCAGATTCAACAGATTCTCTGTTTTCTAAGCGCGATTCAGCGCATACAGCTGTGTAGCCTCTTTCTTTGAGAATAGTTATTATTTGTTGTCCTACCCAACCAGTTTTTCCACCAAAAACAAGAAAGGTTTGAATGTTTTTTGAAAAAACTGGTACTAATGTAAGTACGCACACTATATATACTATATACTTCATCTACAGATCTCCTTTTTTTGCTTCATTACCAGCAGTGATTATAAAATATCGTTAAAAAAATCATTAAAAATTTTAAACTTGTGGTCGTGATATTTTTGTGAATTGTTGGTATGGTTTGATCCACCTCTATAATGTAAGAAATTATTATCTAAATAAAATTCAAAAGTGTCCGGCTTATTTAATAAAAATTTTATCTCAGTGTTATTAAAGCCATAATGGGCATAAAATGAAGCTTTTACATCATCCGAAATAGTAAAGTCTGCCTCTTTATCAATATGATAGTCTGCTAAAAATAGTTGATGACTAAAGGTCATGCTAACTGGTACTACATTTAACTCTGGATGATTTTTCAAATAATAGTAACTCCACGCACCTGTATCTCCTCCTGTTCCATTAATGGTTCCACAATTAAAATTAAGTGTTTTTTTATCGGGTAATTTACTCATATTTAAAATACAAAATAGAGGGCTGCAGTAATATGCTTTATTGTGTGGTCTGTTTATGCGTGCAGCAATATCCTTATCTTTCATATATTTTTCAATTGAAAATGGTCGAATGAGAAGTATGTCTGAATCAACAATAAAGACTATTCCATCATGATCAAACCCCATAAAATCCAATGAGTACATTACAACATTTGCGTGTCTAATGCTGGCATTAATTCTTTCGTTTGGTTCTCTGGGCAAGTATGGGCGGCTGTGGATTTCTTGAGGAATTTGAATGCATTCGATATTAAGTTTTTTACATGTCTCTTCAATTTTTTTACGCATCTCCTCGCTTGTTGCATCATTAAAAACAACATATCTATAATCATCCTTTAAGAACTTTTTAAATGCTTTGTCTTGTAATTCTATAAAATCAGGACGATTATAATTATGAGTTATGATAAGCACGTAACTATGCGTGTACAAGGGTATGAAAAGTATAAATTTTAAAAGTTGTTTCATTATACTAATTTCCTTCTTGTTTATAATTTTTTATTGATTTGTTTATAAAATCGTTAAGTAGGGTTGTTTTCTTTTGAAGGAAATCGGCACTATACTCTGGCCAATTAGAACCACCTGCGTAGTAATGAAGAAAGTTTCCATCTGCATGGAACTCCATTCCATAGGGATATGAGAGTGAAAAGATATAGTTAATTGAATTTTCATCAAAACCCATATTTAATAATTTTTTTTCATCTCGTGGCAAAAGATCTGTTGATTGTATTGTGTATAAGTTGAGTTTTATATGTGGGTTGTTTTTAAAATAATAATGGGTGTGGCCACCGACATCACAGGGTATCCCCTCGACTTCACCACCTTCAAAGCTAATAGTTTTTTTATTTGGTAAATTTTTCATATTCATAAAAACAAGACCTGGAAAAGAATACATTACTTTTTTATTCGAATCGGCTCGTTCTTGATAACCACCAATAAAATTATATTTACCCATGTAGCTTTTTACGCTAAAGGGTTTTATCAAAAACATATCAGCATCGACCATTAATACTACGCCATTATAATCATATCCAATGGTGTCTAATGAATACTGGATTGCGTCCATGTGTCTGTGCCCAGCTGAGTTATTGGGACGATTATGTAGCCTTGGGTCGATACGGAAGCATTTCACTCCAAGTTTTTTGCAGGTGCGCTCAACTTTTTTGCACATAACATCGTTTGGTGCATCGTTAAATACCACATATTCATATTCTTCTTCTAAAAAAACATCAAATGTTTTGACATGAAGTTCTATAAAATCCGGTCGGCTATGAACATAGGTCATAATGAGTATTTTGTCATTCGTATAAACATTAAAAAAAGAAAAAAAAGTTGAAAAAAATAAATATATATGTCTTTGATTCATTGTTAATTTACCTAATTTTAAAATGTGATTTATTGCTTGCTACAACAATCAGACATTTGGATTTTGTATTATTTTTTTAATAATTGTTAAGCCATTGCAAAATGGATAATGAGTTATATTCCAAACAACGCCATCTCTAATAAAATTTGAATTAAAATAATTATATTCATCGAATTCTAGAGAAAAATATTCCTTAATTGCTTGAGGAACGCCGCGTGGGTTTCCATGGGCCTTATCTGAGGTTCCATTGAGCCGAATGTAGCCAGCATCGGCAAGTGGTGTAACATTTGAATCGTGGAATGATAAAAAGCCATTGTCGGCTAAAAGAGGCTCAAATAAGGCTATCTCTTTTATTGTTTGTTCATATTCGTGTGTTGTGTCGATAAAAATTATATCCATTTTTTTGTTATTAAATGGGCTGTTTTTCAGATAAGTATTAAAATCTAAATCATCCATTAGTAAAAAAATTGCTTGTTCTATTTCGCTGTAGGGTTTAGCTGCAGTTTTTTCTATATCAATTCCGATAAGTTTTGCATCGCAAAATTTTAGGGATTCTCTAAAAGGTATAGTTGATTCACCGCCTCTAACGCCAGCTTCAACTATGATTTTTGGATTTTGTAATACGGTATGACAAAATAGTGCTGGAAGGTGACTTGAAATATCTGTGTCTTTCTGATTGCTGTATATTAAAAGTTTTTTATAGTCGGAAAGTGTGGAAACAGGCATGAAGCAAGGTAAAATAACAGGGTCTGCATTTTTATAATTTTTGGGAAAATAGTAATAATTATAAATTCTAGAGTTATATTTATGAATATTTTTTTTACTATAGTCCCAAACGGCAACCGAGTTTGCGAGTTTATCTAAATATTCGTTGGTTAATTGATTATTGGTTAAATCTAATGATTGATAAGATATATAGTATTTTGGCAAGTCGCTTTTATTTATATTAAAAACATCAAAAATTATATAAAGATTTTGATCATTTGTATTATTTATTGTATCAACCACTTTAAATTTAATATTAAATTTATTTAATGAATCAAGAGCACTCTCCGAGTATTTGCTATTGTTTGCATAAATATATACTATAGGCTGGTCATTATTTTCAAGTATATAATTACTGCATAGTGCCGTTGAAAATAGTACTAAAAGGGGTAAGAAAAGATTTTTGTTCATTGAATTTCCTTTTTTTAAATTGCTTCACTAAGTTTTTTTAACTTGATATTGTTTCGTTATTTTCTATATCCTCATGAATTGTTTTATTTTTTTTTGAATATATAATTTCTAGCAATAAGCTTGCTGATACCTCATCTGTCATATTATCAAGAACCCATTCTCGCGGATTAAATTCTGGCCAATACGATTTCATTGTTGTTAAAAGTTCTTCTAATTCGCTCAGTTTTTTCCAGCTTTTTCCTGTTTGTTCTGTTAAAAAAGGGCATGATGTTACCGGATCATAATGTTTTCCCAAATAAAAAAGCTCTTTTGGATCCCAAACTAGGGTCGGAATATTCATGGACCAACATTCTGCAAGAGCAAGACCTTGTGATTCTGATTTACTTAAAAAAACTGCAAATTTAACTTTATTTAATAGCTTTTTATAGTGTTCATGGTTATAGTGGTCATATTTTATAACTATAGGCTGCCAACCATAGTTTAAAAGAATATTTTTTACTTGATCGCAAAATTCTTGAGACTCAGTTTTCCAATATATAAGAACTTGAAATGTTTCTTTTTTTGGTTCTGGTTTCCAATATTCTGAATCAACTCCTGCAGGCCAAACTTTAATTGTATCTTTCACGGCGGGCTCATCTTGCGTACAGGCAATTCGTGTCCACTCTGATGGGACTAAATATTTGTCTATATTTTTATTGGCAAGAAGGTGATTTTCTTCATATGCTCTTGCAAACATATTTGGACCAACTATTAATTTTTTTATAAGATTCTTTTCTTTAAGTTTTATACCCATTCTTAAGAGGCTTGCATCTTGAAGACATAAGAAAACCTCTTTAATGTCCTTTTTATCATTTGGATTGATGTTATAGGGTATTTCCAATTTAGAAAGTCCTCTAATTACAGATGATGTTAGGCCTTGGTGTGGACTTTTATAAAAAATAGAAATTCCATTGTACTTTTTCTTAAATTTTCTTACTGCATTTAGGTTTATACTTTCTAAAGTTACTGTTAAAAAATTAGTAAGAGTTAGAAGAATGATAAATGATTTAGAATTTATACATCTATTAACCATGTTAAAAATCCTATAGTCTGATAAATATTGCATCGCCAAACCATTCGGCTGTTGTGCTCAATGCGATCATGGTAAAACCTTGAGCTTCGAGCCAATCTTTAACATCCCTATAGAGCGATTGACCTTCATATGCTTCAACAAATTCTACTTCGGTAATTATAGCTTTAACTGTTTTTAAAATTTCTGGCGAAGCTTGCAGCGTTTCGAGTTCATTGCCTTGCATATCAAGCCACATAAGATCGATGTTTTTAATATTGTTTTCTGCTGCCCAAGCATCAATCGTGAAGCAATTAACTTCAATGATTTTATTAAATTGAATATGTGGCGCATAATCTAAATGTTCTTTTGGTGGTAATAATGAAGATGATTGTGACGGAATGTGTGGTGAATTTTTATCTGAAGAAACGTAGAAAGATTTTTTACCACATGAATCACCAAGAGCTATATTAAATCCTTTAATTTGTGAACAATTTTTTGTATTTCTGCAGAATTTTTTATAAATCTGTGGTACTGGTTCAAATGAATAAATGGTTGATTGTGGCCAGAATTTTGCAACGTAGAGGGTATCTTCTCCATCGAAAGAACCTGCTTCCAAAATTATAGGATTTTCAGGAAGATACCTTTTTACAATTTTAAGAGCATTTCTGGGCTCTTTAAAACTTATTATTTTGCATTCTGAAGTATTGATAAATAAAAAGTTAATAGAGAGAAATAAATATAAAAAAATCATTATTTTCCTTGATTAATTTATTGAGAGTTAAGATAAGATATTATTAGAAAATGCATAAATATCGCCCCATAAGAGTTTATCTTTTGATTTCTTTATATAATTCATAATCGTATAATCATCAGTATTAGTTGAAAAAATAAAATCAGGACATTCCCCGCAAGCTATATTAAATGATCCAAACCCAATTTTTCTTAGGTAATTAAGACATTTTACTGCATCATCCATAAATTCTTTTGTGAATTCAAAGGATAGGCATTTTATAGGTTGTGAAAGACCTTCTAGGACTGAAATTTCAAAACCTTCGACGTCGATTTTACAAAAATCTGGTATCCCATGTTTTTTAATCATGACATCCAATGTTGTTAAAGGTACGCTAATAATTTTATCCCATTTATATTTATTAAATCTTCCGGTCATCCATTTTTCATTACATGTTGATATAGTATCTGCATCAGAGCATATATTTAATTGGATTGTTCCTGTTGTATTGCCCAAAGCAGTTTCTTCAATCGAGATCTGAGGATTCTTATTAAATAGCCGTTTCAATATTTTTGTATTTTTTGGATTTGGTTCAAAGCATACAACTTTACAGCCCATTTCCTGATATTTTTTAGTTTTATCTCCAACATGGGCACCTATATCAAAAACGAGCGTATTTTTTTTAAGTAAATCGTATATTGTTGTGCTGTTGAGGGTATTAAAACCGAATAGTAATAATGGAATATAATAATTTTTTATCATTTAATTTTCCTTAAATTAAAAGAGCTTTTCTAATGGTTGGTATATGGGTAATGTTCTGACATATTTGTCGATCTTTTGTTGTAACGCGACGCTTTTTTTATGGTCACTTATTGGGTTGTTGTCGTTATAGAAATACAAAATTTTTGAAATAAATTTAAAGTGATCCCTGGCTTGTTCTATCATGGGGATCATAGTCGCCATATCAGCACACATTTCAAAAAATTGACCGTCAAGCATAAGGTCTTCCATTTTTATATTTTTATAAAGCTTTGCGTAGAAAGTTCTGAGATGTGATGGAACATGTATCCATGCTCTGAAGCTGTTATTTTTTACAATACGTTCCGGCATTTCCCGATTAAAGCCCGTATCTTTATTATAAATGTGTTTAAATTGGCCATAGGTGAGCCAGACATCATTTTTTGTATAAATATCATCAAGGAACTTTAAAACGCCGTCACCTGCCAGGAGGTCATCACCATCTAGGATTATGACAATTTCATCGTCGGCAATATAGTTATTAATAACGTACCAGTGGTTATACATAGCTCCTTGGCGTTTGACATTATGAATCATAGTAACTAAATGTTCTTTTTTATGTTTTTTTACTGTTTTGGCTACTACATTTAATGTTCTATCTGTTGAGCAATCATCAATAAAAATAATTCTGTAATTGTTTTCTGGGTAGTTTTGGAAAGCTGAAACAATGTTTTTTTCTGCCCATTTTTCATTATTATATGATGCAATGAGTATGACAAATTTTTTGTAGGCTTGTAGTGGTGCAACAGCACAAAAAATAAGCGTAAAAAATAAGAGTGATGGTAATGTTATATTTTTCATATTATTTCCTTAATTCACTATGGTTTTTGTCCAGTGCGATAAGCTTTTTTTTCAGGCGAAGAATTGCAGGGTCATAGTAGTTTGGATTAACGTTTTCTGGACAACAGTAGGCTGGAGATAAGATTTTTGTTGGTGGATTATCGATAAAATAGCGGTTAATATGACTTTCGTCATGCCAGACGGCTATAAAGTTCTTTTGAAGATCTGTTTCTATATTATCTACCAGTGTCTGGAGCATCTTAAAGAAATTTTCTCTTGAACCGCCATAAAAACCGCCGGCAAAGTAGTATTTTCCTTCATGGCGTGCAACATAGGCTGTTGATAGTTTGTTGCCTTCTTCATAGGTGCCACGCCTTTTTATATAACCAGGGTGTTTAGTTCCAACCAAATCTGATAAAATTTCGCTATCAACAGGCGCTACAAAGAGCATGTCTGCATCCGTTGCGTAAATGTAATCAAATGAGTCAAAAAGGTCTTTGTGCTGCAAGTAAATTGAAAAACGCATTAACGTGTCACGCGGCCAGCCAAGACGTTTTTGGAAAACAGTGGTAACATCTGGCGCTGGGGTTATGGTTCCATCGGTAAAGATGAAATAATGCACATCATGCTCGGTACAAAAATATTGTCGTGCAGATTCTATAAGTTGTTCGGCAAAGACATCGTATCTCCCTGTTGCTACTGCGCATAATGCCACACGCGCAGCCGATAAAGTGGTGCTTTGAATGCCAAGTATAAAAAATAGTATGAGATAAAAATTCGCATACCAGCCCTTCGATACATCCGTCTTCGCTATGGATGGTGCGAAACGCACTGTCTTGACTTCGCTCACCACGAGCGGCGACGGACACTCAGGGTGCACGGTTGTGGTGATTAAAGGTGATTCAGTTTTGTAGATCATAATGGGTTACCCTCGCTTCATTTTTTGTTTGCCCTTGTTTGGAACATATTTATAATCAAGGCGTTGATAGTAAGGCTTAGATCTAATAATCTTGCCAAGCTTTTGTTGTAACTTTTTATCGACTTTGTGATCGTTTAAAGGATTTGACTCATTATAGAGATACGTGATTCTAGAAACAAAATAGTGACGTTCTGCAGCCATTTCCATAAGCGGAAACATAATAGCCATATCCCAGGTCATTTTATAAAAATCACCATGATAAAGAAGGTCTCCTTTGTCTATTTTATGAAAGAGCCATGCATAAAAGGTTCTAAAGTGTGATGGTATATCCTGTACTTGTCTAAAGAGATTATTTTTAATGACATACTGTGAATATGGGGAGCACCAGCCATGAACACCACTGGGCCATAATTGGAATTGCCCATAGGTTACCCAGATATCATGCGTGTCATAAAGATCTGCGTAATAAGCTAAAACTTCATCATCTGCCAGAAAATCATCGCCATCATATAGGCAAATTACTTTATGTGGTGGACAGGCCTTTGCTGCATAATAAATGTTTGCAAGCGCACCACATCTTTCTGTGTTAATAATAAGGGTAACTTGGTCTTGTAAATTATTATTGATAATATACTCAGTTAGAAGTTCTGCGGTACGGTCTGTTGCGCAATCTACAATAATAGTTGCATGCCAATGGGGGTAGGTTTGCTGCACTAACGCCTCAAGGTTTTTAATGCACCATTGTTCATTATTATAAGTTGGAATAACCATTTCAAATTCAGTAAAACTGCTTAATGCCAATGGACAAGCAATGAGAAAGAGCAATAGAGTCTTTAGTATTTTCTTCATGACTTTTCCCTTGAGAAAATTGGTTTTTCTTTAAGTGGTTGATATCTTTTTTTTGAACGAATTAAGTAATTAAGTTTTGTTTGAAGTTTGGTATGAATTTTAAAATCATTTAACGGGTTTTGTATGTTGTAGATATAAAGTACTTTAGATATGCATTTATGGTGCTTGCCGGCCATTTCGATCATAGGGAACATCATGGCAAGGTCCCAAGTTACCGGAAAGAATTTACCTTTGTAGAGCAAATCTTCTTTTTTAATTAATTGGAAGAGCCACGCATAAAATGTTCTAAAGTGTGAAGGCAATAGGCCGTTGAGCAGTCTGAATTTATTTTCTTTTATAATGTCTTTTTGATATGGGCGACAGTGACCAATGCGGTTTTCTGGCCAAAGTTCAAATTGACCAAATGTCATCCAGATATTTTTCTTTTCATATATCTCAGAAAGATACTCTAAAACCTCATTGTCTGCGAGCCAATCGTCACCATCAAGAAGGCCGACAACTTTATGTGGTGCGCATGCTGTTACTGCGTAGTAAATATTTGCTAGGGCACCTTGGTTTTCTTTATTAACGATGATAGTTATTTTATGTTCAAGATGATACATTGCTACAAATTCACGTAGTAATTCTTCTGTTTTATCTGTTGCACAGTCTACAATAATAGTTGCGTGCCAGTATGGGTAGGTTTGTTTAACGACCGACTCTATATTTTTAATGCACCATTCTTGGTTATTATATGTTGGTATAACGATCTCCCACTCAATAACGGCTTGAATGCTCAAGATAGTAAGTGCTAAAAAACTTAAAATATAATTTTGTTTCATTACTCTCTCTTTTTCAACTTAAACTTTGTGCTATCCAACCGGCGCTCATCCTGATGCCTCGACTAGCGCTCAGCAGTAAACGCTCGCTCATCCTGAGCTCGTCGAAGGGTTAGCGTGCTATTGCTCATCTTTTTATAAATGTCGGTTTATAATCCATATGCGGCGCTTTGTTTTTGATATTTTGTAATGGGCCAATATCCATTTTATAACCGTCTAAAAAGAGTTCTAAAAGTTCTTCAGGGGTGCATTCATTGCTGTGCCGATTATTAAAAGTGCTCTGTACAATATTAAGGGGGCAGTTAACAACAGCTGCTTCTTTGTAACAAAGCCCTAATGGATTTTTTGATGCCAATCCGGCCCAGTTGCCTTCAAGCGTATTTGGGTTGGTAAATGGTAACATGACAAAGATTTTCTTAAGGTCCTTTTTTCTATAAACGGTCATATCAACAGTATTTGGGTAGCCCCAATCACCTGTGCCATTTTTAAAGTTCCAGCACAATACCCCCGGAACAATCTCTTTGAGTGGCGGGGTACCGGTGACTCTGTGTTCACTATAGCATTCAGTAATATGCTGCCCGAGGCGAAGATAAAAGCCATTACAATCAAATGTTTCTAAGTGCTTTGTAATTTCATCGAAATCGATTTTACGCGTTACGATAATGTCGTCAACAGCAAAGATAATAAAATCCTCTTCATCAAAGTCGATAGCTTTTAATGTGAGCTCTTTAAAGTCTGCTGTGCCTCTTTGTTTAATAAAATTCACCTGCGGGAAGTCTTGCTGAACAATTTGGTAGCCTAATTTAAATTCTGGTGTATCTGCTCGATAAATGATATTTATTCTCTGGCAGCCTGTGGTATTAACAAGAAATGATTCTAAGAAAGTGTACAGTTGTAATGGTCTGTTGCGAGAAAAAACAACCAAATTTAAAGATGCGCCTTCAAGTAGTTGCAATAACGTTAAAAAAAATAGAACAAAAATATTTTTTATTGTTTTCATGCGTTCCTTTAGAAGTTTTAATAAATCGAACAGATTTTAGAACTTATTTTCTTATTATGCAAGATGCAATTTTAATTACATGCGGCTTATTTGGAAAAAAAAATACTTTAAACTATAATGCTCTGAGAATTAACATTTTAGAAGGAAGGATTTGCACGACGCTGTAGTGGTTAGGTACAATTTTTTTGTTAAAAAATAAAAAGGAAGAATAATATGATTAAAAAATTAAATTTATTTGTAGCGATTCAATTATTAGCAGTGATAGCATGTTTTAATGAAATAGTAGCAAATGCACATTTAAAAGATAAACGTGAAGAAAAGCATTTGGGCGTAATAAAAAAATCAGACCCAATTTTACAGGGGATTTTATGGGGAAATTGGGGCAGTAGGCCGTTTGAATATTATTGGGTGAGTAAAGTAGTAACGGTTAAAGATAAAAAAGTTATCGATTTAGGTGCAGGTTTGCCATCACAATACAACTGGTATAAACATGTTGTTGATAAATTGCACCCAGCATATTATGTTGCAATTGATGCAGATGGAAGAATAAAAAAAGAAGTCATACATGGCAAAAATTATGATGTCATGCATATGGATATGTCAAAACTCGAATTTGCAGACAAAGAGTTTGATGTAGCTTATTGCATCAGCACCTTTGAGCATATACCGTACCCAATCTTTATTAAATCAATTCAAGAGGCGTGTCGAGTTCTTAAGGATGATGGCGTTTTGGTGTTGACGCTAGATGAACAGTGGGACAAAAACGTACCAGTTACACCGCATAATAACTGGAATGATTTAGAGCAATCTGTTGTTAAGCTCGGTTTAATTCAAAAATCTCCTTTGTCGTTCTGTTTGGTAGATTTTCTTAATCTTGTAAAAGAATATTTTGTACCTGTTGATAACGTAATTATTGATAATGAAAATAAAATTATCTATTCAGAAGAAACAGGCGCAGTTTTATATCAAAGAAAAAATAGAGATGCCAACATTTTATATAGCCCAGAAGTTTATAACAGCTGTGTAAGCTTTGTTGTTCTTAAAAAAGCTTAATAATAAAAAAGGCAGCCCTAAGGAATTTAATTTTAGGGCTGCTACACCTGGGCTTGTCACATGCCGTTTCTGTTTTACGCTAAAACGTCAAATACAATGTATTGAATATTCATACTGAGCTAACTTATATTTTTTGTTTCAAAATAATCAAGACTTTTATAGCTGCGCTATGATATGGAATTTTTTAAGCTCAAGAATTAAATATTGCTTTTTGTAATAAATTGGCGATAGGCTATTATTAGGCATTTTCTGCATTTCTAGGGTGGGATATTTTAGGGAGATGTATATGAAATTACTTACTCGTAATATGCTTTTGCTGCATTTATTTTTTTTTAATAGTATTTTATCATCTTGCGATATTGATTTTTTTGATGCTGCAGTTGGGTATGGATTTTGCACTAAAAGTAAACCTGTTATTCAGCAAATGATAGCAGCGAGTAACCCTAGAATCTATCTTTTATCATACCCAAGGTCGGGTAATACCTGGTCACGTTATTGGCTAGAAGTTCTTACTGGAAGGCCAACTGCCCACTTTTGGAGTACTGCAAATCCTTCAAATTTGCCTATTGGCCTTATGGTTGGTCATTCTTTAAATTTTTCCAAAGCTCCCATTTGGAAAGTGCATAATCGCAAAGAACTGAATTTTTCAAAATTCAAATATAATCCAAAGCAAGATCTTTTAATTTTTGTTATACGTAATCCAAAAGAGGCTATCATTCGTCATGTGGGAAAGCCAGACGTCGATAATTTATCAACGGGACATATATTCAAGAATTTTGAGATATATTTTGATGACCTTAAGGTATATGACGAATGGGCCGAAGATAAAAAGATTTTACTCTATTATGAAGATATGATAAGTGACCCTGCGCAGGTTATGACCAAAGCTCTTTTATTTTTAAAAGATCCGTTAAGTGGTTTAGAAGATTTTATGCTTCAATATGAATATCATAAGAAAACGGCTTTAAAAGTTTACGATTATAATGGCGGCAGCCAATCACAAGGTAATGATATTCTTTTCCATTCTTACAAACTTTCTGCAGCAGAACGTAAGAAAATTGATGAATGGATAAACGCAACATATCCATATTTGTGGAATAAATACCTAAAAGATAGGTATTCCGAAGAAATATTAGAAACAAAAGGTTTATATAGACGCTTGTTAGAATAAATGAATATGTCCATTTGTAGGGCGTAATGATTAAAAAATATGCAATTTATTCTTAGGGCTTGTCACTTGTCTCTTTCTGATTTACGCTAAGTCGTCAAATACAATGTAAGGAGCATTATGGAGCATGTGGCGGCGCTTTTAAGTAAAGCAGAAAAGTTTTTAAAATCGTATTCAAGATACGTTTATTATTATGCATTTATTGAACGACTGTATGCTTACACCGTTCCGGAAAACCTCAGAGTGTTGCATATTGGTTGTGCCGATGGGTTTATTTTACGTGCCTGCAAGCCTGCTTATGCCATTGGTGTTGATGAAGGCTCTTTTAGTTCAATTTTTAGTTCGCCAAACGGCTCGTTCTGTGATTCTTTACAAGCGGTTCCAGAAAATCAAACGTTTGATTATATAATTATCGGTGCAAATTTTATTAAGAATGCTGATGATATTCAAGATTTATTTAGAATGATACAGCGTTTTTGCACCGCGGACACTCGCATAGTTATTGAATATTCATATTCGCTTGTGCCGATAATGCCACAAGACCTTAAGCTTTTTTGTAATCTTACAGGGCTCGATATCGTTATAGAAAAAAGAGAGATGTTACTTTCTACGGGCGTGCCGTTGCTTGCCGATTTTTTAAATTATCTTGTAGCGCGGTTGCCACTAATTTCTACACTTTGTTTAATGCGCTTGTTTATAGTGCGTATTGCGGCAGAAAATAAGCGTGCTGAGTATTCTGTCTCCGTTATTATTCCGTGCAAAAATGAAGCGGGGAATATTGAAGGCGCTATAGCGCGTACACCGAATATGGGAACCTTTACAGAACTATTATTAATCGATGGCCATTCCAAAGATGCAACTACTCAAGTTATGCAAGAAATGGTCGATAAATATCCTGATAAAAAGATTACCTGGTTTGTGCAGTCTGCAAAAGGTAAAAAGAATGCCGTTGAAGAGGGGTTTGCCCGTGCACAGGGTGATATTATTATGATTTTAGATGGTGATATCACCGTTATTCCAGAAGAGTTGCCAAAGTTTTATGAGGCGTTAGCCTCAGGTAAAGGTGAGTGTATTAATGGCTCACGGCTTGTGTATTCAATGGATTCACAGGCCATGAAGATGATTAATTGGCTCGTGAACTGGACGTTCGGGTTTATGATTTCATACCTAATTGGCCAGCGTGTAAAAGACACATTGTGTGGAACAAAAGTTTTCTTTAAAAAAGATTTGAAGATTATATCTTCAAGCAAAGCATTTTTTGGAGATGTCGATCCATTTGGCGATTTTGATATTTTATGCGGGGCCGCGTACAATAACTTAAAGATATTGGATATGCCGGTACATTATAAAAGCAGAACGTATGGCGCACCTGGAATAGCATTTTTTAAAAGTGGGTTACAGCTTTTGTATATGAGTCTCATGGTATTTAAAAAACTATTTTTAAGAAGATAAAAGTTATGCCCGGATGATATCACGCGAGTTTATTAAAGATTTTTTGGTCTATAGTCTTGGTTCAGTGCTGGCACAGCTGAGTAATATCGGCCTCATGCTGTTTTTGATGTACCATATGCCTGCACAGGAAGTTGGGCTTTTAAGCTTATCATTTTCAACAATACTCTTATTATCAACGGTTATCTCGTTTGGGTTGCGACAACTTTTTATGATCGAATTTTTTAATCTCTGTTCAAGAGAGAGAAAAGAATTTGTAAATGATAGCATTGTTGTCTATTTAGTATTCAGTGCGTTTTTTTTTATATTCGCGCTGTTTGGTTTCAAGCTATTGAATAGCTATCTTTTTGCCGGGCGCGCCACACCGCTTATCTATTGCTGTGTTATGGTTCTTACTTTTTTAACCTTTTTTACCGAGCTTTTTTTTCAGGCACTTATGTATACATTACGCAGCGTGCATGTAACTTTAATAAAATCAGTTTCTGCCATCTTTATTTTTGTGGTGTCTGTTATAGCGGTTTATGTTTTTAATGCTGGCATAGAACTCGTTATGTTGGCCCAATTAATAAGCTATTTTGTTATAGTTTGTTATGCGGGAAAACTTTATTATTCAAAGAAATTGTTTGAATATTTTAATCTGCAGCGTGGAGTAAAAAACAGTGGCAGCTTATTGTCAAAAGGTGCGCCGTTAATGCCCACAGTTATTGCGGGGTTACTCTTGGCATCAGGTAATAGATGGGTGTTAGCATGGCATGCGGATCTTGCTGATATTGCCGTATATTCTTTTGCAGAGTATGTTTCGCCACTTTTTAATCTACTTATTTTATATCCATTAAGCGGTGCCTATTTGCCCAGAATCATGACAGCATTTAATCAAAATACAGATACCGTAGAAACCACAGAGTCTGGAAATAAACGGTTGATGTGGCTGAGTATGGCGGCACTTTTTGTTGCAGGTTCTATTGGATATATAGTGTTAAGGCCACTGGCTTTCTATTTTTTACCACAAATTTATTATGCCGCTATTCCCGGTGCATTTGTTGTATTTATCGCAAATATTTTTTTGATGGGGACTTATTTTACGTCATCGATAATTTTATTTAAGAAAAAAAGCTATTATCTCTTAGTTACTATGGTTGCAGCAGCACTTACAAATATAGCTCTTTCTTCTGCGCTTGTTCCGATTTATGGAATTTACGGCTGTTTTACGAGCTATGCTGTGGCGTATGCGGTCTATTTTGTACTGATATATTTGGGCAATAAGGCTGTTTTGCGCGCGTGCGTAACACATGCTTTAGTCCCCACAGATAACCAAAAAATACCTCTCTATCAATCCGCAGTATTCCTTCAAGAAGAAGACCAAGCACCGTCCAATAATAAAAAAGAATCTTCCAGCGAGCTTGAGGATAGAAATTTTTAAAAAAAAGATAACTATAATTTGCGATAAACATAGCACGGTTATTTTTTAATTTATCTCTATTAAGCGAGCTTTCATGATGCGCAAGTTTAGCCGCAGGCTGAAAAAATAATGGGTAAGTATCCGAAAGTCGTTTTGAGATATCACAGTCTTCCATGTAGCCATAAAATCTCAGCTTTTCATCAAATTTTTGTTGTTGTAATGCCCAAGATCTGAAGCTCATACAACAGCCGCCAAGAACTTGAACATGAGAAAAATTACTATTGCCATACGTATGTGTGGGCATACCAGAAATGGTGAAGTTTCCTGATGAATCATTGCGATCAAGTAAAAAGAGAAGCCTAAATATACGATAGAGATTAAAACTATAAGCTTTAAGATTTGTTACTGTCCCCATGCCGCCAGCATAATCTGGATTATTTTCATACGTTTTACGCATGGTTTCAAGATAATTATTATCGAGTGTTACATCGTCATCAAAAAAGAAGATAATATCCCCTTTTGCTTTTTCGATGCCACAATTGCGTTGAAACGTGAGTCCCGGTTGCGTATGCAAGTAGACTAAATGTGTGTGCGGAAAATTTTGGGTATTAAATAACGCTTTAAATTCAGCAATATTTTCTAGTGGCTCGGTGCTGCTATCAACAAAAATGAGTTCAGTTGCAGGTTCTGTTTGCGTAATTAATGTCGGCAAAAAAGTGAGCACATCCTGTAATCTATTACGCGTGCAGATAATAACACTCGTAGTAAGTTTATTCATAACATTACCTAAATAATTAAGTTTTTGAAGCGGCCGCTCGTGGTGAGCGAAGTCGAATCCATGCGGCCAAATTTTCTACTGTAATGGAAATTGTATACAAAGTTCTTGTACCAGTTTTTTTATTTCTGCTAATTTTTCAGGAACAAGCGCATTAATTATAGCTTCGTGCGTAAGGTTCATGATTTCATGTGCCTGCAGTTCAAGCATGCCGCGTGTGGTAATTGCCGGTGTGCCGATGCGGATGCCGCTGGTGATCCATGGTTTTTCTGGATCATTTGGAATGCAACTTCTGCTGACAGAAATTCCCGCAGCAGCAAGTGCAGCTTCTGCGACACGGCCGTTAACTTTTTTTGAACGTAAATCGATAATAAACATATGGTTATCTGTGCCGCCGGTAACAATATCAAAGCCATTTTCTAAAGCTGCTTTTACCATAGCGTGCGCATTTTTTATAATTTGTTTTTGATAATGAATAAAATCTGGCTGTAGTGCTTCATGAAATGCAACCGCTTTTGCTGCAATGCTATTCATAAAAGGGCCGCCTTGTAAGCCCGGCATAATAGAGCGGTCAACAGCAGATGCGTGTTGTGCTTTGCACATAATAAGTCCACCGCGTGGGCCACGTAATGTTTTATGCGTTGTGCTGGTGACAATATCAGCATACGGAATTGGGCTTGGGTGTAAACCGGCCGCTACAAGGCCCGCAATATGGGCAATGTCTGCCATAAAATATGCGCCGACAGATTGTGCAATATCAGCAAAGCGTTCAAAATCGATAGTTCTTGAATACGCCGAAGCGCCTGCAATAATCAATTTAGGTTTATGTTCGTGGGCAAGTTTTTCAATTTCAGCGTAATCTAATAACCCAGTTTCTGCGTTAACGCCATATTGTATCGCTTTATATAATCCACCAGAAAAATTTACGCCGTGTCCATGCGTTAAGTGGCCGCCAGCTGCAAGTGCCATGCCTAAAATAGTATCGCCCGGTTGCAAAAGTGCTGCGTATGCGCTCATGTTTGCCTGTGAACCTGCGTGCGGTTGCACATTGACATGATCGGCACCGAATATTTTTTTACAACGCTCTATGGCAAGATTTTCTGCCATATCGACAAATTCGCATCCGCCGTAATATCTTTTTCCTGGATAACCTTCTGCATATTTATTAGTTAAAACTGATCCGGTTGCTTCGCGCACAGCCTGTGATGCATAATTTTCTGAGGCTATAAGATCAATTTCATGCTGTTGGCGATTTTCTTCTTTTTGAATGATCGAAAAAATTTCCGGATCAACGATATTTAATTTTTCTGGATTCATGGCGGGCCCTTAAAGATAAAGTTTTATGGTTGGGTAAAGTGTACAATTTTATATTTTAATTGCCCAGAAAAGAATGGTTATAAGGGAAAAAATGTCTTAATTTCTGGACGGGGCATCAGCCGTCGCTCACACTGAGCGAAGTCGAAGTGTTGGGAATTTAAAGCAATATTTAAGTTAAAAAAGTTCACTTTGATGTTATAAGATTTTGTCTTTAAATCCATTTAAAAGTGCTAAATAATTTTCTCGATATTCGCCAAAATATTGTTGTTCAATCTTTTCTATTGTTTTAGTTGTTAGATCATAAAGAAGCTGCACGGGTAATTTATCTAAATCATCATTAAAATAATCGTTCAATTCAATATAAATACAGCCTCTTCCATAGGTACCTTGATCGATTTTTTCTAGAAAATTAATAAGTTTTTTGTTATTCTCCAAACCTTGCTCATAGATTACCGCTTTCAGAGAATCATGAAATAGTTCCAAAGCCCAATTTGAGCAATGTAAAATTGGTACATCGTTTTTTAAAATAAAATTTGACATATTTACCGCGGGATTTTTAAAGTTTATACATCAACCCTGCAACAGCTAAATGATATAAACTCATATTCTTCAATATCTTGTGGAATTCCACCAAGCATAAATTTAATTTTGCCGACAATAACAATACCCTTTTTTTTATCAATTAATTTACCAATGAAATTATAAGCAAAATAATCATTTAAAATTTTTTCCACTTTATAAGTTTTTTCAAAAGGTCGCATAATATTATCTGCATTAAATGGGTAAAGAGACCATGTTATTTCTTGGCCTTCTTGCAATGAGCAGGGATGGCAAAAACACAATATTTCAAATTGCCCATCAGAAATGATAATGTCGGCCTCTTGGCAAGACCCATCGCCACATCGGGTTATTTTTTTGACGATTACCATGTTTTATTATCTTTAGAGCCACATAAAAATTTCTATACTTATTATTTGCTATAGAACCGCTCATCTAAAGCTGGTATCGCATCTAATGAATATTCGTGTTTTTTAATTTTATTAAATAGGTATTCTCGCCATTCATTATCATCTATTCGATCGAAATCTTTAATAAACTTCCAAAATTGAGTGGATACCTCTATTTTTTTTACAAAAGCTAAAATGCATACACGCGATTGGGCATCTTGAAGTAAATCAAAATACATATTTGCAGTTTCAATATTTTCACAAAATTCAATTTTTGCTAATAAATTATTAATTATATCTAATAGTAGGGGTTTGCTGTTTAAAGAGTAATTTTCACTTTTAATTCTATCAAATAAATATTCTCGCCATTTTTTGACTGTTTATGCGATCAAAGTCAATAATAATTTTTTTTAAGTCTTCTGGAAGTGATACTTCTTTAAAAGTTAATTTTGTTAAAATAAAATCAATATCCTCTAATAGGTTAAATTGATTACCGGCTTGCTCTGATATATCGCATTGTTGTATCTCTTTTAAAGAATTGTTAATTGAATCACGCAATACGGGAAAATATACGATAGAATTTTCTTCAGTTGGGTTATTTTCAATATTACGTAAAATAGATTTAATATGTTCCATAATTCCTTCATTTTTTTAAGTAGCATGCTTGTTGCGGGTAGAAAATGCATTGTTTATTCTATAACTTATAGCGTCTAAAGAATATTATCGGAATGTTTCAGATCATAGTTTTTTATAGTTTCTGGCCATGCGTCAGCCCACGTATAACCCTCTAAACACGAGATGATGCCATCTTCTAAGAATAAAAACAAACCCAAAATCGAAAGTGCTACCCATTTATACTTGCTACCACATCTTCATAGCTACGATCGATTAATTCAGTAGCATGGGGCACATCCTTTGGTATTTTAAAATCGGTAAAAAACCCAACTCCAGTAAAATTTCTTTTAATTACTTGAGATGCCATATATTGTTCCCATAATATTTCATTCACATCACTCTTCTTCTCAAGAATCTTTCGAATAACCGCTTTTTCAAACTCTTCAAAAGGAATAGCTGTTTTATTCATTCTGCACTGATATTGTCAGCCCCCGGTTGCAATGTGTATTGATTGTTCAAATGGCTGTTTCTCTCTGACCCTTTTTATTAATTGTGCCATCGCATGCCGTATTTCTCGAGAATTCGGTTCTAAAAAATAGGGATTAGTTTTATTGATATCTAGAAAAAACTCTTCAGTCTGTTTATTCAACTTACAATAAGCAAATATTGTTTTAAAGGAAGTTCTTTCTTTCCCTTGTTCATTGATATATTGTCCTGCGGTAATATCCGTTTCAATTTTGTATGTAACATACAATATATCTTCATTTAATTTATGCATAATAATGTACATGCTTTTCCCTATTTGTTAGATTCCCAAGGCCTGCCTCTTTTTAAATCTTGCGCTGCCTTGTGGGCGGTATCATAATCTGTTTTAAATAAACGTTCAAATCTAGATTCAAAGTATTCATGCTCTAATAGTTGGATATCATTTTTAACAAAGTCGCCTCGGTATAAACGGTCCCAGGCAGCTGCAATTTCAGAGTTTGGGTCAAAAGGTCGAATGCTACCATCTCTTAAAATATGGTCGTCATAAAAAAGATGACTTTTAATTCGTTGAATTTTATGTACGGGCATATTTACATTTTGTGCAATTACTTCGACGTCATCTTTTAAAGCTCGAATTTCTTGATATTTTTTAGGACCCCATACAATTTCCCTCGTAACGCCATTTTCTGGATAGGGGATGCGGCATCTTTCACCTGTTTGAAGTGTTATATATTGTGCATCTTTTATCTCAGTACACTCTGCGATCCGGACTGTCTTTTGAGGTATTCCCATGTTTGCGTCTGTTATTACAGCAGGGATAAAGACAGGACTTTGAGTTGGTACAATTGGTTCAACAGAAAAGATTGCTTCAGGTGATTGTATAAGTTCTTTTTCGGTCTGCAATAAGAATTCTCTTCCTTTGCTATTTGCCGGAGTTATTTGCCAAAATTCTTCGCCGGCAGCTGTGATTTTTTGCCACTTATTTCCAAAAATGTCTGCAGTTTTGCTTAATTCGTAAACACCATTTTCTTGAAGTGCAAGAGTTAAGGTATTGGTATTTGGAATAAATGATTTGGGAAGGCCATTGCCTGCGATTAATTCTTCAACTAAAGGGGTTACTGTTTTGGGTAATGTTTTAAAACCTATTTCTTTTATGGCCTGTGTACACTTAATTTCTGAAGCGACGGCTGCGCGTACGATAGGGTTGACCGATAGAGCTTCTGGAGATGCTTCTGCTAAAAGTAATGTGGCTTTTTCTATAGTTTCAGCTTTATTAATGACCGAGTAGCCGACTAATTTTGCTGCTTGTCTTCCTGCATACCCTAATTTTTGGGTGATTTTTAAAGTTTTAACGGCTCTGCCGGCGGCATTAAAAATCATTGCATCAAGAACGAGATCTGTAGCTTCTTTTCCTAGTGCATGAGCTGCCTGTTCAATAGTATGTGTTTTCATGTATGTATCAAGTTCTTTGCATACTTTAGTAGCAATAATTGAGTTAATAGCAAAGCTAGGGTGCGGATCGGCAATTATCGTGAGTATAGTTTTTTGAACTTCAGGGTTATTAAGTGCTTGCGTAGTAAAAATAGCAATTTCTGAGCTTGCATTGAGTGCTAAATCTGCAATATCTCGCCCAAATTGCACCGGGTTTCTTACTGCACTACAAACTTGGCTTAATTTATCGCCGCAAGCTTCACGCACGCCATCTAAGAGCGCAATAATAGAACTTGCTGCTTTATGAGCAGCTTGTGCTAAGGGAATATTGTTTGATTTGGTAAGTGAAATACCTGCCAAACTATATTGTGTTGCGCCAAGAGCTAATTTTTTAACTTCACTATAATTTTCATAACGCACATAGATTGTTGCAGATTTGTTAATGATATCAATAAACTGTTGATGTAAAATACTTTGCTCCACTGTTCCATAGGTGGCGGAAAATAAGTTAATATCTATATTTTTTTCTTCGCACATGTGTAATGTATCTTGCGATAATACAGGCAAAACTTTAATATCCGCTTGCGTTGCTACTTGAGGGGCGAATAAAGAATTATTATTTTGTATGCCAGCAAAGTTGTTTTTTATCTCACGAACAAGTTCTTGCTGTTTTTCAGCTGATAATCCTAAAGGGTGTTGACGTGGGTCAAAATGGGCAGGTAAATTTGTCCTATAACCCGCTTCTTCATTCATAAATTCACCAAATGTCCTAGGGGCCTGCCTGCCGATAATAGTGGCTATTGATTCACCATTTAAGGTATCAGGCAAGTCATTAATTTCTTGTCCAGTTAGGGTAACCCTCCCATCATAGTATCTAGAAATAAGTTTAAGGTTTTGCTTGGAGTAGAGCATGGGAGTTTTATAATACTTCTTTTGCTCATTACTTGGCTGGTAGGTGCTTCCCAATATAAAATTTTTGAATTCTGGTAATGATGCCATTAATAGCCTGTAGCCATCATATTGATATAATTCATATGCTGTAAAAAGTTTTTGTCGTTCTGCAAAGGTTAATGATTCTATGCTTTTGCCGTTAAGTAAACTAGTTTCAACAAAAGATTTCCATTCTTGATTCGACATCTTGAGCATCTGAGCTTGTACTTCTTGGCTTGTGGAGAATAAATAGCCACGTGCTTTAAAATAATCTTGTGCGGCGGTATAAATTAGCGCACCAGCCGTGAACACTGTTGAAGGAGCGTAAGTTTCATAGCTACTTGTAGCAGTTTTAAATTGAGATCTTGATAGGATATTAGTGATAGAAAGTGTGAAAAAAATCAGAGATAGAAATAATTGATAATTTTTTTTCATAAATTAATCTTTTTGTTTTACTTAATTGATTTTATTTCAATGTTTTTGTATCTTTTAATTATTATTTTTTTAAGAATCAAATTTAGAATGGGCCATAATGTTAAATTCAGCGTGTTTGATTTTCTTGTTATTGTGTACACATTTTTTTTCTTATAGTCGATCTGAAACAGTACAGGTAACGGCTTCCAAAGTCAAGACAGAATTGATAGTTGGCTCACAGTTTAAACAAATAAGTTATATTATTAAAGCTTTAAGTAGGCCATTAGCAAAATCAATATTAGAGGTAGATCCAGTATCTTTTACAAAACCATTAGTTGTGTCAAATAGATTGCTTTTGTATGGGCCCCCTGGAAACGGAAAATCAACATTAGCCAGAGAAATCGCAGATGCTGCTGATTGTGAATTTGTTCATATTAGTGCTCCAGGAATCGTTACGAAATTTCAAGGGAGTGGTTCTGAAAATATTAAAAAAGAATTTAAAAAAGCTTTAGATAAGGTTGTCGAAAGTGGGCGACCCATCGTTATGTTAATAGATGAAATTGATGCTATTGCTATAACAGGAAAAGGCGATTCAGCATCTGATAATGAAAGAGCTTTGCAAGAATTATGGCAATATTTAGATAAATTTAAAAATGACCCGCGTATTTTTGTAGTCTGTACCACAAATCGATTCGATGATTTGAACAGTGTTTTTCTAAGTCGCTTTGAAGAAGATCATAAGATACATATTGATAACCCAGGCGAAGCAATGCGCGAGAAAATGTTGATAAAATTTTCTAAAGATTATGATGCCGATATTGCAGATCAGTGGTTTAGTTGTTTAGCCTACCATAGTAATACATTGAGTATTCGTGATTTAGAAAACCTCATAGCTGAAATCAATAAAACCCAGATATTCGATTCTAAGCTTACGCGTAAAGAAATTTTAGAAAAAATTATTGAAAAAAAACGATCAATAGCTCGCGATAATAAAAATTCAGGTAGAACAGTCTTCATTCTTGCCGGAGCGTTTTCTGGAGGATTACCTGGATTAGTAGGCAATATGATCGCTGTTGGTGCTTATGATTATATAACTAGGGACTCTGCAGATTATTGTAAATGTAGGAGATGTAAATAAAAGGATTTTATGCATATTTTTTCTTATATAATGTTATTAATATCGATTTTTATGCAGACGTTTTGTTGCGCAGATATTAGGGAAATAAATAATTCAATCTATTTGCAACATGAGATAGTTTATTACATTGTAAAAATGTTAAGCATTCCGTTAATCGAAAATATCACCTTCGTAGATTCAGATGCTTTTACCAAACCGCTTATAATTCCTAATAGATTACTTTTGTATGGGCCTCCAGGAAATGGTAAGACGACGCTCGCACGACAGATAGCAAATGTAGCAAATTGTGAGTTTGTTCATATAAACGCGCCATCAATTGTTACTAAGTATGCTGGCAGTGGTGCTGAAAATATTAAAAAAGAAATGGGTCAGGCTTTTGAAATGATGGCAGGAAGTGGAAGACCTGTTGTTATTTTTATCGATGAAATCGATGCAATAGCTATTGTTGGTTCTGACGAATCTAGGGTTGAAGACAATAAAGCTATGCAGGAATTGTGGCTTTATTTGGATAAATTTAAGTATGATCCGCGTTATTTTATAATTTGTGCAACAAATAGGTACGAAAAACTGAGCCCTGCATTTGTCAGTAGGTTCCCAGAACAACAACGGTTAAAGATTGATCAACCAAATAAAGAAATGAGGAAAGAAGTCCTAATGAATTTGTTTGAAAAATATGAGGTAAATCAAGATAAAAATATCATAAATGATTTAGCATATTATAGTGATGGCATGAGTATTCGAGAACTTGAAGATTTTGTAAGCCAGGTAAAATTAATTGCTATATTTAAAGCACCATTGGATGATGTACAACTTATTAAAAAAATAAAATCGTATCCTCGTGGGTATAAAGGTGCTAAAGATTCTGATGCCCCTAAAAGAGATATATATGATAAAGTGCATTTGGTGTCATCATTATTCACTATGGCTAGCGCAGGGACTACCATTGCAACTTTTATTTTGGGTATTCCATATATTAGATCACTTTGTGATTTCTAAAAAAGCGTGCGTATTATTTATAAGTATTTAATTTTTCTGGATTCATGGCGGGCCCTTAAAGATAAAGTTTTATGGTTGGAAAAAGTCTACAATTTTTCCAACCAATTGCCCAGAAGTTAATCTTTTTATGCGCGCGTTTTATTAAATATCATGTTTATACCGAAGGTAACAAGCGCAAGTATTAAAAAAATCAGATAGGGTGATACGCCTAAAAGATTCGGCAGAGTAGTATTGTTTGGTGTATCGATCAAGATGGTAGATTTCAGAAAGTCGCTACATTTAATGAATAACAATGCGCCGGTGGCCATGCCAAGAATGCCAAATAATGCATCTTTCGATCCTTGCCCAATTGCAGCAAGCGCTGTTCCCGGGCAATAGCCTAAAACCGCCATGCCCACGCCAAAAATAAGGCCGCCAATTGCCGAGCCATACATACTTGATGCTTTTAAGGGCAGTGCGCTCATAAAGTTTAAATCGACTAATGCGTACATCAACGTGCCGCCAACAATAATAGCCGTCATGATAATATTTAAAACGATAATATTTTTAAAAAGTAGTTGGCCAACAATAACATTAAAGTTGCTTACGTTACCTTTTTGTAATAAAAACCCAAAAATAATCCCAAATAATAAGGCTAAAAGAATGTTCATCATGTTTTTACTCTCTATTTATTTCGATACAATAAAAATGCGGTAACGCTTGCAGCTGCAAATAAGCAGCAGGTAAATATCCAGGCTGGTACAATAAGCTGAAGCCCTGATGCGATCGATTTACCCGATGTGCAACCGCCGGCTAAACGTGCGCCGAAAATTATTATCACGCCGCCAATAAATGCAAAAAGAGCGCGTTTAGAAAAAGAATTACCAAAATTTTTACTCCAAAGACTTGGTACAAGATCTTTGGTAAAGTTATCTGAAAAGTAGCTTGATAAAAATGCGCCGATAATAACACCGGCTATGGTTACTAGTTCGATATTTTCCTGCCAAAAATTTACCATTGAAAAAGCTTGGTGCGAAATCAACGTAGAAAAAATTGTAGCAATTTCAACAAATGCTGACGAGATCCCCAAAAACTTTCCGGTAAAATAGAATGATGCCACCATGAGCGTGCCGATTAACGCGCCTACGGCAAAAGGCGACCATGTTTTTTGTTTAAAGATATCCATAATTCTCCCTGAGTTTGTGAACATGTATGAATAGACTAGCGTATTATTTTGGGAGAATCTACATAAAAAAATTTGCCCAGTTATTATGCTGAGCCCTTAATAAAATAGCAATAGTTTGGCATAAATATTGTTTTTTTTAGCAATAGGTGGGGGTTAAATGTCGTCTGGATGGGTTAAAAGTGGTATTTTCAAGGTAAAAGTGCCGCCTTGGGCAAAATAATCTTATAATATACAAAATTAATACCGTTTATTATACTATTAGGTACTATGACTATTTTACGCGTAAAGAATCTCTATAAAAAATTTTCAAATCCTGATTTTGTAGCTGTTGACGGCATTTCGTTTGAGCTTGCCCAAGGGCAGGTTTTAGGCTTTCTTGGCCCAAATGGTGCCGGAAAGACCACGACGATTCAGATGCTTTTAAGTACCATGGCCCCAACTTCAGGTGAAATAAGCTATTTTGGTAAAAATTTAGAAACCCATCGGTCAGAGATTTTATCCAAGGTTGGCTTTGCTTCAACCTATGTAAGTTTGCCGGGTAAACTTACTGTTTATGAAAATCTCTTCTTTTATGGACAGCTTTATGGCGTTTCCAGAGCTACTTTAAAAGAGCGCTTAGAGCGCTTACTTAAAAAGTTTGATATGTGGCATTTAAAAGATCGCCGTGCGGGCACCTTGTCTGCCGGGCAAATGACCCGTGTTATGCTTATTAAGGCTTTTTGTATCGAGCCAAAGGTTATGTTGCTTGATGAGCCAACTGCTTCGCTTGATCCTGATGTTGCCCAAGAAGTTCTGCTATTTATTAAAGAGCAGCAAAAGCAGCAGGGCGTTTCGATTCTTTTTACTTCGCATAAAATGGATGAAGTTGCTCAGATTTGTGATAATGTCCTGGTTCTGAAAAAAGGCATTATTATAGCGCATGATACACCAGAGCGACTAGCATCTCTTGCTGGCCTTGCTCGTGTAGAACTTATTGTTGAAAATCCTCAGGCTGTTATTGACTGGTGCAATTTACAGGGAATACCTGCGCATGCTGAAGGTTCAGTGGTTTGCGCAAAATTTGAAGAGCATGCCATTGCTGATTATTTGATTCGACTTGCGCAAGCAGGGTTGACGTATAATCAGATTACTATTGATAAGCCGACGCTAGAAGATTATTTCTTACAGATTTCTAAGTAAGGATATGCTATGAATGGTACACGCATTGCAGCGCTTGTTCGTCGAACCTTTTTACTCACCTTTCGTGGCCCGGACCCGTTAACAGATTTTTTCTATTGGCCACTTTTTGATATTCTCATCTGGGGCTTTGCCGGTTCATGGATGGCAAAAAGTACCGATAACCCGCAGTATGCCGTTATTATTTTAACAAGCTTGGTTTTATGGCAAGCTGTTTACCGCGCAAACTTGGATGTTTCCTATAATTTTCTTTCTGAGTTATGGTCACGTAATCTTATCAATCTTTTTGTTACGCCTGTTACTATTCAAGAATGGATTGCTGCGCATATGATAGTTGGAGGCATTAATGCTCTTATTGGCGCATCTTTTGGCGTTTTTGTGGTATGGTTTTTGTATAATATATCAATTTTTGCCGTTGGGCCTGTCTTTTTACTTTTATTTTTTTTATTGCTCTTTTCTGGGTACTCTATCGGTTTATTAACGTCATCGACATTAGTTACCTGGGGAAATTCTGCCCAAAAACTGGTGTGGGTAATGGGGTGGTTCTTTGTGCCCTTTATTGGGGTCTATTATCCCATTGAGATTATGCCATTTTGGGCCCAAGTAATTGCTTATTGTGTGCCCATGACCTATATGTTTAAAGTTTTGCGCATATATTTACAGAGTAACACGATAGATTTGACTGTTTTAGGTGCAGGTGTGTTATTAACTATTGTGTATATTTCTTTGGCGATTTCGATATTTGTATGGTCCTTTCACGCGAGCCGCAAAAATGGCCTTGCTCGGCTTGAGGGGTCATAATCTATGAATATTGAGCGTATTATGCTTATTGCAAAGCGGTACTTTTTTTCGCGCTTTTTAAAATTTGAAGACCTCATAGATTTTATCTTCTGGCCACTGCTGGATATTATGATTTGGGGCGGTGTTGGAATTGTTATGGCCAAAAATAGCCAATCTCCGGTACAAGCACAGCTTTCTGTTTTAACGGTTGTGATGATGCGTGTATACCTGTACTCATATTTTAATAACGCAACAAATTTTTTATACGAAATGATGGCACGTAACATTATTAACCTTTTTGCGGCTCCATTAACGTTTAATGAATGGTTCTGTGGCGCAATGGTAAGTGGTTGCATACAGACAGCTTTATTGCTTGCTTTTGCAACAACTGTTTCATGGCTTATCTTTGGCGTATATCTTTTGAATATGGGTTTAATGCTCTTGGCCTTTATTATCCCTTTAATGATTTTTGGCTGGGCCATTTCCAGCCTTTCTATTACCGTACTTATGTATTTTGGTGTTCATGCACAACGGCTTGTTTGGGTTTTTGGGTGGTTATCTGTGCCATTTTCTGGGGCGTATTACTCACTATCCATTATGCCTGCGTGGATCCAATCAGTAGCAAAAATTCTTCCGGTGAATTATATCTTTGAAGCTTTAAGAATATTTGTTTTAGAGGGACGTATCTCTATGCCACATCTGGCGTATGGTTATGGATTGGCCATAATCTATTTTATTGTTACTTTAACCGCTTGTAACCTGATGTTTGAACGCTCTCGTCATCTAGGCCTTGCATCACTTGAAAGGGCATAGCATATGGTAATGCAGCTTGTTAAATATATGGCCCATGCGGGCGTTTGTTCTCGTCGTGATGCTGTTCTTCTTATAAGACAGCAGTTAGTAACGATTAATGGTGTTACTGTTGAAGAACTTAACACGTTGGTTAATGACGGTGACGTTGTTAAGGTAAAAGGCAAAGTGGTAAAACTAGAGCCTAAAATTTATATTATGCTTCATAAGCCTGCTGGATATATTTGTACAAATTCAGATGAGCAGGACCGTAAAACGATTTTTGATCTTTTACCCGCGTTTAAAAAAGTTAAGCTTTTTACCGTAGGGCGCTTAGATAAAGATAGTTCGGGTCTTTTATTGGTTACCAATGACGGTGATTGGGCTCAAAAGCTTTCGCATCCGAGCTTTGAGATTAAAAAAGAGTACCAAGTTGTCCTTAATAAGCCCCTTGATCATATTGATTATAATCAGATACTTAAGGGCGTTAGGCTTGTTGATGGCATGGTGAGACTTGACAAGGTTGTCTTACAGAAAAGTAAAATACATCTTAAAATCACTATTCATAGTGGTAAAAATCGTGTTATTAGGCGCATTTTTGAACATTTAGGCTATAAAGTACGTGAACTTAAACGAGTTCGTTTTGGTTCTTATGGGCTTGAAAAATTGCCTGTTGGATGCTATCGCCAAATTAGTTCAAATTTTCTATAATAGTAATAAGTATGAGTAAAAATCGGTTTTTTTCTAGATAATTTCGTAAGGATTGCACGTGATTTTAGCAGGTGATTTTAGAAAAGGTAGTAAAATTTTATATAAAGGCGAGCCTTATACCATCGTTGACTACCATCATGTTAAGCCTGGTAAAGGTGGGGCATATGCGCGTACTAAAATGCGTAATTTGATCACGAATTTAGTGCATGAAGAGACTTTCAGAGTTGAAGAGAAATTTCAAACTCCAGACCTTGAATTTCGCGATATGCTTTATTTGTATAAAGATGGCAACTTGTACCAATTTATGGACCAAGACAACTATGACCAAGTGGCTTTAACTAAAGAGCAATTGGAAGAAGTTTTAGATTTCCTTAAAGAACAGACCGTATATAGCGTGCTGTATTTTTCTGGAAAGCCTATTTCAGTTGCTGCCCCATTATTTATGGAGCTTAAGGTAGTTGAAACTATCCCTGGCGTAAAAGGTGATACGGCCCAAGGTGGTGCCACAAAACCAGCAACCATGGACACCGGCCTTGTATTACAAGTGCCACTTTTTGTTCATGAAGGTGATATTGTTAAAGTTGATACCCGTGATTCCCGATACATCGAACGCGTTAAAAAGTAATAATTATGGATAATCATCATAGTACGGCACCTGTAGATCAGCAGGAGTCCTGCGATACTCTTTCTGCGCGAGATCAGCGTGCTTTGATATTGCATCTTTTGTATGCAGCAGACTCTTTTGACTACCAAGTAAGCTTGGATGCTATTGTAGATAATTTTTCACGTGGTTTTGATTGCATTATCGAGCCGACAAGTGCCTTAGTAATTCAAGCGCAAGCTATTATTGATGCGCAAACTGAGCTTGATGAGCAGATTAAGCCTTTGTTGGATAATTGGAAGTTTGAGCGTGTTGGGTGTATGACCCGGATTATTTTACGTATGGCAGTTTGGGAGCTTGTGCACACCAAGCTTGATTATTCTATTGTTATTAATGAGGCTATTGAGCTTGCAAAAGGCTATGCCGAAAGCGATGCGCATAAGTTCATTAATGGCGTTTTAGATAAATGGGTAAAAGAGAACAAAGCACCTAAAGATTAAAATAGTGCATTTTGTGCAAAAGGGGCGGTTTTTCCGCCCCTTTTTTTATGCAAATTCTTCTTCGGGTTCTGAAATGAGTCGGCCCTTGCCTTTGATGTCAGAGCGAGAGGCCTCTGGTTTTTCCAAAACCATGCCTTGGGCAAATAATTCGCTGATATCTTCAACGTTTTGCACTTTTTTGGGTTTTCGTATTACTTGTTTTTTTGCACGTGCTCGGGTTCTGGACCTTTGTAAAATTGATTCTTTTAATTTTTGACACTTTTCAGTAAAACAAAGCTTGTTTGTTTCATTTGCTTGGGTTTCTGCACTAAACAAACATGAATAATTTACTGTCATGACGCTGAGTATAAAAACTATTTTTTTCATTTTAATCAACCTCTTCTTGTTCTGGTGCTTGAGTAGTAAGACCCAATGCACGTTTGATATCAGTTTGAGTAATGATAACTTCATATCCTGAGCGCAGGGCGATATTGTCTAGGGTTGCTAGTTCATCCAAGAAATCTACTGTTTCATTAAGTAAGTCACGCAATACATTAACGTCTTGCTTGGTAACTTCTTCCCAACTTTCAGAAAGGGTAGCTGGTTGCTCATGAATTATTTGTTGGAACTTCGGGAAGTTATTGATGTATTCTTGAAGAAGCGCAACTATTTTTTGTACCCCAAAATTTTTTACTGACTCGATATGAAGTTTTTGAGTTTCTTTATCAGGCTCAAGTTTTTTGATTAAGTCGCTAAACTTCTTGATCATATCACTTGGAATTCTTTCCTTTTTAAATTCTTCGCTTTGATCAGATGCTAAACTGAAAAGTTCTCTGAGCCACTCAATTTTTCTTGCTTGGGCGATAATTGTTTCTTTTCCATGTTCTATAGTATCTGTGATATTCTTGGTACCATGGTTTTCTGGCTTAATAAAAATTCTGTCCTGGTTCAAGTGGCCAAATAAAATAGTATGCTTATTGCAGGGAAGGTTCTCTAAATCAAGGCCATAATGTTGAGTTTTATAGGCTTTAAAATGGGTCGAGATACGTGTATACGAACCGCCTGGTCTGTTTTCTAATGAAACAAGATAGTTTAAGAGCTTTAAACCCTTATCTTCAATAACAAATGTGCCTTCGGTAAAATATTTGTTATGTATCTTTGCTGCTATATCATAGAGTGCCCAGATGATATTTTCTGCCTTTTGTGTAAATGGTGCCATGAGAACGCTATTAATTCTTTGTTTTTCAGCAAGCTCTTCTGGGGTTAGTCGTTGTAATGGAACTGCCAGGCCCAGCTTTTTGGTTATGGCCTGTTTTAAGGGTTTTTCAAAATAAAATTGTTTTAACAATAACTTGCCATCTTCAATTTTTTGCTGGTTATCTTGGCTAGAAAGCTGCATTTTGCAAAGTTCAAGATCATTTAAATTTTGTTGTACAGCTTCTTCTTGTTCGATAAAACTATACGATCGTGCCCGAGGACTTTGTGGAGGTGTTGAAGCTGGGAAATCCTCTTGCATTGCACTAATGGTACAAAAATTTACGCAAGTGATGAGCAAAAATAGACGATTCTTCATTATATAAACCCTTTAAAATAATTATTTATTCTCTAATTATCTTTATTTTATCAGTTTGGGTCGATAAAAAGCAATATAATGGGTTTTTGTTTGAAATTATTAAACAAATTTATTAGATAATACGTCTGGTAGATTTGAGAAGGGGATAAGTGAAATCTGGCCGTGCCAGACGTCCTTCGACTGCGCTCAGGATGAGCGGAAGGGCGAAGACTGGTTGCGGGGGCTGGATTCGAACCAGCGACCTTTGGGTTATGAGCCCAACGAGCTACCAGGCTGCTCTACCCCGCGATACAATTTCTATTCTCTAGAATACGCTCAAATTAACCTTTGTCAATTAAAAAACAGCATATTAACAAACTTATTCTGTTATTCTTGAAGGATAACCACAGCTGATGCTGTTTGTCTGGTGTGTGTAAGGCTTATGAGTACTTTAAGTTTCGGTAGGTTAAGCGCGTTCCAATCGACAGATAGCTCTGGAGCAGCAAGAGTTTTTATAACCTCACAATTTTTGGCAACAAATAGCAGCCGGAAGCCCTTTTCTGGGTAAAACTGGCTGATTGACTTAAATAGTGCTTCTTTCGCCGCAAAACGAACAGCAAAGCGCTCAGCGCTCTTTTTTGGCCCCGATATGCAATAGTCTATTTCTGTCTGGCTAAAAAACCGCCCGAGTTGTTTTTTGCTATAATTTTGCCAGTTTTTAAACCTGTCTATATCTACCGAATCTATACCTAAAGCTAGTATCATTTTATCTTTGTTTGTTACAATGAAATAAAACCCGTTCATCCTGAGCCTGTCGAAGGGTTGGCGGGTCCATAGTTTTAATTTTTCTATTATTTTACCACAAAAAGGGGAATGGGTATGTCGAAACTATCTTTAAATCTTGACCAAAGAGCGGCATTGAATTTTATTGTAGCTATCATGGTTGCGTTGGAGATTTATCTTTCTTTTATGTTGATTCATTCTACGGTGCCTTACAATCCTGAAATTTCAGATTTAATGCTCATTGCGCCTCTTATAGGCGCTTTTTTCATTGTTTTAATAATAGGGTTAATCACTCGCATTCCAGGGTTGATTGTTGCAGGTATTGTTCCGGATCTTATTTTGGGTGTGCAATTTTTTTTGCCGCGCTCATGCATAAAAGGTTGCATGATGATGGGCTTGATCTTCTTTGGTGTTAGTCTGATATTCGCTCTTTTTGCGCCAGGATGGGCAATAGCTATTTTAAAGAAGGCGCATTTTTTAAATGATAAAACATTATTGTATTTGCGAATTGTAAAAATTATTACAATGCTCTGCCCGCTTTTTTTATTAATACCTCTTTTAGTTTTTTATCAGATGGATATTTTAGTTTTAGTTTTTATAAGTATCTTAGTCTCACAATTTTATATCGTGCCAACTATTGTTTATAGTTGTGTGGCGCTTAAAAGCGAAAGGGCGTAAAATAAAGTTTTTTTCAAATTAGATGGATTCCCGATCGAGCCGGGGATGACACCTTTTTGAATTCGATGCTTACTTTAGTTGCTACGGTTTTTTAATGCTGTAATGCATTAAGTGATTTATCTATAGAGCGGTACATAAGTGCTTCTTGCACATGTTTTGGCAAAATATCTTCGCTGTCTTCAAGATCTGCAATAGTACGCGAGATTTTGAGCAGCTTGTGGTATCCGCGCATGCTTAAATGCAACGTTTCAAAAGCCTTTTTAATGAGATTCTGCGCTTCTGCAGTAACTTTACAGTGCTCTTCGATCATTTCAGGCGTCATATAACCATTATACATTGTCTGGGTGCCAAAGCGTTTAAGTTGCCGTTCACGTGCTATAGAAACTTTTGCAAATAAATCTGCAGATGATGTTGCCGGCTGGGTATTTTGAGTCTCTTCGTATTTAACGCTTGGCAAGTAGACCTGTAAATCGATGCGGTCAAGCAATGGCCCAGATAATTTTTGCATATAATTCTGAATTTGTTTTTGATTGCAAGAACATTCTTTATTCGCATCACCATAGTATCCACATGGGCATGGGTTAAGAGCCGCAACAAGCAAGAATGATGACGGAAATGAAAGTGTTTGTTGTGCACGAGAAATCGTGACCATACGCTCTTCTAGAGGTTGACGTAATACTTCAAGTGTAGGGCGTTTGAACTCGGTAAATTCATCTAAAAAGAGAATGCCGTTATGTGCCAAACTTATTTCACCTGGCTGTGGGGTCGAACCTCCTCCGACTAATCCAGGCGATGAAATGGTATGGTGCGGCGCTCGGCAGGGGCGTTCTGAAATAAGTTGCTCAGCTGGAAGTTTGCCACAAATTGAATAGATTTTACTTGTTTCAAGCATTTCGTTAAATGACATCGGCGGCATAATGGTAATTAATCGTTGCGCGAGCATGGTTTTACCAGAACCTGGTGAACCGACAAAAAGTAGATTGTGTCTGCCTGCTGCAGCGATTTGTAAAACACGTTTTGCCTGCATTTGCCCTTTAACTTGAGCTAAATCAAGAAGTTGTTTTTGTTTGAGTGTTTCTAGGTTCTTGCGCGCATATACTGCAAGTGGGGCTTCTTTTCTAAGTATTTTAACAATATCAGTAAGGTGATCCACCGCAATAACTTCAAGCCCATCAATCAATGCCGCTTCAACTGCATTTTCAATTGGAACAATAATGCGTTTAATGCCGAGTTTGTGAGCATCAAAAGCTATAGCCAAAACCCCAAGTATCGGTTTTATGCGGCCATCAAGTGAAAGTTCACCAATAAAAAAAGTTTCATTCAAAAATGTGGCATCATAATCGCATAAATTTGCCGCGTAAATAATGCCGAGTGCAATAGCAACGTCAAACAGGGACCCCTCTTTTTTGATATGGGCCGGTGCAAGATTAACCGTAATTTTTCTTTCTGGCAGCGCATAGCCGCAATTTTTAAGCGCCGTAATAACGCGTTGTTTACTTTCTTTAATTGCAAGATCTGGTAAGCCTACAAGAAAAAATTGAAGCATGCCGAATGAAAGGTCCACTTCAATCTCAATTTTATACGCGTTTACGCCAATAACTGTTGCAGAATAGAGTTTTGTATGCATCTTTGTAACTTTTTATTTTTTTGAAAATTATATTTTACTCAAAGATTAAATATAACCTAAAAATCATCTAATTTAAATAGCCAAAATCAACCAGTCGCGTTAGTATATAGCAATAATTATAGAGTTAAAAAAAATCTATCGTCGCCAACCCTTCGACAGGCTCAGGATGAGCGACGTTGAACGAATGCCAAGAAAACCGCTCATACTGAGCTTGTCGAAGTATTAAAACGGTTTTAAAGAGAGTACATATTAACTATGCGTATGATACGAAATTTCATATCACTTTTTTTCATATTTTTTTGCATGAGATCGCTCAATGCAGGAACTGTTTATAATCTCCCTAACCCCATAGGCACGACCGCGTTTGCTCAGTTGAATAAGGTATTTTTTATTGGCTCATCTGTGGCAAGTTTGGGTGAAGCAGCAGCTTTTTCTGTTGCAGTGGCAGGGCCAGGATCAGCAGCCTTTGCTGGAATAACGCCAGAAAATATTTATATTCAAGGCACTTCCCAACCTAACCCATTATATGGCGCTCAAATAAAATTGCTTGCAAACACAGGGCGAAAATCATTTGAAACTGACGGGCTACCAGCTGTAGTTATAGAAGGTGACCCGAATCATGTCTATGTTATTAGCTCATATACTCAAAATAATAACCCGTTACTAACAATATCATCACAATTGCTGGATACAAACAGTGCACCTGTAAGCAATATTGACGCTATCGTTGGTTCGGTTCAAGGGACTATGTACGCTGCAGTAAGCCCGCAAGGTGGTACTTTTGGAGATGTCGGGGGCGGTGTATCTTTTGCAGACCTATTACCAACGCAAACATCTGGTGATACTATTAATTTTTCTTTACCCGTAGCTATTAATATTAATGCACCTCTTGCAATCGGTTCGCCTTTGCAGTCGCTTACAAATCCAACCCTTTATGTATCAACCTATAAGCAAATACCAGCATTAGATGAAAAAAATGTAGGTACTCTATTTGCAGGTTTTGATGTTTTAGGTGGCCCAAATGATACCGATGGTGCTGTTGCGGTGCTTTTCTCATTAAATGAAGTTGGTGCGCCGTTTTTAGCGCTTGCGCCAGTTGTTACTGCAAGTGCCGTAACAAACGATTCAATTATTGCAGGCACGGGCGCAAATACTCAGATTAGTATCCATTTTCTTTCAACATTATTGCCATCAGTTGGAACACAATATTTAGTGGTAGTAGGTGGCGTTGGATCTGTAAATCAGGATCCGATAAATGTATATGCGCTACCCATAACTTCATTTGGCGCATTAGCGTCTATAAATTCAGTGCCACAAACAAATTTCTTAAGTCAGCGCCAGTTTAATGTGCCTGCAACACAACAAGGTGATCTTTATACCCCATCAAGCATTCCTGCTATTGTCGGCGGTGGAAGTGCCCCGGGAACAATAACTTCGTTATATACAGCTGGAGATTCGGTGATTATTACCGTAACTGGCTCAACGGACCAAGCATCTGGCATTTTCTATTCGCAAGCAATTTTTAATAATAATGCAGTAATCTCTGGTTGGACAAATTGGCAGCGTGCAGTAAATTCTCAGGGTATTCCGGAAACAGCCGTATACGACCGTGGAAATTCACAATTTTGGTACTCGACTGCTTTTACATCTTCGGTGCAATCGGTGGTGGCAACATCTTGGGAAAAAAATGGAACTCAGCTTGCACAACTTTTAAATAGCACACTGCCACAAAAGCAGGGCGGGATTCAGGGCGTTATCGATATTTCATCAACAGCGCCATTTTTTTCACAAGCTGATGGTTCACGCAGCAGTGCAACTATTTTTACGGGATTAAATACCGTTATTTTGGGTGAAACAGCTGCAGACATAGGCGTTACATTAACTCCGGTAACAGCATATCCAGATACCTATACTTCTACAGATGGAACGCTTAATTCTTTTGTGGCACCAGCTGAATATATCAGCATGACCGGGGGCGCATTAGGTAATTTACAAGCAATAATTGCTGCAGCAGTTGTTTCATGTGGCGGCAATTCATGGATTGTAGTTGGCGGAAATGGCGGGTTAGCTGTTTTAGCATTGCAAGATGGAACTGGAATTCCAGATGGTTCAATTACTCAAAATTTTGCTGGACTCTCTTCTGAATTAGTTTGGCAAAAAGTGGGAAACTACAGTAACGTGCGCAAACTTATAGCACAAAATGGCTCATTATATGTTTTAACTGACACACTTTTTGAGCGCGTGAGATTAACATCAGACATTATTAATCAAACAGTGCCATTTAGTTCAGTTAATTTAGCAACGGCAAATACACGTGGCGGTGTCATCCTGAACTCGATTCAGGATCCATCTATAAGTTTACCTCATAAATCATATTTTTTTTCAGATGTTATCGTTTGCGAGCCACTCGTGGTTCTTGCATCAAGTTCAGGCTTATTGCGTTCAGGCAATGGGGTATCAGTAGCAACGGCAACTTCACAAACAGATATGAATTGGCAACAAGTAGTAATGCCAGAAAGCACCGGATGCGCAACGCGTTTATGGCCGGTTACGCAAACAGGCAACGCAACGGATTTATATCTAACTCCACCGGGAGTTTCTGGAAATCTATATGTTCTTTCTGGGAATGTCAGTCGGGACCAAGCACGCATGTATCGTTATGTTATTACCTATGATCCTGCAGGTGTTACTGATGCTACTGTGCAACTTTTCAATGATTTTTTTATACCAAATAGACCAACATTTTTTGTTAACATCGGTTCGTATAGAAACTTTTTCTATACCGATGGTATGCTCTGGTCAGTTTCTCGGAGCAGGTATCTTTTACAACAACTTTTTGTGCAATCGTTACCTCAAGCGCTTAAGCAAGGCTTTAGGGTTCGGGTGCCACAAAGTGGTGGATTTTATTCAGAGGTAGATGCAAATTCAGTTGGTCAGGTACAACGCATTTCGGGCCTTGGTTCGTGGGTAATTCCGGGTGATTTTGGTTTGGTAGTGCATCAGTAAATGAGACAAAATAGGTAGTGAATATGAACATTCGTTATGGTATATATATACTTTTTAGCATACTCATTATTAATGTAGATGCAGTTTTTAGAACAAACGTTTTACAGCCGTACAATATTTTTTTGCAGCCGGACCCGCGCAACGAAACACGCTTTAGTTTTCAGCTTGGTTATGAAGGTATTTGTTCAGCGCAAGCTTTTAATCCAAAAACCGGCGGTAGTTCGAATGTGTTGCAGCTTTTTAATTGCACCCAAGATGCTATTGCCGCATTTAAGGGTTTTGCTCCAGAAACCCAAGCAGGGCAATACGCACAAATTTTTGATGTAAACGACGATAATCTAACCCATGGCATATTCATACCACACGCAACGCTAACGATTCCCTTAAATGGTATGTTGGGTCTTCAGGCGAAATTGGCGCATAATGTTTCGCTCCATGGGTATGTGCCATTTTTATATGCGAGCTTAAGTGATATTTGTTGGACGGAAGAAAATAAGCACACTGAATTTGAAAATAATAATTTTCCTCAGCTGCTTTCTACTGTGGGTCAAGTTGGTTGCATAGATTTGTATAATGGCTGGAAGCGCCTTGGTTTTGGTGATACCGTTGTTTTTGTAAAATGGCAACAAGATTTTTGGCAGATGAAGCCTGTTTTGCGTAATGTTCGCTTAAGTGTACGTGGTGGTTTAAATTTTCCTACCGGTAAAAAAGAGGATATTTCTAAACTTCTTGCATTACCTTTTGGGTATGATCAAGGCTATGGGGTATATTTTGGTGGAAACTTAAATTTGTTTATGAATTATGACTGGCGCTTTATGATAGATTTAGAGTTTTTGCAACTATTTGGTAATACCAAAACACGCAGAATTAAAACTGATATTGCACAAACAGATCTTTTATTAATCGCCAAGGACCGCGTATATGTTGACCCCGGTTTTACTCAGCAATACACTTTTATGCTTGAAAAACGCAGCATTTACCAGGGCCTAAGCGCTTCTTTATTGTATCAATATTTTAAGCATAATGACGATACATATTATCCAGTAACAAATTATGGTAATTTCCAGATTATAAACGATGCTGAAAGTGTACAAGAATACACTACGCACCAGTTTATATTTAAACTTAATTATGAGTTTAACCAGTATGAAACTTCCGGCTCACGCCCGAACCTTATGCTGTTTGGAAAATACGGCTTTAATGGCAAGCGTGCGATTGTAACAAGTTCTGTCGGCTTGCAGCTTACGTATGCTTTCTAGTTATTAAAATTAGGTGTATCATGAAGACAAAAAATATTTTATTTGTGACATTATCTACTGTTGTTTTTGCGATTGGCTGGGTTGATTGTAATTATCTCGATTTACCTGTGCCAGTATCAAATGACTTTTTTTTGCCGCATGCTATTGAAGATTGGGAAGATATGCCGGCAATTATAGTCGATGCATATAAAGGGGATTACGATGCTCTTAAGCAAGATATACTCCTTGGGTCTAATGTTAATTTAGTCGTTGGGATAGAGCAGCCGCATGCTGGGGTAAACCCTCTTTGTGCTGCAATTTATTCAAATTCCTATGAATGTGTAAAATTATTATTGGAAAATGGTGCAAGGACAAGCATCCCATTTGAGGCACCCCTTTTATTTACACATGCTCTGTATTTAAAAGGTTTTAACGCTCGAAATACTTTTCCTCTTCACTTTGCGATTTTTACAAACGCAGATATTCGTATTATTAAGTTACTTATAGATTATGGTGCGGGTGTGAATGTTTCACATTGGTGGGCTGGGCCTGGTAGTCGAGGGCTTACACCACTTATGCTTTGTATTACTTCAGGAAATAAAAAAGCTTTTGAGGTTTTATTGAAAGCAGGTGCGGATCCATTAATTACTAATTCGATCGATGGGCTTTCTGCATTAGATTATGCGCATATTAAAGATACTGAAAATGGCGATTTTTTTGGTGAAAGCTTTAGCTCTATACTTAAAAACCATAAATCTTGAAATGGCAAGCAGGCGATTTAACAAGTTCTGTTGGCTTGCAATTTACCTACGCGTTTTAAACTACTATTTTTGGCTATTATGTCTTTGTAGATGTGAATTTAGATGGGTTTTATCTGCAAATCTTAAATTGCAAAATCTAGCTGTGCATACAAATGGTTTACTTTTGGGATAATGGATATAAAGATGTGCTTTTAGACGGCTCTTGTGAGCGCAGTCGTTACCGCATACCCTGCATTTCCATGGTGGCTGAGTGGTAATTGGAGGGTTCTTTTTGATATTTGCAAGTAATTCGATAGCAATCATTTCAGCTTTATCTATTTCTAATGCTTGTAGCTTTTTTACTGTTAAAATTGGTAAGAATAAAAGCAGAAGTAAGTATCTTTGTGTTGCCATATTATCTTCTACATAGAGAGGTTTAATTAAGACTTCATCAAATTGTAAGGTAATTATTATAATTTTTAAAGAGGTTACGTGCGTTTAGGTTTCTTCGTGTTAGTTTGCTTTTTTATACCAGTGCCTGCAGAATCTTTTGAAGTACTTAGATTAGATGCAGAAAAAAGCTTCTCTTTTCCGCCTGCTCGATGTGATTATAATGAATATTTTTATGATATTGTGCCGCCCATTATTATGTATGCGTATAGGGGTTTGGCGGTATTAATGGCAAAAGAGCTTGCAAATGGGTATAGCCCAGATTATGTCTATGCAAATAAATTTCCCAGCATGGGGTATTGTCCTTTGGCCGGTGCTATTTATGCACATTCATATAAAGGGGTAAAGCTTCTGCTTGAAGCGGGTGCATACCCAAATATTGTTTTTGAGGGCCCTCTGATCTTTAATGATTCAAGATATAATACGTTAAATACAAACGCGCTTTCTTACGCTATTTGCAGAAATGTTGATATCAAAATAATAAAGTTACTTTTGGATTATGGCGCTGATAGAAATCAACTCCATAACCCATATTCACAAAGGCTAGGTCTAACGCCAATAGAGCTTGCAAAGATTATGGGTAATAAAAAAATTATACAACTGCTTTTGCAGGTTGGTGGTTGTTGAATATCATATTTATGCTATAATGCGTTCAGATGATACTTTTCAAGCACTTATTACTTAAAAGGAAAATATGAAAAAATTATTAATTGGGTTGTTTTTAATTTCGCCTGCATTCGCATCAGAAGTTGATAAGTCTAATACAACCTTAGCTGAATTTAAAACATTGCCTGAATCTGATACGCGAAAAGTTTTGAAAATTTTGGCAGATGAGGGCGTTGAGAATTTTGCAGAACATTTTGATGGGGCGATACCATTGACATACCCTATCTCAGTAAATATGTCCGCTGCGGCAAAGGCGCATAATATGTTTAGCTTTGCTACGGGAAATGCACCAATTCTTGACGGTTCTTCGTTGGAAAGGCTGCAAGTTGATTATATGTTTGCAAGCATTATAGCAAAAGTTTGTGGTGGAAAAACACTTAAAGAGGTATCTTCAATGGATGCTGAAGAGAGAAAAAAGTTCTTTTCTCAAAAGGTTTTCGAAGGTGTTAATGTATTAAAAAAGGTTCTCGAGCAATTCGAGCCAGAAAAACATTTAGATTTTTCTAAAATTTCTTCTGATGTTGCATTACGAAAAATAGCTCAAGATGGCAAAGAACTTGATCTTGGTGAATTTAAGAGAGCTTACTTTGAATCTGCAAAAAAAATGTTATTACTTCATCAAGAGGCTGGCTTAATCAATACAAAAATGAGACAAATTGATGATGCAACGTTACAAGAAAAAAACTTTGTAGATCCTATGATTCATGAACTTTTTGCTTTAGATAAACCCGTTTCAGACCCAGATTTTTTAGCTCAACGTATTTCATTCTTGCGTAAAGAAATGAATTTTTATAGCGATAGAATTATACCTGAAGAATATCGTGAAACATTCGATTCTCTGAAAAATGTTAATTTACCAAGTGTGGCATGTTCAATTATGTAACACGATCTAATCGTTAAAAAGCTCCAGAAGCTGAAAGACGTTGCTTAAAAAGTGAACTTTAATTGACGTTGCAGGGAGTTTTTGGTTGCGGGCGGTGAATAGTTTGGTGATGCCAAATTTTTCGATCTCACTCATATGTTGCCCAATATGGTTAATTGGCTTAATTTGCCCGGTTAAGCTTAATTCTCCAAGTGCAATGCACTTTTCTGGCAACGGTTTTTGAAAATAGCTTGAAAGTAATGCCAGCGCTATCCCTAAGTCTAAACTGCTTCCTTTAATTTTGAATCCGCCACTCACTTTAAAAAAGATATCTTGGCCGCTTAACTTAACTTTAAGATATTTTTCTAAAATCGCAGCAATTAAAACTACTTGGGCAGATTCAAGTCCGCTTACCACACGTTGTGGCATGCCATATTTTGATGCAATAGTAAGTGCTTGAAGTTCTAATAAAATCGGGCGTGTGCCCTCTAAGTGGCTGACTAAAACAGACCCGGGTGAATGTGAAATTTCTTCTAAAAGATGCTGGTTAATATTAGAAACTTCTTGTAACCCTGAAGCGTCCATTTCAAAAAAACCGATTTCATTAACCGTGCCGAATCTATTTTTAACTGAACGCAAAACACGTGTTTGCCAACGGTCCTCACCTTGTAAATAAAAGACGGCGTCAACCATATGTTCAAGCGTTTTTGGGCCGGCCATGAAGCCGTCTTTAGTGATATGGCCGCTGAGCATAACGGTGATCATATTCTCTTTTGCCAGGCGCATAAGCCTAAATGCAGATTCTTTAAGTTGCCCAATAGAGCCGGGTAATGCGTGCGTATCTGAAGAGTAACAGTTTTGTATTGAATCGATAATAACCAAGTGCGGCTTATACGATAATGTTGTTGCGATAACTTCATCAAGGTTTGCCTGGTCAGAAAATAAAAGTTTTTCGTGAATGCAGCTCAAGCGCTCGGCGCGCTGTTTAACTTGTTCAAGTGATTCTTCTGAAGAAAAGTATAAAACATCATATTTATGGGCTAAATGGAAAGCCACTTGCAACATTAATGTTGATTTACCAATTCCAGGGTCACCGGTTAAGATAATAAATGACCCAAGCATTAATCCACCGCCAGTAACACGGTCCCATTCATTAATACCGCAAATCATGCGCTTGTGGCTTGTTGTCTGCACATCTGCAAGCTTTTTCATAGGGATGATGCGTGAAGATACGCTCTTTTGCGCTTGCGGCGTTACGGCCGATACTGCGCCTTGTTCGAGCGTGTTCCACTCCTTACATTCCGGGCATTGCCCAAGCCATTTTATAGTTTTAAAATCGCAATTTTGACAGTGATAAAAACTTTGTGGTTTTGCCATTACCTATCTTTAATACTCTGTATATTTTTGTGAATTATTTTTTGCTTTATCTACAGGATATTTTTTACGATTGAGCTCCATTTTTCGTTCAAGAACTTGAGATAAATTAATATTGTTTTGCGCCGCAAAATTTAAAACCCAGTATAAAATATCAGCAAGTTCATGTTCAACGTCAGTACGTTTTTCTTCAAGCGTTTGTTTTGACGTTGAGCTTTCGCACCACAAAAAGAGCTCCATAAGTTCAGCGGCTTCGATACTGAGGTACATACTCATATTTTTTGGCGTTTGAAACTGGCGCCAATTGCGCTCGTCAACAAACTGTAGAATCATTTCCTGGAGTTCTTTAATACTTTTATCTTTATAGTCCATAAAATTGTAACCCTTTTTGGCTTTCGTGATGATTATTATAGGTTATTTTAAAACAGCTGCGGCAGCGGGCTTGATAGCAATCTTCTGCGCCGATTTGTATTAACGGGTCATTAAAGTCAGCCGGTTTTCCACCAACAAGGCGTTGCGTGTGGTGCGCATCTGCACCGCAGACATTACATACAGCTTTAAGTTTAGTGACATTGTCTGCTAAAGATAATAATTCTGGCATTTTGCCAAATGGCAGGCCGCGAAAATCTAAATCAAGTCCGGCAACAATTACACGCTTTTTTTGTGCAATAAGTTCCATGCATAATGGTACTATGCTTTCATCAAAAAATTGAATTTCATCAATGGCGATAATATACGTTTCTGGTAATAAGAAATTTCTTATTGCTTGGGCATTTTCTGCTGCAGTTGCAGGATATTTGTATCCGCTATGTGCATTAATGTGTTCAATAGTTTTGCGGGTATCAAGGCTATGTTTAAAAACCTGAACTGGCTGTTGTGCAAACTCTGCGCGTCGGATACGTCTGATTAATTCTTCTGATTTGCCAGAAAACATAGAGCCGCATATGACTTCAAGTGTGCCTTTTAAAACATTTTGCATGGGGGTCCTTAATAAAGAAATTTTTTATACTGTTTCTTAGCGTATCGGATTTTTTCTTAATAAAAAAGGGGTCTACAAAAGACCCCTTATATACTTATTGAGTTCTTAACTTTAGTCTTTAATCTTGTAGCAAAAGTTCAAATCCTTGATATTTAACTTCAGGCAATTGTGGGTGTACCTTTTTCATATTAGAATCTTTGAAACCAAGCGCATAATAAAATTGTTTAGCTTGTTCATTGATTTTGCGTGTGCAAACTAAAACTTTCTTAGCTTTAGTAGCAATTTTGCCAATAATTCCAAGCGTCATTTTTTTACCAAGGCCTTGTTCTTGCATTTCAGATGCAATAGCTAACTGGCGAATGTAAACTTCGCTTTTTTCTGGATTAATATCATGAGCAACAAAGCCGATAACGTTATCTGTTTTTGTAACGCGTGCAACCAAGAAGTGGGTATCTTCTTTGTTTGCTTTAAAATCATTTTCTTCGTCTTCAAATGCTGCTTCAAGAAGCTTGCGAAGATAACCAAGCTCGTCATTTAAAAAAAGATCTTGCGCGGAAAAATTGCTATAAGCTTTTTCAAAAGTCTTTAAAAATACCTGTTTTCCCTTTTGAAAAAGCTTGTCATCTTCTGGAGATGACAGTTCAAGTATTTCGACTTCTTTACCATTTCTTAAAGTAATTGTATCTAAAGTCGTATAACTATTAAGGTACGGTAAGTTAAAAGTTGCCATAACAAGTGATAAAAATTTTATAGTATTTTTCATAAAAGCAATCCTCTTTGTTTAAATTAATTGAAAAATATCATGGTAAATTATAGGTACTAAGGTGTGATTGTCAAATGAGATCTATTTTTTTCTGCGTTGTATTTTTAGAAAAACAAATTAAACTGAACGGTGTCTATAGATAATTTTTTTTACAAAAAAAGGATACCTTTATGAAAAAACTATTCTTGCCATTGGCATTGTTAAGCGTGTCAGCGGTTTTCGCGCAAGATACCGTTGGTCAAGTTCCAACAGCTGAACAAATAGCTGCACAACAAGCAATGCTTAATGCTGCGGGCGATCAATTAGCTTCTAACTTACTCCAAGATCCTGCTTTGGCTGCTTGGTATAATGATGCTTCTGATGAAGATGTTGACCAATTCAATGCTCTTTGTGTCCAATATGCAACATTGAATATTATTGTTTACGGACAATTTGCTCCTAATTATAACCAACTCTTTAATGCATTAAGTGATTTAACAGGACGCACAAACTGGTCCGTACAGATTAATTTCATGTCACAAGAATTAGCTCAAGCATTACAAGCACAACAAGCAGGTGCAGCTGATGATGCTGATGATTCAGATGATTCAGATGACGATTTAAACTAAGTAAATTTTTTAATTAAATTTCTTATGTAAAAAAACAGTGCGTGAAAACGCACTGTTTTGCTAAAAAACGTTGGTAGCCAATTTTTACTTTTAGGTGATTTTATGAAAAAAATATTTTTATTATCTTTGTGTATACACGCATTTGCTTTTTGTGATATAGAATTATTGGTAGAAGAAAATCTTGATTTTGGTGTGGTTGTTAATCAAGTTCAAGAGAATTTTTTGCAAGAAATTTTGCAAGGCTATCCAGATCTTAAAGTATGGTACGGGCAAGCGTCTCACGATGAAAAAACTAAATTGCATAAATGGTCTGCGCGGTTAGTAGATGCGTCAATTAATGTTATTCGTAAATCTGATGATGAATTTATAAAGCTTCTAGAAGATTTTGAAGAGATCACTCAATTAACCAATATGAAACTCGTAACAGAAATCGATGTTACTCTTCAGCCGACTGACACAGAAAATATAGAAAATGATGGAGAAGCTAATGCTGTGGTTAACACCAAGTCACAAACAGAGCAAACCCCTGAACTTACTCAAGAGATTATTGAGCAGATGAGCCCTGTTAAGATGTGGTATGAATCTGCTACTGAAGGTGAAAAAAAGCAGTTTGATAATTTGTTGGCAAAACTTTTTTCTTATATTAATGAGATTACTCATAATGCAGATGAAGAAAAAATGCGTGATCTTGCAGGCGCGATAAGAATTCTTACCGGTTTACAAGATTTGCAATTTACGCTGAGTGTTCAGATGTCTATCAATCAAAAAAGTTAGCACGACCGCATGGATTCGACTGCGCTCACCACGAGCGGTCGTGGGTCTATAGTACTTAAGCGAGTCGCTCATCCTGAGTTTGTTGCAGTGTTATAATAAAACCCTTTGAGCTTCTCGGTCGGTAATACATTCCCACAAGACATAGGTAAGATATTCTTTTTTAGGAGTTAAGAACTCTTCAGCTTCTGCTGTAGCCAGCCAATCATAATGGTGCATACCAATATCTGCTTTGATGTATTCAAATACTTCTGGGTTTAGAATATCTTTTGTGGATCTTAAAAAGTACCCATAGCGGTATAAAAGTGTCCAATAAAGATGGTTAAGCGTTTTAGGCGAGTATATAATTCCACAATCATGTAATTGGCGAATTTGCTCTGCTAGAATGCATAAAGAATCCCATGAATCGTGCTGGGTTTGTGGGTTCCACACAATTTTTTCTAACGCACTTTCAATAAAGCGGGTTACAATTTCTTGTAACTCTCTTACTTGTCGTTTTTGTGCCGATTTTGTTACCAGCTCAGAAATTTCGTGCGCAGTTGGCTTAACGACTTGGTCGATAGTTTCTAAGAATGTATCCATGCTATTGATACCATCCATAGGGTTGTTTGAAAGTTTAGTAAACCGGGCAAAAAGACGTTTATATAAAATGTCTTTAATTGACTCTTCTAATAATTCCTGCTCTTTTTGGACGCACATATCTTGTAAGTATCCAGGAAGCTGGTCAAGTAATAAACTAAATGACAGAGCATTTATCCAATGGCAATCTTTCATGCGGGTATGGAATATATCGAATATTCCTAAAACGAAATCATACGGTTCTTGCACATTACTGCTATAGTGCAACAAATAAGCAAGGTGACCAAAATGCGAAGGTAGTACACATTCGGTATATAATGGTGAGTTAAACTGTTCAACAAAAAATGATTCAAGGCCAATGCGTGTAAATACAATAGGCGTTGTTAAGGCTGAAAGGGTCTCTTTGTTAACTCTTTGTGCATATGTATAATGAGCAAAGGTTATAAGCGATATAATAAATAATAATCTCTTCATACTCATGCTTTCTCTTTAATAATAAGATAATTCTTTTATCGTCACGTAAAAAATGGTACCATACAAATGTGACTTTCTTCAAGATACCAAGAAAATTCAAATACAGGTAATTTTGGTGACCCATGGCTCTGTACTATTATAAGGCACTTACAAGAGACGGAAAAAAGGTTTCAGGCACACTTGATGCGCCTTCATTGTCGCAGGTGCGTGAAGCGCTTGTTAAGCGTGGACTTTATCCGGTTACTATCTCTGCCAGTCAAGAAGGTTCAAACCTTTATAAATTTTTTAGAGATTTTTTTCAAAAAAATGTTGACTCAAAAGATCTGATTTTTTTTACAAAACAGTTATCGGTACTTTTAAGGGCCGGTGTCCCGCTTTTGCAGGCTCTTGAGTTATTAGTTGAACAAACTGAAGGGCAGTTGCGGAACATTGTTATTGATTTAAAAGATGATATTAAAGAGGGTAAATCTCTTGCAGATGGTCTTTCTAAATATCCAAAAATATTTTCAAACACGTATGTTCAATTGGTAAAAGCTGGTGAAGCAAGCGGAAAGCTTGAAAGTATTCTTGACCGCTTAACCAGCTATATTGAACGGGCAGAAAGCCTGCGTAAAAAGATTAGTGGTGCATTCATGATGCCTGCTATTCAACTTGCTATTGCGCTTGGTGTGGTCGTGTTGCTTTTGATTGTGGTTATTCCTACTATAAGTACCACGTTTACTTCTATGAAGATGGAGTTGCCTTTTGCAACACGTTTTTTAATGGGTCTTTCTACTTTTGTTATTAACTACTATTTGGTGATTTTAATTGGCTTGGTGGCCTCAGTTGTTGGCTTTCTTATGTGGAAAAGAACCGCAGCGGGTGCACGATTATGGGACACCTTTATTTTAAAAGTTCCTATCGCAGGCTATTTTGCGCGTATGGGGGCTGTTGTTCAGTTTAGTAGTACACTTGGCATGCTTTTAGAAGCCGGGGTAAATTTAGCTGAGGCGCTTACTATTGTTACGACTATTATTAAAAATAAAATTCTTGTTGATAAATTGCAGCAAGCGCGAGACAGCATTATTAAGCAGGGTAAAATTTCTGAATATTTGAAAGAGACAGGCATGTTCCCCGCAGTTGCTATTTATCTCATTAAAACGGGTGAAGAGAGCGGCACCTTGCCTGATATGTTATTGCAGGTTGGTAGTTACTATGATGTTGAAGTTACCGAATATGCAGATGGTCTTGTTGAAAAAATTACACCCGTTACTACCATGGTTATGGGGTTAATTGTCGGGTTTGTGGTGATGGCAATTGCCGGGCCATTATTGAATATGAATAAGAGTCTTGGTGAAGGATTTTAATATTAATCACACTATTTTTAGGAGTTTTTTATGTTTAATACAAAAAGTGCCCAACCTGGGTTTTCGTTAACCGAGATTATTATTGCGCTTGCAATTATTGGTATTATGATTGGTGGTACATTAGGGTTAACCAGTTATATCAGCCAAGCACGTCGCAGAGCTGCTGAATCACATTTGCGTTTGTATAAAAATCAGATTGATCAATATCGTCAAGATGTCGGCGCATACCCAGCATCATTGAATGATTTAAAGGATCGTCCATCTGAAGAAAGCATCGCTAAAAAATGGAAAGGCCCTTACATGGAAGCTGAGATACAAGATCCATGGGGCGCTGAGTACCAATATATTCTTAATCCAAAAGGAACTAAGCCTCCTTATGAACTTTATTCTTTTGGTTCCAATGGTGAAGGTTCAGCGGAAACAGAATGGATAAGAGCGTAAACTTTACAACTTTCTGAGACCCGCTCATCCTGAGCCTGTCGAAGGGTTAGTGCGTAAATTATGAAACATTCTTTTACTAAGCCGGGTTTTAGTTTATTAGAAATTATTGTGGCCATGGCTATTGTAGCAGTCATGGCCACGCAGATTCCTCGCTTAACGCGTATTAACTATAATCAGCAAGAAAAATTTGTTGCTGATCTTAATATGCTCGCTCGAAATGCCTATTCGCATGCACTTGTTAGTGGCCGCCCGACACAACTTTTTTTTGATTTTGAATCCCAAATAAAAAAAGTTACCATTCGCGTAGAGTCAGATAAAAAAGCTGGCGCAGAAAATAAGTCTGTTTTTGAAACAGTGCAATCTGATTATGGTAACGACTCTTTAGTATGGAACGATAACTTTGAAGTTGAAAAATTTATTATAGATGGCAAAGACGAAGCAAGTGGCGGCAAGTTAAAAACAGTCTGGTTTTATATTATGCCAGACGGACTATCTCAACAGGTAACTCTTGTGTTGCGTGATGAAGCCGTAGGTAAACCGCTTGAGTTGGAACTGAATCCCTTTTTTGTACAGTTTGTGGTGGCATAAATGAGACAACTCCAGCCAGGCTTTTCACTTATAGAGGTTTTGATTGCATTAATGATGGTCAGTATTACTATTACCAGCTTGTTAACGTTGCAAAACAGTTTGCAGACTATGCTTTTTAAAGATAATTCACAGTGGCATGCCGAACAGTTGGCTATGCAAGCATTTGTTGACGCAGAAAAGCAGCAACCTGCAGAACAGCAGTCTGCTGGACCAGGAAAAACTATCGAGCGTGAGCAGGATGATTTTAAGATAGTTTATACTATTTCTGAGCCAATTGAAGGTACACCGCTTGCTGAAATAGAAAATCTTGTTATTGAAAAAGTGGTTGTTTCCTGGACAAAAATTATGGCTACGCAAACGTTCACGCTTATAAAATATTCATATCATCCAAAGAAAGAGAAAGAGCCGCAAACCCTTCGACGGGCTCAGGATGAGCGGCCAGCCGGAGAAGCTGCGAGCGGCGGCGGGCAAGAAAAAACAGAGCAAAAAAGTGGCGAAGCTGCCACAGTAACGGCTCAAGCGTCCTCAAATTCTGCAACTCAGCCGGGGGTAAAACCGTGACGCGTCCCTACTTCGCTAAAGCTTCGAAGGGCAGGCCCGGGTTTAGTCTTATAGAAATTATCATAGCACTCGCAATAAGTAGCTTTGTCGGAATTATGGTCTTTAATACCATCTCATTACTACAGCAGTCATCAAGGCGCTATAACCAACTTATAACGGTAGACAGTCAGCAGCAAATGCTATTTTCGCAGATGCAAAAAGATATCTCATCAATGGCTGTTCCGCTTTATGGTTTTATTCCTAACCCAAAAGAAAAGAAAGAAGAACAAGAAAAAGCTCAGCAGGAATATTTTAAGAAGTTTGGTTTGCAGATTGAAGTTGAAAATGAAAAACTAAAAAGTTTAAGCTTTGTTACTACAAATTTATTGGGCGTCTATGGCTCTAAAAAGCCACGCTTGGCTCGCGTGCGGTACCTTATGGTGCCTGATGCGCACCATCAAAACTATTTTACACTCATGCGTCAAGAATCGTCCGAATTATCCATGCCAGATTTTGAACGTGAAATTGGGCAGAATAAAAATTATTCCCATGCCATTGCATTTGGCATAAAAACATCGTCTATTTTATGTACGAGCATTACGGTAAAGGATAATGAGAAGAAAGTTGAAGAAGTATCTTCATGGTCATTTGCAGAACTTTTAAAAAAGCAGCCTCAACCTAATGCACAGGGCAAAGTTGAACAACCGATAGCGTTACCACAGATTATCACGTTTAGTGGCGCCATGGGCGATTTTACTTCTGAACATGAACATCCATTTTCTTATTCATTTTTCATACCAATTGATCCAAAAATTAAACAACTGGTACCAGAAAATAAAGAGCCTGCAAAAGCAGAAGCTCCAACAGCAGGTGCAAAAGCGTCTGGGCAGACAGCTCAGCAAGCCGCCAAATCTGCTGACCAGACACAAATAAAACCTAACGGTCTTTTAAAGCAACTTGAACTTCAAAAGCCGGGAGGTAAAAAATGAAACATAATCAACATGGATTTGTTTTAGTTATGGCGCTTTTTGTTATTTCACTCGGGTCAGTTTTAGTAACAAGTTTATTGCAACGGGCTATTGCATTTGACCGCTTACACCGTGTATTGGTTAAACAGCAACAAGCGCGTATGTTAGCTTTAAATGGCATTGAGATTGCCCGTGCACAGTTGAGCAATCCGCTGGAAATAGATAAAAAAGCAGTGGATCAAAACTTGGTGCCATTTTTGTATACCGATCTTGAACAGACATTTAAACTAACTAGCGAAAAAGATGGCATTGACGGCGCTATTAGAGTATATATATCGTCTGAAGAGGGCAAAATTAATCTGAATAAAGCGTATGATTTCCAACAAAAGCAATTTATTAAGCTTGATAAAGAACAGGACGCACAAACTATACTTGCCTTAGCTGACAAGGTTGCACAACAGAAATTTTCGTTTGAGAACTTTGCACAGGCAGTGGGACAACTTTTTCAAAAACGGGCTAAGCCGTTTGAAGACGTGACTGAAGTTACTGCGCCCAAATTTTCTGGTGATATGTTTTATGATATAGATTCTGAAGATAAAGAATACGTTGCATTCACTGATCTTTTTACTTTAGGAACTGCTGAATTTAAGATACAACCGCTTTATATTTCTTCATCGTGGGCCCAAATATTGCAGCTTGAAAAACAGAATCTTGAAAAAAAACAGCGGTTGGAGATTATTAAAAAATTAAGTACAAATAAAGGGCAAATTAATTGGGCGTCTGCTTGGAAAGAGCTGCTGGCAGCTTTGTTTAAGAAAGAGTATACTGTTTTACCTGATAGCATTAAAAAAATTCTGGCTTCAAAAATTGAAGTTACCACTTTTAATGTGATATCTTATGGAACAGTGGATGATGGAGCCGGTATGCCGGTAACACAAAAGGTTTGTGTGTATCTTGAAAAGAGCCAAAACCAACAGAAAACTACTGTGTATACAATAAAGCGGTTATATTGGTTATAAAACAACGATAAAAGGGTAAGAAAAGTGCAGTTAAAAGCAGAAACGGCAGTTGGTTTATTTATTCTTGCTGCATTAGGTGTACTTGTTTATATGAGTTTTCAGATTGGGTCGTTACGTTTTGCAACACACCAATATGCAAAATATTGTATCTATTCTCATGATATATCTGGGTTAAATAAAAAAGCAGATGTTCGCATTGCGGGTGTTAAAGTTGGTTGGATAGACCAAGTTATCTTTGAAGAAGAACAGCAACGTGTGCGTATGTGCATTATGGTTTTAAAAAAATATCATCTGTATGCCGATGCGTATGCTTCAATACGACAAAATGGCATTTTAGGTGGCAAATATTTAGAGATTATAACTGGTGATTCTCGCTTACAAAAAGTGCCTGCTGGTAGCACGCTGGAACAGCCAACAGAAGATTCTGTATCAATAGATGTCCTTTTGAAAAAAATGAATGGTATTGCCGGTAATATAGAAGAGGTTACCGCGTCATTAAAAGAATCACTTGGCGGGCCTGATGGTGTTAAAGCGATACAACAAATTATCGATGGTTTTGTTCAGGTAACTGAAAAAGTATCTTCATGCGCTGAATCTATTGACCGTGTAGTTAATGCAAATGAAGAGAACATTCACGATGCTCTGCAAGACTTGCGTGGCATTATGCAAGAAGTTAAAGATGGCATTCCGGATTTACAAGAAAAAATTGGCCAGATATCAAATGCTGTTGATCGTGATTTTAACCGCGTTGCTTGCCAGATTGAGGAACTCACGCCATCATTAACCAAAGTTTTGGATAGTTATACTAAAAATAAAGGTTTTGTGATTAAGCATAAGTTTAGATTATTCTAAAATTGGCCGCATGGATTCGACTACGCTCACCACGAGCGGCCCGAATCCGCTCACCCTGAGCGAATGCGAAAGCAGAGTCGAAGGGTTGGGGAGATAAGTGTTTAGTTTTAAATAGGGGATATATATGCCAGAAAGAAAAGCGAATTATAAGATTAATCCTCTTTTTATTAAGCGCCATTCACCACGGGCCATTGCAGATAAGCCATTAGAAAAAGATATACTTATGTCGTTATTTGAAGCCGCTCGTTGGGCGCCTTCTTCATATAATAATCAGCCATGGCGTTATGTCTATGCGCTTAAAGGTTCGCAAGCATGGCATGATTTACAAGATCTTTTAGTGCCGCAAAATAGATTGTGGACGCTGAATGCTCCGGTAGTTATCGTTGCTCTTTCACATAATCTTTTTTCATATAATAATAGGCCATCACGTACCCACTCTTTTGATGCTGGGTCTGCATGGGTAAGTTTAGCCTTGCAGGCAACAGATATGGGTTTGGTTGCACATGCAATGGAAGGCTTTGATTACGATGGGGTGCGGGCATATTTGACGCTTCCTGAAACGTATACGGTCGAGGCTATGATCGTTGCTGGCTACCCGGGAGATGCTCAGGAGCTTCCGCCAGATTTACGTAAAGGCGACCTTGAATTGACTGGCCGTATGCGGGTAGAAGATTTTGCCTTTGAAGATACCTTTAAACCATAATGAATCACGATCTTATTACGTTACGTAATAAACTCAGAACACTTGTTACCGAAAATAAAGTGCAGTTGATAGAAGAGAAATTAGAGCATCGTTCGCGCTATATCTCTTTTGTCTTTGAGCATTTTTATCATCATCACAATGTTGACGCTGCCATGCGTTCAATTGAATGTTGTGGTTTTCAAGATGTGCATATTATCGATAATAAAAAGTATGATGATAGCCTTACCATCACTAAAGGCGCAGATTATTGGCTCTCTGAGAACCATTATAAAGAGCCGGGTGCTAATAATACTCAAATGTGTTTTGAAGCATTAAAGGTCCAGGGTTATACGCTTGTTGGCACGACGCCGCACCAAAAAGCATACACCGTTTCTGAATTGCCTTTAGATACAAAAGTCGCAATAATTTTTGGTAATGAAAGACTTGGTATTAGTGATTATGCTCTTGAACATGTTGATACGTATGTCACTATCCCGATGTACGGATTTACTCAAAGTTATAATGCTTCAGTAAGTGCTGCTATAGTTGCCTATGAATTACGCAAACGTTTGCAGCACCTACCTATAAATTGGCACATATCTCCGGAAGAAAAACTCGAACTAGAGCTTACGTGGCTCAAGCGAATAATTCGCGGCTCAGAGCATATGTAAATAAGAGTTAATTTAATATGATTGTTTTGATATGAACTACATCAGGGTTTTGATACAACATTTTGTTATTTTTTTGATTTTCAGTAATTTGCGGGGGATGCAAAATAACGTTGCTTGTATAGATCAAAAGAAGAAAATCTCAAATAACAACCTTGTAACAGCATTGAGACTTCGGGAGATGGGGTTAAAGAGCTGGATACAGAAGTTGCCGGTATCAGTTTTGTTAGAAACAATCGACAGCCAAACCGATGCAACATTTGAAGATGAACGCATCGTGTTAATATTTCAAGAACACAATGATAAAATCGGTGATTATGTTTGGGACAAATTTACGCAAGAGCTTAAGGAGTTTGATTTTTCTTCTATGTATATAACTGAATGGTCCAGAACGCAAGCCCAAGCAATTACTCTTTTCCCTAGATATTTGGATAGATTAATGGCTAAAGTTTCAGATTTTCAAGAGGCGCAAAGGCTCTTTATTGCTGAAGAATTGTTTGAAAGTGTTTGCTGGGCAATGGCGCGTGCGCACGATGAAAAATCAGATGATGTTCTTGCTGCTGCTCTGCGTACATTTACTACTGTCGACCAATTTGATGTCAATTACTACGATGATAACACTTCTTTACTGCATTATCTTGCAGATTCCAAACGTGAGAAATTCTTTTTTCCGGGCAGTAAGGATATTTCTCTTAAGCGTAAACAAGTTTTAATAAAAAATCTGCTTACTCTTGGGGCAAATCCATGTTCAAAAGAGAGTGATACGGGTTTGTCAGTGCGAGAGCTTTTTCTAAAGACCAGCTTACCGGTTTTTGACGATCCTGAATTTGTTGAATATAAGAAACAAATTTTAGCATTGTTACCCGAATAAACCAGTGGCTTTTTAAAAGTCTTAAGTGGGATTTCACGCATAATCCCATAAGAAAAACTCGAACTAGAGCTTAAGGGCTCAGAGCATAGGTGACATTTTTGTGCTCATGTTTTACACTGAAACTTGGTTAAAATATCTTGGATGATAATTTTTTAGCAGGAAATTTTATGAAATCATGTACTCTACTTATTAGTTTTATTAGTTTAATGCCGCTAGGTATATTTGCTTTTGATATTCCCGCCAAAGATCTTTATGCCAAAATATTATTGGCAAATATCGGCAGAGATGTTGAAGTTAAAAATGTGTCTGAAGAAAGAGTTGAGATTGTAGTTAAAGGTTCTGAAGGTACATCTATTTGGGGTTTTAACAAGGATGGGACTGTAGAACATGACGATTATTCAAAAGATGGTCGCCATACATCAATGACATTGAATAATAATGGTTGGAGTTTTGGTATGCAATTTGAGCCGGTATGGGAAGTGAGTAGGCCAACCAAAGAAATAGTATTTACTTATTTTAACGTTAAGTCTCATTTTAACCTTTGTTCTCCAGAAAAAGAGTTACTTTTTCGTATTGACAGGATGAACATTCCTACCGAAGACTAAAAAGTGCTTTTGGCATCTGTGCAATTTGATTTACAACCAGATTAAAATGTGGGGATGTTCCCAGAAAATTTAATGAGTGCGATAAAAATAGGTAAGTGCTGCAAACGTTTGCAGCACCTACCTATAAATTGGCACATATCTCCGAAAGAAAAACTCGAACTAGAGCTTACGTGGCTCAAGCGAATAATTCGCGGCTCAGAGCATATGTAATTATTGTACTTGTGGTGCTGGGGTAGCTGCTGGCGTTAAGAGTTTTGTCACATAACTTGCTGCGCATGCGCCTACGATAATCCCAACTAGTTGTGCGCCCATTAATTTAAAGTTTGTAAAAGTTGCTTTGTTTAAAGCTGTAAGCCCAAGTGCCGCTGTTGCTACTTTTGCTTCACCAGCTAGTTGGTCCCTGCAAATACCAGTTGTAGCAGGTATGTTCCAAGTTTCTGTAAATTTTTTAAAAGAGGGTAATAAGAAGTCCACACTGAATCCTGCAACAGCGCCGACAGCAGCACCATTAATGAATGCTTGAGTACATTCGCTATTTAAAATGGAGATTGCTTGCTGTGAGACTTGAGTGCAGTAACATTGTTGAGTCTCTGCCTGCGTAGTATTAAGAAAAAGAAGCGAAATTGTTAAAAATGTGACTATTTTTTTCATGATAAATCCTTTTTTAAGTACATGAAAACGTATAAAAATACAACGACTGTAGTTATACAAAATAGAGAGAGCTTTTGCAACAAATTTTAATCGCCAGCATCGCAATCGCAATCACAACCACCGCAATCACAGTTCCAATCACTACAGTCACAGCATTGAGGTGCTTCAGGTTGAGCGCAACTCACAGCACAATTATCATTTGAGCTGCCCTGGTTGTTTGTAGGGCTGTTAGTATGTGCAGGCCAACACCAACCTGAGTTTACTTCAAGGTCTAGTGAAACGGCGTCTTGACTGGTTCTTCTTGCTGGCTTGAATTCTGGTTGAGTTGTGATGGGTGTTGGAATATTTTCTGTTTTACGATTAAAAACGTTGTCTACAAATGAATAAAGGTATGGGGCCGCTTTTTCTTGTGCTGGCATAGGTACTTGGTTGAGCCCTTTATTTGTTAATAGTTGATAAATATATAGATCTCTTTCTGATTTTTTCTTCATTAAATAAACTATATAGGCACTTCTATGTTCTTGGGCATTTCTAATGCCATCATAGAAAATTTCTTGGGTAATGGCAGCCTTAGTATCTGGGCTGATATGCAAATCGCACCCATCTTCTTTCATTACGCCTTCAAATTGTGAATTTTCATTCCCATTACCGATATTTTTAGTATGTAGCAGGTATATTTTCTCTGGCAGTGTTTTTGTTGATAGTTCAAGTTCTTGCATGCTGTGTAATGATAAAAAAATAAGCGCGCTATAGAAAGTGTACGTAAGAGTTTTCATGTTGTATTATCTCCATTCTTTTTTGGTTGAATTTTTTTGCACAATAAGTATACCGTAAATTGCTATACGTTTTAAAATAAACTATGATCAATTAGTTTTTTTAAAAATCATTTTTATTTTAGGAGTTGTATGAATAAAAAAACTTTTTTTGCTATAAGTTTGCTTTTGAGCAACAATCTCTATACCCAAACTGCGCCATCAGCGAATGTGCATGTGCATGTTGCCTCGTCAAGCCAAGGAGTTACAGCTTCGTCTGAACTTATTACGGTATTACAAGATATCGCATCATTATTAAGCTCAAGTACAAATACATCTGCGCTCGTAACAATTTTGCAGCAGTTAAACACCGGGATCAACTCTTTTGATATTCAGCTTTTTGAGCAGGCGCTGCAAGAGGCGTTAGGGATTTTAGCTTCTTCTGGCGGCAAGTTGAATGCATTTACGGTTATTGAATACACCGGCATTCTTGTTGAGACTATCGCTCAGCTTGAAGCTGCTCGTGTGCAAAGTAGCTCATCTGCTGCAACATCTACGGTGGTAACTTCTACCGTGCATTAAAGACAATTATTAAAAGGCCCCAGATTTTAAAATCTGGGGCCTTTTAATTAAAAATAGTTTTTTTAGTTTTGTTGGTCAGCTCTTTTTTTAGCTTCTGAGATAACGCTAGCAACAAAGACATGGGCTACAAACCAACCAGTGCCCTTGCCTGCAAAATTTGCAACTCTTTGGAACCCTGTTTTCTTGGTATTGTCAATGCTAAGTTGCTCTTCTGTGAATTTAGTAACGCATTGTGCGCCTTTTGCAGATCCAAGAACAACGAATGCATTAATTGCATCTTTGCCCAGTCCGCTTTTAGTTGCTTTATCAGCCAACTCACCGCCAACAACTGCTGACGCGCCACCAGCAACACCTCCAACAAAGCCTGTTCCAAGTTCGCGAGCGCCAGAAGTAAGTCCTGACCACGCATACGCTGACCAGCTTTGAGGTGCAGAATCATCGGCTGCGCGCACGAGCGCAGGAACCATTAAAAGTGAAATTGCTAAAAATTTTACTGACTTGTTCATGTTATCATCCTTTTGTTAGATAAACTGATAAAAAGCGCAATAAGCATAGAGCGATTTTTATTTTTCTACAAGAGGGATAAGATAAAAAACTTTAAGGTTTAATCATACTGTTGATCAATGAAAGTGCAATATACGCTGAGCCAAAACCAATCAGTATATTCGCTCCAGTTGCAGTGTAATAGACGGCAGGGTCTTGCGTATGTGCATCGTTTGATGATGGGAATAAGCTATCTTTATAGTTGTTATATGCAAGCGTTCCAGCCGTTAATGCTAAATGCGGAACCGACTGCAATAAGGTAGGCGTAGTGTATGTTTTAATTTTTTTTGCTAACAAAGCGTTGTGTGCTCGTTCAAGTAGGTCTATATAGCTGTTTTGATTCCTTAAAATCCTTAAGGCATCTGTGCTTTGCAGAGAAACATGTCTTGAGGCAGGTGTAACACTTCTTGATGCTACCTGTTGATTTTCTATAGGTGTTGAATTTGTTAAGTGCGCAATAGAAGCTTCTGTGTAATTTCGTAAAGAAAGAGCATGCGCTAGATCCCCTAAGGTGACCCCACTCACAATAGCATCTGGTTGGCGCTGCATTTCTTGCAATACCTCAAAGGCAAATTTTTTTAAAAATTCTATATTTTGAGATTTCTCTGGCAGGGGGTTTTCGCGTTCTTCACACTGCAGTGTAATAAAAGTAAGTGTGAGTAAAAAGATTTTATTTTTATTCATCATAAAGGTTCCTTAAGTGCGCAATAATAGTGTATTCTTAAAGTATTATACTAAAAACTTACTTGATTATACAGGAAATATGCGATTACTACACCATGCTATTGTTCTGCAAACGCCGACAACACAGCGTAACGGATATATTTTTTTCGATCAACAGTTGGGCACTATTCATGCGCATGTGCATAAAAAAGGGCGCACATGTGACCTTTCTCGCGGGGCATTAATTGAGTATAGTCCTCACGTTAACGGCTCCTGGCATTCAGCAAAATATGTTGAAGTTGTGGCTGTTCCGCAACAGTGGGCAGTTAAAAATATCTGGTTTTTGCACCATGCACTCGAGCTTGTCGATTTTTTTGTCCCACGAAATCATAAAGCTGAAAATATTTTTAGCTTAATGGAGATGCTTTACCAGCCTTTGAGTAATGAGATCGATATACCTTTTTTTCAAAAGTTATTTTTGTGTAAATTTTTTATTATGATTGGTATGTACCCAGAACCGCGTGATGCCCATGACAGAGAATTTTTGTCATTAGTAGTTTCTGGTATAGATTCACAAGGGGAAAGTTTCCCCGATGAACAAAAGTATGTGTTTCTTGAAAAAAAAATGATACAGTGGTTACGTGAATGTATCCTTTTGCATCCCCATGCGGATCGACTTAAAACAATGATTATGGAGCCCTGGTGCGCTTATGAAAAAAATAATAGTTCTTTTTAGCCTCTTGGTGCGTTTTAACGCACTGCTTTTATTCCCCTATATTGACGCTCTTGCGTTTGATACGGTTGCTCGAGCTTTTACAAGTAAAGCTCCTGTAGTTAATAATACTGTGAGTAATGAGAAATTTTTAAAAGATCTTCAAGATCTTATTAATCAACTTGATGCGACTTCATATAAAAAAGACTTTGAACAGATATCTGCCGATATCCAGGTTTTGAATGAACGGCTTACGCGTACCACTAACGCGCATGAAAAAGAAGTACTAACAAAAGAGGTATCATCCTTAAATCAACTCCTTCAATTGGTGGTTGATCGTGATGCTGTTGCACAGCAGTTGAAGTCGCTCTATGAAGAGATGAAAAAAATTCTTGACGGTGTGGCCTCGGACCCGCAATTTAATAAATTCAAAATCGAAGAGCGGGCCTCATATACTTTTGAAGAGCTTGCGCAACTTAATCAAAAGATCATAGATGCAAAAAATCGTCAGGTAGAGTTAAAAAACACTGTGCAAAAGTTGCAAGGTGATACGGCTCGTTATACCAAAGAGATAGACCAGCTTCAGATTGAGATCAAAGAAAAAACAAAACAACAAAAAAGTTACAGTCAGCAGCCGCAAACGAGTCTTATTGATGGCGACTTGCTTGATATTCAGGGACGTCTTTTAGCGCAGCGTAAAGAGTTAACGAGTCTCAAATTGAAAGAGGCAGAAAATCGCTTAATATTAGCGAATTTACAGTTGCATTTTACTAAAACCCAGCTGGAAATTTTAGATCGTGAATATAAACGTGTTAAACGTGCAACAGTAATTCCTCTTAAATATGTAAAAAAAGCAGAAAGTGCGCTGGAAGAAAAAAGAAATCAGTCTATTGCTGATCGTAATAAGTTGCGCCAAGAAAAGCTTGAATACCTTGTTCAGGTACAAAACGAAGTAAAAAAGAAGATCGCTCAAATAGTTGCACAGTATAATCTTTCTGCAAGTGACCTTGAGGCGCTACGTGACTGGAATTTTCAACCCAAAACCGTTACCCAATGGTTAATGCTCACATCGATTGATCCATATTTAGCAAAGGATTCCTTTGCTGAAACTGCAAAAGAGTATATCCAGGCGATGATCGATCATTTAAAGGCAGAATTAAAACGTGAAACGATCGAAGTTGAAATAAAAAAATCATGGTATAAATTTATGAGCCGCAAGTTCCGCTCAGATAATGACCGTGATATCGATGAATCGATCAAGTACTATGAAGCTGCAAAAGGTGAGCTTTCTGCTCAGCTCCGCATGGTTTCAGATTCACGAGATGCTGCAATTTCAAGCTTGCAGCGCCTTAATAAGTCGATTGAAAGTCTTAAAGGGTTAATGGAATCTCTGAAAGATCAGCGCCGTGCATTATTTAAAGAGAATGAGGTAACCTTTTTAGAGTGTCAAAAATCATTAAAAGAGACAGAAGAGTATATCAGACAAAAAATCGATACTACTGCTAAGCTTATTGAAAAATATCAGGCGACTGTTACGGTTATAGATGGTTCGCTTAAGCATGTCACCTCGATGTTGAGTGAGCTTACTACAAAAGGTTTTTGGAAACGTTCAGAACAGTCTATTGAATGGTCCCAAATTAGAAATATTGTGCCAGATTTACAACGTTTTGCGTATGGTGTTTATGTAACGGGGGTTGAATATTTTACCCTTTCACATTTTTCACAGGCATTTAACGGCATCATTGATTATTTAAAGGACCCATTATATTTATTAATGTTTATTATTAATGCGATTTTGGTCTGTATTATCTATATGCTCTTACGCCTTTTCTTGCCCGACTTGTACCAATTTTTACAAGCAGGAACAGCTGGCTCAGGGTTTTTAGTCTATTTGAGACTATGGGTATCATTAGGTATTAAGTTTATTTTGATCCATATGAATGGTCTTTTCATATGGGGATTTCTCTATCTTTTGGTAATAGGTAATATTATTCAGGACACCTATTTGTCATTACTTATTGAACTGTTGTCTATACCTTATCTGTTATATATAGCGCATGCATTTATAAGCTTTATTATGCGTGAAAATCGTTATAGAAATTACAGTATCATTAGTCAATCATATGAGCGTAGATTTTTTAGTGTTGTTTCTACCGTGTTATATAGCTTAGTTGTCCTTTATTTCTTACGCGGTGCTGTTTTACTTGATTATACGTTAACGTCAGATTTGCCGACTATATTATTGGCCCTCATGTTTATTGTTATACAAATAGGTTTAATCTTTTTGATTGGCAAAAAACAGGTTCTTGCGCACATTCCTGATAACACGCCATTGTGGCAATGGGTAAAAGAGCATCTTGAAAAATATTATTACGGGTTCTTGTTAGCCGTTGTTGCAATTATTGTGATGAGTAATCCCTATGTTGGGTATGGTCAGCAGGTATTGTATATCTTAAGCCGTGTATTTTTTACCTTACTTATTTTCCCATTCTTTTTATGGATTCATAGCAGGCTTAAAAGTACCTCATCTAACCTCTTTTTTTATTATGAAGAGGGTGAAACTATGCGTGAGCGTTTCAGCTCTGGGCGCTTATGGTACGGCATTTTTATTATTATTTCATTTGCCGTTTTTGTTGTTGCGCTTGTTTTTGCAGTAGGCTCAATTTGGGGTTATGGAGTAACGTTCTCTGACATTGGTGATTTTTTAAACCGTGAATTAACTGCCGTTAAAGATGATGCTGGTAGAGAAATTTCAGTTACGTTGTATTCACTTTTACAAATTATTTTATTTGTATTGGGTGGCATATTTCTAAATTATGTTATTAATCAGTTTGTTCTCAAACGGGTCTTCGATCCATTTTTAGTTGGCGTTGGTGTGCAGAACACTATTTCTGCCTTTACTAAATATGCGATTATTTTATTAGCTGTTTTTATTGGTCTTTCTAATGCTGGTTTAGAGGGCCTTACTACTAAATTTGCAATTATTATCGGTGGTTTGAGCTTTGCATTACAGGAACCACTGCGTGATTTCTTTTCATACTTTATCATACTGGTGCAGCGTCCGGTTAAGATCGGCGACTTTATACAGATCAGTGACGATGTCGTTGGTGTGGTGCGCCATATTACGCCACGTTCTGTTGTGTTGCGTCGTAGAAACAGTGTTACGGTTATTGTGCCTAACTCGCAAATTATCTTAAATGCGGTTACCAACTGGAACTACTCACGTAGCTATTTTGCCTTTAACGACATGATGATTACTGTTTCGTATACTAAAGATCCACAGCGCGTAAAAGATATTATTTTAAGCGTTTTGCATGACAATTATACTATCTTAAAATCACCTGCGCCGATTGTGTGGTTGCATGATTTTGTTGATAATGGCTATCAGTTTCTGGTGCGTGGCTATTTAACGGCAGATAAAGTTCTGGAGCAGTGGGAGATTAGCTCGCAGGTTCGTCTTGAAATCGTTAAAAAACTGCGCGAAAATGGCATAGAGATTGCCTCGCCTACACGCTTAATTCGCGTTACGCCAGAATCAGATCTTGATGACCGCAACTTACCAAAACTTAGTTAGTTAGGCGTTTAGGTAAAACAATTTGTTGATAGTTGCTTTGATTACTGCTTGGGGCAGTGTCGTCAAGCTCAAATATCTCTGCATGTTGCTGTTGCTGACGCATTCTTTTTTGAGTTACTTGTGGCGTATTGCCAGCAAGTTTGCCGCTATATAAGACACCTAAAATTGAAGCGCCTAAAACTAAACTACATCCAGATGCTATATAGACATCGGTGGTTGAATGAGTTTGTGTTGTTCTGTCGATGTATTTAAATGCGATTTTTTGAAGCGTTGAAATTGCAAAATAACCAGTAGTCGCCGCTAAGCCCACTATGCCTAGTTGTGTTGTGGTGTTAGGTGAAATTCTTATTTCAGGGTTTGCGATACGGTATGCTATATCGTCTGTTTTTTCTAAACTGCGATCTAAAGCCTGGGTGATATCTTGAACTGTTTTATCAATAGCATTGAGCGTTGTATCATGTATGCTCGCTTTTGCACTTATATGTGTTAAGTGAAAGGCTGTATCGGTTAAATTTTCACTTATTCTTTTTAGATCAGTAAGATTCTGTGGTTCGAATTTAACATGAGCATTAAGATGCATATCTCTAGTGGCCTCTTTAAAAGATGTGCCTATTGATTTTGATCCAGTTATGAAGCCTTGCGAAATTAAAACACTTGAACAGGCTAAACCCGTAGCTAATTTTCCTGAGGATGCGACAAAACCAAAATAATCACTTGGGGTGTTTGAATTGCTTGTTGTTCTTCCCCAGGCCCAGCTGGGTAACCAAGAGCTTGAAGCGTTTTGTTGTTGGTCGCTACTTGAACTTGAAGAAGAAGCTTCAGCTGCATCTAAAAAAGTCGTAAAGGTAAAACCTAGTATTATTAAATATAACAGAGGGTTGTTTTTTATTTCCATTTTGAGTTCCATGATAAGATTATTTTTTTAATATTATAATTAAAGTTTATCATAAACTTTAGGAAATTAAAAAAAAGGCCTTATTTTAAGGCTCTGTTATTAGAAAAGGGGCTATTGTAGCCCCTGAAATTATGACCAATTGTCTTTTAAAAGTGCAGCGCCTGAAAGGACAAAAAATACTGCTATGAAGAATAAAACGATATTTAAAATGGTGGGCATGGCGATAAGTAATAACAGTGTGCCAAGCGCTAAGTATAGATAGCCTTTAACCGGAGAAGTCATGCTATTTCCTTTCTGGTTTGTATATTATTTTGAATTTATAAGCCTGAATATTCTATCATAGACACCGGAAAGAAAAACTCCGTACACAATAAAATATACTGCAATTGCTAAAATTAGATAATTCATGACACTGCCAGTTAAAATATTCAGTGCGCTTAAGCCAAGAATGATGCCCACAAGGACATAAAATATGCCTTTGGCAATGGCGGCTGCATTTTGGGACAGATTAAACATGTAGACTCCTTTTATATGTAGGTAATAATAAAAATTGTATTCTTACTGGTAGAATAATTACTTGTTTGGTAAATCTCAAGAAAAAAAAGTTAAGTGCGGGTTTTGGGTAAATTTTGAACACTATTGAAATATAATCATTTAGGTTTAAACTAAAAATTACAAATTAAGAATTCATATATCTGTTATTATAAGGGAAAATACTATGAAAAAGAGTTTTTTGATAGCTCTAGCAAGCATATTTACGCTTGGGTTAAGTAACCCGGCTGAAGCATTTTATTGCGCGCCTTACGGGTATTATGACGCGGTGGTAATTACCCCAGGCCCATTTGGTTACCTTAGACCAGTAAGCGTTTATCCAGCTTATCCTGCATATCCGGTTTATGTTGAAATGGATCCAAAAGCTGCATTATTCAGCGCGGGTGTTTCAGCGTCTATGGTATCACTTTTTTTAGGTGTTTGCGGTGTTGCTCAGGTCGCTGAAGGTTTAGCAGATTTTGCAAAAGGCTATATATCTGCAGGTAATGATGGCGCTGAGTTCCCACGCGGCGTATTAACAGTTGCTGGTGCAACTTTAATTGGCGCCGTTGCTGTTGCAGCTATTCAAAGCGCAACTAATTAATTAGCCCATTAATTTTAGATTTTTAAAGGCCCTGGCAATCGCCGGGGCTCTTTTTTTAAAAATGAGGGTCAGATTGACAAAAATTACAATTTGCGTATAATTTATTATTAAAAGCGTATAATTTATAATACAAATTAAAGGAATTTTTATGAAAAAATATATAGTTTTAGTAATTGCAGCTTTATGCGCAGTGAATCAACCAATTGCTGCATCTTTATGGAACTCGGCTTATTCTGATGCAGAAAATCAAAAGCTTGAAGCATTGTGGCAAGAAAGCTGTTTTTTAGGTGAAGTTGTAAAAGACTTTGAAGAAGAGGTTGAATGCTTAAAAGTTAGTGGAGCTAGTTGGCTTGAGGTTAATGCCTTGGAAAAAGCAGCTCAAGCGGTAGCGGTTAATCGACTTGAATCTCGCATAGAGATGATAAATTTTCATGATACTATAATTAGGCGTCTTGAACCAATGGCTAAATTGACCCCAGGTGAGTTTGTACTTGCAGGTGTTGGATTATCAATTGGATGCGGGCTGTTATCTATTGGTCTAGCTGCAGCATATAATGATTATTATGATGAGGACCCTACACCAAAAAAAACAACAATGCTTGATAGCCTTGGATTAGCAGCTTTTGGCGCAATAATGGTGGGTCTATTAGCCCCTGTTGTGTATAATGCTTGTACCGCTTAAAGATATTCTAAAAAGTACCCAAAAATACATAGTTTATGAGCCCTGGCAATCGCCGGGGCTCTTTTTTTGAAAATGGGGGTTGATTGACAAAAAATTCAAATAGTGTATTATTTGATAATAAATACATTTGAATTAAAGGGTTATTTTATGAAAAAATTACTTATTGGCTTAATACTTTTATTGGGCGTTTCATCTAGTTACACTGCAGAAGCATTTACATTTAATCTTTCAAAAGAAGATAGACTGACAGTAGAGCGCTTGGGTGAGATTGTCAACGAAGGTCTAAAAATCTTTGATGACGCGCTAAAAACAATTCCAAAAACGCTTACTCAAGGCGGCATAGTGTTTATTTCAACCTCAACAGCGGTTTTATCTGTCTATTCAGTTTTTCTTGTTTTACGTTATGAGTTCTCTAGACAGCCTGATCCAACCGAGCCAACAAAAAATATAAGCTGGAAAAGTGTATTAGGAGGCACCGTTGGAGCTTCTGCCTTTGCAGCAAGTATCTTAGCACTGGCTAAAAGTAGCGCTCTTGCAGATTATGCTATGGCAAGCTAAAAATCAGCGTTTTTAAGTGCAGATTGACAAAAAATGCTATTTGTGCATAATTATTTATATAGTTAAAAATAAGAGATTTTAAAGGAAAAAATATGAAAAAATTAGTAGCTTTTATCAGTATAATGGCTCTTGGTTTAGGTTTCTCTGTGCAGGCGGTAGAAAAAAGACTGGAACAGGCGATAGAGCAGAGAGAACAACAAATTGGCCCTAAATCTATAGAGAATATTATTATTATTGATCCGTCAGTTGGAGCTGAAATGGCAGGTCTTATTGGGATAGCTGGGATTGTAGGTTTTAGTAGTTTGGGCCTTACTGGTCTTTTCGATCTTTCTTGGGGTCTAGGAAGTACTCTTTTTAACCCAGGTTCAAATAATAGCGAACTTTTAGCGCGTGGTACTATAAAAATAGGTATTACATCATTTATGGCGGCATTAAGCTATAAAATACTTGATGATGCATGCCGAACTAACAAAACTAATTTAAAAGCAAGAATATAATATATATAAGTTTAAAAAATAAATTTTAGGGAAAAAATATGAAAAAAGCATTTTTAGCCTTAATTGGCGTTGTTACTCTTGGTTTAAGCACTTCAGCACACCCGGCTACTATACTTGTATCTCCGGCGGCTGTTTATCCGCCAACGGTAAAAACATATAGCGATTTTTGGGGGCGAACTGTTGTAGTTTTTGAAAAGAACCCAAAACAAATAACACTTGAAGCTGGTATTACCGGATGTTTATTTGCAGCTGTTGTGGGCGTTAAAGGTGTTGCAGATATCTGCGTCGGCTTAGGAAATGTTATCAAAAATTCAGGTAATCAGGACCTTTTACCTCTTGGTCTTTTAGAAATTACCGGTGCAACGTTTATCGGAGCTTTGGGTTATATGGCTCTTAACAGCTTATCAAATCAAGCTTAGCAAAATTTTATAATTTATAAGGAAAATTATGAAAAAAGCATTATTAGTTTTAATAAGTATTATAACTTTTGGATTAGGTACTTCAGTTCAGGCGGCAGCCAGGATTACCAATTTGAGTGATCGGACTCCTATTGTTGATGAATGGAAAAAAGCCGTTGAAAAGCAAGAAATTATTGACGATGGTGCAGTTGAAGCTATCTTATCTGTAGTTTTGGCCTTTAAAGGTATTATCGATATGCAGAATGGTTCGCCATTAGCCCTTTTAGAGTTAAGTTTCGCAACGCTTTTTGGCGTTTGGGCATATCAGGCTTCAAAGATATCTTTAGAACCTGCTTCATAACTTTTTTTATATATCACATTTAAATTAAAGCCCGGGCGATTATGGAAGCAATTTCTGTAATGTGCTCGGGCTTTTGTATGCCGCACTCAATAACGCAGCTTGGTGTTTGAACGCCAATGAGTGGTGTAAGTGGCAGTCCATAAGGGCGATGAATAATATACCTTTGGTCGCCAATAATTTTGAGATTTTCAGTGATAGTTTTGCATAATGCTAAGCTGACATTAATGTTAGTAAGATATGCTTTATCAATGGGTTGGAGACTTAACGGGTCTCTTTTTTTATGCCAAAAATCCGTTGCCGGGTTATACAGCGGGAAATAACAGATTATTTCTGGCAATATCTTTTTACTTTCAAAACAGTTCAAATGTATATACGCATCGGCACAAAGTCTATTTGCTCGTGAAGCAGATTCTTCTTGCTCAATCTGTTGGCCAATATCATGCGTAATAGCTACGGTGAATTGCCCTGAACTTTCTAACATCTGCTTAATTTCTTGTGCTAATTGGCGCGTAAGTTTGCGTTCAAATTCGCGCGCAATAACACGGCCCGTTTTGTTTTTATCACCAGCAGGGTGGATAACCAGCGTATATTTCTGCTTATTTTGGTGCCCTACTTCGCTAAAGCTTCGAAGGGCAGGCCATGATTTTGCTTTAATTTCATTATCTTGCATAAATGTGGTAATAGGCAGGCTCACCGAACAATCGATTTGTTCATCATAAAGTGGTTGGTAATGCACAAGTAATCGAATAATTTTAAGTTCTGGAAAAAGCGGCTTTAAGGTAGCAAAAAGAGACTCAAGAATATACCATTTTTTTATACTATTCTGCTGTTGTTCAAAAAGAGTATGCGAAAATGATACGCATGCTTCATTACCTGCAGGAGTAAGTGCAACCGCTTCGAGTTTAATGCGCTTATCAAGCAAATCTTCATCTTGCATGCACGAGAGCCAGGTTGAAATAACGGTGTTGATATTTTGACTGTTGCTTTTGGACCAGATACAATCGCTATTTTCTTCAATTTTTTCTTTTTCTGTGTACCAAAAAAGCGCTATCGTTTTTTTATCTGTTTGTTGTACCGTAAATTCTGCAAAAGCAGGAACACTAAAAATAATAATTTCCGTATGTACAGCGTACCACAAAGCACCGCATACAAAAGCTAAGCTGGTAAATAACAGTAATAAGAGTCCCTTATAAAGTGCCATCGATATACTGTGTTAAAAAAGTTACTCGTTGCACTGTTCTTGCTTGTGCCAATGCACAATGAACAGCTTTAGGTTGACCGATAATGATACATAATTTTTTGGCACGCGTGATTGCCGTATATAATAAATTTCGTGCAAGAAGCATGTAATGTTGCATAAAAAGGGGTATAATTACCGCGTCATACTCAGAGCCCTGACTTTTATGAATCGTCATACTATAGGCTAAAATAAGTTCATGTAACTCATCAAAGCCATAAAGAACAGGTTTATCTCCAAAAAGTATGGTGACCATCTCTTCTTGATGGTCAATATCTTCTACGTTGCCACAGTCGCCATTAAAGACCATTTTTTCGTAATTGTTACGAATTTGCATAACTTTGTCATGAACTTTAAATGTTGTATTTCCCTGTGAAACAGATTTTCCCGGTGCGCCATTTAAAAATTGCTGCAAGTTATGGTTAAGCGTAAAATTGCCTGCAACACCGCGGTTCATGGGCGTTAAAATAACACTGTTTTCTTGCGCGATGCCATGTATTTTAAAGTGCGTTTTATAGCACTGAGTGATCTGGTTAAATAGATTTTCTGGTTCGGGCTCATTAATAAATATAAAATCATTGCGTGTGTCGGGGCTCGATTTGACAGGTGCTTGCCCAGTAATGATGCGATGCGCATTTAATGTGATCAAGCTATTTTGTGCCTGCCGAAATATATGCGTTAATCGTATGCGTGCGATCGTGCTGCTTGCAAGACAGTCTGCTAAAAAATTTCCTGGGCCGACAGATGGCAGCTGATCAATATCGCCTAGAAATATCACCGATGCGTGCATCGGTAAAGCTTTTAATAACGCATTTGCAAGAAAAATATCGATCATTGAACTTTCATCAACAATAAGCATTTGTAACTTTAAGGCATTCGATTCATTATGCACAAAAGAAAATGTTTGTGGGTCGATTTCAAGTAATCTGTGCAACGTTGTTGCAAATCTGCCCGTTTGTTCGGTGATACGTTTTGCTGCGCGCCCGGTTGGTGCTGCAAGTTTATAGGATATCTTTTCTTCTTCTAATATCGATAACAATTTTCGAATAAGTGTCGTTTTCCCTGTTCCCGGGCCACCAGTAATTACCGTAACTTTTTGCTGAAAGATTGTCATAATGCCACGTTGCTGATCTTCATTAAGTGCAATTTCGCCCGGTTTTTGCGTGAGTAACTTCGAATAAACGCTTGCGCTATCGACGGTATTGGCATGTTGATAACTTAACAGGTCACGTATTTTTTGCGCTACAGAGCGTTCGGCGTTATAGTGTGCCATAAGCGCACAGTACTGTTTTCCATGAAAAATTATCTGCTTAATGCGTTCTTGCGCAAGTAAATCTTCAAGTGAAGTTGTTACCGTGTCAGTATCACATTCTAAAAGTTGTGCAGCTTTTGTAATAAGCTCTTCGCGCAGTGTATAGCTATGGCCAGATTGCGCATTGAGCTGAAATGCATAAATAATCCCTGCACAGATGCGCTTTGGGGTATCTTTTTGAAAGCCTAATTTTAATGCGATTTCATCGGCAAGTTTAAAGCCGATTCCCCACACTTCATCTGCAAGCCGGTATGGATTTTCTTTAAGAATATCAATGGTGCGGCCACGGTACTGTTTATAGATTTTTGCAGCATAAGCTGGCGATATACCGTAACCTTGTAAAAAGACCATGATATGGGCAACCTCTTTATGTTCGGCAAAAGATTGCGTTATGAGCTCAGCGCGTTTTTCACCGATACCCGCAACTTCTTGTAAACGTCGCGGATGTTCTTCGATAACTTGTAAAATTTTGTCACCAAAATGGTCAACAAGCTTTTCTGCATACGATTTGCCGATGCCCTTTATGAGCCCAGAGCCTAAATATTTTTTAAGCCCGGTGATTGAAGAGGGTATTTTTTGAACACACTGGGTTATAGCAAATTGGCGACCAAATTTTTTATGCATCACCCATTCACCAAAAAGCTCGACCTCTTGGCCGGCAGTTGTATGGGGTAAAATGCCTGCAGCGGTAACAGATTGCTGCTTTTCAATAGTAACAACGCAGACGGCGTAGCCATTTTCTTGGTTATGGTAGATAAACCGGTCAATGGTTCCCGAGATTTTAATAGGTGCCGTTTGCGGTTCACTCATGAAGATAATTTTCTTTTTTATTTTACTTATGGTGCTGTTCTTCAACTATTTTTTTAGCTTCAAGATATTTTGCGTATGCCTTGGGGCAACTATGCATAATATCTTGTAACAGCATATCAATATCAGATAAAAATGTATAAAAAGCCTGTAATGTTGGGGTATATTCTTTAACAAATTGTTCTTCTTTGCCATTTTCTATAGTGGCCCACAGCAGCACTAATGAATCGGTTCTATTGCGCTGATGTGCCCAAATAGAAAGAATTTTAACAAGAATCGGTTTAAGGTGACGAATGTCATTAAAGTATGAATGTGAGATTTGCAAGAATTTTTTGGTATAGGCATCAAAAAGTTTTTTTTGTAACTCTGGGTCAAGATTCCCTTCAATTTCCAAATCAACAAACTCTTGTAAAATATATGCATGGTCCTTAGCTTTAAAAACATGATTAATAAGTCCATGAACTTTGCCGCGAAATTCGGCAATCTTGCTAATGTTTACCATGCCGCTATGGTCAAGTGCGCCAAGACCCGCTATTTCTAACGTTATAGGCTCTTCAGCGTGACCAGTTACAGGTTCGTTAATCTGAATTTGATCTTTTGCAAAGCACGGTAGCGCATAGAGCGCAGAAATAAGAAGAATTTTTTTATTCATAATCTGTTTCCTTAGTGTAAAAGGGCTGTATAATTTTTAAAAATCGGCAACAAAGTCTATGCCAATCAGCCAATCTTTGCCGATTCCGTAATTATTAACGGTTCCTTCGCCTTTAAGGCCCAGGCGCCAACTAAAATCTTCTTCATTATCGGGAGCTTTTATAACATTAAAATGTCCAAATATTTTACCTTGTAATGCGGCAGGGCGAGCTGCAGAAAGAATATCTAATTGCGCATTAGGTAACGCACAGCTGCAGCAAGTAAGTACTTGTTCTTGTGCTTGGTACCAGAGATCGTAACCAATATCCCATTGCACAACGCGCCAATTTGTTTGCGAATAAACACGGAACTTGAAAATATCACCTTCTTTAACTTGAACATTTGCAATAGGGGGAAAGAGAAGGTTCATCGTGCGCTGTTGCAAGAAGGTAAGGTTATCATTTGCAAGGTCCTCATTGGCGTAATCGCGGTCAAGTGATTGACTTGGTGTAAGAACAAGTCTTACCGGTCTATCCTCACGTCCTTTAACAAACTGGTCCCACTCAAAAAATATACATAAATTGGTGTAATCTGTTATGCCGGCCCAGCTTTCAAACAGTGTGCCATAACTTACATAGCGCTGACCCAGTTGATTTTCTATAACTGTCGCGCTTAAGCGTTCAAGAAATTGTAATCCATAACTTTGCCCAAGTGCGGCAAGTTCATTTTTAGCGACAAGTGAATCAGGGTTATCATTAGCACCTACACAGCAAACAAGCTCAGCAATTTGGGCAAGGTTTAATCCAGGTCCGGGGTAGCATTTACTAAATTGATTTCCCATAATTGAATGGCGTATTACCGTGTTGTTTGGCAACGTGAGTTGTCCACCAATTCTAAATGGGCACTGTGTCTCACCACAGAAAAGATAATCGAGGTATAAGCGTATATCCCCAATGCCAAATTTATCACTTACAAGATATCTGTTTATAAAGGTGTTCGGATCAAAGACAGCAAATCCAACAGTTTGAACTTGGTCATTTGGAAGTGGTTGTCCGCCATTAAAAAATGGTGTGTTATTAAGCGCGTCAACTTGATCTGGAGTGAGATAAAAATTCCAGGCTGCATAATAGACCGGTACAGCAGCATTAAAGCGCAAGTTGCCAAAGCATTTAGAGGCGCCAAGCATAACCCCAAGACGGTGCATTTGGAGCCGTGCAGTATTAAAAAGAGGCACTATTTGGGCAATGTTTGGCAATGCACTTGAAAGTTCGCCAACCAGAGCGTCCTCTTCTGCAATAAATAAGTAATCTTTAAGATGTGTTCCGCAGTGAGTAAAATTGGCGTGGAACATTTCATTTAAAAAGAATGTGCCATACAAGCATAGCGTATCTTCGCAGCCGTACCATGGGCGTAAGCTTGGCAGATCGTGTAAATTTCTAATAACGGGAGGATAGGTATAATTATACGGATTAAATAGAAGAAGATTTTGAAGCTTGAGAGGAAAAAGTACCCCGGTTGTTACCAATTGCACAAGATCTGAAGGGCTTGGTGTTGGGCAACTGCTTGCACATGACTTTTGTAATAGTTGCGATATTTCTTTGTCATATTGGGAATTAAATTCATCATCCAGGGTATCTAGACTAATCTCGTCAAAATCCAGGGTGGAGATGGGGGAAATTTCTTTCGAATATGACCGTGTGCTTACTATGAAGCACAATAAAATTAGAATTTTTTTTGTTTTCATACGTTCTTTACAGCGTTAAAATGCATAGATATTTGGTATGCTTATCGTAAAAATAACGATCTAGAAGGAGTCTTGAGCCTATCATGTTTTTTTGCATTTTACAAAAATTAAAAAAAATTATATAAAAGATCGATTTTTCTACTTAAAGGGTTTATAGTTACACTATATAGCTCATAAAAAAGTCTACTTTATATAAGGTGCTCTATGGAAGAATTTGTCTCTTATGTAAAAATCGCGGCATTATTAGGTGCTGCTTTCGCTGTTGCAATAGGTACTATGGGTCCTGCAATATCTCAGGGTATCGTTGGCTCAAAGGCTTGTGAAAATGTCGCCAAATATCCAGAAAGTAGTTCAAAGCTTTTTCCAGTTTTGATTACGTCCTTGGCTATTATCGAAACATCGTCACTTGCTGCTGTTGGTGTTGCTGCTGCTTTGATCTATTATGCCTTCAGTGCTTGATGCGACATTAGTCATACAGATGGTTCATTTTCTGTGTGCCTACTGGATACTTTCAAAATTTTTTTTAAAGCCTGCCTATGCTTTGGTTATGAAAATTGACTCTGAGCGTGCTGCTCTTAAAAATGCTGCTGTTCAACAGCAGGAAGAGCTTAATACTCAGCGCCAAGAAAAAGCGGCAGAACTTGCCGCGCTTCAAGATGAGCTTATTCGATCTGCTCATATGGCGCCGCATGGTTCGACGGAGTTTATCCTGAGCCGCTTCGAAGGGCTCACCACGAGCGGCAAGCCCGCTCATCCTGAGCCTACGCAAGGGTTAGCGGCAGAAAGGCACTTGGAAGAAGTTTATTCTGAACAGGCAAAAAAAGAGCTTGTTAAAGAGCTTTCTGAATATCTAAAAAAGCGGATTATTCATGAATAGTATCATAAATATCTTCTTTTTATGTGCCCATTATGCTCTTTATATCTACTTGGTTTGGATGATTTACAAAAAGTTTGTGCGGCCATATTTACTACAAGAGCAACAGCAGCAACGTGCATTAATGGTGCAATTACAGCAAAAACTTTCCACGGTTCAGATATTTATGCAAACGTTCAGACAACAGGTAGATTATCTGACAACATTATTTAGAAAAATTTCTCAGCAACAGAAACAAGCGCATGAGCTTAATGAAAAGCTTGCACATGAACGAGCACAGCAGCAGACTCGTGTTCAAGCTGAATACGCAGAACAGCAGAAAATAATAGCTTACAGGCGTAAGTTACAGCATGCTTATAACGAACTTGCTCCAGATGTTATTCAAGAAGTTCGTTGCGAGCTTACTCGTTATTGTAAAGAAAATGGTAAACAGTATCTTGAAGGCGCAATTAAAGCATTAAAAGAACAGGCTCAACCAGGCAATTCTGAATCTAAGAGTAAAGCATGAAAACGCCACGTCAGCAGATTATAAAAAAATATACGCGCGCTTTCTTGCAAATTTATAAAGAGCATTTGCAGCCGGTTGATCTTGAGGCCTTGTCAGCATTTGCTTATTTTTTAAAACATCATCATACATTAGCGTTCTTTGCGCATCATGCAATTGTAGAACATGAAAAACAGGTGGTTTTGTATATAAAAGCATTTTCTTATAAAGCCCCACATGCTCGTCCTGAACTGATACAGGCAGTTGAACAGTTGATAACTATTTTAGCTGATCATGAGCGGTTGTCTTTCTTGCCTGGCATTATTTCGTTGATAGTATTACGCTTTTTTAATGTTATTGGTTATCAGCATGCTACCATTATAACGGCAGATGCGGTGACGGTGGATCAGCAAAAAGAAATTATTGAAAGTTTCAAGGCATTAACGGGCAAAAAAATCGATGCGGAATTTGAAGTTGATCCTCAGCTTATTGCAGGTATGAAAATCATTTCGCAAGATTATCTGTGGGAGTCAACGTTCGCTCAAAAAATTAAAGCATTCTGTTACAAAGGTTAAAAAATTATGGATATTAAAAGTGCAGATATAATAGCTCTTTTTGAACAATCTTTTGCAAAAAACGAGAATGTAGAGTTTGCTGAAATTGGTAAAGTGGTTCAAGTGGGTGATGCTTCTTGTACCGCCTATGGTTTAAGCAAGGCAGTGTATGGTGAGCTTGTTGAGTTTGAAGGTGGAAACAAGGGGATCATATTCGACCTTGATGACGATTCTGTTACCATTTTTTTGCTTTATGCACATATCGCTGTGGCTGAACTTGAAATTGTTAAACGAACGGGCACCGTATTTAAAGCACCTACTGGAAATGGGTTACTTGGCCGCATCATGAGTGCGATCGGAATACCCATCGATGGACTTGGTGATTTGCAAATAAGTGAATATCGCCCGATTGAAATCGCAATACCGGGCATTATAGAACGAACACCAATACATCAGTCTCTCGAAACGGGTATTTTGGCTATTGATGCGTTAATTCCCATTGGTAAAGGGCAGCGCGAGCTTATTATTGGTAACCGGTCCACTGGAAAAACGTCTATTGTTCTTGATACGATATTGCACCAAAAAGGTAAAGACGTTATTTGTATCTTTGTATCTATTGGCCAGCGCCAAGCAAACCTTGCACGATTTGCTCATACATTGCGTATGTACGGCGCGCTTGAATATACCGTGATTATTAGTGCAGATGCCAGTGAGCCTGCGTTAGATAAATACCTTGCACCGTATGTTGGTTGTGCAATTGCAGAGTATTTTAAAGATCAGGGTAAAGATGTATTAATTATTTATGACGATTTAAGTAACCATGCAATTGCCTACCGTGAAATGTCACTGTTAATGCGTCGCTCGCCAGGCCGAGAAGCGTATCCTGGTGATGTCTTTTATTTGCATTCCCGTTTATTAGAACGTGCCGGTAAATTTAAGTCGGGCGGTTCTATTACGGCGTTACCTATTGCAGAAGTGCAAAGTGATGATATTACTGCCTATATTCCGACAAATCTTATTTCGATCACCGACGGACAGATCTTTTTAGATACAAAACTTTTTAATAGTGGTGTGCGTCCGGCGATTAATGTTGAGCTTTCTGTTTCGCGTGTTGGTGGTGCGGCCCAAACTCGGGCTATGAAAAAGATGGTAAGTGCCTTAAAGATTGAACTTGCACAGTATCATGAGCTTTTGGCCTTCTCGCAGTTTGGTTCTGAACTTGATGCGGTTTCGCAAGAACGCCTTGCACGCGGTGCGCGCATTGTTGAGCTTCTAAAACAGCATGAACATGCAACCATGTTATTTGTTGACCAAGTGCTTATGTTATTCTTATTAAAATATAACTTTTTGGATGCTATAAAAGTTGCCCAGGTTCGTGAATTTAGTCAGCAATTTGTTGGGTACATTAAACTAAGTTACCCTGAATTGTATAAAAAAATCGCCGAAACTGCTGATATTTCGCAAGAGATCATAAAAGAACTTTCTGGATATGCAAAAGAATTCAGCTTAATCTATGTACCTATAAATTTAATTTAATTAAGGGATTTTATGAAAAAATTATTGTATCTCGGCGTAGCATTTCTTGCTTTGCAGTTACAAGCTGGTGGCAACTTAAGCCGCAAAGCGACTCTCCCAGAATTATTAACTCGGCATGAAATAGCCACTAATCGATATATATCTACCGTGAGAGCCCCAGAAGAGGCAGAAAAATTGGGAGTGATATTGGTTCATTTACAAAATCAAAAACAATTGGGTACCTCTACTATTAGTGGAAGCGCTTATTATTTGTATGTTTCAGATAAAAACGATCCAGCTTGGGAGAAATATAAAATTATTGGCGATTGGCCATGTGTTCAGCAAAGGTTTTGCGAGCAATTAAAAAAGAAGCCATCTTTTCCGGATGAAATTAGTGCTGCAGAATTATATTCTATTGCACCTACCATTGTGGAGGAGGAGATAGAAGGCGTGAAAGTTCTGCTTTGTGAACGTAATAATATGAAAAGCGGCTACTACATCGCTCAAGAGAATCAAATATTTAAGTTCTTAGGTGATAAGGCTATGGCTGCTAATTTATTGCGCACGCTAAACGAGCGAGATTAAGTTGCTTAGGGTAACGTAACCCATATATGTACCTATAAATTTAGTTTAATTAAGAAAGATTTTATGAAAAAAATATTATTTTTTTTAACGATTTTATCTTCTAGCTCTATAGTATCCGGGCCATGCTTATCAAAAAGATTTGAAATACCGGATGAATTAACTGTTGCCCAAGCTAAAAATTTAAGTTACACAAATGAGCTTGTGGGCCTAGATATTCGTTATCGGGCATATCGAGGTGTTCCTATCATGGTATTAAAAATAGATTATGAGGATCATTTTTATATTCATAATAAAGATAAAGGTGCAGGGGCATATCAGTATGCAGGCACTGAAGAGAATGCGCACTTTATAGCTACTCATTTAGCACTTATCAGAGCTGGACAAGAGACTTAATCTGTAGCCGTTGTAAATGCTAGCCAATAAATTTAATGCTTTTGATTCCCGCGAGCAAGATGTTGATGCTTTTATAGCTTATATAAAAGAGATCTGTAATAAAGAGTGATTTTTATATTGCAGAATATAAATTGATATTGTTACTATCATTACTATATTAAGTTTTTTTAGTAACTTTGGGGGTTTATTATGAACTACGTAAATAATATCTTTTTATCACTGCTTTTTATATCATCTTTACACGCAGTAAACACTGATATTGTAAGTCAAAATTTTGTGGGCCAAGATGCTGACCGTGTTTATCTAGAAAAATATATTAATGCAAATAAAGACGTTGAGCGTAATGTAGATAGAGCGGCAGCAAAAACCGTTGCTTGTAATGGCCGCATGAAAGCTGGTAAAGCTTTATTGGAGCGTGGGCTGGTGGTCGGGGATGCTCAAGCATTGGTCCGCGCTGCGTTAAAAAATGATGCTCAAACAGTTGCTACCCATTATCATGATAAATCTGAAGCAAAGCAAATTTTAGGCGAAATAAAAAGAGGCGTGCTTTAGGTGCGCTGTGAAATCGCTTTGTAACTAAACAAGTGACACATAAATCTTTGCAGAGAGCAGATTATCACCATTGTCTTTATATTCATAAAGTTCAAAATCATGAGTAAATGCACGTGGAAGATCTGCAATTGACCAAACATGTTGCCAAGCTTTGAGTACCGCTATCTCTAAAGGGCCATTAATCGCAAATACTGCATATTTACCTGCAGGTATTTCACGAGCTACGCATGATTCCGGGACATCTTCTAGGGCAGATACGCATGCACCAATAATTACCGTATATCCTTGTGGGTCATAATCAGTATACATGCATATTCTTTGCAGCGGTTCTTTTTTATGATGAATAGATGTTTCAATTTTTTCTGTGAAATAGGTGTTCCAAAACTGAGGTATATCAACAGCACTTTGGTGGTTATTATTTGTTGTTTTATTGGCCATGCCAACTACTTTTATCGCGGGTAATGTTACAATGGTATATGACATAAAAAAACCTATTATTTACTTCAAAAATTACTGTGCGTTACACAACATATAAGCATAAAGCTATCAATATTGAAAAGTAAATACTATTATTTTTATCTGATTATAGAAGTTATTTAATTAAAACAACAAAAGAGATTAAAAAATGAAACAGTTGGCTTGGATGTATCTTATAATTGCTGGAATAGCAGAAGTAGTCTATGCAGCAGCAATGCCAAAAACACATGGTTTTACTCGACTTGGTCCAAGTTTATTTTCATTAATATTTATTGCCCTTAGTATGTATTTGCTTTCGCTTGCAACGAAGACTTTGCCTATTGGTACTGCATACGCGGTTTGGGTGGGTATAGGGGCAATTGGAACAGCTGCTTATGGGATTATTTTTCTTGGTGAAGAGGCTAGTCCCCTACGAATTCTGTGCTTTATTTTGATTTTATGTGGGATTATTGGTCTAAAATTTTTATCGCCAATTTCTAAATTATAGTTTGACATGCATGGTGCGGTTAAGGCATAAACGTTACGTTGTGCTGTGCTAAAAAGTGCATGGTTGATTCAAATAGTGAGTGGTTGTTTTCAAAGTCATGCAGCAAAAGTATCTCTACCGGTCTTTCAGATTCAAAAAATAATTTTTCAAAATTTTGCTGATATCTTTGCACATCGTGTATAAACATGGACTTATAATCCTGCGTATCTAAGGACCAAGGGCTATCTATAGCAAGATCATCTTTAAAACCAATGAAATCAATTCGTTCAAAACCTTGTTCTTTTAAAAATGCCTGCAATGCATCATATTTAATCTTTTCTTCGGGAGTAACCGGCGCTCGGCAGTGTTGGCCTGCCCCGCGGTCCCCAAATGGCAGACGGATAACCTTGCAGGGCCTTATTATTCCAGCCAAGCAGTAACATTCATCGATAAGTTTTTCAGTTTTGAGAATTTCATCAAAAAATATTTCATTTGGGGTTTTTGAAAAAAATGGATGTGAATAAGAATGATTACCCACCAAAAAACCGGCTTTAATTATTTCAACAACACTGTCTTGGTACTGCTCAATAGCATTCCCGCGGCAATAAAAAATGGCAGGGATATTATTTTTTTGCAGATAATCTACTTTTGCAAGCGTGTGTTGTGATGGCGCATCATCAATGGTTAGATAGATAGATTTAGAAATCATATGTTCTTCCATCTCAATTGAATAACAATGTGAAAAAATAAACATTAATAAATATACTATTGCTTTTTTCATACAGGCACTTTAACTTTGTGTTCTTTCTGTTTTACAAAATAATAACATAATAATTTGAATTTGAGTTTATAAAGCATTATTGACTTTCCATGCTCATGGTTAATAAAATCTTATTAAGAATTAATTTTTTCTATACCGGCTAAATGAGGGGCGGAATATGCAAAAGTCTTTATACGTTACGTTGTTGTTAATGCTTATGGTTATTCCTGAGCTTTCGGCTGCTCAAGCTTCTAATATTTGGAGGCGTGCCTATGTATTGGGAAGAACTCGGGTGAGCAATTTTTGGAATAGGCCGATGGGTCAGCTACGATATGCTTCAACTATGCCTGGGGCCAAGAAAGAACTTAGTGAAATGGACCAAAAAATTCTTGATCGGGCAAGAAATGCGATGAGGCAAAAGGACTGGCAAACGCTTGAAGAAACTAAAAAATTCATTATTTCTCGTGATCCAAAAAGCCCATTACTAGAAATGATTAATCAAGAGGCGCCCTTTACCCAAGAAAGTATGGGTGCTTGGACTAAGGCCGGGGATTCATCGAAACAAGGGTCATCTACAAGCTATCAAAAAGCAAATGAAGCTAAGGCTGGAATGGGTAAAGGTTCAACGACTGGGAATTTATCTGAGGAGAACTTTAATATTCAAGCAAAAATCAATAAGGCTAATGCTGTATTAAACAATAAAAGCGCAACGCTTGAAGAAATAAAACAAGCAGAAGAGCAGATGTGGAAATTACGTACTATAGTTGAAGGGCTTGATGCATTAAAAGGTGAAGCTTCTCCATTAAGCGAATCTGTCAAAGGAGCGTGGTCAGCTTTATATAGTAGGCAAAAAAGTTATCGTTCACCGTCTGAGAAAATTGGTGACATAAATAAAATTATAATAGAACAAGAACAAAAGCTTGATGAATACGTAAATCAGCTCAAAACGGTCGGCTCTTACTTTGAAAATCCTACAGTTGCTACAATGGAAAAAATAAAAACAGCACATGCTACTGCAGAAAAAGCTTTAAAAATTTCCAGAAACATTGATAGCAACAGAGCTTTTGCCAACCGTATGTCGCATCCTTTTAGGGAACATCTTAAGAATACTGAAAGTCTTTCCAAGTTGGAAGACCAACTAGGTAAGCTTTATGATGGTTTAGAAGCTATTAAAAATTATAGTAATGGGCGCTATCAAGAAAAAGGGCTGGGTGAAGCGCTTCAACTAATTTTATATGAAATTGAACCATCATTAGGACTTTTAAATAACCCTCAAGCTAAAATTACTGAAGTTGAAAAACTTTATATGTCATTAATAGCAGTTGGCCGAATTGAAAAAGCCTTGAAGGTTTTGCAGGATATTCAACAATCAGAAAAAACTACTTGGTCGTTCAACCCCTTTTCAATCTTTAGTCCTGGAAGTAAGCCTGCTACGCCGGATTTTAAAAAATTAAGAGATCGTGCAGATAGATTACATGACGGTTTAAAGATTTCAAAAGGAGAAAATATATCTACCACTTTTGAGCAAAGAAAATCAAAAATTAATAATATTTTAACTATTTTTGATAATAAAAATATCACCTTAGAGGATGTTGAAAAGGCGCAAAATAATGCATTTGAATTACTTAAACTTTCAGAAGCCTTAGACGCCGTTCACAACAGAGAGATGTCTAAAGAAACAGGTAAAATAGACGATCTTTGGCGCCGTTTGTATAAAATAGAACAAGCACTTAAGGAATTTGAGGGGAAAGAATTTTATGAATTTCTTTCAAGCTCCCGTTCTGAAATTGCAAAATCTATTACTGATATTGTACCGGTTTAAAAATAAATATAAGATTTGCCGCCCGTCATTTCTGTGTGAAATGACGGGCGTGCCTTATCTGAATATATGTCTTTATTTTAAAAATTAAATACGTAATACAACGTTAAAATTGTAGTAATTAGTGCTATTGTGTGCAAGATACAATGATTAAGATCTGGGATAGGGTTGTCTTTGATGGGAGGCAAAACTTTGATGGTACGAGAATAACATTCTGTATATACAAATCTACTAACGTTGTTATTTGATGATAAACAAATAGCAATAACTGAAAAAAAATAACTATAAAATACATAAAACATATTCCTTGTAACAACAAACTGTGCTTAATTTATTGATTTCTCTCTTTTAACGGCCGTAAAAGTCGGTGATACACGCCATTTTGGCCAAAGGTATATTCTGCTCTGCATGATAATTCTTTGCCCGTTTTGGTATTTTTGCGGATAACATCAACCGTCAGCTGGTCTTCTGGGTCAGCAGAGCCCGCTTTTACCCAGGGTACTAACTGGCCAGCGTATTGAATAGCGTAGTCAAGCATATCTGCAAATGAATGGTTATATTCTTGACTTGCAGTAGGTGCATGTTCGATTTTTTTCGGTTTTTTTATTCCCTGCCTTATTAAGGCCCATGTGGCAATTTTTAAATATTCAATTTCAGAGAGATCCCGGAATCTATTTTCTGCAGCATATACTATAAGCTCTTCATGACGTTGAGGGTCTTGAATAGTAATCATTTTTAGAACCGGGTCTATGGCGCTTACAAAGCTTCCGTCATCTGAGGCCTTGAATATCTTCTTCCATTCGGCAATAGTTATAAAACTCTCTTGAGCTTCTTGCCCAGAAGTTGAAGCTGTCGAAGATTCACCTGCCAAAATAGGCTCCTCTTGCTCAATGACCGCTTTTTTCTTGCCCTTTTTCTTGCTTTTTTCGAGCTCTTCTTCTTTAAGCAATTTTTGCGCTTGTTCCTCTATTAAACTTTTTAATGAAGGAAATAACTGATACGTATCTAAATATACGTCATCAGATTTTTCATTTGCTTTTTCTAAGAGTTCATTAACTTTTTTAATATCCTTTTTTACCCCTAAGCCCAAAAAGCGCATATAGGCTCGTGCAAGAAATAAAGATCGCCATCTATCATCAGGGTCATTATTTATTTTTTCAAGTAATTCCAGCGTTTTTTGCTCATCTTTTTCTACGCCAATGCCATAGTGATAGGCTATTGCAAGCTGAAGCATTCCCACAGGTAAAATTTGTTGATTTCTTGTATACGAATCATCCAGCAAGCGGATACCCTCATCTTGCTGCCCTTCAGAAATGAGTATTGAGCTGTATATGAATTTTGCAAAAGGCATGCCATCATCAGCAAGCTTTTTAAGATCAGCTTTTGCGCTATTGATATCTCCGGGAACCTTTTTTGAAATGATTAAGCGCGCACAATGAACTGTGCCCATTCCGTTACCTAATTCCTGCAATTTTTTAAAATAGCTATATGCTCTTGCTGGATCCGGTTTGTAACCTTTAAACCCCTTTTCAATAATCAATCCTAGCTGTGCATATGCCTCAAAATAATATTCCATTTCAGATTTTTCAATATTTTGAATTGGGATTTTTATTACCTCAGACAAGATTTTGTAGGCGGTTTCAGGATCTTTAGGTAGCTCCTTAGGGCCATTAACATAGCTCATTGCTAAATTAAATTTACCTTGAAGAGAATTATCATTGGCTGCATCTTGGAGATATTTTTGTGCACGATAAATATCCTTTGGCCCACCCTTTCCTTGAAACAGCAATACAGCTAACTCGACGCGAGCTGTGTTTATATAGGTGCTCCCGGATGCGATAGTTTTTTCAAGGTATTCTTGGGTTTTTTTATAATTCTTTTTTTTCTCATAAGCTCTAGCGATATACAAGTTATCGCCAGGGTTTCCGTGTTCTACAGAATCTTGAGCATATCGAATCTGTTTATCTGGATCATTTTGTAAGCTTGCAACTTTTATTAACATTCTGCGCGCGTCAGAATATTTATCTCTTGTCCGCAAAAATGTATTTTCTACTCTACTTATCATTTCCTGAGATGCTTCTGGGTTTGTTGAAAGCCCATTTAAAATCCATACCGCATAATCATATTCTGATTCTGGACCCCTATTTTCAGAGCAGCATACATGTGGAGCAAATACTGATAATACCAACGGTATTAATAATTTAAAGGCGTTATTAACCATTCCCAATCCCCTTACGTGTGTGTCCATTATTGTATTTTAATTAAAGCTTATATGGGCGAATGTATAATAGTCAATAATAGCAAATGTGCTAGAATATGTGAAAAAAAAATTTTTATAGGCAATTTTTGAAAAACTTTTAATAATTTATCGGATTGCAGATTTCGATAATAATACCATTAAGGTCTTTAATATATGCTACAATCTGTCCCCACGGCTTTTGAGCAGGCTCTTTTAATGGTTGTGCACCTTGTGCAATAGCAAGTTTATATGCTGCATGAACATCATCGGCCATGAACCCGATTTCAAAGCCTGCGCAAGTTGTGTTTGATCTATTTTTGGTAAACTCCAACCCATTTTTCATACAGAATGATTCATCACAAAATGCCAAAATGGTTGTGCCTGTTTCAAGCTCGCCATAAAGTTTACTTTCAGCGAAAAATTTTATTTTACAAGAAAAAGCTTTTTGATAAAATTGAAGGGTTTCTTCGACATTTTGAACATATATAATAGTATAACCGAACAGCATAGTTTTTCCTTTTCTAAAGTACGCTGCAATTTTATCATTATGGTATTTTTCTGCAAGATCAACTGGAAGTATAATCTCTGCTCTTTGCCATCGCTTACTATCTGTAAGCAACTCCATCATAACTTTTAAGTTGCTGTGAGTCATTATATGATTAATCAATGCCACTGATTGATCTGAATTGGGCAAATATTTAGCACAAAAATGCAGTATGTTCAATTCGCAGCCATCATCATTATTGCCACGTACGTCATAGTCTGGTTGACACTCTGCAAGAAGATAAGCCAAATGGATCTTGTTTTTTTTGATGGCCTGCATAAGAGCCCCACCTAAATAAAACTTACTGCCATGACCGGTATAAAGCATGATATTTGGATCGCCATCTATTTGCTTTATAAAATTATGAACAATTGGCCGCAGAATTTTGACGGATTCTGGAGTGTCTTCAAGTCGGTCAACCAAGCGATGTAATGCATAGCAAGAATCTTCATTATAAGATAAAAGCCTTGAAGCTGTACCGAGATAGATTATAAAAGAAAAAAATATTATAGCCTTTTTATGGATATTCATAGTTTTTACCGATTTAATGAAAGTTGTTTCTGAAGATAAGCTGCATGGTGCGCTGAGCGCTTTATCTTAAAAACAACAAAATTGAGTTTATTTTAAGATTACCATGTCTGGCGTAGCTTGCCAATACGTCTCTGCCAAGGCTTTGTCACACTTCGGCTGTGAATTGGCCTGGCCTGTCCGCCACAGCTGCATGGCAGCGACGGCTGGAATAGGCGCAGGATGGTGTGCCCTATCGGAATATTTCACCAACTCTTTTATAGAAAATAGCATAATCTACGCCATTCGTCTGTTCCTACCAGCAATAGCTTAAAAAAATAATTGCTGCTAACGGCAAAACCTGATGATTTTCTGCAAATAAATTATGTGTTAGATCAAAATATACTGTATCCTTTTTGTTGAAATTAAAAATGTAAAACCATAAAAGTTGTATATCAAGAATAATATGAACCCAGAAAAGATACTTCTAGAGGAATTAGGCGTACTTTGCGAATACATGGATGTCGACAGTATCGAAATTTCAGCCCCAAAAATTGCTAGGTTTACTCAATTATTCATAACCGATCCAGTACTCGTTCCAATAGCCAACGAGATATGGAATAGCAGACATGGTGATTTTGCTCCACTCAATTCTCTGCTGAAAAAGTTATTTAGAAAAACTTCGTCAATCTGTAAGAGTCTGCAAGCTTACATCAAGGAAAAAAATATAAATGATCCAAATATTATTAATTCGCTGCCTTGGATCAAACAAGATCTTTCTGTTGTAGCTTTTTTCATGCAACTAACGATATTAATAAATATTTTTAAGTTCTTGTTACGAGACACAAGAGTAGATCATCGTCCTTTTATACGGCAACATGCTAGGATCGACGAGGCTAATCTTCAGCAACCTATAACATTTGATATCAATACAGATGAGTTGTCTGAGGAAAATAACCATTTTAATCGTATAAAACTAACGCGTGAATGGTGGGTTCTTGATAACCTCACAGACTTTCTCTGGATTTACGATCAAAAACAGCATAAAGAGCGAAAAGCCATTGCGCATAAGCAACACCCTATTTATGACCTTACCTTGACCGTTCGCAACAATGCTCTTAATCGGGCCATAGGCCCAACAAAAGATACTCAATTCCCCGAGCAAGGATTTAATCCACGCTATTTTAAAATGTATATGCAGCAGTTACATCTTTATGCTCAAAAAAGGCTGATTCACGCCATGTCTATTCCGCAAACTAAAATCACAGATTGGAGTTATTGTCCTAAAAAGAGATATTTCTCATGTCAAGGGAAAATAGCAAAATTTCGTAACTTCGCATTAATGGATAAAAAAAAATCTAATAAAAACCCCAGATCTGCTTATGGATACCCTGGAAAAATACTCGAAGATCTCTCAGGAAAATATAACAACAGAAATCTGCCTCGCTATTTTAAAAATTTGTATGAAGATATTGTCGGAACAGCTCCTGAAGATGATGGTATGCAGGCAATGTACGATGCTTGTGTGCACATAAATCAGAAACTATTCGCAGAATGCGGTTTAAAAGATTTTCTTGATTTTGATATGTCTTTTGTTCGTATTAATCCCATATATCTTCCTTAAATTCGATACTTTTTGGGCTAAAATTAAAGTTTTCTTAGCTATAGCCATCATTACAATTTCTTTAAATACCTTCACACACGCACGATTCAACGCTTTGTGGATTAAGTCTAGTTAGACCTAATTTAGGCCTAACATATGGGGTTACAATAGCCCCATGATTAAAAAATCCTTAAAAATGCAAATTCATATTCCTCCACGAGGAACACAGCCGATATCAGCAGATGAGCGCAAGCAACTTGCAGATCTGTTTATAGCATTAATGGAACTTGATCAAAAACAAAAAGTAAATAAAGGAAAAACGTATGCAATATCAAATCAACAATATCCGGATCACACCTGTTAAACCCCAAAATGGCTTAGTAGGATTCGCAAGCTTCATTTTAAATGACTGTTTTTATATGAGTGCGATAGGTATCTTCACTCGCCCTCGTGGCGGATACCGATTAACTTACCCGACCAGAAAGTACCACACTGGAGGACTCAATGTTTTTTACCCAATTAATAAAGAAGTAGCGGAACATATAGAGAGGGAGGTGGTTTCAAAGTTTGAAGAAATTGTTAGAAATTGACATATCCATAACAAAATAAGGCCACCATATGCCAAGATGGCCTCAATCGAAAAGAGATTTTAATGAATAATCTTAATTATATCATAAAAAAACGTAATTTATTTGAAGAATGTCGACAACATATGGCTGAACATGATCTGGCCATAGATGGACCGATCACACCAGATGGTAATACTTACGAATATATAGCCCAACCTTATAATAAACCAGCTATGTATATGGCATCAGTTACGTTAAGAAATAATCAAGAATCCTTAACATGTATGTACTGGGGCGATGGCGCTGAGTATACTTATGATTCGCATCCGCTAAATGAAAATGAACAAGCCGAATTTAACTCACTCTGTGACAAAGCCGGCTTGAATGATCTTCTACCTTTAGAGCTCGAGAAATTGTCTGTGGTTGGTCAAAAAAAAGACGATCCTTGCGAAGGTTTTACTCCATCGCTTCTACCGCCTCCACTCAGTACTTATATACTCTCTATTTGCGAAACAACAAATGCGCACCCAATAATGATAACAATGTCTGTGATGGCTACAATCTCTGCTATTTTAGGAAAGCGTGTTTCATACCCATATTTTCAAACTCTTTTTCCTAACTTATGGATACTATCCATCACAAAAAGCGGACAATTTAAGAGCACGGCACTTAATAAAGGGGCCAACCTTGCTTGGGTAAAAAATAAAATCATAACTGATCAGATCAAAAAGTTACATGCATCACTCCGCATAACAATAGATCCAAAAGAAAAAAAAATGATCGAGGAAGATATACTTGCGATTTCAAGACAAGACGTCATTTTGCCTAATAAAATGACAGCAGAGGCCCTACTCGAACATCTAAGCCAAGGGCATCAAGGAGTTATTCTTGCCAGTGAATTTGGAGCATGGTTACAAAATTTTGATAAAAACCATAATAATGATTTAAAAGCTATATTCACCGAACTTTATGATGTTCCACCATCTTATAGATATAAAACCAAAACACAGGGCGATTGTATATTAGAACGCCCTTGCTTTTCCATATGTGGCGTTTCTACTTTACCTTGGATTCAAGATAACCTTAAAATAACGGATATCCCTAGTGGATTTTTCGCCCGCTTTTTGATTTTTACGCCACCTCATCAAGAAGAAGTTCCACCTGCTTTGCCTGCCCACACAGAAAAAACGGATCATGAAATTGAAGCAGAAATAATGGATGTTTTAGATGCGATAAGTGACAATTACGTCTTCAATCCTCTTGCAGGCTCTGCAAAAGCAGTATTTGAAGCGATGCATAAAAAAATCAATGATATGCCAAAAGCTTATAGCGACCGAAGTCGAGAAATCTTAGACCCATACTTAAAAAGATGGAGTCCGTATCTTTTAAAGTTAGCAATGATCATACAGCTTTTTATAGATCCGACTACAAAAGATATAAGCGAGGAAGCCCTCTGGGCTGCTTTTGCGATCTTGCATCGCGCTATACAGTCCACAATTCAGCTTTTTGAGGGAGAATTGGGAGAGTCTGAGCATGAACGGAAGTGCCGTATAATGCATGAAGCTCTTTGCAAATGGGCTGCTGCTTCAAAAAGACCTGTTACGTGGGCGCAAATTATTACCTCAAAAAAGTTGAAGGGTGGTTCTAAAGAATATGAGTATATTTTTCAAACTTTAATCGACAGTGGTAGAGTAACTTTTGAAAAAAAAGAGCACCGAAAGGATTGGATCTATAAACCTGTAATAGTTGAAGTTGTTGAAAAAAGTTGAAATGTAGTTTCAACCTAAAAAACATCCTATAGGCTATATTTATTTAATAATGAATAATTAAAACTGAAGGGTTGATCAAGATCGATACTTAAAATGAGTAATAAGATTTATCAACCCTTCAACCAAGCCTTTTATCGACAGCAATCCATCGACCTAGAGCTAGAATTATAATTTGAACATGATAATGAAGTCGTTCAACCTTTCAACCGAGGAATATCCATGGCGAAAACAAAAAAAATATCGTTGCCAAGTCAAATTTCACTTCTTGTTGAAGCTATAAACTGCGATAATCAAGATGCGGCAAGGCTGCTTGTAAATCGTGCAATGCTCATGATCTATGGCCCGTCTATTTATGATCCTTCAGCAAAGGATGTTGATGCGGTTATTGCCTTAATACGAGGTATTAATCCCAAAGATACTGTTGAGTCTATACTTGCTGCACAATATGTCGCGCTTCACTTAAAGGCCATGTCCATTATTGAAGAAGATAATTACAACATTATAGGGCAGGGAATGATGATGATAAGACTTAGCCACCAGGCTCTTAATACACTTCAACAGTACCGTGGCAAGAGTCAAACTATTAACGTTAACTACAACGTGCATTCTGAGGGCAACGCTGTGCTTAATGCGATGGTTCAAGTAGGGGGCAAATCTAAAAATGGAGAATAGCCCATGCGCTTCTTTGATATTTTTTGGTATTCATTCTATAATTTCTTTAGAAAGTCTTAAATTAAAACAAACCAATCTACAAAGGAATATTATGAAAAAACTTTTGTTTTTAAGTTTACTAGTTACTGGAGCTTCGCTTCAAGCAGTTTTGATAACTTTACCAGAAGCTAAGGTCTTAACAGCTCGATTACAACAAGCTGGCTTTGACCATTTTATTGAAAAAACAGACATTGTTAAAAACTTGGCTGGGCAACAAAAGGAAGCTTTAGGCGTTAGCAATGCAGTTGAATTGGCATTATATGATTATAGCCAGTATCTTAAAAATCCTATGATGGCGACAATGATGCAAATGAGAAAACCGCAATTAATTCAAACGCTTTTGCAAGACTCTCCTGATGCTATTAAAGAGCTCAAAGATCACGGTTTGTTGGGAGAATAATTTTTATACATTCTAAAATAGCTTTATAACGACGAGAAAAAATTCTCGTCGTTTTCATATAAAACAGTTACGAAAGATATTTTATGCGCTTCAAGATGAATTTTAAATCGCTTCCAAGATGCGGTGCTAAAGCAAGAAGTAATTTCGGTTTATCGTGCCGTCAAGCAGCTATGAAAAATGGCAGATGCTATTACCATGGGGGAGCGATACCCAAAAAGCATGGCCATAAAACCAAAGTTGCAAAGGCGGAACGGACACATAACCGTAGCTTAATTAGCGAGATACGAAAAAGCCACAGAACACTAAAAGATTTAATCTATAGCCAGGAGATATCATATGGCAGCTTCTAAAAAAAATAAATTGCTCAAATTTCGTACAGCACCTACAAGTGAAGAAGAGTATCAAAAATTGGCAGATGAGTTTGCCGAATGGGCGAAGAACCCAGATGCGCTTACCTTAGATGAATTCCCAATTAGCATTATGATGTCACCAAAAATCTTTCATGATTTGCCAGCTAACTCAGAATACTTTGCCAAAGCTTACGATATAGCCTTAACATTAATAGGCTCAAGACGTGAACGCCTTGCTCAAGAAGGGGTGTTAGATAAGCAGATAGTTCTGCATACAATGCCTTTGTATGACCCCAAATATCGTAAGTGGTTGATGAACTTAAGGGATAAATCAGAAAATAAAGGGGAAACCAAAGTTGTTGTTGTAGAAATCCCAAAATATATGTGATGAAGTGCCATACAGCGAGATTGAGTAAAGAAAAATCTAATAGTGCCATCGAGTAATTAAAAGCACTATGCAAACAATTAGGAGCCAGATAATCGTTTGAAGCAGGTTAACCAATTGATTGTGTTGGTTGGTCTTTTCATCTGTTACTATCTTATTTTTTCCAATCTTAGTAACCACATAGAAAATTAAATAAAAAGTTAATGGGAATACAGAAAAAAATACTATCATTGATAGAATTTCTAAAACAGCGCCCATCATTTTGATACCTCTTTATTTTCGCTCACATTTGCACTTACATATTTTAAACCAATTATAAACTGATAAAAAAAACGTAAAGGTAGCAAGCGATTGAAGAGTTTCATAATCCATTATTCTTCTCGTGTATAAGTTCTATTTATTTTTTTACCTTATCTTGTCGTTAAAAAGAAATGCAAGCAAAATCCCAAAAAGGAAGAGATCTCCGCGTATAGATGGATTTATGCAATATATCAATAACGAAATACCAACGTATTAAAGCATTTACAAAATTATCATAATTAAGTTCTTTGCCTTAATAACGAAAAAGATATTTATTTTAACTTAATATTGGGCTGTATATTTAAACGATTTTTAGATGCTTTATCACTTTTGTCTGAATTAAAATGCCTCTGAATTAAAGTTATCATTAAATTTCAACATGCGCAGAAGCACTCCGTCGTTATTATTAATAAAAAAGATTTTAACCTCTATTGTAGCCTTCGAATTCACGATATCGATTTAGTTCAGTTTGAGTTAAGGATGGCTTAAACTGTGAAGCTTCTTCTGCTAATAACTCCATAGAAATTAATGCATTCTTATGTAGCGCCTTCAGGGCAGCATTGTTAGCTATTAATTTTAGGTCAGAAGAAATTAGCCCTTCTGTGATCCTGGCAAGTTCTTCAAAGTCGATTTCTTTATCAATGGGTCTTTCTTCTAAAAACAGGTGCAATAATTCGCATCTTGCTTCTGCATCAGGGGGTGAGATAAAGATTCTTTTATCCATTCGCCCAGAACGTAAAATTGCCGGATCGATTTTCTCTGGGAAATTAGTTGCTGCAACTACTAGGACTTTATTCTTTACACTGCTTTCCATCTGCATCAAAAATTCGCTGATTTCTGCTTCTCTGTATTGCTCTTGTGAAGATAGTCCATCTCTTCTTGGCATTAATCCTGAAATTTCATCTACAAAGAGTACAGATGGAGCTACCATCGCAGCTTTTTGAAACGCCTGCACAATGTTTGTGGAGGTTGCATGAATATAAGGGCTACCAACGGTTCCCTCGCTCAATTCAATAAGCTCAGCTTTCATTGCCTCTGCAAGTTTTTTTGCTATAAATGTTTTACCGCAACCAGGAGGGCCGAATAAAAGAATACCATTAGATGGGGTAACGCCATATTTTTCATATGCCTCCCAGTTTAGAAACGGCTGAATAACATCTCTAACTAAAGTGTTCTTAAGTGCAGTCATACCTGCAATAGCATCTAGCCCTCTTCTTTGGATAATATTTTTCAACCTTTCTGGAAGATCACCATCTTTATGGTCAGAATATTTTTTCCCAATAGCTTTTGCACCGCTAATAAAATAGATTTCATGTGAAATTCCGCGGCTTTTGAGTTTTTTTGCAATTTTTTCTTCATGAAATAAATAAAGATACTCTCCGGTATTCAGCTCAAACACTTCAGCAAATTCTTGCTTATCGATTCTTTTTAAAATCTTCGCTCCGTCAGGCAAAATCCATCCAGGCGGAAATGATGGTTTGGCAAATTTTATCATTTTTTCTCATTCGCTATTTGGTCTAAAGCATATTGGGCTATCTGTTTATCAGAATAACCCTCCCTTCTAATATTCTTAAGTACTTCCGGGCTATTTTCCTGCAAATATTCAATAATACTTTTTTCTTCGTAGGTTAAAGCTTTCTCAATTTTTGATTCGCACTTGTCATTATTCATAATTACTAAGAAATAGAAGGCAATTACCGTTCCACAAGCTACCCATTGCCACATTTTTCTTTGCATAATACCACGAATCCTGCGATACAAAATGCTAAAGTATATGGCAAAACCTAGCACATGTATTACAGCTTGCGTATCCTCATTCTCTTGCCCATCGGCAAACATTTCTAGTGATTTTAAGTACGGTTCATGTTCATTTATTAAATCAGAAAGTTCACAATTTTCTAGAGAGTTTGATATATTTTCTATTTCTTTTAAGAGATAAGATCTGTCATTGTAAATATCTATAAAACTTAATATAGAGATTTTATTCATCAATATTTCAATTACATACTCAAAAATATGTATCGCATCTTTATGATTTTGCCGATTTAAAAAAGCGCCAATCGCAAGAATCTTGATACCAAACTTTTTTTTATTGAAAAGTTCATGTCCCTTCCCCATCAATTGATAGCAAAGGCGAATAAGCAGAACGATTCTAGTATCTTTAGATGACCCGTTATTTTGCCTAGCCAGTTCATTGTCCAAATCGTAATAAACACTTTTAGCTTCTTCGATTTTTTTCTCTGCGATTAATTCTTTTATTCGATTGAACCTGGTAGAAATTGCCTCCCATAATTCATTGTTTTTTATCACTTTTTTGTCAGACTCAATCTTTCTTACAATTACATCAGAAATAGCAAGCTCTGCACTTTGATCAAGGAACAATGAGGCTAACTCAGCATTCTCACTCTGATTATAGATATCAATAGAAATAGATCGTAATTTTTCAGCAGAGTCATTTTTTAGGATAGTTAATGGCGAATATTCGAAGAGTTTAAATTGATCCAGTTTCACAAAGTATTTATGAATTTTTTCTAGAGCCTGCTTTATCAAGCTCGCATCGCTGCTCGATTCTGAAGCTATTTTTTCTAAGTCTTCTATTTCTTTTTTAATCTTAGTCACGATTGGCTGAATAACCTCACAGTCTATAGATTTTTCTATTTGACCGAATTCAGAAAAATAAATGCCTATGGCTTCAGGATTTTTAGTTTGATGATAGAAAGAAACTGTCATTGCGGATAAAGATTCGTAAATTGAGCTTCTAAATTCCTGAAATAAGAATGTAGACGTTCCAAACTCATCATGAAGCATATAATTTTTTTCATAGAACTTCCAAAAAACTTCAGACTCTACGATTCGTTTCCATAACTCTAATGAGTGACTAAAACTACTAAGATCCGAGGAAGCAAAGGCTTGGAAAATCAAAGCCAGGGCTAAGTTCTTATGCTCTAACCAATCCATGCTTGCAGCATTCGTTTTTTCGAGGATAGCTATAGCTTCACGATAATTCTCTTGCGAAATAAGGGCAATGGCTTTCTGATTTTCTATATTATGGTCATCGAACCAAAAAAAGGTTTCCCGTAGGCGTTCCTTGACGCTCGATGTTCTTTCCATTGCAAGCCGAACTTCGTTCTCATTTCGAAATTCACAGACATGCCCGATATCAGCATCAAACTTTTGCATCTCTTCAATTTTTGCAAGTTGTAAAAGTTGCTGAGTTCTTTTTCTAATTTCCTTTAAAGTAGCAGAAGAAGAAAGGCCTAGTATATTGAATGAATTTCTAATCAAAACCTGCGGTAGCTGGATGTTCATAACGTAATTCCCGACTTCACAAATCGAACCTGATGCTTTCCTTCTTCCTCCGTAAATGGATCAAGCGCATGAATAAGCTCCTGCATCTCTTTTACATTTAATTTAGCTAGGGCATCTTTGGCTCTGTTGATTAAGTCTGGAAGAGTAGGATGGAGATGGGCCTTTTCCTGCACCTGTTTTATTAAATCTTTAATCCATGAGGTCAGATAACGAACATCGTTATACACACATCTGAAATTAAGTCGACTCAATTTTTGAACAATATGCTCTAATAATATCGCATCTTCTTTAGATATAGCCATTAATCCTTCTTTACGAAGAGTATTATATGTGGCTTCGTATTCGGTGCGTTTATCAGGCGGATTACAATCTTCCAGATAATCAGTGAGCTCCTGGCATTCTTGCCAGAAAGTAGCAACATTGCTATTAAATTTTGTTTTCGCCTCAATTCGATCAAGGGCCATCATCAAGTCTTTTACTTGTTTTTCTGCCTTTCTTTGCTGATCTGAGTCTGATCCTGAGTCATCGATAGTAGATTGAATATCTTTAATCATATTCTTGATGCCATTGGTTTCATTTATTGGCCCTGCAGATGCAGCTATGGATTCTGAGCGTGTTACCTGCTCTGTAAAATCCTTCTTTACCTCGTCAATTTTAGCAGCATCAAAATACAAAGTTTCTCTTGCATTAAGGGTAATATCAGAATCCGGAAGATAGGCCATCACACTCAACTCTCTTGATTCATTAACTTCAATTGTGATGTCGACCGGGGTGCCTCTTTTCAAATCTTTAGAAATTGCTTTTCCTGTGATTGCCAAATGGCAGACTAAAGTATTTCGATTTGTGATAAGAGATTCGCCTTCATAAATGCAAATAGGGAGAGCATTTTCGGAGGATCCTGCTCTTAAATCGGCAAGAGTATAAAAGCGTTTTTTTTCTTTAAGGGGCAAAATGCTATTTTTAGAAAAAAAGAATTCTATTGTCTCGGTCGGATCAGCATAACCTTTGTGGGAAGAAAGAGAAATCACGGATACGCCAATTGAATAAGGAAGGGGGGCTCCCATGATAGAAATGCCTCTATTAATTTGAATGCTTTCAGGAGCTGAAGTAATCAGCTGACCATCATTGTCTTTAACATAAATCCAATATGATGTACCTTTTTTGCCTGTAGGAAGCGTCAGTATAAATTTGCCATTTTTAATAAGAATCTCTTCAGACGCAAAGGAGTCATCAGAGCTTGCAAACTGAACTGAATATGGCTGAGATGCACCAGTGATGCGCAAAACCTTGCCTGTGACAATTTGTTCATCATCGGATGTTACTGGATTGTAATTTACTTCGAGCTGGCAGGAAACGTTTGATATGTCGATATCCCCTTGTCCTTCAGGGGTAGTGATTACTGTTTGATTGCCGAACATAGCAGCACCTTTTGCAACCACTAGTAGAGGATCTAAACCTCCATCTACATTGATTCGCAAGGAATTTTTCAAAAAAGTTTGTAAGATTGGCATTTGTGTCGGCCCACCGACAAGAACAATTCTTTGAACTGTTGCTGGATCCACATTGGCGTCACTGATTGTCTTCTTGCAAAGGTCGACCGTTTTTTCAAGCAAATGTTTGCAGCTTTCCAGCAGATCTGTCCTTGTTATTTCAATAGAATGCTCGACCTGGGCTTGATTTACTTGGACATCGATATCGATAGTTGTCCTTTCGCACGTGGTAAGTTCAATTTTTGCTAATTCAGCAAGTTCTTTCAAGTAACTAAAGATTTCTGAGTGAGTTGACGGATCTAAAACGATACCTTTGGTAGAAAGAGATGGAAGAATTAAATTTTGTATGATCGCAGCGTCGAAGTCTTTACCACCGAGAAAATTATCTCCCGCATGGGCAAGAACTGTAAGAAATCCATCACGCAATGCTACGAGAGCAACATCAAAAGTACCGCCACCTAGGTCATATACAAGCCAATTTTCGTTCTTCTGATTAAGAAAACCATATGCGATTGCTGCGGCAATTGGTTCCTGAAGAAGAACTACTTGCCTCAAACCCGCTAAAACTCCAGCTCTTTTCGTCGCCTCAGATTGCACAGTAGAAAAATAAGCAGGGACCGTAATCACAGCCGCATCTAAAAGCAGCCCTGGGTACTTCCTCTTAGCATCATTTATAAGTACTTTCAGAATTTCTGCCGAAATTTCTTCGGGAAGCATTTTTTTATTCAAGTTGGGGAAAAAAATAGTCTCTGCTGTACCCATCAAACGCTTGATTTCGGCCTTGCTATTTTGCAGGTTTTCTTTGGAATTATTCATAATTCTCTTCGCTCTCGACCCGACAACAATGTTTCCATTTTTATCAGCGTAGATGACAGAAGGGGTACTTTCTTCCCCTGAAGCATTTTTAATGCCCTGTACCGCATTTTGTTGAATGACCGCGATAGAGGAATTTGTGGTTCCTAAATCAATCCCAATTTCAATAGTAGACAAAATATCCTCCCCAATAATCTTTGGATTTTGTTAATTAAGCTATATTATTTATTTCTTATTATAAAATTATCAAAAAATGACATAATGTAAAGTAGTTTTTGCATTTAACTTGTTTAATTACTTGACGTCTTTCTCTAATTGAGCCATTATAGATAAGAGAAAATTCATTATTTAAGGAAAAATATGCAAGAATCGGAAGTTCCAAAAAAGGCAAAAACTACCGTTTATATGTCGTTAACCGATGAACACCTCTTAGATGAGATCTTCATTAAGCGCCTACGTGATCGCAATAAAACGGACCGATCTACAATTATTTGCGAAGGCATTCGTCTGTTGTATGAAAAAGAAGTCGAATCAAAAGAATAACAATATCTGTCAATAATCGAAAAAACCCAAATGAAACACTATTTTGTAAAAATATTCGCTATTATATGCCTTATTTCAACCACTCAATTACTTTCAAAGAAGGCTATGTATGATGGCTTTGGAAAAGTTAGCAAATCTACAGGCAGGATTAAAACTAAAAGTACCAAAGGTTATTTTAAGCCAAGTAATGGGTATAAATACGTCAATTCTTATTCAAGAAGCTAATTAAAATAATATAAAGAAATATAATGACAAATTTTTCTAATGGATTTACTCCGACAGAAAGTACGGGAGCGCGTTTTGGCAGCGCACTAGGCAAAGGGATTGGCGAGGCTCTCGAGGCTCTTGCTCGCCAAAAGACTGCTGAACAAGCTCATCAAAGAGAAATGGCCGCACAACGCGAACTATTAGAATTAATGCACCAACAAAAATTGCAAGAAATAGCCTATCAACAGCAGCTGCAACAAGAAGAAATTGCCCGCCAAGAACGATTGCGGCAGGAAGAGATCGCTCACCAAGAACGACTTCAGCAAGAAGAAAGGGCTTATCGGCAACAAATACATCTAGAGCAAGCTCAAATCCAAAGGCAAAGCACGAATAATGATTTACTTGGGCTAACATTTTTGGCGTTAGGTGCTATTGTAGCTATTTGGATGAAAACAAAACAAAAATAAAATTTCACACGCATCCGGAAAAGGCATCATGAATAAAGCCGTCATCTACGCCCGAGTTTCATCAAAAGACCAAGAAGTCGAAGGTTTCTCGATCCCTGCGCAGCTTAAAGTTCTACATGAATATGCCGCTAAAAACAATTATACGATTGTAAAAGAATTTGCTAACGCAGAAACTGCAAAAAAGGCTGGGCGTACAGAATTTAATAAAATGCTCGCTTTCTTTGATGAAAACAGATCAGTTAAGCATCTTTTAGTAGAAAAAACAGATCGACTTTTACGAAACATGTTCGATTACGCCTTACTGGAACGTCTCGTACAAGACTGTGATATAAGGATTCATCTTGTTAAAGAGAACGTAATACTTAGCAAAGAAGCACGTTCTAATGAGAAATTCATTTTTGGAATCAAAGCACTTATGGCTAAAAATCACATTGATAATCTATCAGAAGAAGTTAAAAAAGGCATGACTGAAAAAGCAGCTCAAGGAACATACCCTTCAACAGCTCCTTATGGTTATATTAACACCTTTAAAGGCGACAAAAAGGTCATCTTAGTAGATCCACAGACAGCACCATATGTTAAGAAAATGTTTGAACTGTATGCTACTGGATCATACTCTCTTCTGTCTTTGCGCAAGAAGATGTTAGCTGATGGGATGGTTTATCGTAATGGCAAAAACTTCTACACCAGCAAAGTTGAAACTATCCTTAAAAATGAATTCTATACGGGTGTTTTTTACTGGAATGGCAAAAAATATGAAAATGCTTCCCATGAACCATTGGTGAGCAAGGAGCTCTTTCAACGCGTTCAGGAAGTTCTTCTTAATCCACGTAAAAGCAAGTCAAAGAAAGGGATATTTCCCTACACCAATCTTATAAAATGCAGCAAATGTGGCTGTATGCTCACAGCTGATCTTAAAAAGGATAAGTATATTTATTACTATTGCACGACTTCAAAAGGAAACTGCAAGAAAGAATATATACGACAGGAAGCTATCGAAGAACAATTTACGATAATAGTTGATAACCTATACGTATCCAGTGAAAACCAAGAGATAATTTTACAGGGAATTCGTGAAAGTTTAAAAGACAAAATTGAATACCATAATAGCTTGGTTGCCCAGCTTGAAAAACAGATACGCTTATTACAAAATAGAATCGATCAGGTCTATTTAGATAAGCTCGATGGCAAAATCAGTGAAGAATTCTGGAAGACCAATTCTCAAAAATGGTCGGCAGAAAAAGAAGAACTGCTAACAAAATTATTGGCTGTTCAAAAGGCAGATACACAATATCTTGAAAATGCACGCTTTATCATCGAACTTGCGAAAAATGCGGCTGAGCTGTTTAAAAATGGAAATGCTGCAGCTAAAAGAAGAATAATTGAGCTCTTAACATCCAACTGTTCTTATAATGATGGAAAGATCGACGTGGAGCTTAAACCCGTATTTGGGGTGGTGATGGAAACTGCAAAAACTGGAAATTGGTGTGCCCAGTAGGATTCGAACCTACGACCTACGGATTAGAAATCCGTTGCTCTATCCAGCTGAGCTATGGGCACATTGTTATCAAGGATATCTGTTTTAAGCTGGATGATCCAGCTGGAAGCTATGGCTGTGCCGGGCATAACTTACCAAGCCCGATGGCGTGGATAAGCGAAGGCTGGGCACATATATGGCTTATTATATAATAAATTGAATAAAAAATAAATGGCGTAAAAAGGCTTAAAGTTGATCTTTGCCAAGAGCCTGCAGCTGTTCAAGGGTTTTTATAAGGGCTTCTCATGATAATTTCATCGTTTATAGACTGTAAATGCATTTAAATGATTAAATAGGAAAGATATAAAAACTCTGCATTTATTGTTTAGGGATAATATATGAACTATTTAATCGTATTGCTAGTTTTATCTTTTACTTCAATCACAGCACTTTTTAGATATCCGGGCCCAGATGCCAATCCTGAATATATATATAATTTTGCGACTATGTTAATAGCGGGTAATAACAGTTTGCCAGAAGCGGAAAGAATGCTTCTTCAGGTGCGTGATCGGATTCCTGATGCTTATAATCGTTTGGCTGATTTGGCTATAAAAGAAAATGATAAAGATAAGAAATTAAGATATATGTCTGAAGCTGTAGCGCATGGATTTCTAGAACAAAACTATAATCTAGGATTTGAATATCAAGAAAATAAAGATTATAGAAGGGCTAGAAAATACTATCTAGTAGCAATTGATATGCATACTGCTTATGAAGATGATGCGATGAGCAATTTAGCCAAGCTTTTAAATGAAGGGAAGGGTGGTCCAAAAGATGTTAAAACAGCTGTTGAGTATTATCAAAAATTGGCATCAAAAAATAATCCCCTGGGGATTTACAATTTAGCTGTTGAGTTTTTCAAAGGAAATGAAGTTATACCACAAGATTTACAAAAAGCGCATGATTTGTTTTTAAGGGTTATAAATTTACCTGCAGAAAAGCATATTCGATCCTTTCACAATTACGAATTGGCATGCATTGGATTGGGCCTTTTGGCTGAAAAAGGCTTTAATGATCATAAACCGAACATAGTTAAGGCCCGTGAATATTTTGAGAAAGCAAATAGCGCACGCGGTAAGGCGCATATTGCGCGCCTAATATGGACTAAAAAAATAGTTGGCGATACTCAAGCTGCAAAAGGATCGCTTAAAGAGCTGGCAAAAATAGATTACTTAGCAGCATTTTTATATAGCACGATACTTATTACACAAGGTGAACAACAAGAGGGTATCCGTATACTTGAACAAGCGGAAGCAAACAAAATAGATATTCTGCCGATTGGTCTATTGCAACTAGCCATAGCATATCATTATGGGTTTGGTGTTGAAAAAGATGAGGCAAAAGCACAAGAGTATTTCAAAAAAATTTATAATGATACTGACAACACGCAAAGATCTGTAATTTTAACGCGCGGGTACATGCGCCTTTTTGGTATTGGTGTAAATAAAAATGAAAATGAAGGTTTCAAGCTCATAGAAGAGTCTAAGAATAAGTTTGATGATATATATTTAGATACGGATGAGTTATTTCCAGCAATAAAAAAGATTAAAGCCGAGCGGGCAGAACAGCAATTATTGCAAGAAGAAGAAAAGAAAAAAACTAAATCAAAAAAAGGCAAAGAAAAGGCCACTCTTGAAGAGCCTGCGCTAGTTACGCAAGGCGAATCTTCTAGCCAATTTGCAAAAGTGCCTGAGCAAGATCCATTTGCTATTACCACAAAAGAATGGAACAACAATTTCAAAGTAGATGATGGTAGCTCTGTGAGTAAAATTGATCCAATAAATAAAATATTTGTTATCGAGGACCCGCAGCAAGATGAAGAGCTTATTGTTAAGGCAAAAGCGGATCTTAATCGTAATTATGCAGAAATTAAGGGCCTTCGTTATCATGAACGTATTTTAAAAAGGCAGGGACAAGGTAAAAAAGCGATGAAATTGGCAAAAAGTACCATAGAGCATCATACTTTTGCCCAGATGCTTGATTATGTTATTCAATATGTGGGGGAGCTTGTTCCTTTTATGAAAGATGGTTCTTCAGAGGCGGAAGATGAACTTATTGCTGAAGTTACTCGCAAAAATCTTACCACAGGCGCAGAACAGAACTGCAGAGCAGAATATACCTTTGGTGAAAAAGATGGGGAGCCCTATGTTTATCATCGTCTTTTAAGGCCAATTAGGCAGGCAGCTGCATTTAGTTGATAGTGATTTTTATCTCATAATAAATAAAGAAAGGCGCTTTATGGCTAATAAATATTTTTTAAGACACAATGTACTATTTTTCTGTTTGTTGGTTTTTGGGTTACTCAACGCTGTACCTGCAGATGTTAATGTATATTTTATACCCGATGATACAAATCTTTTTCAAAGAGAATTGCTGCGATCGTTTGACACAGCAAAAGAAAAAGTTATTGTTGCTTCATATTGGTTAACGAGCCAACCAGTTATTAATGAACTTATACTTTTAAAAGCTCGCGGTGTTGATGTTCAAGTTATCTATGATAGTAAAACATCTAATAGCGATAATTTATTGGAAAGATTTTTAAGCGCAGGCATTGTTCCGATTGTATCACCATACGGCGATGAAAATAAAATGCATAATAAATTTATTATTATTGATGATGAAGATGTATGGACAGGTTCAGCGAATCTAACAGCAAGTGCTTTAGGTCATGCGCGGACAAGTGTAAATAATGAAAATATAGTAAGGATTAAATCAAAAGAGATTGCAGAAAAATATAAGAATAATTTTTTAAGTATGCAGGAAGATATTTTTAAGGCATATATTCACGAATTGGCTGATACATCAAAAAATCAATTGGATGCTTGGAAGAGAAATTTGATGCCAAAGCTCTATGAAAAAAATGCTTATTTTAAAACATTACTTTCAAATATGTTTGGTGGTGGATATCGGTTTGATGCAACGCAAAAGGCACATTTAATAGCGCACTTTCCAGCTTTAGCGCCGGTGCAACAAGCACAACCTACTCCTGTTAGACCGATTTCAGGTGCTCAGATAGATATCCTGAATAAACGCGGGATACGGTGGCAGGGGCTGTCATATGACGATGCGTATGGGTTAATAGGTGATATCTTAGCGGAAGAAAAAGCTGCAAAAAAAGGGCGATATAGTTATTAAGGTAACTACAAATCTGCCCAATTAATTTCTGGCTCGTTATGCTTTTTTAAAAAGGCATTAGCTTGTGAAAAGTGGCGGCAGCCTAAAAATTTGGTTACTGAAAGTGGTGATGGGTGTGCCGCTTTTAAGATTAAATGGCGTGAAGGGTCGATGTGCATATGCAAATGTTCAACTTTTTTCTGAGCGTATGCGCCCCAGAGCATTAAAACAAGCGGGTGTTTGCGTTTAATAAGCTGTTCAATAACAGCGTCAGTAAAAATTTCCCAGCCATGTTTTGCATGACTTGCCGGTTTGCCATCTTCAACGGTTAAAATTGCATTAAGCAATAACACGCCTTGTTGTGCCCAGCCGGTTAAAGTGCCATGTGCCGGAATAGGCATGCCGATATCTTTATGCAGCTCTTTAAAGATATTGCGCAAAGAGGGCGGTTGTGGAACGCCTGGCGGAACACTAAAGCTTAATCCATGTGCCTGGCCCGGGCCGTGATAGGGATCTTGTCCAACAATTACTACACTTACATCATTAAATGGCGTTGCTTTTAATGCAGCAAATATATTCTGTTTTGCAGGATAAATTTTTGCACCAGCAGATTCACGCTCTTGTAAAAATTGTAGGAGCGCATCAATTTCTGTTCTTTTACAAACATCTTCTAAAGGCTTTTTCCAAGAATCGGGCAGAGCGGCAAAAAATTGTTGTTGTCGTAAGGTCATTCTTTCCATAATTAGGAATTTTGCTCTTATTTGTTTTTATTGTCAAATAAAAAAAGCCCTGCATAAAAATACAGGGCCCTTATAGTTTAAGATCTAAGTTTTTTTTAGTTAAGTTGTAATATTACTATTTGCGCATTTGCATCTGTGCCTGTAGTTGCAGGAAGCGTTGCATTATCATCAAATGTAGCTACTAAATTAAGAGTATTGTTTGTTGATGATGTTACGCTCACAAGAGCGTAGCCTGTTGCTAAAGCATTAGATTGCGGGATATCGCCAGTTGTGCCGTCTATCCCAAGATAGGTAGTAATAGCTGGCTGGGTTATATTCGTAGGTGTTCCTGCAACTGTTTGCTGTAATTGTGCTGTTGCAATAGAAGTGCCATCATATGGGGTTCTTGTAAATCTTACTGTGTATTGTACAAGGAAAAGTCCTGATGTTGGAAGAGTTATAGAACCTGTGGTTGCATTAAAACTGATACCTGAAGACAAGTTGCTTGTAGGTGTTTCGGCCCAAAGAATGTTATCGCCTGAAATTACTTCTGCCTGGTTAGTTAACACAGCATAATTGCGAATACCACCAAATAGTTGGCCAGATGAAGTCATAAAGTTATTGGCCGTTACTGTTCCGCCAACGTTAAGATTCTTACATACATTTAAATTTTGGAATGTTTTGCATTTACGGCTTTTTGATTCTGCTTCTTCGCTTTGATCTGCCATGCAGTTCGCTTTAGCCGTGGCTACAAATAGTAATGTTAATAATAATTTCTTGAACATACTTGTTCTCCTGATTAAAAAAAGAATTAAACAATCTACATTTTTTTTTAGTTAAGTTGCAATATTACCATTTCCGCATTTGCGTCTGTGCCTGTAGTTGCAGGAAGGGTGGCATTGTCATCAAATGTAGCTACTAAATTAAGGGTATTGTTTGCTGATGATGTTACACTCACAAGAGCGTAGCCTGTCACTAAAGCATTGGATTGTGGGACAGTGAAAGTTATGCCGTCTATTCCAAGATAGGTAGTAATAGCTGGCTGGGTTATATTCGTAGGTGTTCCTGCAACTGTTTGCTGTAATTGTGCTGTTGCAATAGAAGTGCCATCATATGGGGTTCTTGTAAATCTTACTGTGTATTGTACAAGGAAAAGTCCTGATGTTGGAAGAGTTATAGAACCTGTGGTTGCGTTAAAACTGATACCTGAAGACAAGTTGCTTGCAGGTGTTTCGGCCCAAAGAATGTTATCGCCTGAAATTACTTCTGCCTGGTTAGTTAACACAGCATAATTGCGAATACCACCAAATAGTTGGCCAGATGAAGTCATAAAGTTATTGGCCGTTACTGTTCCGCCAACGTTAAGATTCTTACATACATTTAAATTTTGGAATGTTTTGCATTTACGGCTTTTTGATTCTGCTTCTTCGCTTTGATCTGCCATGCAGTTCGTTTTAGCCGTGGCTACAAATAGTAATGTTAATAATAATTTCTTGAACATACTTGTTCTCCTGATTAAAAAAAAAATTAAACAATCTACTGATTAAAATAGAACCGTCGTTCTTAGAAAAACAAGATATTGCCCGAAGGGGATTTAGCTTTTCATCTTGATTTTAAAATTATTTATTGACATACATTGTTAAGACTTTCTAGAGTTTACTAAGCAAAATCTTAGCTTAGTAAATTTTTTGGAGATACTCATGATAAAATTGTTACGTTACTTAGTTTGTTTTTTGTCATGTGGAGCAACAGTATTGTTGCATTCTATGACACCTAATGAGGTTGTTGCAACTATTAATGTGGGAGTCACTCCGGCTGGTCTTGCCATTACACCTGATAATCGTTTTGCCTATGTTGCAAACAATAATAATTATGGAATTCCTGGCTCAGACAGTGTGAGTGTATTAAATCTCATGAATAATACCCTTGAACAAACTATTACAAGTACCACTTTTAATCAGCCTTATACGGTAACTATAAATGCTGCTGGAACAAAAGCATATGTAACCAACAGTAATTACACAACGGTCTCTATTATTGATTTACTTTCTAATTCAGTTACCGGTTTAATTACTGGGTTTGATGGCCCATCAGGTTTTGTTATAACTCCTGATGGAAACACTGCATATGTCAATAATTATGGCGGTCCTGAAGGTGTTCTTAGTGGTAACGGCACAACAATACGTGTTGTAGATTTGAATACGAACATGATTATCGGTGCGCCTATTGTCACAGATCTTGCTCCTGCGGTGTTGGCTATGGCACCTGATGGGAAACATCTTTATGTTGCTAATTATACCAGTGGCAACCCCGGCCAGGGCACTGTTGATGTTGTAGATACCACCAGCAATCTGGTTACAACAACCATTTTAGGTTTTTCAGGTCCTTTTGCAATTGCAATTACACCAAACGGTCAATACGCCTACGTGACAAACTTTGGCAGCAATAATTTCTTTCCTTACGGCACAACAGTAAGCGCTGTTGATCTTGAAAATAATACTATTGCAGCAACTATTGATCTTGGAATACAGCCTGCCGGTATTGCTATTACGCCCGATGGACGTTATGCATACGCAACTAATTATAATACTCTTTACACTACCACATACTTTAGTAGTTTGGTGGCTGGGCAGGGCACCGTTAACATTATCGACATCGCAACTAATACGTTACTCCCTCTAACAATAGTGGTTGGACAATCTCCTGATGCAATTGCAATTTCGCCTGATGGTGAATATGCGTATGTTACGAATTACACATCTAATGTCGTGAATGTTATAGCGCTAGAATCAGTTCAAATTGTTGCGCAGGGATGCCAAATAGCAAATAGGTTTCTGACTCAAACAGATTTTGTTAATAAATTAACGTGGACGGTTTCTGGAAACACATTGCCCGTGAGTTATTCAATTTATCGTGATGCTGGGTTAACTAATTTAGCAGGCACTGTTGCGGCAGAACCATTTGTATTTTTAGATCATAATAGAAATCCAAATGTTACTTATACCTATTACATTGTAGGAAATTATAGCAATGGCACGACAACAGACTCCGTTGCAGTAACCGTTACGCAAAATTGTTGAGTTATTTGTAGGTTTTATGAAATTTTCAAAATTTTATCATATACTTCTAATTCTTATTAATCAGCAAAGTGCGCTTTTTGCCGAGTGTGTAGTTGGTACATTTGAACAGTTGAGTGAATCGCCATATCAAGCAGGCGCCGGGCCAGCGTGGGTTGCTTACTCACCCGTTGTTTCGGGGAATCTTTTTGCCGGAGTACCAAATTATAGTGATGGAACAGTTTCTGTATATCAAGTTGATACATCAAATGGCACGCTTTTGTCGGTTCCTGGCTCGCCATTTTCATCAGGTTCTGGTGCTGGTTCAGGACCGGCATGGTTAGCCTATTCTCCAGAGGTTTCAGGAAATGTTTTTGCAGCGGTGCCAAATGCAAACGATAGTACGTTGAGTGTTTTTATGGTTGATACTTTAACGGGCGCATTTTCTACTGTTACTGGGCAACCATTTTCCACAGGAGTTACGCCGTATAGTGTTGCGTTTACACTACTAACTTCTGGTGTGTTGTGTGCCGCTGTTGCAAATAACGGCGATGGAACAATTTGGGTCTATACGGTTGATCCAAATACTGGCGTGTTTACGACCGTTGCAGGGAATCCATTTTCTGCCGGCAGTGGGCCGTATACTATTGTATTTTCGCCAGTTGTATCAGGAAATATGTTTGCAGCGGTTACTAACCAGAACGATAATACCGTTTCAGTATATTCTGTAGATCAAACAAGTGGCGTATTTACTCAAGTTGCTGCCCCTTTTTCTACGGGAATATCGCCTATCGGCTTATCATTTTCCCCCGAATTTTCAGGAAAACTTTATGCTGCTGTTACCAACAGTGGTGATAACACCGTCTCTATATACTTAGTTGATCAAGATACTGGGTATTTTAGTGAAATTCCGCAATCTCCAGTTGATGCGGGTTCTTCACCAAATACAGTTGCGTACTCACCATTTGTTTATGGCACGTTACTTGCTGCGGTTTCTAACTTTTATGGCGATACGGTAAAAGTGTATATCCCAGTATCGCCAAAATCCGCCACAGGTTCTGTGAATGTTTATCAGGTTGACCCGAATTCCGGTACTTTTGTAGAAATTCCTGGTTCACCATTTGCAACAGGCGTAAATTCTGACGGTGTTGCATTTTCACCTATTTTAAAGGGGAGCTTGTACGCGTTGGTTCCCAATTTTGGTGATGGTACCGTTAACGATTTTCAGGTAAATATTGGGTGTGATGCAAGTCCCATAGTCCGGGCTATATTTACTAAATATTGTTCAAGTAATAGTTAGCTTAATTTATAACTACTTTTAATAACAATCTTGACAAGAGATATACTTTTAAGGTTTTATAAAACCAGTATAAATTAACATTGAGCAATTGAGCTCAAGCGGGAGAAAAATTCATGAAAATTTCAGTATATTATTTTCTAGTAATGAACGTTGCCATGTTGTGCTTATCGATAAGTGCAGCTGGGCTACAAGAGATTCAAACCGAACTTACAAGCAGCAAAAGGGCGTTTCAAGAAATGAGGAACTCACTCAAATCTTTGAGCAAAGACGCAAAACAAGATTTAGCGACATTTTGTGGCGACTTTTGTGACCAGATTGATGCTATGGAAAAAAGGCATGACCAGTTAATTGCCGATGTGCAAGACTGTATCGCATCTTGCGGAAAAGCAAAATCTAAGTCAAAAGACCTTGAAGCGTCAGCTGCGGATCTTCGAGCCGATAGACGCGCTTTAATAAAGGCGTACAATAACTTGCTTGCACAAAAAATCCCTAATTTGAATGCACGATGACGAATTTCAAAAACATGAGACTTCTTATAGCAGCAGTATTTTTTCCTGTTGCTGTAGTGCTCATTGCAATTGGTGGGTTGCTGTTTTCTACTCAGGTATTGGCCGAGCCGTGGCAAGATTTAGTGCAGCCCCCTGGTTATTTAGCCAGATTATGGACCGCAAATGGCACACCGCCTCCTGTACTTCCCCCGGCACCTACTCCAGTTGCGGGTGTAAATTATATCTGTGCTCAATGGGACACAAATGAGATTCCTGGAGTGACAGACCCATTTGACAATGGTACCCAGATTACTCAAATAAACCCAAATATGGTGCATCTTGTGCGTGTATATACTGCTGCCGCAGGCAGTACCAAGAATGGCGCATGGATGATGTATTCTCAGGATGTGCGTGGACTAACCGCTGCACAGCTTCGGGACCGTTTTGCTTTGCCCACTGTTCCAGATACTATTGTGAGCGTTGATATTCCTATTTCACCGACTACTGACCAACAATTAGGTCCAAAATATGGGCTATGGACAGGAATTGCTGGGCCTATTTGGACAGGAACGCCACCGCCTGGCTTTTATTGGGGATTTGGAGGCGCAGAGCAGGTTCGCGTAATTGCAGATTTTAATGGTACAGATTATTTTCCCGATTATATTTATGCCTTGGGCAACCGTTATCACGATCAACCTATAGGTGTGCAGGCATTGCTTTATGAACCGATGGCAGGCAGTGGAAATGCGCAGCAGGTTGCTAACTACTTGGACCAATTTATTCCTGTAACGTATAGCGATTTATACACAGTGTATACCGATCTTGATTATCTGAATTGGAACAACCCCGCAGTTAATACAAATCAAGATTTATATACCTGTTATTTCCGTCAAGCTTTGCGTAGCATGAGCCCCGATAGATACGAGGCCCTTTTGTTTGTTGCCATGCGCAGTGGGCTTCTTTTTAGTAATGCATTGTTGGAACAGCATATGTATACCTGTTGCTGCGGTGACGATTCTTGTTGCGGAGGCTGCAGTGGTGCGCCGCGCCTTTGGCCGCGCCTTTGGATTTATGGCATAGGCGAATGTGGTGAGAATAAAAAACAACATTGTCTTTCAGGTTTTGATTATAGCACTGGCGGTATCGTATGTGCTGCTGATTGGCAACCTTGTAATAATCTGACAGTTGGTGCCGCTGTAGGTGGTTTGTATGATTCCATTAAGTGGGACAATGGTGGTGGCAGCGCACTCGATGGGGATCTTAAGCTTGGTGCTTACATGCATTATGCTCCATCATGTTTTTTTATTGATGGCGTACTCAGCGGTGGCTGGCGTTGGGGTTCAGCGCGGCGCTCTATAGTGTTTAATGCGATTGACAGTTTTTCTGGACTCTATCGTTGTGCACACAGTAATCAAAAAGGTAACGATCTTGAAGCACGTGTGCAAGTTGGTTTTGATCTTGAACATAACAATTGGTCTTTTATCCCGTTGGCACGGGTTTCTTATTTTGCAAATACGCAAAAGCCTTTTCAAGAGTATGGCGCAGACAGTTTAGATTTAGTAGTTGGTGAATTTAAGGCCGGTACGCTTCGTGCGTATGTGGGCGCTGAATTCATGGGTTCTTTTGAACTGCCACGTGTTTGTTTGGTGCCAAATATTCATGCGGCATGGGCATGTGATGTTGCATTGGATAACCGTGTTATTATGGCCAGACTTCAGGACCTAGATGGTTGTTTTGCTGTGAATGCTAAATATGCCATTGGAAATCGCGGGATTGTGGGAGCCAGTCTTGATGTGCAATGCGCTCATGGATTTACCACATTTGGCCGCTACGATGCAGAAATTCGAAAAAACTTTGTCGCAAATACCTTAAAACTTGGTTTTGTATTTCTTTTTTAACGTTAATAATCTCCTGTTTTTTCAAGATATTGAGGCTAAAAACCTCAATATCTTGCTTTTTTTGGTCAAAAAGTTGTACGCTTATATATATAAATATAGTGTAAAATAACCAAAAAATAGGGAGTTTTTTATGGAATATAAGAGAATTCTTCTGTTGGCGCTTGGTTTAGGCCTTGCATTGTCAACTGAATATAGTTTAATGGCAGATGGTCGCGGCGGTAAACGTGGTGAATCTCGTCAAGGCGAGCAATCACGTGAAGGTCGTGGTTATAAAGGCGGCAAACGTCAAGGACGTGGATTACGTAGTTATCATAGAGCTAACGCACCACAAGAAAAAGGCGGAAAACAGGGATGGCGCGGCAAAAAAGGTCAAGGAGAATGGCGTGGAGCTCGATCTGGTGCTGCAATACCATCAAAACCTGTAGTCAAACCTGCTAAATAATTAACTAATTTAAAGTAAAAAAAGGAAAATAATATGAAAAATAATGTATTAATAATTGCTGCTGCTGTTTTATCAGCGTCAGCATTACAAGCTATTGCACCACAAGATTGGTTTAATAATTATCTTGAAGGAAAACTTGAAGAAAATGATCAAGCATGTTTGCGCGACATTATTAATGGTAGTATTGATTCAACCCCGGCAGCAGCTGATGCAGCTCTCAATGAGGTTATTAATGGTATAAAAGCCGATACTTCTGGAGATCCTGTTGACCAAGCTTCTATAGATGCGTTACAAGCGTTAATTGGTGCAGAAAATCTTGCAGCATTTGCGGGTGTAATTACTACTTCAGAAGAATGTAGCGACGAGCAAGAGAGTGAGTAATTCTCAAAATATATAATAAGTAATTAAAAGGGGGCAAAATTCTGCCCCCTTTTTTTATGCCCAGATTTATCAAATTCTAATTGATGGTTCTTGTGATTTTTTTGTTGCTTATGCTACGTTGCACTAAGAATGTATATGTTTTTTCAAAGGGAAAAAAAATTATGAAACATTTTTATGCAGGAATTTTTGCAGTACCCAGCATCTTTTTTTGTACGAGTTACGCGCAGAGCCATTCTATTCTTATCCCACGATCTATTACTCATAATGCCACGTATGAACTTGCGTTAGATAACTATCATATTTATCATCATGAGAATGATGATCGCACAGGATTTTCTTTTTATGTGACACCCTTTTATACGCAATCAGATAATACGAGCGCAATGGCCCGTTATTTTTTGCCACAAAATGCGTGTAACTTAAATATTCAAGAGGACGGCTCTGGTAATGTAGGTTCTTTATGGCTTAATCTTGCAGCTGCACCGGGACTTTTTTTTAGTTCAATGCTTTCAATTGCACCAGTGCGTAAGGCAACTGGTGGTTATTTTTATGCGCGGTTTGATATGTCGCGTTGGCTGCCAGATGCACATTGGCTCTTGAGAAATATCTGGTTGTCTGTATCTTTTGCAGCATTTCAAGCAAAGCATAGTTTAAATGTTTGTGAAGCATTAACAGGTGACATGGCATATGGAACGGTGTCGGGGATTACAACCGGTATACAAGCACTAAATAACCCAGCATGGACGGCAGGGTTATTTAGTACCTGCCCATTAAAACAGACCGGCGTTGATGATATTCAACTTAAATTAGGCGACAATTGGTTTTTTTGTGATGACCAAAGTCATATCGGGTTGTATCTTGTTGGCTCTATACCAACGGGTAATCGCCCAATTTCCAAATATATCTTTGAGCCATTGGTAGGTACTAAGCATGGCGCATTTGGCGTAGGTATTAATGCCGATTTTAAACTTTATAAAAATACTTATTCGCAGTTTAACTTTATGCTTGATACTAAATATCGTTATCTTTTTTCTGGATGTGAAAGACGGTCATTTGATCTATGTGCCAATGGCGATTGGTCCCGTTATTTATTGGTGGTGAATGGTGATACTACGAGTCTTTCAATGCCCGGCATTAACACGGCAACGTTTCCTGTAACGGTAACTCCACGTTCTCAGATCGAGTTATGGTTTGCATTGCATTATGAAGTGTGCCAATGGAATATAGAAGCTGGGTATAACCTTTGGTGGCGCGCTTGCGATAAAATATGTGGTAATAACCAATTTCCACCAAATACAGGAATATATGATATCGCTGGTGCAGTGAGTAGCAACCCAGTTTCTGCGAGCATGGCAAATATCACTGAATCTGCGATTGGCCCAAACATTGCTCCCAGCGATGCGGTGTTTACTCCTTCGACGCTATTAAATTTTTCATCTGGCGCACAGCCACAAGCACTCGTTAATGGCATTTATGGCGCCGTCTCTTATAATGACAATGATGTCTGTTGTCCATTTCTTATCGGCTTTGGCGGCGGTTATGAGTTTGCCGATTGTAATACGTTATCCCAATGGTCTGTTTGGGGTAAACTTGGCTTGAGTTATTAAGATTTATAGAGTAATTATATAAAAAAAGATCGCTCCAACTGGAGCGATCTTTTTTTTGTTACTTAAATTGGAATAAACCTCGGACAATATTTTTGTTGAATTACTTGGTTAAGATTTGATTGTGGAATATAGGTAAGCGGTATGCCTTGTTTCCAGGTGAAGATATTGGTTGGATCGTATATATTTTTAACTTGAATAAGTCTGTTAACGTTGCTTCCATAATAGGCATTTAAGTAACTTGCTCCAAGTTCATAATCAACTAAATTTGAATAGCTGTATGGTGAGGTATACGGTTCAAGGTCAAGATAAATTTGACGGAGTAAATTTATTGTTTGAACTGATTGATTTTCATAGAACCAATAGGCGAATTCAAAAAGATATGCAAAGGCATTACGTGGGAAATATGAACTATTTGGATTAGGTTGTGAAATTGCCCCGCCCAAGGCTGCTCCAAAGATAAAGTTTACACGGATATTGCAGGGGTTCTGTTGTAATTGACTGAAGAAATTGGTTAGTACTTGAAGACCGGCTTGTGGTAATGGTTCAAAGAGAAATTTAGTTTTTACTTTTGAAAAAGGTGGCGTTGGCGTTGAAGAGATTTTATTTGCAGCGTTTAAATAGTTGCCTTGGTAGTTAATCTCAACCATAGGATTAAATTGGCTGAAAACACTTTGCCACTCTGTTAATGGCTCTGATCCTACTTTTAATGCATTGATTGTGATCCGTGAGTTTCCGTTTCTATAGGTAAGAGCACACTCAGATGTTATAGATTCTGGTAATGTTGCTATCCATGCTTGCCATGCATTAAAAATTTGTGCTGCAAGTGCAGGGTCCCAATCCCATCGCAAAGAAACAAGACTTACTTCAGGTATATAGTACATGTTAAAGGTAAATCCTAAAACTATGCCAAACGAGTTTGCTCCCGCTCCGCATAATGCCCAAAATAAATCAGGGTCACTTTGTGCATCAACTACTATAATATCACCCTGGGCAGTAAGAAGACGGATATTTACAATTGAGTCACAGGTTAAACCATATTGGCGCGCTAGGTAGCCTATTCCACCGCCAAGTGATAAACCAGTTACACCAACTGATGGACATGTTCCCGTTGGAATAGCGTAATTGATATTACCTAAAGCGGTAATAACATTGCCTAATTTGCAGCCGGCACCAAGATATACTTGGCTGGTTTGCGTATTTGTAATGATGCTATTAAAGTTGCGTAAATCAATAATATAGTTATTTGATAATGACCCTGGGCCATAGCAGTGGCCGCCCGAACGTACAGAAAATGGCAAATCATTTGCAACAAGTGTTGTGAATGTATAAATTAATTCGTTTTCTGTTGTGGGCACTATAATAGCTTCTGGAAAAAAGTTAAACCGTTTATTAAACCCAAAGCGGTTTGTATTATAGATATCGCAGTTGGGATACATAGCGTAGGATAACCCCTTTAATGCTGGCGGTATCATATCAAGTAATACGCACATATTTTGATTAGGATAGATTTCTGCTAATGGGTTTGTGGTACAGGTATAGGTACAACTGTACATACCCAACACAGGTATTTTCATAAATGCTATAAGTGCACTTAGAACAACAATTTTATTAAGTGCGGCGAGAAAAAAATATTTTATAGAGACCATAGTGTTATTCCATATTTTTTTGTTATTGAAAAAATAATAACGAGCTTAATTGTTTGTATACATGTATATAGTTTGATAAGTCAAGGATACGGCAATGATGCGCTATTGGTTTTTAAGTGAATTGACAAATGCATTGAGCTTATTTATCTGTTACTGTATATTTAAAAAATATAAAGTGAACTATTGCGAGTTATTTATGAAATTTAAATTATTTTGGTATGCGATTTTTTTTAGCTTAATTTATTTACCGGTTCATTCTACAAATTTATCGGTAATTTTAGATAGTCTTCAGGAAGAGCTTATACATATTGCCCGTGATAGGGATCTTAATGATGCTCATGCCCAAGATGCTTTGCTGAACGCTGTAAATCATGCCCGTACGCGTGTTGCGCAAGAGGGTCTTTTAATTCAGGATTTTGATAATCAACTATGTGAATTTCTTGCAAAAGAAATCACTGAGTTAGCTAAAAAAAGGGTAACTCGTCAAGATGCCTTAAAATACTCACTTTATTCTGTCGCTGCTAGTAGTGTTGCATTTTTTCTTTTTAGTCTCCTTTTAAATGAAAGAAAAAATTTTATGCAAGCAAAACAAGTTTTAGAAGCTGAAGGGTTTAGAGTAGATATTTTTCATGGCTCTACATGCAAAATCTGCGACATTCGTTATCCACGATTTTGGTGCCCTACGATTGAGGCAGAAGAATGTGTTGGATATATACGTCGCTGTTGGGAATTGCCATTTGTTGATCCAGCGCAATTTTTTTGTACAGCTGCAGTTCTTGCAGGCGTTGGTGGAGTTACAGGCTTAGGTTCTTTTACGTGGCTTAAAGATGCTGTGTTAGGAAATCAGGATTATATAGCGCACGAACGCCTTTCATGGTTGCAAACTAATTGGTTAGTTTCATAAAAGTTTAGTCTAAGCTAAAGCTGTAAACCCATTATATAGTCATTAAAGTAGATACTATTTATTTTGATAGAACGAGTAATTTTGCCTTCTATAACAAAACCTAACTTTTGATATAAAGATATTGCACGTGTATTATCTGTGCGGACTTGAAGTTGCAGTTTGCTAATATTGTTATTTAGCGCCCATTCAATTGCAGCTGCTAACATGTGTCGGCCTATTGATTTGCCCCAATGTTCTTTGCTCACCGTTATGTTTATTTCTCCAAAATGCCACAATCGCGCTTTATCTGAACGTTGCAAAAATAGTTGCGAAATAATGTTATTATCTAGTTTCCCTACCAACATGAGTGATATATTTTTCTCTAAACAACTTTTGATTATTTTTTTTTCTTCAGTTGGTGTGATAAAAAAATCATTAAAACCGAATGTTAAAAAATCCGTTTCACCAGCAACTTCATTAAGAAAATTCACAATATCAGAAGCATCTTCAATAGATGCTTTTGATATTGTAAGAACTGTATTGTCGGAAAGAGTGATGTTTTTTATATTATTGTTTGTCATCATAGTGTAAACCTAAATGTACCACCAAATGAGGGTTGTGGGATTGTAATTTTTTGATGGCATCATTTTTTGATAAACCAGAAAATTTTTGTTGAATGTGTGAAGGCAATGAATTTTTCTTTTCTAATTGCTCAATAATCTGATTACGCCATGTATGAATATAAGGGGTTCCTTTTTTAATCAAAGATGACATTTTTTTGCCGTCACCAACAAACCCAACCTTTTTATCTGTTAAAGCGTGTGTCCAAAATATCTCATCAAATTCTTTTCCTGTAACGACTTTATCTATATCGATAGTGATTTTATCAAGAGAATCTAATGTTTCTTCTAGGCTTTTTAATGTTATAATTTCTGTAGGAAATGCATCATCTAGTTTTAGATTAAACTTTCTATGCAGACTTGCCAATAGAATTTTATAACTATGTATGGCCTGTGGGTCATCCTCATTAAGGCAAATAAAAGTATCAAGATCGTCTCTGTCTGGGCCATTTACTTTTAATTTCCCTTTTGCCGCACTACCAAAAATAAAGCCGAATTTCAGATTGTCTTTGAATGATTGAGTAGCTATTTCTTTGAATAATTCTATTACTGGCTCAATTTCTTTATCACGTTTTGTGGATGCTGATGGCTTTGATTCATTAACATTTTTAACTTTTGCCTGGGTAGGTAAATCTTTATTTTTAATTAAGTATTCAGAAATAATCTCAGGAAGTAAAATGGGCATTGCAACCTTTTGTAGCCCTTGAGCTGTTTTTTTTATTATAGCAGATGCTCCTAAGCTATAACCACCATATGGTTTATATCCAATCTCAACGTCATGAATTGTTTGATCTTGTAATACTATTCCAATGTTATCTGAGTAATTAGGGTTAATAGAGTCATCTTTTGATAGCACGTAGTCGCTTTTACCATATAAGGTAACATACATACGATGTGCACCGTATTCACCACTTACATCCTGAAAATAATATGAAAGATCCCCATCCTTTTTATAGGGGTGTATAAAGGCTACAGGGCCGAACATCTCTTTATAGTTAGGGTAGCGCTCAATTCCTCTGACTATAGTTGTAGGTGATACTATGCTATTTTTAAAATCAATAATACCTCCAGAGATGATATCTTTATTATTGCTATGAAATATTTGCGCAAATTTTTGTAATTCACTTAATCTATGAATTGCGCCTATGATAGTTTTTGGGTCTTTAAATGAGCCTGTTTTTAATGAAGAAAAGCGTTTAACAAACTTTTCTATAAATTCTTCAGCTACATTGTGATGTACTAAAATTGCGTCTGGCCCCGCGCAATCTTGGCCACCATTAAATCCTTTTAATAGTAACGTGCCCTCAACTGCTTTTTCGATATCTGCAGATTCTGTTACTACAACAGGGTTATGCCCGGATCCATTTAAAGCAAGAACAGAACCTTCTTTCATTTCGCGGATATGGTTTTCTGCATTTGAGGGATTTCCTGTAAATATTACTAAATCAGCATTTTTGATATAAGGTTTAAATCCCGCATGATCCGTGTTTAATATTGTTACATCTGGAAATAATGTCTCTAATTCTAGCTCATCTGCAATTCTTGAAATAATATTTAATTCTTGTAAAAGAGAATTTGGTCTAACGTAGTTTTGTTGGCTTAGCAATGACGGTATAAGTCCAAATACCACTAAAGAATACAGTGGTAGATTGCTTGGCAACATCACAGCTGTTGATGTAATTTTTTTATTATTATTCTGTAAGTATGCGCCGTTTTGTTCTAGCCCTTTAAGGGTTCGTATGCATCTTTCAATTTCATAACAGGCAACTTCTTCTGTTTGGTAATCAGTTAAAATGGCTTTTAAATTTTCGGCTTTCTCTTCAATTTTTTGGGTAAGTTTTTGTGCCTTTGCATAAATCGTATGTAGATGGTTGTCTGAATCACCCATCTGTTTTTTTGATAAAAGAGTAGATATGCTGTCAATTGCTACGGTATTGTTTTTTTGTTGTGCAAGTTCTAAAGGTGTATTGATATCATTGTTTAATGCCTTAAGGTCAGCGCCTTTTTCAGCAAGAACAGTAAGCGCGTCTGTGGAATTGTTCCATGCTGCAAGATGTAACGGGGTATCCCCTTCGTTGTTTTTTGCATTCAACGGCGCATTATGTTTTGCAAGGGCTTCTATTGCTGCAGACTGATTTTTCCATGCTGCTGAATGTAGTGGCGTATCCCCATCATTGTTAGTGGCCTCTAGCGATGCTCCATTTTCAACAAGGATGTTTATAGCTGGTACTTGTTGATTATACGCTGCAGAATGTAAAGGGGTATTTCCATTTTTATTGCGAGCATTTTTATCTGCACCATGTGCTATAAGTTTTTTTATTGCCTCCGTATGGCCAGCCTTTGAAGCAAGATGTAAGGCTGTGAAATCATGCTCCCCTCTTAAATCAATTGGTGTGCCTGCTTCTAGTTCAGCTGCTAAACTCTCTAAATCATTTTGGAGTGCCGCATAATGCAATTTAGCGTTTTCAGACGTAGCGGCATCTTGCTTTTGATTCGTGAAGTCTATACTGTGAGTAGTTATGGTAAAAAAAGTTGCTAATAGAATTATATAGGTTTTCATAATTTTTTCTTTAATTTATAAAAAAATGCTTTAATTTATAATAAAGTATACATTTTTTTATAAATTATAAAATAATTTGTACCTTCAATAATTTTAGTATAATTAGTTAATTAATTTGTTTAGTTTATTGATTATATATGTTATTGATTCTATAATTTTGCTAATTAAATTTCCAGCCGGTCTCTAGAGAAAATAAAAAACTTCCCCTTTTTTGATCATTCTTTTTGCTATATAAAGAAAAAGCTATTCCTGGGTTAAAGATAAAGCGTTCTGTTGCGATCCACAAAGACGGGCCTATAAAGAAATTGTTATCATCAAAGTTTTTGTAAAGTGGGCCCCGAATTCTACTTTCTTGAGTGTAGCTTCCAAAAAACTCAACAAGTAATGTGATAATTCTTTTTTCTGAAACATAGTGAATATTTTTGCCGATTCCCCATTGATATAACAATGTATTAGGAAGTTGCTCGCTATGGTGCGGTGTTGTAAGAAATCCGCCAAAGCACCCAAAAATATACCAATTGATACTCATGTGGTTTGCTGTTGCACCCAGAAAAAATGTTGGTGAGCCAAAACCTGTTGGTGGCTGTTTTTTAAAAGATCCTGTTGGGAATGTCATGCTCGCAACAACTGTTGCTTGGTTTGCATAGTCTTGGCGGTCTTTATTATAGAACGCGTACTCTGCTTGAATAAAAAGATCACCTATTCCTGAAGATTGGTAATTATGGTACCTAAACTTTGCCGCTATAGGCGCGCCTGCAGTTATGGTAAGTTCGTCAGTGACTCCATATAAAATATTCGGGATAATCTGGGTAAAATCTGTCTTTTTGCCCAAAAGGCTATTAATATACACAAACGCTTGAATATCATGTTTATCTATAACTGATTGACCAAAGCAAAAAAGTGGTGCCGGTTCTTGTGAAGTTGGCAAGGCTAAGTTGCCTTGTAAAACATGGGCGCCATCCTCTTCTCGCGCACACAGAGCAAGTGGATATAAAAGAATAAAAAATAATTTTTTCATGGCATTACGTCTCTTTGAGGGTATAGTATAATACTATGAGTTTTGGTTAGCATTGATCAAGAGTGGTAATGAGGGAATATAATGGAATTTGATAATAGTATGCTCGTAAAGGACGATATAAATTTTTTAGAAAATCCAAATTGGATCGTTTCTAAAAGAGATTACCCGAAAGAGCTTATTATACAAAAAGAATATGGTTTTTATGAGCTAAAATGTTCACATGGGCTGCCTGTTCGCTTTGACAAGCTCGTTCTTTATTATTTACTTCATAAACTATTAAAAGAATCAGATTTTAATTCTTGTGAGATATCCATCACACGCTATGAGATAGCAAAAAATGTTTTTTCTCAAAGTAAAAATTTTAGTAAAGCAAAATATGATCGCATCATGCTTGCACTTAAGCGTTGGCAAGCAGTAGTGATTAACTTCGGAGGATCTTTTTTTGAAGTTGATGGCTTTAAAGAAAAATGCTTTACCATTCTTGACGGCGTTACATTTGATAAAAAAACAAAAAAAATATCTATTATTTTTAATGCCTTGTATATACACCAACTTAAAGAAACAAGATTATATAACTATATAAATTTCTATGCATACAAAAAGTTAGCTCGGCCCGTATCAATGCGTCTTTATGAGCTTTTGCTTAAAAGTTTTATGTTCCAGTCTATTTGGTTTATATATCTTGATAGTTTGTGTGACGTGTTAACGCTGGGCAAGCGGACCTTTCCTTCACAGGCACTTGTAGCGCTTAAGCCCGCCATTGAAGAGGTAAATACAAAAGCTCATCTTCATTTTGATTTTACGTATGATAAAGCAAGCGGTATTTGTGTTTTTAAAAAAACTATTCGCACATAGAGATAGGGGCAGCTGACTAACCTGCCCCATATCTGTGGGTATAATGAGATATTTTTAAGATCTTGCATTATTTAATAAAAAATTATTTCAAAAGTCTATAATTAAAAGTGATTCTATTCCCATATTTTTTTAAAGTCAACACTTTTATAAGAATAAATTTTTTAAAAAATTTTCTCAGGAGGCTATACCGCTTCTGGTGCTTCTTGGCTAAGCCCAAGAAGTTTATAGGTCGCAGTTATATGCTTGATTTTGTTATCAGTGTTAAAACTTAAAACTTTTACAATATCACTTGTTAGAGTTTGCCCATTTTGTAACGTCCAATCTAACTCAAAGTGCACGTGAGTTTTATGGTTGTCTACCGGATCATCATCAATGCTTTTAATAGTGATTTTTGAATTCGTTGAATCTTTTAAAAATATTTTTAAAAACTCTGGTGCCTTTAGATGACCGTACATGTCGCAGTCTGTGGTGGCATCTGGGGCAAAAAAGCTTAAAAGAGCGTCATAGTCATGAGCTTCTAATGCTTTAAAACTTTCTTTGATAAGAGCTGTTCTTTCCACGCGTCTCCTGATTAAAATTATGAATAACTAAATTTTTTTTTTTGATGTAAATCTACGATCAAATGTAACCTAATGTATTGATTTTTCAAGAAAGAATTTTCTACTATCAAAGAAAAAAAGCCTATTGTGAGAACATCATGAGCAATATTAACCGATTGTTTTTAATAATTTTTATTCACAGCTACGGCTCGATACAAGCGGTTTCTCTAGTATATAACATGAAGATCAGGCGCGCATTTTCTACGCATGTTTTTGAACAAATATTTCCGGGTAAAGAGAGTTTTTGGTTACTTACTGCATTGCCAGTAGTCTATAACCGTTCACGGCATATTGTAGCGCCCTTAACTCATCAAGATGTATATGAAAAAACTTTTCTTGCGGGTCCAATTTTTAACATTCGTTTTTTAGCTCCACACGATTGGTGGTTAGAACTTACGACCGGTTTGGAAAATCAGACGGATCATACCTGTGGAACTCAAACATTCAAAAATTCACGTACGGGATTTGATGATATTGTTTTGACTGCCGGTAAAAATTTCTTTTTTTATGATGATAAAGGGCAAGTGTCTCTTTATGCCATTGGAGGTTTTCCAACAAAATATCAGGTAACTGCTCAGGAAACATACGAAACCTTGGTAGGTACGCGTTTTTTTGGGTTGGGTGCTGGCGGGGAAATCTCATACACTTTTATTCGAAGTCTTAAGCAGGCACTAGCTGCCATAGTGCAGGCACGATGTGTTCATTTTTTTGATCGCACGTGGTACCCAATTTTACCCTGTGGCGCTAAAATTCAACCTGGCAATTTAACAGATCTTTTTATGATTTTGCAATATCGTCATAAGGTAAATATTTTTGAAGTGGGGTATAACCCTACTTTTTTTACAAACCAAGCGGCTCTTTTGCCAACAGAAAAAATAACATCACCTAATTTTGCTAGAAATAGTTTTTATGCAAACTTTATTCATGTTTTTAAAAAATCATTACTCTTAAAAAAGCCGGGTGGCATAGGCACAGGTTTTAATATTAGTAGATCAAAGATGTTCGATACTAAAATTTTTGCCTGGTGGGTTAATATTAGTCTGCTGTTCTAGTAATTCCTTTTGTTTCTAATTTCTTTTTGTTATTTTTTATTGTTTGCTTGACCTGGCGATGAGAATTAATTTACATTCTTAGCGTAGTATTTTTTTACAAAAAAATTTCAGGAGAGACGGTATGAAGCAGTGGTTTTCATATTTGAGTGTAATGCTTGTTGTTGGGCTATTTAATGCCTCTATTTTGCAAGCAGTTACCTCACAAGAGTTGAATACATACGTTCAACTTATCAAAGATATCGATCAGGCTCTGATTGATCAGGTAATTGATCCTGCTTTGATAGTGCAAGAACATGATATTATTCAACTTGTTGAACTTTTTGAAGATATTAAGGCTGAGTTATCAGCTTCAGAATTAGCTTCTGTGCAAAAAAGCATAGAGCATATTCGTTCTGAACTGCTTCGTTCAAAAGCGCCACGTATTGGTCAGCCATTTCCTATTTCAACAGCTGTTGTTGAAGATCCACGTAATTATCGCCCAAGAGATGAATATCTACGTAATCTTTTGATTACTGGTTCCCTTGTTGCGCCAGGCTTTACTGGCGGTGGCGGTACCCCAAGTGGTGTTTATCTTCCACTAGCGGGCGGCACCATGACCGGTGATATTAACATGTCTAATCAAACGGCTATTGTTTTTGAAGATCCAACTAATTCTGGCAGTGTATCTATTCAAGCACCTAACCCAGTTACAACATCATATGTTCTAAATTTGCCACCAGCAGATGGCACCCCAAATCAGGCCTTAGTAACAGATGGCGCTGGTAACTTGAAATGGTCCTCAGCAATTGCAACAACTTCTGGTATTCAGAGTATTAATTTATTAACAGCACCAGCTCAATTTTTAATAACAGCTCAAGCAGGAACAGCACCGAATTGGACCACCATTCCTACTGGTACTCAAGTTCTTAATATTCCACAAGCGTCAACTGCTGGCGTTACTTCTGGCTTAATTAGTAATAATGATTACACCTATTTCTCTAATAAAGTGAATCGTTCTGGCGATACCATGACCGGCGCGTTGGTGATGACATCAACACTGGTTCTTGATAGTTGCAACGAGATTCAATTTTATAACCATAATGATACAAGTTATGTTGGACTTCGTGGACCATGTACAACTTCAAGTTTGCCATTTAATTTGATTTTACCGACAAGTGCAAGTTCTGCTCAATATCAAGTTTTAGGTGATGTGGGAAATCCACAGGGACAACTTGGTTGGATTACAACGGTAACTTCAACACAGGCGATTAATCTTGTGTATACAGCTACATCAGCAGATGTTCCAAATACTTTAGTATTGCGTGATAACACAGGCAGCTTTGCAGCAACTAATGTAACGGTAACAAGTGTAAGATTTGAAGCTCAAAATAACAGCGGTTATGTTGCTATTAGTGGCCCAGCAACAGCGACAACATATGGTGTAACACTTCCACAAACACAGGGTGGCGCAAGTCAGACACTTATTAATGATGGTACCGGTAATCTTTCATGGCAGACAGTTGTTGTTGGTTCAGCAATTGAAAGCTTGAATAGTGTAACTGTTGTAAATCAATACTTAACTACTTACACAGCTGGAACATTCTTTGGTTGGAATGACAACGCAGCAACAGGCGTACATCAATTAGATATCCCATATGCTGGTAATTTACCTGATGACAATAACCATGTTGGTTTAATCACCGGTGAAGATTATCAAAACTTTGAAAATGCATCAAACTTTGTATATGCGGCAACACCAAATGATGTGCCAGGTACATTGGTATTGCGTGATAGTACGGGAAGCTTTGCAGCAACTAATGTTACAAGCACCGGATATGTAATTTTCCAAGGTCCAAGCGATAACACAGTATCTCTTGGCGCAGCATCATTAGCATCAACTTATACATTACTCTGGCCGGTTTCGGCTCCTCAGACAAATCAGTCACTGTTCTACAATGGCAATAATCAATTGTCATGGGTAACAACATTGACAGGCGGTATTGAAAGTCTTAATGGCTTAACAACACCGGTGCAGTACTTTGCAAATGGTGAAGCTGGAATTCAACCAGAGTTTAATTCATTGGGTAATACGCATACGCTTAATATTCCACTAGCATCAACCTATGGTGTACTTGCTGGCTTAATATCAAGCACCGATTATTTCAACTTTGAAAATGCATCAAACGCTGTATATGCGGCAACACCAGCAGATGTTCCAAATACGTTAGTATTGCGTGATAACACAGGCAGCTTTGCAGCAACTAATGTAACGGTAACAAGTGTAAGATTTGAAGCTCAAAATAACAGTGGTTATGTTTCTATTACTGGTCCAGCTTCTTTAGAAACGACAAGCTATGGTGTAATTCTTCCAAATGAACAGGGTGGCGCAAGTCAGACACTCATTAATGATGGTGCCGGTAATCTTTCATGGCAGACAGTTGTTGTTGGTTCAGCAATTGAAAGCTTGAATAGCGTAACTGTTGTAAATCAATACTTAACTACTTACACAGCTGGAACATTCTTTGGTTGGACTGATAACGCAGCAACAGGCGTACATCAATTAGATATCCCATATGCTGGTAACTTACCTAATGATAATAATCATGTTGGTTTAATTACCGGTGAAGATTATCAAAACTTTGAGTTTGCATATAACGGCGTTTATAATGCAACACCACTTGATATCCCAGGAACAATAGTAGAACGTGATGGCACCGGAAGCTTTGCAGCAACTAATGTTACAAGCACCGGATATGTAATTTTCCAAGGTCCAAGCGATAACACAGTATCTCTTGGCGCAGCATCATTAGCATCAACTTATACATTACTCTGGCCGGTTTCAGCTCCTCAGACAAATCAGTCACTGTTCTACAATGGCAATAATCAATTGTCATGGGTAACAACATTGACAGGCGGTATTGAAAGTCTTAATGGCTTAACAACACCGGTGCAGTACTTTGCAAATGGTGAAGCTGGAATTCAACCAGAATTTAATTCATTGGGTAATACGCATACGCTTAATATTCCACTAGCATCAACCTATGGTGTACTTGCTGGCTTAATATCAAGCACCGATTATTTCAACTTTGAAAATGCATCAAACGCTGTATATGCGGCAACACCAGCAGATGTTCCAAATACGTTAGTATTGCGTGATAACACAGGCAGCTTTGCAGCAACTAATGTAACGGTAACAAGTGTAAGATTTGAAGCTCAAAATAACAGCGGTTATGTTGCTATTAGTGGCCCAGCAACAGCGACAACATATGGTGTAACACTTCCACAAACACAGGGTGGCGCAAGTCAGACACTTATTAATGATGGTACCGGTAATCTTTCATGGCAGACAGTTGTTGTTGGTTCAGCAATTGAAAGCTTGAATAGCGTAACTGTTGTAAATCAATACTTAACTACTTACACAGCTGGAACATTCTTTGGTTGGACTGATAACGCAGCAACAGGCGTACATCAATTAGATATCCCATATGCTGGTAACTTACCTGATGACAATAACCATGTTGGTTTAATCACCGGTGAAGATTATTACAACTTTGAAAATGCATCAAATTTTGTATATGCGGCAACACCAAATGATGTGCCAGGTACATTGGTATTGCGTGATAGTACGGGAAGCTTTGCAGCAACTAATGTTACAAGCACCGGATATGTAATTTTCCAAGGTCCAAGCGATAACACAGTATCTCTTGGCGCAGCATCATTAGCATCAACCTATACATTACTCTGGCCGGTTTCGGCTCCTCAGACAAATCAGTCGCTGTTCTACAATGGCAATAATCAATTGTCATGGGTAACAACATTGACAGGCGGTATTGAAAGTCTTAATGGATTAACAACACCGGTGCAGTTCTTTGCAAATGGTGAAGCTGGAATTCAACCAGAATTTAATTCATTGGGTAATACGCATACGCTTAATATTCCACTAGCATCAACCTATGGTGTACTTGCTGGCTTAATATCAAGCACCGATTATTTCAACTTTGAAAATGCATCAAACGCTGTATATGCGGCAACATCAGCAGATACCCCAAACACCTTAGTATTGCGTGATAACACAGGCAGCTTTGCAGCAACGGTTGTAACGGTAACAACGGTAGCGTTTGAAGCCAAAGATAACAGTGGAACTGTTTCTATTAGTGGCCCAGCAACAGCGACAACATATGGTGTAACACTTCCACAAACACAGGGTGGCGCAAGTCAGACACTTATTAATGATGGTACCGGTAATCTTACATGGCAGACAGTTGTTGTTGGTTCAGCAATTGAAAGCTTGAATAGCGTAACTGTTGTAAATCAATACTTAACTACTTACACAGCTGGAACATTCTTTGGTTGGACTGATAACGCAGTAACAGGCGTACATCAATTAGATATTCCATATGCTGGTAATTTACCTAATGATAATAATCATGTTGGTTTAATTACCGGTGAAGATTATCAAAACTTTGAGTTTGCTTATAACGGCGTTAATAATGCCACACCACTTGATATCCCAGGAACAATAGTAGAACGTGATGGCACCGGAAGTTTTGCAGCAACTAATATTACAAGTACTGGATATGTGATCTTCCAAGGTCCAAGCGATAACACAGTATCTCTTGGCGCAGCATCATTAGCATCAACCTATACATTACTCTGGCCGGTTTCAGCTCCTCAGACAAATCAGTCACTGTTCTACAATGGCAATAATCAATTGTCATGGGTAACAACATTAACAGGTGGCATTGAAAGTCTTAATGGCCAAACCGCACCTGTGCAATTTTTAACAACAAGCACCGCAAATGGAACACTTGTTCAGTGGAACGAGATCGGCAATAATACAAACCAGTTAAATGTTCCCTACGCAGGTAACTTAATTGGCACAACCAGCGTCGGTTTAATTTCTGGCATTGACTATCAAAACTTTGAGTTTGCCTATAACGGTGTTTATAATGCAACACCAAACGATACGCCAAACACATTAGTATTACGTAATAACTTGGGTAGTTTCTATGCAACAAACATAACGCTCACCTCTGTTACCTTTAATCCACTTGATGGCAGTGGCCCAATTACTATGGATGCTCCAAATGGATCAGCGCCATATACTTTCACCTTGCCCTATAATACTGGTACAGCAAATGAGATCTTGTCGACTGACGGTACTGGTGTAACAAGTTGGATTTCAATTTCTAGTTTAGTAACCGCAACATCCACCTGTGACTATGCAAACACTGTTGTAGCTCGTGATGCTACCGGCAGTTTTGTTGCAACAACCATTACCTTAACTGGCAATAGCTTGATTAACTTTGGTGGTTATAGTACACCATTCTGTTACCCTGGCACACCGTTTATTGAAGCGCCAACAAACGGCAACACCATAATCGGTACTCTTGCAGGTAACAATAACAACTTAACTGGCGGCATGAATACTGTTTATGGTAACGGTGCCTTAGCTGTTGTAACAAGCGGCTTTAATAATACTGCTGTGGGTTACGGTGCTGGTTCAAGCTTAACGAGCAGTTCGGGTAATATCTATATCGGTGCTCTTGCAGGTGAAAATCACCAAGGTAATAACTCGATCTTCTTAGGCTACACACAGACGTACACAGGTGATGCAGTTAACTTTATTGGTAATCCAGCGTCTGTTCTTGGTGAAACATCAAATACTACTATCTTCGGTTGCATTAACTTGCCTGAGGTAAATGCTGGTACAGGGTATATGGCTTCGTTTGATAGTAATAATCAGCTTGTTATAGCTCGTTCATCTAGAAAATACAAAGACAACATCAAATCGCTAGCTCCAACATTGACCGATAAAGTCTACAACTTACGTCCTGTTGAGTTTAACTATAAGAACTCTCCAAATAATATGTCATATGGCTTGATCGCTGAAGAAACACAAGCGGCATGTCCAGAGTTGGTTATATACAATGAAGCTGGTGAAGTAGATTCGGTTAACTACTTGTCAGCGCAAGTGCTTGCTCTTGATGCATTGATTAAACAACATGCGTCAATCAACACTCTAAATGCACGCTGTGATGTATTAACACGTATGATCACCAGTCAAAATGAAACAATAGCAACTCTGCAACAACAAATTCAGGAGTTGATTTCACAAAGCTAAGTTCTTAAGTAAGTAACTTACATTCAAGGGGCGGAATTTTCCGCCCCTTGTTTTTTAGGGATTTAAATTTCTATACTTAATGGTAGGGATAAATCCGCCTTTGCATAAAGCTACGGCGGGATAGGCCGCTCGCCCTGAGCCCTTCGGCGAAGCTCAGGATAAACTGCGTCGAATTGGGTGCGGGCTGGCCATAAAAAAGGGGACTTTTATGGTACGATTATTTCCATCACTTATAGCAAGTAATCCATTAACATTGGAAAAAACATTGCATCATCTGCGTGATGCCTGTGGCGGCTTTCATATTGATGTTATGGATAACCAATTTGTACCGAACTTAGCCTTTCCTGTAGATACCGTTAATGCTATTCGTTCAGCAACACCATTGCCATTGTGGACACACTTGATGGTTTTTCAGCCGCATAAGTACTTGGATAAATTAGTTTTTAAAGAGCATGATATTGTTTCAGTGCATTATGAATCTGCGTCGGTTGAAGAGTTAAAAAGTATCTTTAGAAGGTTGCAAGATTGTAATGTGGTGGCAAGTTGCGCATTACAGCCTCAGACTTCTGTTTCTGTGTTGCATGAACTCATGGGCTATATTGATCATGTTCTAATTATGTCCGTTCAAGCGGGCTTTTCTGGCCAAACTTTTTTATCTGGCACGGTAACTAAGCTTAAAGAGCTTGAAGAGTTTCAAAAACACTATAAAACTTCTATGGGCGTTGGCGTTGACGGCGGCATTAATTTGGCAACTATTCAAGAGGTTTTAACCGGCTCTGTAACGGATATTGCCCTTGGTTCTTCAGTGTTTTTTGGTAATAAACCAGAAGAGAAATTAGAGCAATTTGCAAAAATTATCTAAAATAACCTGATTTTGATGTCAAAATAGCTGAAAATGCTCTTTTAAAAGGTTAATTGGGGTCCCTTTTTAGTATTTCATAAATTATTGACAAATGTAAATTAATTGTGCGATGCTAGAAGTATGGAGATATTGTGAAATATAAAAAAAAGGAGTATTTATGAAAAATATCGTAAAACTAGGCCTGTTGGCTCTAGTAGCAACAGCTGTATCATTACAGGCTGTGTATGATGAAGTAACGGTTTTAACATTTGTTAACCAGATTCCTGGGCACCCAGAAATCGCATATCGTGTTTTAGCGCCAAATGCTGATATAAATAATCCAAGACCTGAAGATATTTTACAGGATTGGCAAAGATTTTCAGAAGAAGATGGGATTGTTAATATAACGTTAAATAAAAGGCCAGACGGTTTTGAAAAGATTGAATTTAAAAAGGTTGGCTATGATAAAAAAGGTTGGAACTTGCAACCATATGATATTTTTAAGCCAAGCCAAATTTATCAACCAAGTGGTAATAACCAAACCTTATCATTAGGCTTTAAAGAAAATAGCTTAACCAGATTTTTGGGGATTACGGTAAAGCCAGTTTCAAAATATCGCGTAGTGCGTGTTACAAATATCTCTCAAAAAGATTCATTTAATGTTATTTTTTCTCATGATAGAGTGAATGATTTAGCGAAATATTCAGTGCCAGCAGGTCAAACAAAACTAATTAATTTAGATGTAGACGCGCCACTTTATTATAAATCAGGTTTGGGTCATTTCCAGGATACGGATTGGAAAGGTGTTCCTGCCGAACAAGATAAATCATTTATTGATGCTGAGGGTAAAATTTATTTAACTTTCAGTCCAAGTGGTAAATATAGTACAGCAATTGGAGTGATGACACCTGAACAATATAGACAACAGGTTGGTAATCAATAATAATAAAATTAAGAATTATCACTATCAAGGGTCCCTTAAAAAAGGGGCCCTTAATAGTAAATTTCATAAAATATTGACAGATATGAATAAAATTTGCCATATTGATAGTGTATTTTACATTATTGTAACAATATATATAAAAAAGGAGTATTTATGAAAAATATCGTAAAACTAGGTCTGTTGGCTCTAGTAGCAACAGCTGCATCATTGCAGGCATATGATGAGGTGACTATACAGAAATTAATTAACGAGCTTCCTGGTAATCCAGAAATCGCGTATAGAATTACGGGTCAAAATGATAGTGTAGTTCAGGATTGGACCCAGATATTCACGGATCCTAACATAAGTACTTTGGATTTAAATTTAACCTTAAAAAGAGAACCAGATGGTTCTTTCCAAAAAGTTGAATTTAAAAAGGTTGGTTATGGTAGAATGGGCACTTGGAACTTACAACCATATGGAGCTGACCCAAGCGAATTTTATCAACCAAGTGGTAGCAATCGAACACTTTCGATTGGTCTTCAAGAATACCGTATTAAACGATACACAGGGACCACGGGGCAACAAGCACGTAACGTACGCGTGGTAAAACTTGCAAACCCAATCGGTAGCGATGATCTCAAAGTTTCTTTTTTTAAATCGGAAGATGAAAGGGCGCCTATAGCAGAGTATACCTTGAAACCGGCTGAAGAAAGAACAATTAATTTTCTAGCACCAGATCCACTTTATTATAAAATTAGTAGCGGGTTTCGTGGACTACTCAAGCCACTAAAATTTAATAGTTTCGTGGACCCAGTTTTTATTGATAAAGATGGTGCAATTAATATGGTTATAAAATCTTTCGATGTTAGAATACTTCCTGCACAATAATTACATTTTTTTTAAAGATTAAAGGGGCCCAATTTAGGGCCCCTTTTTTATTGCTAAACTTTAGTCAGTTTTTTTAAAAAATCTTAGTCACTTAGTATAAAGTATTGTCAAAAAATATAGTTGAAGTATACTGTTTTACAATTAATAGAAGTATCACAATGTAACCTTCAAGGAGTATTTATGTATTCTACTCTTCGTCCACTTTTTGACCGTGTAGTAATTAAACGTTTAGAGTCTGCAGAAGAAAAAAGTGCCGGTGGCATTATAATCCCTGATGCAGCAAAAGAAAAGAGCCAAGTTGGTGAAGTTATCGCCGTTGGCCCTGGCCGCATAGCACATGATGGTAAAGTTATTCCTGTTGCTGTTAAAAAGGGTGATAAAGTTCTTTTTGGCAAGTATGCAGGAACAGAAGTTGATAAAGATTTATTAATTGTTCGTGAAGATGATATTCTTGGCGTTTTATAAAACTTTTTTAGAATAAAAAAATAATAATAAAATTTAGGATACAGCATGGCTGGAAAAAGAATATTATTTGGCGTAGAAGCGCGCCAAAAAATTGGCATCGGTGTAGACACACTCGCTAATGTAGTAAAAGTAACACTCGGGCCAAAAGGGCGCAATGTCGCTTTCCAAAAATCATTCGGTTCGCCAGTGATCACCAAAGATGGTGTCAGTGTAGCAAAAGAGGTTGAACTTTGTGACCCTGTTGAAAATATGGGCGCGCAAATGGTGCGTGAAGTTGCAAGTAGAACAGCAGATGTTGCTGGCGACGGAACAACCACAGCAACGGTTTTAGCGCAAGCGATTTTCCGCGAAGGCAACAAGTATGTTACTGCCGGCGCAAACCCTATGGAACTTAAACGTGGTATCGATAAAGCGGTAATTGCCGTTGTGGAAGATATCAAAAATCGTTCTAAAAAAGTTAATAGCAAAAAAGAGATCGAACAAGTAGCAACTATTTCTGCTAATTCAGACACCTTTATTGGTGAACAAATTGCTCAAGCTATGGACAAAGTTGGCCGTGATGGGGTTATCACTGTTGAAGAAGCAAAAGGGATGGACAGCGAATTAACCGTTGTTGAAGGTATGCAATTTGACCGCGGGTACTTGTCCCCTTATTTTGTAACTGATGCAGAAAAGATGCAAACCGTTATGAACGATCCATTAATTTTGATTGTTGAAAAGAAAATTTCAAGCATGAAGGCGCTCTTGCCGATACTTGAAATGGTTGCAAAATCTGGCCGTCCATTATGTATTATCGCTGAAGATATCGAAGGCGAAGCATTAGCAACATTAGTAGTTAATAAACTTCGTGGCATCTTGAATGTTGCTGCTGTTAAAGCTCCTGGTTTTGGCGATCGTCGCAAAGCGATGCTTGAAGACATTGCGGTATTAACTGCGGGCAAATTAATCTCAGAAGATATCGGTTTAAAATTAGAAACCACTACACTTGCTGATCTTGGTCGCGCTAAAAAAGTGGTTATTACTAAAGATGATACTACTATTATTGAAGGCGCTGGCGCATTGGCTGACCTCAAGGGCCGTGTCATGCAGATCAAGTCACAGATTGAAAACACTGCTTCTGAATATGACAGAGAAAAACTTCAAGAACGTCTTGCAAAACTTGCAGGCGGTGTTGCAATTATCAAAGTTGGTGCTGCAACTGAAACTGAAATGAAAGAGAAAAAAGATCGCATTGAAGATGCTTTACATGCAACACGTGCTGCTGTTGAAGAAGGCATTGTTCCAGGTGGCGGTGTTTCATTGCTCCGTGCACAAGATGCGGTTAAAAAATTGAAGCTTGAAGGCGACGAGCAACTTGGTGCGCAGATTGTTCTTCGTGCACTTGAAGAGCCGTTACGTATTATCAGCTCAAATGCTGGCTTTGAAGCATCGGTGATTGTTAACCGTGTTCGTGAAGAATCGGGTAATAATGGCTTTGATGCAAAAACTGGTGAATTTGTTGATATGATCCAGGCGGGAATTATTGACCCGGCTAAAGTAGTGCGCACAGCGTTACAAAATGCTGCGTCTATTTCTGGATTAATTTTAACTACTGAATCAGTGATTGTTGAAATTCCTGAAGAGAAAAAAGAGACAGGCGGCGCACATGCGGGCCACGGCCACGGCGGCGGAATGCCCGGGATGTACTAGGATTACATAAGTAATTTTAGATGTGATTGACCAAGTCCGTCGAAGCCTTGTGCGAAGTCGGACGGCGGCATGCCAGTAATGTATTAATAATTAGTTATTAATTAGATAATAAAAGGGCCGAATTTATTCGGCCCTTTTATTAAAAGAGCGTGTATGGAAAATAAAAAATTATTACAAAAGTATCAACATGCGGTTTCTGCAGCGCAGAATGTGCAAAAGTTTTATAAGCTATGCTCTAGTCAAGAAAAACATAGTGTAGAATATGAAGCAATAGCTACAGGAACCGTGAAGGCATTTGAACTTTCCTATGAAACATTTTGGAAATATTTAAAATTTTATTTAGAGTACCAGGGTATTTAAGATGTTCCTGGAACCCCGCGAGCGGTATTTAGTTTTGCTTTGCAACATAAACTTGTTTCAGAAGATGAGGTGAAACTTTTGAATGACTCGATAAAAGATCGTAATAGCGCGACGCATATTTATGAGCAAGAAAGTGCGGCACAGATTTTACAGGACGTTCCAGAATATAGTATGCTATTCTTAAATATTTTAAAAAGACTTTTACCTGATAGGTAATTATGATCATTAAAGATTATGAAAAATATTTTAGAGGCGTTGAGCCTGAATATGTTCAGAAATTACTTGGTATAATACAAGCAATTGTTCCCAGTGCGAAAATTATACTTTACGGCTCACGCGCTCGTGGAGATTATCGAGAAAGTTCTGATATTGATCTTGCACTTGATGGCGGTAAAGAAATTCCAGCGTATTTATTTGTTGAAGCCCAAGATATTGTTAAGCAACTCACTATGACGCATAAAGTCGATCTTGTTGATTTGGCAGATGCCCGTGGCACTTTTCGTGAGGCTATCTTGCGTGACGGTGTTTATTTAAAATCTTAATCTTTATATTTTTCATACAAATGCTGCGTAAACAGCGTGGCAGGGTCATACTGCTGTTTTTGTTTTACAAAATCTGGCCACTGTGGGTAAGATCGCAAAAGTTGCTCATGCGTAAAGTAAAGCTGGTATGGTAAAAAGAATGTGCCACCATGTTCAAGGGCGCTATCAATAATTGATTGTGTAAGGCGTAGCATTTTCATGTTGCCATAATCTGAGATCGACTGATTGAGGTATAAGACAACCGCAACTAATGGTCGCGTCGCGTAGGTTAAAAAGTTATCCTCTTTATGTACCAACCTAATTGAGCAATTTAATAACGTTGCGTTTTGGTCTATCAAAATAGTACGTAGCTCTTTTATAAATGGCACAAGATTTTCAATGGGGATAAAATATTCATGCAGAATATCCGTTTGTCCGCTTAAGTTACTTTTTAGATATTCTACAGAATCGTACATAACGGCGTTGCGCGAAATAAGGCATTCTTTTGTCCCTTCAACAACAATTTCGCAGTCGTTAAAATATTTTTCCAAAACCCATTTGGTAAGTTTGCCCAAAAATGACGATTTAGAAAGGTTAAGCAGCATGCGCTTGAATGCAGAAAAGCTTGGTGAGTGAAGCGGCGGAATTTCAACTGCTGTTTTTGTATACGGCTTATACGTAAAGACTAATGCCTGTTTAAGAAAGGTGACTGGTGATGTTGAAAGGTGCGCATAAAAAATCTCTATTTCGGGGTTATGGATAACTTCTTCAATCGTCTCAGGAAGCTGCAGCAATGGTATAGTGAATTTTACTTCTTCATACATGACATTATCAGTAACCTCTATGTGTGCATCCAAAATTATGCCAAAAAGGCCGTATCCGCCAACGACTAAATCGAAAAGTTTTTTGTTATCTTGTGGGCTAATCTTTTTAATAGAACCGTCTGCAAGCATAATACGTAGCGAGTGCACGGTCGAAGATACTGACCCTGTTCGATGATCCATGCCATGAGCATTAACCGATATCGATCCACCAACTGAAAATATATTACTCGATTGCATTGCCTTAACAGACAAATGGTATGGATGTAAAAACTCTTGGATTTGTCTCCAGGTTGCTCCACTTTGAACCGCAATAGTTTTGTCTTTATAATTCAGCTTGATGTCATTAAAGTTGCTCATATCTAAAATTAGCGCATCTTTGTAAAATGCTTGGCCGCCCATGCTGTGGCGCACGCCGATCGCTGCAACTTTGAGATTATTTTCTTTGGCAAATGCAAGTGCATCACGTATATTTTCTTCTGTTCTTATATCTATAATGCCATAGATAGGCGTTTGGTTAAGGCAACTTGCGTCATTGATAAAGCCATTTTTTTGTTTAAAGGGTATATGTTTTGGGAAGTTTGTGTGGGTAAATGGCGCCATATTTTTTTGGAGCTGACACTCTTCAGAATGTGGAGCCAGATAGTAGTTATAAACAAACCAGCCAGATATGCCAATTGCGAGTATACTTGTAGATATAATAGAAATAATTTTTTTCATAGATTCCCTATATGCTTGGCAGATTCCAAGTAAGCTTGATTATATCTACTATGCATTGTTATTAAAAATCTTCAAGTTCACGGGTTTGAATTTTTTTATATTCATGTTTTTTTAAAAGCAAGGGGGCTGAAAAATAGTGCGGAATCTACACCAAACAGCCCCTTTTTTAATATTTTTATTGTTGTAACTCTCTTTTTCTGGCTCTTTCTGCAATCGCATCTTGAAGCTCTTTTTCTGTAGGTTTACCAGGCAGCGGCGCAAATACTTTTGGTGCATTTGGTGTTGTTTTTCTTAAGTTCTGGCGCGCCTTAACAAGTTCAGCTTCTGCGATTTCTGTAGCGCTTGGAGCTTTTGGCGCCGGCGCAGGTATCGGTTTTAAGTTTTTGCGTGCTTGAATAAGTTCAGCATTTGTTCCTTGCGTTGGTTCTTCTTGTTTTGTAGCTGATGCAGCAGGCGCTGGTGCAGGTGGTGCTGGGGGAGCAGTAGGAGCAGAAACAGGGGCGGCAACTTTTGAAGGTTCTACGGCGTCAATTTGTTCAGGTGCAATGCCGGCACGCAGCATTTGCCGTTTAAAAGCGGGGCGATCATTTGGAGATGCTTGTCGGTAGAGTTCCAAAAGATCTTTTTCTGCATTACTAAAATCTGTAAGTGCTTCAGAAAAAACTTTAGCCGTAATCTTTTCAGAACTTATTGTTATGCAGAGCGCTATAAAAAAATAGTGTTTTTTCATATCAATTTGCTCCTGATATCGATGGATGTATTCCCATGCTAAATAATTCTCTTTCTGTTGGTTCAGCAGCTTGCACCGGTTCTGCTTGTTGTGCAGGTTTTTCTGGTTGTGCAGCTGCAGCCGCCGTTGCTGCTGCTATTGCAGCTTCGTTTCTTTTTTCTGCTTTGGCCATTTCTTGCTCTGCTAGATATTCCTGATGTGCGGAAACTATATCTGGTTCGCGTTCAAAAGTTGATGCCAATTCTAGTTCTACTTCCGGAGTTGCTGCTTTTGGTTTAATTTTTTGTCTCTGTGTTGCAAGTCTTTTTATCGCTTGATCGATTTCTTTAACTATGGCAGCTCTTTCTGTTGCTTTTTCTTTAACTTGAGTAAGTTTTCCCTTGGCAGCCTTTAATGTTTCAATGCCCTTAGTAAGAACTTGTTCAGTTGCGGTGTTTAGATCAATAGAGTTTGCATCACCCACAGCACTTTTTGCTGCGGCAAATAAATCATTTACTTCAGTTGCAGTTAATGCACGTGTAGCTAATGTTGGTGCAATGGTTGGCTTGAGTGTTGGGGAGACTATGCCAGCACGACCAAACGTTGGTGCTGGAGTTGGTGTAGGTGCAGGAACAGTTTTTGGAAGAGCTTCATATGGTGTTGTTATAGTTGGCGCTACCGGTGATTTTACTGGTGCTGCTTCTACAGCTGGTGCTTTGGTTGGTGCAGCTGCTGGAACTGCAGCAAGTGAGCGAAGTTGCGCAATGGTAATTTTATTTACTTGCAGTGTAGAATCAAATGTGTGGCGATATTTGTCAGTATTTTCAGGGCTGTCATATTCTGCAACTACTTTTTGTGCAGTTGTTGCATTTTTGTTTTCTATAAAAGCATTTAAACTATCTTGGAATCGTTTTGATGCATCAGGAAGCGACCTTAATGCATATGCAACTTGCGTAAAACAGAGTAGTAATATCACTATTTTTTTCATATTTTCTTCTTCTTTTTTTTAACATGATTGCTGCTTATAAATAGAGCACCTTCTTAAAAAGAAGATGCTCTATTTAGTTAATTATTCTAAACTATGCTTAGCTTTTAATATAGATCGTAGGCTTCGTATGCATGTCCCGCAATATCTGGTGCATGTGCAGGTGCAGTTTCTTCGTGTTCTGATGAACTTGAGGATTCTGCTGCTTTTCTATGTTCTTCTTCTGCCTCAGCTTGTGCAGCAGCGCGGGCTTGCTCTAAAGACTTCTTATAGCCTTCTTGGCGTTGGCGCTCTTCTTCAGCAAAAGAAGTTCCTATTTCTTCTGCACCTTTCATCTCAGCAAATACAGCTGTCAATTCAGCTTCATCATTTGCATTGAATCTACCATGATGTGAAGGGTCTTCTATAATCATTGTTACGCCGCCTTCTAATGCTGTTGTGGTTGTGCCTGTACGTTTGCTTTCAGCTTCAGCATATTTTTCTTTGGCAGCATCAATCACCGCTTTTTCTAGTGCATATTTTTCGTTGACGTATTCTTCATAAGCTTTAATTGCTTCCGCTTGTAATGCTCTAGCTTTGGCTTCATTTTGTCTTAAATTAGCTTCTGCAGCACGAATTTCACTGTTTAAGTTCGATAGGCCCGAAACTTTTGCAAAGTCAGCTTTCTGGAGAAGATCTTTGCCTGCTTTTATACCAGCGTTATAAGCTTCTTGAGCTTTTTGTTGGACGTTTCCGCCAATTTTTTTAGCCTCAGCAAAAACTTCTGAAGTTTTTTGTTGCACAACATCGCCAGCTTTTTTTATTTCTTCAGCATATTTTATAGCTGTTTGTTGGGAAGCTGCAGAAAGGTTTTTCTTCGTTTCATCTAAAAATTTAACTGTTGAAGCTTGAGCTTCAGCAGCAGCTTTGCTTGCTTCCTCAAATTTCTTTTGCACAACTGCTGCAGCTGCGTCAGCTTTTTCTACAAGTTGAGGAGCGGCTTTTTCTGCGGCTTCTCTGATATTGCCCCCCAAGACTTTCAATCTGTCTGTTAATGGCGTGCCTATAACTTCAGGTCCCTCTTCTTCATATTGTATTGGGCCGTGTGTTGCTGTTTCAGCCTGTGCAGGAGCAGCTTTTGAGGCCTGTGTTTTTTGTTGTTGTTCAAGATTTAATAATTGGTTTTCGATTTGTTTAAGGAACTTATCTTTTGTCTGTTTATCTTGTGCTTCTACCAGTGTTAATTGACCTTTTACTATTTTAAGAGCATTTGCAGCATCATCAATTTCTTTTAAAGTTGGATTTTGCTTCGATAAAACTTTATTAGCAGTACTTACAGCAGATCCTGTTCTTGAAAAAAGATTCCTTTCGTCTTCAATAGTTAGAACAGTCTTTTTCGGTGCTGTTGCTACATATGGTGCTGGTGCTGGTGGTGGTGGTGGCGGTGTGCCAGCTGAAGTAGGCGCCTGAGCAGGAGCTGCTGCTGGAGTTGGTGCAGGTGCAGGAACAGTTTTTGGAAGAGCTTCATATGGTGTTGTTATAGTTGGCGCTACAGGTGTTACTTTTGGTGCTGGAGTTACTACCGCAGGAGTTGGCGCTGCTGGCGCTTTGGTTGGTGCAGGTGCTTGAGCCGCTGCTAGTGAGCGAAGTTGCGCAATGGTGACTTTATTTGTTTGCAAAGTAGAATCAAAGGTGCGGCGATATTTGTCGGTATTTTCTGAGCTGTCATATTCCGCGACTACTTTTTGGGCATTGGCCGCGTTTCTGCTTTTCAAGAAAGAACTCAAACTATCCTGAAATCGTTTTGATGCATCAGGAAGTGATCTCTGTGCATATGCACATTGCGTAAAAAGAAGTAATGCTAATAATAATTTTTTCATACTATTTTTTCCCTAACAGGTTTTAAAATGAAATGCCGATTTTACCAAAGAGTAACCAGCGGTCAAGTGCCGTATTAACGGTAGTAAATTCATATGTTCCGCCAAAACCGACAAATGTTGGTATACAGATATCATCCCAACTCCAGCCAGCAGCAGCATATACGGTGTGTGATAGCATAGTTGGATGTGCCGCAGAGTTTAAATCAAGGTCTGCAAGGCTAAGTGGGTTATAGCTAGCTAACGATATATCTGAGCCGATGAAGTTGTTTTTAATGGTACGTGCAATATTGGTAAGGCCAGTTCCATCAACGTCTTTAACAGCAACATCAGTGTTCCATGAACATTTAGAAATTTCTTCAGCTTGGCGAACATAGAAGTTAAAGCCGCCTTCAAATTGCAAGCCGCGGTAGTTATAAATAAAACCAGTGTTGGTGTTAGCAGTAAATTTTGGGCTCACTTGTGCACACGTGGTAAATACGTTGATACCAGAAGTTCCAGCATCAAGATTAAGTGGGCTTGGGTCGCCTGCAGCAGCTGTGGCAGCAGCAACATTTTGATACACTTCAAGATATCTGCTCCATTGGCCCTGTTGTACTAAATCAAATGAGCGCCATTGTGTATTTTTGAAAAGATATTGGCCTTCAGCATCAAATTCTAAACGAAGGTTGTGTAGTCCGCATTCATACAAGTAAAAACATGCATGTGCGCCGAAAAGCACGCCCCAGTGGTGGTTGTTCCCGATAACAGGGCGCCAAATGTATGCCGCATTTTTTTGATCGATCTTTGTTCCTGTAGGTGCAACAAAGCCGACATAGGCATTAAAGTCACAGGTTTCAGAAAAGAGCGCATTGTAACCAAAGGTAATTTCTACATCAGAAACACCCCATACAGAAAGGTCCGCACAGTTGTTAACTTTGCCATAGAGCCAGTTTGATTGTGCAAATGCTTCTGTCATGTTTCCAACATGCTGTGCGCCATCTAAGCCGACATTGCCGTCTGCGCCGCCGCCGTCATTGAGAACGTTTTCACGTAAGTTCATCTCATTTTTTATATATTGTACAGGGAATGAGATTTCGCCCCAAACACGTGGAACTCCGTCGCAGTCATGCCAAATGTTTTGGATCCAGCTATAGCCGATACCAAATGATGTTTGTTGTGGATTAAATGCGATGTTACTTCTGAATGTTTCAGTTACTGAGCTGGTAACGATATTAAAGTTACGTGCCTCTAGATCTTTAGATGGTTGTCCGTCTTGTGTAAAGAATGGTGTTTTATATTCTTGGACATTTAATGAGGTTTTATTGGACGGCAAGAAATATTGGTTTATGGCACAACCGTTATTTGATTGGCCGCCGTAAACAACAACTTGGCAGGTTCCTTCAATGCCACCGTCTTTCAATTGCATGCGGTCGTTTCTAAAGAGCGCTTCTTTTTCTGGTGACACTAACCTAAATTGTGGCCGAACCGTAAAAAATGAATGGCCAGCAAAATCATCCGCATGAACTGCGGGCGCAGCAACTAACAGTGCTAACGCGACTAATTTTCTCTTCATACTTCTCCTTGAAAAAAATGGTAAGACTATGAGTTTGTTTTACTGAAATTTTGCTCACTATGTCAACAATTAAAATGAAATACCAACTTTACCAAATATCAACCAGCGATCAAGTGCGCAGGTTACCGTTGTAAATTCGTATGAAGCACCGGCGCCAATAAAGACAGGAATGGCGATATCATCCCAGTTCCAACCAAGTGCTGTGTATACTGTGTGTGTAAGTGTTGTTGGGTGTGCCGCGGAATTCAGATCTAAATCTGCCAAGGTAAGTGTGGTATAGTTTGCAAGCGTAATTGCAGAGCCAGTAAAATTATTTTTTATGGTGCGTGCAATAGTTGTTTCACCTTCACCATCTATATTTTTAATTGCTACGTCAGTATTCCATGAACATTTAGTAATTTCTTCTGCTTCACGCGTAAAAAAATTAAAACCAAACTCTGCTTGCAGTCCCTTCCAGGTGTAAATAAAGCCGCTATTGGTATTAAGCGTGAACTTTGGATGCACTTGTGCACATGTGGTAAATACATTTATCCCCGATGTGCCAGCATTCATGTTTAATGGTGCCGGGTATCCAGCAGCTTCAGTTGCTTGTGCAAGATTTTGATACACTTCAAGGTATCTGCTCCATTGCTCCTGTTGTACTAAATCAAATGAGCGCCACTGTGTATTTTTAAAAAGATACTGGCCCTCTGCATCAAACTCTAAATCGATTTTATGGAGTTTATGTTCAAACACAATAAAGCCTGCGTGTGCGCCAAAAAGAATGCCCCAGTGGTGATTATTTCCCACAACGGGGCGCCACATATAAGCAGCATTTTTTTGGTTAATTTTTGTTCCTGTGGGTATAACAAGCCCAGCATAAGCATTAAAATCACATGTTTGGCAGGTGAATGCATTATAACCAACAGTAAGTTCAATATCAGAAACGCCCCATGTAGAAAGGTCGGCACAGTTATCAACTTTGCCATAGAGCCAGTTTGGTTGCTTAAATGCCTCTCTCATATTTGCAACATGTGGCGCGCCGTCTAAGCCTATTTGACCATTTGGGCCGCCGCCGTCATTAACAACAAATTCGTTTAATTTCATTTCATTTTTTATATACTGCACCGGGAACGAAACTTCTGCCCAGATACGTGGAACATCCTGGCTGTCATGCCAGAGGTTTTGAATCCACGAAAACCCTATACCAAAGCTTGTTTGTTGCGGTCTGAAAAGAATGGTACTTTTAAATGTGGTGCCTGAATTTGGGTTTGTGGCGATATTAAAGTTACGTGCCTCAAGGTCCTTGACGAAAATGCCATCTTGGGTAAAGTTAGGCGATTTATATTCTTGTGCATTTAATGCTGTTTTATTTGATGGTAAGAAATATTTATTTAATTCAAGATCGTTGTTAGATTGTCCGCCATAGAATACTGTCTGTATGGTTCCTTCTATGCCACCTTCACGCAAGAGCATTCTGTCGTTACGAAAGAGCGCCTCTTTTTCTGGCGATACAAGTCTAAATTGCGGGTGCACCGTAAAAAATGAATGACATGCAAAATCATCTGCTTTAATAGCTGGCGCTATCACTATAAGAACTAACTTAATTATTTTTTTTTTCATGTTACCCTAAATTGATTTGATGCTGGTTATACACCCGTGCACCCTGATGCTTCGACTCAGCAGTAAACGCTCGCTCATCCTGAGCCTACGCAAGGGTTAGCGGACGCATTGTACGGCCGTATATTAACTATTTTATGAGATTTTTGTATATAAAATTCATATGCGCTGGCAATAATGCTGGTGATATCACTATGTAATGGTCGCCAATCTAAAAGTTCATGCGCCAAGCCATTGTCGGCAATAAGATAAGCAGGGTCACCCGCTCTGCGTGGCATATGTTTTATGGCGATCTTTTTTTTAGTAACCTGTTCGACACTGGTGATAATTTCTTGAATTGAAAATCCACGAGCTGTTCCTAAATTGATAATTGCGCTTTTATGTTTATTAAATAAAAATTCCAACGCGAGTCTATGTGCTTGTGCAATATCGCGTACATGCACATAATCACGTACACACGTGCCATCAGGAGTTTCGTAGTCATTGCCAAAAAGTGTGAATTTTTTATTATCTAAAACTGCTTGTAAAATGCGCGGGATAAGATGTGTTTCTGGTTCATGCCGTTCACCCAGATTATATTCTGGCCAAGCGCCGGCCGCATTAAAATAACGCAACGCTACGTATTCTAAATTGTACGCTTTTTGATAATCGCTTAATATCTGCTCAATAATATATTTTGTTCTGCCATAGGGGTTTATGGGGTTGCAGGAGTGTGTTTCTTTAAGAGGCAGCTGTTGTGGAATGCCATATACCGCAGCGCTTGAAGAAAAGACAATTTTGTTTATATCTTGTTTACGCAACGTATCGAGTAGCATCAAAGTTTTTATAACATTATTCTCATAATATTCTGCAGGGTTTACTACTGAGGCGCCGACTTCTATTGATGCAGCACAGTGGACAACCGCATCAATGGTGTAATGATTTAAAATTGTTTTTACCGCTTGAGTATCGGCTATATCGCATTGAAAATAGGTGATATTCGGGTGATTAATTTCAAAAGAGCATGTTCTATCAATTACAACTACGTGGTAGTTATGATCAATAAGCTCTTGGACAGTGTGTGAGCCGATGTACCCTGCGCCACCGGTAACGAGTATAGTGTGCTTCATAAGCGGAAGTTTAGAATGACTTTACATAAAAAACAAGTGCTTACTGAGAATCGGGTGTGGGTACGTTAAAAATAAGTATTAAAAAAGGGCCCGAGTTATCCTCGAGCCCATTGGTTTTAAATTGTGGGTATGATTTTTTAATCAAATTTCGGTAATTGCACAATTTTAAGAGAAGTTTTAAGTGAATTTACTGAGTTGCTTAAACTACTGCTGGCTGTCATAACGGTATTTTTAAGTTCTGCTTTTGCAGAATCTCTTGCTTTTTTGTATAAATCAACACCATTTTTTACTTGAGCATTACCTTCTTGTATAAGTTGCTGAAGGGTGTTCACATCTAAGTTACTTGCGTTTTTAGCCTTTGTCGCTAATTCTTTTGCATTCTTTGAATATTCCTGAACAGCGATTTCTAAGTCTGCTTTGCTACCTGGGGTAGTTGGTATCTGTGCACGGGTAACAACACCTTTTGGGGCTTGCCAAGAAGCCGGTAAAGAAGTTAATTGGGCTTTTTTCTGTTCTAATTTCTTATTATTCTCAGTGTAATAATTTATAACAGCATCAAAATATCCATCTTTAGAGATATTGTCTGGCAGGGTTATCTTGCTATTTTTTATTTTTGCTTTTGATTCTTTCGCTCTTTTGATAAGGTCGTTATTTCCATTGATGTAAGAATCTAAAGTTGATAGATCTTTTCCTGTTAGTAATGTAGGTATGGCTTTTTCCTGATTATATCTATTGTGGTTAAATGCATTATCAATGCTTTCAAATTTCAGTAAAAGCTTCTTATCTTCTGGTGAATACGAGGCATAATCTTGCTGTTGCGGTGCCCCTATGGCCTTCTGTAAATTATAATCAAAATTAATATACTGGAGTATTCTTGTTTTTTTATCATTATTCATGACCTGCGGATTAAGCCGTTCTATTCGGTTATAGAAATCAAGAGCGTCCCCATGTCCAATACCTGCATAGAAATTCCTAAGGTCGGTTAATGCGTAACTGGCTTCAGTCAATTGTTCAGATGTTGGGAATTCTGACAATGGTGGCAGGTTCGAAATTGTTTGCGTAGCAGAAGCTGCTGGTTTTGATTGCCCGCCAATTTTTTGATTGATAATATCTATGGATCTCTTCATATTTGCTGTTGCTAGCTGAAAATCATTCAGCAACGTTTGTTGAGTTGCGCGATCAAACTTAGAAAAATAGTCAGAAGCTTCTTCTAACCGCTCTTTGCGGATTTGAGCTTCTTTTGGAAGTAGTTCTGGGGCAGTCAAATTTGTTTGCTTTTCAAAGTTTTTTTCATTAAAATCTTTACCTTCTTTTATGAATCCTTCTACTATATTCCTTGGATTAGTAAAACTGAAATTTTGAATAAAAAATTGTATCAGGTTCTCTTTAAGTTCGGCTTGTTGTTGATCTAGTTGGTTTGGATTAAGCGAAAACAGCTTGTCGAAATGCTCTTTTGCCCGAGCCCTGTTTTCATTTGTGAATTTATTAATTAGATCTACTTCGCTGGTTTTTTGCACCTTGGTGTACTCTTTTGTAAATGCTCTTGCTTGGCTCAAAACATCCGCTGGCTGCAATGCAACAAGTGCTGATGCCGCGGTTAAAGATGAGAAAATCAGCATAAATTTTATTGAATTTTTCATAAATTCTTCCTTTTTTTTTAGAACATATGGTTACACTTTTTACTAGCTTTTAAAGAAACTGAATGGCCCTCTAGTCAAAACTCCCTAATTTATACTTATAATACCAATATATCCCCAACCCTTTCCAGCCTGCGCAACCCTTCGACAGGCTCAGGATGAGCGGCGGCTGACAGGCGACTCGACGAAGTTTATACTGAGCCCTTCGATTGGTGCGTTTACGCACTATTTTACTCAGGATGAACTGCATCGAAGTACTCTGGGTGAGCGGGCCTTTAATCCGTGCATCCTGAGTGTTTTGCGCAAGCAAAATGTATCGAAGGATTGAGTAATTAAAGGCACGTTATATTATAATTTGAAGCCTTGACTTATATCGCGTATTGTTTCTTCCAATTTATTTTTCTGAACTGTAAGCTTTATTTGCTTTTCTCCCTCAGAAGTTTTTAACGCCTCTTTAACTTTTTTTGCCTTTTCTGAATATACTTTACGCAAAGCTATTGCCATTTCACGATTATTTTCAATAAATGCGTCTTTGTCTTGCCCTTTAAGGCCATCTAACAGATCATTTTGGATTTTACGTAAATCAGCATCGGTTTTAGTTGATAGATCGATTTTTTGTTGTGGCTGTGTGCGAGTTACAACGCCTGGTGTGGCTTGCGCAGGTTTTAAAAGTTCTTCTAGTCCAGGTGCAGGTTGAACTTTTGTTGCACTAGCTTCTTCTTCTGATATACCAAGTTCTTTTAATAATGCAGCACGCTCTTCTGGCTTCATCGAGCTCAGCTCTTTTTCTATTTCCTCTTTTGTCAGAGGCTCGCTAACGGGCTTTTTGGCTAAGCCTTGTAGGCCTTCTTTTCTTTCAAGAATTTGCATATCAGCACGTATACCATTTTTAATTCCAGTTATTGATTTATTATAGGTGTCAATCTTGTTTTTAAGAAGAAGTGCTTCAAGCTTTTCCAATATGCTAAGATTTTCTACCAATTCTTGTCGTGATTTTCCCGCTTCATCAATGAAATCTAATAAATCATAAATTTCATCACTATTTAAGATTTGCCCCGCATTAATTTTTTGCTTGATGGACTCTACAGAAACAACTGCTGATGCTGTTGTTGTAGGAACCGCTGCAGGTGTCTTTAACTTTTCTAATCTTAACTGTTCTAATATCCCATGAGTAAAAAGACTCAGCGCCATAAACTCTTTTAACATCTCTTTTCCCCTTATGTATAAATTTTTCTACAAAAAGGCGAGAGCCCAGTTGCCTGAGCCCTCGCCGGTTAAAATTGTTGTTTACGCCTTGGGTGTAATTTTACCTATTGCCTCTCTAACATCATCTGCGTCTTTTGAATTTTGGCAGATTTCTCCTAATAATTGGCCAAGCGTATTTCCTGGTTTGGCGATTTCAACTAATGCAGCTTTTGCTAAAGCAGGAGTGTTAACATTAGTAGGCAGCGTGCCATATTTTGCTTCAATGGCTTTAAGATCTTCTTTTGTTAAGCAATCAGCCGGAGCAGCGCCGCCGCCAGCAGGTTTTTTTTGAATAGCTGCCTGAACTTCGGGAGTAGCCGCTTTCGATTTCCCAGGGCGACTTTTGCTGAGCTCTTCAGGTTTAATATTTGCATAAATTGCAGCAGCATCATTAGGATTTGTTGCAAGCAAGAAAAGCTGAAGAGCGGTATAATCTGAGTATGCTCTGAAAAAGAGGAAGCATAAAAAAAATAATTTATAGTTCATTTTTTTTTCCTTAAGTCACTGGAATCTATATTTTTTCAATTTCAGCTAATTCTTTCTGAATGAGTTCTTTTTGAACTTGGTCACTTGTTGCGCTAATTTTATCGGTTAGTGCTTTTATAATTTGTCCTTTATGCGCTTTTATATCTTCATCAGCTAGCTCACCTAATTTACGTGAAACTTCTGCAGCATCATCGCTTTTGAACATTTCATCACTGACCTCAATGCCTTTAACGGTAACTTTGCCCGCTGCTGGTGCTGTTGCTACTGGAGGTGCTGGGGGTGCTACTGGAGCGCCTTTTTTGGCAGCTTCATCAGCAGCAATATTTTGCAAGCGTTGGTTAGCATCTTTCTCTAAACCATCAAGTGCTTTCATTGCTTTTTCGTAGGTGTTTAGTTTATCTTGGAGCTCTTTTTCTTGTTGTTTATATTCATCAGGACGTAGATTTTCATCTGCCGTGATAAGACTACGGAAGTAATCACCTGTTAAGAATTGATTAAATGGTTTATGAGCATTAGCTTTGTCTAGAGGTTCTAATATTACAGGTATTTCATCATTGAGCTTACGTATCTGCGCTATTTTTTTCAGAGCCTCTTCTGTTTGGTCTTTTGAAGCATATGCGGTAACTGAGTATTTTGTAACAAAATTAAGTTTGGAAACTTGGTTGTATAACGAGTTTATATCTTCTACTTTTTTAAGAGCTGGCTCGGTGTATTTGCTAATTATCTCAGGACGCTGAATGGTACCTTTTGGTGTATATGCATTTATTGCGGTTTCCAGTTTTTCAACTCCAGCAACATCTGAATTGTACCTAGCAATAAAGCTGAGTAAATCAGCTTTTTGTTCTTTCCATTGCTCAGCTTCTTTGTCTCTATCAGCTTTTACGATGCAGTCAATGTAAATATCGCTAGTATGCATCATATCGTATAAGTTTCCGTTGAACTTCGTGTCAACTTTATTAACTAATGCAGTTATTTCTGAGATAAGTTTTTTGACTTCAGCAATAAGTTGTAATGCATTTTCTTTTTCAAGCTGAGTTGCCCATCGTGTAGTTGAAACTGAGCCTAAGCCTTGATTAAAGTTGGAGGCGTTAGCCGTTTCATATTTTTTGATTACATCTAGAGCTTTATCATATGCAGCCTTAACTAATGGTTTTATTCTTGCAAGTTCAATTTGATAATCAGACTTGCCTTTTCCTGGAGCTGCTGCTGCTGGTACTGGAGGTGCAGGAGGTGCTGCGGGTATTGCTGCAGGTGCTGCTGGAGGTGCTACTGGCGCTCCTGCAGGTATTGCAGGCGCTGCTGTAGGCGCAGGCACTGAAAGTGTTGCTATTCTTATTGTTACCTTAGAAAGTTGTGCATTAAGTTTATTTTGAGTTTCTGCAAGCTTAGCTTTGTAAGGAGAGCCATCAATTCGTTTGCTGAGTTCGGTTAATGCAGCATAATATTCATTAATATCATTTAAAGTTGCAGAATTTATTCCTTGATCATCATAGTTATCAAGAAGGTTTTTTGCTAGTACCATAATTTCTTGTACCTCAGCTTCAGCTGCGGCATCAGAGGTGCTTATTCCAGGTGTAGATTTTTTAATCTCAGCAGCTTTTGCTCCTGTGACTATTTGCTCTACTTGTTTAATAGTTTTGCCCAGCTCTTTTTTAAGTTTTGCATCAGCATTAGCTTTTATTTGAGCGCCTTGAATAGGTGCGTAACTGTTAAGTACTTGTTGTGCAAGCGCTGGGTTTGTTTGATCTTTTTTAAATGCCGCAATTGCGGTATCAAGGTTTGCCTGAGCTTGCGCTGTAGTCAGAACCTTTGCATCGAGTGCAAATGGTGCTGCAATTAAGCAGCACCACAAGGTTAATAAACTTTTTATCGATTTCATAAATTAATTCCTTTGTATTTTAAAAATACTCATTAATAAGTAATGCCGAATTTGCCTAACACGTTCCAACGGTCAATCGAGCTGTTCATGCTACAAAATTCGTACATGCCAGCAACACCAAAGAACATTGGGACCGTCCAGCATTCTGTATTGTAATCAACGCCACCATAAATAGTGTTGGTGATTAATGCAGGGTGCGCAGCAGAATCAAGATTCAATTCAGGTAATTGAATAACGTTTTGTGCATAGTTTGCAAGAGTTGTAACTGATCCGCCAAAATCATTTTTAATAGTACGTGCAATATTTGTGCCACCAGTACCATTAATATCTTTTACCGCTACAGTAAGTGGGAAATCGACACAACAGTTGCGTGGGAACTCAACTTTTTCTGCTTGACGGGTGAATAAGTTGTAACCAAATTCAAAATCGACTGATCTGTATGAATAGTTAAGTGCGGTATTGATATTGGTTGCAAAACGTGGTGAAACACGTAAGCGGCGAGTAAAGACGTTGATACCAGATGTACCACTATTAACAGTAAGTGGTGGAACTGCAGAATCAGCAGCAGTTGCTTGGTTTACATCTGTGTACACTTCAAGGTAACGGCTCCATTCTTGACCAACTAAATCAAATGAACGCCATTGGTGGTTAGAGAAAAGGTATTTGCTTGACATATCAAGTTCCATGCGGAGCATATGATCGCCTTTGCCATACAGTTCATAACCAAAGTGTGTACCGTATAAGATACCAACGTGGTGGTTATTACCAATTACCGAGTTAAACATATATGCAGCATTGCATTGGTCGATTTTTGTTCCGCTTGGAATTACCACACCAAGATAGGCATTCAAATCGCAGCAGTCTGTGTTGATAGAGTTATAGCCTACGCGTAATTCAACATCTGCAACGCCCCATGTGCTGAGATCTTTGCTATTGTCGACTTTGCCATAGAGCCAGTTTGTTTGTGCAAATGCAGCCTGCATGGTGCCCACGTGAAGTGAGTTATCAAGACCGACAGTGTCTGATGCGCCGCCGCCTGTTTGGGTGACATTTTCACACAGGTTCATTTCGTTTTTTACATACTGAACCGGGAATGAAATTTCGCCCCAGATTGTTGGTACGCCGCGGTGGTCCTTCCAGAATGATTGTCTAAAGCAGAAGCCGACACCGGCAATGGTTTGTTTAGGGTTAAAGGTGATGGTACCCATGTACTGTTGTCCATCTTCCCCATTTGCGCCGTTAACTGTTTCGATGTTAAAGTTACGTGCTTCGATATCGCGGTTGGTGGTGCCATCTGCTGGGTTAACCCAAGGAGATGTTCCTAATGGAATACCTTCAATGACATTTAAAGAACATTTACCATAAGGCATGAAGTATGAATTAAGTTTGCTTGAGTTGGTTGATTGACCGCCATATCCTGCGATTTCAAATCCACCGCACCAGCCGTCTTCACGTTCTTGCATGCGTTCGGTATTAAAGAATATTTCTTTGGTTGGTTTACCAATTTCCCACAATTGAATATTACTATAATAAGTTTTACTTGAAACTGCTTGATACCAGCTTGAAATATTGCTGGTCGCCGTCAGTGCAAGTAGGCTTATAGAACCTAACTGTTTGAAATTCATACTTCTCCTTTTTGAATGGGTTAATAGGGTATGGTAACAGTTCTACTATGTCTACCTGGATAAAGTCAAGAATAGTTGGTGCGTTTTTGCGCACTACTTAAGTATGCTATACTAGAATTATTAAAAAATTATTTTTTACCAAGGGCCGTTCATGATTACGCGTATTAAGGGTACACAAGATTTTCTTGATCTTTCTTTATATAATTGGATAATCCAAAAGGCAAAAAAACATCTTTTGGATTATAATTTTCATGAAATATCCACTCCCTTAATCGAGCCACTTGAACTTTTTAAGCGGTCATTGGGCCTTGAAACTGACGTTGTCAGCAAGGAGATGTATCGGGTACTTTCAGACGTTGCGCTAACCCTTCGACAAGCTCAGGATGAGCGGGGGGGCGATTCAGCTAGCGCCGATTCAGATAAAATGTGTCTTCGCCCCGAACTTACTGCAAGTATTATGCGCGCATTTATTAATGCCGGCATTCAAGATACGCCATGGAAAGTTTTTTCTGTTGGGCCCGCATTTAGGCATGAACGCCCACAAAAAGGGCGCTATCGCCAGTTTCATCAAATGAGCATGGAGATAATCGGCTCTGATTCAATTTTGCAGGATGCCCTTTTTATCGCGATGCTCGATGCCCTTTTTATGAATGTTTTAAAAATTGAAGGTTATGCTCTTTTAATCAATTACCTTGGCACGCGTGAAGACCGTGCAGCATATCAAAAAGTTCTTAAAAAGTTTCTTGAAAAGCATATTACAGAATTATGTGATTTGTGTAAGCATCGCATGAACACTAATATTATGCGTGTTTTTGATTGCAAGCAGGAAAGCTGCCACAAACTCTTTGCAACAGCGCCTACTATTATTGATACCATGGCACAAGAATCTGCACTTGAATGGCAACAGCTAAAAAATATTCTTGAAGAACTTTCTATAACCTATTCTGTTAAGCCGACGTTGGTTCGCGGATTAGACTATTACAATAAAACGGTCTTTGAGTTTGTTTCTGTTTCTTCTGATGGCTTGGGCGCGCAAAACACCTTCTGTGGCGGTGGCCGTTATGATTCGCTTGCAACGCAAATTGGGGCTAAACATGACTACCCGTCTATCGGTGCCGCTGTTGGCCTTGAACGGTTACAGTTGTTGCTTGAATCGCAAAAAAGTTTAGTTGGTCATGATACTCAACCGGCGCTTACAGTTATTATTCCCTTAACAGCTGAACAAAGAAATTTAGGGTTGCAGATTGTGCAAATGCTTCATGCCGAACATATCTGTGCCGATATTATTTTAGATAAATCATCTATTAAAAGTATGTTTAAAGCTGCTGATAAAATGGGCGCAAAATGGGCTATTCTTATTGGGGCCGATGAACAGGCCTCTGGCATGGCAACTATTAAAAATATGACCACAGGTATTGAGGTTAAAGTCCCTCAGCGCGATATTATCCAGCATATTTGATATTGTTATTTATTTGCAGGCGATGTAATCTTTAATGATTTGTTAATTGTTTAATTATTTTCAACAAGAGAGAGGATTCGATATGCAAATATCTAAAAAATTATCATTGCTGTTATTAACAGGTGGTTTGGTGGTCAGCCCTGTTCATGCAAGTGCACAAGAAGACTTAATTGTTAATGCTGTTGTAGGCTTTGGTTGTCTCGTTGTAGGTGGTGCAACTGTGAATCTTTATCTGCGATCACGACACCAGCAACAGGTTGATTCGTTAACTCAAGAAATAACTGCATTAGAAACTAAGCTTGCAGAGCCTCGTCAAGAAAATAAGGCTCTTTTAAAAAAAGTGACTGAATTAGAGAGTAAACTTAACGCGTGTAATGCATCTTTAAATTCATGTAATGGTTCAAACAGGGAAGAAGTAAAAAAGGCTTTTGCCACGACCAAGAAAGATATCACTGATTTGCGCAACAAATTTAATGATTTTAAAAAACATAATGCACATGATGTTGTTCAAGCTCATACTTTAAATGATCTTTTTGATAAAATGGAATCAAAAGCTCATGAAACCTATGAAAGACTTGTCAAACTGTTTGGTGATGACAATGAAGGCAATAACTATTAATTGTCTATAACATTCTTTTGAATTTTAAAAAGGGGCCAGTTTTATAACTGGCCCTTTTTATTTATAATAATTAGGGTACATTATTGTTTTGGAATATATATTCATGGTATTTATAAAGAAATGAGGAGGTTTCTATGGAAAAATGTTATAAAAAATTGTCCCTTATTACCGTTGCCTTTTTTGCGTGTCTGCCGGTGCATGCTGAAATCGATGAGCGTGCTATTGAGCACATTGCGCTCTTTACTCTTGGTGCTCTGGTTGGCTGTGTTGGCACGGGGATCTATTTTTCTCAGGAACATGCCAGAAAAACTGATGGGTTAAAAGCTGAAAATGCGGCAAAAGATATTGTTATTGCAGCGCAACAGAGAAAAATTAATAATTTGGAACAGGCACATGAAGAAACTTTTGCTCCACAAGTTGCTATAAAACGTTCTCGACGGCTGCAGATAGATGAACATGAGCGTGATGCCCAATCAACATGTTCGTTTTTTGGCTCTTGGATTAAATTTTTATGTCGGGATACTTCGCCAGAAATAAAAAAAGATTTCGAGCAGCATTTTAAGACGTGCCCGTTATAAATTATTTTTTGCGCAGTAGTTTCAGAGAGTGATACTGAGTTTTTTCGTTTTCTTTTTTTGTACTAACAATAAATTCATCAGGAGAATCGGTCGGGCAAATGGTGATGATGGGTCCGAATTTGTCAAAATCTTCTAATCCAAATCGAGCATGTTGAGGATTTGGGGAATCAAAGGTGGCGCATATAATTTCATGGTGATTAATGGTCACAAGGGTTGAATTTTGCCCAAAACAGATATGGTGTGTCGGATGCTCTGCACTTTTAATAATGTCTGTTTTAATTGCGGTAGCATTATTTTCTGGCATAGGAAATGAATGAATCGTTTTGTCTTCAAGGCTTAAAGCAACACGTTTATTATCCGGGCTTATGCAACAGGAAGATATTTTACAGGAGAAATTAAACTCAAGCACTTTATCTGGATAATACAGCGATACCGTATTTTTTTCAATGCCGATAAATTTTTTGGCAATATGTGGTTTTGATGTCGATTTGCTGGCAAGATAAGCGACTAGCTGTGAAGTTTTTTTTAAAGTGCCCTCGCCATCAGGAATGGTAACCATTTGAAGATCATCTGGGATCATTGTGTTTGTTATAAAGCATGAACCGGTGGATAAAAGTATGAGTACTGCTTTAACGTAATTCACAAATATCCTTTATGCTTTGTTCATTCCTTATCGATAATATTGTTAATAGTTTAGCAAATCACCAGCGCTGTGCACAAGTAATTTTTTTATTCAGGGCTCAAGCCTTGAACCCCTAATCTTCGGGTTCATGTTTTTTGGTAATTTTTAATGAGAAAAATTGAGTTTCGGATTCTTCATCTTGAGTTACAAAAACAAAGTCATCTTTGCCTGTATTGTATAGTTGTTTTATATGCTCAAATCCAGGAGTTTCTTCTGGGAATGTGAATGTGTGATGTTCAATGTTTATACCTTTTTCAGGATCATCAAAAAGATGGCGTATAACTCCCGATGAATTTATCCCTATAATTTCTGAATCAGGGCCAAAACAGATCTGTTTGGCTGGGTGATTAGTTATACAAGATTTACCACTAAATTTTGTATAACCTAACGGGGCTTTATCCAAGGCTTCATCTAGTAAATATTTTTCAATAGTGTTGTTTGTAAGGCTGAAAGACAATTCTTCATTTCTGGGGTTAGTGCAAAAAGTCACTATGGGCGCGGGGCGCATAAGATATAGGAAGGTTTGAGCAGAACTATTGAAGTAAATTATTATTATAATGTTATTGCTTATGCCAATAACTTTTTGCGCATCTGGGCTGAATTTTAATTCTTCAAACGCAACATTAGGTTGATAGGGGACTGTTTTGCTTATGCGACCATCAAATAAACTGCCTATAATTAAAGATCTTTTGTAGTCTATCGGATCCCCTTCTGCGGCAAACTGCGCGGTGACTGGGTGAAGCGCTACTACATTTTTGAATAATTTTCCGGTTGGGAGTGTGATAGTAAAATGTGGCTCTTCACATTGATAAGTAATTTCAGAAGAATTTCGTTTGAATGTGCTTTCTATAAATGGAAAGCGATCCTGGGGTGGGATTTTCTTTAATGCTTCTTTCCGAGAAATCGTGGTGATATTCATGTTTATTTGTTCCATAGCATGTCCGGTAGAACAAGTAATAAAGAACATAAGAAATGATAAATTTTTTATCGTGTTCATAGTTTATAAAGTTATTGGTTTAATATTTTCTTTAATAAAAAGCCTTCTTTTGCCCGCATGCGGCGCCAGTCTGCATCGATTATATGGTCATAACCAAGCAAGTGGCACACGCCGTGTACAAGCAATTTTTTTATGCGTGTTTCAAAGGTTACGTTAAGTTCTTTGGCGTCTTTGGTGACATATTCAGCTGAAATTATAAGATCGCCTAGATTTTTATCTTCTTCCTCTTTAACTTTTATCCGTTTGCCCGCCTTGAGTTCTGGGTGGTAAGGAAACGACAGAATATCTGTGGCTTTGTCTTTATGGCGATAGTCGCGATTATATTCACGAATAGTTTTATTGGTGGTAATTAAAACCGAGATATCAAAATCAGCATAATTAAGCGCGTTTAAAATAATCTGCAGATCAGTTTTGAGCTGATCTGCGCTAATGGCTATTTTTCGTTGGCTGTTTTTTATATGAATCATAAATCAATTACCATTGAGTAAATGCCCTGATTATCAATAAGTGAAACTTCTTGTTCAAGTTTTACTGTTGTATAACGTATCTCTTGTGCGCGTGCAACACCGGCTAATATTTTTTCAACCGTTGCAAGCTGTTTTTCCTGCTCCGCGGTGCAGTGGATAGTTAAAAGCTTGATATCTGTTTTAAGCGATACGGCAGCATCAGTTTTAATTTTACGTACGTGCTGTACTGCCAGCAGTAAGAGCTCAACAACTTTAACTTCATGAACATAATCATAATGGTCATGTTCTGAACTATACGTTGTTTGGTGCAGCGATGTTACTTTGTAGTTTTCTTTATATAATTCTTGATAAATGGTTTCGGTGATATACGGCAAGAACGGCGCATACCATTGTATCAATTCAAAACCGACTTTATATAAAACGGCCTGTGTTTCTGCTATAAGTTCTGGGCTATAGTTTGCCGGGTTGAAAAATTGATCTTTAACCAGTTCAAGATAGTTATCACAAAAATCGTTCCAAAAGAACTTTTCGACACTTTCAAGCGCTTTATGAAAATGGTAATCATCAAATGCATTTTTATAGGCACCAAATGTTTCTGTCGCTTGGTGCAAGATCCATTTATTAATGGTGTCCTGCGGGATTACAAGTCCGCTCAAATGGATTCGACTTCGCTCACCACGAGCGGCCTCCCCTCGCTCATCCTGATGCTTCGACGAATGCTCAGCACTAAAGACCCGCTCATCCTGAGCTTGTCGAAGGGTTAGCGGGGTACCATGTTCTTTAATAAATAAACAGGCGTTCCAGAGTTTAACAATTAATCGTTGGCCAATTTTAAACTGGTTTTCAGAAAACGCGGTGTCTGTTCCTAACTGAGCACCGGCGGTCCAGTAACGAATTACATCGGCAGGGTACGTTTTAAGCAAGTTTTCTGGTTCAAGTGGTGAATTGCCCTGCGATTTAGAGATCTTTTGTTTATCATTTGTTTGCACATGGCCAGAGATAACAATATCGTGCCATGGAATATGTTTGTCGCGCATCCACGATTTAACAATGGTATCAAATGCCCACGTGCGGATAATATCATGTGCCTGCGGGCGCATGCTCATCGGCAATAACGTTTTATGGGTTTTTGGGTACGCCTTTTTAAACATCTCTGCAGCAATCTGTGGCGTTAATGACGACGTGTTCCACGTGTCCATAACATCCATATCAGGTACAATTTCTGTGCTGCCACATTGCGGGCATGGTTTATGGTAAGGTGTTTCTTGTGGATCTATCGGTAATTGTGATTCTTCTGCAAAAATAACGGTACCGCAGGTTGTGCAGTGCCAGCAAGGAAACGGAATTCCAAAAAAGCGCTGACGCGAAATGCACCAGTCCCAATTGATATGCTCTACCCAGTTGTCATATCGTGATTTCATATATTCTGGGTGCCACATAACTTGGCGGCCCATAGCAAGAAAATCTTCTTTATGTGATTTAATATCGATAAACCACTGCGGTAAACTTAAAAACTCTATTTCATTTTTGCAGCGTTCATGAATATTGACATTATGAACAAGCTTCTTTTGTTCAATAATCAAATTTTGTGTTGCAAGTTCAGCAAGAATTTTTTCACGGGCAGGTTTAACTTTTAGGCCACCAATATACTCTAAATCAGCCTGAAAGCGGCCATCTTTTTGCAAAATTGGCTTAATGGTGAGATTAAGTTTTTTGATCCATTCAATATCCGTAGTGTCTCCAAAAGAGCAACACATAACAAGCCCAGTGCCTTTATCTATTTTAACCGTTTCTTCGGGCAATAACGGAACGGTAGTTCCATAAAGTGGCACGCTTGCAACGGTGCCTTTTAAATGCTTATAACGGCCATCTTCTGGGTTATATAAAACTGCCAGGCATGCGCCTAAAAATTCTGGACGTGTTGTTGCTATAGGCAACACCGAACCATCGGCGCCGGTAAAGGCGATAGTGGTCATGAATGTTTCTTTTTCTGCATCATCAAGTTCTGCTTGAGCTACAGAAGTGTAACAAGTGGTGCAATAAAGTGCCGGTTCTTGCTTGCGATAGACATATTTTTTACTATATAAATCGATAAACGATTCTTGTGAGATTTTGCGTGTTCGTGCGTCGATGGTTGAATACCAATGGTTCCAATCGATTGAAAGGCCGATAGTCTGCCACAAATCTTGGAATTTTTTTTCAACTTCAACCGTTTCTGCAAGACAGAGTTTAATAAATTCTGAACGGCCCACGCTAAAAGCCGTAATACTTTTCTTTTTTTCAACAAAGCGCTCTGTGGGCAACCCGTTATCATCAAAGCCAAATGGATAGAATACGGCGTATCCGCTCATGCGCTTATAGCGCGCGATTAGATCGGTATGCGTATAGGAAAATATATGGCCAATATGTAGTGAGCCTGAAACGGTAGGCGGGGGAGTGTCTATACTAAAAAGAGGTCGATCATCTAGTTGTTCAGGTGCTAGGGTGTAGGTGGCATCTTCGTGCCAAAAGGCTTTTATTCTAGGTTCATTAATCTGATGATCGTACTTTTTTTCCATATGGGCCCAATATCTTCTTAAAGATTAAATTTTTATAAACTAACTTAGTTTACTTATAATTTTACTCTTATTAAAGATTTTTCCCAGTTAGTTACTACTATTTAGCAAGGCAGTCGGCGATAAGCGTGTCGATTTTGTCTTTATGGTTATGATACGGCCGCACCATATGGGAATCGATATAGTGCCCATTTTTTAGTTTCGCGGGATCGTATTGCCAGTTGCTGCGGTCGATGCGTGGCCCACCATCATGGCCAAGCAGGCTACAGTGAGTTGAAAATTTGTGCCACTGAGTAAGGTGCCTGTGAAGCATCTTTTCATCAGTTACCCAGCCATGGCCATGCGCATACCATTCTTTGATTTTAAGAATAATATCTTCTTTGGTATAAACATTAAATATTTCGGCAAAGACTTTCCCTTGAGCTGCTACATAACACATGGGGTACTTTGGGGCATGGTGCCCATAGGCTTTGTCTCTGTACACAGCAAAATGGTCTAAAGGCAGATGTGCAACAGAATCGGTAAAATAGTTTTTTTGCAACGGAATCATATCAATATCGCTTATAATACAAACATCTTCAGGGAATAATGCTGGGAGTAGAATTCTTATTACTTGTGCCTGAAACCAGGTTGGTATTCCAGGAATGGGGTCAAATCTGACAACATCGCCAGTTCCATTGTCTAATTTACTATAATCGTGAGCAATCAGCGCAAGCGTTGGCCTTGTCTGAACTATTTGCTGCCACATGCTTGAAGTTACCGGCCAAAATTGGATATAGGTTGGATTTTCATCCGTTGCTAAAATGACCCGATCGAGTTTAAAGCTTGCAAGCGGAAAGGCAAGAAGCGTTACGCAGATTGCAGCTAGAAATTTTCTGAAATAGTTAATCATGATATTCCCCTTATAGTATTCAGGTATAAGTATAAGGGGAACATCAGAACTTTAGCAATAATAAATTCTATCTGTATTATTTTGGTAGGTGTTCGGATAGCTCAGCTTCGATTGCGGCCTTTGTTTTTAGCAGTGTTGCAACGCGATCGCGAAGAAGTTGTTTGAGTAATTCTTTTTGGTCTTCTGGCATATCAGTGTAATCGATATTTTTTTCAACTTTTTCAGCATAGGGTTGAATAATCTGTGACCCATAAGTGCCCCAGCCGTGTTGGATATTTGCAACATATTTATCAACATCGTTATTTAGGAATTTTGAAGGTTTGCGATGGAAATTAGGCTGTTCTAAATCGTGGTGACACGCTATCAATTTGCCCGTTTCTGGATCTTTTACCACAAAGATGTTGCCACCAGAGCCGACCATATTCCATAAACCTGTATATGCGATAAGAATGAGCGATTGTCTCATGATTTCTTCATCTAACGCAAGGGCATGGTTTTGTAAATCGGCAACAGGTTTAACTTTTTTTTCAACTGTTACATAATTTGTATCGGCAACTTCCTCCGGCCTTCCAGGAATATTCACGAGATCAGTTTCTGTAAAGGTTGTGCAGTCAAGATTGAAAAGCTCTTTGGCCTCAATGCCGCGTAAATAGGTTGCGGCTCTGCTTATTGTCTGGAATGTTCTTCCGCCTCGGTTTTGGTTAAAATCTTCTAATTCTGCAGCTGTTATTTGATCTCCATATTCTTTTCCAAATTCGGCATCCAGATTTTTGTGTCTGTTTGGAATGCTACCAGCTTTAACAACTAAATCGTCTATTTCGATAACGGTATTGCTTGAAGAGCTTAAATTTTTGAAGCCTTCTTGTTCAATACGTTCTTGAGTCTGTTTGAAATATTCCCCACGGCCCTGGGCATCCTGAGTAATAACAGGGTTGTCGCCCGTAAAGGCTTCAGCGCCTGACATAACCTTGGCAAGGTCCTCGTGGCGTTCTAGCCATGATCTGATAAAATTGCTTACTTTAGGGGATTTTTGTGGCATGAGTTGACGAATATTTCCCGGGGTTATCTCTTGTCCCTTATACGTATTAGTTGAAGCAAAGAGTTTCAGCTGTTCTGGCGAGAGCCTTGAGCTTTCGCTGCAGAACAATTGAGATGCAGGGAAAGCAGCTAAGCTGGTAAAGAAAAGTGCATAGAGTGAATTTTTCATTAAAACTTTATCCTTTTGTTTAATTTATTTCTAATATACATTTTACCTAAAGGGGTTATTGGAAGTCAAGTAAAAACACTTTGTTTTTTGTTGAAATTGAATTTCTTATGTAAACCTATGTTAGTTTACACCTAACTACATGCTTATTAAAGACCTTTTGGGTTATTGCCTGAATTGTTTACAGCTTTTTGTAATAATGTATTTAGAAATTCTTTTGGTATTTCTTGGTATGATACTTTTTCAGGCGCTTGGTTAGGGTTAAGTGGTATGGTTGTCAAATCAATATGTCTTTTTTCTCGCTCTAAGGCATCGCGAATTTCTTCTTCAGGAAGCGCTTCAGCTTGAAAATAGGGGTCAAGCAGCATGTTGTGAAACGTTTGTAGTCTAGCTTTTTTTTCCGATTCAAGCTCGGCTGCCTTTACATAAAAAATAGGTGCAGGGTAATCAGCTTCATCTTCGTTTGGTAAATCTTCAACTATGAGTCCATAGTGAGTCTGCTTATGCGCTTTTGGCTGTTCTGCTGCATACATGGCAGGTAATATACTTATTAATAAAAATAATTTTTTTTTCATAATGGCTTTCTGATTAAGAATTTTTTTAAGCAGCAAATGTTAAAGTGCCATTTGTTCTGTATTTACCCGATTAAGTATCTCTTGAATAACCGCAGGTTTTACAAGAGTTAAAGTATCATGTAATGTTTGAATTGGATCATTTTCATCAAAATCGTCATCGGATTCAAACTGATCGCCAAAATCAGAGGGGTAGTCAGCAGCGGCCCATTCATCAAATTTCAATGAAAAGGCCATATCTAAAGCCTTAAGCGCATTCAAATCATCGATTAAGTCGCTTAAGTATTCTGCGCGGTTAGCAACTTCTGTTCTTTGCAGAAACTCTTGAATAGTTAATTCTTCTGCTTGTGCCCCAGGAATAACAAAACAACGATATTTTTTAAAATCTTCGTCAAAGAATCCAGCTGCAGAATTTTGTAGATAATCTTGGCCACCTTCTGGTATTCCATTTTTAAATTTTTCTACGTAGGCTGCCATATCGAATTGTTCAATTTCTGGAATAGCATCTTCTTGCTCTGGTGGTAGCACATAGACGCTCTTTCTGACTAAGGCTTCATTTGCAAGGGATTCTATGTATTCTTGTATTGCAGGCTGCTCAAGTAACGTTCTATCCATAGCTTGAGTAATACTTATGCAACTAAGAACGCACCAAAATAAACTTTTTTTAATACTTTTTGAATTCATGGTTTTGCTTTATAAAAATGTTGTATGTATATAAACTTTACTATAGTTTACACGTAACTTAATTCTTATTAAAGTTCTTTACTACCAAAAAATATTAAGGGGACACATAAATGTATCATCTTTTGTTGTATTTTTCGCACTATATCCGCTTTTTCCGCGTGGTTGAATCGATCAGCTTCCGCGCCATGGCGGCATTCATAACCGCATTAGCGCTTTCTTTTATCTTTGGTACCTGGTTTATAGAACACTCAAAAAAGTTTTTCCGTTCTGGGGTGCGTGAGTTTACTCCGGATAACCATAAGGCAAAACATAACACGCCAACAATGGGCGGACTCTTTATTGTGAGTGTAGTTGTGAGCACAATTCTTTTGTGGTGCAATTTAAGCGATCCTCATGTGTATATAATTTTAACAACGTTGGTGCTGTTTGCCGCAATTGGCTTTTGGGATGACTGGAGCAAGATCAGGCATAAAAAAGGGATCTCTGAGATTAAAAAGTGGGTAGCGCAGCTTATAGCGGGCACGATAGTTTTAACGTTATGGTATTTTTTATTAAACCCAACAACAACTTTGTGTGTTCCCGTCTTTAAAGATTTAAATCCAGACCTTGGGCCATGGTATTTTGCCTGGGCGCTTTTTATTATTGTGGGCACCTGTAACGCGGTTAATTTAACCGATGGTCTTGATGGCCTTGCAGTGAGTGCATTGTTACCGAATTTTGCAACGTTTGCATTAATTGCCTATTGTGCAGGACATACTGTTTTTGCACATTACTTACATATACCTTTTGTGGGAACCGCTGAAGTAGCCATTATTGCCGTCATTTTAATCGGCGCCTGTTTAGGATTTTTATGGTACAACACCTATCCTGCACAGATCTTCATGGGCGATGTTGGGGCGTTGTCTTTGGGCGCAACACTGGGGCTTATTGCGCTGTTTACCAAGCAAGAACTGCTCTTGGCGCTTTCTGGAATTGTATTTGTGGGTGAAACGTTATCGGTGATTATTCAAGTTACTGGTTATAAACTCTTTAAAAAGAGAGTTTTTAAAATTGCGCCGATTCATCACCATTATGAAAAACTTGGCTGGCCAGAAATGAAGATCACTATTCGGGCCAGCATTATTACTATGATTGTTTGTTTATGCGCGCTGATGCTGCTTAAAGTTCGTTAAAAAAACTATGATGCCCATTACCACAAGCACTAAAAATGGTGCACTTGGCAATGTTTGGTAATGCATAAAGTTTTTAATTAAAAAGCCTAATAAGAGTATGCAGCTTGCCGATGCTAAAAGTGCCAAGAGTAATTTTTGATACCCGCTTTTTAAGCTATACAAAACAAGCCCGAGCACGCTGAGTGTAAATGTTATCGTTAATGCTAATGTGTTTGTTTGTTGTAAGGGAACCTGCGCGCCTTGCGTATACTGCAAATAGCTTAAAATAATAAGCGCTTCGGTGATAATGCATATATACGGCACATTACTTTTTGAAAGCCATAATGCTGGTGAATTTTTCCCCAAGAGTCTTTTTTCTGCAAGAGTAAATAAGTTCCAGGCGTTGCTGAACATAACGCCATAGGCAGCGCCTAGTGCAGAACAAGCAATGGCCGTGTGTATCAAAATAATGCCATACTGTTTAATCAAAAGGTTTGAAAATATAAATTTAAACACCAGGGGAAACGTGTTTAAAAAACTCTCTGCCAGGGCTAACTCAGGCCCGATTAAAGCATACAAAAGAGTTTGAAATGTTACTGCAATCAAAACACTGAGGCCATATGAGTATAATATCGCTTTAGGTCCGTCAGTTTCTGGGTTTTCAAGCGTGTGAATTAATGAACATGTTGCTTCAAAGCCCGTAAATGCATAGAGCGCAAAGGGAATTGTAACAAAAAGTTGGTCGGTATTAAGGGGGATATTAATTAAATATTCTGGTGAAAAATAGATAATCCCCGTGATAACAACAAACAGGATGGGGATCATTTTAAGAACAAAAAAACCTATTTGTATAGACTTATTAATACGCAAGTTAAGCATATTAAGCATGGTAAAAAGCGCTACTACGCCACTATCTAATAGTATGGGTGAAAAACCTTGTAAGGGCACAAATATCGTTTGCATTAACGAAACAAAAATATGAATTCCGAGTGTACAGGCAGCAAGCTTGCCGACAAAGTAACACCATTGGCTGATAAAACCGACAAAAGGGTGAATACCGGCCGCGTAATCATAAAATGAGCCGCCCTTGTGAATTTTTACTAACTGTGCCATGGCAAGAATAAGGGGGAGTAAAAGTACGCCAACAGTAGCGTAGCTTAATGCGCCCCATGGGCCCATATGGTTTGCAAGTTTTGCGCTATTAATAAAGATCCCGGTACCAAGAATTATATTAAGATTGATAAAGATCGCTGAGCGTAAAGATAGTTTATTTGAGTTCATAGGTTTACTTATTTAAAAGAGTTTCGTATAACGCAATTGAGCCTGCAACTGCAGCATTAAGGCTTTCAGTATTTCCTGGCATTGAAAGGGTGATTTTTTGGTCACAATCTTTAATCCATTCAGGCGGGATGCCATTAGCTTCGTTGCCTACCACAAAAAGGCCATCGGCATGTGCAACTGTTGGTTGTTGGCCATACTGCGTTACCAATGCATAAAGCGGGACATTATTTTTTTGCTGCTGTAACCCGTGCCACGAAAGTTCATGAATATTCATTTGTGCTATAGTGCCAGCGCTTGCTTGAATAACCTTTGGGCTCCAGGGGTCAACGCTTTCAACAAAGACAACGCTCTTTTTGTTAAGTGCTGCACAGGTGCGGATTAAGGTTCCTGCATTTCCTGGGTCTTGAAGGCGAGCGCATACTATCCCTGCACCAAGAGGTGCCTTTATCGGATTAATTTCAAAAATGGCTAAAATACCACTGGGGGTTGTTGCGGCACTTATTTGCTCCATATCAGTATCAGAGATAATGGTATAATGATGCATTTCCAGCGCTTTGCCAGAATTTTTTAATGCTTTTTGCGTTACATAGAGATCTTTGAGTACATGTACCGAATGTAAAAAAGTGGTGAAGGTGCGTAGCCCTTCAACGATGCAACAGCCGGTAGGCTTACGGGTTTTTGGTGAGTGCAGGGACTTAACCCATGCTTTTATTTTTTTATCCATAACTTTTAGTCTACCGTGATTTACAGCTTTTTGCCAAGATGGTACGCTCAAAGTACTAGTATTTGTTGAATAAGGTTGTAAAACATATGAAAAAATTATCGTTAACGCTTCTCGCTTTAGTTTTTATATTCTTGACCGGGTGTGGCAAGCGGCCCTATCAAGCCTATAGAACCACGTATAAAACAGAGCGGGCAGAACATTTTGATGACAAGTCCGTAGAGCCGGCGCAAGCTACCAAAAAAAATATTAAAAATATGACACTTCAAGAAGTTCGTGCAGCGCGTATTTATTTTGAGCAGCGGGATGAGATTGAGCTTATTGAAAAAGCTCTTGCGCGCATTATGAAGCTCAGTGACAATTACCAGGAGCGCGCAGACTGTCTTTATGAGTTGGCAACCATTCAATTGGCCATGGGCAGACTAGAAAAAGCACGTGAGCTGTTTGAACAACTTGTTCGTGAATATCCAGGTGTTGAGTTTAAAAAAGAGGCACTTTATCGTCAAATATTGGCCCATTATTGGGACTGCTCTGACGCTGAGCATGACCAAGAGATGACAGAAAAGACCCTTAAATTGGTTCAAGATTTCTTAAAAGAGTTCCCTCATGAAATAACATATTTAGAAAGTCTTGAAACTATCCAAGACTATTGTTACAAGCTTTTATTTGAAGCAGAGTTTTTGCGCATGGATTTTTATATGCAAAAGTACCGAATTAACCAAATGGCAGAAGCTTTAACGGCTGCGCAGATGCGTTTTACGTATCTGGTTGAAAAGTTACTTGAACATCAAAAAAATATAAGTTCAACGGCAAAAGATGCTTTGATTGAATTGTGCTTGCAGCTTAAAGAACTTGATGCAGAAAATGTTGCTGAAAAAAATGAACTTTTAGTTAAAGCAATTACCTTACTTGCTACTGATTATGAAAACTGAGATTCAGGGCCGTGGCTACCAAGCCGAACAGATGGTTGTCGATTATCTTATTGAGCAGGGTTACACTGTCTGCGCGCGGAATTATTGTATAAGAGCTGGCGAAATTGATATTATTGCTCGCAAAGCTGAAGTGGTTTCGTTTGTTGAAGTTAAAATGCGCAGCAAGCGATATTTTAATCTTTCTTTAGTGGTTGACCGTTCTAAACAAAGAAAAATTATCGCCACTGCGTTGCACTATGCGGCTAAGAACAAGTACACTGAACATGTATTACGATTTGATGTTGCCCTTGTTGAGCCTAATATGGAAGACAATACATTTGATATCACCTTTATCCCTAATGCCTTTACTGCGTCTGAAAGTGTTATATGAAAGATTTAATTCCTCGTGCGATTACTACTGCTATCTTGATAAGTAGCGCTTGTTGCGCATTTTATTTTTTATCTTCTACGCTTTTTACGGTGCTGCTTGGGTTTGTTTTATTGTATATCTTGGTTGTGGAATGGCCCCGATTTAAACTTTGGTGGTTAACGCCCCTTTACCCTATAGTGCCATTTCTTGCATTTATGCACTTGTATCTGCAGGACCCTATGCTTTGGGCTTGGCTTGTTATTGTTGTTGCAAGTTATGATACGGGCGGTTATATTTTTGGAAACTTGTTTGGTACCCGAAAAATTGCCCCAACTATCAGTGCCGGAAAAACGTGGCAAGGGCTGATTGGTGGCGTAATTTTTGCTGGATTTATAGGCGCTTTTAGTTATTTTTTATTGCTGAAGAGCTGTTCTTGTGCTATGATAACTCTCTACCTGGTAGCTAGTTTTACTGGGTTTTTGGCCTTTTTAGGTGATCTTTTTGAATCGTATTTAAAAAGGTTAGCAGGGCTTAAAGATTCGGGAACTCTTTTACCGGGCCATGGCGGCATTCTGGACCGCATTGACGGGCTTATGTTTGTCGCGTTAATTTTTGATATGGTTATAACGATTCTGAGATAAATTTTATGAAAAATATACTGTTTTTGGTGATGGCTTTGGTGCCAACTCTTTCATTTTCTTTAGATTTTAGTAAAAAAGAAATTCAGCCCAGTGCGCCTAGGGCGAAAAGTTATATGGAGTATGCGTTAATGAATGGCGGAGCGTCTAAAAAAGTTGCACCGGGCGCAGTTACTAAACGGACACATTCAGCCCCTAGTTGCCCTTTTGCTGATGAAGAAAGAGAAGATACAGAAATTTTTGAAACGGAAACTCTATCTGGCGCTTTAGAAATAATTTTTGATTCAGAAGATGGTAAGATTAAAGAAAGGGTTATTGGTCTACTAGATGATTGTGACCGCGTTCGTGAATCAATCAGTATCGTGCTGTCTAGAAAAATTGAAGTTGAAAAAACATCTGAAACAAGTTTTTTAGAAGAAAAAATTCAAGGACTGCTCGATGTTAAAACATTATTTGCCCTTGAAAGTGAACTTTCTGGATTCTATGATAAGCTTTCAATATTAAAAAAGCAAAAAACGCAGCTTTTAAAAAATTGGGATAAAGATATTAATAGGCATAAATGTAAAACAATAAAATTACTTTTACCTTACTTAGGGTATGTCTGTGAAAACTTTGATATCCACATGCGCGATAGGTCTTTAGATGATTTTGCATCGGTTGTAGATTCATTAAATACCCGTCTAGAGACTTTAGAAAAGGGACTTGATGTTTCACAGTCAGCTGAATTTATAGAAAAAGTGCGTAAACAAAGAAGAGACTTGGTTGCACCAGTTTCTATTAAGATTGCAGAAACTGATTTTAAGTCGATTGAAGAGTCTTTTGCGGATTTGTCTTCTGGTGAAATTGAAAAAGAAGTACATAAGTTTCTTTCACCATTGGAACGGTTTAAAGAGCTATTTTCTGAGCAGCAAGGGCTGTCTGATGAAGTTGAAAAGTATCAAAATTTTACTAAAGAATATGATGCGTTAAGAGAATATGGAAAGTTGTTGATTTTTTCAGCGCTTGATGCTGATTATCAGGAGTTGTCTACTTCAGGTGCTCAATTTAATAATTATCAAGACAAAATATCAATGCTTCAGAGTAAGATTGGTACGTTCAAGGCTGACTTTGCCGACATTGAAGCCTCTGCCAATGAAAATCTGAAGTTAGAAACAATGGAAGAGTTTTGTAAATCAAAGCTTCAATTTAAACGAAATAGTAAACTATCATCACTTTCCGCGCCACATGCTGGCCATGAAGCTTTACCAAGAAATAAAGCAGTTACAGATTTAGCTACTCTTGTGCAGGATCATCAGATCAAGAAAGTTACTTTGAATGATTAATGAGATAATTTTTTTACTTTCAATTATTTTTATAGCATTCAGCTCAATTATAGCGCTTTATTTTTCTGCAACCGCGCTGACCGCGCTTGTCTGTTTGCAAGTAGTGCTCATGAACCTCTTTGTGACAAAGCAGATGATGCTTTGTGGTCTAAATGCAACAACAGCAGATGCTCTTGGCATTGGTGCAGTGCTTGGGATAAATCTTTTGCGCGAATATTATGGCGCAGCAATTGCCCGTAAAACTGTTTATTTAAGTTTTGGGATAGTGCTGTTTTACACGATTATCACGTGGCTGCAGCTTGCATATGTGCCATCAACTTGTGACGTTCAGCACGTGCACTTTGTCGCTATCTTGGGACAGATGCCACGCATTTTAGCCGCGTCATTATTTACGTATATGCTTATAGAAAGCATAGAATATTATCTCTATGATTATTTTAAAAGAAAATTTGATGGCCATTATTTTATTGTGCGAAACTATGGCGTGGTGCTTGTTACACAGTTATTAGATACTATACTTTTTACGATACTTGGTCTGTATGGTATTATTGATAATGTAAGTGAAGTTATTACGGTAAGTTATGCAATTAAAGCTGTTACCATTATCTGTATGACACCGCTTTTAGTTATGTGTAAAAAAGCTTTAGAATGGTTCGGTTATGCTAAAATTTGAGATAGTACATCAATCTAAAAAATCCCGCGCACGTGTTGGCAGAATTCATACCGAACATGGCATTATCGAAACGCCAAACTTTGTTCCTGTTGCTACAAATGCATCATTAAAAGCGCTTACTGCCGACCATATTGATGCTCTTGATATTGATTTACTCTTTTGTAATACCTACCATTTAATGTTGCACCCTGGTGAAGATATTGTTGCTGCCGGTGGTGGCCTGCACCAGTTTATGAAACGCTCAAAGCCTATTATTACTGATTCAGGTGGTTTTCAAGTATTTAGTTTAGCCTATGGCGGTGTTGCCCAAGAGCTTAAAAGCGCCGGCACAAAAAAAAATGAGGGCGGCGTAAAAAAAATTACCGAAGAGGGTGTTCTGTTTCGGTCATACCGTGATGGAAAACTTATCATGTTAACGCCAGAAACATCTGTGCAGGCACAAAAAAAATTGGGTGCAGATATTATTATTCCGCTTGATGAATTGCCACCGTATCATATGCAGAAAGCAGATTTAAAAAGATCACTTGAGCGTACCCACCGCTGGGAAAAGCGCTCACTAGAGGAGCATCTTAAAAATCCAGGTTATCAATCTATGTACTCAGTTATTCATGGTGGCATTGATCCTGAAATGCGCAAGCATAGTGTTGATACACTTTGCCAGATGCCCTTTGATGGTTTTGCTATTGGAGGCAGTTTAGGGAAAAACCGAAATGAAATGCTTGAGATGCTCACCGCGCTTATGCCGCATATGCCCTATGATAAACCGAACCATCTTTTGGGTATTGCAGATTTGCCGTCACTAGAGATAGCTGTGCCACTGGGAATAGACACTTTTGATAGTTCCCATCCAACCAAATGCGCGCGACATGGTCTTTTATATACTACTACTGGTAATCTTACTATTGCGCAAGGGCGCTATAAACAGGATTTTTCTCCTATCGATGAAACATGTGACTGTTACACCTGTGTGCATCATTCACGCGCATATCTGCACCATTTATTTAAGGCTCACGAGCTTACAGCCTATACGTTGGCAACTATACATAATGTAAGATTTATGGTAAATCTTATGAAAAGCTATAGAAACGCCATTTTGGAAGATAAAATTTAATATGTTTGGTTCATTTGATTTTAACAAAAATTTCATACTCTATCGTATTGTTCTTTGCTCTTTATTTTTTACTCACATAATCTTTTCTCAAGATACTCTGATAACGTTAAGAAATAATCGAATGGTTTCTAAATTTTTGGTTGAAATGGTTAGGGATTCTTTAGACGAAATTGGTAAAGATCCTTGTGCTTTATATCAGTTGGCCGGATTATCAACAAATCGACATTGGAAATTAGTTCCTAAATTTGGCACAATATTTGAAACAGCAGGTCTTATTAAGCCTGATGGTAAGTTTGTTAATTGTTCTATTCAAGAAATTGTAGCGTTAAGTATAGTGCTCAAGCCGCAAGCCCATTTAGTTAACCCATTAAGAAGTGAGTTGCAAAATCTATTACCAGAAAATGATCCTGTCGTAGAACCAGTAAAGCGTTCACTAGAACTGCCGGTGAGAAAGTGCATCATGGTTACTTTGCGTGATGGTTCCACTGTCCCCATGGGCGTGTATCAGCAAGTTATGTCTTGTTTGGGCACGTGTATATATCATAGAGATATTATTAATAGAGATGTCAAAGCTGACTATGAAATAAGAAGACGTGTCATGCAAAAAATTGAAGAACTTTCTGGAAGTAGTGATTTTAAGTTTGAAATTAAAAAAGTTTTTTCTTTGGCAGTAGATATTGAAGGGCCATTTGTTAAGATTGTTGATCCTACGGACCGATGGGATAGTATAAAAAACCAAAATTATGCTGATAAAGACTATTATTATTGGATAAAAGAGGTATTAGTTCAGATCTGCAAGTAACTCTGGTGTCATGAGAAAAAGTGCGTTAAGCTTAATAAAAAAATTATTTTTTTTAAAGCTTGGGCATTTTGTATGATAAAAAAAAGTATTGTTCAGATTCTTTTAGATAAAAACTTTCTTGATAAAGAAAAATCAGCTGCGCTTTCGGCTGCCTGTGATGAAAAATCCCAAAACTTTTTTAAGTGCTCACGAGATTTTGGTGTCAGTGAACAGCATTTAGCTCAAGCTTTGGCAGAAAAATTTGAGTGCCCCTACGTCGCTGAAGTAACCGAGCAGATGACGGACCCAGATGTTATTTCACAAATTCCCCTTAAGTTTTTACGTGAGCAGGCTATTATGCCTATCAAAATGGGCACAGATAACGCTGTTACGCTTTTGTGTGCAAACCCCTTTAATTTTCAACCACTTGATGAACTCAGTTTATTACTTAAGATTCCCTATGATGTTGCTGTTGCGCCGCAAGCAATAATTGTTGAAGCTATTAATAAATTTTATCCCTATGAAAGTTCTAAAGAGGTTATCGAGGGTCTAGAAGAGGAAAAAGAGTTTACTTCAGCTTTAGATTTTGCTGCAATTAATGAAGAAGATATTCTTGGAATGGCAAGTGAAGCGCCGATTATTAAATTGGTGAACCATATTTTGTACCAAGGCGTAAAGCAGGAAGCTTCTGATATTCATATCGAACCCTTTGAAAAAGAGTTGCGTGTTCGTTACCGCATTGACGGGATTTTATACCCAAGCATTACACCGCCAAAGCGTGCGCAAGCCGCAATTGCATCACGTATAAAAATTATGGCAAATCTTAATATTGCCGAAAAGCGCCATCCTCAAGATGGCCGTATACAGATTAAAATCGCCGATAGAGCAATTGATATTCGTGTTTCGGTGCTGCCCACTGTGTATGGCGAGCGTATTGTAATGCGTCTTTTGGATAAAGCAAAAACATTTAAGCAGCTTAATGAACTTGGCTTAAGCGACCGAGATTATAGAATTTTAATGCAGTCTATCGAACAACCAAATGGTATTATCTTGGTAACAGGGCCTACCGGTTCTGGTAAAACTTCTACTTTGTATGCTGTTTTAAATAAATTAAATAGTCCTGATGTTAATATTGTAACCGTTGAAGATCCGGTTGAATATCAGATGGCAGGCATCGGGCAAGTGCAGGTGCAGGATAAAATTGGCCTTACTTTTGCCGCGGCACTGCGCTCAATTTTGCGACAAGATCCTGACATTGTCATGATCGGTGAAACGCGTGACCAAGAGACGGCGCAAATTGCTATTCAGGCATCATTAACGGGCCATTTAGTATTAACAACGTTACATACCAATAGTTCCGCTGCAAGTATAACCCGACTTATAGATATGGGTATCGAGCCCTTTTTAATCGCGTCATCGGTTGTTGCTATTTTAGCACAACGGCTTGTAAGAAAATTGTGCCCGTCATGTAAACAAAAATATGTACCGACACCGCAAGTGCTTAAACGTATTGGGATAACTCCAGAAGAAGCGGGTAAGATAACTTTCTATAATCCGGTCGGTTGTCATGAATGCTTAAACACAGGGTACAGTGGCCGAATCCCATTATTTGAAATTATGGTTATGACTAATGCTATTGCACGTTTAACTATTGAACGCGCTGATACTGCACTCATACAAGATGCCGCTTTAAAAGATGGTATGACATTGTTGGTGCATGATGGTATCGAGAAAATTAAAAAGGGTATTACTACTATTGAAGAAGTTCTTTCTGTTGCTACTACGCAAGAGGGAATCGAATAATGTTTTTCTACCAAGACAGAAAATTATTAATTGTAATTTATCTATAATAAAATCACTTTAACAGGCCGCTCGTGGTGAGCGTAGTCGAATCCATGCGGCCTAAAAAAATTTGGTAAATCATGAATGAAGGTTTTTATTTTTATATCGTTCAATGTGCTGATGGTTCTTATTATATTGGGCATACAGATAATTTAGAACAAAGGGTATGCGAACATAATGAAGGCAAGTATAAGGGTTACACATTAAATAGACTACCCGTTACATTAAAATATTTTGAGTTATTTCAAACACGCGATGAGGCATTTGTGGCAGAGCATAAAATAAAGCGCTGGACGCGTCAGAAAAAAGAGATATTAATACGTAATGGTTGGGGTGGATTCAAAAATGAAGAATCTTGCCGCATGGATTCGACTACGCTCACCACGAGCGGCTGCGATGCAGATTTCATAGTTTCGCAAGAGGGAATCGAATAATGGCTCGAATGGCCAGACAAGGGTTCATGCTGTTTGAGTTGATGCTGGTAATAACGTTAATACTTGTTTGTTCTACAATCGGATTTATAAGTTATAATGTCGTTAAGGGCACTTCTTTTGCTACTGATGTTGCTGTGTTGAGCCTGTTGCTGCGTACTGCGGCAACACGTGCAACGTGCTTAAAAAAAGAGCAAAAAATTACTATTGATGAAGTAAATTCAGCATTAATATATGACGGCAGTCGTTATGCTTTGCAAGATGGTTTTAGATTTGGGGTATTACCTGATGTATATGGGCCGCCATCTTCACCACAAAAGCTTGTTACACAAATGGTTACTTTTGTAGATAAAAAGATAGGTGCGCATCCTGATGGCACGTTACAGTCTGGAACACTGTATATAACAGACGGATATGAACAGTACGCATTAACTACCCCCGTTTCAGCATTTTCTTATATTCGTGTTTACCGTTATCGTAATAGTGTATGGCAAAGTTATTAATAAAGTTATTGGTACAATATAGTATATTTTTTGTGCAGTTTTTGATTGCTTTTATAAGTGCAATATGTTTAACAGTGCTTGCATCTTTGTTTATCGTTATGCATGACCCGGTAACAATCGAATATCTTGAAACAGCTATTTGCCAAGGCACAAGTAAAGCTTTTGACTGCGATTTTAATGCGCAAGTCGATCGTCTAGATATACTCCATGGTAGTATCTTTTTAACTGACGTAACGGTGCTTCCTGAAAAAGGGCGTGATTGGTTTTGGACAAGCGATAGTATAACTGTAACGGTTAATTGGGCAAAACTCTTTTTAGAGAAGCTGGTTGTTCTTACTATTACCTGTGGTGATATGCAAATCGATACGCAGGTTGTTGATGGTAAGGTTGCCATTGTGGATCATGTTCAGGCATTTATTCGTGAAAAGGTTATGGTGATACCTATTATTCCTGAAAAGTTGCATATACCGCATGCTAAAATTACGCTTCATGTTAATGCGGACACGGCCCTTGAATGTAATGTAAGCGGCGCTATAGATCTTATTGATAATCACCAACATATCGGTCTTACTATTACCCAAGATCATATCGCTTATAAGAATCAATTTCTTGCTCGGGACCTAAGGCTATTGATAAAAAGAGTTACTGATATGGGCACAAAAAAGGCGTTTACAGATATACATGGCACCATTATGTTACGTAATCCTTTAGAAGATTCGTGGTGCCCGGGTAAAATTTGTGCTGATGTGCAAGATAATAATGTATCAGTTTCATTTAAGGACGATGATCAAAAAACTGAACTTAGCCTTTCAAAAACTATCGCACCAAAAAATGCGTATCAGTTTAATGCAATAACTTCTGCCGGCACGCTATCAGTAGCGACAGATCTTCAGGGCACAGCATCTATTACGCTACAATCGTTATTATTTAATTTAGATTATGATTCACAGCCTGACCATGTAAAGGTAACTATTCATGATGATAATAAGCATAAACTAGAAGCACAGATATATTATGATAGTCGCTATACAGTAAGCGGCGCAACAGACTTTTTTTATTCCCTTTTGCAAAAGAACATAGTGCCACAGGAGTATCTCAAGTTACTATCTCCATATGGTGATTTGTTACAGTACCAAGCACCCTTTATTGTAAAGGGCATGCGAACTACAAAATATTGGCAGAGTGAACTAGATCTTTCTGGGCTACATGTTCGGATTCCTTACACCTATAATTTTTTACGTTCGCTTCATACTACTGCATTATATGCTTCTGATAGAACGTATCTTTTGTTACGTGACACGACGTTGCAGACGGACCGTGGCAGATTAATAAGTGGCATAAGTACGCTTGGTTTTGATGCGCACAATAACGTGCAGTCTGCGCATGTGCCGATCATGATGCAGGACTTTTTTATTAACCGAGCAAAAGATTTTTTTGCACAGCTTTCTGGTGCGTGTGTTCTTGAATACCAAAAAGAATCTAGATCAAAGGTACAAGGTATTTGTACGATAAAAAAATGTCACATTCGAAACAATCCATTTTCTGGTGGCGTAGGTAATGATATTGTTGCTGCAACCATTAACCCTTTTGAAAGTCACCCACTGGCGCAGACAGCAGACCTTGATGTAACGATACATTCATATGAGCCCGTTGAAATAAAAACTCCATTTTTACAAGCGCGCGCACAGGTTAAATTGCAGGTGCTTGGTACTATCGCGCAGCCGCAACTCTATGGGCACATTGAGTTATTGCAAGGAACATTAAACTTTCCTTATAAGCCGCTTGAGATTCAATATGGAAAAATATTTTTTGTTGATAATGAACGTGACGACCCGGCAATTGAGCTATGTGCAACTGCGGTAATAAAAAATTATGCAATAACATTAACGGTTGATGGCACGGCTCAAAACCCAGTTATTTCCTTTCAGTCAACTCCGAATTTGCAAGAAGAACAAATTATAGGCCTTTTATTTGGTGGGTCGCCAGATAGTTCGCTATCGTTGGTGATGCCGTTATCTTCTATGGGGATGGTTGAAAAACTCATCGTTGGTTCTTCAGATGAGTTCACTGAATCTGACGGATTTAAAAATTGGCTCGGGCCATTGCAAAATGTAAAAATTGTTCCCCGTTTTAGTGACCAGACAAGCCGTGGCGGTCTTCGTGCAGCCCTTGCAATAGAAGTAAATGAAAATTTAAGTGCATTAATTCAACAAAACTTTAGTTTAAGTGAAGACGTACTTATTGAAGTTGCTTATAAGCCAACTGACGAAATAACGCTTCGTGGCATGCGCGACGAGCGTGGTGACTTTGGTGGTGAAGTCGAAGCCCGCTTTACGTGGTAAAATTAACAACCAATTGTTTTCGATGCATTCGGGTGCTTTGCCATAAAGTCTGGCAAACAGCATCTTGTCTTAAGATCATTTTTTGCAGATTCGGGCAAACCACCAAGAGTTCTGCCAAGTGGACCAAAAAGATTAAGACAAAGGTCTCTATTTTCTTCAGATGAAAGTGGTGCTTGCGCTGTTGATGTTGGCTCTGCTGGACAACTTAATGCCTGGGTTGCATTCGGATGCTTTTTTTTGAATTCGTCAAATTGGCAGCACATTTGCGAAGCGCCTTTTAAGGTACTTGCGGGCAACTTTTTAAGTAATGCCCCAGCTTGTCCAATAACTTCTATACAGGTAACCTTTTGAATAGTTTTCAAGGTTCTATCTAAAAGTGGTGTGGTATCTAAAAATTCTGTGTGGTAGAAGTTGTTAAAGGTAAAGCGTGCAGCATCGCTGATTTCAGCTTCATTAGGTTCACCCGTTTCATAAGTGAATTCTTCCCAATTTTCCCATAAGCCATCGGTAGATTTGCCGGTAAATGGGTTTGTTGTTGTCGGGTCATATTTCTTTATAGCTATAAGTTTGTCAGCGTTTGGATTTTTTGGCGCGATGTTTGCTATAAGATTTTTATTTTTTTTATAATTTTTTTTGATTACTGAGCAAAGATCTAATATATGATCTTCAATAATTTGGTTATAAAGCTCCGTGTGCAATGGCTCTTGGCCATTAAGTAAGAGTCTCACATTATAGAGATTAATCCCTGTTATTGGGCCATAACGTCTTTTGAAATTGCTGGTAAGAGCTCCGGCTGTTTGAACAAAATCTTGCATTGAATAAAAAAGAAAAAGTTCTTTAATCGCTTTTGGCAGATAAAGGTCGTTTTCTGAGTTAGATTTAACTTTTTGATCGTAACGTAATACTGGTGCAGCTAAGAAAATTGCGCAATCTATAGGCTTGGTTACTAAGTTACTTGCAACAGCCGATATGTTTCCACCATGACTGTGTGCCATGAGGATAATTTTCGGTTCAACTTTTTCTTGTTTGCATTGTAAATTAATAAAATCGAGCTTATTTGCTAAAGTTTTTCCTGCGCTGATGCGAGCGCTGTCAGAGTTTTTTCCGCTCCAGCTATAGGTAAGCTTAATAGGTAAGCTGTTATTGTATTCTTTGTTTTCAAAAAAACCTTGAGGAATAAGGTCTTTATTGAGCGCAATAGAATCTAAAAATTTTTCATCTTCAGAAAAAGTTCCATGAATAAGTATCAAAAAAACAGGGTTTTTTGAATCAAAGGTGAGTTTATTCTTGCCGCAGCCCATTTTTGCAGAAATTTCGGTTGCATTACAGATGCCTTCAGGCAGCATAATGCTATAACCAAAAATATTGAATGTGGCAGTAAGCGCTGCTAAAAATAGAGCGGGCTTTTTCATTATAATCCCTGTAATTTCTTTTTTGAATTCATAATCCAGCACTTATAATAATTATATATTTGAAATTATTTAAAAGTCAAGAGAAGCCTAAAAGATTTATATTTTTGCTGTTCAGATCGGCATTAAAGATATATTTTTTTATATATATCATAATAATGTTTAGCTTTTTTATTAAAACCATTTATTTTACAATACGAATAATGCTATATTGGTATTAAGAAATATAAATTCTGTTAATAATATAGGGGAAAAGTGATGAAAAAGAATTTTTTATTTTTAGCAATAGCCTTTTTAGGCGCAGCATCAGCGCTAAATGCTTTGCAAGAGCAAGAAGAGCAAGAAGAGCAAGAAATTTTTGACCCTAAGGAATTTTATAAACAACGTTATGATGAAGTTGAAGACAGCTATGATGTGGCTGAGTATTCTTCTCCTGGTCCTGAGCGTGATGCGGCTTTACTTGATATATTAAAAGCTTATACAAAAATTGTAAGAGCCGGTAAAACCCCAAAAAATGTTGATGATGAAACGCTTTTCAAGGCGCGTAAGAGACTTGCAGATTTGCTGTATGCAGAGTTGATGCAAGACACTCCACGCTTTGATGATTCTTTTTTCACATTATATCCCGAGCCGACACATTTAATGCTTGAGCTTATAGATAATTATGAATCTGATTATGAAGATGGGACTGTTGATTATTTTTTGCAGCCTTATAAGCAAGCTATTGATCTTCAAGAAAAATATGAACGCTTATCCGATGCCAATGCTCAAGAACTCTATCGAAAAACTATCGATGCTATTGAAGAAAACAAATTTGACGAAGATGAAAAAAAATCAATTGAAGAAGATTTTGGTATTAACGTTGATACTCTATTGCAAAAAGCAAAAGATGGGTTAACAAATCTTGAAAATAAAAGAAAAATAGAATCTGTAGAAGAAAGCTCATCAAAAAGAGCAAGAACTTAGTAACTGTTAAAATAATAGGATAGCTATGAAAAAAAATATTCTTAATGTTTTTATTCTTGTTTTGCTGGGCATGGCTCAACAGCTTTGTGGGATGCAGGATATTTCACCTGTAGTAACAATTTCAAATAATGCTATGATATTATTCGCATTTTTTAGCCCAGATGAAAAGCAAATTTTAACCCCTGGTGAGGGAAACAGCGCAGATCTTTTTGATGCGCAAACTGGCAAACTTATATATAAGCTTGATCATAGTAGTCCTGTTGTGGTTGCGGCATTTTCGCATGATGGTAAAAAAATTGTTACTGGATCTTCAAATGGGACAGTTATTTTGTGGGATACCGGAACTGGTAGCATGATAAGTACTTTTAATGCTCATCCAAAAAAAATTAATAAAGTAAGTTTTTCTCACGATGATCTAAAGCTTGCAACAGGAGCAGAAGATGGAATAGTTAAAATTTGGGATGTTGCAACAGGGGGAAGCTTACTTAGTCTTAAAGCTTACGAGGCTCTTAAGGCGCCTGAAACATCTTCAGGGGCTATGCCTTCTATAGGCAAAAAGCAGGCGGCAATTGCGACGCCTAAAGCGGTTAGTGTTATAGAATTTTCTTCTGATGCAAGTAAGCTCCTTACCGTAGCACAAGATGTTGCAAAAAAACAAAGCGTTGCAAAAATATGGGATGTTGCTACCGGCACCAGTTTGCATACCTTTCCAAACGTAAATATAGCGCACTTTTCACCCGATGGCATAAAACTACTCACCAGTGCTGTGCAGACCATTTCAGGGCAAAAGTATTATGGCCCGATAGTATTATGGTCAGTAGAGGCAGGTCAAAAGATAGCCACACTTGTTAAAGAAAAAGAAGTAAGTAATCCCGAAGAAGATAGACCGACTATAGCTTTTTCAGCAGATGGAACTAAAATTCTTACCTACACACCTGATGGCTTTATCGGAGTTTGGGATGGCAATATAGGTACAGCTTTAGGCAATCTTTATAAAATTCTTGGACATGAAGCTTATGATTCAAGCAAGACAATATTTTCATATCATGGTGATATGGTTATCTTGGTAGGTGAAAATGAAACGGTTACTATACAAGATGTACAAACTCACAAGACTCTGACAAGCTTTAATCCATTTGGCGGTGAGTATAAAGTTTTGTCTGTAAAATTTTCACCTTCAGATAAAAAAATAATTACTTTGTCTCTTGGCAAGGTCGCCAAAATATGGGACGTGAATGTGTTAAAAGATGCTTATAAAAAATCATTTGAAGCTGAAAGTTCTATGAGTTCTGAATTAAAAAATGAAACTCAAGATCAAGCGATAACACGGATCCTAAATACTAAAAATCCTTATGAGATTTTGGGCGTTTCTCATAAAGCAACAATAGATGATGTTAATAGAGCATTTAGGATATTGTCTTTGAAAGTTCATCCTGATAAAAATCCTGAGAATTATGCTAGTGCAAATGAAGCTTTTCAAAAACTTAATAACGCTAATATGTTTGTTATTAAGGAAATTAATGAAGCTTAATAGGATAGTAATGGGTATTTTTCAAAACCTAATAATCTGCATTCCGGCTGTGGCGTAATGCCATAAGCATCACGGACTTTTTCTTGCATGGTGCGTGCAAGAGTTATTAAGTCGGCAGTGGAGGCATTGCCAGAGTTAACGAGCATATTTGCATGCTGGTAAGACACCGTTGCACCGCCGCATGAAAGTGCGCCTTTAACACCAATTTTATCTAAATAATAAGCAACATAGATTAGTTTTTTTCCTAAGCTTTCAAGCGTAACTTCTTGCGGATAAAAGTTTCTAAAAAAACTGCCACAAGTTCCCGCATTTGGGTATCGAGCTGCTCTGTGGCGAATAATCTCTTTTCTGCGCCCTTGCGCAAACGCAACATCTAAAGGCGATTCAGCACGTTTAAGTTTAAACGTAGCATCTACTAGATAGTAATTATTTTCATGTAACATTGAATAGTTATAACTAAAATTAAACCATGCATGGTCAACTGAAAGCAGCTCGCCGGTTGTGGCGTTAATAACTGTCGCTTGAGTAATAAACTTGCTTAATAAAAATTCAAAATAATGGATATTGATAAAAACTGACCCGCCAACTGTTCCGGGTATCCCACTAAATTCTTCTAAGCCTAATGCGCCTTGCGCTAAGCAAGCATCGATAAGTTCATGCATACTCACGCCTGCCTGCGCTGTAACCCAGATATTCTGCCCCTTCGATACATTCACCTGCGGTGAACACTTCCGACTTCGCCAAGGCTTCGACGGACAGGCAGGGTGCACGGCGTTTGAACATGTTTCGAATATAATTTCTTTTAAAGCGGGGCGAATAACAAGCCCAGAAATTCCCGCATCGCTGATAAGTACGTTAGCGCCTTCGCCTAATAATGTAATAGGCAAACTGTGTTCGCGTGCGAATATAATAGCTGCAGCAAATTCTTGTGGTGTTTGTGGCTCTGCATAAAACTCTGCAGGCCCGCCTGTTTTAAACCAGTTTTTGTCTGCCAGTGGAGCGTTCTGTTGAATCAGGTTTTCTAGCGAGCGCATGTTGCTGTTTTGTGCGGGATAATGCGCATAAGTGCAGGGTTATCTAAAATCAGTTGTTTACACTTTTCGCTACAGGTTGCATTATGTTCTTGTACACATGGTGGGCAAATAATAAGCTGTTTGTTGCAGCCAGCATAGACACAGTTGTAATAATCGTCAGCTGCTTGTGAACAAAGTGCACAGGTACTCAGAATATCGTTATTAACAGGAACGGCTATGCGGCCATCAAAGACATAATTTTTGCCCCTAAAGTATCCGTCAGGATACGCCTGAGCATAACGGTCAATACCACCAGTTACGTGATATACTTCTTTTGCAACACCTTTACTTTTTAAGTAAGCAGTTGCGCGCTCGCAGCGGATGCCGCCGGTGCAGTACATAAAGACCTCTTTATCTTTAAACATATCTTGGTTTTTATCTATATAATCAGGAAATTCTCTAAAGGTCTCAATATCAGGCACAATGGCTCCTACAAATTTACCAATAGCAGCCTCGTAAGCGTTTCTGCCATCTAAGATAAGTAGATCTTTATTGTTGGCAATAAGGTCATGTGCTTGTTGTGGGGTTAAATGCGTCCCAGTATCTTTATAAGAGATTTCTTTGGGACTTTTGCCCATGCGAGTGATCTCTTCTTTTTCAACAATTCGCATGCGGGGGAACGGCTCGCCTTCACACTGGCTGATTTTAAAATCAATGCCAAAAAAAAGTGGGTGAGCGTTCATGTGCTCAATATAAGCATCACAAGCTTCCTGGGTTCCGGCAACAGTGCCATTAATTCCTTCAGTAGCAATAATGATACGTCCCTTGAGACCTAAGCGTGCGCAGAGCTCTTTTTGAAGTTTTACTTGCTGCGCAGGAAATTCGACATCGGTATATTTGTAATAAAGTAGTATAGTTTTCATAATGATATAATTTTACCATAGATTGATCGTTTTACAATTTTTGCGTAAACTTTACTAGATATATAGCAGACTTTCATTGACCCGCTAACCCTTCGACAGGCTCAGGATGAGCGTCCGCTCGTGGTGAGCGTAGTCGAATCCATGCGGGCGGATTATTAAGTTCTTTAAAGTTAGGTCGTAAATACATGAAGCTATCTCTTTCTTGGTTGTTTAGTCATATTAAGAAAAACCCATTTTCTGAGTTTCAGTCTGAGTTTGAAAAGGGCAACTTTTTTGAACGTATCGGAGCTACTGTTGCTGAAGTAGAACATGTTGAAAAAATTACCTATCCATTAGATAAGATTTTTTTAGGTACTGTTATTAAACAAGATACCGCTTGTACGCTTTCAATTGTCGAGTTACATAAAGAGATCACCTTACCCCCGCGTACAGACCTGGCTGTTGGTGACAGCTGTTTGATACTCAAGCAGGGCGATATGTTTACCTATCTTTCGCTGCGTGACCTGCATGCTGAAAAAGATGGTCTTGTTCCTGCTGTCTGGGTGCCTGAAGCACAAAAAGCTGGCGCTTGGAAAAGCGCGATCCCTGCATGGGACTATATTTTAACTTTTGATAACAAAGCATTAACGCATAGACCAGATTTATGGGGACACAGAGGTTTTGCCCGTGAAGTTGGAGCACTTTATGGCTTAGAATTATTGCCAGAAGAGTATATATTTGCTCAAAAAGCGATACGCTCGTTCACCCAAAGCACGCCCGCTGTTGCAGGCAACACCATCGGTTTGGAGAACGCTTCGACTTCGCTCAGTGTGATCGGGGAGCGAAATTGCAAACGCATAGCAGGCTTAAGTATCCCGAAAATCACCTATGTTGCCTCATTTCCCGATATGCTCTTTCGCTTATGTGCCATTGATGCAAAGCCTATAAATGGCATTGTTGATACTACAAATTATGTTATGTATGATATCGGCCAACCAATGCACGCATTTGATGCTGCATATATTACAGGCGATGTTCTTAAGGTCGAGCAAGCAACCTCGGGTGAGAAGTTATTACTTCTTGATGGTGCAACTATTACCTTAGTTGATACTGATATGGTTATCAGTGATGGCCAAAAGATTTTAGGTCTTGCAGGAATTATGGGCGGTAAAGGTTCTAGTGTAACCAGAAAAACAGCCGCGCTTTTTATTGAATCGGCATCATATGCTGCAGCAGCTATCCGTAAATCATCAATTAAGCATAAGGTCCGTACAGAGTCTTCCACAAGATTTGAAAAATCACTCGATCCTTTATATAACACGCAAGCTATAACACGCTTTTTACATCTTTTAGATATCCATGATGTAGTCTATCAAAGTGCGCAAGCAATTATGTCGCTTGGTGAAGTTCCTCAAGAAAAAAGTATACGTTTTACGCAGACGTTTGTTTCTGATCGTATTGGAACTCATGTTTCTGCAGATCATATTTACACTATCTTAAGTGCGTTGGGCTTTGGCGTACAACAAAAAGACACTGCTACTGGTGCAGAGTTCACGATAAGCGTGCCAAGTTTTCGCGCAACAAAAGACATTACTATCGCAGAGGACATTGTTGAAGAGATTGCGCGTTTTATCGGCTTTAATAATCTTGCAATGCAATTGCCTTCGCGGGTTATGAAGCCATTTTCTACCGATTATATTATGATGCGTCGTGCGCTTAAGCGCCTGTGTGCATTTGGTTTTAACATGCATGAAGTAAGTAACTATGCATTTTATGATAATCAATTTTTAGAAAAAGTGGGTTTGAGTAAACTTTTATCCGATACGGCTTATGCTGTTGCAAACCCCGTTTCAGAACATTGGACAAGCTTAGTTTCGTCACTGATTCCACATCTTTTTAAAAATATTGAACAAAATGTCTATGAACATGACCGTATGGCATTTTTTGAGATAAATAATATTTGGAAAAAAATTAATAATAAACCAGTTGAACAATCATCTTTTGCAGGTATTTGGTATCAAGCAACTGAGCTTAATTTTTATGAATATAAAGAAAAAGTTTCTCAAATCTTTAAGTTACTTTCATTGCCAATAGTTTGGAGAAAGCCTGAATCTGACCTTGCTGTGTTCTATCATCCGCATCAAACAGCAGAGTTAGTTTTTAATGATAAAGTTATCGGCTATGCAGGTTGTGTAAGGCCAGACAGCATGCGTGCATTTACTACGGGCCATGCGTTTATTTTTGAAATTGAACTTGATGTATTATTACAAGCGCATAAAGAGTTGGTAACATTCACCCCGCTTTCAGCATACCAGCCTGTTACTACAGATATCAGTTTACTCGTGCCATTTGCCGTTTCAGTTGATGCAATTGAGCAAGCAATAGCGGTGGTAGACGCACGCATATATCACGTGCAGTTGGTTGATTACTTTGAAAAACCGGAATGGGTTTCTGAGCGTGCAGTAACGTTACGTTATAAAGCAGTTGATGAAGAAAAAACTTTTTCTAAACAAGAGATTGACCAGTTACGCGCTGCGGTTACTGCAGCTGTTCATGCCTTAGGAGTAACTGTTCGATGATGAAAAAAATCTTTTCAGTTTTTGGCGCGCTTTCTTTTTTCACCTTTGTCCTTGCTATAGATTTTTTTAGTAAGCAGTGGGCATTAAAGACAGCAACCAAAGAGATTGTGTTAAATCAGTATGTTTCTCTTGAAGTACTTACCAACCGGGGCATTTCATGGGGCATTTTTCACCATGCAACACAGCCTTTTTTTATTGCGCTTTCTGTTGCCATTTCACTGCTGATAGTTTTACTTGTTGGATACACCGTCTTTCGTTTTATTAAGGGTTTTTCGATTTACCCAGAGTTACTGGTTATTGCTGGCGCAACGGGCAATTTAATCGACCGCGCATTGTATAATGGTGTTATAGATTTTATTGTTTTTCATGTTAACCATTACGCGTTACCCGTTTTTAATATTGCAGATGCAGCAATTGTTGTCGGCGTGATATGCATTATTGCCACATTACAAGAGTAATATACCGGCACATGCGCATACTCACCATTTTTAAAAACATACTATCCCCGCCCTATTGCGTAGGGTGTGAACTATTATTATCACATCACACGGTGTTGTGCACTGAATGTTTAGATGCATTACCAAAAATATTTTCACAAACTATTTCTATAACAGCATCACGCCACATAACCGTACATGCCTTTACGGCGTATCAAAAGCCTATGGAAAAGTTAATTCAGGCAAAATTAAATAGCCAGCGGATACCGATAGACCAAATGGCTTTTTTGCTTTCTGAGTATGTTAAAAATCAAACATTATCCTGTGATTATATTGTGCCGATTCCACTGCATTGGCAACGGAAAATCTGGCGTGGATTTAATCAAGCAGAAATATTAGCCCAAAAAATTGCACGGGTTTTGCATAAACCGGTAATGCCACTTTTAAAACGAACCAAAAATACGGCTTTTCAATCAACACTCTCTGCGCCCGAGCGAAAAGAGAATCTTCAAGATGCATTTACGTGTGCTTTTTCTTTACATAATAAAAAAATACTCTTAATTGACGATTTATATACAACGGGCGCAACGGCAGCCGCCGCCGCGCGCGAATTATATAAAAACGGTGCCGCTTCAGTTGAACTTTTAGTAGTCTGCAAGGTTACCAATTAGTTATTTTAAATAACGTGTTTGTATATAAAGAACACTTATGTTTTTTGTGAAATCGTTGAACAACTTTGTTAAAGCTTTAATATCTACACTTTCTTTCTTTTGAGTTTCTTTTGGAGGGTTTTTATAAAACTGCTGTAAATCTTGATAATTATCGAAAAAGCGAGTTGTGTATTTTAGTTCTTTATTATTAATGAAAATAGTTGTTTCTATTTCGGCATATGGATCAAATATGTTGGTAGTTTTAGGTGTTTCGAGGGTCTCCAGGACGAGTATTGTTGATTTTTTTGAAGGCTGGCCTAACCAACCTCTTGGAGATTCTTCTCTATGATGCGAAAAACCACTGTATTTTACTTTGTACGCAGATTCCAATATTTGTCTTTGTATCTCCATACTTAATATTTCATTTTCATTTTTTATTTCGTCGCCCCACTGAGCATCAGCCGGTTTTACTGCGATATATTTTGTAGGATCTTTTTTAGTTTTGTTTATTAAATTTTGAAAGAACTCATCGAAATCTTTTTTTGTATCAAAAAATAGAGTTGAAAAGTATAATTTTGTATCGCTCATCCAACCTTTTTGCACAATGGTTGTTAACCCCTCAGAATGACTCATATAGGCAGCCTTTGGTTTTTCAAGCGTTGTCATGTATTGAACTGAATATTCTCCAGTGGGGTTAGATGTGCTTTTTGGTAAAGTAATTTTTACTTTACTATATCCATTTAATGGTACGTTGTATGCTTCTTTAAGTACTTCTGTTGGAATAGTTACATTTTGCCACACAGCATTTTCATATTGCTTGGGATCGCCCCATTCCGCTGATGCAAATTTGATGGCTACATACCCTTGAGCATTTTTATCTTCTAGAGCGCCTTCAAAAAGACTATATGAGCAAGAAAATGGGATAAAAAGGAGAGTTGAGTAAAATAGCTGTTTAACTATAAATTTGTTTTTTTTCATAAAATTCTTTCATGGCCGCTGCCGTAAGATATGCTGAAGATTCTTAATACAGGTTTTTAATAAAATAATCTTATTTATAAGAAAATTTCAAGAAAAATGAGATTGAGTTTATAAAGAGCATTTTTTTGTAAATATTTATTCCCTATGGTAACCTACACAGTGGCAATTGGTAATATAACCCAGCCGTCGCCTCGCATTTATTCTTAAGTTGTTAATATAAAAGGCTATGGCGGGCAGGCCTTAAAATTTAAAGGACAAGTATGACAAAAAGATTTTTAAGTATAGTTTTTCTGGTAAGTGCATTGATGATGCTCCCAGCATGTGATTGGAAATCATGGTTTTCACACTCATGCACAACATGCACAAGTGGGCACGATCATGGCACCGATGGTTCACCGTGTTGTATCTCGCTTGATGGTAAACCAGCATTAACACAACGTGATTTTGAAAATAAATTTAGCCAACTTTGTATGGCGCGTCCTGATATTCAACAAGCACTTTCAGGGCTTCCAGCAGACCAACAACAGGCGTTCTATGACCAGTTTGCTGATGCAATGCTTGCTGAGTTATTAGTGAGCCACTACGTTAAAGATGCAGGCCTTTTAGAATCTGAAGAATATAAAATGGCTGCAAAACAAGCACATGAAGCGGTTGAAACTCAACTTAAAAACAGTATCTTCCAGTCTGATTTATACAAAAAAATTGAGCAAGAAGTTACCGATGCAGTTGCTCAGAAATATTACGAAGAAAATCGTGACCGTGTAGCAATCTTTAAACGTGCACCGTTTATTGATAAAGTTGGCGGTGTTTCTGTTCAGATGATCGAAGCTGGAAAAGAATCTGAAGCAAAATCACTTGCAGCAAGTGCACAAAAACAGGATTTTGCAAAAGTTGCAAAAGATGGTCAACGTAAAGTTAAAGATTTAGGTTTAGTAAGCCCACGTTCTATGGAAGTTGACGAACATATTCGCAGCAAAGTAATGGGTTATACTTCGGTACCACATGTTGAAGTAGTAAAACTTGCTAACGGTAAGTTTGCGGTTATTAAAGCAACTGCAATCCAAAAAGATACCTTCAAACCATATAGTGATCCAGAAGTTCAGCAAGCCGTTAAATCATTCTTAATTCGTAATGAGCTTGGAAAAGCAGTTACCAAAACTATGGATGAATTAAAACAGAAATACGGTGCAGTTGTTCATCGCGATAACATTATGCAACTGGTAAAAAGTGACGTTCAGTCAGCACCTGCGCAAGAAATGCCTGTGCAAGAAGCAGTTGTTGCGCCAAAACAACTTAAAGCGTAGTTCAAGGGTAATTAGTTCTCGCTAACCCTTCGACATGCTCAGGATGAGCGGCCATAATCCGTGCATCCCGAGTGTTCTACGAAGTAGAATGTATCGAGGGAGCGGCCGTACTTGAAAACAAGCGCTAAGTAACGTATACTATGCGGGAACATATTATTAATATGTTCCCGCTTTTTTTTATATACTCAGGGCTGTAGTTGTATGAATAAATTTCTCAAGTTTTTTGCATGTTTTATAGCATTCTCGCTGCCAGCGCGTATGCAACTGGTTAACGAAATTGTGGTAATTATTTATCATGAAATGGGAACCGTTGCTATTTTAGCCTCTGATATTCGTCCAGCTCTTGATGGGCACATGCAAACATTGCGTGAAGTGATTTTAAATAAACTGATGCAGCTTGATGCGTTATATCATAAAATTATTGTCACGCAGCAAGAAGCTGAAAAGTATATTGAAAATATTCAAAAACAGAACAGGCTCTCACGTAAAGCGGTAGAAGATCTTTTTAGAGAAGCCGGTTACACCTATGCAGAGGCTCTTGAATATCTACGTGCCCGCCAAATGATTGAGCAAGTAGTTGAATTTCGTGTGAAATCAGACAAGCGTATGATCGTTTCTCGAGCACAGGCAGAAGAGCGTTATAAAGAAAATCCACCTCAAGTTGAAGCTACGTATACTATTGCTACCGCTTTTATTTCTCAGGAACAGTTAGGTAATAAAAAACTTTCTGAGTATCTTAAAACTATTAATCTTGATAAAGATGTACAGTTTGATGAGCCATTTGAGCTTAAAGAGTCTGAAATTGCAGATGACCGCAAAGCGCTTACAACTCATAAAGAGCGTGATATCGTCTTTACTGAAGCCATTGATGGTGGTTTTGAGATCACTCGTTTGATCAAAAAAACACCTGCGCAAGTTATGCCGTTTGATGACTGTTATATGGAGATAGTAACAAAAATGCGCCAAGAACGCCTTAAAGAGGTCTTTGAAGCCTATTACTCACTCTTATTATCGCAGGCTACTATTCGTTTTACACATCCAGAAGATGCAAAAGTGCTTGAATCAAATGAAATGATTTGAACTGTTTTGAAGAATCCTTAAACTTAATTATACTATTATGGTGTAAAAAAAGTTTTATTATTTGGGTTTTATAGTGAAAAATAGATTGCTGCTGTACCTATTAGTACTCTTTTCAGTTTCAATCTATGGGTTTGATTCAAGCTATCATGATATAGACCGTCAAGTAAAAAGAGCCAGAGTAGGCTTAGCATTTTCAGCTGCAACGCTTGCTGTTGGAGCGCTGCGAACGTATAATATCGGTTTTGATGATGTTGCAATCATATCATTTAGTTTGAGTGCTATTTCAGGGGTGGTTTTAGCGCTCTATCAAAAAAATCTTGATAATAGAAGATTATCTTTACAACGAAAAAAACAAAAATAACACATATTAGGGACCCTTATGAAAAGTAAAGTATTTATACTATCATTAGCTCTTTGCCTTACCGTAGCTCTATCTGCTCTTAATAAAGATAACCAAGTGGCTGTAAGAGAATGTAAGATTCTTGAATATAATAGGCTGGTGAATAGTGCTTTTGAAAATAAAGTTCTTTTTGAAAGAAAACAAAACGCGATGCAGGATCTTAATGAAGAACAAGAACGTGATATTCGTGCATGCCACACAATTGCTTTAGAGCGGCGTGAAATTGGTGTGAATAAGATGGTTCTTCATGGCGCTACTTTTGGGGTGTGGGTGCCGATTTTATTTAAATATGTAGCAGTAAAAGACAGGGCTGATCTTTTGGATGCCGATACGGTTAGAGATCTGGCTTCTGCAATTTTTATTACATTGCAGTTACGAAAGTGCATGGTTGATCAAAAAAATAAGTATATACAATTACAACAACTAGAGCGTTCATTAAGAGAAAAACTTAGTGCGCAAAATATTGTTCTTGACGATTTGCCTAAAAGAAATAGTTTCTTAACTTCGTCATTTTGCGTAGGTGTTGGGTTATCGGCTCTAACACATTTTGCACTTAAAACGGCTGCTTCTTCCGGTCGAGTAAATAGCGATGATCTTCTTTCAGCTTTTGTGATAAAAGCTCCCACCTTGATGGTATTGCTTCCAAGTCTTCTTATCGGAAATGATGATGATTTTAATAAAAAACGATCTATTTGTTTATCACTGAAAGATAAAAAATTACAGTTGCCTGTTAATGCTTGCGAGTAAATTAGATCTAGAATGTTTTTGTTGTTACCTTGCCATGGCGTACATTAAAGATATAATTTAATGTAAGTTTTTTTATATTAAATTATAGGTTTATCGCATGAAAATATGTTTAAAATCTTTAGTGCTCATTATTATCGCTCATGTCACAATGCAAGCTTTTTGTGCAGAAATCGCAGAAATAGATAGAGTCAATTCAAAAATGGAGTCGATTAAAGGGTACGGATTATCATGGGGTATTGCATGTGGAAGCGCTGCATTTGGTTGTACAAGAGTTGAAAGGGGCGAATCACCAGCATCTTCGGTAGTTATTACGCCTCTTGCAGTGTGTTTGGCTTTCTCAATAAAAGATAAGTACTGGCGTGAGCGCTTCGGAACACCTGCAAGACTACAGTATAAAAACGATAAACTCTTTAATATCTATTTTTTAGCAGGGCTTGAATGGGGAATCTTAACTTCTCACATGGCAAATGGGATTATCGGAATATCCTCGCCAGAAGATGCGGCCAAGGCTTCGATGATGTTATTGAAGGGTGGCGCACTTTTGGGGTTCCAGATTTTGGGTGGTTCTCTTGAAGAATATCTAGAGGGTCGTCAACAAAACGCTCCTGATTTGGTTTAAAGATAATCGGCTTAATGAACATATTTAATTATGTTCTTCTTGTTCAAGCTCATGGGCAAGTTCAAGTGCTTTTTTGATCATATCGTCTTGTAGCGGCGCATATTCAGGCTTTGTTGAACAGTAACTTTGCATAAGCTCTTGCAGATTCATATCAACTTTAAGTGCAGCGCGTGATTCTTTAATTATTATAGGGCGAATCGGGAATATGCCTACAATATAATGTGCAGATTCACAGGCATTATGAATGACATGTGCATCAACACGGTCTTTAATATGTGCTGGAAGTGTGTAGACGATCTTAAGCACAGTATTGGCAATAGGGTGTTTACGCAGCTCAGCCAATATCTGTTCTGTGTGACTTGAGTCATCGTTAAGGGTGATTTCGATTTGTATAAATGGGCGCGTAGTGACTTTGATAAATTCATGTGTTGTATTATTTTTTTCATGAATAGTTACTAAGCAAAACCCTTTTTCTTCTTTGCGTTCACCAAAATCTATGCGCTCTATAGAGCCAGAATAAACAATTGCCGGATGCGCATTTGGGTTTAAATTTTGGTACCGGTGTAAATGGCCCAATGCAACATATTCATAGGGTTCTATCGCAAGTTGTGACGGTAATAAAACAGGGTCATTGCCATATACGGCACGCTTTTCAGACCCTGAAAATATCCCTGAGCTGACGGTTAAATGTCCGGCTAAAATTGCTGGAATTTCTGGATTAAGTTTCTCTGCGCAGTTTCTTATAATATCTGCAATGCCATTGCTGATAAGTTCAGTAAGTTGTGCTGCTGTTCTGCTTTGGTGCTCATGTGATAAACTCACTTGTGCGCGCGTCGGCCACGGAATGCCCGTAATCTGAACGGGCCCATTTTTTGTTTGCAGTAAAATATTTTCTGGCTTGCTGATAACATGAAACCCTTCAAGTGGCAGTTGCCCAAATATTTCAAGTGCGTGTGATTTACCAAATGTCAGTGGATGGTCGTGATTGCCTATTACCATAACGATAGGAATATTATGCTTAAATAATCTAAAAAAGCATTCGCTCAAAAGCCTCTGATGCGTTGGTGACGGGTTTGGTGTTTTGTAGGCATCACCAGAAAACATAAAAAAATCTACATCTTCAGCTATCGCTCGGTCGATGCATTCATGCAATGCTTTTTGAAAATCGATTAGGCGTGAATGGATACCCGTTTTTGGGTCGATCTTGCCATAATTTTCCATCCCGAAATGGATATCTGCTGTGTGAATGAATTTTATCATAATGCCGCTTAACCCTTCGACGAGCTCAGGATGAGCGGCCGTAAGTTGTGTGTATAAAGACAATTTTATTTTTCATTGTGCGACTGTGGTGTATCTGCTTTTATTGCACCAAGAAATGATCGTGATTCGTTAAGGCGTTGTGCATAATGCTCTTTATTAACTTGGTGTGCACGTGCAATGCCAAGTGCAAAGGGTGGTACATCGCTGGTTATCACAGAGCCTGCGCCGGTTATAGCATCATGACCGATAGTAACGGGCGCAACAAGTGAATTGTTGCTACCGATTTTTACATTTTTTTCTATGGTAGTGACATGCTTTTGAAAGCCGTCATAATTGCAGGTTATTGTTCCAGCGCCGATGTTGACCTGCTCTGCAATGTTTGCATTGCCGATATATGAAAGATGTTTTGCCTTGGAGCCTGCGCCGATAGTGCTATTACTTACTTCAACAAAGTTGCCAATGCAGGCGTTTTGGTGAAGCGAGTGTACATTACGTAAGTGGGCAAATGGGCCAACGCTTGCATGATCATAAATTTCTGAATCGGTAATAACACAGTGAGGTAAAACAGTCACTTGATCGGCCAAAATACTCTTAGATATCGAGCTATAGTTGCCAATGGTGCAGCGAGCGCCTATGCGTGTATTTTGTAATAAATGTACGCCTGCGCCGATGCGCGTGCCAACCCCAATGGTTACCGATTGCTCAATAATGGTTGTCTCTGGTTGTTCAAAATAGACGCCTTTTTTCATCCATTCATGAATGATACGTTCACGAATAATTTTTTCTGCCGTTGCTAATTCGCTGATGGTGTTAATGCCGCGAATAGTGTCAAAATCTGTTTCAAGGGTATGTACACGATGGCCTGTATCACTTGCTGCTGCTATAATATCGGTGACGTACCATTCTTGTGAATTTTCATGAAGTGCAAGTTTTTCGATTTCAGCACTTAAAAAATTTGTGTTTATTATATAAATGCCTGCATTAATAAAACGGCCTTCTTGTGCAGTTCCTTTAAAATCCCGTGCTTCGATAATTTGTACGCTATTGTCTGCACGAATTACTTTTCCATAACCATTTGGCTGTTCATTACATGGTGCGATAACAAACGAAATAGTTGCATGAGTAACAACGTGTTCATGTATCAACTGTGCAATAAGTTCAGTGGTAATAAGGGGCATATCGCCGTTGATAATGAGAATATGATCTGCTTGCCATGACGCTTTAGTGCATGCAACTGCATGGCCAGTACCTTTTTGAATTGTCTGTTCAACAAAAAGAGGAGTTAACTTTGTTTTTTCGGTAATAATCTGTTTAATGAGTTCTTGCTGATAGCCTGTTACGACAATTGTTGGGATTGAAAGTGATTCAAGAATTGATAAAGGATAAAGTACCATTGGTTGCCCACTTAATGGGAATGCCAACTTTGAACTTCCCATGGCAAAACGGGTTGATTTGCCTGCAGCAAGAACAACTGCCTGTATGCTTGTATTGGGTAAATTTATTTGTTGAGCTGAGAAACTTTCTTTCATACCAAAAAATCCTATAAAAACTATGATATACATCTGAACAGATATGGGTTTCATGCGATTTCCCCTTTTTATGGTTGTTAGATATTACCATGAAAAAAATCAGGCGTCACTTTAAAAAAATAATACATCGGGTATTCTAGAGTGTATTACGTTATGCAGCGTTTTGATGCAATGGAGAGATGGCTGAGTGGTTGAAAGCGGCCGTCTCGAAAGCGGTTATTCCTGTTACAAGGAATCGGGGGTTCGAATCCCCCTCTCTCCTCCATCTTTCGCTTATCCAGGCCTTCCGGCTTGGCAAGCTACAGATGGCAGGCCAGTTCAGTGCATCCTGCCTGTCCGTCGAAGCCTCGGCGTAGTCGGAAGCTGGATCGAGGGATTAGCGAAGAAAATTTTGCGGCATAACAAGACTTTACTAGGAAAAAACAGGGTAATGGAAAAAAAATATTTTATACTTTTTCGCTATGTTCTAGCCGTCATCGTATGCTTTTCGCACCTCTTGTTGCAAGCGATGGTATATGACAATCAGTATCTTCCTGAGCTACAAAAATTATTGGTAAAAAAGCCTGATGCCTATGGTCAGCTTATGATTCAACCATTTGTATGGGTAGGCGAGCAATCTTTTTTTGAAGAGTTTGGTGAACAAGAACCGGGCGGCTTTGCTACAGAAGGTGATATTCCGCTTTTTAATATAAACGGCGTGTATAATCAGATTACTTTAGATAACGCATTAAAATATGTAGGGCTCACAAGCCAAAGTACCTTTAGATCAGATCTTATTGGTGCAAGCTCGGCATTAAAATGGTCCATGGAAGGTATTATTCGTGGGCAAGGTCTTGGTTTTACTTTTTACCAACCCATTACACGTTATTTTAGTTGGGGCTTCAATTTTTTCATGGCACGTCTTACCACTGGGCTTAATTTGCAACCTAATAAAGTTGATTTCAATAGTTATACGCCGGGAGATTTTACTGACTTGTATGATGAAAATAATCTTATCCAAGATATATTGGGCTTACGTGCACGTGAATATACTACGGTGGGCATTAGTGATATTGAGGCCTATTTGCGTTTGGGTATAGTGGATGATTATAAATATAAGTTGCGCCATTTAGACTTTGGTTTTAATTTTGGTGTGCTTATCCCCACTGCACAATCTGTTGATTATTTTAATCCTGCGTCGATTCCACTTGGTGGCAATGGCCATTGGGGGATATTCGCATCGCTTGATGGGCAGTTTGAACTTAAAGAAAATTTGGGTGTTGGCCTGCTATTGCGTATAAACAAACGCTTTGCACGCACCGCAAACAGACGCATGGTCCAGTTTAACGAGCCAAATAATTACGGCGTTCTTTTTGGTGCATCAAAAGTTGATCCTGGTGTGACGGTGATATTCTCACCTTATGGACAATTATTGCGCCTTCGCAGTGGTTTTGGTTTACAAGCGCAGTATACTTTGGTCTACCATGAAGAGGATCATTGGTGTGATTTACGTAATTGTGGCATGCCTCCCGCAAATATAGAACTTATGAATAAACGTTCGCAATGGGCAAGTGAGTATGTAAATGTGGCAGCATTATATGATTTTGCAAAAGATAGCAAAGAGCGTAACTTTAAGCCTATTATTACCTTTGCAGTCGATATCCCGGTACAATTTTTAATAACAAAAAGAGTCGCTAAAACCTTTGGAATCTCATTAACAGTAGAGTCAACATTATGGTAAATTTTTTCCCCGCAAGATTATTTCGTTTTTTTTCTAACGACCTAGCAATTGATCTTGGAACAGCTAACACGGTAGTTTATGTTCCCGATCGCGGCATTGTTTTGAACGAACCTTCAGTTGTTGCTGTTAAGGCAAACACAAACCAGGTTCTTGCAGCTGGCCGTCGAGCAAAAGATATGCTTGGTAAAACCCCAGAAACTATTATTGCCTGTCGCCCGATGCGTGATGGGGTGATCGCAAATTTCGATCTAACTGAAAGTATGTTACGGTACTTTATTAAAGAGGTTCAAGATAACCGTCGTACGCTCGTAAGTCCACGTATGGTGATAGGTGTTCCTTCAGGAATTACACAAGTTGAACAGCGTGCTATTAAAGAATGTGCAAAAAATGCTGGTGCTCGTGAGGCATATTGCATTATGGAGCCTATGGCTGCTGCTATTGGTGCGGGGCTTCCGGTACATGAGCCTGTTGGTAGTTTTATTGTAGATATCGGTGGCGGTACTACTGAAGTTGCCGTAATCAGTTTAAAAAATGTAGTCTTTTGTCGTTCTGTTCGTGTTGGTGGCGATGAAATGGACCGCGCGATTGTCCAATATATCAAACGTAAATACAATTTACTTATTGGTGAACGCACAGCAGAATTGATTAAGATCCAAATCGGTACCGTTCTTTTAGAAGGTAATATTGAACGTATGGAAGTTAAAGGCCGTGATCTTGTTACTGGCGTTCCAAAAACGATTTGGTTTACCAGCACTGAAGTTAATGAAGCGTTACTTGAAACAATATCTTCTATTATTGACACGGTTCGTGTTGCATTAGAAAATACACCACCCGAATTATCATCAGATTTAGTTGATAATGGTATAGTACTTTCTGGTGGTGGTGCGTTATTGCGTGGATTAGATAAACTTATCTCACGTGAGACGGGCCTTCCGGTGCGTATTGCAGAAAATCCATTATTATGTGTGGTTAACGGTGGTGGTAAAGTACTTGAAAATATAGATTTCTTCAGCGAAGCATTAATTAGATAATGCAAATGTTTCAGGATCTCTTTGTAATTGTAAAAGACCCTGAGACATGCTCAGGGTGACACATGGAATGTAAAAATTATTATGTATAACAAAAAAGACAAAAAGATACGCCCAGTCGCACACGGTATTGCTATTAAAAAACAGTTTGGCCAGCACTTTTTGCGTGATCAAAAAGTTATTGATCGCATGATCGAGCGGGTTACCCTTACTAAAACTACCAGTGTTTTTGAAATCGGTTGTGGTGATGGATTTTTAACAAAATCTATTTTGCAACAACCAATTGAACGGTTATGGATTTTTGAAATTGATCCTGAATGGGCAAAGTTTGTTCAGGGTCAGTATCCAAGTCCACGCATGACGATATTTCAAGAAAATATTTTGGATACCGATTTTTCGCGCCTTGCGCCGCATGCACCGTGGGTGTTACTTGCTAACTTGCCGTATTCTATCACGTTTCCTATTTTGCATATTTTGCAAAAAAATAGAAACTTACTGCAAGAGGGTGTAGTCATGATTCAAGAAGAAGTCGCACAGAAACTCGTAAAAAAATCGGGACGTGGTTACGGCTATGTCTCACTATTTTTCCAGTACTATTTTGACCTTGAGCTCATGGAGCGCATTAAACCCGGCGCCTTTGTGCCGCCGCCTAAAGTAGATTCACGTCTTTTGTATTTTAAACCTAAAAAAGATGTTGCAGAAATTCCAGATGAAGTCGGCTTTTGGAAATTTATAAAAGCGTGCTTTAGTCAACCACGCAGAACATTGCGCAACAGCTTGGCCACATATACATTTGATCTTGCGCGTATCCCAGAAAAATACCATGAACTCCGTTCACAGCAACTTGCCATGCAAGATTTTCTTGAAATTTGGAATTTATTAAAAAAGTAACATTATGAAAAAATTTATATTATTAAGTTTATTTGTTGTGCCACTATTTTCTACAGAAGTAGGTTTTAATAGAGACCGTTATTATGTAAATGGTTATAGAAGAGCTGCTTTTGAAGGCGGTCTTGTTTTTGGCGTATTGACATCCTCGATATGTGTACATGGTATATCGCATGATCCCTTTACTTTTACAGATGCATCGGCTTTTGGGGCCATGTGCTTTGCACTAGGAGATCTTGCTTTAAATTACCCTTCTGCAGATAATGTTGTTATTTTTGGAAGAGATGCTTTTCAAGAACTTCGCGAGACTGATGATACTAGAAAATATTTTGCCTGGGGTTTTGCTGCTGCTGCGGTAGGATTCCCAGCTTTAAAGGTAGCCGAACGCGTTTCTATTGGTGGTTCAAATGTGCTTACTACAGGCGAGGGGCTATCTATCATTGCTGGATTACTTGCTTATAATTCTGCGCGTCGACAACAGCGATAATTATGAATCGCATCCGCATATCTTCTTGGTATGCTTTTCACTTACTGTGCCATATGCCTGTTTAATGGCCATATGCATATGATTTAAATATTCTTTTCTGCAAAATGTTTCTGGCCGTTCATCAAGTGCGGTCTTTTTTATTTTTGCAAGTGTTGCATGCTTAATGCCGTTAGCATGTACCTTTTTAAAGTAGCGTCTTTTTTTAACAATACATTTTTCTGTTTGTGGATAAAGCTCAATAACCAGATCATTTTCATGCGGCATGGCTTGCTGTGCCGCTTTAATAATAACAGGAACTAAGCATGCTGTTGGCAGCGGATGTAATGGGAAATTTTTCCGATACATGCCTTCTGTCCATCCAAAAAACCAGAGTTCAATGTGTCCAGGTGAGCGGTTAACAAATTTTGGTTTTTCATGCTCTTTATAATCACGTCGTGAAGGTTTAAGCTGTAGCTCAATTTGAACAACTTTTTCTGGTGTAACAAAGCGCGTTGTGTCATTAAATCGGCGTTTAGAAAAAAAGCGTCTGAATGAAAAAAAATCTAGTTTTTGTACTTTGTCACCACGCGAATAGATATGATAGACCTTTTTAAACATATGATGTGTTACCAGATGGTCAGTTTCTTTTTGTATGGGTGTTCCAAGCGTTATTAAAAGATCGATAGTAAGCGGTTCGTGCGCACGCTCTTTTTCAAAGACGCGTGCAAGCTGTAATGCAACTGTTCCGCCATGGCTATATGAAACAATACAGATTTTAACATTTTTTCCTGGGTGATTAAGACACTGTTTTTTATGTTCAAGTAAAAGTTCATGATAAAAGCGTGAAGCATTTTTGTAGCGTATCGATTCACTTAATACGCCTGACCAGCCGTAGGTGTAATAGATCGTGTGCTTGTGCGCTGGTGACGTTTCTTGTAAAACAGAATCATAGATGTGGGCAAATAATGCTGCCGCTTGCCCCGGTTTTCTATTAAGATGATCAACTGGGTGCAGCCCATATTCTTGCATCGGTTGATTTTGATACATATACGGGTTTGAGCGGATCAGATCTACTGCTTTTTCATACGGGGTGTTTTCAACTTCATCAAGCATGACACGATAAATATTTGAAAGTGAGACATTGCTTAGTGCACCAGAAGTTCCATGAACAAAGATGATCATCCAAATATCATGAGCTTCTTGCGATTCTTGCGTAAGATGTTGTGTTGCCATGAGACAACATGGTATGACTAACAGTAAGAATTTTTTAAAGGTAACCATACAATTTTCCTAGCTTTGATCATGCGTAGTATGAGTATACATTAAACGAAAGACGATTATGAAGCTTTCCAAACGTTTATGGATGTGTTTTAAAGTTGCATTGCAACTTCTAGGTGTAAATTTTCAAATTGTTAAAGGGTTATGGAAAATTGGTAAACTTCCTCAACCATGTGTGAGTATTTTTGGTGGCAGTAGAAACTTTGATCATGAAGATTATTACCGTGACATGGCGTCCCATGCCGCGCATCTTTTAATTCATAGCGACATTTCTGTTATCACCGGCGGTGGCCCGGGCATTATGGAGGCGGCAAATTGTGGTGCACATGCAACGCCCGATGGGATTCAGCGCACACTCAAAGTTATTATAACGGGGTTGCAGTCAGAAGATATGCCTAACCCATGTCCAGGTGAATCGGTTACTGTGAGTGACTTTTTTGCCCGTAAATGGCTTTTAATCGATTATTCTATCGGCTTTATTATCTTTCCGGGCGGTCTTGGCACCATGGACGAGCTTTCTGATTTAATGAACCTTATGCAAACGGGCAAAATTAAGCGAAGAACGGTTGTACTTATTGGCTCTGAATTTTGGAAGCCGTACAAAGCCTTTTTTGATCAAGCAAAAGAGCAAAACTTTTTATCAAAAACTCATTTGGTAGAGCCGATTATTACAGATGACATTGAATATGCGGTTAAGCTTATTTCGCTTCATTGTGAAGAGTGCCGTTAGCTGCAAAATAGCTTATGGTATTTTTTTGCCATTGCGCATGCAGAAAAGTGTTGCTGCACAAATTTGTTGCCATCTTGAGCATATTTATCCGCGAGCTCGGGGTTTAAGATATATCTTTTTAATGCTTGATATAATTCGAAAACAGAATTTGGTTCAATAACAAGCCCATATTTTTCATGTTCGATAATGATATGGTTATGGTTAATGCCGGTAACAATAACAGGAATTGTTGCTTGTAATGCTTCAAGCAATGCTATTGATAACCCCTCATGTTTTGATGGTTGTACAAAACAATCAAACTTATTATAAAACTCTTGTGCTGGCTTATTAATAACAAATGTTACGGCGTCTGAAATTTTAAGTGCTTCTGCTTGTTTAAGAAGTTGATCTTCTAGGGGGCCATGACCAACAAGCATTAACCTTATATGAGGGAATTCTTTGTGAATTAAAGCAAATGCCTCAATAAGTACGTCATAATTTTTTACTTCAACAAAGCGGCCCACGGTACCGATGGTATACTCGTTTGATTTTTTGTTAACAGGTTTTTGCAAGTTGGCAGGCATAGGTATGCCATTTTCAATCACCGTTATTTTTTGTGCGGGTAAAAATTTGGCATACGAATCTTTAACGTCTTTTGATACTGCGATATATCTGGTTGGTTTAAACGGGAACAGTGCATCGATATAATTTCTAAAATTACCGCTATGTTGCGCTACTGTGTGTAATGCGCAGTAAACAGGGATAGAAAATAGTTTTGCATATAAACGGGTGATAATATTAGCTGACCACAAAGAACTGTGAATTACATCAGGTTTGAGTTGTTTTATATGCCAAAATGCGCTGATATAAGAAGCTTTGTAGCATGTAATACCCAATTTTTCTAAAGACGCGCGTAATGGCCCGTCATGAAAATAGATAACAGTTTGTTTATAGTTATAGGGTTCTTGTGCAAGTTCAGTTGCCAGTGTCACCAAAACTGTCTCTGCGCCACCACGCTGTAATCCAGTTATGATATGTACTATATGTTTCATGATGTACTCGCTGCCGCCATGGATTCGACTACGCTCACCACGAGCGGCCGCTCACACTGAGCGAAGTCGAAGTGTTGGGGTAATTTTTTAACTCAATTTTTGGGCATGCAATATCCGTAATTCTTTTTTATCCACTTTGCCTGTTGTTGTTGTAGGAAGCTCTTTGATGATAATAAAAGCGCGCGGGATTTTATAGGGAGCAAGATGCTGCCTACACAGTTCAAGAAGTTCTGCAGAAAGTATATTTTGCTTATCTACATAATCGCGTGCAGCAATATAGGCTATAGGGATCTCGCCGTCGTTCTCTGTTGGTGCGCCGATAACGCCCACTGCTTGAACGGCTTCATGTTGCATAAGGCAATTTTCAACTTCTTGCGGATAGATCTTTATCCCTTTATGAATAATGAGATCTTTTTCTCTGCCACAGATAACGAGTTTGCCCTGACTGTTAATGCGCGCAAGATCTCCTGTATTGAGCCAGCCATCGTGTAAAATTTTTTCGGTTGCTTCCGGTGCGTTATAGTAACCAAGCATGTTATTGTCACCTTTTACCCATAGAGTGCCGATATCAGTTTTTGAGATATCTTTGCCAGATTCGTCGCGTAATTGAACAGAAATGCCAATAAGCGGCTTGCCAATCGTGTTGGTTTCGCTGCGCGTGTCATCAAGATCCACACTGATAAAGGGTGATGCTTCACTGAGCCCGTAGCCGTTACAGAGTTTCCTGCCATAGATAAGTTCAAAGAATTTGCGAATTTTATCCGGTAACGCGTCCCCGCCACAAATAAAAAAGCGAACGCTGGAAAAGTCTATCTTTTTTAATAAGCAAAAAAGACCAAAAAGCTGTGGAATTCCTAAAACAACGGTAGGTTTGTGTGCAATACCTTCTAATAATGCTTTGCGGTCAATCTTTGATACCACTATAACTGCAGCACCTAATAAGCAGCTGCTCCAGACGCAGGCATTTTGCATAAAGCTATGAAACAGCGGCAAGGCGCATAAAACTTTATCATCAGGAAGTGAAGAAAACTTGGCGATACCTTGAATACTATTATATATGCAGTTATATGAACTGAGCATAACCCCTTTGGGCATCCCTGTTGTTCCTGAAGTGTATAATAAAACAGAAAGTTCTTTTTGCTGTAACGCTACTGGCGTAAATTTTTTTGGCTCTGCGCAGATTGTAGCAAGTTGCTCTTGCGTAATAATAAGGCGTGCATTGCCATAAAGTTGAGAAACTTTACCACTCAGTTTTTCTGAAACGATAAGAACCGTAGGCTGGCAGTCGTGCATAACATGTTCAAGTTCGCGTTCATGCATAAAGGTGTTAACGGGAATAACCACCGCACCCATTTGCCAGGCGCCATGGTAAGCACGAAAAAAATTAAGCGAATTTTCATACAGAATCATCACTTTATCACGTGGTTTAATACCCTGTTCTTGCAAAAAATAACTTACAGCGCTTGCCTCTTGGTAAAGTTGGTCAAAAGTTATCTGCTCGTTATTACAGATAAGCGCTATGCGTTCTGGCCATTTTTGCGCAGAACGCGCGAGCATCTGCCCGGCATAAAGTGGTTCTGCTGGTGCAAGAAGTTCGTTATATAAGCTTGTAAAATGAGTTAGTTCTTCCATTATACTCTTTCGCACCCTTCGACTATGCTCAGGGCGAGCGGCCGCTCGTGGTGAGTGAAATCGAACCATTTGAGCGCCGCAGTTTATTCTTGTCCTTCAATAACATTCACCGGACACTGTGCAATTGCTTGCTTAATTGCCGCATCTGATTCTTCTAAAGGTGCATTCTCTTTTACTCGACAGATATCAGTTACTTCAAAAACTTCTGGTGCGATAAATTCACAGGTGCCGCAGGTGATGCAGCCGGGTTTAATCCAAACTTTTTTCATAAAAATCTCTAAAATATGATACTCTAATTATATATCATAGTAACATAGTTTGAGTATATGGAAAAAAAATCTGGATTTCTTATCGCGTTTGAAGGCATAGATGGTAGTGGCAAAAGCACGCTTAGTAAGCTTGTTTTTAGGTCTCTAGAGGCGCTGCATGTGCCGGTAATTTTAACTAAAGAGCCGGGAGGCACTCCTGCTGGGCAGAAAATCAGAGCGATTGTTCATGAATATACGCTCACTCCCCAAGCAGAGTTCTTGCTTTTTGCGGCAGACCGCGCAGAGCATATTACGCAGGTGATTAAGCCCGGATTAGAAGATGGTAAAATCATCTTGTCTGACCGCATGGCAGATTCTTCGCGAGCGTACCAGGGCTATGGTCGCGAGATCGATCTTAACCTTATTGAACGGGTTACCCAGTGGGTTATGCAGGGAATAACCCCTGATCTTATTGTCTATAGTAAAATTGATGCGGTAACTGCTTTTAAGCGAATCGCGCAACGGCATGAGGCTTTAACCGTCTTTGAACGTGAAAAAACTATTTTTTTTGAGCGTGTTATTGATGGTTTTGAAAAGATTTTTGCTACGAAAGATAATGTTTTAACGGTTGATGCACATCTGCCTCCAACAGAATTGGCAATACAAGTTCTTGCTGAACTTAACAAGCGATTTAAAAAGTAGTATGAATCATAGCGCATTAACCAGAACTAGCCCTGCACAATTATGGACCGGTTCACAGAATATTTTAAAAGCGCAGGCTGTTGCGCTGGTGCAAAGGGAATATTGTCGTTCACTTGGTTGTAAAAGTTGTTCTATCTGTAAGCAGATTGAAAATCAGCAGTTTCATGCTTATATGATTCTTTCAACTATTAAATCAACCTATTCGCGTGCGGATTTGGATGTTGTTTTTTCAAAAATAGCAATTGTCCGCGCACAAGGCGAACCATTCTTTTGTGTGATAACACAAGCAGAAAAGCTATCAGATGCATGCGCCAATAGTTTATTAAAATTACTTGAAGAGCCACCTGCAGGTTGGCATTGGCTATTATTGACCGATCGGCCGCAGGAATTTCTGCCAACGGTTAAATCCCGCTGTGTTGTTACTGAGTTTAAGTCAGACGCTCAGGATAATGGGTATCGTGAGATGTTTAGTCTGTTAACCCAAAAAAATATCGCTGATATTATTCAGTTTCATCAGCAGCTTGATCGCACCAAAATTTCAGATTATGAATCACGCCTTTTACTTGATGATATTATTACCTTTTGGACGCAAGAAAGTTTAAAAAATAGTGCGTATTTTCCGGTAGTAAACTATTTGCATAGTTGTCTAGAAAAGTTGCCTATGCCGGGAAGTGGTAAGATTTTCTGGCGAAATGTGTACCTTAATCTTTCTTGTTTGTTAAACTAATATCTTATGAAACCAATAACAAGTTTAGTTGATCAAATTTTATCACGCACTGAGCACGACTGGCAAATGAAATTGCGAGCTGAATGGTCAACAATTATGGGTGATCTTTCAACCCGTGCTCGTCTTGAGCGAATTAATGGCTCGACCGTTATTATTGGAGTCTATGATAGCCATTGGATGCATGAATTGCATGCATTATCCCGCATGATGTTGCAGCGCATGAACAGTGCTTTATATAAACTTTACCCAGAAGGGTTTACGCTCACAGCGATTCGCTGTATTTGGGTTATGAAAATAGTGCGCCAAAGCGCACCAAAGGAAAAAAAAATAGAGCATCAATCTGCACCACGAAAGCCGAGTTTACAGGCTTTAAAAACCGTTCAAAAATTAGCTAATAAAGAGCTGCAAGATTCATTACTTGCCTATTATCAACGTTGTAAAGATACATTATGAATAAAAGTATTTGGTATGTGGGCGGTAAATCTGCTGGCCATATTATGCCTTTAATTACCCTTGCTCATCAGGCTGGTGCACCTGCGGTGTTTATCACTACGCACCGTCCATTAGATAAAAAAATTATTGATAGTGCGATGGTTCGATACACCGTGCACCCTGAGTGTTCACCGATAGGTGAATGTATCGAAGGGCACGGCACTCACCATGCACGGTTAACTCACTGCCCATTATATTTGCCAGATATTCAGCGCAAAAAATTCTGGCTGTTCCCGTTTCATGCAGCAGTGTGGTCATTTGCTTTTGCAAAATTGCTTTTTTTATATATAAAAACGCATCCAGAAAAAGTAGTCTCTACTGGCGGCCTTTCAGCAGTTCCTGTATTTTTGTTTGCAAAACTATTCAGAATCCCCTGTGAACTTTTTGAACTTAATGCAATTCCGGGCGATGCGGTGAAGTTTTTGGCGCCCTTAAGCAGCAAAGTATTTTATTGTTATAAAACAACCTTACAGCATCTAGAACATAAAGCATTATATTATAAGCCATATCCGGTGCGTGAATTTTCAGTAATAGACAGTTATTCTGCGCGTAAGCAACTGGGACTTTCCCCAGCAAAAAAGACGATCTGTTTTTTAGGCGGTTCGCAGGGCTCGCAATTTATTAACGATTTTGCATTACGTATTGTTACACGTTTTTCACCGCATGAAATTCAAGTTATTCATCAGGCTGGTTCTGCAGACGCGTCGCGTCTTGCAGCGTGGTATGCTGAAAACAAGTATCAAGCTTTTGTTGTTGATTATTATTCTGAAATTGAATTGCTTTATAGCGCTGCAGATTTAGTGATTTGCCGTGCGGGCGCCGGGACACTCTGGGAGCTTGAATATATGAATGTTCCCACGTGTATTATTCCATTAGAGACATCTTCAACAGATCATCAGCTACATAATGCCCAAGCGCTGTGCGCACAAAAGCCGCAACAATTTTTTATGGTTTGCCAAGCTGATGCAGACAAAAATATTGAAAATATTCTTTCTTTACTCACGTCCTCTACTATGTCGACATAGCGCTTTGCGCTGGGTCTCAATCGGGAAGTCCTCTCGATTTTTTATTTTATTTTGGATATAATTTCGCGTGCTTCGGTTAACCAATAACAGTTGACTGGCCCGGTCGGATCGATATGCAAAATGACAAAATTGGCATCTTCATGCACAATTTTCTCAAGCACGTGAGTAGAAGGGTCCGTGGAAGCTGTGATAGATTTTAAATCTAGTGCATTTTTTGCATGATACATTCTATTTATACGCAATCCTAAATCTTCTGGTGATTTTTCAATATCTTGGCTGAGTTGAAATAGACTTATTTTCTGACCGGCTCCAGGTCCCCATATGCGGGTTATTTGCCAGTTTTTTTCTTGGAGTACCTTCTTTTCATCATCATCAAGAGGTGCGTTAAGTTTATTTACGTTTAAAGTCACAAAAAACATGAGAATTGCAATGTTAAATATTTTTTTCATTCAGTCTCCCTCTTGGAACTAAAATTTCAATGGCATGAGGATCTTGAAGATCTTTCTTTGGTTGACCAGTAAATTCATCAATAATAACTGATTGTAAATCAGGGTGATACATAAAGCGATCGTTTGGGGAAGGTTCTGTCTTTTTAAGAACTTCAATAACAAGTGGCATAACTGTTTGTGAGGCAAAAATGCTGTCGCCCATTGCAAGATTATTATCATTGCCATAAAATGCAGCAGCCGTATAACGTGGCGTTGCTCCCACAAAAAAGCAGTTACGCGCATCATTGGTTGTTCCACTTTTTCCGATCAGTGTTCCCGGTTTAAATGCAGTAATAGGGCTTCCTGCAGGGTGTTTTTTTTGCAATTGGGTCATGCGGGTTGCAAGAGCCGCTGATACCTGACTTGTTGAGAGCCAACTCAGAGCCTGATGTTCAGCTGGGGTGTGTTTATATATCTTTTTACCCTGGCTATTCTTTATCCACTCAATATAATAGGGTTCATAATATTTGCCTTGCTGTGCAAAGCAATTAAACATGCTTACTGCTTGCAATAACGTTGCATCGACACAACCTAAAGCAAGTGAAGGATAGGGTGCCATTTCTTGGGTTATGCCACAGGCATGCGCTGCATGAATAGTGTTTTGTATGCCGGCAGTATACAGTGTTTGAATCGCAATAGTATTCAGCGAGCGATACAGGCCATATGCGCGGGTAACCGGGCCAACAAATTTGTGATTATAATTTTGTGGACTCCAGAGAGTATTATTAAATTCGATAGTTATAGGGTCGTCATTGCAGATGTCGTCCATGCGGGCACCGTGGTCAATTGCGGTTGCAAAAATGAGCGGTTTAAATATCGAGCCAAGTTGTCGGCGCGCTTGGGTCACGCGGTTAAACTGTGATTCGTTAAAGTTATTTCCACCGATTAAAACCTTTATTTTGCCACTGCTGCCTTCGATAAGAACTAAGCCGCCATCAAGCAGAACGTCGGTTGATTTTTGATTATGTTTAAGGTGCTTAGTAAATATTTTAGCACTCTTTTTTTGTAGCATGCTTGAGATAGTTGTTTGAATCACTAGCCCACCGCTATATAACTCTTTTTTTTCAACAAGATTTTCTACTGCTTGCGCAATCATCTGTTTTACATGGGGTGCACAGCAGCCGGCTGTTGCATCTTGAAGATTAAGGGGTTCTTCTTTGGCTTGGCTATATTCTTGTTTGGTTATTTTCTTTTGGTTAAGCATGCGCCAGAGTATAACATTTCGTCTTCTAAGAGCCTGGTCTGGGTGTGTAAGAGGGCAAAATCGTTCGGGGGACTGAACAATCCCTGCAAGGGTTGCCGCTTGTGAAATAGTTAAGTTTCCGCACGATGTATTCCAAAAACGCTGGCTTGCTGCTTCAACGCCATAAATGCCGCAGCCAAGATAAATATGGTTAAGATAGGTTTGTAAAATTTGCTCTTTGCTAAATTGATGTTCAGCAATAAGCGCAAGAAAGAGCTCTTTAAATTTTCTTTCAAAGGTGCGTCTATTATCTAAAAAAAGAAGCTTGATAAGCTGTTGTGTTATAGTGCTTGCCCCTTGTACAATTTTGCCGCGCGTAAAATTGGCAATAAATGAACGAAGCATGCCCTTTAATGATATGCCATGATGTAAAAAAAAGTTTTGATCTTCTGCAGCAAGAAAAGCTTGAATTAAATTGGGTGATAAACTTTCAAGCGGCACTGGCTCGCGTCTATCAAGCTGAAAGCGTGTTAATTCATTACCGGTATCATCAAGCACAATAGAATATTTGCCCGGGTCGTAATTTTCTAGTGTTGAAAAATCTATGGTGACATGGGTAAAAAGATAGGCGAGTATACCGGCTAAAAAACAGCTGCCAATAAGAGTATAATAAATAATAACTTTAAAAATATGCATACTATTAGTATACTCACATTTATAGTTACTAACCACAATTAACTTTAACACGCCGCTCATCCTGACATCTCGTCAAGCTCGATGCTAAAGGCTCGCTCATCCTGAGCCAGTCGAAGGGTTAGCGCGAATTTTAATTCACTATGTTTATGAAAATAATTAATCAATTACTTATTATTATTGGCGCAATTTTTTTTGATATAATCCTGAATGGGTTAGCAGGAAGATTATTGTCGGTAACTACGCCCTTTATATTTGCGTATCATGTGAGCTTTTTCTCGCCACGAATTGTTAGGGTGGTTTCAGCTTTTTTTGTTGTTATGCAAGCCGTATTTTACGGCGTAACTACGCCATTTTTTTATGGCACAATTATTATTATGCTTGTCTCTGCAAACTATTTTAATAAACTTTTGCGCGAAGACAAGTGGGTCCGCTGGATTTTAGCGTTTTCGTACTTTACAATTCTAGCTGTTATTTTTTTTCTTTAAATGCAAATTTAGCCCTTGTTGGGTCATCTCTAGGTATTTCGCGTGAAGGTACAGGGAGTTCTTCGCCACCGTGTTTTTTGTAGAATTTTTTTAGTTTTTCAAGTTCCACTATTCTTTGACTTTCAGGTGCCCTAAAAGCATGGGCGACTAAATATGCACCATCGCATGTCGAGCCACAATATTGAGAAAGAGTATAATTTAACAATTTACTGCCATAGCCTTGTTTTTGAGATCCAGGTTCGACCTCAAGCTCGCGTATTTTAAGGATATAGTCGGGATAGTCGGGATCTGTTTTCTCGAATTTTTGTTGCTCAAAGGATATAGTACCAATTTCTTTTTGATCATTTTTACGTTTAATTTGGACTTCCTGTTTGAAGATTTTTTTGTTGTCAGTGAAACGACTTATTTGAAGAAATACTTGAAGTTGAGCGCAGATTGTATCTGGTGTTTGAGTTACGCAACAGAATTCTTCTGTGATATCTGTTTTTTCTATTTCAAGTGTTACTGCTTGAGGTAAAACGAAAAAAGATAATGCAAAAAAATATTTGAAATTCATAATGTCCCTTTAGATTTATTTTTTTATGGTTCTTTTAATCTTTTTGCCGTTTACTTTTTCTGGCTGAGTTGCATCGCATAATGCACAAGTTGGCAAATTATAGGTAACTTGAAGATACTCTGCTGTTGGCTGGGTAGCATCAAAGTCTTTTTGTCCCTCTAAAGCCAGTGCAGTATTGTGCGGCAAGTTATACTTTTTGTAAAATGCGTGCACAACTGTTTCATAGACTTTTTTATCCTGTGCGTCAGTGATCATATACGCTGGGTGCAATGCTCTTTTTAAGACAAGTAAATGAATTTTTTGGTGGCCACGGTCACGGAGTCTGTTATATAAATAAAAGGCAGATTGTGGTGCCACAAGGCCGTCTTTGAGTGATATTACCATTAAAAGCGGGATATCATCTGCAATAATCTCTGCGCATTCACGTTGATTAATGCCATCATGTTTGTAGCTTCCCATCATAAAGCGTACGATGCTGTAGAGTCTGTCTTCTTCACATGCGCGTTTATCGGTATACGCAAAATGTTTCACCGTGTGCGGGATATTGTCAAAAATACCGTCTAGAACTGCAGCTTTTACCTGTTGTGGCTTATGGAGCGCGATAAAATTAAAAATAGTTGCTGCGCCGCGCGAATCGCCATACATAATAACGCCGGTATTTGGGTATCGTTCTATATGATTGTTATAGGCTTTATGTAATGTTTTAATGTCGTTTTTTTGGCCTAAGTTTGCCTTGCCAAAATTGAAGCTATAATTTGCTATTGATAATGGTGAATCTGGATTATCAATAACGGTAAAATCAAGGCCATCTTTCATAAAGCGTAAAGCCAAAGGTGCAAGATCTTGGCGCATGCCATTAATAAGCATCATAATCGGATTTATTGTGAAATAATCTGGTTTTCTGAGATCGATCTCTGGAAATACCACCGCGCTGTGTGGTTGGCCGATAACCTGTCCGCCCGATCTCCACGTGACTTTTTCACCGGTAGAGGCCGTAAATTCTGGGCAATATCTACCCATGCCAAGCTCGGTGTTCATCATGCCCGGAGCATACAGATATGAAATATGTTCTGTCGTTGGGCGCATATCAAAAAATTCCGGCATAGCTTGAGGTGCTTGAATGGTTAATTTTACTTTTTTGTTTCTGCAGGCGCTTAAAAGCATGAACACGCTTACTGTAATAGTTAAATAGGTAGAAATTTTTTTATGCATGATTCTTTTGTCCCTGGTTTTTAAATTCGAAGTGAGCAGCTTCTTGATCTCTATCAAGCATTTTACCGCCATGTCTTTCGTAAAATTTTATTAATCGTTCTAGTTCCCGATCGTGATTTTCTGTTGATGCCGCAGAAGGGTATGCTTTTAATAATGTTTTGGTACAGGCGCCAGTACATTGAGCAAGCGTGTAGCGTAATAATCTTGAGCCATGCTTGTTTTCTTGAAATTTAGGTTCAATTTCTAACGATTTTATCTGCATGTTGTTATTGTTGTCTTTTTGAAACGATACGTATCCGATATCATTATGCGTATTTTTTTCTATAAGGTCGATTTGGATTCGATCATAAAATACTCTTTTATATGCTTGAAACTTTTCACAGATGGTATCTGGAGTTTCAGTAACTTTACAGAATTCTTCAGTGATATTCGTTGTGGTGCTTATAGTAATAACGGCTTTTATCTGAAATGCAATCAGAATGCTTATGCTTAATATGTAGTGGGATATTTTATTCATGGTATTTTTTATCGTTAACTTGTCTAAAAATTCTCAGAAAAATACATTCGTGCATAAGTGGGCTTGGATTCATCCCAGTGTTCGGAACCTTCATAAAGGACTTTTCCGCCATGGCTAGCATAAAATTGTTTAAGTTTTTGATATTTTTCAGGTCGGCTATCGGATCTGGCGGTAAATGGGCTGGCCATGAGGGTGGTATAAGGGCAATTATTGCATTGTGCTAGTGCATACAGTAATAATTTTGAGCCATAATTGTTACCTTGAAAATCGTCATTAACTTTTAACCATTCTACCCTAATAACATTATCTTTAGTTTTGGTATATTCGACATACCCTATTTTTTGTCTTTCTGGTTCAGAAGGCTCGAGTTCGAGGCTATTTGGTGTTTTGACCACTTTTTTGAAAAGTTCCACTTCCGTTCTGGCGGGAGTTAGCTTTCTTTTAAAAGCTTGAAACTGTGCGCAGATAGTATCAGGTGTATTAGTTACCTTACAAAATTCCTGGGTAATATCACCTAATTCTGGGTCTTGAGCGTGGGTCGTGGCTATGATCACAGAGAATAATAGAAAAAAGTTCTTAAAATTCATAAATCACCTCTAATTTTTACTTTTTTTGATTACTATTAGTTTACTAAATTGTAAAAAAATGTCAAATTGGCAATATGTTAATGCGTGGTATGAAGACAATTGGAGTAAAATAGTGTATAATCTGGTATATATGGTGGTTAAGGTAGCCTAGGCAATCGCGTTTGCCGTCGCTCATTGAGCTATGGCGTAATGAGGAAAGTCCAGACTCCAAACGAAGATGGTATCTACGGTTGAAAAGCTGCAGAAGATGTAAATCATGGAAAGTGCCACAGAGACAAGACCGCTCGCGCTTAGGCGCTTGTAAGGGTGAAAATGTGCGGTAAGAGCGCACGGCTCAGTTAGGTGACTAGCTGAGGGCGGCAAACCCTACCTGGAGCAAGATCAAGCAGCATATACGGTATTCGTTCCGGCCTGTTCTTCGAAGCTCGAAAGAGCGTAGTAGAATTATTATGCGGGTGTATCGCTCAGAGAAATGGTTGCCATATGCCCAAGAAATTGGGTGTAACAGAATCTGGCTTATTGGTCACCTTAATCACTATTAAAAAACTTTATTTGAACCGCCTAACCCTTCGACAAGCTCAGGATGAGCGGACGTAGTAAAAATCATGAATTATTCTCTCTATGTCTTTATTCCCTTTATCGCATTTCTAGCAGGTTTTGGCCTGATTTCATTCTTTGTTCATGAAAAGTCCCTTAAAGCGCCAGCTTTATTGGGTCATTCAGTAACCTATGCATTGCGCCAAGCGACTGATCAGGGGTTTACGTTAAAGATTTTATCTGAACTTGAGGCGACAGAAACAAGCCCGGGGACAATTTTAGCACAAAAACCGGTGCCAGGGGCATCTATAAAGCCAAAACAGGCGGTCTTTATTACTATTTCCAAAATTCCAAACCAATCAAATATTCCCGATTTTACTGGGAAAAATGAAGCAAAATGGCAGCAAAGGGCCACGCAAGATGGTGTTTTTATCAAATCACATCTAATTATGCATCATATGCCGGCAGGAACCGTTATTGCGCAAAGTCCAGAGCCAGGACTTGCTTATGATAATCAAACCGTTCAGCTTTTAGTCAGTTCTGGGCCACAAACAAATCGTATTATGCCTGATGTAATAGGGCAAGATAGTATAGTTGTTCAAGAGTTTTTAGAAAATTATGGAATAACTGTGACGCTTTTTAAAGAAAGCAATGATTTAAAAAAATACCGTGACTTTCTGCCAGGAACTATTATTGCTCAAAAGCCTTTGCCCGGTTCTTGGATAGATCTTAAAAAGCCGTTACTTGTACAGTTAGTAGTTCTTTTTTAAAATTCATCAGTATTTTCTTGCAAAAGATGTTTATTGAAAACTATATCTGCTTCGTGTTCCCGCAGTTCAACTATTTCCGCACCATGCCTGGTGTAAAATCGTAGTAAATCATTCAACAGCTCTTTATCAGTTTTTCCCGAAGTTGTTTCAGCCAAGGGGCTTACTTCAGCGTGAATAGGCCTTTGTACGCTTCTTGCAGTCTCGAGTACTTTGTTGAGTAATAGGGAGCCAATTTGTTGTTTTCTGTAGCCTGTGTTTATCCGTAAATAGCCTAAAGTAATTTTATCTGGTTGATTTTCATACGTGCATAATCCAAGTGGCATGTCAGTTTGTTTATTGTAGGGTATTAAAGTGGTTACATTTTTTTTTGTGCTCTCTTTAACATAGACTTCTAGAGATGCTAGAGTTTTAAATTGGGCTAAAATACAGGTTATTAATAAGATTAATTTTTTCATTATGCTTTCTCCGTGTAGTGCGATGGAAAGTTGAATCTTCCTGTAAGCTTTGTTTCAGAATTATTTTCAAGAATGCCACCGGCGCGTATATAAAAAGCTTTGAGGCGTTTGTAATCATTTGGGTCACTTGAATTTGTGGTTGTTGCAAAAACATTTGTTCCCAGACATTCTTTTGTGGAACATTGAGCCAAAGCATATTTTAATAAAAGTGAGCCGTATCCTTTTGATTGAAAATTTTCCTCAATGGCTATACTTTCAACAACATTATGATATGTGCTTTTATCGGGGGATTGTTTTTTTGAATAAGAGATTTCGCCTATTTTTGCTCCGTCTGATTGATTTTTAATAGTTATGCATAGAGCAGGGCGCTTATAAAAAGATGTTTTTTCTGAAAAGATTTTGAATCCAGAACCCATTTCGAAGTTAGTTGTTGTGCAAAACTCTTTAGTTATATCTACGGGATTTGCTGGTAGCAAGATGGTAAAGAATAATAAAAAAGTTGATATTATTTTTTTCATTATGCCTGCGTAACGTGTTTTTGGAACGCTATTATGGCTTTTTCAATTCCATCTTCTTTATCAATATATGAAGCGTTGATGATCTGAGCTCCACGCTTTTCATAAAAGATTAAAAGTCCCTTTAGGTCATTATTACAGTCCATAGGATACACTTTTGCTAACACGAGCTTATTGCGTTCTTGTGCATAGGCTAAAAATTCTTTTAAAAGCCGTGAACCATTGCCATTCTTGCGATCTTTTTTTTCTAAAACATTCAAAACCCCCAGAGTTATGTACTCTAAAAATTCCGTTCCGCTAGCAATGCCTATTTTTTGAGAACCTTTTAAAAGCGATACATAAATACGTTTACCATTGATCTCTTTTTTTAGTGAAAATTCTTCAGTTATCTCTACAGGATTTGCTTGTACTATGAAGCTAAAGAAGAATAAGAGTGATGATATTATTTTTTTCATGGTGCCCCTTTTATTTTTTTTGTGGTATCAAGATGCAGGATATATTGATTTACCGTGCCAATTTTTTTAACCATACCTAGATTTTTATAAAAATTGTTGAGTCGCTCACGCGCTTTTGCATGCGGGATCTTTTCGTATTCATAGTCAGATGCTGCCGAGGCAAGTTCAATATAGGATATTTTTTCTGGGTGTTGTTTATGCAGAACATAATTAAAAAGTGCTGACCCCAAGCCGTTGCCGCGCAATTGGCGCGTAATTTTGATGTTTGTTATATAAATATAGGCTGGATTGTGTTGATCATTTTTTTCTATCGAGCTATTAAAAAATAAATATACCAACGATCCAAAGGTCTTTGTTTTTTCAGGATTTGTTATAAGAATCGAGTCCACTTCATTTTTGCAAAAGATCTCAAATGCTTTGAATGGGAAATTTATAGCATTTCGGTTAGTCCTTTTAAATTTTTCAGTTATTTCGAGTGATTTCTCGGTAAATTCATCAGCGGCTTTAAAAGGGATAAATGGCCTTAAGGATTCATCGAATCCCTGCATGGTCGACCAAAAAACTATACCGGCAAAAAATAACATTAGTTTTTTCATGACTTCTTCTAAGCTTTTCTATTTTTTTATATTTATTTTATTCTATAGAAGAATTAAAAAATGTCAACCTGAAATATTGTAATTAATAATTTCCACTTGTAAAATTTATTGATTTTGTGTATAATTGTACTAATAGACAATATTAATTAGACAATATGAATCTGCATTAAAGAAGGGAGATTATGAAGCATTTTTCTAAAAAAAACTTTAGAATTATATTCTTAACAGCCTTTTCGGCTTTAATCTCATTCAATCTGTGGGCCTTTCAAGAACCAGGATCGAAAGAGATAAAAAAAGTAGTGCGTCCCTATGCAAAAGGGCTTTTGAGTTGGACAAAAGGTTATTTCAATCCAAATGAGGTTAATCTTGAATATGGCCCAGATTTTATAAATTTATCAGTAAATCCTGAGCCTGAGACGAAGACGAGCAAAAATGAGGTTTCTAAACCTAATTCTCCATCTAAGCCTAATCTTTCAACTGATTCATTGTCAAAAATGGCTTTTGAACATTGCTACAATGCTGTTTTAAATATGGCGATGCATCGGGCGACTTCAGCAATTGCCTCTAAATCAGGGCTAGAAAGTTATAGCAAAGAGCTTAATGTGCAGGTGAACAAAGCAATTGATGAATCTAGTGACCCAAAGCTTGTTCGCGAAGTTATTCCAGCACTGCCAACCCTTAATAAATTAAAGCAAATCGTAGTGAATTATTGCCAAGAAAAGACCTTCCAGGCTACTCATCCACACGTAGAAGGCTATTTAGATGAAAAAGGTGTTTTTAAAAAGGCTGATACTACTATTACCGATATTCAAAAGAAAGCTATTGATTTTGCAGAGCGTAACCCCCTTTTAATTGCAGGTGGTATGGCGACCTTTGGTGTCGGGACTGCTTCTTATAAGGCTTATGATGTGTATAGTGAGATACAAAAAGATTTTACAGAACTTAAATCTGCGTTAAACCCTGAAATTGGTAGCACAAACTATGTAAACCTTATGCTTAAGCTTAATTGGCATATTCGGGAACGCTACAAAGATGTAAGAAATATAGCGGGCTTACAGGGCAAAGAAGATTAAAATTTATTTTTTTACCGGCCAAATGTCCGTTTGCGTTTATAGAAGTCTGCTATAGTTGCGGCAAGTTTTTCTTCGGGGTTATTTCGGGCCAAAAACAGGGCAAGAAGGTGAGTTCGTTATAGGCTGAACTCTCAAATCGGAAATTACTTAATCGTTGGTCTCCGGCCGTCTTGATTATTAAATCAGGGTGAATTAGGCATCCAAAGTTGGCCCCAAAGTTGGCCATTGAAGAGCGCAGGGGTAATATCCCCATTTTTGTAACAATCCCAGTTTATACTTAAGGCCACCTCACGAATCTTTTCTGAAAGCTTTAAAGATATTTGGGCTATAACTACTTCTGCCAAAAATTCCCGTAAATGGTGCATTAAATGCCTGAGTGGATGCTGGCAAAAAAGCTTGCCAGCGTAAGAATTAAGATTGCTACTATTTTTTTCATAAAAAACCCTGAAATTTTAAGATATATTTAGTTGTTTATGATAATGCGTAAATAGAAATAAGACCGATAGCTATTATTGATTGGTATAAGTTACTTGAATCTTCAGGTAACAACTCAGCTTTGTGTAACAAGCCCAGAAATCCACGTGAATCAGCAAGGTCAAGAAAACTTGATGTGCTTATAATCACAGACGTCAGAAGAAGCGCGGTTCTGGTACGATATGACATTCTGGAATATAACATATTACTAATCGATGGTCGGTCTTTCAGAACAGGGTCAGAGAGCATTAAAGGTATATAGGCTATAGTCGCTTGCGCGGCGATTCCCCATAATGGTACATTAAATGCCTCAGTGGACGCCTGAGTGGACGATGGCAATAGGCTTGTCAGTGTAAGAATTAAGATTGCTACTATTTTTTTCATAAAACTTCCTTTATTTTTTAGATATCTTTCTATTTTTTTATTACTATTTAATAATAACAAAATAGGAATTAATTGTAAAATGGGGGCTAGAAATGAAGAATTTATCGGCCAAAGGTGCGTTTACGGTTGTAGTAGTCTGCGGTGGTTGCCGCAAGCCTATTTTCGGTTATTTCGGGCCAAAAACAGGGCAAGAAGGTGAGTTCGCTATAGGCTGAACCCCAAGTCAGGAAATTACTTAATCGTTGGTCTCCGGCCGTCCTTATTATTAAATCGGGGGGTGGAACAGGGCCGCTCCAGAGCTGTTCGGCAAAGAGTTCAGGTGTGATGTCTTCAGGCTTTAAAATGCCATTTGTGCATTCTTGGGCGATTTTTTTGCATGCAGCGACTATTTCTTGCTGGCCGCCATAGCAAAAAAGTAGATTAAGGGTCAGTTTGGTGCCGTTTTGCGTCTTATTTTCTATATCTTCAATAAGCGGTTTAAGTTTTTCAGGAAACAGTGAACGTTCACCAATAAAGCGTACTTTAATGCCTTCTTTAAAGAGTTTATCAAGCTCTTGGTCTGCAATTTGCTGTGCAAGTACATCAAATAAGTAAGACAGCTCTTCTTGGGGCCTATTAAAATTCTCCAAAGAAAAGACATAGAGCGTAAGGTACGGTATCTGATTTTTGATACAAAATTCAAGTGTGGTGCGTACGGGTTCAACGCCTTTCTTGTGCCCAATCCACGGCTTATAGCCATGCGATTTTGCCCAGCGGCGGTTGCCGTCCATAATAATGCCAAGATGCTTAATGCGTTTTTCTTGCGGAATTTCTTGCTGAAGATTTGCGAGTTTATTGTAGTGCGTGTAGCGGTAATAGAGCCACACTGCGTATACGCAACCAAAAAGAGCAGCGCAAAAAAGTATAGTGTACAGTTTTTTAAAGATCATTTTTATGCGTTTGCAAAGCGAAAGGTAACAACTTTAAGCAGGTGCTGGGTTATTTTAACGGCGTAGTATAACCCTGTTATGCCTGCAGCTATCAAGCAACGTTCAAATGCAACGATAGGTAATAAACCTACCCAGAAAGCTGGGACCATGGGCGTGCTGAGTATAAATAGAACCGATCCGACTGCATGAACCATAAAAGTACTTGCAAGTGCCGATAAAAATATCGATCTATGCGGTATAAGTGTGAGTAGTACAGGGATAAGCCAATAGATTGAGTATACCCACGCTTGTGAACCAACTGAGGTGCTTACAAAAATTGCTATGCATGCCAGGGGGGCAAAAATACGCACCATCTTTGATGCAAAGCTTGAGGTGTGGCAAACCGATGCTTTAAAATAAAGGGCGCCAATAAATGTTGGGATATAATACAAAAGCCCAAAGACAGTAACCGAAGTTTGTACAGAAAGATGCAACAGCGTGCGTAATGTCGTAATGGCGACTAATTCTTGAGAGCTTATTTCTGCCGCTAAAACGGGTGTTATCAGCTGTGATGCAGAAAAAAAGCTAAAGCGGTAGCCTAAAAATTTACTTATTTTAAGTAATTTTAAAAAAGAGTAAGAAGCTGTTGTAATAATTGTTTTATACGATGAACGTAGTACGCTATTCATTGTAAATCCTTTTAAAAGGTATTTTTTTTGTTTGAATTAGTTGTACCATATTTATAGAGTTTAGAAAAGGACATCCGTGAAGAAAAGTGTACAAAAACGTATATCTTGCAAAGCAATTATATTCGATATGGATGGTACTATCGTCGATACTAATATGATTTGGGACATTGCAACGCAGAAACTTCTTATTTCAAAAGGCGTTTCGTACACCCCTGAAATTCATAAAACTGTTCGTGAACTGTTGACAGGTGGCGCTGGCGGCCTGCGTTATGGGTGCGCCTTACTCAAGCAGATGTTTGATTTATCTGGGACCCCAGAACAGTTGGCTGCCGAAAAAAAGGCCCATGCCCATGAACTTTATAAAGAGGGTGTAACGTTTATTAGAGGTTTCCCTGAATTTCATGCTCAAGTGGCACATATGCCCATCGCCATTGCAACTAATGCTGACGATCGCACGGTTGAATTGACCAATAACGCCCTTAAACTTGATACTTTTTTTGGTAAACATATTTATGGCATTTCACATGTGGGCCATGTAGGAAAACCAAACCCAGATATTTATTTACACGCAGCTGCGCAATTGGGCATCGATCCACGTGATTGTGTCGCCATTGAAGACTCTGCCACAGGCATTAAGGCGGCACAAGCTGCTGGCATGCACTGTATTGGCATTAATACCCACGGCAGCAGAGAGCTCATAACTATTGCAGATTCTGTGGTCGATGGTTATCATGAAATAGATTTTTTGAATATCTAATTACTGAAAGGTTGTTATGAAATTATCTTTTTTATCGTTTATGTTGTTATGTATAGTTTTTTCAGCCCAGGCATTTTTACGTATTGGCCATCGCGGCGCCTGTGGCTATGAACCAGAAAACACCCTTATTTCTTTTAAGCGTGCGCTTGATCTAGGCGTTGATATGGTCGAGCTGGATGTTTATCAGTGTGCTTCTGGTGAACTTGTGGTAATGCATGATGATACGCTGGATCGCACAACAAATGGTACTGGAAACGTGTGGGAAAAGAGCTTAACAGAACTTAAAAAGCTTGATGCAGGCAACGGACAAAAGATCCCTACGCTTGCTGAAGTCTTTGATCTTGTTAACAAGCGTGTCAAAATTAATATCGAGCTAAAAGGTGAAAACACTGCCTTATTAACCGCTCAACTGATATACAAGTATGTTACTACAAAAGGGTGGGTTTTTGATGATTTTTATGTCTCATCATTTAACCATGCAGAGCTTGCACTTTTCCATCAGGCGTGCCCTGAAGTTAAAATTGGCGGGTTATATGAAGGCACCGATGCGCCATTAGCAGCATTTAAAAAAGATTTTAGCGCTTATGCAGCAATAGGCATTTCAAAAAATTCACTCACACAAGAATATGTTGATGAGGCGCACCGTAGAAACTTAGAAATATACGTGTACACGGTTAATGATGCCCAAGAGATAAAGATGATGAAAGAAATGGGCGTTGATGGCATCTTTTGTAATTATCCTGATAAATTCAACTAAGTCTTATTTATAGCATTACTTTAATAATCGCTGGAAATTTGACAATTTTTGCAACATTGTTACAATTAGTAATATATTTTTTATAAATAACATAATGGAGTTACCTATGAAAAGACATATATTCCTAATTGTGACAGCATTATTCTGTTTTATGCCACAAGCAAAAGCTCAACCAGTGGCAGAAGCAGTTCTGGGAACAGTTAGTGTTGCGTCTAGCACTGTTTTTTTGGGTACGGCGATCGCTACGTTTTTTGACGGTCTGGATTCAAATCAACCAGATGAAACATTAGAAAAGTTTCTTTTGGGCTCTGGAGCGCTCACATTTGTTTCTTTAGCGGCATTAAATATGTACCTTTCTGGTCGGGTTCCTTTTTAACTATGAAAAAGATACTTTTATTTACGCTTGCAACGCTAAGTTTCGTTCTTCAAGCACAAGATGTTTCTAAAGAGCCAAAACAATTTACTAACCAACAGACCGTTATTGCTCTTGATTTGCACGGCGTTGCCTTAACATTTTCAATATAAATTCAACTAAGTTTTATTTATAGCATTACTTTAATAATCGCTGGAAAATTGACATTTTCTGCAATATTGTTACAATTAGTAATATATTTATTATAAATAACATAATGGAGTTACCTATGAAAAGACATATATTCCTAATTGTGACAGCATTATTCTGTTTTATGCCGCAGGCAAAAACGCATGCACCTGTGCCAGCTGAAGCTTTAGGCTTAGTTTGTTGTTATTCAAGCGCAGTTTTTTTGGCTTTCTCTTTGCAAGAGTTGGATGATTATCTGAAATCAGTTTATTACCGAAATGAAAAGTACCAACTATATGAAAGTTCAAAAAAACTCCTTTTCGTTTCTGCAGCAGTGTCAATTGCTTCTTTTGTGGCATTAAACATATGTTATCCAAATACATTTGAACTTCCTGAAGCTGTGGCGTAATAATTATGAAAAAAATATTGTTACTTACGATACTGGTTGCTGGAAGTTTTGTGCATGCAATGCACGATCAGAAGATAGCGAATATGCCAAAAGAACAGACTGTTATTGCTCTTGATTTGCACGGCGTTGCCTTAACATTTTCAATCCCAAAACTTATCAGTAGGATTTGTGGCTTTTTAGTGAGTAATCCAAGTCATACGTTAATTTTGCCCCTTAATCCTCTTTGTTGGTATCGGGTTTATCATATTTTGAAAACAACTCCAAAAGCAGCTGAAGTTGTTTATGATAAACTCACGCAGGATTACTATCCTGAACTTTCAAAATCTAAAAAAGAATTTCTTATGCTTTGTAACCCCTATGATGTTCACCCAGAAATGGCAAAGCTGGTAACAGAGCTCAAAGCACAAAAGTATCGTCTTGCCGTTTGTTCAAATATAGGCAAGCAGGCTTTCGATGTATATAGACCCGAATATCCAGATTTTTTTGATAAGTTTGAAGTCATTGGCACAGCAGCTCCGGAAAATGACTATGCCAGAAAACCCGAGCCTGCATTTTTTGAATGGTTTAAAGCAACATGCCAGCAAAAATTAGGGCAGCAAGAATTACGTTATGTATTTGCTGATGATAATGAGGGACATGTTATATCTGCTCAAAAATCTGGACTGAACAGTTTTGTTTTTAAGAATCCTCAGGAATTTCGTTCCGATCTTAAGAATTCTGGAATTGAGATTGCTTAATTGATAATAAAACATTCTTTGTTTATGCTTATAAGTGCTAAGTATTAGGGGCTAATTATGAAAAATAGCGTATTATTGCTGATAGTTTCTACTATAAGTTTTATAAGTGCTCAAGATGTTACCATTAAAAATCAGAAAAATTTTATGAATAATCAACTTACATGTGATCAGATTAAAAATAGTCAGGTAGTTATTGCATTCGATTTACATGAAGTGGTTTTTAGCTTTTCATATAGCAAGTTTTTTGACTCTGTGTATAATTTTTTCAAAAAAAACCCGTATGTATTAACGTTAGCTAATCCGTTTGCAGGGTATCGTTTAATTAATACTTTTTATAGTAATTCAAAAACTGCAGAAAATATCTATAACAAGCTTATTGAGGATCATTATCCGTGGCTTGCAGATTCAAAAACAGAGTTTCTCACCGTTTGTAACTCGTATATTTTAGATCCAGAAATGAAAAAACTGCTCGAAGAGCTTAAAAAAAAGGGGTATCGCCTTGCCGTGTGTTCCAATATTGGGCACCAGGCATTTGAGCATTTTAAACATGAGCATCCAGAAATTTTTAACATGTTTGAAGTTATTGTAACATCTCACCCAGAGCGTAATTATTTACGTAAGCCGGCCCCAGAGTTTTTTGATCACTTTAAAAAAGATGTGCAGCAGGTTGTTAAGGATCCAAAATATTATATCTTTATTGATGATAAAAAGAAGAATGCACAAGCTGCAAAAGAGCGTGGCATTCATGGTATTGTCTTTAAAAATCCTGCTCAATTACGCCATGCTCTTAAAGACTTGGGTGTGGCGGTAAGTGTTTAGATTTTTTTATAACATTTGCTATTTATCCAAAAATTTGTAAAATATAACTATATGTTTTTAATCCAGATAACCTCCATTTCCCCTGTCTCTGACGCAAGTCTAGATAGGGGATTATTCTATAAACTTCACGGTAAACGTTATGAATAAGCGCCAACCTCACAGATTACATAATCGTTTTTATAACTATCCTGGAGAAGTTGTATCAAGCGTCTTTTGGCGTTCGGTCTATATGTATGCGACGTCTTATGCGCAACGTGTTGCTGCTGCAAGACTTATAAAAAACCATGCCGTCCCGTATGCTTTCCAGGAAGCTGACCATATAACTTGGATTGGCCATGCGAGCTTTCTGCTTTCAATTGATGGCCTTAATATCCTTACAGACCCTGTCTTTGGTGACTTAACCTTTCTGTTGCAACGTTTTAGCAAGCCGGGAATTCAATTTTCTGAGTTGCCAAAAATCGATATTGTCATTCTTTCTCATAACCATCGTGACCATATGGATAGTGTTACGCTTAAAGCGTTATATGCAAAAACCGACTGCCATTTTTATGTGCCCTTTGGCGATAAAAGGTGGTTTGATAGTCGTGGCATGTCAGACCGAGTAACTGAATGTATGTGGTGGCAAGATATTATGCATAAAGGTCTCAAGCTTACCTTTTTGCCTGCGCGCCACTGGTCACAGCGAGGGCTGTTTGACCGAAATAAATCTTTGTGGGGAAGCTGGATGATCCAAGAGAGAATCTATTTTGGTGGTGACACCGCATATAGTGACCATTTTAAAGAGATTGCTTACCATTTTCCTGATATTGAAGTTGCCTTATTGCCCATTGGCCCGTGTGAACCACGTAAGTGGATGCGGACCACTCATATGGATGCTGTCGATGCCGGAAAAGCATTTTTAGATCTTAACGCACGAATTTTTATTCCTATGCATTGGGGAACTTATGGTTTTGGCATTGATGATCTTATGTTGCCTGTAGTTCGTCTTAATTCCTGGTGGAAACAGCAGAATATTAAAAATAATGAACGGATACTTTCAGTTTTAGCCTGTGGCCAGTCATACTTTTTGACGCGCTTCTCTCGCGTTGCACCCTTTATATCTCAGAAGTTTTTATAATTATTTTTTTACTTTATGCATATATATTGTTTTATGTGTTGATAGCGCACTACCTTAATAAAAAAGGGGAGCGTTATGAAAGCTGTAGATATACTTATCGTACACGGTACTCTGGTACCCATGGTTTCAAAAGAGGTTATTGCCGGTGGTGCATTGGCAATTCATGAAGGCAAGATTGTCGACATTGATTCATCTGAAAATATCGTGGAGCGGTATAGCGCGCAAACGGTACTTGATGCACATGACAAACTTATCTTGCCCGGATTTATAAATGGCCATACGCATGTCGGCATGACGATGATGCGTGGCGTGGCAGATAATGCAAAAAATCTCCAAGAATGGCTTAACAACTATATTTTTCCATTGGAAAAGAAGATATTAAGTGAAGATTTTGTCTATTGGTCCACTATACTTGCTTGCTATGAAATGATACAGTCTGGCATTACCATGTTTGCCGATATGTATTTTTTTGAAAGTGCTTCTGCTAAAGCTGTTATGCAGGCGGGCATGCGGGCGATATTGGGTGAAACGATATTTATAGAAAAAGATGTTGAGCATGCGCAGGAATTTTGCCAAGAGTTCAAAAATAATTCCCATATACAGCCGGCTTTTGCGCCACATTCTTTATATAGCTGTGATGCCAAAACATTGGTTACCGCACACAAATACGCAGTACAAAATAACGTGCCTTTAATTATTCATGTTGCTGAACAGCAAGACGAGCTGTATGAATTGTATAAAAAGACCGGCATGAGTCCAGGGGAATACATGCAGTCGCTTAATATTTTATCACCGAATGTTATTATCGCTCATGGCGTACATTTTTCTGACAGCGATTTAAAAATTATCGCAAAATCTGGTGCCTCTATTATTTATAACCCATCAAGCAATATGAAATTGGGTTCAGGAATAGCACATGTAAAATCTATGCAACAATGTGGCATTCCTGTAGGAATAGGCACCGATGGCACTGCAAGTAATAATAGTTTAGATAGTTTTGTTGAGATGAAAACAGGCGCATTATTGCAAGGATTATGTGTTGCAGATTATTGCAAACCATTAACACCTTTTGAAGTAGTAAAACTTGCTACCATAGATGGCGCGCGAGCGCTTAAAATGGGCAGCAAAACCGGCACGCTTGAAGTTGGCAAATGCGCGGATATACTGCTTATGGATACGCAAGCATTTCATCAAATTCCTGAGTTTGATGTATATTCACAAATTGTATACGGCAGTAAATCAACTGATGTGCATACGGTTATTGTTGATGGAAAAATTATCATGCAAAACCGTAAGATGCTTACTCTTGATCAATATACGGGTGAAATGCGCAGGAAAATAGAGTTTTATAAAACTCAGCTTTTAAGTAAATCTCGCTCAGCTTGAACGATTTTGACAGACTCTTGAAAGCGTGCTTCTTCTTGGTCGTGGAACTTTAATTGAACCATGCCATCAATGCCATTTTCACCTAGAATTACAGGTAAACTAATGCAGATATCATATTCTTGATGATACACAGAAAGCGGCAATACGCGGCGTTGGTTATGAATAATTGCAGAACAGATATCGCTTACGCATGCGGCAATGCCATAAAAAGTTGCGCATTTTGATTCGATAATTTTGTATACTTCTTGCGTGACTATATTTTCAAGTGAACTCCGCTCTTTTGGTAAGATCTTTAAATATTCGGGAAGTATCGCTACCGCGCTATCACCATGTTCGCCAATCATAAAAGCTTCAATCGATTGCGCAGAGACCTTATATTCTGTTGCAAGAATGCGGCGCAATCTTTGGGTTTCAAGCCAGGTGCCCGTTCCAAATACACGATTTTTTTCTAGCGGTAAAAGTTTTTGTGCAAGATACGTTAAGCTATCAAGCGGGTTAGTCACCATAATAACTACCGCATCTTTTTTTACGCTTTTGAGCTCTTTGCAAATTGACGTTATAATTTTAGCATTAGTAGAAAGCAATTCTTGGCGCGTTTCGCCTGGGCACTGCGGCCTGCCGGCACATATAATAACAATATCTGCTGTGCATGCATCGGCGTAAGTTCCTTGGCGAATGGCGCTTGCTTGGGTAAAAGCAATAACATCACCAAGATCTTTAACTTCCCCCGAACATTTTTCTGTGCACGTATCAACTAAAATAAGTTCTGACACGTTATTTGACAATAGTAACGTAAAGGCAGTTGTTGCCCCGACATTCCCTACTCCGATAATTGCTATAGTGGTATGCTTCATATTTATTACTGTAAACATAACAACAGATGAGAGTCAATAAACATTATTTTTCGCTAATCTTGAGGGAGCTGATAAACATTAATGTTGCCTTCAGCATTGTATGCGGCGATTTTGGTGCCATCTGGGCTCCAAACAGCATTTAATGGGGTCACTTCGGTTCCATTGCATGGATTGCGTTTTCCATAATGGGTATCTTTAATTGTGGCTGCTAAATACCCATGGATTAAATCCCATACACGTATTGTTTTTTCTTTACTACTATATATATTGTCAGAATATGCAGCCAACCAACGAGAGTTGGGACTAAATGAAAGTTCTTTTATACAGCCTGTTTCTACGGTAAATGATTTTTCAATAGTAAATGTATCAGTTTCATAAATGTTAACATCTTCAGGCCCGATGGTTATTTGTTGTATTGTAGAGTCCCAAGGATGATAGGTGTCCACAAGTGCAAATTTTTGGGAATCTGGTGACCAATCAAACTTTAAACTTGGAATTGTTGGGTAAATGCCAGCTTCCATTGTCTGTGTTTTAAATGCCGTAATAATTTTTTCTGGTTTAATGGCATTTATCGATAATGTTTCTTGAGCATAGTAAGCACCTTTTGGTGGTTTTTCTAATTCTATAAGAACATATTGTTCGCCATCTGGGCGTAAATAGAGCCTCTCTCTTTGTGGTTGATAGCCATATACTTTAAAGCCATCAAGTTCCATTTTTTCTTTGCCAAAAAACACTGAAAGTAGTTGGCCGATAAATGATTGATTCCTTTTATTATAGGTTTGTTGATCCAAGAACATGGTTGTTTTTGCAGATATCTCTTTGTGTAATTGATTATTGAACGATTGCGCCGTAAATAATTTTTTTGCTTGAGTCCAATAATCCGAATCTCTGGTTACATGCATAGGTTTATCACGTGTGGTAATATCCCACACGCGTTTATTTTTGCCCATTTTGTAGGTGAATATATTTTGATTATCGAGCCATCTAAAAAAATAATAAAGAGAATCGGAATCTTCTTGATGATGCTTTACCGGCAGTGTTCTGATTAATTTTAGCGAATTCTCTGCTGCAAAAAGATCTATTGAAGCTAGGAATATCAGGCGTGTAGCATAATACTTTATCATTGTACTCTATGTTATAAATAAGCAAAAAACATTTACCTATTTATAACATAGAGTTATTTATTAATAAAAGTTTTTCGTTAAGTATGCTCTGCCAGAGTCAGTAAAAGTATTTTTTGTATTTTTTAATTATTGCTGCTTAAGTCAATTTAATAAATAATTTTTTTTGGGGTAATGCACTTGTACTCGGGATATCTTCTTTTATCCTCTGGATTTTTGACAATAAATCGGGGCCCTTGTACCTCTTTTACAATATGTTGAAAAGTCTCCTTAGGAAAAAAATCTCTTATAAAGTCCCATGAGTCTTCAGGTATTTTTATTTTGAAAAATAACATCATAAGTACTTGTTGAGTAATGGCAGATACTAGTTCATGATTCAAGTAGCTGAGTAAATGTCTATGAGTATCCCAGTCCTCAAAGTTTTCTCTTAATCGTGCTATGTTGGCTAATTGTAATATGCGATCAATGATTTCATCAGGTAATTTACTCAAATATTTTTCAGGAAATACATATGACCTTTTTCGTTTGTCTTCAGGTTTAAATACTCTTGATCCCTTAAGCGGTTTCAAAAAATTTTCAATAGAGGACCTTTTTAAAATAAGAGTTTGCACATCTTGCTGAGCATAAGAGCGCCAACCTATAAAAAATAGGGAAAAAACCAATATTTTTTTCATTGCAATAGCATTCTAATAAAAGTTCTTTGTTAAATATGCTCTGCCGGAATCGCCAAAGATGATCACCATGATATCATCTTCTTTCAGGGTGCGGGCAAGGCGCTCTGCTGCGCAAGCAACGGCACCGCTTGATGGGCCGACAAGAAAGCCATATTTTTGTGCCATAGTTTTAAGCATTTCAATCGAGTCGTCATCGTTAACTAATGCATATTCATCGATAATATTATTGCGCAAATGCGGTGTGTCATAATCAACGCCAATGCCCTCAAGTTTATACGGCTTTGGGTTATTGTTGGTTGAACGATAAGAGTTTTCAACATCAACTGCAATAACTTTGAGGTTATTATTTTGCTCTTTAAGATATTTTCCTGCACCGCTTACGGTTCCGCCGCTTCCAGCTGCAGCTAGGTAGTGAGTTACTTTTCCATCTGTTTGCTGCCAAATTTCAGGCCCAAGCATTGCATAATGTGCCGCTGCATTTGTTGGGTTAAAATACTGGTTAAGCATAAATGAGTTTGGTGTGTTTCGGTGAATTTCTACTGCTTTGGCATGATAACCATTTGGGTCATCAAGATGTAAAGTTGGCTTACAGCGAACCAATTGCGCGCCATAAGCTTGCAATGTTTTTTGTTTTTCTTCACTGATCTTTTCAGATACGGTAATAATAACTTTGTATCCTTTAATTGCGCCAATAAGTGCTGTTGCAATACCTTGGTTTCCAGAAGATGCTTCAATGAGCGTTCCGCCCGGTTTTATAAGACCAGTACGTTCTGCTTCTTCGATCATATAAAGCGCAGCGCGGTCTTTGATGCTGCCGCCTGGATTTAAATATTCCAGCTTTGCGTATACTTTACCTGCAGAATTAAAGGGTATTCGTACTAAAGGCGTGTTGCCAATTGCGTGAAGAAGATTATCATAAAGTTTCATACTATAATGCTTATAAATAGGCGGTTTACGTGATATATTTTTCTTTAAGTATACGCCCTTATTGCAATTGTTGATAGAGTTCTTTATGTTTTTTTATCATATCGTCATGCGTAAAATTTTGTAAGTTATCAGGATACTGTGCAAGAGTTGCATATAATGTAGCGTCATGTGCGAGCATGAGAAAGCCTTGTGCTAATTTTTGCCAATTGGTGCGTTTTGACGCACTATTTATTGCATCATATAAAAAACCATTTACGCCATGGTGAATAACATCACTAATGCCGCCAATTCTGTAACTTATTATAGGCAATTTTAATAAACGAGCTTCAATAATAGCGCATGGCAAACCTTCCCACAGAGAGCTGAGCGCAAAGATGTGCCACCGTTTCATAATTGGTGCAACGTCTAGTTGCCAACCGTGAAGTGTGACTACTTTTTCTAATTTATGGTGACTAATAAATGCTTCAAGCGCGGGCCGTTGTTGGCCGTCACCTATAATTTCTAAACGAATATTCTGGTCTTGTTTATAGGCAAGCTCGAATGCCTTAAGTAAATCAAGGAGATTTTTTTGTGGTTTGAAGCAGCTGATAGTACCAATAATAAAAGGGTGCACATGCTCTTTTGGTGCGCTTTGGCGCACTGATTTGCTTACCATCTGTTTGTGCGTTGCGATAAAATGGTGGTCATCTATAGCTGCTCTTATAAGAACTTTTTTGTTCTTAATGCGCGGGAACAGGCGCATTGCTGTTTGTGCATCTGCTTGGCTGACAAAGACAAACTTTGTAGTAATAAAGCTGGTGATAAGCTCGGGAATATACAGCGCAGTCCAGGTAAACCATGATTGAAAGTTATGAAATGCAAAGCCATGCACGGTGTGAATAATATTTTTGATACCGGCAAAGAACGCTGCCCAACGGCCGACAATACCCGCTTTTGTGCTATGCGTGTGCACGATAATATGCGCATATTCTTTTTTAAGCGTTTTTAACTGTTTGATCAGTGCAAAAAAGTTTTTAATTTCGGTAAAAATGCCAAACATGCTCACTTCGCGGCGCATGGTTGGTGTTAGATGTGCATGTGGATTGTTTTTTACTTCAGCCGCTAATACCCCTTCGGCACCAGATATAAGATGTGTTTGATATTCTGGTGATTCTACGCCATTAAAAAGTGCAAGACACACTTTTTGTGCGCCGCCTAATTCAAGTTTTGTGATTATATAGACAACTGCTGTTTGTTCTTTTGCTTTTTTCATAGTATTCCCAATTAGCCGCTCATCCTGAGCCTGTCGAAGGGTTAAGCGGCAGAATAGTATTATTTAATTTTTTATTAACGCAAAGAAGGTTAAAACGAAATAAGAAACATGGCAATAAAAAAAATCTATTAAGAGTTTGTGATCTCTTTATAAACTGTGCTATTTGAATATGGATCTTTTTTAAATGCTGGATTTAATGCCGTATTAGTAAGATCTGCGTGATCAAATTTTGTTTTAGCTGAAGTTTTAATTCCTGTAAGATCCGCGCCATTAAATTTTGCATCGGTACAATCTGCATCTGTAAGATCTGCTTTATTAAGACTTGCTCCAGTTGCTTGCATACCTATCAAAATGGCTCCGGCAAGTTTTGCCCGTTGTAAATTCCAACCCGCAAGATTTGCTTCTTTTAGATAACACCCAACGCAGGTGTTAGTTTTTCTTAAAAACTCAAGATTTTCTGCAATGTATTGTTTTATTTCTTCTGGATTTTTGCCGGCGGTATCTTTAAGCCCATAGGTTTTTGTTGCATTCAGGCACATGCTTAATGTGCATATTACAAATAACGCTAATGTGCGAATTTTCATACTAGAGGCCCTAAGGTAAGAAACCGATTTCTTTATAAGCTTATACGAGAGATTTTCTTATTTTCAATGTTATTTAATACATTATAAGCATGAGGGCAATAATAAGACCGTAAACGGCGGTGGTGTCGATAAACGCCTGGCAAAAGAGGCTGAAGCGGCTTAGAAGTGTAGTATTTTCTGGCGTAAGGGCGATTCCTTGAAGAACCTTAGCGGATGCTTGTGCAGATACGATACTGACCGGTAATGTTGCTCCCCCAAGAGCAATGGCAGCGCATAATAGCGCAATACTTTTCATCAACGTTACATTGGGAAGTTGGAGCATTACAATAGCAGTTGCAAGGCCAAATAAAAAGGGTGTTTCAATAATTGCTTGAGTGATAAAGGTAAATGAAAAAAGTTTTGCAAATGCTATACGATTTAGACGTAAAGAATGGCAAGCTTGTGCGATAAAGTGACTTAACCCAAAACATGGTCCAATACATGACAAGCTGAGTGTAAGGCCTACTGCTAATAATTGTAATGCCGCAGGCAGGGTCGTAATGGTTGTTGCTTGATATTGAATAATCAGCCCAAAGATTGCACAAAAAATAACCGGTGTTTGCATAAGTGACTGCGTGATAAGCATAAAACTTAAAATTTGATTGGTTAAAAATGGCTGGCGTGCTGCTGAACCAAGAGCTTGCGCTATGCTCATGCTGCCAAAATATGCAACAATAACGCATGGAACAATAATGCTCATGCACGTGCCTATGCGTGCATAGATTTGTAAATCTGTAGTAAGTGGTGTGGTGAATAAGTATGCCGTTGTTAACACGGCAATTAATGCTATGGTTTCGCTGAGTGCAATACCAGCAAAGAATAATTTTTTTATCCCCGTGTCATGCGCAGGCTGCTGGTTAAGGGCAGCAAAGGCAGCTTTGGCAATGCGTGCTTGGCCCAATGCCGTTGCAAAAACTGGAAGGGTAATTAGTAAGGCGATACTGCTATAATGTGCTGCTGCAAGATTCATCATACAGGCTCCTCTTGTTGATTTGTTGTAGCAAGAGAAAGATACGTTGTCGTTAAAATAGTAAATACAAATGCTTGAATAAGACCCTCAAAGACGCCAAAAAAACCAAGTATTACTAAGTTGATGCCGCTGACAAGCCCAAAGATCTGAAAGTACCAGGTTGAATGTATAAAGGAGTTCCATAACCCAAATACAATAGTACCTGCTAAAATATTGCCAAATAATCTAAACGATAAAGAAAGAACCCCAGAAAATTTACTCATAAGCTCTATAGGAAATAGCGCTACTGCTGCTGCGGTGTTGAGTATATATTGTACAAGAATAATGGGCGCCATAAGCCATGAAAATTTGCTGATGGGTAATGGTGTTTTAAAGTATTCGTTCAGATACGCTATCACGCCATGCTTTTTTATTGACTCTTTTTGAATATATAAAAAAGACAGTAATGCGAGCGCGAGTGTCGTATTATAATTTGCCGTCGGCTCTTCTAGGCCAATAAGCATGAACCAATTGCAGGTGAGTATAAAGATAAAAAAAGTGGTAATGACAAGAAAATAGTTTTCTGGGCACGTGCCGCCCCAAGACTGAGCAACAAGCTCCATAAAACTGCGGGTAAAGGTCATGTACGCCGTGTGTAAAAGACTTTCTGGATGGTTAAGTGCGTATCTGCCAACCAGAGAAAAAACAAGTAATAAAAAAAGTGCAAACCACGTAGCAAAGATAAGATCTAATTGAATAGTTAAAAATGGGTGAGTAATCCCGAAGTATGCAAGGGGTTGCCAGTAAATATGATGAAAAAGATCTAAACCTGTCATAATAAATCACGCTGTGAGCTTGTGTCATCCTGAACGTGTTTCAGGATCTCTATCGTATTTTTTAAAGCACTATATGATTACATACCATAACGAGCATCCCCAAAATAGTATGATACTGAGTATAAAATGAAGCAGGGATAAGTGCAAGAGTGGTACTGCGCATCCGGCAAGAACCAGGAGCGTAAGGCGCAGTAAAAGAGTTGCGATTAGTAATGTGGGTTTATTTTTTGAAAGAGCTTGGTACTGAAGATTGCCCGTTGCAAGGCCCATTATAATTACTGCTGTGTAAAAGATAATTAAGTTCATGATTTTAACACTTCGACTTCGCTCAGTGTGAGCGGCCGCTCGTGGTGAGCATGGTCGAATCCATGCGGGCGGCGTTGTTTGCTAAAAAAAAGGACCCCTTGCATCAGGGGTCCAACAAATAACCAGGTGTTAGAATTTCTTGATGCCTTTGTAGTTCCAGAACTCGTTAACAACGGCATGTGAACCGGTGACAACAACAAGTCCGTGGCGATCATCAACAGATTTTTTAGCCTGTTCAAATGCATCTTCAAAGTTTTTGCACGCTTTTGCTTTGATTTTCATTTTCTTCATATCAAGCAATACTTGTTCAACATCCCATGATTTGTTTTCACCAACGCCTTTAACAGCTTCTTGGATAGGGCACAAGAAAAGTTGACCGGAAGTTTTTTTGAAGAAATAACGTAATAATTTTACAAACTCTTGATTATGCAACGTGTCAGCTGCTGCGCCAATAACAACGCTTAAGCCTTTAAGTGCACGTTGATAGTGCATTAAACGTACACCAAGAAGAAGATTTTTAAATGCGTCTATGTTGTGTGCGTTATCAAGTAACACGGTTGGTTTTTCTTTATCAAGAACTTGGAACTTACCTGGTAAATCGGTAGTAACTTCTTTCCAGAACTGTTCAACCGTTTTGCGTGGGTTAAGTTCTTGTTGACGTTTAGCTTCAATAGTAGGACGTCCACGTTGAATTTTTTGTTTTACCAATAAGCTGTCTGTGCTGCCAAGGTCAAGATTTGAAGTTCTTTTTTCAGGCATGCATTTTTGAATAAACGTTACAGCAATACGTTCAGCAAGTGCTGCACAGCGGCCATGTAATTGTTCAAATGGATATTCAAGTGCAACCACTTTACGAATAGGCATAAGCCAGTGGCCACCTTGCGCTTGAGTAAGTTCTTGCATCAAATGTAACGCTGCTTTGCTTTGGTCGCCAGAAACTAAATAGGTATCTTTTTTAACGATACCAACTGTTTGGCGCGTAATCGCTTCAAGTTCTTCTGGGGTTGTGGTAACAGTTGGTTCTGCAATACGGGTAATAGTCGCAACTAATGCGTTACAGATATTAACAGGGTTGTTTAAACCGCCATTATCAACTTCTAAAAGTGCAACTTCAACTTTTTCTTGTTTGAAATAGCTGAGTGCCATTATTGCTAAAAGTTCTGAGCTGTTAGCATTAATAGATGCTTGTTCAGCTGCATTGATAACTTCATTTGCAATATCGGTAAATAATTTTTGTGAAATAGTTGTTTCATTAAGAGCAAAGCGTTCTTGGTAGGTTAAAACATGGGGAGCATAATAAGCGCCAACTTTTAAACCTTCAGCCGTAAGAAGCTTGGCTGCAAAGTTGATCGTTAAGCTTTTTCCATTTGAGCCGGCAACCAAAATCGCGCGAACTGATTTTGAAGGGTTGTTTAATGCTTGGTCAAGTGCTTTAACGCGATCAAGTGAATCTTGGCGGGCAACAGACCAGTGGCTATCAAGATATTCAACAATATCTGTGTAGCTGCGTTGTTTTAGCGCTATGCCTTCTTTACGGGCAGTAGTTGAGGTAATTTCCATAATTAATGTCCTTTTGGATTTGTGGAATAACTTTTTCAATTATTTACTAATGTACATACTAAAATCAATTATGTCAAAATATTCAATTTTTAAATGGCTGTCGGCTTATAATGTTTTCAAATAGAAATAATATTTTAAAAAAATAGATACTATTGACCTTTTAGGGGGTGTATGGAGTATGCTCGATTGAGTAGAAAAAAATCTAAAGTAGTGCGCATTGCGCACCAGCTCTCAGGAGGCTCATATGGTTCGTTGTGGGGTTCGTCGTGGATTTAGTTTAATCGAAGTGATGATTGTTATTGCAATAATAGCATTTTTTGCCGTTTTGGCATTGCCAAATTTTATGACATTTCTTGCAAAGGCAAAGCGTTCAGAAGCCCATATTCAGTTGCGGGTTCTGTATATGTTACAAAAGTCTTATTTTGCCGAACATGGCGCCTATTGTGATAAGCTTCAGGGGGCAAGCAGTCTTAATTGGAAGCCAGAGGGCCAAGTTAATTATACATATGGCTTTCCTGGATCATCAGTAGTCGGCGCTTTTGGTACACCGGCTTCGGCTCTTTCAGGCGCTTCTGTCAGCGGACAGGGCTTTACCATTGCCGCCGCAGGGGATATTGATAATGACGGCGAGCCTGATGTACTGACGATTAATGAAAAAGGCGAGATCGTGATTGTTAAGGATGATTTGGCATAGATACAGTAGGCACTCCGTAACACCGTGTCATTACTGGCTGAGACCAGGAACCCATCTAATTGAGGCCTTACTATGAATAATTACGTATATAAGATCATCTCAGGATTTTTTATATTAATGTGTTTATCTTTATATGCATCAGAAGACTCAATTGTAAAGGGTGCATCTTATTATGTTTATGATCAAAATGCAAAAGAATTATATGCAACATTTTATACGTTTGATGGGGAACCTATAAAAAAAGTAGAATATCGTCCTGGATCTTTTAAATGTATGCTTGATCCTTCAGCACCAAAACCACGTCCAGTTAAGTACAAACTTTATTCGGATATAGTTCATCCACCTGGAAGATGGAGGGGTGGGATTAGGCGGTATTACATTTTATTTTTGGATAATAAGGGTAATCATATTGTTTGTTTTCCTTATGCCGGTGATACTTCTAAGACTTTAACGGCAGAAGATTTAATCCCTTTTTCGGAAAAAATTGATCTCACTCTAGTAAATCATTACTCATATGATCCAAAAGATCAAATCTTCAGGGATATTTGGTAAATGCTATTAATATGATGTATATAAAACAGCCGATAACTAAAAATGAACCAAACGGGAGCTGGGTTTGTGCGTCTGCGCGTTTGGTGAAAAGCATAATAAGAGCAATAAGGGTGCCGATAATAGAGCCAAAAGTAATGGTGTATAAAACACCCATGGGTCCTAAAAATGAACCGATTGTTGCAAGAAGTTCTAAATCGCCCTGGCCAATGCCATCGATATTTCTGTGCCACAGATAAAACGTTTTAAAGCACCACAGAAAGCCATATCCAACAAAAAAGCCTAAAAGTGCTTCCAGTAAGGTGCAGGGGGTAGCGCACAAAAATGCGCCAAATAAAAAGAGGGGAATAAGATAAATAGTTGCTGCTCTATGTATCAGCAGATAATAGTAATCGGTAAAAAAAGTTACAACAAGTGCGATAAGAAAAATTGACCAGAATAGGTATTGAATCATTCTTGTGGTTCTAAATTTTTGTCCTCTTCTGCTATAGCATCGAGTAAGCGTTCGATTTTTTGCGTTTTTTCAAACGTGTCATCGAATCTAAATGCAAGTTCACAGGTATAGCGGCCATTAATCTCTTGGGCAAGCGCCTTACGCATAGAAGGTTTGTATAAAGCAAGTTTTTGCTTTATTGCATTGTAGGCTTCTTCACCTTCTGCGGTATAAAAATATACCGTGCAGATGGTTTTGCTTGGAGAAAGCTGTACACGTGTAATATAAGTTTGCTGCAACGCTTTATCGTCACGAGAAACCTGGTGATACAGCTGACTTATTGTTCTTAAAAGAAGGGATTCTTTTTGTGAACGTTTAATATCTGATGCAGAGCGAATCGTCATTATTAAACGGTTTTAAAGTTAGACATGCGGATCATGTTTTGTTTAACCGCACGCATTAAACGTTTACGACGTTTTTGTGTTTGTGGTTCATGGTACACAATACGTTTCATATCACGAACAACACCTTCACGTTCAATTTTCTTTTTAAGTTGGCGGATCGCGCGTTCGATATTATCGTTTACAGAAATGCTAATGTTGAATTTTTTTGTCATATACTCACAAATAAAGCTGGGGGTTGACTAATACTTATTAGATTTTACCTCGAAATTGAATGTTTGTCTAGGCTAAACCGATGTATTAGCTGAATTCTTCAATGCCTTCTCTATCAGATGTATTTCAATACCACACCCAAACCCTTCAAAACAATGGTGGTATGCCTTGCATAGATTATAGAGCGTAATTCCCCCTATTGCCATGAGCGCCATATCTTCAGGAAATCTGAGCGGATGTCCATATTTTAACTGTTGTTCGCCAAGCCAAAAAAAACCTGCTAGGAATGCCAAGCCATGTTTCAACATAGCAATACCATCTTTTCTTTGTTGTGCGTAAAGGAGCTTTATGCTTTCTTCTTGAGCTTTGATTTGATCGCTAGGAATATCTTGTCCCTTGATTTCGGTTATAGCGGTTGCTGTAAAGAAAATTAACAATATCAAAAAATAGTGCTTATTCATGCTAAAAATGCCTTTTAGGATTATTTTAATTAAATTTCAAACTATGAATTTTATTATAGTATAGCATGGCATAAGACCAGTGACAAGCGGTTAAAATGTTCCAACAATAGAGAGCATAATGGTTGTTGATCTATAGGCATTGCGTCGGGCAGACGGTGATTGCCACAGGAACCCAAGGGCCAAATTAGGCGAAATGTCATACGTCATGCCCACGTTAACCACATTAGATTCCCATTTAGAATTTTCTACTAATCGTTTTATCGATATATTAGCCGGGTCAGTTGTAGCGCTGCAAATCTTAAAGCAATCTTCATCATGCCCTGTAAATACATACTGGAAGAACGCAGAGATTCTGCTTAAAAAATGATAGGCGTTAATGCTAAACACGGCGTTCCAATTTAAGCCTGGGCTCACTTTTACAGTCATTGTTTCTGGGTAAATGCCCGCTTGAGTTATATAAGTTGGTGCCGGCACACATGAATGTGTTTTTGGGAAAAATTGTGTCACGTTAAATTCAAAGCCGACTTCAACCGTTTTTACAAAATCAAACGTAACGCCACCTGTTGTCCCCAAACCAAAGTGCCCTTTATTTCCTAACGGTACAGCAAATAAATTACTTGGGTTAGGGGTTTTGCCTGTTGGAAAGCTCGCATCAAGCGTAATGTATGGGGTGCATAAAAAGAAGTGCCAATCGTCACGGTCTGCATTTATCGCAAAAGGGCGTCTAAAGAAAAGCGTAACGCGAGTATCTTCAAAGCCCTGGCTCTGCATTCTGTCGATATTCATGTTAAGCGTATCGGCAATCGTTTCTATCTGTTTCATGACTTTATCGATCATAATCTGTTTGCAATAGCAGCCAAAAATGTCTATGCAGGCGGTATTTTGTACGCATGGGCTAACAGCGCCACCCTGCGTATAGCCAGTTTCACAACAACTTTGATCAGCTGATCCTGTTGATGAGCAGCCTGCAGGGCATGCAAGACCAGTTGCAGAACAGGTCAAATCGGTAAAATAGGGGATTTGTTTAATATTTGCAAAACCGGTTTGAAAACGTAACCCTATTGGGTCATAGAGTAAAAGATCAAATTGGAACCGTAAGCCATACTTGCGATATTTAATATCAACATCAAAGAAACCGAACTGTTTATTTACATCACTATAAAGCGGATTAATAATTGCAGAACATGTTGTCGTTAAATCAACACTAACTGGAGAAGTAGCTGGGCCAACGGCATCAAGAGCTGCAAAAAGATTGCTTTGCACTTGTGTTATTTCTTCTGGGGTACCATATTGTTGCGGATAAAAAAGTGCGGGGATGTTCCAGCGACCAGTAAGATTGCCCAGTGGCCCTTTTACTTTGCAGATGTCTGTGCCCTTGTCTGCTGATTGTCTAAAAGGTGAAATAGAAAATTGAAGACGTTCTTGGCAAAAACTATCTAAACCGTCGATATAGTAGTACCGCTCGTTTCTGGTTAAGTAATCACACGGAAAAACGGGCGAATACATGGGGTATACGTCGTTGTTTGTTAAGTTGGTGATGGGAGCAAATAATGGCAAGCTCGTGAAAAAAACAAGTACATGGATGAGGGTATTGAAACTCACGAACAACTTTGCACACAGGCGCATATTACGCATCATCTACTCTCCTTTTTAAACAGTGCGTACGTTTTCACGTACTGTGGTGTGGCGAAGCACACTTTTTTTTAAGCTATACTTTCTTATACCATCAATTATTTATAAACGTCAACGTGTTATAATGGATATTACTTCAAAGAGCGCAACACTCATGATAAATAACGCAACAGCAAGCCCACTGTAACCGAGTATTTTTGTTTCCATGGTTTTTTTTGCAGGTCCATATAATAATGCTGCAATACTTGTTCCGTAGCTAAATACTAAAAAGAGTGCGCATAAATTAAAAAACAGATTAAGGTTTTTAAATACTAAATAGTTAAAGCTTACTATAAGACCAATAGAGACAACTGCTGCCGCTAATGGAAGTTTTATGTTTGAGCTTACTCTGCGCATTGTTGCACATAATAATTCACCCAATGACCAAATTAAAGCATGTAATGTGCCAGCAATGGTGATAATAATACTTAGGCGTATAACATCTACAAGCCACGTATATTGTGGAAACATTGCCAATAATACTTCAGAAAGTGGAATTTCTGCATGAGTGAAAAGTTCGCGTGGTATTGCTAAAAAGATCGATGTAATAAAAAGCAGATAAATTCCGCCTACGATAATTATTGAGTAAGTTAACGCGCGTGGAACATTTTTTTCTGGATGTTCAACAAGATTATACAAAGATGCTGCTGTTTCAAATCCAAAAAAACCAAAAATTACTGCTTTAATTGCATAAATTAAACTTGAATAGCCATAGGGCATAAATGGTGTGAGATTGTTAACATTCGCTTTACCAAGGCAGAGCCCAATTACCAATATAACAGGCGCGATGGTGAGAACTATTAAAATAATTTGACCAACTTTGGTAAGCGTTGCCCCAGCCATATTAAGTCCAACTAACAGCCATAAAGCAGAGAGCGCTAAAACTTCTTGAGGTACACTCGGGAAGTAGTGTGAAAGATACATGCCGGTTAGTCGTGTAAGTAATCCCATTGCAAGTGTTAACCCAAAAAGGTAAGCAAGGCTTGCAATAACGCCCATTGTGTGGCCGCCCCATTCAGATGCATAGGTATAAAATGCGCCTTCTTTTGGATATAATGCCGCAACGCGTGCAAGAGCGAGTGCCATAACCCAAACTGCTGCAATAACGCCTATGTAGGTAAATATTGCTGCTGGGCCGACAGATGTCTGTAAAGCTGCAGGGTTAATAAATATACTTGCGCCTACCATGGCGTTTACTCCGGCAACCGTTGCCATAAAGAGCGATATTTTTTGGTGTTTGACCTGTGTCATGATATCCTTAAAGATAAGATAAAAAAATAAATTAAAAAGTATTAGTTATTGTATGAATAAATGTCTCTATTATCAAGCGTCTGTAATTATTAAAACAACCAACCTTTTTGTTGCGACATTTCGTTATTACGAACATATCGCATTTGATCGCACCTTAGACGCTCAAAAAGGAATCTTTGAGTTCTTTGTTCCTTGTGAACAAGAAAAAGATTTTTTGCAATGTATGGCTTATTTAGAAAAATTACAGTTGGTTCATTCAGTAATTAAAGCTGAAAATCGTTTATAACTTTCTTGGCTTCCCAAAAGCAGAATAAGATCTTTAATTCCCAACCCCTGTGCCGTACCGGTAAGCGCTATACGCATGAGCGCATAAACAGACTTCATGGGCAGCCCGAGCGTTTTTGCTTGCGCAGCTACGCTTTTTACAAAAGCTTCAGGGTCTGCGATGGTATTACCCGTTTGTGAAAGAACTTCTTTAAGAACTGGTAGAACAGCTTTTTCGCTTTCAGGCAGTTCGTTTATAACAATACGTGGCGCCTCGAAATAGAATTTTGTTTTTTCAATAACGTCATGTAAAGTCATAAGCTCAGGTTTGATTGCTATGAGCAATCCGTCAAAGGTGTTATCAAGTTTATGCTCAAATAATGGTGCAATACGATTTTTGAAATCTTCAAATGGGATTTTTTGAATCCACTTTTGGTTGATCCAGCGTAACTTTTCAATATCGTACTTAATTTGACCCGTAGAGGTGATATGATCAAAATCGAAAGCAGAGACTATTTCTTTAAGTGACATAATTTCAGATGTTGCGCTATTTTGTTTAAATGCCGCCCCTAAAATAGCAAGATAGTTGGTGATCGCTTCAGGCAGATAGCCAGCATTACGTAGATCGTTTAATGAAAAACCAAAGTCACGCTTTGAAAGTTTTTTGCCGTCAGTATTGGCAATAATAGGTAGGTGCCAAAAAATAGGAAGCTTTTTCCCAAGGCCTAGATATAAAGCTGCTTGGCTTGCGGTATTGCTTAAATGGTCTTCGCCCCTGATGACATGGGTGATTTCCATGACAACATCATCAACAAAGTTAGCAAAGATAAACGTGCAGCTGCCATCTTGGCGTGTTATGGCAAAATCAGAAAAGTGTTTTAAATTATACGAAATCGGTCCACGTGCAAGATCCACAATAGTGACGTTTTCATCAGATAATTTAAAGCGCCAAATAAATGGTACGCCAGAATCCAAATTTTTTTGAATTGTCTCTTGGCTTGAATTAAGACAGGTTCTATCATAGCGTGGCGGCAGCTTTTGGGCTATTTGCCGTTCACGTTTTTTTTCAAGCTCTTCTGTTGTGCAAAAGCAGCGATAAACTTTTTTCTGTGCTATACAAATATCAAGATATTCCTGATAGAGTGCATTTCTCTCTGATTGGTAGTAAGGCGCATGTGGTCCGCCGACGCCAGGACCCTCTTGAAACGTAAGGTCAAGCCATTGCAGGTCGCGTAAAATGCCCTGTGCCCTTTCATCAAACATTCTTTGCTGATCGGTATCTTCGATGCGCACAATAAAAGTGCCTTGATAATGTTGTGCAAATAGATAGTTTATAAGGGCGGTTCTTACATTACCAAGATGCATAAAACCAGTTGGAGACGGCGCAAATCGAACGCGAACAGGAGTATTCATAAGTTTTTTGTCCAAAAAATGGTAGGGGTGACAAGGAACTTTGCTGAGCACGAGCATAGTTATTTTTACTATTATACTAAAAATTGCAAAGTGCGTCGATTTTTTGTTACCTTTTATTAAATGAATCATCTCTAGTAAGGAGAAAGCCATGAGCCGATGTATTAAAATGACGTTTAGCGTGCAACGTTCAAGCGAGAAGCTCTTGAACGCCCTTCAAAAACAGGCCCTTGAGTGTAAGCTTGAAGGTTTTGTAATGGCAAGTACCCCGGAGACGGTAAAAATTATTGCTTGCGGCGTTTCTGCAGATCTGGATACTTTTTTAGATAAGGTTGATGAAGTTATTGCTGCTCAAGGCGGCCAAGATGTTATTATCGACCCATTCTTGAAAGATAAAGATTACCGTGGCGTTTTTCGTATAATGCTCTAATCTAATTATACAGAAATCTTGCTTAACGTTTTCCTCTTACTCCTCAGATACAACCGTCTTTTGCGTAAACGCTACTTCGGGCACTTGGGATGAGCGGGGTGCGGCCGCTCGTGGTGAGCGTAGTCAAGACAGTGCGTTTCGCACCATCCATGCGGGCGGTCATTTTAATCTATAATTATATTTAGGGTATGAAACGCGTACATCTTTTGATCATGCATATAATTTTGTACCTGTGCACAAGCAGTATAAACTTAGCTGCTGAAAATTTACCCGAATATACTATACGTAAAATTTCAATTTCCGGTATTTTTACCGGCAAAGACCTCTATAAAAAACTTTATCGACTTTCAAAAGGCGTACCATTTAAACAGGCAGAGCATGAAGATGGTATACGCGCAATTGAAAAGTATCTTAAGCGACTTGGGTATCTTACTGCCCATGTAGAATCACGTATTAATTTTGATCAAACTCGCCATACCGCGCATGTGCACCTTTCGATTAAATCAGGGCCACTATTTACGATACGTTCAGTTACCTGTCAATTGCGAAATGAAATCGTGCAAAAAGATGGCGTTGAAGAGATTTTTAAAAAATTACATCAGCGTCTTGAATCGCGTCTAAAAAATGCATACTGTGCACAGGATTTGCTTGATGCTCAGGCACGAATGATATCTGCTTACTTTGCAAAAAAGGGGTATCTCTTTGCATCTATTGAAATGGAACAATTAAGACATGATGAAAATTCCCTTGTTGATATTCAATTTAACTGTTCATTGCATGATAAAAAAAGGTTTACATTTGTTGGAAATTCTTTTTTTACTGCGCAACAGTTGTATCAGACATGTGCAGAGTTTGGTAAAGCGCTACCTATAATTCCACCCGAGTTACTTGCTCAGGAGCTTCGTGATCGTTATCATAAACAGGGTTATTTAGATGTCGAAATTGAGTATTACGATGAACCATTAAATCTTTTATTTTCTATTAAAGAAGGTTCACAAGCTTTAATTGAGCGTGTAAGTGTTCATGGCGTTGACGATTGTTTAATTCAACGCAGCGCATTCTTTAAGGGACTTGTTTCAACGCGTTATGATCATAAAAAAATATTGCAAGCGGTATCAGCATTTACATTATATCTTGTTCAGCAGGGATATTGGAAAGTTAAAATTCATGACACACAGATGCATAAGTTACCATCGGGGAACTATGAACTTGCTGTTACCGTTGATCTTGGCGAGCAACTGACTGTAACAAAAATTATAGGCGAAGATTTTGAAGGGCTCTTAACATTACTCTATCGTCAAAGTTGGTGTAAAAAACATGCACCCTATTATCAACAGCAACACGTTACGTTACAACAAAAGATACCGTTAATTGTAGATAGCACTCTTATTGGGCGCATGCGAAAGTTTTTACAAAAACAGTTGCATGAAAAAGGGTATTTGTACACCCATGTAATACCCCAATTTGTTATGCACGATGGCGAGCATGTTTTAGAATGGCATTTTTCTGATAACAAAAAAGTTGCTTTTGGTGCTACACATATTAAAGGTTCTTGTATCGTGTCAAATACTATTATAGAACGAGCGGTAAAGTATAAAAAGGGTGATACGTGGAATAAAAAAAAGTTAGATGAAACAGCGGCAATGATACGCAATTTTGGTGTTTTTGATCAGGTAACGGTATTTCCAGAAAACATCGCTACAAAAGAAGATGAAAAGATAGTCCATATTCAGCTACAAGATAGTGACCCATTTGAAGTGCGTGCGCGTGCAGGTTTTCAAGGTGTTGGTACCAACTTCACCTGGCGCGGCGGTGCAACATATAAATTTGGTGGAACATTTTTATGGAAAAATCCACGCAAAGCAGCAGATATTTTTTCTGTGCAGTTTGATATTACACGTTTTTTACGGTATGCCATGCTTATGTATCAATTAGCATTTTTAGGTAACCTGCCGATAAAACAGCAATTTAAACTTTATAGTAACCGTTATGATCAGCCAGTTGTTATCGGTTCACGTGAAATATTATACCGTTACGCACAAGATGGTTTTTTATGGGGTTTATCGCAAGATATTTTTGGTTTCCAGTGGGGATTAACAAGCGGTATTGATTGGATGCAGATTTCTGATATTTCAAAAACGCTTTCACAGGCAATAGATTTTACTACACGCTTTGTTGATAAACGAATTCCCTACTTTTTTTGTGAGCCGTCAGTATATGTCAGTGATGTTGATAATCGCCTTGACCCACTTGCAGGCTGGTACTTAGTTCTTTCATCAAAAGCATTTGCTCCTTTAGGAGTTCGCGATGCTGCTTTTATAAAATTTTTATTAGAGCAGGGAAGTTATATTCCGCTGCACAAGCCATCGCATACCGTGTTAGCAATACGTTTACGCTTGGGGACAATTGTGTATCAGCAATTTTCTGCCATAATGCCACCAGAGCGATTTTATTTAGGCGGTGCTTATTCGTTGCGTGGTTATGAACCGGATCTTGCTCCACCATTAAACTTTTACACTAATTGCAATCAAGAAGTTATTGTTGTTCCCACAGGTGGCAAAACTATGATGAATGGCAACTTTGAGTTGCGTTTTACGATTTTTAGATCACTTGGTGGAACATTGTTTACTGATATTGGGCTTCTTACGCAAAGTGCCATTACCGATATTCATGCAAAAGATATTATTGGTGCCTCTGGCTTTGGCTTACGCTGGAACACCCCTGTTGGGCCATTGCGCTTTGATATTGGGTGGAAATGGAAAAAATTCCCCGGCAACCAATCTTACTATGACCAAGCTTCGTATGCGTGGTTTTTGACATTAGGTAATGCGTTTTAAAATTTATAGAGTTTAATATTGTTTTGAAAGTAAGCCTATGGTATTCTTATTGGTAAGAATCGTAAGAATTTTACCAGAAGGGCTCTCTTATGAAAATAGTTAAGGTTACGAGTAAATTCCAGACAACTATTCCAGCTGAAATACGTAAACAATTGAAATTAAAAATCGGTGATTCTGTGATTTTTGAAATAATTGAAGGTGTGGTTGTTTTGAAAAAAATAGATTCACTTGATAAAACTTATTTAAAAGCCGTTGCACAGACGTTATCTGAATGGGATTCAGAAGAAGATGAAAAGGCATACCGTGATCTACAAAAGCTTTGATATTGTTATTGTCCCTTTCCCCTTTGTCGATTCTCTGCAAACAAAAATACGGCCAGCTTTGGTCTTATCTGATGCTGAATTTAATAGAGACGGCTCAGTTATTTTGGTAATGATAAGTTCTGCTCTTCATCAGCAAAGAGCGCATGATCATGTTATTGCAGATTTAGTATCCACAAATTTACCTTCTGCTTCATTAATTCGTATGAAGCTCTTTACGCTTGATAATCGTTTAATACATAAAAAAATCGGGCAGCTAGGTGAAATAGATCAAGTGGCTTTTAAAAAAATATTTCGTCAGGTTTGTAACAAACTTTTATAAGCAATATATCATATGCATGCATGTTTTTTGACACTGGGCAATGCGTTTTAAACAGAAAGGGCTCCAGTTGGAGCCCCTATTTTTACTCTATTTTGCTGGCGCCTGGGATACTTGAGATGTTTCAACAGGTGGTTTAGCCGCTACTTCTTTTTGTTCTGGTTTAGTTTCTGATTTAGGCCAAAAATATGCACCGACAGCTGCAGCGCCAAGACCTGCGCCTAGTCGGCTCATAAACTGTGAATATTGAAGTTTTTGAGCCGTTCTGCTCGCACTTCCTGCAGCATCAGTAATAACTTCTCCAGTAATACGTTGCATCGAAGTTATTAACTTATCAAGACTTTTTGCAAATACTTCTGGAGTTACATTCATGCTAGCGAATAATTCTGATGCGTAATCGAATTCCTTATTAAATTTTTCTAGAATGCGAATTTTTTCACCTTTTGTGAGTGCTTTAAGATCGTTTTCTAGAACATAAACTATATCTTTAAAGTAGACTGAATAAAGCTGCTCGCGTATTTTTTGATAGCATAAGTGATAAGATTCTGCAGTAGCCATTTTAGCGGAATGTAAAGATTGATTGGATAACGCCATGGAACTTTCAATGAATTTGACAGTTTTAGCTTGATCATTTTTGATTTCTTGCATTGTTTTTTGATACAATGTTTTATATTCGGGGTATTGATCAAGGTTTAAAGTCTTGAATTTTTTTGAGAGGTTTTCACCTATTGATTCTGCAACTTTTTGGGCATTTTGCACCATCTTTTGAGCATTTTCACGTGCCAAAAAAGCGTTTTTGGATATGTACTCATCGTATAAAGCCTGGAAGTTATATTCTTTGCCAGCTTTTTTAAGATCATTTAGTGTTTTATCAAATTTTTGTTCAGCTTCCTTCAAAGAATTTTTGAGGCTCTCTAAGCCTTTGTTTAAACTATCTTTATAAATTTCAGATATGTTTTTAAAGTATTCAGAGGCCTGGCTGGCTTGTTCTTGTGCTGCTTTTGCTGCAGATGCTTCTTGAACAGTGGCTTCCCCCGTCTTCTTTAATAATGTCTCGCGTGCAAGATTTATGTTTTGCATATTTTTTGCCCCTGTTGGATTTATGTCAGGGTGGTATTCTTTTGCTAACTGTCTATATTTAGCGGTTATCTCTTCAGCGGTTGCATTTTTAGGTAAGCGAAATATATTTGCCGCTTCTTCGCGCGACATTTGAGAATATCCACGTTGGAAAAAAGACGTTTGTTGTTTAGCTGCTTGGCTTGCTGAGCGTAAACCTGATCCTCGCGCCGTTCCAACTATTGATGTTCTGGCTGTTCCAGCAACCCCTTGACGAATAGCACTTAAGCCTTGTGCGCTTCTTGCCGTCATACATTCAAGCATTGAAATTGTGCTCAAAAGTGTTATAAATAAGGCACTTTTAGTATAAGTGTTCATAATGATCCTTCTTTTACAAATAAATTTTGAGATAAATGCATTCTTTATTTTTATTATAAAATGGCGCTGGCTCGAAAGTCAATGGCTTTAATTTCAAATTGAAGTATTTATCAGGGTGATATGATTGGTGAGTTTTCAAAAAAGGGGCCCCAAATAAGGGCCCCTAAAATTACTTTATCAAGATAAAAATTAATCGATATTATAGGTTATCCAAAAATAGCGGTTCTTAGCTGTTGGTGGATCGTTTTATTAGGAATTTTTAGAAGGTAATAAATAAGTTCTGTAAGCTTAGGGTATTGGTCTGGGTGGCTTTCATCGATTATAAAAGCAGCTTTTTGAAGCATGCCACTCTGTAAAAATCTTTTATAATGCTCGCTGTGGTTTAGGTAGCTACCAATGGTATCTAAAAATGGTTCACCACGTTCCTTTTTCAAAAGAACATCTTCCTGAGTTGGTAAGTCTTGATGCGATTCTAAAATAGTATTAAGAAGCTTAAGGTAGCGTTCTGCGTGCTGTTCTTTTGGGTCTTTTAAATTCCAATACGTGCATTTTGCCAATAAAGGCAATTGAACTGAATAAGAAAAGTTTGAAAAAAGCTTCAAAAATACTTCTGTCTCTTCTTGGGAATAATTTTCAAAATCTCTGGCTATATTAATAAAAAAATCTTTTAAGAACGTATTAAAGAGTCCTGAAAGCTTAGCGTTATTTATAACAAGAGGCCCAAACTTTTTTGAAAATGTAGAAAGTTCTGCAGGGCTAAACTGTTTTATAGTGTTTAAGAATGGTTTAAATTTATCATGCGATACAGCATCTTTTTGGCCATGCGTAATTTTTAAAAGGGATAAAGCTGTTTTATATTCATTAGGCAGGTATGTTAAAAAATTTTTAACTTTAGCGAATTTTTTAAGATCTTTTTCTGAAATTGTCTTAGTTCCAAATTTTTTCACGTAATTATCATATCGTTCTAAGCCATTCATAAGAGCTGTTAGAATATCAAAGATGTTTCCCTTGAAATCCGGTTGTAACAATGCTGCTAAGGTGGTGGCTTCTCCAAACGTATCGATGGTGTCTGCTAAAGCTAAAAAATTTTCGTTTCTATATATAGATTTTTCATCCCACGAGCGTTCTTGAAGATATTTTAAGCGATTTGAAAGTGGGACTGGTTCATTGTCACTAAAGCGGCTATCAGTAAAAAGGGTGCCAGAGTCAGCAAACTTTGATTTAACAAACCTGAAACCTTCTTTAAAGAGCTCGTCGTATTGTTTTTCTTGTTCTGGGCTCATTGAAGGGTTTTCTTTTTTAGGCTCCTCTTTCTGTTCATAAGTTTGCTCTTGTTGCTCGTAAGATGATTGATTCGATTGATATGCACTTTGCCAAATTGGTTGTTTTTTTAGTTGATCAAATGCTTCTGTAATTTCTCTCATTTTTTTATTAGCTTCAGTTGCCGGAACCCCTCTTCGAGTAGCATAATCTGGATGCCAGTGTTTAGCCTGTTTATGGTAAGCCGATTTGATTTCTTGTGGGGTAGCTCCAGATTGAACCCCCAAAATGGTTGCTGCTTGTGCCGAGGTTAAATAACGTTTACTGATATATGGGGCTACTTGCTGGGTGCTTCTGCGTAAAGTGGGTGATATTTGTTGAGTACTTCTGCGTAAGGCGGCCATAGACTGTTGAAAAGCATCTACTCTTTGCGGTACTATTACTATTAACAAAAATATAAAGCTGTATCTTTGAACGGTGTTCATAGGTCCCTTTCTTATTACCAGTATTAAAAATATTTACTATTATGTTATAATATTTTTAGCTCATTAAGATAGGGTTGTTAAAATATTGTAAAATTATTAATTGACTAAATTTAGGGGTGTATTTTGCAATTTGGATTATCTTGGCGTATAATTAAACCCTACATGAAATCTCTTTTTTTAATTTAAAAAAAATGCGCCTTTGCGCATCAATAAAAGGATACGTATGAGCAATTTACATGATCATAGCGGGCATCACGATCATTCAAAACACACGCATGATGGCCATATCGGCTCATTGCGTCAAGAATTAATGTGCCATTTTCCCTACGCTGCTTTTTCGCTTGCGCTGGGTTTTACCGTTTTAAGTTTATTGCATCTTTTGACCGGCACTGGTTATCATAATAGTCGTGAATTGGCACAGTCGTATCATATCTTGTTTCATTCATTCCATTATTTGCACTTAATTTTTGCTGTTACGGGCACCTGCATTATGTTCTTTCGTTTTTCAAAGAACGTTATTGGGGGCATTTTAGTTTCTCTTATAGCTCCGGCAATCTTTTGTACGCTTTCTGACGTTGCCCTGCCAGCGCTGGCTGGGAATTTGCTTGGCGTAAGTATGCCGGTGCACGTCTGTTTTACGAATCTTCCCGATTTAATTAATCTCTTGCCTTTTATGTTTGTTGGGTTATTAAATGGTTGGATGATAAGATCTCATGGTGAAAGCAGTTTAGGCTTTATCTCATTAGCATCTCATTTTATTCATATTCTCATCAGTTCACTTGCGGCGCTTTTTTACATGGTTTCTTACGGTTTTACCTATTGGCACAATATGATGGGGATATTACTTATCTTTTTATTGGTTGCCGTGGTAATTCCTTGTACACTATCAGATATTGTGGTACCGATGTATTTTGCTCGACGCAAGGCTAAACGTTCATGAGAAGCATTCAATTAAAAAATATTACCAAAAGTTATCAAGGTGACATTATCCTTGAGAACCTTAATCTAACTATCCCTGAAGGGAAGTTTTTTGCTCTTTTAGGGCCAAGTGGTTGTGGAAAGACAACTATTTTGCGTCTTATCGCCGGTTTTGAAACCGTTGATAGCGGGGCTATTTTTTTGGGAGATGAAAATATTACCCATAAGCCCATTAATCAAAGACGGGTTAACACGGTTTTTCAAAACTATGCGCTATTCCCTCATATGACCGTTTTTGAAAATGTTGCATATGGCCTTGTCGTAAAGGGTGTTCATAAAGATGAGATTAATGAGCGAGTGATTAAAGTATTACGTTCGGTGCATCTAGAAGCACATGTTCATAAGCATATTAAAACATTATCTGGTGGCCAGCAGCAGCGTGTAGCGCTTGCACGTGCCATTATTAATGAACCTGAAGTGTTATTGCTTGATGAACCATTGGCGGCGCTTGATATCCGCTTGCGCGAAAAAGTGCTTATCGAGCTTATTGAGCTGCAAGATAAACTTAAGACAACCTTTATTTATGTTACGCATGATCCTTCTGAAGCGCTAACCGTAGCGGACCAAATGGCTATTATGAGTAATGGTGGTTTGGTTGAACAGATTGGTACGCCAAAAGAGATTTATGAATTTCCACAATCTTCATTTGTGGCACAATTTGTGGGGAACACGAATATTTTTGGTGGCACCTACCAAGAGTTTGAAGGGCAACCACATATTGATATTCCACAATTAGGAACCTTTCCAATTTTTATACCGCGTAAAAAAGAGTGGATGGTTCCTGGTAAAGCTATTGTGATGAGTATTCGTCCAGAAAAATTTTTTATTACAAAAAAAGAGATTGACGGTTTTTCTTCCCGTCTTAAAGGAATTGTTGAAGCGATTGTCTATCATGGTAGATCAACGCAATATAATATTCGTTTGGAAAACCAACAGTTGGTACAGGTTTTTGAACAGAATGAAGAGCATTTTCCTCAGCAGGTTATTGATTATGACAATGAGTTATATCTCTATTGGCAAAAAGAAAACGTAGTGATTGTTGAAAGATAAAACCCTTCGACTACGCTCAGGGTGAGCGGTGGGGTAATAATTGTTGAAAGATAATAATGGCAAATTGGTTCAATAATGTCCGTAAAGAGTTTCCCTTTATCGTGGGTATGCCGGCATTGGTATGGCAGGTACTCTTTTTTGTTGTGCCACTTATCTGTATTATCGGGCTTGCCTTTATGGGTAAACCATTTGAATATTTCAGGCCATTTTTTGAACCGGTTTATGGCGCCGTGATTGTACGTTCGTTGGTGATGGCCCTTTCAAACAGTGTTATCTGTTTATGCATTGCCTACCCATTAACCTATTTTCTAGCATTCAAAGCGGGGCGTTTACGTATCCCTGGGCTATTTTTACTCATTGTTCCCTTTTGGACAAACTTTTTACTGCATATTTATGCTTGGTTTTTTGTCTTAGAAAAAAATGGTTTTCTTAATACTGTACTTCTTAAAGTGGGTATTATTTCACAGCCATTAGATCTTTTGAACTCTTGGTTTGCCGTTATGATCATGATGGTATATTACTACATGCCCTTTATGATTTTGCCTTTGTATACACAATTTGAAAAATTTGATAACCGTTTTTTTGAGGCTTCACTGGATTTGGGTGCAAGTTGGCTACAGACTATTTGGTATGTGCTTATTCCTGCAACTATGCCTGGTATTATTTCAGGTTTCTTTCTTGTCTTTGTGCCATCATTTGGCGAGTTTGCTATTCCAGAATTGATGGGTGGTGATAAGTTTTTATGCGTGGGTTCACTGGTATCTTATTGCGTGCTTGGTGCAGAGACAGCATCATATGGTGCTGCGTTTACCTTTATGAGCTCATGTGTGTTAATAGCGGCAAGTGTTGTTATGTATATGGTACTTTCTCGGTCAATAAAGGTACGCGTATGATCGGGTTACAAAATTTCTTTAAAAAACTATTTGTTGCATCAGCAGTAGCTGCGGTATATCTCTTTTTCTATATTCCAATTGTGGTTCTTATTGCATTTTCTTTTAATAGCGCTGCATTTCCATCGCCATGGACTTCATTTACGTTTGCATGGTACCACGAGCTTTTTAATACGCCATATGTTTGGTATGCCTTTTTGAATTCATTTATTATTGCTTTTTGCGCAACGGGTATAAGTATTCTTCTTTCGCTCGCGTTAGTGTATTTGCGTATGTTCAGGCGCAGATCATCTAAGCTCGAGTCTCTCTTTTCACTTTTTTATATTAATCTTATTGTTCCAGAAGTGGTTCTTGGTGTGGGGTTACTCACCTTTTTTGTTTTATGCGGTGTGCCGTTAGGTATTGTTACCTTAATAGTCGCACATACGGTTTTGGGGCTTGGCTTTGCAGTGCCATTAATACATGGTAGATTTGATGAACTTGATATACGGCTTGTTGAAGCGTCTCTTGATTTAGGTGCGACGGTACATCAAACATTTTTTTCTATTATTGTGCCGCTGCTTCGTTCAACGATTATAGCGGCAGCGCTTTTGATATTTATTATTTCGTTTGATGATTTTGTATTATCATATTTCTGTGCGGGCACTTCTGTGCAAACACTTTCATTATATCTTCTTTCTATGTTGCGTACTGGTATTTCACCCATGATGAATGCATTATCAACGTTGCTTTTTATCTTAAGTAGTTTATTAGTATTACTTTTTTGTTGGACGTCATTTTCAGAGAGTTCCGAAGGCTAGTGTATGAATCTCGTAAAATTTTTTATTCGTGGGGCCATTGCGCTAGTGTGGGTTATTGTTTTTATGAGCCTGCTTTATACTACGCAGCTTTATGAATTTTTTAGACCGCAAAAGAGTATTACTATTGCAGCATGGGGTGATATTTTTGATCCGGCTTTGCTTGCGGAGTTTCAGAAAAAAAGTGGTATTAAGATTAATCTCAGTTACTATTCTTCAAATGAAGAGCTCTTAGTTAAATTGAAAAAAACAGGGGGTAAGGGATTTGATCTTATTGTGCCTTCTGATTATGCTGTTCAACTTTTGCGTGAGCAGAATTTACTTAAAAAAATTGATAGGTCACAATTAACTTTTTTTCATGACCTTAACCCTGTATTGCTTGGCCATAGTTTTGACCCTGGTAACGAATATTCAATACCTTGGTTGTGGGAACTTTTTGGTGTCGGCATTGACGCTTCTGTTTTTACTCATGAACAGGTGCGTGATCCATGGAAGCTCATATTTGATAACCCCCTTCATGCGTATACCATTACCATGGTTAATGATCCTATTGAGATGGTTATGCTCGCGTCACTCTATTTATTTGGTAATGCTGAAAGACTTAATGCTGAGCAGCTTATTATAGTTGAGCAGCTCCTGCGTAAGCAAAAAAAGTTTGTTAAAGCGTATGTTGATTTCCGTGCAGATTATTTCCTTGCAACACGAAACTGTGCTGCGGTTGTTTCATCAAGTTCATATATTTTACGTGCTCAAAAACAGTTTCCGCATATTACTTTTCTTGTTCCGCAAAAAACATTTGTAACGATTGAAAATTGTGCACTTTCTGTTGCTACACAGCATGAGCAGTTGGTATACCAGTTGCTTAATTTCTTGTATCAGCCAGAAAATGTACTTTCTCATTGTGAACAATTTGCGCTGTTTCCTGGTACACTCTCTGCTTTGAAACTGCTTGCGGACAATTCTCAGCAAAAAGATTTGGCAGGCATGGGCGCTCAAGAATTTTCCCACTTATTATTTTTTAAAAAACAGATCGATCAGATTGATCTGATCAAGATTTGGGCACTTATTAAATCTTAGAAAAATCTATTTTTATTGACACGATTGAAAGCTCTCTATCATACTCAGTTTCTGAGTAAAAGCATTATTTTTTTCAAAAAAGGATGAGTATGATAGAGAAAATGTTATTCAAATATTATGCTATGCTGGCAGCATTTATGCTGCTTACGTGCACACAGGTGCATATTGAGGCAATGAATTGGCATGGTGGTAATCAGTCTGGAAATGTAAATATTACTCCATCTAGTGGCTTAGATATAGCGGGAATTAACTACTTGTTAACGCCTATAAGCATTATTAATAATACTGGTAGTCCGACTCCAGCTAATGTTACCATGAGCGCTGATGCTATTGTTTCTTCAAGTCAGGAGCTTTATTTCTATGTCTCTACAGATAGTGTAACAGATGTATACGTGGCTTATGATTTACTTTTTAGCGGAAGTTATGGGCAAAATTTTTTAATAACAGTAAGTGGTGGCGGGACATTGAATTTTAATATTTCTGGTGGTGAGACATTAAGTTTTGCATTGGCAAATACGTTAAATGCATCAGGGTCAACATGTAGTCAAACAAGCATGGTTGCATCAAGTACCGCAAATAGCGGGGTTATATTCTTGGTTGATATGGTAGGTGGCAGCCCAACCGTTAATTTCCAACCCGCTACATCAACATTAACAGAAAACGCTACTGTTGAAGTGGGTTATAATTCTGCAATCAGTTTCCTTGGTAATGCGTTTGGCCAAACAGGGACTATTAACTTTGATGCTTCAATAGATCCAGCAAGCACAGGCCGTTTTATCTTACAAATTGATAACGGTGGCGCTGTAGTTAATGATGTTGCTCAACTGATGACAGGTTTTCCTGTAACACTGCAAAATATTGCCTTTAATCTTGCTAATGAAAATGCTGCAAATGGTTCACCAACTATTGAATTTGTTGCAAATAATGTGCCGGGCGGTTTTGCAGGAACACTTATTGTTAATAATAATTCAAAATGGTCTGGTTTAACGGCTAATCCATTTTGTGAATTGGCTCCAACGTCAACAACGGTGATTAAAAAAGGTTTTGTCTTAGGTGCAGGTTCTAATTTAACTGTTAATGCTGGAACGTATATCGATTATGTTGTTACCATAACAAACGTAACGTTAACACCAAGCATCCCTAACGATGTTCTTAATGTGCCGTGTCAGCGCTTCACTAATCGGATAATTAAAGACCGTAACCCAGCTGCTATGATTATTGATGGCAATCCGGATAATTCAGATCCAGCACAAATTAATATGTATGGTAATTCGGCGATTTATTTCAGATCCGGCGTAGACTGTCAAGGGAATTCATGTGAGTTTGGTGCAGACAGTACCATCTCATTCACCATTAACCCTGCAAATAACTTTTCAAATGAAGGCACTATCTTGCTTGATGTTGAAGGGCCATTAGTAGTGAATGGTAATTCGACGCCAGATGATGTTACTCTTGCAACAGCATTCCAGATACTTTCATGGCAGGTTGCTCCAACAGGCGGTTCAGTATTAATTAACCAAACTGATACAACATTCCCATTGCGTACTTTTGCGCAAGATGCAAACGGTAATTATTTACAGTATGGCAGTGGCTGCTTCTTTATCAATAACAAAATGCAATTGAGCCAAATGCATTTGCAGCATACTGATGAGATTCACCCGATTTATGAAGACAACGTTGCTGGAGAATCTTCTGCATCATATATAGGTGGAGATAGATTAAATATCTGTTTACCAACTAATCCACTTTGCCCATGTGCAAATTCGTTAGTGGTCCCTGCAATTCAATTTTATAATTCATTCTTTGACTTACACACCAGCGCTGCAGTAACCGGATTGAGTTTACAAGTGGTGAACGACAGCAATATCACGTTGCCATTTGATGCTAATACAACTCAATTTGTTTTCTATGGCAATGGCAGATGTATTGATAACGGAACAGGCAGAAGCTTGATTATTGGAACAGAGGTCGGCTCAGAAGCATCGGATTGGGTAACAATTGTTAATCGTAATGGTCAGCTTGATGTTATTCAAACAAATAGCGGCGAAAACCCAGTAATAGATTTAATTGTGAGCGTTTCATATAACAACTACAAAATAACGCCAAATATTTCTGGCAATATCAATGGTCAATTAGGTGTTAATACTATTTACTTGGCTCATGCAAGCAATATCTCTATTGGTTCGCAAGATGCTAGTTTTGGTGGAGCATCATTACCTTCATTTTTTATCAATGGTGAGTTCTTTTCATTCTCAACACAAGGTGGTGATTTAAATAGCCCAGAAACGAGTGGCACAACTGGCCAAGGTGGCATGTTTGTTGATTATAATGGTGTTGTTGATGTTGGCCAATACCGTGCAAACTTTGGCATGATGGTTACAAAATCATCAAATGGTAATGTTAATTTACCAAGTAACCAAGTATTTTTTGATCCACGTGTGGGCATAGCACAATGGCAATTAAACTTAAATGATCCATCAGAATTAGTGATTGTTCCAGAGTATATTACCTATTCTGATTACACTATTGATTGGCAAAATTTAATGAAAGACTATTGTAGTACCTATAGTCAAGCGCTCTTTGTGCCGTATGAACCGACAACCGTGCCGTTTGTTCCTGCAACGTTATATCCCGTAACTGCAGCAAATTTAAATGGCTTGCCGACAATTTATGGTTCTGTTGAACAACTGCAAGTTTTAAATTCACGCCTTGGTGATCAAGTTCATCTTTTAATAGATGGAACATATAACGGCATTGTACGTGAGTTTGTCTTCTTGCCAGGAACTGCTTCAGCTACTGCGCCTGTGGGTGTTCTGGTATTACAAAATAATGCGCTTGTTGGCCTTGGCACCGCATCAAGAAATCAAGATTCTCTTAATGCTTCGGTAGTACTTGGCATTAACGGTCTTACATTGTTACCAAATGGTGATGCAACTGTTCGCCTTAATGTGAATACACTTATTAATAACTACTGTCATATTGTTACGGGTACGCTATTTGGTGCAACGCCTGTAGTTGGTAACAGACTCTTGATTGACTCTGTGGTTCCAACTGAGTTGCGTATTAAGTCAGACGGTGTCTTGGATTTAACGCAGTTTACTTCAACGATGCAAGTACTCGTTATCTCTGGGCAAGTGAACATGGTTCTTGAACCGGGCGCACAAGTGCTTCTTGGTGGTGGCACCTTGATTTTTGAAGGCGACTCACAATGTTACTGTGAGCCGGATACATCAGTAAACCTTCTTACAACTGGTACAACAGTCGAAGCAACTGATGGTACCCGTGTAAGCTTTATCGGTTCTGGTCGTGTGACCTTCAAAGAAAATGCACAATTTAATATCCCGCGTGGGGCGATGGTTGGTATTGAAAGCGTTGGAAATGGGTACACTAATTACTATAGCGCGTATACCAATCAATCGTGGGCATTAACAGACAATGCACAATTTTCAATCGGTTCAACTGCTGAATATGGCGGAGCATTCCAGATTGGTAACGTGTTCCAGAATGAAGCAAATCCATCAATCGACTTTACGTTGATTCTTACCGGCGTTGGCGCGTTGCTCGATCTTAATAGTCAAGGATTTTTAGGCTTTGGCGCTGGGATAGTAAATAAACCTAATTCAGGCACTGCAGCGACTACGGCTCCAAATACTTGGACTATTGGTGGATTATATAATGTTAATTCTATCACATTGAGTATCCCTGAAGGCACCTTCCAGAATAATCAAACCTATTCTGGTGATAACAATCTTGCAGGTCTTTTTGCAATTGCACCAATTAACACAGGTGTTGGTTCTGGTTATACTTTTAACTATGATCCAGTTAATGCAGATGTTCTGGGCGGTGGCAACATGGTATTGCTTGATGCATCTGTTACCGGCACTAATGTGGTAAACCCGATTGTCCTGAATGTCGCTGGTGTAACAGTCCCAGGTGTTACTGCGGGAATTATGGCATCAAAAGCTGCGCTTGAAGATACCCCAAAACAGGCATTGACGCCTATAGCTAATGGTACTGGTATTGCATTATTTAATTATCTAACTATGAGCGAATTCAATACGCAAGAGACTAAAATTGCAACTATTTTCAAAAATGCACTTGGTGAGTCAACAATTGGCTTTGTATATAATATAGGCGGCATAAATACTATACAAAGACAACTTGCTGGAAATATTCAAGGGTTAAATGGTACCTATGTAAATCCTAGTAATTCTTTGACGATTGGTGCCGTTGGAATTGATGTTGATCCTGCAGCTCCGAATGCGCCTGCATTATCACAAATAAACCCACAACAATAATTAAAAGGAATAGAATATGAATAAGCAAATTATATCGATGTTAGGTCTGGTGCTTGCAGGAGCAGGCACCATGCAAGCATGGCAAGAGACACGTACGCCGTTAAGCTTGTTTGAAGGGTATATGCACTATCCGCTTGATCGTGATCGTGAAGACCTTAATGATTGGAACTTAGATACTCATTTCTGGACCGGCGCTTACTGGCGATCAGCCAATAAAGCATATGGTAATGATTGTAACCAAAATAATATATGCTCTGCTGGTAATGCTACTACTATTATTACAACGACCAAAGGCCAAATAGCTATCCCTAATGCATGCTGCACAAGCTGTGGGCCAACTCAAAAAGAATCACTTGCATCATTGTATTTTGGTCAATCAACATTTACTTTTGAACAAGCATTTGCAAATGCATTTATCCCCAATGGCTCAAATATTAACCCGTTTGTTATTCTTACTCCTGTTACTATTAATGTTGACTATCGCGAACAGGGTGTTTGGTTTGGTGCAACGTTCAGTGGACGTTTTGGCTGTGAGAAGCAGTGGAACACGGGTGTGAGAATTCGTGCGCCATTTCGTGATATTAAAGTTGAGCCATTATGTGGCAACCCTATAACTAATGCAGCTGTATCAGAAAATGCATCAAATCTTGATAATCTCTTTCAACAACGCAAAGAGTCTATTGAGGTTGGAAATTTAGCTGCTACACAAAATACCTTCGCTGCGCGTTTAGATTTACTCGATGTGCTTAATCGTGTCAGTTTTAATGTTAATGGAAATGCTGTGCCGCTTGTTGTATATCCTGCAACAGATATTCAGATTGCAAGTCAAAATATGTCTGGTGGAATCACCCAAGCCGGAACCCCAACAATAAATGCGCCATCCGTTTCATTTATTGAAAGTGCAAATAGTACCTTGCCTTCATCGGTTCGTTGGGCAGATGTTCCATCTAATGGTTCAACCGTTGTTTTAGGTGACGGTTCTGGGTTAAGTAATCTTGAACGTGGTCGTGTAGCAAGTGATGTTTCCTATGCTGCATTATCTGGAAATCATACCGCAGCATCAAAGCTTTATGTAGTTCCTAATGTTGGAGACGTTGGTGATACAAACCAAGCATTGCTACTTCCTGCGGCACAGACAATCTTTACCAATATTACCACTGCGCTTGAAGCACTAGGCTCAAATGGTAATTCTATTGCTGATTTTGTCAGTCAAGTTGGTTTGAATCCATGCTATGGCACAACCAGCGGATTTGGTGATCTTAACTTTGAATTCTTCTTTGGCCATGATTGGAAAGATTGGGGCTATCTTGAAGGGCGTCTCTGGGTTACTGCGCCTACCGGTGTTAAAGTTAAAAACCCGTTAAATATTCTCAAGTTCCCAACGGGTAACAACGGTCACCCTGAAGTTGGTCTTGGTATCGCTGGTGGCATTGAAAAGCTTCGTTACTTAGCATTCAACTTTGATGCATATTATATCTGGGTAACTCCAGCAAGTAATAATGTTGCAGCACCATTTGCGGGCGCAACGGTTAAAAATATCGGGCCATGCGTGCCAGGTAAAACATCATGGCAATATGGTATTATCGATCTAAACGTGAACATTATTAACCCTTGTTGTGAATGCATGGGTGTGATGTTCGGTTATGAAGCGTATATTAAAAGCCGTGATAAACTTACACTTTGCACGAGCTCTACTATGGATTGGGCTGGCAATGTTGAGCCGCTTAACGCATGTGTGTATACAGCAGATACTGACCGTGTTGCAAACAGAATCCGCACAGAGACATTCTTCCATGGTGAATGTATAACAACGTTCTTAGGTTTTGAGGCTACCGTTTCTGGTAAAAATATCCCTCAAGAAGTTGACTTCCACATTGGTCTAGATGTCTATTTTTAATTAATTCTATTTTACTGCTATACTAAAAAGAGCCCTTGGAGATACTATTAATTTCCATGGGCTCTTTTCAATCTCGCTAACCCTTCGACGAGCTCAGGATGAGCGAGTAGAATAAGCCTTTTTTAATTTAGGTAGATATTATGTCAGAAAAAAATAAATTTTATGTAACAACCCCCATTTATTATGTTAATGCCCGACCGCATTTAGGCTCACTCTATTCAACGCTGCTTGCAGATGTTGCGGCTCGTTATAATAAGCTCCAAAATAAAAAAGTATTTTTTTTGACGGGAACTGACGAACATGGCCAAAAAATAGCGCAAGCTGCTCAAGCAGCCGGCAAACAACCAAAAGAGTTTGTTGATAGTTTTATTGCGCCTTATAAAGATGCTTGGAAATTATACAATATCGATTACACCAAATTTATCCGCACTACAGATGCTGACCACATGAAAGCTGTTCAGGCCTGGATAAAGCGCTTAATTGAAAAGGGTGATATCTACAAATCACACTATGCCGGTTTTTACTGTACGCCATGTGAAACGTTCGTAACTGAAAAGGACATGCCGCACACGATTACAGAAAATATTCCCTTATGTCCGACGTGTGGCCGTGTAACAGAATATGTTTCAGAAGAGTCATACTTTTTTAAATTATCTTCATACCAAGATAGATTATTACAATTTTATAAAGATAACCCAGATTTTATTACACCAAAAGAGCGTATGGCGGAAGTTGTCAGCTTTGTGCAATCTGGCCTTAAGGACCTTTCCATTTCACGCACCACTATTTCTTGGGGAATCCCGTTTCCTGGCGATAATAAACATGTTACCTATGTTTGGGCAGATGCTCTTAATAACTATATTACCGGTGTTGGTTATGGTACCCCGGGCAAAGAGCAGGAGTTCAATTTCTGGTGGCCCGCAGATTTACAGGTGCTTGGTAAAGATATAGTCCGCTTTCACGCCGTTTATTGGCCAGCATTTTTGATGGCAAGTGATCTACAGATGCCAAAAAAACTGTTGGTGCACGGTTGGATAAAAATCGGCGAGCATAAAATGTCAAAATCTCGCGGGAACGCAGTTGACCCGATTGAGCTTGCTGGAACGTATGGCGTTGACCAAGTACGTTACTATTTAGTTCGCCATTTGGCCATTACACAAGATTCGCCTTTTACCTACGCTGAACTTGAACAACGGATTAATTCAGACTTGGCGCATGACCTTGGTAATTTACTTAACCGCACCATAACGCTTGCTTTAAAATATAATGTGGCAACGGTTACGCCACCACAAACGTGGTCTGCAGAATCTGTTGCACTTCATGAAACGGGTAAAAATATTATCGTTCGTTTTATGAAAGAGATGGAAGCGGGTTATATGAACCGTGCGTATGCAGATGTGTGGGAATATGTGCATGACGTGAATAAATATTTCCATAACCAGCAGCCCTGGAAACTTATGAGCGGGGCTCATCCTGAGCCACAAAAATTTGCAGAAGTTATTTCTGCAACGTGCCATGCACTATATGCTATTGCACATATGTGTTGGCCATTAATGCCAAAAAAAATGGAGCAATTGCTTTCACAGCTTGGCAAAAAGATAAACACTGAACAAGGTGCTTTTGCCGCATTGCTTTCACACCCTTGGAACGACACGTTTGTGCTTACGCAGGGTGAAATATTGTTTAATAAGATTGAAATAAAACCAGAAACGCAAGAGACCGCTATGATACCAGAAACTACTGTTACTCCAACAATTACTATTGATGATTTTGCAAAAGTTGAATTACGTGTTGGCACTATTGAAGATGTTCAAGTGCTCGAAAAATCTGACAAACTTTATATTCTTAAGGTAAACTTTGGTCCGCACGGCGTACGCCAAATACTTTCTGGTATTCGTAAGTTTTTCACACCTGAGCAGATTTTAAACAGGCAGGGTCTCTTTGTCTTTAATTTGGCGCCACGTAAAATGATGGGCCTTGAATCACAGGGCATGATGCTTTTTGCCAAAGACGTGCAAGAACAGTTGGTTTTAATTTCACCTGAGCACGCAGTTCCAAACGGCGCACAATTATCGTAAATAATGATCTTGTACATTACTAAGCAGGGTAACATGAAAAAAGTGACGTTAGTATTGATTGGTATGCTTTTTACCTTGAAAACACTTTTTTGTTCTGAAGTTTCGGAGATTAAAAAATTGGTATGGTCTAAAGAAAGAGTTCTTGCTGCTCTTGTTTGGAAATTATCTGGGTGGGAGATGACAAGATACAATCTGGAAAACAATGAAAGTAGTCTTCTTAGAGGTCTGGATTTAGATTTGGCACCAGATGGCAAAAGTTATGCAATTTGTTCATGGGTGGATGATGATGAATACAAGGCAACTATTAGAGTCTGCGACATAGTTGATGATCGAGCAATTAAGCATTGGTCTATTGAAGCGGAACGAAACAGAGATCCTAAAATTTCTGTTAGTTTTTCACCCGATGGAAAAATTCTTTCAGTTAATCATTGCCATAGGGTACATTTTTGGGATATCGAAACCCAAACAAAAGTGTTGATTAAAGATGGTTGGAACAAATGGGTTTTTGATGATGTTATTGAAACAGGAGACACTCATCTTTTTAATGTACGCCAAAATAAAGAATTGACACTTCCTGCAACTATTTTACAAAGAGCTGATGCCGCTTTTGTTGCGACTTCTCATGAGCATAATTTGTGCGCTTATGTTGTTAAAACAGTTAATGATAATAAAAAGAGTGTTTCTTTACATGTGGCAGAAAAAGATGGCGATATGGTTAAATCATTTAAATTTTCTGAAGGATTTTGGCCAACGTCTTATGAATGGTCCCCTAAAGGTGGGTATTTTTACGTTGAGTCTAAAAAATTTGTTCCTGAAATTCCTGGCCCGCATTCAGGTACAGAGCCGCGCAATTATATAAGAAACCTTGAAATTTATAGAAGCAATAATTGGGATGTGGTTTATCACACTGAAGGTGTTCGTGGAAAAAATGAGACTCCTGTGGTATTCTCTCCAGATGATTCGTATTTTGCAATTACTAACACAAAGCATCCTGATAATTTAGAATTTTTCAATGTCAGAAATAAAAAAGAACCTGAACATTTTTTTACTTGTGAATATCAAAATCAAATTGCCCATGCTGCATGGTCCCCAGATAATATGATTCTCGCATTAGCCAGTGAGACTAAAATATCTATAGAGCGATTAATTTTTATTGCGCCTGAACATGCTGTTCCAAACGGCGCGCAGTTGTCATAATTGAGCATAAAAAGAGCCTGCGGTTTATTCTTCGTGGGCTCTTTTTTTTGGGTTCTTGTTGTTTCTATTGAGAGTCACTTCAAAAAACATGTGTTGATCGTCTTTTTCCGTTATTGCTATAACACTCTCTGGGTTGCTGCTTGAGCGGCATATTTTTTTTATTGATGTTACTGGCAACTTAGTACTTTGAAGGTTATCAAGATTACTTTGGGAAAATAATATATTTGAATCAGCATTATTTACCAACAAACCATCAGAAATTAAGCAGATGTCGGAGATTTTGTCCTCAGTTATAACCTCGATGGATCTTTGAAAAGTTATCTTTTTTTCTATAATTGAGTAAATGTCTAATACTTTATTTTCTGAATCACTGGTTACTGCAAAAGTATCACCTGTTGGAGAGAAGGTAGTTAAGCAGTATTTAAAAGACTGTTCTTTAGGGAGTACGTCGACTTTTATTTTATATTTTAGCGATATTCTGTTATTAACAATTTCTAAAAAAGAAATCAAAATTTTATCTGGCTGAATAGTTATAATTTTATCCCCAGCATCATTTATACATAATGCATGAAGCTTTTCATAGTGACTTTCTTTTAAAGTTGTTTTTTCTCCCGTTTGAAGATTTGCTATAATAAGCGATCGCCAATCTCTAATGCCAGTAGCAGTATCCCATGCGCAAACGGTTGCTTCAGGGTTAAGGGCAAAGATGTTTGAGGTGAAATATTCATTATCAAATGTTATGGAATAGTTTTTACGGTCATTATCATAGGTTACTCTATTTCTACCCTGAGTGAGTGCGGATAAATAACTTGGGAATCTGTCTTGAAGATACATTTTGCTTATAGCTTCTTCTTTAGATAAAGATTTAACGGTTAAATCTGCCGAATAACTTATGCTTGTTGTAAGTGCTGATATTAAGCATAAAATTTTGTAAGGGTGTTTCATATTTCACGTTTAAAAGGCTATTTTTTAGTTTATTTAATGTTTTATATTAGTATATATCAACTGCGCAAGATGCCAAATGTTGTTTTTAAGCGCTTTTTTATGTAACGCTAGTATCAAGTTAACAAGAATAGAGTGGTATTATGAAATTAAGATTTTTTATAACAAGTGTTATTGGTTTCGGCATGATTTTTGCTGATGTTGATAAAAAGATTAATCCCCAAGATATTCCTATAACAGAAGATCTTATGCGGGAGCATGGTCTTTTAAACCGAGTACTATTAGTTTACGAAGAAATAATCAAAAGAATTGATAGAAAAGATTTTCCAGCGCAGATACTCTTGCGTGCAGTTACTATTATTGAGCAATTCATTGAAAATTATCATGAAAAAATTGAAGAGCAATATATCTTTCCCATTTTTGAAAAAAATAACAAAAAATCAGGGTTAACCAAAACATTGCGTGACCAGCATACAAAAGGTCGTGCAATTACGGCTCAATTAAAAGTGCTGTGCCAATCATCAAAGCGTGATCAAAAAACGTTAAGAACCATTAAAAATTTACTGAAAAAATTTATAAACATGTATCGTCCGCATGAAGCGCGTGAAGACACCGAGCTTTTTTCTGCAGTGCGTTCGCTGATTACGCAGGCTGAATTTGATGATCTGGGTGAAAAATCAGAAGATCTGGAATATGACCTTTTTGGTAAGCATGGCTTTTATGGCGTATTAAAACAAGTAGAACAGCTAGAAAAAGAGCTTGGGATTAATAACCTTGCCCAGTTTACGCCCGTTTTGTAAATACGTTCGCTTTTTCTAATCTATCGTTTATTGAAGCATAGTTGAGCGTTGCTGGGTCATCACCAAGTCGTTCAAAGTTTTCAACTTTACTTTTCCATGAAAGATCTTGGAATGCCATCTCAGGTGATACGATATCCCAACCAGACTCTTTGATCATATTTAAGATATCATCTAAATAAAGTGCGTTGATATCGTTTGCATGTAATAAAAGAGTATGGGTAATATCTTGTTGCAGCTCTTTTCTGTAAAGCTCAATATAGAATTCTGACCATTCTTTTAATAGTTCTAAATACACTCTTTTTAATGCCGTGTAATCTATAAGATCTTTTTGTTTAATGGCATCGTTCAGTTTTTTATCTATATACCAATCAAATGTATTAATAGAGACAAACCCATCTGTGTATCCAAGATCTTGTAAGATTTTTAACCCGGCAGCTTTTTTTTCTGGTGATCCCCCACGCTTTTTTTCATGTCCATAATCAAGATATGGGTAACGGAACCATTTTCTCATGTTATTGTAGGGTTTTAAAATTTTTTCAGTCTCAATGATCTCATTTTCAAATTCTGAAAGTGGTATTTTACTTAAAAAGCTATGTGTCTTGGAATGATTTGCAAGAAAATGACCATGTTTATTTAATTCTGATAATGTGTCGAGTGTTGTTTGATTTTGGGTGCATGAATCCCCCACGCAAAAGAAAGCTGCTTTGCAATGGTGGGCTGCGCATGTGGCAATGAATCTATGAGTTCTTTTTGTTGCAGTAAATAAAGCTGTATTACCCATTGGCTGATCATCAATAGTGATAGCAATTTTAACGGGGTTATTGCACCATATACTTAACGATAAAAAATTAAGAATCATACCTAATACTTTTTTCATGATCTTTTCTTTCATTTTTTTATACTATCTAGGTATTTAAAGTATATACGTTGTTATCGACAAATTTGAATAATTATTTTCTAATATATAATTTATTGACTTTGGGACTGTTATTTTTTTATTATTAATGTAGCGTTGTAACCCTGGTTGGAAAATCGTATGATGATAAAAAAAATTAATAGATTACTTATACTTTTTGTGTTGTGTACCGTACAGGCATCAGCAATTTCTGATCTTGAGCGATTACAAAAAGCGTATCCGGATTATATTCAGGCAATCTCTGAAACATATATCACCTGGCACGATGGCACGCAGATGCCGGTGGGTGATGTTAAAGCTTTTAAAACTACAGCACAAAAATTAAATCATGCAGAATTAATCGATCAGGTTAAAGATATTACGTATCATTCTGGTTTGACTGAAAATATACAGGATTATATTCCACAAGATGACCCGGGGCGTGTGCGATATACGCCATTTTTTTGCAAGATGTATGGTGATTCAGAAAAGAATGTTGAAAAGCATCTTGTGGAAATTCGGTGGATGCCAGGAATTTTTGGTAAAAAACGTTATAAGCTTATGGTTACAACAGTAAATGGTGTCCATAAGAAATTAAAAAGTATTTCTAAAGAGTTAGAAAAATTAGTTCATGAAAAGCCAGAATATAAAGTTTTTCTTGAAAAGCCAGGTGGTACTTTCAAATGGCGCAAAATAGCCAATACACATAGACTTAGTGCCCATAGCTTTGGTATGACCATTGATATTAATACCGACTATTCTGATTATTGGCAGTGGGATCTAGAAGATCAGGGTATCACGGTAACAGAAGATATGCCTGTTTCCTATAAAAACAGAATTCCCTGGGAAATTGTCCTGATTTTTGAAAAACATGGGTTTATCTGGGGCGGCAAGTGGAAGCATTTCGATACGATGCACTTTGAGTATCGACCCGAGCTTTTAGTATAATACGCTTTAATTATGGGCTTTTTTTGATAAAACTATTGATTTTCAGTTGAGCTTTTTGTTAAGCTGAATAGTAAGTATATAATCAATAATAATCAAAAAAAAGGGGGTATTATGTGTTGGAATTGTAATAATAAAGAGAAAAACTTATTAAAAGAGAAGCTTTTTTTTAATAAATTAAAGGGCTTAAAGCCGAATAATGCTTGTTCATGCGAGAATTGTCCATGTAACCAGGAAGAAGAAGTTCAAGAGCAAGAAAGTTGCCAAGAAGGTACGTGCGAAGAATCTTGCCAAGAAGAGTATTTTGAAGATTTAGAAGAGCATCTTGATGCGCTAGCCGAGCTTTTGGATAACTCAAAGACAGCTATTTCTCAAATTCAGGATATGGTTGAAGAAATAGAAGAATCTCTTGAAGATATTAAAGAGGCTATCGGCCAGACAGAAGAAGATCTTGAAGAAGCTGAAGAGATTATCGAAAATTTACGATAATAATTCTTAAGTAGATTTTGAAAGGCCCCGGAAAATTTCCGGGGCCTTTTTTTTATTCAGTTTTTGAATATCCGCACTCTTTATCCGGACACGTAAGTGTAACCGTCTCATCTTTATTAAATCGCTTTAATAAGTAAGGCTGTTTTTTACATTTAGGGCATTTAGTCTGTTCAATTTCGCCAGAAATACTAAATTTACATTTCGGGTAATTTTTACAGCCCCAGAACTTTTTGCCTTTCCATGAGCGTTCAATAACTTGCCCGCCGTCACTTGGGCAGGGGAAGTTGGCTTTAACTGTGTGGATATATTTACACTCAGGGTAACCAGAGCAGGCGATAAATGGTCCGTATCTGCCAACCATGCTACGTAGTGGTTTGCCGCATTGTGGACAGGCCTCTTCAAGTAATTTTGGTGCTTGTGCCGTGACAAGTTTAATGACACCAGATTCGTCGCGTTCAAAGTTGCTGGTGAATTTACATTCAGGGTAGCCCAAACAGCCAACAAATGAACCGGTTTTGCCAAAGCGAATAGCAAGTTTATGTTTTTTGCATTCTGGGCAAGTAATATCAGTAATTTCTACCTGTTTTCCCTTTTCGCCACGGAACTTTTCAAGATCTTCAGAAAACGGCGCATAAAATTCAAAAATAAGCGTGTTACGCTTCATTTGCCCATGCGCGATTTTATCAAGATCCTCTTCCATAACCGCCGTAAATTGTGTACTCATAATTTTAGGCAGGTTTTCAGTTAATATCTTAGTAACTGCCATGCCAAGCTCGGTAGGAATAAATTTCTTTTTGGTATCAAGTGACGTATACGAACGCGCTTGAATGGTTTTCATAATGGTTGCATAGGTACTTGGTCGGCCAATTCCCTCTTTTTCTAGCTCTTTAACCAATGACCCTTCAGTAAAGCGTGCCGGTGGTTGAGTAAAGTGCTGTTTAGGGTTAACTTTATCAAGACCTACTTGAGCTTTTTCTGTTAAGCCTTTTGGAATAGTAACTTTTTCAGGGTCTTGAGTCTCACCTGTCCCGCCATCGGCAGACTCTTCTGGTTCAGCATAAACGCGTAAAAAACCATCAAACATTAATGTTGAACCTGTTACTTTAAATACTAGGCCATTATCGCCGGCAATAGTAACCGCGCGTTGTGCATATTCTGCCGGTTTCATTTGGCAGGCAACAAAGCGTTTCCAGATAAGTTCATACAACTTTGCTTCATCGCTTGAAGCATATTTTTTTACATATTCAGGTGCCATTTCTACTGAAATCGGGCGAATCGCTTCGTGGGCATCTTGGCCGCCACTTTTTGCATAAATTAACGATTTGCCAGGTAAATAATCTGCACCATAATTATCTTTAATAAGCGTACGAACTTCTTTAATAGCGCTATCGGCAATTCGTGGAGAATCGGTACGCATGTAGGTGATTAATGCAACAGGCGTTGAACTATCTTCTAACGGAATACCTTCATAAAGCTTTTGAGCAACTTGCATTGTTTTTTGTACAGAAAAACCAAGATTATTATAAGCAGCCTGTTGTAAGGAGCTGGTTATAAAAGGCGCACCTGCTGAACGTGAACGTGCAGAATCTTTAATAGAGTCTATAAGATAGGAGCCTTTGTTTGCCTTATCAACTATACCAAGGGCGGTAGCCTCATCTTTAATGTCAGCCTTTTTCTTATTTATTTGGCTGAGTTGCGCGGTAAATTTCTGTTTTTCATAATCAAATGTGCCATGAACCGACCAATATTCTTCTGGCTTAAAGTTTCTGATTGCTTCTTCACGGTCGCAAATAAGCTTGAGCGCTACCGATTGTACGCGCCCGGCAGAAAGGCCTTTGCTTATTTTGCGCCATAAAATTGGTGAAACTTCATATCCCACAAGGCGGTCCAAAATACGGCGGGCTTGTTGTGCACCAACTTTATTTTCATCAATAACGCCAGGGTGTTTAATCGCATTTTCAATTGCCGTTTTAGTAATTTCATTAAAAGTTATACGGTGGATAATGCTTGGGTCTTTAATAACTTTTTGGATCTCTTGGGCTATATGCCAGGCGATAATTTCACCCTCTCTATCAGGATCGGGCGCCAGGTATATCTCATCTGCTGTGCGGGCTGCTTTGCAGATATCGGCAATAATCTTGTCTTTTTTATCCAGCACCGTATAGGTAAGATCAATAGTGCCGTCGCCTTTATCTGAAGGCTTTATATCAATACCTAGTTCTTTTTGAGGCAGGTCTTTTACATGGCCTACGGTACTGAGAATAACAAAGTCTTTCCCAAGAAACTTGGAGATCGTTTTAATCTTTGCGGGTGATTCTACAATAAGTAATTTTTTCATGGTTTTTACTTTTTCTTTAATATTTTTTAGCTATTTTACCTTAATCATAAAAGAATTAATTACAAAAAGTCAAATATTTATTGATATCTATCGTAACAGTAGGGTAAGATAGTAAGTAATAAAGTACTAAATGTAAAGATGAAGGATATACTATGAAGAAATTATGGATAACTGGCGTTAGTTTGTCAATTTTTATTGGTGTTCAGTTGTTGCGGGCAGATCTTCCCGGGCAAGAGACCTTAATGGCCAATAGAGGTAAGGGGACATGCTGGGTGCCCGTTAAAGATGCAAAAGGCTTTGAAATATTTGAATTTAAGACTACTACCAATAGATGTGGCTGGTTTACCTGTCAGCAAAAAACTAATGCAGATGGTGGATGGAATGGATATGTTAAGATTGCAAATGTTGATGATCCAAAACAGAGCTTTTATCTGGGAAGTTTATTCCAGCAACGTTCACTTAAGTTTGGTAAAGGCGCCAAGGTTGCCTGTTATATCTGTCAGCCTGATAATACCAACTGTTTACCTAATGATGGCGACCCTGAAAAACGGGCTCAGTGTTGGACGGGCACGAATAAGATCAATTGTGATACACAAGTTCCATGTTCACGCGTGCTTGATATCACTGAATGTTACCCTGAAGGTAAAGGTGTTTTTGCTAACCAGTATAATGATTTAAAGTTATGCGGCGAGCGTGATATTGGTATTAATCTTTCTGGGGCGGGCGCCAATTCAGAGTTGGCTAAAACTCAGGCGACCTCACAGCGTGAAACAGGCTTTGGAGCAGCTGCTGGGCTTCCTGGTGCAGCGCCTGCTGCTTAGAACTCTTGCTTGTTTGGGTGCTATTTTTATAAACTTCTTAAGTAAGTTTATTTGCCGCTAACCCTTCGACAGGCTCAGGATGAGCGGACCGGCCGCTCGTGGTGAGCGAAGTCGAATCCATTTGAGCGGTCAATAACAAGTGTATAAAAATGGCTTTTGGAAAAATAATTTTACTCTGGCAACAATCTTGGTACGCACTTACGCGGACACCGGTGACAACCTGGTTAGGATTAATTTATTTGCACACGCAACGTTTTTATTATGCACTTTTAACAACCTACGGTTTTCTTGCATATGCTTGTTGTATGCTATCTCTTTATTATGTTAAAAATGCCCTATGTGGGGTGCTGGTTACATTGCTTATACTCTCACTTATGATGTATTTAATGCGGCCAACAGTAGGCCTGAAAAAGTTTTGTTACCTTCGTGACTATTTTTCTTTAGAAAATGTAACAAGCCTGTTAGCTGTAATTCTTGTATATACATTACTTGCAATTTTACTGCCGAAAATTACTTTTGGCATAATACTCATATCAGCGCTGGTGAGCTTTGCATTTTTATATGATGCCGTTGGTTCAATACCTGATAAAGTCGGCTATGCGCTTGCGCGCAGTGGGTTTTTTTTGCTTTATAATGCGCCCAGTTTATCTATTGTCGCATTTGTTGCTACAGCAATTAATTATGTTGATCTTGGGCTTATAGGATTAATTTTAAATACGTTCTTGCTTTATCCGTTATATGCTGCACTCATAACTATTTTATATGTAAGCGCGCTTCACGAAAATTATGAGCTCTATTATGCAGAATAAGATTTTTCTTGTTATACGTTCATGCATTTCGTATCTTTTATTTTCACTTTTGATGGCGACTTTCGGTGTATTATTGCTCATTGTACTTTTACTCACGCCGCGCGCATATATGCAAAAAAACTTTTTAATTTATTGGTTGCTTGCGATTCTGTTTCGTGGTTTTGTGTATGCTTCGTTTATACCCTTTAAAGTTATAAAGCAGGCAGTAACGTATCCATATCCTGCCTTATATGTAGCAAATCACCAATCTGCGGCAGATGTCGCAGTTCTTGGTTATCTTCAGGGGGTACAGCCACATTTTTGGTTTTATTGGGACCATTTTTCAAAAACGCCGATATTTTCACTTTTCACAACGCGGTTAGGCTTGGGCATTACACAAGATAACCCGCGTCATGATGCGCGCACGTTATTGCGGGGCATTGTGTTAGTGCGCGATAAGCGTTGCAACTCAATTATTTTTCCCGAAGGCGGCCGCTTTAATGACGGTAAGGTTCATGAATTTGAATGTGGTTTTGCGCTTCTTGCACGTAAAACATCGGTTCCAGTAATTCCTGTTTATATACATAACATGGGCAATGCTTACCCACCACACTCATTTATTATATATACCTGTCCAGTGACTGTTTATGTGGGGGAACCGCTATTGATTGGTGACGGTGAGTCTGATAGAGATTTTTGTGCGCGGGTTCATAGCTGGTTTGATAAATATAACGCAAAGTAGTAGAATAGCCCATATTAAAAAGAATAATGTTACCCGCCAAAATTATAATAAGGATACGTGTGAGTTCTCCTCGTTCTGGCTATCTTTTTCTTGTTGCTGCGGTATTAGGCAGTATTATGCTTGTCCTTACCGGGCTTTTAATTGTTGAGTACCGTTTTTTTGTACGACAACTTGATGAGCTTACGCAACTTAAGCAAGAATATGATAACTACCTATTGCTGTTTAAACGAATGATTCTGCAAGAAGAAAATCAAGATTCAGATAAAGAAGAGCCTGATAGTTCTGAAAAAAAAAAATGAATAATGACGCAAACCAAGAGAGTTTTCTTTTGGTAAATCGTGACCCAGGCTATTTGCAAAAGGCGGCTCGATCTCTGAGTAAAGAATATCAGCTTGAAGATGCTGTAGTCGGTATGTATAAAAAAGATACATACATTAAGCCAGCGGTTACTCAAAAAAAGGTAACAGGAAAGCGTGCTCGAAGAAAACGGAGTAAGAAATCCTTACGTCAATTGACTCTTACTCGAGAGTTTGGCGGCGAGGCTCAAGATATTGCCCATGAGATGTCGTTCGCGTGGCCTATGGAAAAAAAGCATTTTTGGTTAAGTTATGGCTTTGGTCCACGCAAACATCCAAGTGGTAGATGGGAATACCATAGAGGTATTGATTTAGCTGCACCTACAGGAACACCCGTTTCTTGCGCAGCGTCGGGTGTTGTGGTTCAAGCGTGTTACGCTGGTGGCTATGGTAATACGGTGGTAGTTGCCCATAATAAAAAATTTGCAACGCGGTATGCGCATCTTTCAAAAATTTTGGTTACACCAGGTGATGAACTTGCACAAGGTGATATACTTGGTAAAGTAGGAGCTACAGGAAACGTGCGTGGCAAAAATGGCTCGCATCTGCATTTTGAAATTATGGTCTATGGAAAACGAGTTAACCCATTTTATTTTTTATCGTAAAGGTTGTTAAATTATGAGAGCTATTTCTTCTTATTTCCCGAAATCTTACAAACGTTTTGTTGATGAAACGGTAAGTATTATTAATGCATTAATAATTATATTTTTAATTCGTACATTTATCTTTGGTCTTTATCAAGTGCCTTCTGGTTCAATGGAGACAACGTTGCTTGTTGGTGAATCACTTGTTTCAGATAAATTAACTGTCTGGTTTACGCCAATACAACGTGGCGAAGTTATTGCATTTAATCAACCTACCTATGAATATTCAGAAAATACGGCTATAAACTTTTTACAGCGTTATGTTTTAGGTATCTTTTGGGGACCACAAAATTGGACTAAGCGTGTAATTGGTATTCCAGGTGACCATGTTCAAGGACGCATAGAAGATGGCAGAACAGTTGTCTATATTAATGGCGAAAAGCTTAATGAACCGTATGTTAATACCTATCCGTTAGCAAGACAGCTTAAGGTTGGTACATGGGCAACATTTAATCCCTATAATAGAGCCGATTATGCAAACATTCAGCTTATTAGTTATGATGTTTCAAAATCTCCACAAAATCAGCCATTCTATAAAACTTCATTTGATAAATTATTACAAAAAGATGGCGAAATTGTTCTTATCCAGCCAGGTACTGCGCAAGAACGTGGCATAGATGTGTATGACGTTATGCTCAAAGATAATGAATACTGGTGCATGGGCGATAATCGCTTAGGCAGTTCAGATTGCCGCGAGGTTGGCGTGGTTGATGGCAAATTGATACACGGTCGAGTAATATTTAGATTGATTTCTTTTGATGATCCAGAAAATTCTTGGATGATTCTTTCATTTTTGAAAAATCCATTAAGCTTCTGGAGCAAAATTCGTTGGGATCGCTGTTTTCAGTGGATTAAATAAAAGTACGAAAGATATACTATGAAAAAATTAATGTTAGCTATTGCTTGTTTATTCGCACTTTCAGGCTGTTTCTGGAACAGCCAAGAAACAAAAACTGTTTCAGAAAAACCTGCATCGTTATATGTGGTAAATGTTCTTTCAAAAGAGATGTATGTCGATGCTCACATTAAAGGCTCTATTCATATGGACCTTGATGATTTAGACATGTATGCAGGCAAATGGGACAAAAACACCCCTGTAGTCTTTTATTGCTCAAATTATCAATGTTCTGCAAGTGGCCATGCAGCAAAAGTATTTAAGAAAGCTGGCTTTAAGCATGTATATGCGTATGAAGGTGGCGCTGCAGAATGGTCTCAGCTTGGATATCCTATGGAAGGGCCTCAAGCAGAAGAAATTTCTGGTTATTTAAAGCAGGTTGTGGAAGCTCCACAAGAAGCTAAACATGACTTTGATGTTATAACTGCAACTGAACTTAAAGATATGATGACCAAAGCAGGCTTAATCGAGTAATTTAAAAGTTTACTATAGTTATAAATTTGATATATTTGGAACAGATAAGGCGGCCCTTCGATGCGCTTACTCAGGATAAACTAGCCTTGTCGAGAACGCTGTGAAATATAAGTTAGTTAAGGCGGCATAGCCAAGTGGTAAGGCATGGGACTGCAAATCCTTGATCCCCGGTTCGAATCCGGGTGCCGCCTCCAGTCTTCGCTACTTACGTAGGCTTCGTCTGGCTGCGCCAATTAAAGCGAAGACTGTCCGGCGTAGCTTGCCGAGCCTGAAGGCCCGGATAAGCAGAGCCTGGACCACTTTGAGTAATAAAAAGCTCAAAAAAGCGCTTAGTTAATTGATTTATCTATAAAGCTCGGTAAACTATATAATTATCTTTTGATATATATGCGCCGGGGTGGTCCTTCGACTACGCTCAGGATAAACTTCACCACTTAAAGTGAAGAAAATTGATATATCTGCGCCGGGGTGGCGAAATGGTAGACGCAAAGGACTTAAAATCCTTCGAGGGTTTCCTCGTGCCGGTTCGAGTCCGGCCCCCGGCACCATCTTGCGCATATCCACGCCTTCTGGCTTGGCATGCTACAGATGGCAGGCCGGTCTATGGCTGGGCAAGCCATCCTTCATAAACCGCTATCTATTTATAAATTGTCTTTGTGCTTGGTATTATGATAAAAAAGTTATTATAGCCCAAATAGCACGCATGATTAATAAATTATCCAGACTTTTTCTTATACTCATATCAGTCTTTAATTGTCTAGCATTCGCATGCCATTGTCCCCTAGTGCGGACAGGAAATGAGCAATTTACTACAGAAAGTTTGAAGAATTTTTTGGTGACTGCTTATAATGAACAAAAAATTATAGACCCCGCATTTGCCCGTGAAAATTGTTTAATCGTTGAAAATCTTGCAGGGCAGGGTGGTGTCTTAACAGGGCAGCTTTTTCTGGTAAAAAGTGTGGATGGTGAAAAGGAACAGGAATATATCGTTAAAGAATTGATTGCCGGAGAAAAAGAGATTTTTGATCTTACATTGGTAGCAAACTATAAGCCACTACATCCCTATATTGCACCAAGCTTCGTTAAGGATTCTCCTATTATCCTTTTGCCCATAGCTTATTTATATTATACGTTAGATGATAAAGATTATTATTTTTCTGTTATGCCAAAAGCGCATGGTCAAGAATTCTTAAAAATTATGAATATGTATGTTGCAGATCCTACGCAAGAAAATAAAAAAAAGCTCCAAAGGGCATACGCTACGTTGGGAAGAACATTAGCCAATTTTCATAAAGCGTTTATGGAACCAGATCAAAAATCACTTAAGGGGAATACGCTTGTACATGGTGACTTTCATGTGCGTAATTTTTTTTATGATGCGGCAACAGATACTATTTATTGGATAGACAATGAATGTCTGGGCGCAGCTACAGTGCATCGGCAATCTATACTTGTAGATATCCAAGATTCATTGCTTAAGCCGTTCCATGAATTTAATTGGTTTGGGTTTGATGAAAATATTCGTGCTCATCCCGAGCCCTGGGTTGAAATGTTTTATCCTATTTTTTTTGAAAACTATCTTAATGCCTTTGGTGGGGATAAAAAGGTTCATGTTGGGGAACTAAAAAATATTTTGGCGCAGATAGAAGATTTTCGATTGCGAGAATTGAGTGATTTGGCTATTCTTTTAGTTTGATATAATCGGCATATTGAAGCATTGCACTTAAAATGCTTGACAATTTTTCCCGATTTTTTCACTATACACAATAGTGTTAGTTCTTTACGCAAAATTAAGTGTACAAGATTAAATAAAAAATTAAGGAAAAGTTATGAATAAGGCAAAACTTATAGAAACCATGTCAAAAATGACAAAAATGCAAAAAAGTGATTGTAAAAAAGCACTTGAAGCGTTAATCAAATCTGTTGGCCAAAGTCTTAAAGGCGGTAAGTCAGTAGTTCTTACTGGTTTTGGAACGTTCTCTGTTATGAAACGTAAAAGCAGAATGGGCGTTAACCCAGCAACAGGCAAGAAAATGACTATTGCTGCTAAAAAAGTAGCTAAATTCAAGCCAGGCAAAGCTCTTAAAGAGTTGGTTGCTGCGTAAGATGATGCTTACCATAAGCTTATAATAAAAAAGACGTCGTGAATTTCACGACGTCTTTTTTTAATGCATAAGATGATGTATACTACAAAACACTTCGACTAAGCTCAGTGTGAGCGGCGTGAAATTATCATTTAAAAGGAGTAAAATTATGGATTCAAATTCAGTAGATATGGCAGCTTCAGTTGCTGCAGAAACACCGGTGGCACCTGTGGCGCCAGCTGCTTCATCACAAGGATGGCTTGAAGCGATTAAAGAACGTTTTAGTAGTCAAGAACCATGGGCTATTGAGTTAGTACTTTTTGGGTTGGGCGGATTTGTTGCAGGCTTTTTACTTAAAAATTTTGGTAAAATAGCATTGATAGTTCTTGCTGTTGCAGCAGTTGCAATAGTTGGTCTTCATTATACCCATGTATATGATATGCCGTTCGAAAAGTTACAAGCATTCTTGGGACTTTCGCAAGCAAATACTCTGCAAGATATTTTTAATGCAAAAGTAGCATGGTGCAAAGATCACCCGGTGGCTCTTGTTTCAGCATTAGTTGGTCTTCTTGTAGGGTGGAAAGTTGGCTGATTTTGTTGATACTGAATTTTCTGCAGTAACATTCATTGATGACATTTTGAATGCAGCGCTTGCAGAAAAGGCCTCAGACGTTCATATAGAGTCAACACAACAAGGAATTAAAGTACGCTTTCGCACTGATGGTATGTTGCATCACGTAAGTGAAGTTACGCATGCTGATGCATACCATGTTATTGCAAGGCTCAAAGTGCTTGCATACCTTGATGTTAGCGAGCGACGTCTTGCTCAAGATGGTAAATTTACATTTTTAGCGCCACATGCATCTGTTGACTTGCGTGTGGCCACTTTTCCTAGTTTGTATGGCGAGCATGTAGTAATTCGTATCCTCGATCGTTCGCATGATTATTTCGATGTTGAAAAATTAGGTTTCTTTGCTGACATGAATCAGCAGTTTATGAGATTAATAACTCAATCGCATGGTTTAGTGCTGGTAACTGGGCCGACTGGCGCAGGCAAAACCACAACATTATATAGCGCGCTTAATTTTATTAATCATCAAGAACGGCATATTGTTACACTAGAAGAGCCTATAGAATATTCATTTGACGGTATAACTCAAGCACAAATTCGTTCAGATATCGGGTTCACCTTTGCAACTGCATTACGCTCAGTTTTGCGTCAGGACCCGGATATTATTCTTGTAGGTGAAATTCGTGATTATGAAACAGCAGAGATTGCCATTCAAGCGGCTCTTACGGGCCATTTAGTATTAAGCACACTTCACACCACCGATGCGCCATCAGCAATAATCCGTTTAATTGATATGGGCGTTCGCTCATTTTTAATAAATGCCACCGTTACGGGTGTGCTTGCACAACGGTTAGTACGCATATTGTGCACAGAGTGTCGTTATGAAATTGATGCTCCAGTAGAGTATCAGAATCTTGCAAAGCGATATGATATATCATTGCCATGCGCCTATGATGCTCGTGGGTGCGCTACGTGTAACGAAACTGGTTATCGTGGTCGTATTGGCATTTTTGAGCTTCTTATACTTACGCACGAATTAAAAGAACTTATCACGCGGCGGCCTTCGTATACGCAGTTGTATGATGCGGCGGTAAAGGGTGGCATGCGGACATTGATGCATGATGGACTTTTAAAAGTCGCCCAAGGCTTAACTTCTATTACCGAACTCGCCCGCGTTTTAGGATAACGCGTGAGTAAATTTTTTAATTTGATCTTATTTTTTTACCCTTGGCTATGTGCGCAGCAGCCATATGATGCACTTATTAATTTAGGTGGTGATTGTCAGTTAGCATATCAAATGAAGGAACATGGGCTGCGGGAGTATGCCTTGCCATTTGATTGGCTTATTACCCCTTTTGATTCATTATATAAGATTCTTGAAAATCGGTTTGATGGCTTTTTAGACATAGACAATTTTGAATTGGTTGATACGGGTACAGAAGAATATATACGTGATAAAAAATATGATACACGCTGGATACACGGTTTTAAAGTTGAAGAGAATTTTTTAAAAGATTATGATGCAATTGCGCAAAAAGGTATTCGGCGCATTGAGCGGTTTTTAAGATTACTTATTGAAAGTGAAAATCCTCTTTTTATTCGTAAAAGAATAACGCAGGAACAATCTCGTGCATTGGCAGATTTGCTTATAGTCTTGCGTGGTAATAATAATTTTACTTTACTCGCTTTGGATGGCAATGAAACTGCCAAAGAAGATTGGCATATTGATAATGTTGTTAACTTTCATTTAAGGCAGCCTGATCCTTATACATGGAAAGGCGACCCAGAAGCTTGGCGAGAAATTTTTGTTGCCATGCAATTACCAATAGGTAGTTTTGATAAAGACGCTGTTGAAAATTAAAATTCATGCTCTTTAATTGCGCTAAATTACCGAAACTTGCCCGCGTTCTTGGGTAATATCACCGCTCACACTGAGCGGAGGCTGAAAGCCGAAGTCGAACGTGTTGGGAATTGAAAGTAGTAATTGTTGATAGCGCTTTTTTAACTCTTCCATATTATTCTTTCTTTTAAAATAATATTTTTTAAATCTTCTGGAATTGAATGCATATCGACAATATCTATTTTTTCAGGGATATTGAGTGTTTCCATCACATTGCGAGCACGAGCTATTTCTTGAAAGGTGAGTTGGCGTCCTGCATCAAGTGCAAGATCATAATCAGAAGATGGTCGATTGGTTCCACGTGCGCGTGAACCAAAAAGATATATCTTAACTCCAGGGAAAAGAGCATCTAATAGTCTAATAATAACTTCTTGTTCTTTCAGCATAAAGGCTTTCGTATAATAGTTTTTATGAGTATATCATAATACTATAACAGCAAGCTATCTCTGTCCCTTTTCTGCAGCAGTTAACTCGGCATAAGTTTTAGCGCCTTTTGACTTGAGGAACGTAATAGTTTTTTGAACTTGCTGATAATAGTCTTGCGATTCTTGATCAGCAGTAAGGGTCTTTTGAGCATCCTCAAGGGATTTGTTTGCCCTGTCAAGAATTGTCTGTGGATTTTTCTTGCCAGAAACAAAGTTAATGTCTGCTCCCACGCTTAAAAGGAAATTAATTGGATCTTCAAAATTTAAACTGAAACCATATATTTGCATTTCAATATTTTTATGTAGTGTTTCTTTATCTATATAATTTGAAAGAATTCGAATTAATTTTTTATCTAGTTTATAAGATTTTTTTGCTTTTTCAGTAAACTCTTTATCAAGATTATTTTGAATCAGGGAATTATTTCTAAAGAGATCGTTAATAAAATTATTTAATAAGAAACTTTTACCCTTTTGTTGACACAATTTAACCGCTTGCTCGAATAAATCTAGATCATTAAGTTCACTTGCAAATAATGCGATATTCAAAAAACCATAGTCAGATCCGCTGATATTTGAAGGTTCAAGTTCTGCTTTTTTACTTTTAAGAATTTGGATAATAGCTTCTAAAAAAGCTGTATTATTTTGTGCTAGTGAGATAACAGTTGGATTTAGTCGAACTGCGTCTGCAAATTTTCCATAGGAGGTTTGAAGAAAGCTACCTAGTTTTACAACAATGTTCTCAAAATCTTTGAACCTTTCTGGAACATCAGCATTAGGATTTTTCATAAGTTTTACCAACTCTTGTGATTCTTTAGAATACGGGCCGTTTAGAAGGTCGGCGTTAAGGCGTATTACTGCACAACAAAGTGCGATAACTATCGCTAATAAGATCTGTTTGTACTGATTACTCATGTCTTTTTCCCCCATAAAACTAACTCAATTAATATTAATATTATCAAATAGAATATTAATATTGCAATAAATAGGACAATTAGATGGATGCTGAATTAAGTACAGCATGACAAGGTGCGGGTATTCGATATTGGTTTATATGAAAAAGGCCACCAGTTAAGGTGGCCCTTTGGAGACATTCTGTCTTTATGCAGTTTGTGCAGTAAATTGTTTAAACTCTTCGTAAAGTGTACGGGCGAATTCGTCCATGACCATAATAATATCGATCTCTTGCTCGTCAGCTTTTTTGCCAATGCCTTCAACAGGAAATCTTTTTTGATCCAAGATTCGTTGTGCTACTTTTGTTTGGCGTAAAATATATGGATTATTTGATATAACTAAAAATGAGCCGTCTTGTGGTGCAGTTTGCGCAAAATAGACAAGGGTGTCATCAGTATTAGGGCGTGCAAGTGTGCCATCTGCTTTTTGTACCATTGGTGCGACGACAAGTATCATCTTATTGTCTTTAAGTTTTGAATTATTAAACAGATAAGCCATCATTTCAGCTTCAGTGGTAACATTTTCTGGAAGATTGGCTTTTTCTTTTTCTTGTAATGGGCGTGCGCCGCCAAGTAGAACAATATAATCAAAAGTGTAACCAGCATCAATGAGTTCCTGAAGATAGTTCATGCGATAAGTTACGCGTTCTTCAAGCGCACCCATAAGGCCTGCATACGTATAATGTTTTTTTTCAGGTTTGATCTCATCAATCATTTTAAGAGTTTTGAGATCTTGGATAATTTCAGAACGATTCTCTTTTATGCTTTGGTGCACGGGAGTTTCTTGTTGTTTATCCCAACGTTCACCGGTACGAAGAAGATTTTTTTGTGCAAAGTTATTTGCCTCTTTTAATGTTGTAATATTTTCATGCAGTTTTGCAAAGATATTTTTTGCACTTTGCGAAATTTCCCCATCAATATGGAAAGGCTCATAATATGCTTTTGCGTGAAATGGATTATGCATTACCAATAATGCAAAGCTTGTAAGAGCTAGAAATAGTGTTGGAATCGCAATTCTTTTATTCATGAAAAAACCTTCTGTCTTTAACTATGCATAATATGATAAAAAGTATATTTAAGTTGGTTGCTTCTACTTGTGCGGGCACGGTAGCCATACTCTTTTAAAAAATCACAACTTAATGGCTGAATTTTATAGTGCCGTATATCACGTAATGTTGCAACTTCTTTTGATGCTTTTTTGTGATGCGTCGAGAGCGCAAGATGGTTGGTATGTTTATGTTCAAGATTCATAATAATACTATGGAACCCTGGCGCAAGATTAAGTGATTCAATGCTGGTAATACAGGCAGGATACAGTACTAAAACCGGTAGTGGTGAAAAAAGGTTAAGCGCTTTACGGATATGTGACCGTTTGCGGTAATGGCTTGGTAACGGATAGGTTGTGCAGCAGAAAAAACTTTCATGGCTAAAGACATATGGGTTATGATGCACCGATAAGCAGACATCAAGAACGCGTGGGCCATTTTTATCATGTGTTGGCAATGGTATCGCCAATTCTTGAAGACTTCTGACACAGTAATGTTGGGGTGTTGAAATAATATCAAGATTTTGCACTTTGTCGCCACATGAATAGAGATTTACTATCGTGCCAAACATAGACGAACTAATCATCGGTTGCATTTTTTCTTTATATAATGGCGTTGCGCACAAAACTGCAAGGTCAATATGCAGGTCATGGTGAGGGAATTGTTTGTGAACGATCGGTAAATGCGCTATGAGCTGGCCGCCATGACTATGTGCATAGAGCTCAAATCTAATGTGTGCATTCGGGTATTCTTGTTGTAAGTTATTTTTTATTTCAAGCAGACTTTCATAAAGATATCCAGATTCTTTATTGCGTTTACGTTCACTTAATGCGCCTGACCAGCCAAAAGTATAATAATGGTATGCACCGTGTCGGTTGCTGACACAGCGATCTGTTCGTTCAAAGGTTCGTATAATCGAAATGGCCGCTTTTTCGTCGATTAAAGGATGTGATAGGGGCACCATAATTTCTTTGGTTATATCGGTAATACCAAGATCAAGCACAATTTCTGAATGGTGTAAAAATGGGTGTTTACGCGCTGAAGCCATCGCTCGTTCAATGAGTGAGTTTTCACGATATTGATCGCGCCAGCTTGCGGGGATATCGATAAAAAAACAGCCGGCAAGCACGGTGCCATGAATAAAGACACGTGCTGTTACAATGCTTTGCGTTGCGTTTAGAGCATGCTGCGATTCTTGAGCAGTAGTTGTTCCAGTAACAAAAAAAATAAGAGAAAAAAGAGAAAATTTAAGTAAGCGCTTCATAAAAACCTTGATATAACAACTGTTATAAATTGTATAATAGAATTTACATGCTGTCAAAGATAACTTTTTGTTATTATGCGCTCTTTTTGCTATTCTTAAAGTATAAATAAGCAAAATACATAATAATAGTTTTAAAGTTTCTTCATGCTTTTTCTGAAAAATTTTTCTGTCTTTGTGCAGTCAACGCCTATTGTGCGGGATATTTCAATTGTTTTTAACTCTTGTCAGCTTGTTGTTATCACTGGTGATAATGGTTCAGGCAAAAGTACTTTTGCCTCAGCTTTAATGGGTCTTTCTGGCTATGCCTGTTCTGGCGAAATTTTACTTGATGGCAACAGTATATTTGATTTATCAGTTGAAAAACGTGCTCAAGCGGGGATATTCCTTGGGTTTCAGCACCCAATAGAAGTTCCTGGGTTGCCGATTACCACTTTTTTGCAGCATGCCTATCGTTCTTGCCATCCTGAGCGGGAAATATCTATTCAAGATATTAATGAAAAAATCGAAAATGCTTTTGAATTAGTGGGCCTACCTAAAGAGTATTGTGCCCGTAATGTGCATGAAGGCTTTTCTGGTGGGCAAAAAAAGAGATTCGAGCTTGTTCAGATGCTTGTCCTTGAGCCCAAAATTATTATTCTTGATGAACCGGATTCTGGTTTGGATGCGCAAGGTGTTGCTGCACTTATTACCGTTATAAAGCAATACCGTGTAGATCACCCTAAAGCCCTTATTATCATAATTACCCATAATGTTAGTTTAGCAGAACAGTTTGATGCTGATCTGCAATTAACCATGTCTGCAGGTAAGCTCGTATGACGCTTAATGCCGCTTGCCTTACCACCGACGTAGTAAAAAATATTTCGCAGGAAAAACAAGAGCCTGCGTGGATGCTCGATTTTCGTTGTTCAGCTTTGGCAACATTTCATGAAAAAAAGATCCCCGCATGGGCAGCAGATTTAAGTGGGTTAGATTTGGCCGATATCACCATGTACGTAAAGCCCCTTGTTACTGAAAAGCGTTCATGGCAAGATGTTCCCCAGGATATCAAAAATACGTTTGAAACATTGGGAATTCCTCAAGCAGAGCAAAAGTTTTTGGCCGGTGTCGGTGCGCAGTTTGAATCTGAAGTTATCTATAAAAGTTTAAAACAGGAATGGACAGACAAAGGCGTTATCTTTTGTTCAATGGAGACCGCCGTACGTGAACACCCCGAGCTTGTTAAAAAATATTTTTCTACCGTTATTCCCGCGCATGACAATATCTTTGCAGCGCTTAATTCTGCATTCTGGTCCGGTGGCAGTTTTGTCTATGTGCCTCCACATGTGCAGGTTACCATGCCATTACAGGCATACTTCAGGATTAATCAGCAGCAGATGGGTCAATTCGAGCGAACACTTATTATTGCAGATGTTGGTTCATCAGTTCATTATGTTGAAGGCTGTAGTGCGCCAATCTATTCGCGCGCGTCTCTGCATAGTGCCGTTGTTGAAATTATTGCGCTTGAAAATTCCCAGGTGCAGTATACCACTATCCAAAACTGGGCGCCTAATGTGTATAATTTAGTAACTAAGCGTGCCGTTGCATACCGTAATGCGCGTGTTTCATGGGTTGATGGCAATTTTGGCAGTGCAGTTACCATGAAGTATCCGTGTGTTGTTCTTAAAGAACCGGGTGCGCAGGGCCAAGTATTATCGCTTGCGGTTGCTGGCGCGCATCAGCACCAAGATGCTGGTGCCAAGATGATACATCTTGCCCCGCACACTAGTTCAACGATTGTTTCCAAATCGATTTCTCAAAAGGGTGGCCGCGCATCATATCGCGGATTAGTCAAAGTTACAAAAAATGCGCATCATGTTAAATCACGCGTTCAGTGTGATGCATTACTACTTGATGATTATTCACGTTCAGATACTTACCCAACAGTTACAGTGGCTACGCATGATGCTGATATTGGCCATGAGGCTTCAGTAAGTAAAATTTCAGAAGCGCAGCTTGAATATTTATGCAGCCGTGGTTTAACCCGTCAGCAGGCGCTTGGACTTGTTATGAGCGGTTTTGTCAGTGCATTTGTTGAACAGTTGCCTATGGAATATGCCGTTGAGATTAACCGTTTAATCTCTGCAACCATGGAAGGCTCAATTGGATAATAACATGGATAATAACGTGGCTAATATTTTACACAATATCTCCGGTGTGCATGAATTTGTTATTACGCATGATATGCAGATCTATATTTTCTTGCATGATACGGACAGCGCAGAACTTGAAGTGCGCGTTATTGTAACGCAGCCCGGTGTTCATGCAGATATTCGTATTATACATAAGCAAAAAAATCATGACACTCTTAAATTAACCACTCTTCAGCACCATGATGCTCCGCACACCAGCAGTTCTGTTATGGTTAAAGGCGTTTTGTTTGATCAAAGTAATTTTAATTATTCGGGCAAAATATATGTCGGCCCGCAGGCGCGCCACACCCGTGCAGAACAAAAAAGTCACACATTACTTCTGAGCCATACGGCACAAGCGCAAGCAGTTCCTGCTCTAGAAGTGTTAACAAATGATGTGCAGTGCAAGCATGGTAGCGCCATTGCCGGAATCAACCCAAACCTAATCGAATATCTTGCTTCACGTGGCATAGCGCCAGCCGATTCGCAAGATATCTTAGTTAAAAGCTTCTTGTTGTCTGAGCTTAATCAAAAAGATGCACAAGATTTTTTTTAGCGCTTTATTCTACAAAAAATTTTATATCACGCTCTTTTGCTTTTGGTGAAAGTGCCATTGGCTTATCATCTTCATAAAGAAGTTCAAGTGGATGTTCTGAATATATTCTTATCTCTTTTTCTAAGTTAGCTATTATGTCTTCTGAGCTATAACTAATTCTGCCAAGGCCAGTTTCGTGAGAGCATGGAAAATGCATACTCATCTGGGCATCTTCATCCGTTTTTACTGTAACCACAACTTGGTTTGGGTTGTTGGGGTCGTAGCTTTTTTTGGTGTGAATTATCTTTGTTGCTAATGCTCGTGCAATAAATAATTTGCTTATGTTATTAAATTGAGTAAGGACACGTTCTTTTGGTCCGCTTGGCGATTGAGGGTTGCGAGGCGACATAGGCTCCGATGTTGATGGTCTAGGTGACGTAATTTGAGGGCTTGTTGCTTCCCTTGGAGTATGAAATTCATGTGATTGAGCTCCCGATCTTTGGGGGCTCATGCTACTGCCTGCAGCCTCAGAACTGCTTGAACCTGGTGCATGAAATTCACCTGACCGCCTCCCCCGTTGGTTAGATTGAGAAATATTTAACGTGAGTGAACGTATGCGTTGTAAAAAACTGTCCGAACGCTTGCGACCAAATTCTTTTCCATCTGCTTGCATCCCCTGTAGACTCGATATTATTAATAGACTTAATACTAGTGGATATTTTATCATACTTGTCTCTGCCTTTCTTACTCATAATTTTTATAAGCACGTAATAATAACTTCGTGTTAAGCTTTATTCTATTGAATCCTTGAGCAATAAAACAAGATTTCCCATTTTTCTATTTTGTGTATTTTCTTAATTTGATGTATATTCGCTACGCAATAGTGCGTACGTTCATCTAAAGGGTAATTATGATCTCTATGAATAAAAAAATAGTAGCTGTATTAACGATATTATCAACTCAAAGCATAGTATTTGCTGGACCAGGTTATGGCTCAGAAAAAAGTACTACGCTTGAATTTATAGAAGATCATAAAGTTGGTTTATGTATAGCTGCAACAGCTGCTGCGTTATTACTTTCAACAAAAAGTGGACGGCCTGTGGTAATTGTAAAAAATGCACAGGCTGTAGCATTGGAACGTCTTGGAAAATTTCATAAGGTATTGACCCCCGGGTTACATGTTAAAATGCCATTCATAGATGTACCTCGGGATTTTACCTGGACAGATAAAACACAAAAAGAAAAAATTTTAACTGACTATCGTCTTGATTTGCGTGAACGTGTTTGTAGCTTTCCTCCTCAAGGAGTAATTACGCGTGATAACGTACGTATGAGTATTGATGCGCTTGTTTATTATAGAATAACTGATCCAAAGTTGGCGCTCTATGCCATACAGGATCTTCCCCATTCAATCGAAGCTATAACTCAAACAAATTTGCGCAATGAAGTTGGTGCAATGCATTTAGATGAAACATTAACCTCTCGCGACAAAATTAATACTGCTTTAAGAAATGCTTTGGGGAATGTTGCTCAAGGGTGGGGAGCTGATATTACGCGCGTTGAGTTACAGGAAGTTACACCGCCTGAAGATATCACCCGGGCAATGGCAGCGCAAATGTCAGCTGAAAGACAAAAGCGAGCCAATATATTAGAAGCTGAAGGCAAAAGAGCCGCAGCGATCTTAGATGCAGAGGGTGAGAGCCTATCTGCAATTCAAAAAGCTGCAGGTCAAGCTGAGGCGACCATTAAACTCGCAGAAGCAGCTGCACGCGCAACCGTTTTAAAAGGGCAAGCAGAGACTCAAGCTTTACAATCAATAGCAAGTGCGGGGGTTTCTCCGGCAGAATTTCTTCTTGCTCAAAAATATTGTGAGGCGTTGGAGCATGTTGGGCAGGGTAAAGGCAATGTTGTTGTTGTTCCGTATGATGGCGCATCATTAGCAAATTTGACAACAATAGTAAGTAAAATTGCCCAAGCAGGCTCTGCAAATAGAAATTAGCTAATTTTGCTATCTCTTGCTGAAAATGGCTCACTCGGCTAAGCTTTATTTTATGAATACCTTACAAATAAAACAAGATTTTCCGTTACTGCGCAATTCGGGCATAGTCTATTTGGATTCAGCAGCAACTTCACAGAAGCCTGATGCCGTCATAACAGCGATTACTGATTTTTACCAAAAAAGTAACGCACCGGTTCATCGTGGCATTTACGTGCTTGCAGAATCAGCAACGCAGCAGTTTGAAGATGCGCGCATAGCCGTCGCAGATTTTATTAATGCAGATCCACAAGAAATTGTTTTTACCTCAGGGACAACAGATAGCATTAATATCGTTGCCGGCGCATGGGCCGCACGTAATCTAAAAGCAGGCGACGAGATTGTGCTTCCAGAATCTGAACATCACAGTAACTTGCTCCCGTGGCACCAGCTAGCCGCAACGCATGGTGCAGTATTAAATTTTGTAAAGATTAAGCAAGATTTTAAGCTTGATATACAAGACTTTTTACAAAAAATTACCCCAAAGACAAAATTAGTTACCTATGCATTAAGCTCACATCTTTTTGGAAACTATCCCTTAGAAGTTATACATGCCATTCGTACAAGCGCGCATGAAGTCGGTGCACGCATATTACTTGATGCTGCTCAAGCTGTTGGGCACATGCCTATTGATGTACAAACACTCGGTGCAGATTTTCTTGCCTTTTCTGGGCATAAACTTTTTGCCCCAACAGGAATCGGTGTACTGTATATTAATAAAAATAGATTTTCTGAACTCGGTGTGTATCGTATCGGCGGTGGCATGGTGCACAGTGCGCATATAAAGTGCGCGCAACTTGATTGTATCCAGTGGAAAGAGATGCCGTATAGACTAGAAGCGGGAACTCCGCCGATTGCACAAGCTATTGGTCTGCATGCCGCAATTAACTATTTTAAACAAAATATTAAATTTACAAAACTTGCTGAGCATGAAGACACACTTGCACATGCGCTTAAGGCGCATTTAAAAGAGCATGATGATATTATTATTATGCAACCAGAATATCCTCAAAAAGTGTATAACCACATAGTGTCTTTTTATAGCAAAAAATTCCATGCGCATGATATCGCCGCTTGGCTGAGCCAATATGATATCGCAGTTCGTGCCGGGCATCATTGTGCACAGCCGATTCATGAACGTTTTGGTATTGCAGCTTCAGTTAGAGCAAGTTTCCATGCATATACTACTATGCATGATATTGACGCTTTTGGTAAAGCACTTCATGCTTTATATAAATAACTTTATTAGATTGATATGAATACAACAATTACACTATTTACAGAAACTGAATTTAAAAAACATCTACAAGAAAACCCAGTTTTTACAAGTTCTTATGAGACCGCCGCTGGAGCTATTTGGGTTCAAAGCACCCGGCTTGGTATATTTAATGCCACATTTCCGTGCACCCTGAGTGTCGCTCCTGGAGCGGTGTATCGAAGGGGCGAGCTGCCACAAAATATTATTTTAACTGGCACCGATTTTCAAATAAAAGTATGGCACGCTGCTTTACGCATTCCACATGGTGCCACCGTAACATATTCTGATATCGCCAGCGCAATCGGGCGCCCTAAAGCACATCGTGCAGTAGCAAATGCATTAGGTGATAATAAAATCGTATATTTCATTCCCTGCCATCGTGTTTTAAGAAAAAATGGTAAATTTGGTGGATATCGTTACGGCGTAGATAAAAAATTAGCATTACTTAATGCAGAAAGATTACAAGCATGAAACAAGATATTGTATTAACCGGTGACCGGCCAACTGGGCCATTGCATTTGGGCCACTATTTAGGCTCATTAAAAAATAGATTACATTACCAAGATATCTATAAGCAGTACGTTATTATTGCAGATGTTCAAGCGCTAACTGATAATTATGAGCACCCACACAAAGTGCATGACAATGTCTTTGAGGTCGCCTGCGATTATTTAGCCATTGGCATTGATCCAGCAAAAACAACTATTTTTATTCAATCACAAATTCCAGAAATAGCAGATCTTACTATCTATTATTTAAACTTAGTAACCATTGCACGCTTACGTAGAAACCCGACCGTTAAAGCAGAGATCGATCAAAAGGGTTATGGCGATGCAATTCCGGCTGGTTTTTTTATGTACCCTGTCAGCCAAGCTGCAGATATCACTTGTGTAAAAGCAACGGTTGTTCCTGTGGGTGAAGATCAGTTGCCTATGATCGAACAGACAAATGAAATCGTGCGCGCATTTAATAGAATTTATAAAAAAGAAGTTCTTCCTGAAGTTCGTGCCATCGTGCCAGAAGTTGCTCGTTTGGTTGGCACAGACGGAAAATCAAAAATGAGTAAATCGCTGGGTAACGCAATTTATCTTTCTGATTCTGCTGATACTGTTGCCCAAAAAGTTAAGGGCATGTATACCGACCCGAATCATCTTAAAGTTTCTGACCCGGGCAAAGTAGAAGGTAACACCGTATTTACCTATCTTGATATTTTTGACCCGAATAAAGATGAAGTTGCTGAATTAAAACGACACTACCAAGCAGGTGGTCTTGGTGATATGGTCTTGAAAAAGCGTTTATCAGAAATTCTAAATGCGTTTATCGACCCAATTCGCACCCGCCGTGAAAAATTCCATAATGATAAAAGCTATGTTATGGATATTCTGAAAAAGGGGACCGAAGCCACACGTGAAGTAACAGCAAAGACACTTGCAGAAGTTCATGATGTTATGTGGTTAAAATATTAAATAAGAAAGATAATCTTATGAAAAAAATATTTTTAATGCTTGCTATTGTTGCAAGAGCACCGCTCTAAATACGAAGTAAGTTAAAAAAAGGGCCTCGTAAGAGGCCCTCATTATTATTGTTGATTTGCAAAGCGTTTTTCAAAATCATCATAATTATCTTCAAGGAATTGAGAGACAGATCCTGGTTTTCTGCTTATTTCATCAACTAAATTCGCTACTATTTCTTTATTTCTACGAGCAATTTCCTGCTCAATTTCAGTCATTAATGTTGCGAATTTCTCTTTGTAGGGCTGACAATCGGGTTTATCTTGAATCTCTTTCTGGTAGCCTATACAAAGGGCTAAAAGATGTTGGAGTTGTTCTAACATTCCCTGTGTGCATAAGGGTGAACCCTCACAGTCATGAGCACGAGCTTTATGAAGATCAGGTTTAAGCCCTTTAAGAAACTGTTCAGTATTACGGGCGTAGTGAATATTTTGAGCCGCTTCAGTATTATTGTCAGCTTTCGCCGCACCAAAGATAACTATTAAAAGTGTTAAAGCTAGAGCTCTTTTTTCGTTTATCATAATAAAATCCAATTATTATTAAAGTTTAAGCAGATATTTTGCCTATGAAAGTGTAAGCGTTTAAATATATTTTTCAAGCAGTTCTACATACCAAGTAGAATGAAGTCAATGTAGTTTGAAATGAGTAAGTAAATAAAAAGGCTGCGGATTTGCAGCCCTTTTTATTTAAGATAATATAATTTTTATTAATTTTTCCAGTTGTCGATAGCTTTTTGTATTTTTTCAATACGTGATGCCGTTGAAGGATGTGTTTTAAAACTTTGAGCTATATTTTTTAATAATTCAGGCATTTCCTTTAACTCAGGATTTTCAAAAGGAATAAAGAATTCCTGCCATTTTTTATAATCCTTTAGCTCATCGACCGTCTGTGCATTTTTGATGGCTGAATCATCAGCACGTGCTTCATATGATTGCTGAAATTTTCTCATTTCATAATGACGTTCAATTCTGGATGCAACAAAGCAGGCCATTATTTTAAAGGTATTGCCTAAAAGAGCTAATTTAGAGTTATTTTTTGTAAAAGTGTTTCTTAGGATATACCCATTAATAAGAGTTGCGAGCGAACTATTTAAGTAAGCTTTTTGCAGTTGAAATTTTAAAACATGAGGGCCATCTTCATGGTTTAAATGGTCTATTTCATGTTCAAAAAGAAGTTTATTTTTTCTAATCTGTTCTAAAAAAAATTCATCTGGCATATCCTCAATAAAGCTCTGAACCTTTGAGCGATATTCATCATAAGAAAGTTCAGTACGGGCAGGAAGTAGGTTTGGTATAATGCCTGGATGCATAACGAGATAGTTGTTACCTTCATGGTTTTGTATAGCTGCAGCACTGTAGGCTAAGTTGTCATCGTTGGTTATGCCAAATTTTAAAGGTTTTTCTGCATGATAGTTCGGCAGATAATTTCTTAAAAGAGCCTCTTTTTTTTGCCCAAGAACTATAGAGTTATCAATAGTTTTTTTATGAAATTCTTCAGTAACTTTTTCAGATTTATGTGCCGCCTTTATATCATTATACAAACCGAAGGTTGCATATGCTGCCGTAACTGGCACTAAGGCTTTGAGCCCCTTGTGCAGGTATGAAGCTTCTATATGTACATAAAGTGTTAACGATGTGGTAAAAATGATCAATTTTTTCATGAGATATCCCTTTTGAGTTAAAAAAACACCCCTTATTTCTTTTCTATTAGCATATGGCGGTTTGGGGTTTTGTCAAATTATGTTGATTTTATGGGATTTTTTAACTAAAAAAAAGCTTTGCAAGTTCAATAGCTTCATAGTGATAATCATTAATGTGTATTGAACGGTATTGAAGTGAAGGGTAGAGTTTGCGGACCGAGTATTTGCAGGCAAGGTTATGAGACATATCATTAAACTCCAGTACAAATATGCGGGCCGGTTGTTGGTAGGTGCCTTTAGGGAAGTACCACTTAAGATGTTCTTTCATGCTGGTGGGGATATTCGCATTTGCATGCGCCTTTTTTAATATATGCAATGCACTGCTTGGAGTAAAGTATGTCTCTTTTCTATAAAGAATCTTTCCGTAGCGGTTCATTATGTTTTTAATAAATGTCTCTTTGCCCTGCGCGATGGGCCAGACAATAGCAATAAATGCATTTGGGTGATTAAGGCAATAACTATATGCCTCTTGGTCACTGCGTAATAAATAGCCACTTACAAAAGCGCTTGAAGCGTAAACAAGTAATGGTAGTAATTTAATACTATATTTCATGAAACAAGTTCCCCCGAACTTATTGTGCCCCTCTATAATCTTTTTATAGCATATATGAAAATAAATTCTCAAGTAAAAGATGAAGGGCCCGCCCTTTGACCCTGCTGAGGGTGTGCGGGTGGGCCCTTTTATGTTAACGTAAGTGAAGATGAACAGTGTTTTTATGTTCTTTGGCAAGTGCGCTTAGTGAACCATAGTGGCTTGCGGTAAAACTTATGGTGTTGCGTAAAGAAAACAGCCTTGCAAGTGCCTGAGTTAGAAAGTCGGCACCCTTTTGAGCGTTTGTGCTGGTAAATGGTTCATCGAGGAGCACGCAGCTCAAACAAGAACTTTCGTTTACGGTAGTGAGTATTGTTTCAATGCGTCCGCATTCGGCATAAAAGCGTGAAGTGCCTTGTACCATATTGTCTTCAATAAAGCGGTAGGTGCAGATATGTGAAAATGGTGTCATTTCAAACTGTTCAGCTGGCGCAATGCCAAAAGTTTGCGCTAAAATAAGTGCATGGCCAAGACCATTTATATAGGTAGATTTCCCTGAACCGTTATCACCCGTAATAAAGGTATGGAGTGATTCTGTGGTATTAATATTCCAGCTTTTTGATAATGTTTCAGGTATAAAAAGATGGCGCATGTTTTTTGCGAGTATGCTTGGATGTGCAGATTTTTTGTAATTCACAAAGCACCATGGCGCGGCAGTCGTCTGATTTTTTATCATATCTGCTGCGCTTACATAAAGGTCAATTTCACCTAATGCTCTGGTGATTTTATGGAATTCTTGGTGAACGTTCACATAGAGCTTATACGCGGCAAGGACATTGCCAACGTGATTTAAAAAGGAAGCATTTCCGGTGAATGTCGATTCTTGTAAGAGTGTTAAAAGATCTTGTGCTTCTGTGGAACAGCGTGGTGATTCATCAAAGAAATAGGCAAGTTCTTGGTAGGGTGCAAAGTTGAGTTTTTCAGCATCCTGATTTTTTAAAAGATCAAAAATCTCTTGTGCTGTTTTAACATAGGTAGCAATATGAATCATCTGTTCTTGAAGATGCTTGATCATAACTGCTCGATTCTGAACATCTTCTACCATATGATATAAAGGCGAAATATGCATTCCAAAAATAACTCCATGAAAGCTGTAAAATGCAAAATTGCCAGAATTTGGACTTATATGAGCATCGCAGCAGCTAGGTTGAGCATGTTTTTTGGGTGCATGATCATGTCCAGCATGATCACCATGTTTATGATCGTTATGATGGTTTTTTTGGTGGGGCTCATGATGTTTTTTATCTTGGTGCGCATGATCTTGCTTATGCGAATCGGTATTTTTTTCTGCCTTTGTAAGGAACTTAATTCCTGCATGAAATATAAGGTATTCAATAGCAGGAAGGCACAGCCCTGTTATATGTAGAGCATAGGCAGCATCAAGCGCAATGGGAGACGTGTTAAATTTTTTAAAACTATCTGATGTATAGTAAACCTGTTTTAAAGCTTCCTGTGAAAGCTGTTGGTTGTTTTCAAGGGATAAGGCTGTTTCATGGGATGCAAGTACTTGAAGTTGTTCTTTGAGCGCGGCGTAGAGAGTATTTTTTTCTAATAAAAAGAGAATAATTTCTTGTCTTTTATGTAATGTTTCTATGGAATCTGTCGGTTGCAAAAAAAAGGGTTCGATTGAATCTTGTCCTGCTTGTGTAACTGTTTTAATAACTTCTGTGAGCGTTGTTTTATCTTTACACGTTAGATCTAAATCATATTTCGTGATTTTATCTATAATTACTTGGTTAGTTTCAGCATTACATAATAGATTACATAGCGCGAGTGAGCATAAAAATGTGATTTTTACAAAATGGTTCATGAAAATTCCTAATAAGATTTTTTTTTACAATGATAATTTATGGAGAAGTTTCTATAATCGCAACAATCGAGAGATAATGATTGCTTAATCAAGCATTATACTGGAATATCTTCAAACAGTAAATTGGATTGTGCTACCATTGAAAGTAGGGACCGCTCGAGGTGAGCGAAGTCGAATCCATTTGAGCGGTTTTTAGTTTACATACAAGGGGGCAAGCATGGAATTGTATCATAAAAAAACGTTAGTTATATTGATCTCAAGTGCATTATTAACCGGGCTATTTTTTTTAACGTGGTACCAGTTTACTAAAGAGGCACGCATCATTATTAACCAAGTAATTGTAGGCGACATAACCCAACTAAAAGCAATCTTTGATAAAATTGATACCGAATGTGGCATTCTTGGTTTTGATCATGAAAAAAATTATATCGATTTTTTAACGGTAAAAAGTTTTGTGAGCTCAGAAGTTGGTGCAATGAATCTTATCATGCCAGAAAAGTGGCAGGGCCCCTATGTGCAAGATAACCCAACCATTCAATCTAAAAAATATGAAATTGTGCTTACCAAAAAAGGCTACTATATTGTTCCTGGAACCGGGGTACAACTTTCTAATGGCAAGATTATGGGTAAAGACATTATTATTACCTCTACTACAGATATTGATGAATTAATCAATGAGCAGGATGGCCTGCATTATCAGGGTAAAGCATTATTTGCACCAGTTGTGATGCATAAACGGGTGTTGACTGCCGATATTGAACAGGAAGACGAGTAAACTAGAGCTCAACTAAAAAATTGGCAGAGATCTTTTTACTTTTTGCACCAAATTGAACCGTAGCAAAGAGCGTGTCTTCACCGCGCTCTTCAAGCTCTTTAATAGTACCAATGCCATAGGTAGCATGGCGAACACGTTGGTTAACTTTAAGCTTGCGCACGCTTGTCTCTTGCGAGATATCTTCTGGCTCTTGGTCAAATGCAAACTCGGGGATAACTAATTTTGGTTTTGCTGCTTGGGCGTTGGTGCTCGCAGATATGCTTTTATAAGTTGGTTGCTCGAGATACCAGTCGCGTAAATAGTTTTGAATATCGATAATGTTCCATTGTGAGCAATCGATATTGCCAATTGATTCGGGAAGTTCATGCACAAAACGCGACGTGCGCTGATCAGTCATGGTGCCAAAAACATAGCGGTAGCGGACATGCGTAAGTAATAGCCGTTCACGGGCACGGGTAATCCCCACATATAAAAGTCGACGTTCTTCTTCAACAGTTTCTTGTGCAAAGGTTGCATGCGCACTGGGCAAGATATTCTCTTCAAGTCCCGTTAAAATAACCGTATCAAACTCAAGCCCTTTTGCCGCATGCAGCGTCATGAGCGATATATAATCATGCGTAGTTTCATCAATAATATGCTCTTGCAAAAGTGCCACTTCTTCTAAAAAGCGTTCTATAGTAAAACCTTCTTGCGCGTTATTTTCCTGACGAGAAAATGCAGCAATTGCGTTAAGTAACTCTTTTACGTTGCCGATCTTTGCTTGTGCATCTTCTTGCGCAAAATGCTCTTTTAAGTATTCAAGATAAGTGTTTTTTTCAATAAAATATTCTGCCACTTTTTGTGCGCTGTCGTTGCGATTAAAACCGTGAAAAAGGTTTATAAACGAACGCACACTTTCTGCTTTTAAGCCAGAAACAACTTTTTCTGTGAGCATATGCTGCAGAATCTGAAAGCCATTTAAAAAAGGTTGTTGGTCCCAAAGTTCCATTAAACTTTCAATGAACTTGTCACCAAGTCCGCGTGAGGGCACATTAATAATTCTGCTGAGTGAAATGCGGTCAAATGGGTTAACCACTAGGCGCATATAGGCAAGTAAATCTTTGATCTCTTGGCGGTCATAGAACTTTACGCCACCGATAATTTTATACGGAATCGATCCACGAATGAGCGCCTCTTCAAGCGCGCGTGATTGGTAGTGTGATCGGTATAATACCGCAATAGATTGATTTTTTTCTTTACCCGGCCGCCCGCCCTGAGCGTAGTCGAAGGGTGCCGCACTATTTTTTTTAATATGCATCGATGCTAACTTGGCAACGATATCACCTTCTTGGTAACTTGATGCACATTGTATGCGTCTGATGCGGTCGTTACCCTTTTTTTCTGACCATAATTTTTTTGGGTTACGGATGTTATTATGTTCAATAATAGCGTTTGCTGCATCTAAAATCGGCTGCACAGAACGGTAATTCTGCGCAATGGTAATAGTTGTTGTTTGTGGAAAATCACGTTTAAAATAAACAATATTTTGTATTGTCGCGCCGCGCCATGAATAGATAGATTGGTCCTCATCACCAACTACACAGAGTGAATCGATGCAAAATTGTTTGTTCTCGTCTTGTGTTATTTGTTGTAATAGCGCATGTTGCACAAGGTTTGTGTCCTGATATTCGTCCACAAGCACATGGCGAACTTTCTGTTGAAAATCTTTTTTAAATTCAGCGTTAGTTCTAAAAAGTTTTAACACTTCAAGAAGCAGATCATCAAAATCAAGGCAATGTGCGTTTGTTTTTTCACGCTCATAAACATTACACAGCTCTTCAAGCAACGGGTCTGAAATACCCAGCATACTATTTTTATGTTGCGATATCGCGCCAGCAAGGGCTTTGACGGTTACTTTTTTTACCAGGCCATATTTATTAATAATGGCCTTGAGCATTTTTTCTTTATCGTCTTCATCGAGAATACTAAATTCTGGATGCGTCAGATGATGGCGATATATTTTTAATAAACGCAAACAATATGAATGGAACGTTCCAACATACGGCAGTTGATATTCCGGTAAAAAATGCGCGATACGTTCTTTCATCTCACGTGCAGCTTTATTAGTAAATGTAAGCGCTACAATTGCGTATGAGGTAACATTGTGCATGAGCATCAAATTCGTCATCCGCGCAGTAATCACGCGCGTCTTACCGGAACCTGCCCCCGCGCATACCAGCAACACGCCATCTTTTTGAGCAACTGCTTGTTGCTGTTCTGGGTTTAACTGCGTATCGAAAAATGTTTGGAAATTTGTTTGTGTATTCATAGTTAAACTAGCTTACCGGAATTATGGTATTCGGGCAAAAATTAGGAATATTTATTCATGGACTTTAGCGCTTGGTGTAAATAGGTTCTTATGTGTTCATCACATTTTTGATTTTCATGACAATCGCGAACTTTTTTAAATTTTGCTTTTCTTACTATACCTTCCAACCCTCTATTAGAAATATATTTATCCCCATTTGTATTAGTCGTTTTTGCCAATTCTTGAGCGAGTTCAGAATCTGCTGGAAGGTCTCTATCTTTAAAATACTTCATAAAGAGCGCTGCCCGTTCTTCTTCATTAAGATGAGAAAGGTGGGCATGTGATTTGCCGGGAAATTTATCTATAAATGTTTTGTCAAGAAGATCTGGCTCATGGGTTGCAAAAATTACAAAAACATTTTTATTGTCTTTGACATTCTCTAATTCTGTTAATAATGTTTCCAGATTTCGTTTGTATACAGGATGGCTTGTATTTCGTATCTTGAAGGCCAGGGCGTTAATATAATCAATAAAGATTATTACTGGTTCGTTAAGTGCTTTTGCGTTTTCAAAAACTTCATGTATTCTTCGTGATGTTTCACCGCAATATTTATCTCCAAAGGATGGTCCTGATATCGAAAATGATTTCACTTGTAACTCTTGAATAAGTACTTCAGCAAGATATGTTTTTCCGGTGCCGGTATCGCCCGTTAAAAGTATACGATTGGGGGAAGATGCATCATGATGTGAATCATTTTTTTGTTCGGTAAAAAGAGAAATGAGTCGATCTACTCCATCTGGCAATTTGCCAGTAAATTTTTCTTGAATTCTTTGGCGAACGCTTTTTGCTGCTTCGTCCTGGGTCAAAGGGTTGGGTTGTTTTGGCTGAAACAGATACGCTTCTGCGTCTCTTTCAGCTTTTGGTTTTGGCGCATTTATGCAGCAAATACGGTCAAAGCAGATATCTTTGGGTGATTCAGCATGTAAAGGTATTAAAAAACAGTTAAGAATTAAAAAAGATAGAGGGTAGTTTCTTATTTTTGACATAAATTTGACCTTTGAGTTATTTGATTAATTTTGATCTATGCGAGCACTAAGTAAGTTTCTATAATTTTCCAATTGTACATGAAATGTTTGAACTTCTTCCCATTTTTTACCGAGCGCTTCATGTTTTGCGTCTGCTGACAATCTTACAAATGATTCGATATCTACTTGTTCAATTTCGTTTAGAGGCTGTTGATCAGGCAATAGTTGTTTATCTACCAAATCCATTAATTCTGCATAAACAGAATTGGCTTCATTTATGTGATGGGCCAATTTTTGTAGCAAATTATGTAAATTTTTCTCTAAACATGGTTTTGAATTAATACTTAAGCTTGATAGTGCTAACGCAATGATTAATAGTTTTTTCATAAAGATGCTTTCTTGATCGTGTTAATGTATCAAGAATACTTAAAGATCACTGTTGTAGCAACAAGAACAGTTTAGTTATAATAATTAAGCTTGCTCAGGAGTGCCAATTGTTTCTTTCACTAATTGTGGTAAAAGCAACCATAATTCTAAGGGTGCCCAATCTGGTTTGCGGTACGTAGGCTTGTCGCCTTGACTCTCGACAACAATGTATTCACTAGTAGCTGATTCTGGAAGAACGGATTTTTTTTTGCCGCCTTTTTCGATGGCATCCAATTTTCTAGGGATCGGTTCTGATTTTTTTTGATCAATGGCGTCGAACCCTTTGAGCATACGCTCGAATTTCATTTGAAGTTCTTGTTTTCTTTGTTCATTTTCTTGTTTATTCTTCTGTAACGTTTTTATTTTGCTTTGAAGCGTTTTTACATTTTCTCGATTAGCTTCAGTATTTTGTCTAAATGTTACAATAAGTGCGGCCATTGCTTGTTCATGTTGCTCTTTAATCTGTTGAAATTCAGAATCATACTGTGTGATTTTTTCACCAGCCTCAAGCATTTCCTTTTGTAATCGAGTTAATTCCGAGTCAAAATTTTGAATTTCTGCATCAGCGGCTTTTTGTGCAGCAGCACGAACATTACCGAATTTCTCTAATACATCAGCACTATACAAACCTGAAGATGTTACAAGAAAGGTTGCATATAAAAAACTTTTATGGATGGTCATTTTTTGTTCCTGCATGCATTTGAAAGTTATTCCTGTTTATACACTAAGAGGCGCATGGTGCGCCTCTTAGTATGATAATGAAAATCAGAGTTTTTTTCTATTATTATAGTCCAAACATTTTAAAGAGCGAGGAGAAGCTTGAACCTTTTGTTACCACAACAGTGTTGGTGTCTCCATTCGGTTCAGTGTCATTTTCTTGTAGGAGCATAACTGTTTTAGTTTCTTGTGTAGGCTGTATAAGATCAGCTGCTTTAACGCAATACCCTTCTAATTTGTTGGTGACTTTGTTCAATTGATCATCAAAGTCATTTAATTTATGTAGGTCTTTCTCAAATGAACCTTGTCTTGCAAGAGTATATTCGGAGCTTTCAGCAAGGTCTTTCAGAGCTGCTTCTGATAGTTCAGCAGAAGTTGCAGCTGCTAATCTTTTTGCTTCTGACGCAGCAGCATCATGTGCAGCCTGAGCTTTTTTCTCTTCAGCTTCTTTGGCAAGTGTCTCTTTTTTTGCTTTATATTCTTCTAATTTAGATCCTTTAGTGGTGACAAGCCCGTAATGTACATCACGTTTCTCTTTGATATCTCTAAAAGATTGTTTAAGATCTTCTATCGCAGCTTCTTTTCTGCGTTTTAATTCTAATTCTTCTGCATCAAGTTCATCTGCTTCATGAAGTTTTTTGATCGCATCTTTTGAAATAACTTGTGTGCGGCTTAAATTATCTTGTTCTACGGTTATTGCTTCGCCATCTTTTGATGCTACTAAGAATTCATTCATAGGAGCGTCATTTTGAGTTTTTTCTTCTGGAGTGGTTTTTTCTTCATGAATAACTACAGCAAATGCGGTTGCAGCTGATGCCACAACTGCTGCTGAAACGCCATGAGCATCTGCAATTTCAGATGCGTGTGTGCTGATAGCAGCTGCGAATTGTGGGTTGCTTTTAAGAGTCGCCTTGTTGCTTGATTTTTGCTTGAGATTTGCTGCCAAAGATTCCGCAGGTGTCGGGCCAACTTGTTTGTCCATTGCGTGCAATGAAAGTTGAGATGCCCCTGTGCATGTAAGTAATGCCAGTGCTAGATATTTTTTCATAGAATACTCCCTAATAAGTAGTATGGTTTACTTGGGATAGAATTTTGTTTCTATCCCAGGAAATCTACTATATGGGGAATATAAATTCAAGTATTTTGTGATGATAAGTTATTAATTTGACTAAATACTCTGCTTGTTGATCTGCGCAATATTTTTATAATGTTCTATTTTGCATTGAGGTTTTGCTGATCTGAAGATAATTCACCCGTGGCACGTGCTTCCGGGCCTGTTCCTCTTGAGTCGCATAAAAACCATTTAATTTTTAGTATGCCGGGTGCTCTAAGATCTTGTAAATTGTCTGATTGTGAAAAATTTATTCTTTCCATAAACCACTTGCCAGCATGATTCTGTTTGGAAAGTTCAAGAGCAGCCGTGATTTCGACCATGCCCTGATTTATTGGCACGTTAGGGGGTATTTGTGGTTCAACTTCCCAAAAAATAGGTTGGGTGTTGGCCATTTTCTGGTTTCTAATAAGTGACTCAGCCTCTTTTTTTATGACAGCAGCGGACCATACGCAAGGGGCAGAATCAGTGCCGCCCTTAATATTTGAAGTGTTATTGTGCCATGTATAGATTTTGTATAGCGCTAATGCGCCGCCAACTAGGCATGCAGCAGTAATTGCTTTAGTTGAAAGGCTTGTTGCATTGTTTTCTGAAAGAGTGGCTTGAGGTGTCGATACCACTGGTGAAAAACTAGAGAATGCTAATAATATTATTAACGCATGTTTTTTCATGGTAATGACACCTTTACCGTCAAGAATTTTTTGATGTTAGGCTACTTTTCCATTCAACCAAAAATGCTTTAAGTGGGTCAAGACCATTTTCATTTGTTGCAGAGACAAGCACATGCGGTTGGTAATTTCTGAATGCAAAATCTGACATTTCGATATTTGGCAGTTTGTCGACTTTATTAAAGACATAGACCATCGGTTTATCGCTTGCGCCTAATTCTTCAAGAACATCGTGCACAACCTTAATATGTTCTTCCCAATTTGTATCTGCAGCATCGATTACTTGAATTAACAAGTGTGCATGCTGTAATTCAGAAAGGGTAGATTTAAAGGCTTCAATAAGTTTGTGGGGCAGCTGTTGAATAAAGCCGACGGTGTCGGATATTAAGCCGATTTTTTTCTTTTCAATAAAAAGTTCACGCGTGGTGGTATCAAGCGTTGCAAAAAGTTTATCTTCAGCAAGCACCGAGCTTTTGGTAAGCGCGTTAAGAATAGTTGATTTGCCCGCGTTGGTGTAACCAATTAAACACATAAGCGGTAATTCGCTTCCGATTCTTTGCTTACGTTGGGTTTCTCTAACTTTTTGAAGTTTTTCTAAATCGCGACGCATTTTAAGCATAAGATGCTCAATATGCTGAGTCTCTTTTTCTTTTTGCGTTTCACCAGGGCCACGGGTACCGATACGGCCACCTTGTTGTGACATATAAAGGCCGCGGCCGGTTAAACGAGACTTTTGGTGTTGGAGCATAGCAAGGCCGACTTGAGTTTTACCTTCAGCCGATTGTGCGCCTTTTTCAAAAATTTCTAGAATAAGATCCGTTCGGTCAAATACGTGGCACTGCAAGATGCGGCTTAAGTTACGCTCTTGTTGCGGAGAAAGCGCGTCTGAAAAGATAACTTCTTCGATACCTTCTTTTTTAACTAATGCAAGGACATCTTCCAGTTTGCCAAGCGTTAAAAAGTTAGCGGAGTCGATGCTGCGCAACTTAATAGTGATAAAATATTCAGTGCTTACACCATTAGACTCTGCAAGATTTTTAAATTCTTGATAATATGATTCGATGTCTCGAATTGGGTTAAAAGGCGAATGGATGCCGATTAATAAGGTTTTTGGTTGTTCAATTGGAATAATTGATGCCGGTTTAGTCATTACCGTTTACTCATTTTTAGGGTATAATACTATAAATATATATTATAAGTTTAGCGTTCATATACGAGTTTTACAACTTTATTAGAAGTTTAATGTCGTTGAGGTACCCCGATGTTTGGATCATTAACCGAAAAATTCTCTGCTTTATTCTCACGTTTTTCTTCGTCTAACGTTTCACAGCAAACAGTGGACCAGGCTATGGAGATGGTAAAAAACACCTTGCTTGAAGCTGATGTGCCCTATGACGTGGTAACTCATTTTGTTCAGAAGGTTCAGACAGACTTGGCCGGTAAAAAGCTTTTTTCTTCATTAAAGCCCGCCGAGCTGGTGATGAAAGCCGTGCACGACCGTATAGTTGAACTTTTAGGTGGCAAGCAGAGTGCAACAGCCTTCTCTTTTCAGATTCCAAGTGTCATTGTTATGGCAGGGCTCCAGGGTTCTGGTAAAACAACAACGCTTGCAAAATTGGCTCATCTTATTCAAAAAGATGCTGCAAAACGAAATAAAAAAAGAAGAATACTGGTTTGTTCTGTAGATTACTACCGTCCGGCAGCTCGTGAACAACTTGAAATTTTGGCAAAAGCCATTGGTGTAGATTATTATGCCGCCCAAGCGACCGACCCGATAGCTGCAGCTGCTGAAGCGGTGCAGTATGCCCAGAAAAACCATTATGAGCACTGTTTTATCGATACGGCAGGGCGTTTGCATGTTGACCAAGAGTTATTAGCAGAACTTTCTGGCATTATTAAACGTGTTAAGCCTACCTATACCTTTTTAGTGCTTGACGGCATGATCGGTCAGGAGTCGTTACGTGTTGCCCAATCATTTGAGGCGATTATTAATGCAACTGGTGTTATCTTGAGTAAAATGGATGGCGATACCCGTGGCGGCGCGGCATTTGCCTGCTATTATATGGTTAAAAAGCCGGTGATCTTTATGGGTACCGGTGAAAAAGTTGATGATATAGAGTACTTTAACCCTGAGCGAATCGCTAATCGTATTATTGGGTTAGGGGATATGCATACTCTTATTGAAAAAGCGCACGAGAAGATCAAGGTCTCAGACCAGGAAGATCTTCAAAAGGCATTTAATACTGGTAAGCTTACATTACAAGATTTTGCGAAACAGCTTGATATGATGAGTTCCTTAGGGAGTTTGTCATCACTTATGAAGTATATCCCGGGAATTCCTGGAATGAAGATCGATCCATCGCACATTGAAAAAGGCGAGCGGGAAATGAAGAAATTTAAGGCGATCATCAGTTCTATGACACTGAAAGAGCGTCTTAATGCGCGTATTGTTAATGAATCCCGTGCTAAACGGATTGCTGAAGGTTCGGGTACAACGTCGCAAGATATTAGGTTATTGTTAGAAAGATTTGAACAAAGTCAGCAATTTGTTAAAATCTTAAAGAGAAGACCCCATTTTTAAGGGGATGTAATTATGTTGAAAGGTTTACATGGCAGTTAAAATTAGACTTTCCCGTATCGGGAAAAAGAATGCTCCGTTTTATCGTATCGTCGCAATTGATGAACGTAAAAAACGTGATGGCGCATCACTTGAAATCTTAGGAACTTACAATCCTCGTTCAAAAGAGTTTGTTCAGTTTCATGAAGCTCGTATTCAGCATTGGATCGGTCTTGGCGCACAAGAAACAGATGCAGTAAAGAAATTACACAAAGCGTTTAAAAAACAAGCTGAAGTAGTAAAAGCACCGGTAGCTGCAGCTTAACGGTAAAGAGTTATCATGATTCGCTTATTTATTGAGTCTGTTGTTAAAGGGCTTGTCGACAACCCATCTGCTGTTTCAGTGCAGGAGATGCCAGTTGATAATAGCCCTGCTGTTGTAATTCAAATTAAAGTTGCAGGAAGCGATATCGCACGCGTTATCGGCAGTGAAGGTCGCGTTTTTAGAGCGCTTCGCACAGCTTCGAACCTTCTTGCGCCTGGTCAGATTAAAGAGATCGTCGTCGACGTTGCCGCTTAACTATGAAAATCTCTGTTGTTACGCTTTTCCCTGAACTCTATAAGCCTTTTTTTTCAACAAGCTTGGTGGAACGTGCTCGAGAAAAGCGCATCATTGACACGAATGTCTATAATCTTTTTTCTTATGCAGAGCCTAAACAGCGCATTGATGGTCCTACATTCGGCCATGGTGCTGGTATGGTTATCAAGCCTGAGATTATCGAACGCGCCGTTACTGATATAGAAGCCCAGCATGGTTGCGCGTATAAGGTCTTTTTTTCTCCTCGAGGAAAAAAACTCAATCAAAAATCATTACGCGCTATTTATGATCGCATGCATGCTCAAGAAAAAGATCATTTGATGCTTCTGCCTGCGCGTTATGAGGGCATGGACGCGCGCATTGAAACAGAATATGCCGATGAGATAGTCTCAATCGGTGACTTTGTTTTGATGGGTGGCGATGTGCCGGCAATGGTTTTTCTTGAAGGGCTGCTTCGTTTTGTTCCTGCTATAGTTGGTAAGTCTGAGTCGGTTGAGTTGGATTCCTTTTCAGGGCCATTTGTCGATTATCCAGAGTACACTGCCCCTGTTGAGTGGAAAGGGCACCAGGTCCCTGAGTTGCTGCGCAGTGGGAACCATAAAGCTATTGCCGATTGGCGCCAGCAAGAGGTTGCGCGTGAATCGGTGTTGCAGCATTTTGATTGGGTACGAAGTTATCCAGAGTTTACCAGTGAGCAAGAACGACTGGTGGAAAAAAATCTGCCGCATCATTATGTGGTACTCATGCATAGTGAAGTTTTAGTGTCAGAAGATAAAGTGAACACAAAAGTTGGTACTACTTCGGTTACCTCCCTTGATATTCATGATATTGCTCGTTCTGCAATAACATACGGTTTAAAAAATTATTTTATTGTTACCCCCCTTGTTGATCAACAGGCGATTGTAAAGACGCTTTTAGGCTTTTGGCAAGAGGGTCCGGGAATTTCTTATAATAACTATCGTCATGAAGCACTTAACCATGTTATATTAGAAAGTAACCTTGAAAATGTTATCGCGCAGATCACTCAGCGTGAGGGTAAAGCGCCTGTTTTGGTCGCTACGGGGGCAAAAACAGATACTCATCCGGGATCGATTACCTTTTTTGATCAAGAAAAGGTCTGGTCTTGTGATCGGCCCGTCTTGATTGTGCTTGGCACTGGTAGGGGATTAACTCCTGAATTGATGGAACGATGCGATTATCGCTTGGTTCCACTTGAGGGTTTCTCTTCATTTAACCATCTGTCGGTACGTTCGGCAGCTGCAGTGATACTGGATCGGTGGTTGGGGAAAAATAAGAAGACAGTATGAATTTTTTTTAGTATAGTAAGAAGGTAAAAAGTTATAATTAAGGATTATTATGAAATCACCAAAATATACCAAAGAAACAATTAAAGAGCTTGGCCAATATGACCGTGGCTTTCCAAAGTTTCAAGTTGGCGACTGTATCGAAGTTGCGTTAAAGATTAAAGAGGGCGATAAAGAGCGTCTTCAAATGTTTGAAGGTGACGTTATTGCAATGCATAAAAGCGGCGCTTCTTCAACCTTTACCATTCGTAGAATCGGTGCTAACGGTATCTCTATCGAACGTATCTTACCATTCTACTCACCTGCGATTGACTCTATTAAGTATGTCCATCAAGGTGATGTGCGTCGTTCAAAATTATATTATATGAGAACACGTATTGGTAAAGCTGCACGCGTTAAAGAAAAAGTTCTTACTAAAGAGCAAAAAAATGCAGCACATGCTCAAAAAACAGCGGCAGCTAAGTAATTGGTTTGTTCTTTGTTGTATACTAATTTTGCCTGCGTGTTACAAGAAATTAAGTAACAATGTTTCGCATCATTACTATGACGAGCAGCCCGTTCTAAAAAGCGAAGCGCATCTTACCGATATACCCTTGCCTGTACAGGTGGCCCCTCATACTTTGAGTGGTTCTACGGCAGATTCTACAGGGCTTACTTTTATAAGTACCTTTGAACTGGGTGACCTGGTTAAGTTCTATCAATTTGAGATGGAGCGCTTAGGCTGGAAAGAGTTACATCTTTTTAGCGTTGAATCTGAAGTATTACTCGTTTTTGAGAAGCCTCAAAAGTTTTGTACCGTTTCGATTCGTCCCGATAACCGAGTGGTCATTTTCTTTGGCACTCGTTCATAAAGATATTTAAGCCCTCTTAAACAGAGGGCTTTTTTTTGGAAAAAAAAATGAATATGAAGAAGTTAGTAATAGTCTTAAGTTGTATTTTTGTATCTATTCTTTATGCTCCGAATCAAACAATTAAAATATTAAATTTGAGTGACAAAAATATACAACTGTTTTTACCCTTTAATAAAAAGGAAAGAAAACCTATTGAGATTGAGCATGATTGTAAGTATGAGCTTACGTATGCTAAATTATTTGAAGAGAGCGTTGCAGAAAATCAGGTAAGACTTCCGGCAATTCAAACTGCTAAGAAGTTGTATCTTATTCATATGACGTATCTCATGAATGATTTTGAAAAATTCACTCTTACTTTCTATGACTACCCGCGCGATAAAATACAAGAAAGGCTTGAGCTTGCTAACCTTAAAAAGGTAAATGTTTTGAGCTATTTATCAGCAAATCGCTCTATTATCATAGATGAGGATGGCGAAATTGAAAAATAAGAATCAAGTGTGTTTAAGCTAAAAATTAAATTATTTGTCATGGCTCTGGAATAAAATCTTATAGTAAGTTAAAAAAGCCCTCGAGAAAATCGGGGCTTTTTTTTATAATTTAATAATTTGGTTTACTTATGCAGCTGCTGCAGCGCGGGAAGTTTTACCACTTTTTTCTGCTTTAAGTTTTTTAATCTCTTTTTTGAGCGCTATAACTTCATCAGAAAGTTCTTCGACTTCGGCAGCAAGTTCTTTATTCTCTCTTTTAAGTTTACGTACAGCTGCAGAATCGTCATAATCATCGCGTGGCGCGGGCGCTTGTTGCACGGGCACTTGCACAACTTCTGTTCGTGCTGGTCTATTTGCAATGGCGTTTCCGGCCATTGTTCCCAACATGCTACCACCTAGTGTACCACCAAATGCTCCCCAGCCTGCACTACCGTTACCTGCGTGCAGAGTTGCGCATGAGACAATAAGCAAAACGTCCATAAGTACATTTTTGAATCTATTCATACTAATCCCCTTTTATAAAAAAGTTCTATCCCTACTTGTTAGTATGGCCAAAATTACGGGGGAAACTCAATAATTAGTATTTCGCAGCAGGTTGTTTAGGTGTGTAATAATGAATTTTTCTTTCTGCCCGTTTAAGGGTAATTCTTTCCCGTTGCAGAAGATCTTCTAAGAATTTCTTATGCTCTGAGTCACCTAATATGTTAAGTGCTTTCTGCAAATCAGTTATTGTGCTGAGCAGCTCAGCTCTTGTTTTAAGATAATGTTCTAAAAATTCATTTCGGCCTAATTCTTGTATCCATTCATCAAATTTGCCTGCATTAAGTGAAATTGAGCAAAGTAGTAAGCTCAGCAGAATTTTTTTCACACGTGCCCTTTTTAAGAACTTAATTATCTTCTTTTTGTATCTCTAAGTAATTAACCAGTTTATTAATTTTACCGGCCCCCTGTAAAAGAAGTAAATCGCCTTGCGCTAATTTATCAATAAGATTTTGTTTAATAGTTGTAAACGTGTCATCTAAAGGGCAGTAGGTGATTGAAAGCGTAGGGTTTTTTGCCTTAAGTTCAGCTACAAATCGCTCACTGGTGATATCGGCAATAGGCGCCTCACTTGCAGGATAAATATCCGTAATAATCAAGTGATCAATCGTGTCCTTTTGTGAAAACAGTTCAATAAAGTCGTTCCATAAACCAGCCGTGCGAGTATACCGGTGTGGCTGGAAAGCAACAACAAGTTTACCATCTGTTCGTTTGCGGGCAACTTTAAGTGTTTGTGCAATCTCTGTTGGGTGATGCCCATAATCATCAAAAACTAGTGCGCCATTATGCGTCCCTTTAAGAGTAAAGCGTCTGTCGATGCCCTTAAAGTTTGCAAGTGCGCTCAGGATCGTTTGAAATGGAATATCTAGCTCAAGGCATACGGTTATCGCAGCAAGTGCATTTAACAAGTTATGCCGGCCTGGCATGGTTAAATAGAGTGCGCCAAGCGGTTGCGATGAGCCACGTTTCCATACCGTGCAGGTAGAAAATGTTTTTTGTAGCGTAATATCCTGTCCATAGATGTCTGAAGTTGGCTTAAAACCATAACGTATAGTTTTAGTGGTAGTTAACGGCAGTATCGCATCAATATTCTGGTCATCATCGCAGAGTATCGCTTTTCCATAGAATGGAATATTTTCAAGAAATTTTTTAAACGTATTTTTGATATCTTCAATATCTTTATAGACGTCAATATGTTCCAAGTCGATATTGGTAACTACGGCGATAGTGGGGTAAAGGCGCAAGAGTGATTTATCGCTTTCATCAGCTTCGGCGACTAAAAAATCACCTTTACCAAAACGCGCGTTACTGGAGATATTTTTAAGGTGGCCACCAATAATCACTGTTGGATCAGTTTGTGCCTCGATAAGAATATGTGAAATCATAGAGGTCGTGGTCGTCTTTCCATGGGCACCGGCAATAGCAACGCTATATTTGGTGCGCATGAGCTCTGCAAGCATTAATGCGCGTGATATCGTAGGAATTCCACGTTTTTGAGCTGCAAGAATTTCTGGGTTGTCAGCTTTAATGGCAGAAGAGTAGACCAGAATATCGATTGATGGGTCGTTACAGGCTGTACTATTGTTGCCTGCATAAATGGAGCATCCCAGGAGTGTTAAGTCATGAACACTTTTTTGTTCAAGGTCGTTGTCACAACCAGAGATATGATAGCCTTGATTTTTTAAAATCGTGGCTATTCCACTCATGCCGATGCCGCCAATGCCGATAAAATGAATATGATTTTTTTTCTTATACATGGTTAAACATTTTTACGGGTGAGCCTATCTGCCGTGTTCAAGCAATGCAGATAGGCGATAGATGCTATTAAAGAAGTTCGCGTAACTTAAGCAATTTTTTCTGTAATTGAACTATTTGTGATGCGATATCTTCTGGGAGTTCAACTTGCTGGTGCTTTTTGCGACGGCCATCAACTGGCTTTTCAGAAGTTTGCTCTTGATCCATAGTTGTTATGCTTGAAGCAATAATATGGGCCTCGTTAAGAAGCTTTTGAGCATTATTTTTATGCTCTTTAAGATATTTTTTAGCGCCGGATATTGTAAAGCCTTTGCCGTATAAAAGATCTTTAATGAGTTCGAACTTCTTAAGATCTTTATCATCATAAAAGCGCTGTCCGCCTTCAGATCTAAAGCCTTTTATACTAAACTCTTTTTCCCAAAAGCGGATAACAAAACGTTCTACTTCGAGTTTTGTCGCAAGCTCGCCTATGCGAAATTTTTGCTTTGAAATTTTCATAAAGTGCTCCTTTTTAGCGTGTTCTTCTTATGCGCCTCATGCGCGTTACGTGCTAGCAGAATGTGGTTCTTCATGGTATCATATTTATAAATAACGTATATCATTTTTACCGGTAAAACCTCATGGATACAAAACAATTGTTTATTTCTCTTTCATTTGCAGTCATTACTACAATGTTGATCAATTATTTTATTATTGATCGTTTCTTTATTAAAGATACTCAAGAGATTAAATCTGGACAAGCTTTTCATGTAACTCTCCCAGAGCAAATGAATAAGCCTCTTGCAACGGAAGTTAATTTTTTAGATGAGGATATCGCTCTTTTTTCAAAAAATCAACCAAAAATTACATCTATATCAACGCCTTATAGCGATATAGCGTTCTCATCGCAGGGTGCAACCATACATCACGTGGTGTGTAAAAAGGTAAGCGGCCATGTTGAAAAGTCTCTTGAGATTATAACACCGACTCTTAATGGCACACAACGTTCGTTCTTGGTTGCGTTTGATAAAGATACCCCATTGGACTACGAATTAACAGCACAAGACTACACAGACGGCGTACACACTATCACCTATGAATCAGAAAGCGCGCTTGGTAAAGTTATAAAGCAGTATAAAGTCTATGATTCAAGTTATGTGATCGATATGACCCTAACGATTAATCCATATACTCCTGTTGCCCCGCGCATTATCTTTCCAGCACCGCAGCTTGCAGGTCTAGAAACGACAGATTATTATGATCTTGCGTTAGTAAATAATCAAAAAGACTCATTGCAGCGTCTTAAAACATCAGAGATCACCGATAAAGCATTTGCTCAGCCAACATTGTCAGGCCTTGCAGACCGCTATTTTGTAAATGCGCTTGTTAAAACTAGCCCTACTTTTGCGCAGCGATCATATTTTGCTGCAACAAAACAAGAACATTCAACACATGCTCTTTTAGAGTGTATTGTTGAAGGACCTGAAGTCTCTGTGCCTACAACGTTTACCTTGTCATGGTACTGTGGCCCGAAAGAGTATGAAACACTTGAAAAGAGCGATGTCCGCTTAACTGAGCTTCTTGATTATGGCTGGTTTACTCTTATAGCGCGGCCATTGTTGTTTGCCCTTAAATTTTTATATGACTTTGTTCATAATTTTGGGCTTGCCATTATTATTCTTACTGTTTTGATGAATCTTCTTCTTTTGCCGTTCACGTCACGTGGTGAGAAATCTATTCAAAAAGCAACTGATTTTAGTAAAAAGATGCAATACATTGAACAAAAATATAAGCATGACAAAGAACGCTTAGCGCAGGAAAAATCTGAGCTTATCCAAAAACATGGCAATTTTGATGCCTTGGGCTGTTTGTCATTTGTGCTGCAAACGTTCTTCTTTATCGGATTAAATAAAGTTCTTTCATCATCGGTAGAGCTCTATAATGCGCCATTTTATGGCTGGATCACCGATCTTTCGGCAAAGGACCCGTATTATATTTTGCCCCTGTGTGTCTTTGTTGGCATTGTGTTCCCGCTCTTTACAAAATTATCGGGAAGTAAAGTTGATATACGCCAAAATGCGATTACCTTTGGTATGGCATTATTGATTGGTGGGCTTATGACAACCTTTTCTGCCGGCTTGGTGCTCTTTATTTTAACTAATATTGTAACCAGACTTGCAGTTACTGAAACAAAAAAATTGTTTGCGTAAAAAAATCGTGTCATCCCGGACTAAAAAAATCGCTCATCCTGAGCTTGTCGAAGGGTTAGCGAATAAGACCCTGAGACACGCTCAGGGTGACACACTTAAGGGTATGAAGTTATTATGAATGATCAGTTACCAACACTCACAAAGCTTTTAAAACAGTTGCAGCAGGTTCCCTATCTTGCTTCAAAAAACTTGTATCGTGTTGCGCACCATTTTTTACAGATGGATGCGCAGCGGCTTGCGCAATTTAACGCGACTTTGCAAGAGGCTCATGCCGGTCTTAAAAAGTGTGACGTTTGTTGTGCATGGCAAGAAAAGCAGGGTAGTTGTACCTACTGTTCATCGCCTGCGCGTGACAAGGGTATCATTTGTGTAGTTGAAACGTGGTATGATTTGTATGCAATTGAAAAAACGGGCGGATTTACCGGTGTGTATCATGTGCTGGGTGGCGCGATTTCTCCCCTTGATGGCATTGCGCCTGAAGATCTTTCAGTCCCGCAGCTGGTAAATCGTTTATCATCTTCGTGTACAGAGCTGATATTTGCATTAAATCAAACGCCAGAAGGCGAGGCAACATCATCATATATTGCACGAAAAATTAATCAGGCGTACCCAGAACGTACGTTTAAAATTACCTGTTTATCACGAGGTGTACCGGTTGGTTCATCATTAGAATCTGTTGACCGTGTCACCGTATTTAAAGCTTTAGCAGAAAGGCGTCTCTTTTGAAACAATCATCATATGCATTTTATGACCGTCGACGAAAAGAATTAGTCGATCTTGTTAAAAAGCAAAACCCAACCATGAAATCTGGTGCTATCATGTTGCTTGCAGGATTTGAAGACGGCAAGCACACTTTTAGACAAGATAGCTCATTTTATTACTATACCGGTTTAACTGAACCGGGTTTAGTTTTAATTATCGAACTTTCGGGCAAATCACGTCTTTTTATCCCATCATACGCAACACCACGTTCAGACTGGTTAGTTGAAACAGTTGTAGCAACACGTGAATGTGCACAACAACTTTCTATGAGCGATGTGCAGTATTTAGGCAAGCCGCAACGTGGTTATGAGCCAAGCTTACTCGCAGGTGCAGAGCAGTACCAAGATCTTATTGCATATATAAAAAATATTACTTCTGATGGCGGCAAGATTTGTATGCCATATGCGCATCATACGCGTCAGCTTTTATATCCTGTTTTTGTGATGCATATGCAGACATTATTGCCTGAATTTAAAAATTATCTACATGATATTAGTAATGCGATCGCATTACAGCGCTCACGAAAAAATAAGTTCGAAATTGAAGCACTTTTTAAAGCTGTAGAACTTACTATGGTTGCTCAAGAAGCAGCAGCGCGCGTTATTCAGGCTGGTGTAAAAGAGTCTGTTATAAAAGCTGGTATTGAATATATCTTTGCAGAATCTCAGGGTTCTGTTGCATTTCCTTCTATTGTAGCAACGGGTAAAAATACCACGATTTTGCACTATCATAATGGTAACGCTGCTATTCAACCAAATGATCTTGTGGTTGTTGATATAGGTGCTGAATATGATTACTATTGCGCAGATATTACACGTACCTACCCAGCATCGGGGACATTTACTAAACGTCAACGTGAAGTGTATGAAGCGGTTCTTGCAACGCATGAATATATTGCAACTAAAGCACGTCCAGGTGTGTGGCTCAAAAATCCTGATAAACCTGATCAGTCACTGCACCATATGGCAGTCGCCCATTTAGAGAAAAAAGGTTTTGCAAAATACTTTAAGCATGGCATTGGCCACTATTTAGGGCTTGATGTGCATGATGTTGGTGATTATACTTTACCACTTGAAGAGGGTAATGTTATTACTATTGAGCCGGGTATTTATATTCCAGAAGAGAATATCGGAATCCGTATTGAAGATGATTACTGGATTGTCGCTGATGGCGCTGAGTGCTTAAGCGCTGAGCTGCCGCGTGATGCTGAATCGATTCAAGAGATGGCACGAGCTACTATGGAAGATGAAGACGAAGATTATGAAGAAGAAGATTAAATAAAACACGAAAGTTTATGATGAAAAAATTAGTATTATTTTTTTCCCTTGTATTTTTACCAGTTTTTGCAGCTGAAGTTGAGCAGGAACCTGTTGAAACGCATGTTGAAAAAATAGAAACAGCAGCGCAGGTAGTCGGTGTCAGTTTAGCTGGCTATGGCATTTATCAGATTTACCAAACCTGGAACAATCCTGAATCTAATAAATTATTTACGGATCTACTTAATGTATATAAAAACTACTTGGATGTGAGTGAGTCAGGTATCTCTAGTTTTAATCGCGTTATGCGTACCGGGTATTTCCAATATATTGAAACGATGCGCCAGCTGGTTCTTCCTGTGACTATAGTAGCGTTAGGTGCTGAAATTGTCTTACTTGCAGTGGTTAGCAGGCTAAAAAGACAAGCTGACGCGCAAGCGCAGCAAGCATTACAACAAGCATTTATTGATGATCAGGACAGTGAGAGTAATCAAGAGTACGAATAAATAGTGCGCCAATGCGCATTATAAATAAGAAACAAAAGGGGCTTGAAAAAGCCCCTTATTTTTTTATTATCGAGGACATACTGCAATAATATAGCCAAGAAGAGCAAGATATGTAGCAAGAGCCGATGCGCCAACGGTGAAATAATCATTATTCATACCATCTATTACGTTTTGGTAGTTTTGTATAAACGCTGCGGCATCCCCCATCTCCATCTTTTCACATTGAGTTTGAATAGCCATATTTGTTTTTGTAAACAGTTTATGGAGTCCAGCAAGAGTGAGTTTTGTAGCTATTGGGGTTGCATAGACTATGCCAACCGCGCCTGCTATGGCCGCTGGGGTTTTAGCGTATGCACCGGCTGTTTGGAGGATGTTCATCCCCTGTAAATTGTTATTTAGTAAAAAAAATACTGCAATGGCAACAAGATATTTGAGTTCCATAAAGGCCCTTAACGTAAAAGTTCTAGAAGATTTATACTTAAAGTAGAACATCAACTCTTAGTAAGTCGAGATTTTTTTATAATTATTACTATTTTTTCTTAGGCGCAGAGAAATACCAGTAGGTCCCTTTTGCGATAATTATCGGCTTTGAAAGCATGCTGATGCGGAATTTTGAGTCGTACTCTTGTACGGCTTTTTCAAAATTTGGAAGAACTTTAAAGGCGCTTATTTTTGCAGTGTCCCCTTTGCGTATTGCTTGTAAGGTTTCGCCTAGTTTTTTGACGGCATCCTTATCTGATTTTAATAAAATGGGTGTGTGCGTATCGACCCATTCATTAAAGCTTAAACTCGGTACTTTGCCATGGGCTAAAAGCGATTTTATCTCGTCGATAATAACAGCTTCTTGCGAATTAGTTTGTGCATTTTTTGGTAACGTGGCTTGCGTATTTTTGCTTGCAGTGCTTACGCTATTTTTCGATTTGATTGGACAGTTAAGGTCATTAGAAATAAATAGTATTGGTAAGCTATAAAATAATAAAAGTTTATTTTTCATGCGTATCCCCATTTCCTTTTGATCTTGTGAATAAAGAAAAAAACCAACTATCTTTAAAATACCACTTTGTCCCTTCAGTGAGCATGTAAGGTAATTTTTCAGTGTTTATATCTACATTATCATGATGTACTTTAGCTGCTTCTTTAAATTCGTCCAAGACTCTCAGTGGGTTAGGTATACTGCCAGCAAGTATTTGCTCTAAGGTCAAACCTATTGTTTGTAAGGGCTCATGCTTAGATTCTTTAAATGTATTCAAGTGTAACTTGCACCAATGTTTAAATGGTTCTTTAGGCATTTCACCGGCACTTAATAGATTTTTAATTTGAAGTGTTAAAGCTCTTTCTTTCTCTGCTTTTTCACACGTAAAGATTTGTGTATTCATGCACAATAATAAAAATGTTAGTTTTTTTATCATCTTTGTACCCCGTTAATAAACTATTTTCATAGTTATCAGCGTAATAAAAAAAGATAATTAAAAGCAATGGTTATTGTTTTTTGGTAAATGTAGCACGAATAATGAGTAAACTTATCGTTACAAAAAATGCGGTGAATAGACTTATACCAAGTGTTAGGCCATAAGAGAGCGATGTTGGTAATATGCTGATAATAAGAAAGCCAGCCAAAGAACCAATTAATGCATTTGATGCATAGCTTATCTGCGTTCGAACATGGTCCAGATGATAACAGCCTGCAGAAAATGACGTCATAATCATAGCGTCACTAATCGGTGAAAAGTGGCTGCCTGCAACAGAGCCAGAAAAGAGTGCACCAAGCAGTGGGTAAAGATTATTTAAAAACGTCGGCGATGTAAATGCGATATCGTAATAAAGTGGAATCGTAATTGGCAGCATCAGCGCAATGGTTCCCCATACCGATCCGGTAGACGCTGCAATTACCGTGCATAAGATAAAGATGATAACCGGTAGGTATGAGACAGAAAGATCGGCTGGCAACAGAGATGCCAAATAGGTTCCTGTTTGAAGATCACTTTTAAGTAACGTGCTCAGCGTCCAGGCAAGTAATAAAACAAGTAACGAATTTTTCATGAACATAAAGCCATTAAAAAATGCCGTATTAACATAACGTATTTGGGCAGGGTTGTGATAGATAAAAAGGGCAATAGTTAAGCAAACGGCAATCACACTTGCAATAAAAAGTGACCAAAATGGATCAGCTTGCTGAAGTGTTTGCATAAAGCTTGCATTTCCACCAAGTAGCTTACTTTTGCCAGAATAGAGCACCGCTATAATAAAGCAGCCAATAAACGTGGTAATGGGTAATATAAAATCAAATAAGGTTCCATTAAATTGTTCTGTAATTTGGGTAGCATGAAGAGGCGTTTTTCCGCCATAAAGATTTCCCGTCTGTTGGGCCATCTTTTCAAAATCGGCCATGGCACCATAAGAAAATCCAAAATATACTGTGAGCCATGCAACTGAAACGATAAGAATCGGGTACAGTAAAAAGGGGATACAGGCAAAATAGACAAATAAAGGATCGTCATTAATCAACGATCCGACAGTTCCTTGGGGCGATATCCCTGACGCTTGCATTTGCGCCAAAATAAAGGCAACCCAGCTGCTTGCTGGGATAAGCATACACAGGGGGCCGCTCATAGAATCCAGCAAGAAGGCAAGTTTTGCCCGAGCTATCTTAAAGTGGTCGGTCACCGGGCGCATGATAGCACCAACGGTGAGGTTATTGACATAATCGTCGATAAAAAGGGTGCTTGAAAGGGCTAGCGACGTTTGCTGTGCGGCCCGGGGGCTTTTTATAAACCGTAATAAAAAATTGGTATAGGCGCGAATGCCGCCTGAGTGGTTCATGAGCTGAATAAGTACGCCCAGCAATACTAAAAAGCTAAAGGTATAGACATGGTCAAGCTGGGTGCCGGTAAAAATTCCGGCGATATGGGTTTCTTCTATAATTCTTTGAACAGCTAAGCTTATTGCTGCAATGGGGTTAAAGTTTGTTGCTATGGCAGCTGCTGTTAAAACCCCGCTTGCAAGGGATATAATGACACTGCGGGTTATGATAGTTACCACAATTACTATTATGGGTGGGAGCACGGTTAACCAAGAATATGACATAAAAACCCTTTAGGGAAAGTTCTATTTGTAGTTGACTGAATGGCTATTTTTTAATACAGTGAGTAATACCCACGTAAGTTTTTAAGCAGTATAACATAAGCGGTGTGTTTTTAACACACTATAATGCGCTGAGCGCACTATTTTCTAAGGTACTTAATATGGATATGAATAAAACGTTTTTTCTTCGTAGTGAAAAACATACCCCTAAATGGCGTGTTATTGATGCTAAAGGTAAAATTGTAGGCCGTCTTGCGACTGAGATTGCTGATATTTTACGTGGCAAAGACACTGCGCAATATACACCGCATGCTGATTCAGGCGACTATGTTATTGTAGTTAACGCTAATAAAGTGGTATTTACCGGTAACAAATTAAAAGGTAAAACCTATGAGTGGTATACCGGCTATATGGGCGGTCTTAAATCCCTTACTGCTGAACAGATGATGGCGCGCAAACCAGAAGAAATTATTATGAAGGCTGTTAAAGGCATGCTTCCTAAAACTAAACTTGCTGATGCAGTTATCAAAAAATTAAAAGTTTATGCTGGTGCGGAACATCCACATCAAGCACAAGTTACAAAAGCGGCCTAACCCGCTCATCCCGAGTGTTCCCCGGAGGGGAAAGTATCGAGGGATTTAACAAATATCAAAGAAAAGCCCCGTATTTCTCGGGGCTTTTTTTTAGTTCTTTGGATATCGGTTAGCAGACTCTTTTACCCTATTTATGTGGTATCCAAGTTTTTCATTGATTTGCCCTAATGTATACAATGTATTTTCAACTTCATTAGGAAGCCGATCAGTAATCTTTACAAGATCTCTAAGTGTTCGAGCATTGTCTTCCATTTCGGCTATTTTTTGTAATACCCTATTTTCATAATCGACTTTGGCCTCATGCTCGGGTAATGGTTCCATTGCAGTAAGAACACTGAGGCTCAAAAGGCCAGCTAAAATCATTAATTTGTTTTTCATAAGTTATCCTAATACAGTTATTTGGTTATTATTGCATCTATATCTTTAAGTATAGTTAAAATAATGATCATAAATCAATGATTTTTGTATTGTTTATTTTATCTGTGCGCTGCTAGCGCGGATATTATAGTAAATTTGGTTAATTCTTTAAGTTGCTCAATCTTCTAATTCAAAGTACGTGTACGTGAATTTAAATGCTCAAGCCCTTCTGTTGCCCAATGTATGGTAGGGAAAGTTATAGTATCTTGAGGCGAAGAAAGTACAAAGTCGTATATGTTTCGAGCAATTTGTTGATCTTCGGCTGTTAAAGTAGGACGCACGACTCTTCCGCCTTCTCGCATGGTGCTTCGACCAGATAGCATATCCGCATTTCTTAAAAGCTGAGATAAGCTCATTTCATAAGTGTCACTATGAGGGTTTAATATTTCACGATAATCTTGCCGTTTCAAAAAATCTTTATGCTCTGCTGACATGGGTTCATATACAGTTCCAAGGTGCTCAATTGCATTAAGGATACTGAGGCCCAAAATACCCATTAAAATCATTAATTTATTTTTCATAAATTCACCTACTATTTATTTGTTATACTTAGCGCTTTAAGTATAAGTTAAAATATATTAAAGAGGCAATAGCTTTTTTTATATTTATAGGTGTGTTGGTGCGGATATTATAGTAAAAAGCCCCGATCATCCTGATGCTTCGTCAGGCTCAGCACTAAAGGCTTGCTTGCCCGGCGTAGCCTTGGCGAAGACGGGTCGAAGGGTTAGCGGTTTTAGGATCCATCTAATAAATAAGTTCAAAGAAAAGCCCCGATCATCCTGAGCTTGTCGAAGGGTCGGGGCTTTTTACTTAATTCTTTGGATACCGGTTAGCCGTTGATTGCAACAAGTCAACTTGACGCTCCAACATACTTCTGGCTGCATCTATTTCATCTGCAATTGACCTAGGAAGTTCATCAGTACGCTTTACAAGTTCTTTAAGCGCTTGGGCTTGTTGGATGATGTCTTCTAAATTAGCTAAAGTAACTGCTTCTAGCATCGCTTTTCTTTCATGGGCAACTGGTTCCATTGCATTGAGAGCGCTTAAGCTAAAAAGGCCAGCTAAAATCATTAATTTGTTTTTCATTAATTCTCCTAATACAGTTATTTGGTTATTATTATACCTATATCATTAAGTATAGTTATAATAATGCTTGAAAAGCAATAGTTTTGTGTGTTTATTTTGTGATGTGCCGTCGGTGGGGATATTATAGTTTGGACTTACGCATCTCTTCTAAAAGACGAGAGGCCCAGCTTTGTGCCCAGTAGTGAGGATACGGCGCATTTTGTAATTCTTCATACAGTGCGGCTGCTTTTGCATATTTGCCTTGTTGCCTGAGTGTATCTGCGCTCTGAAATTTTTCCATGAGCCGCTTGCCTTCTTCAGCATGTTTTTTGTCTTTTAACTCTTTTTGTTCCCAATAATCAGGATTGTTAAGTAATTGATTTAATCGCTTTAACGCTTGAGAACTTATCTCTTCATCTCTATGCTGTCTATTTGCGCTTAATGCTTTATAAGCTTCAGCTGCGGCAAGTAAATCTCCATTTTTGCGTAATTTATCAGCTTTGTATAATTCTTTGCGCCATAAATCATTCCAACTTTTAGCTATTATAGTTGGCTTTGGTAATAAAGTAACCGGTGCTCTGGCTATAAGTAATGAGCAAAAAGATAATAAGCTCATAATAAGAATAAGTTTTTTCATGAATCTCCTGTTTTGATTTGGTTAATGCGCCTCTGATCCCTTAAATTATAGCAAAATTATCACAAAATTTGCATTTTTAATCCACTCTGTTGCCTTATTTTCTATTTGTCAATTATAATTAAAATAATAAGTTAAATAATTAATAGTAATGGAGATAGTGTATGAAGATTTTACCTATAAGTCAGCTGCTTGTAATAGTGGCGGCAATGCTGCCTGGTTATCTTGCCGCGGCAGAATCAAACGATATTCATTGTAGTTATACCTATAATGGGCAGGCAATGACGCCTGAGAACATCTTAGAATTGGCCCCGAAGGTTCCTCAAGATATCGAGCAAAAAGTACAGAATTTCTTTGCTCAGAAACCTGATTTTGCATACATCTTTTCTGGTGAGAGCTATTATACTAAAATACCTTTTTCTAATCATGCTCCATATGCTATAAATTTTAATCAAATTATGCCGCAGGACCTCTTATTTTTTGAAGCAATGCGACAAGCTTTAGCTCGTGCGGGGATTCAAGTGGCTGCAGTGCCACAGGGTATAAATCCAATGATACAAAATTTTACGATACGTTTAGGTGATGATTTGTTGATAAAATCGGCTGGTTATTGGAATAGGCGAGGAAATATATTACATGAAATGGGCGCAGACAATCAGGATCGCTATTTTCCGCAAGCGAAGTTAGATGCATTTATTAAAGATTATGGTCCGAAAACGTATCAAACAATTAGCCGTATGCCCTATTGGTTAATGGTAAAAGAGGCAATTGAAAAATATAACCTCGATCGCATTAGATTACCAAAAATGTATGTAGTTCATATTCCAGGCAGACCGACTGAAGTAAGCGATGGCAACTATGTTATTGTGGAAGAAAACATTGGTGGTGCAATAGCTGGGGCTGTAGGGAGCATTTATGATACTGAGATCATGAAAGATCCTGAAATGAAACGTCAGTTTGAGATCGTAAAAAATTATGCTAATTTATGGGACAATAGCGCTCCAAATTACCACGTAAACAAAGGGATATTGTACCCTGTTGATTTTGAGGGGCCAAATAACCAGAAGCCAAGTAATTTCTTTTGGAAAAATAGCGTGAAGAAATAATCAGGTTTTTACAATGCAAAAAAAATCCCCGAATTTCTCGGGGCTTTTTTTATTTAATTTGTTCCGCATCACGCATCTCTTTTAGGTGCAGGGCGGCCAAGCCTGTTATGACATGGAAAGCGGCTTGAGAATTACTACTAAGTTCTAGGTATATTGCGGCAGCTTCTGGATATTTATGCTTCTTGCGTTTTTCATCTGCCGACTCTAATCTCTCTGTCAAGCGATTTGCTTCTTTTATTTGTTGTTTTTCTTTTTTTTCAATTTTTTGTGCATCTTTTTTTGTTGTGCTGTTTTCGGCTTTTCTGAGTTGATTCCCCAAAAAAAATTGTCTATTTGCAGCTGCGATCGATGCCACGGTAATGGGTTCTTGTGATGCATTGAGAACACTGAGGCTCAAAAGGCCCATTAAAATAATTAATTTGTTTTTCATAAATTCACCTAATATTTATTTGTTATACCTAGCACTTTAAGTATAAGTGAAAATATATTAAAGAGGCAATAGCTTTTTTTATTTATTCATAGGTGTATTGGCGTAGTTATTATAATAAAAAAGCCCCGAATTTCTCGGGGCTTTTCTTGTTTCAAATTACTTAATTTGTCCGGATTGGCGCATTTCATTTAGGAACTGACTTGCCGAGTTTCGTATTGCCATGTGAAGTTTTGGCGCATGCGAGAGTTCTTTATAAAGTGTAGCGGCTTTAGAATATTTGCCTTGAAGTTCGAGCTCATGTGCTTTATTTAATTTTCCCAAGAGTTGCTTGCTCTGAGAAGCAATTTTTTTGTTTTCTAAATCTTTTTGTTCTACATATCGAACATCATTACGTAGCAAATATAACTTCACAGACGCTATTTCTCTTAATTTCTTATTTTTATGCTTTTTTTCGACGCTTAAATTTTCTAACGCTTTCGCTGCGGCGAGTAACTTCCCTTGTTCGCAGAGTTTATCAGCATTTTCCAATTGCTTGAGCTGGCAAGTGCTGTAAACTTTACCTACTATCGCTGGTTTTAGCGGTGTTGGCACTGTCGATTTTGCTATCATTAATGAACTTACCGATAAAAGGCTTGTGAACATAATAAGTTTTTTCATGAATCATCCTTTGTTTTGGTTGTGTATATTTTATGTGCGACTGGTAAACGGTCATTTAACTATAACAAAAGTGCCATAAATATTGAAGAAAATATAGTTTTTTAATTATTATTCTTTTGAGCACTTATTATAAAAAAAGCCCCGAAGATAATCGGGGCTTTTTTTTATATCTTTGAATTATGTATTTCTTTATTGGAAAACAGAGCCTGAATTACTCTTCAATCTCTGTTCTTTTGCGTTTTTGATTGCGGTTCATGAGATTCAGCGCAACTGCTGCTTTATTTTTATCGCCTTTCATAACTGAATCTTCTGGTTGAGATGCGACTAGCTGATAGAGCTCAGTGGCAGCGGGTACATTAGGCGCATTATTAGGCAGCCCTTGCCCGCGTAAGTTCATACCGGCAAGAATAAGACGTGCTCGATTTTTGATTTTTAAGATTGATGAATCATTATAAGGAGCAATAAGAATGTTATTTAATAGCTTACGAGCTTGAACAGCGTTTGATATTGGGCTATTCACCTGTGGTAAAACAATAAGTTGCTGGGCCATGGCAAGGTCAGTACGAAGCTTTGTTTGAAGCAGAACACGCAAAAGGTCTAGTTGGGAAGGTATGTCGTTATTTCTTTCTTCTTGTGGAATCATATTGTAGTATGTTTCCAGCATAATTTCTGAAGGTATTCTAGTATTAATTTTTAGACCTAAATCATCAGAGTATATATTGACAAGTTCAGTGTAATGAAGGGCTGCTTTAAAGGTAATTTTTGGGTCAATCGTGAAGGGACTTGTTAAAATACTACCGTAATGTTTAATTGCTGATTTTATATTTGCAAGGTCATTATTTTCTGCAAATAGATCAAGATATATTTGTGCTAATAAAAGATGCGCCTCTGCCCAAAATTGTATATATTCTTCTTTTGCAGGGTGGTTAACAACATTTTTTAAAAGCTCAATAATGCTTGGTAATTTTTCCGTATAATTAGTGCTTCCCTCATAAGCATTATAGAGCATTTTTGCTTTGTGGGTTAATGCTTCAATGAGTAAAAATTCTGGTACTTGGTTACTCGTAATGATTTCATTATATATTTCTTCTGCTTGCTCGATACCTCCATTTTCTTCTAATAGTATCGCTTCTTCAAGCAGATTATGATAATAGTCTGAAAGTTCTTGTTCTGTTTGGGTTCTTTCTGTTGATGATATATTTGGTGCATAAGCAAGTAAGAGAAGCATTAACGATAGTAATTTTTTTTGAAATTTCATGAGTTATTCCTTTTTATTCTTCTGTTCTTTTTCGTTTTCTATTCAGATTGATAAGATCCAGTGCAACTTTTGCTTTAGTTATATCTTCTTTTATAACAGTATTTTTCGGCTGAGAGAGCACGGTTTTATACAGTTCTTTGGCCGCAGGTATATCAGGCGTATTATTAGGTAACCCTTCGCCACGCAGATTCATGCCAGCAAGCATTACCCGTGCGCGGTTTATAGTTTTTTGATCTATATATGGGTCTTGAACGGTTATGATATCGCTTAATATTTCGCGAGCTTGCATATAATTATCCCTTTTATTAAAAATGCCAGTCACTTGTAAAAGCTGCTGTGCATAATGAAATCGAGCAATAGGATATTTGTTGATACCGGGCATATCGATTTCATTTTTATAGTGGTCAGGCGTTGCACCATACGCTTCGATCATATACCGGTAAGCGAGCAACATATTTATTCTATAAAGGTCCAATAATGATGGATTTTCATAAACATACTCTGCCAAAGTTATTGCAGCTTTAAAGACAGTCAAAGGGTCTAGATTGGCTCTAAAGGTAAAAATTTTAAAAAAGTGTTGTCGTGCAAAAGCAACATCTGGTTGATGGTCGGGTGTGAGCACTCCTTCTAGAGCAATTTGGCCCAATAGAAGATGGGAATCAGCCCAGATGTTTGAATCGATTGTCTCAATAGGTTCATTCGTAACAAAAGATAACAGTTCACTAATATATATAATATTGTTATAGGGTGTTTTTAGCACTTTATTTTGATTGTATAACATCTCTGCCATATTATAAGCCGCTTTTGTACGCAAAGAAATTGGCAATGGATAAGGGCTATAAATAATCCGTTCATAGAGTTCTCGGGCCTTATCGATTTTGTTGTCACCATCTAGCCATATTGCTTCATCAAGCATAGTCTTATAATGTTCTAAAAGCTCTTGTGGCGTTATGGTTCTTTCTGCGGAAGAAACAGATGGTGCATAAGCAAGTAAGAGAAGCATTAATGATAGTAAGCGTTTTAGTAATTTCATATCTTCTTCCTATTTATAAACTTTAATGCAAGTTCTGCTTTATTTTTGTCATTTTCCATAATATTAATCTCAGCTTGTTCTACCACTGTTTTATAAAGTTCTTTAGCTGCAGGTATATCAGGCGCGTTGTTAGGCAATCCTTCGCCATGTAGATTCATGTCAGCCAGGATCACGCGTGCGCGATTTTTAGTTGGTTGATCTACCTCTGGATTTTGAGTAGTAATAATATAGTTTAAAATTTGACGGGCTTGAGTATATTTAGATTGTATGGTGAATGTTTCAGCAAGAAGCAATCGAGCCTTGTTTTTAGTCGCTTGGTCTACGCTCGGATCTTGAGCTGTAATAATAGTGTTTAATACTTTACGGGCCTGAGTATAGTCAGCGTCTTTTATAAGTTGTTGTATATAATGAATTCGAATGGTATTAAGCTCAAATATACCAGGGATAGTGCTATCTCCTTTTTCTTCATCTGACAAATTGTTATATGCATCGACCATATACCGGTAAGCGAGCATAAAGTTTAACTTAGAACGCATATTTTGTGTTAATATTGGATGGTTATAAACAAGCTCTATGCATCTTACTGCAGCAGTATAAACAATCCACGGCTTTAAGTTATGTCGTTGTTCGAGTACAGAAACATAATCCCCCATTGCAGAATCGAGGTTTGCATGATAATGCTCAGGTGATTGTAATTTCAATGTATCAATGTGTGCCAATAAAAGGTCTGCTAGTATAAGATGTGCTTGCGCCCAGTCATTTATATCCACTTGATTAAGAGGGCTTTCAACAATATCATTTAAAAGTCCCAAAATATACACAGTTTCTTCCTCATTAGGCCTTTTTGGGGAGCCGTATAACAGCATTTGGGCTAATTTAAGGCGTGCTGAATTTCGTAATTGAGTGGGGATATCTTCTTGAGTAGTAATAATTTCGTTATAAAGTGTTCTTGCGTTATCAATTTCACCCAAATCGTTTTGATCTTGAGCCTCATTGATCAGATTCAGATAATAGCCATGTATTTCTTCAGGTGTTCTTGTGTTCTCTGTGCAGTATAGGTGCGCTGAAGCTATAAATAGCCCAACAATAAGGGCAATGTTTTTTGCTGATATCATAGTATACTCTCTTTTAAATTATAACTTATTACTTTAAGTATACTTAATCAGGTTGTGTGAAATAAAGAGTTTTAAGAAAAAGGGGGCAAGAAAAGCCCCCAAATAAGAGATTTTTTAAAGATTTTATAAACCAAAATAGGGTTTGGCAAGAACTAAAATGTCTTGGATGGTAATCCAAACGATCAGCGCTAATAAGAGCACCCACGTTGCATAGGCAATGCCATTTCTGATGTTTTCATGGAGCGGTCTGCCCATTATTGCTTCGATAGTGTAAAAAAGTGCTTGACCACCATCAAAGACCGGTAATGGGATAAGATTCATAACGGCAAGGTTAACGGAGATAAATGCTAAAAAGAGCAGAAAGACTACAAAACCCTTTTCTGCGCCTTTGACCATGTGGCTAATAACCATAACCGGCCCGCCGATACCTTTAACCGATTTTTCTCTAAAAAGCTTGGTTAATGCATCTATGGTTGAAAAGATCCAGAAATTAGTTTGCTTAATACCCATTTGAAGCGCTTGCATAAAGCTGCTTGCTTTGACCGGGAGAAATTCGAATGAAACACCAAGGCCTTTATCGCCTAATGTTACCGTAACGTCACGAGTTGTAGAAACTTCGGAACTTTCGTGATGGGTAATACGTAAGGTAACCTCTTTGCCACGCTGTGCGCTGAGTGTTTGCATGAGCTTTTGCATAAAGACGGGTAAAGGAAGCTTGGTAAGCTCATAAAGTTCATCTCCAGCTTTGATCCCTTCAATAGTGTCGCCCACAACAAGTCCTGCATGGGCAGCAGCTGAATCTTCTACAAGTGTCTCGATGTCGGATGTTGCGCTATTGGGGAATAAAAGTGGTGTTTTTGGCGCCCCAAGAATAAACGCGAGCGTAACGGCTATATAGGCAAAGATTAAGTTAAATACGATGCCACCAGCTATAATGAGCATTTTTTGGTAATAAGGTTTAATGGCAAAAGAATCTGGAGCGGTACTTTTGCTTTCTTTTTGTTCGCCTTGACCAGGTTCTTCCGAGCCCGCGATTTCAACATACCCGCCAAAAGGGAGAGCGGAAAGGGTAAATATGGTATCACCAATCTTCTTTTTAAGAAGTTGTGGACCAAAGCCAATAGAAAATGAAGGGGTCTTTACACCAAAGAGCTTACAAAAGAGAAAATGGCCTAGCTCATGAAAGCCAACAAGAAATCCAAAACCTAAGGCGCCAGCTAAGATAAAAGGAAGATACATAATAAGTGCAGAAAGTTGCATGAATACTCCTGATTGAGATACAAAAAAGATATTTTATGCCATTAAGCCTATCATAAAAATGGTACTTTTACACCCTGCCGTGGTTAGTCCGGGAAGTAATAAATAAGCTTGTTAAAATTGACCACTTGAAAAAATTAGTAAAAAAGCTACAATTAAAGGAAGCGTCTACCTTAATTTACAGTAGAAAAATTATTAATTACACCGTTAAAACGTATGGATATATAGAACTATGCCTACAATTAATCAGCTTGTTCGCCAAGAGCGTGTCAAACCGCGCTATAAATCAAAAAGCCCTGCGCTCAAGGGTAGTCCTCAAGCGCGTGGTGTTTGTACTCGTGTGTTTACCACAAACCCAAAAAAACCAAACTCTGCATTGCGTAAAGTTGCTCGTGTTAAGTTGTCAACTGGCATTGAAGTAACCGCTTACATTCCTGGTGAAGGCCATAATCTTCAAGAGCACTCTGTTGTCTTGGTCGTGGTGGTAGGGTAAAAGATTTACCTGGTGTTAGATATCATATTGTTCGTGGAGCGCTTGACTGCTGCTGGTGTTGATAAACGAAGTCAAGGTCGTTCATTGTATGGTGCTAAACGTCCAAAAGCTAAATAAGGTAATACAATATGGCAAGGCGTAAATCGTAAATTTTATAAGAGACTATTGAGCCAGACGTTCGTTATGGTTCAGAAGATGTTCAAAAATTTATTAACATTGTTATGGAGCGTGGTAAGAAAAATGCCGCTCGTACTATTGTCTATGATGCATTTGATATTCTTAGTAAAAAAAGTTCAGGCGATCAAGATAAAGCACTCAATATGTTTGCATAGTGCTCTTGAACAAATTATTCCTGCTATTGAAGTTCGTCCACGACGTGTTGGTGGTAGTGTTTATCAAATTCCTACCGAAGTGAGTCCTTATCGTGGTAGAGCATTGGCTTATGCGTTGGCTTATTGCAGCTGCAGCAAGTCGTTCTGATAAAACTATGGGTGAGCGCTTGGCTCATGAACTTATTGAAGCGTATGAAGGTCGTGGCAATGCCGTTAAGAAAAAACTTGATGTGCATAGAATGGCAGAAGCTAACCGCGCATTTTCACATTATGCTTGGTAAGTAAGGGAAGTATGTAATGAGTATCCATTAGATAGATATAGAAATATAGGTATTGCAGCACATATCGATGCCGGTAAAACAACCGTTACTGAGCGTATTCTTTTTTATACCGGTATTTCTCATAAGATTGGTGAAGTTCATGAAGGTGAAGCGACCATGGACTGGATGGAGCAAGAAAGAGAGCGTGGTATTACTATTACTTCTGCTGCAACTACATGTTGTTGGAAAAATTATCATATTAATATTATTGATACTCCTGGCACGTAGATTTTACCATTGAAGTTGGACGATCATTGCGTGTTCTTGATGGTGTTGTTGCTGTTTTTTGTGGTGTTGGTGGTGTTCAGCCTCAATCTGAAACAGTTTGGCGCCAAGCAAATCGTTATAAGGTTCCGCGTATTATTTTTGTTAATAAGTTGGATCGTATTGGTGGCTGATTATTTTGCGTGTTGTTAAAGATATTAATATAAAGTTGCAGCTAATGCTGTTGCTATGCAAATTCCAGTTGGGATCTGAAAATTTTACTGGTATTATTGATGTTTTAACTAGAAAAATGGCCACATTTGAGTGGTGAATATGGGAAATAATGTTGAATTGGCATGAAGTTCCTGAAGAATATAAAGAACAAGTCGAAGAGCAATGTGCAAAAATTGTTGAAAAGGCATGCTGATTTTGATGATGCACTTGCTGAAAAATTTTTAATGAAGAAGCCTATTACGATTGAAGAAATTAAAGCGGCTTTGCGTAAAGGTGTTATTGAACGTAAAGTTGTTCCAGCTTTCTGTGGTACTGCATTTAAAAATAAAGGTGTTCAGCTTGTTGCTTGATGGTGTTGTTGATTATTTACCTTCTCCTTTAGATGTTCCGCCAGTTAAAGGTATTGATCCAAATACTGATGCTAGTTGAAATGCGTGAAACATCATCCTGATGCAGCCATTTTGTGCGTCTAGCATTTAAAATTATGACAGATCCTTTTGTTGGGTGTTTTAACTTTCGTTCGTGTTTATTCAGGAACGTTAAATCTGGTTCATATGTGTATAATGCTACCAAGGGTAATAAAGAACGAGTAAGTCGTTTGGTTAAAATGCATGCAAATAAACGAGAAGAAATTAAATGAGCTTCGTGCTGGTGATATTGCTGCTATTGTTGGTGTTAAAGATGCTATAACTGGTGATACATTGTGTGATGAAGAGTCATCCAATTTTGCTTGAAAATATTGATATTCCAGATCCAGTTATTTCTACATCTGTTGAGCCAAAAAATAAAGCTGATTATGAAAAAATGGGTCTTGCGCTTGCGTAAATTGATGCAAGAAGATCCATCGTTTCAGATTTTCTTATAATGAAGAAACAGGTCAAACGGTTATTACTGGTATGGGTGAATTGCATCTAGAAATTATTGTTGATCGTTTGAAGCGTGAACATAAGGTTGAAGTTGACTCAAGGTAAGCTTCAAGTTGCTTATAAAGAAACGATTCAAAAGCCTGTTGAGGCTGAAGGTAAGTTCATTAGTCAATCTGGTGGTACGTGGTCAATATGGTCATGTGTGGTTTAAATTTGAACCTCTTGAACGAGGCAAAGGTTTTGAATTTGAAAATGAAATTGTTGGTGGAACGATTCCAAGTGAATTTATTCCTGGGTTGAAAAAGGTTTTGAGAAGCCATAAATTCTGGTGTTTTAGGTGGATATCCTGTTGTTGATTTTAAAGTAACAGTTTATGATGGTTCATATCATGATGTTGACTCTTCTGAAATTGCATTTAAAATTGCTGCATCTATGGCATTTAAAGATGGTATGACGAAAGCTGCATCCATGTTTCTTGAACCTATAATGAAGGTTGAAGTAGAAACGCCTGAAGAATATATGGGTGATGTTATGGGAGATCTTAAACTCTCGTCGTGGCAGAATTTTGGGAATGGAGAGCAAAGGGGGATCTCAAGTTATCATGGCAGAAGTTCCTTTGGCAGAGATGTTTGGTTATGCAACGACATTGCGTTCTATGACTAAAGGTCGTGCAAGTTATTCCATGGAATTTGAATGCTATCGTGAAGTTCCTAAAACATGCTCAAGAACAAATTTTAGTGCGAATAAGATATAAGAAGTTATAGAATAGTGTATTTAATTATATAGGTTGTCAGGAGATAACTATGGCAAAAGGTGTTTTTGAACGTAAAAAGCCTCACGTGAATGTTGGTACCATTGGTCACGTTGACCATGGTAAAACAACATTAACTGCTGCTATTACAACGTACTTAGCAATAAAGGGTTTGGCTGAAGTTAAAGCGATTTGATGAAATTGATAAAGCGCCAGAAGAAAAAGCACGTGGTATTACTATTGCAACTTCACACGTTGAATATGAAACAGACAAATCGTCACTATGCGCATGTTGACTGTCCTGGCCACGCTGACTATGTTAAAAACATGATCACCGGTGCTGCTCAGATGGATGGCGCTATTTTGGTTGTTTCTGCAGCTGATGGTGCAATGCCTCAAACTCGTGAACATATTCTTCTTGGCTAAAAACGTTGGTGTTCCATGCACTTGTTGTTTTCTTGAATAAAGTTGACATGGTTGATGATCCTGACATGATTGATATGGTTGAAGAAGAAATTCGTGATCTTCTTAACAAAATATGATTTCCCTGGCGATAAGATTCCTATTATTCGCGGTTCTGCACTTAAAGCATTAGAAGGCGATAAAGGTGAAATTGGGTTCACAAGCGATTGATCAAATTGATGGATGCTGTTGATAATTATATTCCAGCTACCAAAACGTGAAATTGATAAACCATTCTTGATGCCTGTTGAAGACGTATTCTCAATTTCTGGTCGTGGTACTGTTGCAACTGGTAGAATTGAACGTGGTAAAATTAAAGTTGGTGAAGAAGTTGAAATTATTGGTTTTGGAGACACATGTAAAAACGACTGTTACTGGCGTTGAAATGTTTAGTAAAGACATTGAAAGAAGGTGAAGCTGGTGATAACGTTGGTATTCTTCTTCGTGGTATTAAAAAAGAAGATATTGAACGTGGTATGGTTCTTGCTAAAACCAGGTACTATTACTCCTCATAAAAAATTTAAATGCCAAGTGTATGTTTTGACAAAAGAAGAAGGTGGACGTCATAGTCCATTCTTTAATGGTTATCGTCCACAATTCTATTTCAGAACAACAGATGTTACCGGTGTTGTAACACTTCCTGCTGGTCGTGAAATGGTTATGCCAGGTGATAACGTTGACATTGAATGTTGAATTGATTTCACCAATTGCTATGGAAAAAGATTTGACGTTTTGCTATTCGTGAAGGTGGAAGAACTGTTGGTGCTGGTGTTGTTACTGAAATTATTGATTAATCGAATGGATAGATAATTGATGAAAAAACAAAAAATTCGTTTAACATTAAAATCTTACGATCATCATTTGCTTGATAAAGCAGTTAGACAAATTGTTTTGACGGTTAAAAGAACAGGGTCACATGTTGTGGGGCCTGTTCCTCTTCCAAATCAATGGAAATTTTTTACTGTTTTGCGCTCTCCTCATATTGATAAAAAATCGCGTGAGCAATTTGAAATTACGACGCATAGTACGAATTTTAGATATTGTTTCTCCATCAGATCAAACGATGGATGCTTTGATGAAATTGAATATTTCATCTGGTGTTGATGTTGAAATTAAATAAGTATGAAAGGTCATGTAATGATGAATGGTTTCTGGGGTAAAAAAATTGGAATGACCCAGGTTTTTTCCGATGATCATAAAGTGGTGCCAGTAACTGTTATTGATCTTGCACGTTGGGTTGTGACGCAAGTCAAAACCACGCAAAAAGATGGGTACAGCGCTGTGCAGCTTGGATGCGTGAAAAAGCGATTTGAAGCGAGTGAGTTCTCATCCTCATGGATGGAAGAACCACAAAAATATTTTAGCGTGCGCAGAGAAGTACGTTTAGTTGAAGATCTTACACAAGATCTTCAGGTTGGTAGCGCTTTTAACATTCAACGAATTTATTACTAAAGGTGATAATGTTGATGTTGTTGGTGTCTCCATTGGACGTGGCTTTCAAGGCGGCGTGAAACGACATGGTTTTACGGGTGGTGTTGCTACTCATGGTAGCAAGCTTGGCCGTAAAGGTGGATCTCTCGGTTTTATGAGAAGCCAGGGTCGTGTTATGAAAAATAAACGTATGCCAGGACATATGGGCGTAGACCGCTGCATGATTAAAAATCTTGAAGTTGTGCAAATTGAACCACAAGCACGTATTGTTCTTGTTAAGGGCTCAATTCCAGGAAAATCCGGGTCACTCGTTTATCTAAAAAAACGTGGGGGTAATTAATGACGCAGGTAATTAAAACAGTACTTACACCGGCAGATTTAGAACTTTCTGCGCGTACAGAGACTACAACCAATACTAAAGCCCTTGCACAATATATTCGTGCATTGATGCAAAATTGGCGTCAAGGTACCGTTGGATGTAAAGATCGATCAGAAGTTGCTTTTTCCAATAAAAAACCTTGGAAACAAAAAGGAACGGGTCGTGCACGTGCTGGAAGTCCTCGTTCACCACTTTGGCGTAAAGGTGGTGTAACTTTTGGTCCACAGGAACGTGTAAGAACGCTTAAAGTTACAAAAAATCACAAAAGAGAAGTTTTTACTGATTTATTGTGGTCTAAGCTTGAAGCTCAAAATGTAATTTCGTTGAATTGGTCTGCTGATGAAAGACCGAAAACAGCTTTAGCATACTCTGCTTTAAAACAGGCAGGACTTGCGGATAAAAAAGTGGTGTTTTTTGTTTCAACGTATGATTTTATAACACAAGCATCATTTGCTAATATTCCAAATGTTTCAATGATCTTTTTTGATCAGCCAAATGCGTTTACATTAGCGAATGGCGATAATTGGATGTTTTTAGCAAAAGATAGCGATTTATTTAAAGAAATGGTCGGCTTATGGACTTAAGTATCTATAACATCATTAAGGGCCCACGCATATCTAACAAAGTGTACCGTCTTAACCAACAATTTAACCAGTTGGTTCTTGAAGTACACCCACAGGCTAATAAGCCATTGATTGCGCAGGCACTTAGAGAATTGTTTAACGTAACGGCTGATAAGATTCGTATTGTTGTGTCTAAAGGAAAATTCAAACGTTCCGGACGCCATATTTTTCAAGGCAAGACACGAAAAAAAGCGTATGTAACTCTTAAAGAAGGCCAGTCAATTGATATTATGAATTGGACATCTTCTGATGCCGGTTCGACTGAATCAGCAAAGGGTGGTGAATAATGGCTATTGTTACACGTAAACCTAGAAATGCTTCATTACGTTTCCAAACGTATTTAGACTCAAGTGATATTACGACATCTACACCAGAAAAATCTCTGGTTATAGGATTGCGTAAGCACGGTGGTCGTAATGCTTATGGAAGAATCACGGTTAGACATCGTGGTGGTGGTGCTCTTCAGAAATATCGTTTAATTGATTTCAAAAGAGATCAATATGATATTCCTGGTAAAGTTACTACTATTGAATATGATCCAAATCGTAACGTAAGAATCGGACTTGTGGTCTATGCTAATGGCTCAAAAAGCTACATGCTTTTACCACAAAATGTAACGGTTGGTTCAACGGTTATATCAGGAAAAGAAGTTGAGGCTAAAGTAGGAAATGCTTTACCATTGCGTTCTATCCCTGTTGGTTTTATGGTTCACAATATTGAAATGACTCCTGGTACAGGTGGAAAACTTGCTCGAAGCGCTGGAACATCATGTCAACTTATGGCTAAAGCGGATGATTATGCAACCGTAAAAATGCCATCTGGTGAAATTCGTATGATTCATCTCGATTGTTGGGCAACCATCGGTGTTCTTGGCAATGCTGATCAAAAAAATATTTCGATTGGTAAAGCTGGTAGAACTCGTCGTATGGGGATTCGTCCTACCGTTCGCGGTATGGCTATGAACCCGGTTGATCACCCACACGGTGGTGGTGAAGGTCGTTCTAAATCTGGATCACATCCAGTAAGTCCGACCGGTAAAGGTGCTAAAGGTACACGTACAAGAAAGCGTAAAAATCCGCTTATTTTGAAACGTAGAAGACCATAACAGGATTTAAAAGGTAATTTTTATGACAAGATCCTCAAGAAAAGGTCCATTTGTTGCAAGTAGTTTACTTGAAAAAGTAAGTCGTCTTAAACAAAGTGGCAAAAGAGAGGCGATTAAAACATGGTGTCGTTCGAGCACAGTACTTCCCGATTTTGTTGGGATTACTTTTGCTGTGCATGACGGTAAAAAACATGTTGCAGTGTATGTTACGGAAAATATGGTTGGCCACAAATTAGGTGAATTTGTGCCGACCAGAACATTCAGAATGCATAGTGGTCAGCGTAAAGCTGCGGTTGCTGAAAAGAAGTAATTTATATACACTGATAAATACAACATAATAAGGTATAAATAATGGAATTTACAGCAAAAGCACGTTATCTTTCATATTCGCCGTATAAGTTGCGCCCTCTGGTTGATGTCGTACGTGGCAAAAATGCTCGTTACGCTATTAATTGGTTGCGTACTTATCGTTCACAACGTTCAGAAGTTGTGAAGAAAGTGCTTGATTCAGTTCTTGCGAATGCAAAGAATCTTAAAAATATTGAACCGGAAAATCTCTTTATCAAAGAGATTTGCGTGGACCAAGGACCGATACATCGCTATTTTAAACCTGGCGCTCAAGGTCGAGCAAATCCTCAACGCAAGCGGTTATGTCATATGAAGATTGTTTTAGAATCTAAAGAGGCTTAGTGTGGGACAAAAGGTTAACCCAATAGGGTTTAGAATTGGCGTATATCGCGATTGGGATTCACGTTGGTTTGCACGTGATTCATATGCAAAATTCTTCTTTGAAGATTTGGCGGTTCGTAAGTATCTAGAAAGAATGCTTCCTGATGCAGATATTTCTAAAACAGAAATAGAAAAAACAGGTAGCAGCTTCAAGGTTGTGATTCATGCTGCTCGTCCTGGTGTTGTAATCGGGAAAAAAGGGCAAGAAATCGATAACTTGCGTAGAGGGCTCGCTAATCTTTTAAAACGAGACAATATTGAAGTATCTGTTCAAGAAATTAAAGTTCCTGAACTTGATGCGCATGTTGTAGCTAAAAAGATCGCTCAAGATCTTGAAAAGCGTGCAAGTTTTAAAAAGGTTATGAAAAAAGCAGCTTCTTCAGCATTAAGAAGTGGTGCTAAGGGTGTTAAAATTCGCGTTGCAGGACGTCTTGGTGGTGCAGAAATTGCACGTGATGAGTGGATTCGTATCGGATCAACCCCATTACATACCTTACGTGCAGATATCGATTATGGTACTGCTCGAGCATTAACTACCTACGGTATCATTGGTGTTAAAGTTTGGATCTGTAAAGGTGAGTACCCCGTAGTTTAAACGACAAGCTCAGAATCTAAGGATATCTTATGTTAATGCCAAAAAAAATAAAATATAGAAAAGTTCAACGAGGAACTCGTAAGGGAAGATCTAAGGGTGCTCGTGATGTTATGTTTGGTGATTATGGGCTTCAGGCTCTTGAACCAGTATGGCTTACGCGCAGCTCAAATCGAAGCAATGCGTGTGACTATTTCACGTAAGTTGAAAAAAGTCGGCAAAATGTTTCTTCGTGTCTTTCCTGATAAACCTGTTTCCAAAAAACCTGCTGAAACTCGTATGGGTAAAGGTAAGGGTAACGTTGAGTTTTGGGTAAGTGTTGTAAAGCGTGATCGTATTGTTTGTGAAGTCTCTGGCTTAAGTGAAATTGAAGCTAAAGAAGTCTTAAAACAAGCACAATATAAGCTTCCTATGAAGACTAAAATTGTTAAACGTGAAGCTGTTATACAACCGGTAATAGAAACAAATGAGGTGGCGCATGAAAAACAATAAAGCGTTATCGCAAGAAATGAAAAATATGAACGCTGAGCAACTACTTGTCGCTGTAGATGGTTTACGACATGAGCTTTTTCAGCTTCGTCTTAAATCAACAACAGGGCACGTAAAATCTTTTGCTTCTGATCAAAGAATGCTCAAAAGTGCAATTGCTCGTGGATTAACATATTTAAATAAGAGAACACAAGCGTAAGACTATGGCAGAAAATAAAGAAAAAAAATCGACATTACGTGGCAAGGTTGTATCTGCAAAGATGAACAAAACTATCGTGGTTGAAGTTGAAAGAACTTTCATGCACCCACGCCTTGCAAAAGTAATGCGTTCGATTAAAAAATATAAAGTTCATGATGAAGAGCAGCGTGCACGCCTAGGCGATAACGTTGATATCTACGAAGGCCGTCCTGTTTCTAAAACTAAGTATATGTACTTAGCTGATATTGTGAGCAAGTAAGGAAATTGTTATGTCTACTATTCAAAAAGAGACTTTTTTAGAAGTTGCTGACAATTCCGGTGCAAAATTAATGCAAGTATTCCATCTTGTTGGAAGCACGGGCTTAAGAGATGCAGGTCTTGGGGATATTGTTATTTGTGCAGTAAAGGAAGCAACTCCTGGTGCAACGGTAAAAAAGAAAGACAAAGTGACTGCGGTGATTGTTCGTACAAAAAAAGAACAGCGTCGTGCAGATGGTAGTTATATTGCATTTGGTGAAAATGCAGCGGTAATTATTAAATCTGTTGATGATGCAACACCTGTAGGTACGCGTATCTTTGGTCCTATCGCACGTGAATTGCGTTTTAAGGGCAAAGAGAAGTTTTCAAAAATATTGTCATTAGCACCTGAAGTTGTATAAGGATCAGCATGTTTCGTATTAAACAAAATGACACGGTGATAGTTACAACAGGTAAAGACAAAGGCAAAACAGGCCAAGTTATTGAACTTGATCTTAAACACGACCGTGTAAAGGTTCGTGGTATTGCTGTTGTTACTCGTCATGTTAAAGCTAAGCGCCAAGGTGAAACTTCTTCTATTAAAAAAGAAGAAGGGTATGTACATATTTCTAATGTTATGCCGGTTGTTCCTTCAACAGGAAAACCTACACGTGTTCAAATTAAACAATTAGAAAATGGACATAAAGAGCGTATTTCAACAGGTACGCACGAAGTCTTATAAGCGGGCAAATTATGATAAGATTAAAAGAAGAATATAACAAAAATATACGCCCAGCATTACAAAAAGAGCTTAATCTTAAAAATATCATGGAAGTTCCACGAATTAATAAGATTGTAGTCAATGTGGGTGTAAAAGAAGCGGTAACTGATAGTAAAGAGTTGCAAAAAGTTAAGAAAAAGCTTTCTATCATTACTAAGCAAGCGCCTATTGAAACGATATGTAAGAAATCTATCGCTGGTTTTAAAATCCGTGAGGGTATGAAGCTTGGTGTGTGTGTTACATTGCGTAATAAGAAGATGTATGAGTTCCTTGATGAACTTATTAACATTGCTCTTCCACGTGTACGTGATTTTCAGGGTGTAACTAAAAAACTTGATGGTCGTGGTAACTATAACCTCGGCGTTAAAGAGTGGATTATCTTCCCTGAAGCAGAAGACAATGGTGCTGATAAAACACACGGAATGAATATTACTATTCATACTTCTGCAATTAATGACGAGCAAGGCTTTGCGCTTCTAAAGCAATTTGGCATGCCGTTTAAAAAGAAATAAGTAAGGTAACGTAAAGATATGGCAAGAAAAGCATTAGTTGTAAATAACAACAAAAAGAAAGAACTCGTTACACGTTACGCTGAACAGCGTAAAAAACTTGTAGCGATTGTTCAAAGCCCTAAAACAACCTACGATGAAAAATTGAAAGCGCAGAAAGTGTTGGCTCGTTTGCCACGTAGTTCAAGTGCAACTCGCGTGAGAAATCGTTGTGAGCTTTCAGGAAGACCTCGTGGTTATATGGGTTTTTTCAAGCTTTCACGTTTATGTTTTAGAGAATTTGCATCAAATGGCGTATTGCCAGGTGTAAAAAAAGCAAGCTGGTAGTCCATACTAAATGGAATCCAGCAGTTGGTAAACTGTTATAAGGATAGTCGATGTCGATTGATACAATTGGTAATTTTTTAACCATTATTCGTAATGGCATCATGGCGTCATTGCCTGATGTTAAGGCACCCTATTCGAATCTCAAGTATCAAATAGCCTCAATCTTAAAAGACGAGGGTTTTATTTGCGACTTCGGAGTCGAAGGCGATGGTGCCCACAAAAGTCTTAAGGTTGTGCTTAAATATGTTGATGGTGAGTCAACAATTCACGAAATTACTCGAGTAAGCAAGCCTAGTAGACGCGTTTATAAAGGCGTTTCCTCACTAGAACCAGTTATTGGTGGGCTTGGGATTGCTGTTTTAACGACACCACGTGGCGTTATAACCAACAAGAAAGCTCGTGAGCTTCGTGTTGGTGGTGAAGTAATTTGTACCGTTTGGTAAGGGGTGGACTATGTCAAAAATTGGTAGAAAACCTATAGACATATCAGGACTTACTGTTGATATACAGGGTAATGATATTTCGTTTAAGGGTAAAAAAATGGCGGGTTCATATACTTTGCCAGATCTTTTAAAAGCTGAAATTATTGATTCTCAGCTGGTGTTAAAAGCTACACGTAAAACTTCAGATACTAATCGTATATGGGGTCTACATCGTGCATTGCTTGCTAATCAAATTATTGGCGCGCATGCAGGGTTTGATAAACAAATTCGTATTGTTGGCCTCGGTTATAAAGCCGTGGCACAAGGTGCAAAATTACAATTTTCTCTTGGCTATAGCCATAAGATCGATTTTGATCTTCCAGCTGCGGTCACTGTCGAAATTGATAAAGTGGGTCAGTTACTTACCTGCCGTTCTTCTGATAAAGAACTTTTGGGGCTTGTATGTAGCAAAATTCGCGCATTGCGTCCACCAGAGCCTTATAAGGGTACTGGGATTCAATATGTAGGCGAAGTTATAAGACGTAAAGCTGGTAAAGCTAAATCAGCATAATGAGAATTTTGGAGTTATAACGTGTCTATTTTAAGAAAATTAAAAAATCAAGTTCGACGCCGTACATTGCGTGTTCGTTCTCGATTGTCTTCTTCAACACCGCGCGTATCGGTTTTTAGAAGCCTTAATCATATTTATGCGCAAGTAATTGATGACGCTCAACAAAAAACGTTGGCAAGTGCATCATCTATGGACCTTAAAAAAGTTGCAGGCAGCAAAAAAGATGTTGCTCATACTGTTGGTCTTGAGTTAGCAAAAAAAGCTTTAAGCCAAGGTGTTAATCAAGTGACCTTTGACCGCGGGCCTTTCTTGTATCATGGTCGTGTTAAATCGTTAGCAGAAGGTCTACGTGCTGGCGGGCTTAAAGTATAATGATTAAGGATTTACATATGTCAGAAATTCAATTTGTCGATACTGTTGTTAGTGTTCGACGTGTTACAAAAGTAACTAAAGGCGGAAAAAGATTCTCTTTTTCAGCGTTTGTTGTTTCAGGAAATCAACAAGGTGCCGTTGGTTGTGGTCAAGGTAAAGGACGTGAAGTTTCAGCTGCTATTTCTAAAGCTACTGCGCTTGCACGTAAAAACTTGATCGGTATTTCCGTTCGTGAAAATACATTGCCTTACGATGTTCAAGGACATCATGGTGCGACCAATGTTCTTTTACGCTCTGCGTATAAAGGAACAGGTCTTATTGCTGGTAAATCTGTTCGTGCGGTTATGTTGGCATTAGGTATTAAAGATGTTCTTGCAAAAACACTTGGACCTTCCCGCTCTCCGCAAAACGTTGTTAAAGCGACTTTAAATGCTCTTGCTAAATGTCGTAGCGCAGCTCATATTGCTAGACTTCGTGGTAAAACTGTAAAAGCAATCACCAAAGGGGAAACAGCTCATGTTGCATAATTTACCTTCAGCTGGAAAAGATAGAAAACGTATTGGCCGCGGTGGAAGTCGCGGCGGAACATCTGGTCGCGGTAATAAAGGCCAAAAAGGACGTTCTGGCGCTAATTTAGGGATCTTGTTTGAAGGTGGTCAAATGCCTTTAACTCGTCGTCTTCCTAAACGCGGATTTAACAATACGATGTTTCAAAAAGAAATTGAAATTGTACAATTAGCAGACATTCATGAAATTTTTGAAAATGGTGCGGTAGTTAATAGAGAATCTTTGATTGAAGTCGGTCTTATTAGAGGTCGAAAAGGTTCTTTTGTTAAAGTTTTATCATCAGGAACTGTTGATAAAAAGTTAACGCTCCACACCGATTTTATTAGTAAATCAGCGCAAGGACAGATCGTACAGGCCGGTGGCCTCGTGCACATAAATAAGGAGAAGTAATACTGTGGTTCTGTTTAATAATTTTTGGAATATTTTTAAAATTCCTGAGTTAAGCCGTAAGTTGTTTTTTACTCTAACGGTACTCATAATTTATCGAGTTGGTGTTTTTATTCCAGTTTCAGGGATCAATATTGATCTTCTTGCTGAAACTATGAAATCATCCAATTTTGTTGGTGGATTTTTAAGTTATCTGAATACCTTTTCTGGAGGCGCCTTGCAACAGTGCGCGCTCTTTGCTTTAGGTATTAGTCCTTATATCGTTGCTTCATTAGTTATGCAGTTTGCCTCTATGGCGATACCGCAACTTGAAGTGCTTTCAAAAGAAGGCGAATATGGTCGAAGAATTATTAATCAGTATACCCGTTACTTAACCCTTATTCTTGGCATTGTCTATAGTTCAGGTCTTTTAACCTATCTTACGACATATAATCTTGTATTAACGCCAGGTCTTGGATTTAAACTCTTTTTTGTACTGTGTCTTACCACTGGTGCCATGTTTGTTATGTGGCTCGGCGAACAGATTTCTCTGTATGGTCTTGGTAATGGAAGTTCGATGCTTATCTTTGCGGGTATTGTGTCTGCATTTCCTCAAGATGTTTTGAGAACCGTTCTTCAGGTCAAAGAAGGAAACATGTCATTACTTGTGGCGCTTGGTATTTTGGCCTTTTTCATAGCAGTTGCTGCTGCAATTGTGTATTTAGAAAAGGGCGAGAGAAAAATTCCGGTTCACTATGCACGTCGTGTTGTTGGTCAACGAGTATATGGCGGGCAAAGCACCTATATACCCTTTAAGATTAATAACGTTGGTGTTATGCCTGCGATTTTTGCATCAACGATCTTAAGTATTCCTTCTGCGATTTTTAGCTTTTTAGCAAATTATTTTCATTGGGAAGCACTAAGTTCATTGGCAATGGATCTCTCTCGTGGCGGCGTTATGTACAATATTTTGACCTTTATTCTTATTATTGTGTTTACCTTTGTTTACACGTCGATTATTTTCGACCCAAACGAACTATCGCAAAATTTGAAAAAAAATGGTGGATTTATTCCTGGGATTCGTCCTGGTAAACAAACGGCTGATGAACTTGACAAGATTTTAACTCGTTTAGGTCTTGTAGGTGCTATTTACTTGGCATGTTTAGCGTTATTGCCAAACATTCTTCAAGCATTAGTGTATATGCCCTTTGTTCTTGGTGGTACATCGTTATTGATTGTGGTTGGTGTTGGATTAGAATTAAGTTCACAATTAGAGGCTTATCTTCTTGAAAGCAACTATGCAGGCTTTTTAACGTCAGGTAGTCGTATTAAATCTAGGGCAGCTCGGTGAAATCTGTTAAAGATATATACATTTTTGTAGGCCCTCCAGGTTCTGGTAAAGGTTCACTTTCTCACTTATGTAAGAAAAACCTTGGTTGGGCGCATTTATCAACCGGTAACTTATGCAGGCAGCATATTGCCCGCATGACTGATATCGGCCTGAAGATTGATCATGCAATTAAGTCAGGAAAATTGATTGATGATGAACTTATGATAGATATGGTAGCTTCTTGGATTCAAGAAGCTACCGAGTTATCCTCTGGGATTATTCTTGATGGCTTTCCACGCACGGTAGCTCAGGCACGCGCATTGGATTATTTATTTGCTCAGGATAATTTTAATAATTCGTCAGTTACAGTTGTTTCAATGAATATTCATGATGATCATGTTATTAATCGTTTAAAAACACGCTTTGTTTGCCAAAGTGACTCATGTCAGGTTGTTTATTCGATTTTGCCTCATCAGGTTCATACAGATCTTGTTTGTCAAGAATGTGGATCTCCTGTTGTGCAAAGAATTGATGATAAAAGTGATGTTGTTTTTGAGCGTTTAAAAACATACCATCGATTTGCAGATGATCTTCTTGATTATTATCGAAATTCCTCACGTAAAGTTATTGATCTTAATGTCGAGTTGCCATTGGATAATGTTTTTAAGGCATTTATTGAATCTACGGGAAAAGTGGCATGATAGTTCGAAAAAATAACCATGCATTTTCTATTATGCGTGAAGCTGGAAAAAGGCTTGCGCAGGTTTTTCAGGAGATCCCTGAACAATTAAAAGAAGGGATTTCTACCCAAGCGCTGGATAGTTTTGTTGAAAAACGGTTACTGGCTTGTGGTTTATATTCTCAATGCAAAGGGTACGGATATCCACCATTTCCTGCTGCTGCCTGTATTTCTGTTAATGATGTTATCGTACACGGTATTCCAAGTTCGCAGCAGCTACTTAAGCAGGGTGATCTTGTAAAAGTTGATGTTTGCGCATCGTATAATGGGTATTGTGCTGATATGGCTCGTACTTATATAGTGGGTGGAATAGCTTTAACTTCTGAAGCTGCATGCCTGGTAAAAACAGCATATGATTCATTAGATGCTGGAATTGATAAAATTCGTGTTGGTAATCGCATCTCTGATATCTCTTTTGCCATACAAAGTACTGTAGAGGCTCAAGGATTTGGAGTTGTTCGTGATTTTGCCGGACATGGAATCGGTAAAAAAATGCATGAAGATCCAGAAATTGTTAATTTTGGGGCTCCAGGCAAAGGGCCGCTTATTGAAGTAGGCATGGCTTTTGCCCTAGAACCCATGATTACTTTAGGTAATTATGCTGTAAAAATGGATGATGATAAATGGACTGCTAGAACCGCAGATGGCTCATTGGCAGCGCATGTTGAAGATACGGTTATCGTGACAGACCATGGACCTGAAATTACTACTAGATTATAAGAGTAAAATTGATGATGAAAAAAAAGCAAAAAGATGATATTATAACTATAGATGGCATCGTTCGTGATACGTTGCCTAACGATATGTTCCGCGTGGAAGTTGAAGGCGGTCATATGGTACTAGGGCACGCTTCTGGACGGATGCGCATGAATGGTATACGTATGCTCCCTGGAGATAGGGTTTCGATGGAATTATCCCCCTATGATCTTACACGGGGTAGAATTGTTTTAAGATATAAGGCATAATAAGTAATTATTGCAGATTTATATAAAGGTATTTCAATGAAAGTACGGACATCAGTAACCGCAATTTGTCGTGATTGCAGAACTATTAAGCGTGATGGCGTAGTTCGCGTTATTTGTAAAAAAAATCCTAGACACAAGCAACGTCAAGGTTAGAAGGATATTATGGCTAGAATCGAAGGTGTTAACCTACCGCGAGAAAAAAGAATTGAATATGGACTTACCTACTTGTTTGGTATTGGTTTAAAACGTTCACGTGATATTTTAAATAAATTACATATTAACTTTGATACTCGCGTTAAAGACTTAACCGATCAGCAAGTTGCTACGCTTCAAAAAGAAGTGACTAGTGAGTATATGATCGAAGGTGATTTGCGTAAAGAAATCAAAGCAGATATTAAAAGACTTCAAGATATTGGTTCATATCGTGGGCTTCGTCACAAAAGGTCTTTACCAGTTCGCGGCCAAAGAACTAAAACTAATGCGCGTACTCGTAAGGGTCCTCGTAAAGCAGGTTCAATTGTCGCTCTTAAACGTAAAGTTACTAAAAAATAAGTAATCAAAGTCTCTTAGGTATCACATGAGTTACAAGAAAAAAACTAAAAAAAATAAAAGACAAGTAGATTCTGCTGTTGTGCATGTAAAGTCTTCATTTAATAATACGCTTGTCACGGTTACTACCGTTGATGGCGATGTATTGTTGCGCTCCAGTTCAGGTAAGTTGGGTTATAAAGGTGCTCGTAAGGGTACTCCTTTTGTAGCTTCACAAATTGGATCAACACTTGCAAAAGAAATGAGTGGCCTTGGCATTAGACAACTTGAAGTAAATCTTCAAGGGCCAGGCGCGGGAAGAGATTCGGTAGTACGAGCGCTCCAGTCTTCTGGATTTAATATTTCGGTATTACGCGATGTTACTCCGCTTCCACACAACGGATGTCGTCGTCCAAAAAAACGACGTGTATAGTTATCATTTAGAAATGAAAGTATAAACCAGTATATGGAAAAAAGATCACCACAAGTAAGGCCAGAAAGAGGAACTAAAACTTCTCCAGAAGCTGCCCCTAAAAGAGGCAAGAAAACTACTGAGTATGGCAAACAGCTTGAAGAAAAACAAAAAGTTAAAGAAATGTACGGAATGCGTGAACGCCAATTTAAAAAGTTCTACGCGATTGCTTCCTCCAGTAAAGAAGCTCCAGGTCAGTTACTTTTAAGCTTGCTTGAAAGACGTCTTGATAACGTGGTATTTCGTCTTAAATTTGCAGCAACACGTGCTCAAGCGCGTCAAGTTGTTGTTCATGGACATATTTTAGTAAATGGTAAAAAAGTTTACTCTCCGTCATATTTTATACAAATTAATGATGTGGTTTCTCTTTCTCCTGCTATTGAAAAGCATCCAGTTTTTATGGAGACAGTTGTTGAAAAACGACTTGCTTCAGGGGTTAAAGTGCCAGATTGGTTAGAGTTGGATAAAAAGGCGCGTTCAGGAAATGTATTACGCATGCCTGTTCGTACAGATATTCAAGTTCCAATCGAAGAGTATCTCATTGTTGAGTTGTACTCCAAGTAATAGGTTAGTAAAGATATAGAGGGGTATACATGCAAAAAAAAGAATATCAATCACTTACTATTCCGCAGCTTGCGTGGAATAAACAGACGTTGTCAGCAACGTTTGGTGAGCTTGTGGTAGAACCACTTGAGCCAGGTTTTGGTACAACCATGGGTAATGCTATTAGACGTACATTGCTTGGTGCTGTAGAAGGATCTGCTGTTACGTCGGTAATTATTAAAGGCGTAAACAACGAATTCTCTTCAGTTTCTGGTGTAGTTGAAGATGTGGTTCAGATTGTATTAAACTGCAAAGAAATTGTTATAAAAAATAAAACAGGTCAGCCTGGTTCTATGAAACTTGTTGTTTCTGGTGAAGGTGTGGCTACTGTTGCAGAGATTCAAGCTGATGATCATTTAGAACTTATTAATAAAGAACATATTATTGCGCATGTTGCTCAAGGCGGCGTGCTTGATATCCAGTTTTTTGTTGAATCTGGCCGTGGTTACCAAGCAGCCAAATGGCCTGCAGGTAAAGCGCTTCAAGAAGATAATCGAATCTATATCGATGCGATGTTCTCTCCGGTGCGTAAGGTAAGTTACGATGTTGAAAAAACTCGTGTAGGTACCTCTATTGATTACGATAAACTGTTACTTCAAATCGCTACGGATGGTACAGAATCACCACTTGAAGTAGTTCGTTATGCTGTTTCTGTTGTTCGTTCACAACTTGAGCATTTCTTAGCCGCTCCTGAAATTCCCTTTAATGAAATTTCTCGCCCGGTTGTTGAAGGTAAACAAGAGTTAAAACCTGAAGCTCAAGATGTTCGTTATAAAGGTGTTTCAGTAGAACTTTTGTTAAAGCCAATTAATGCACTTGAATTTTCAGTACGTGCTCATAATTGTCTTATTAACGCAGGCATCAAGCGAATTATCGATTTGGTTAATTTGACAGAAGATGACGTATTAAAAATTAAGAATTTCGGCCGCAAATCTTATGACGAAGTCAAAGAAGGCATGAAATCGTTTGGTCTTTCCTTTGGCATGAATGTCAAAGAGGCTGAATTAAGAAAGTTGATTGATAAGGAATAGCTATGAATCATCAAAATGGTAGAAAAAAATTAAATTTAAATCCGGCTCATAAACGCTCTATGATGCGTAACCAGGCTATTATCCTTATCGAAAAAGGGCATTTAGTTTCTACGGTTGCACGCATTAAAGAAGTAAGACGCTTTGCTGAAAAACTTGTTACCCTTGCTCGCGAAGGTAATAACTTTAATGCTCGTCGTCGTGCGCATGCATTACTCCCTTACAAAGATGAAGCGTTAACTAAGCTTTTCTCTGATATTGCTCCACGTTTTAAACAACGTCCTGGTGGCTATACACGCATTATTCCTTTAGCGCGTCGTATCAGTGATACTGCTGAAATTGCCCGTCTTGAGTGGGTAGAGTAATAATCTTACTCCACCACCGGCCGCTCGCCCTGAGCGTAGTCGAAGGGTTGGGGACTGGCAAGAGTTAGGTATTTTATGACTATGGACAACGACATTAAAGCAGTAATCGAACAAGATATTCGGCCACTTATAAAAAAAGATGGCGGCGATATTGAGTTTGTTAGTTTTGTTAATGGCGTTGTGACAATTAAGTTTTTAGGGGCATGTGTATCATGCCCTTATTCTTTTATGACCCTAAAAATGGGTATCCTAGATCGACTTTCAGAGAAATTCCCTACTATCAAAGACGTTGTTGCAGTTCAATAGCGACCGCCTGTCCACCGAAGTTTGTCAATACTACTTCGCTACTTACGTAGCTACGAAGTACAGGGCCGGACCTGTCCTACGAAGCTTTAGCGTAGTAGGAAGGCATGGATAAACGAAGGTCGGATCCGATAAATTTCCTGATATTAAAGACGTTATTTCGTTATAGTATAATAAGCTTGCCTTTTAAAATGGCAACTTTTGAGCTTATTAATCTGAATCTTGCTGTTATGCAAATTCCCAAATATATAATCCAAATTCATTAAAACCTGCAATTCCCAGTGTGGTTCTATTTCTTATTACATAATGAAATGGATTTGTAGCCTCGGATAAGCTAGGAAATTTTATGGTAAGGGATAAATCTGCTTTCGGGCGATCGACTTGTATTTTGGCAAATTTGTTCAGGAATATGAGGCTGTTTTTTGGAACATTGTAGCTTTCTCCTGGCTTAAGATTTATAATTCGTTTTCTCATCAGCCCATAAATAATAAAATTTAATGATTGGTAGCTATTATTTACTAATACTTGGGGATTCATTGTTGTTGCCTTGCAAGGCTATAACAAGATTAAGAAAAAATGGGGCAAAAAAGAAAAAATTTCTCATAAAGCGTCTTAATAAAAGGTTTTTTTACATAATAAATATAACAGTGGGCAGATTTATGAGGCAATGCTATTTTTAATATCCTTAAATATCTCTTTATTTGCTTGCTTGATTAACTAAATTTAAATAATTATTACAAAATGAATTAAAAATATTGTATGCTACTAGTAGAAACCTAAGTAATGTAAAGGCTTACCTGTAAAAAGGGTAAGGTAGCATATGGAAAAGTTAATTTTAAAATATTCAGTACTTGTAATTGTTATGTCGGGCTTTGTGCAGGCTCAGAGGGCAAAGCCATTAAATTATTCGCCCATAAAGCCTGTGGCGCCTGTTATCGCAACAGATAAAACCAGCCTTATTATATTATCAAAAGATATTCGAGTTAAGGCATTTCTTGATCTTTTGGCCCATGGTGAAGGAACTTCGTACCATCCTGAAGTAAGAATTTCTACCGATCAATACCGTATAAGTTTTTGTAATAATGGAAAATTAGCTTCTTTTAAGGACCACCCAAGAGTGCGATGTTGTAATCCGGTAGGTGATCGTATTATTTGCGCTACGGCCGCAGGTAGATATATGTTTTTACAAAAAACGTGGGATTGGGTCAAAAGTCGTATAGAGTTGCGGGATTTCAGTCCTGTTAATCAAGATCTTGCCGCTGTATTTTTATTAGTGGTCTCTGGTGCCATGGATGAGATTTTAAAAAGTAATATTATGGGCGCTATTACTAAAGCAAGTAGGTTTTGGGCGCCTATGCCGGGTAATATGTATAATCAACCCCAAACAAAGGTTAATGAGCTATTACGGGTCTATGATAAACAGCTTAAATTCTATGAATCGTTTAATTTTTCTTACCCACAAAGAAAAGGCAGACTATGAATAAAAAAATATTACTCATGATATTTTTAACATGTGCAACAGTTATCTTTATTGGCGTTGGTATGCGTTTTTATCTTGATATAAAAAATATTTATACTCGTTCTATAGCATCACCAGATTGCAAAGACAAAGAAGATTATGACATAAAAAAACAGTCAAAGCTCAAAAAGTATCATAATAACGGTAAAGTTGAACAGATTGTTTTTACCGTTCCTGAAGCGCGTGGTTCTGAAAAAATGATTTTACGTAAGGGGATTCTGGTTACGCGCCCAGGTGCACGGGCGACGATAGTCATTTGTCATGGTTTTATGTGTAATAAAAATGATGTCAGTTTTTTACGAAGCATATTCTATGATTATAATGTTATGGTTTTTGATTTTAGAGCTCATGGTGAAAATATCGAAGATCAATGTAGTTCTTTTGGTGTTAATGAAGTACTCGATCTTGAAGGTGCTGTAGCATTTGTTAAAAATAACCTCGAGTTGGCAAGGTTGCCTCTTATAGCGTATGGATTTTCTATGGGTGCGGTAACTGCGATTTTAGCGCAAGCTCAACACCCGGATATGTTCTCTGCTCTTATTCTTGATTGCCCTTTTGATTCAACAGAAATGGTTATTCATAGGCTTATTGAGCAGCTTACTTTTTCAATAGGTGGTTATCAGTATGGTCTTCCAGGGCGTGGGTTATTAAAGAAATATGCCTACAACCCTTCAATACAAGCTATGGTAAAACTTGCGCTCAAAACGGTTGCTCATGTCGGGACCCATGATATTGCTACCTGCATATTGCCGTCTAATACCGTTCAAGAGATAAAAAAAGTTACCGTTCCTACTTTTTTCATTACTTGCAAAAATGATGATAAAGCGCCTGTTGAAGCCGTTCGTTCTATTTATGTTAATAAGCCTGGCTATAAACGCTTATGGCTTACTAGTGGGCGCAATCATTTTGATTCGTTTTTCTATAACCCAGAAAAATATACTCATAAGGTTCGTTCATTTATAAAGAATTTCTTAGATGATGTGTTAAAAAATAAAGTTACTGCAAAAATTGTTGAAGATATGGATGATCCCTTTGTCCATAAGGAGGTTTTGTGAAATACAGATTACATATTTTTTTGATAGTATTAGTATGCGCGTTATTGATTGTCTATGGTGCGTTACATGCAGAACAGATACGGACGCAAGGCCGTTTTTTTGATAGAGCCGCTGATCATAAAATTACCGTAGCATATATTTATGACGGCTGTCGGCATGCTCAAGCAGAGCAGTGCCCTGAGCGCAGGCCTGTTTACCATAGTAATAAAAAAAGATTCTTTAATGTCAGTTGTTATCCTGAGTTTCGCGCAGCAGATGTGCATTTTATGACCATCGATTCATCACGTTATCGCATTAAAAATATTAAAGATTTTTTGTCACTGAAAAGCCCAGATACGTTTATTGTCTTTATCGATGGCATGGTGGTAAGTTACGATTATTTAACAGGATCGCCATCAGAACAGCAACTTATTTCTTATATTAAAAATTCAGGCGGCGAGACACTTAGTAGTTGTAAAAATGGTCAATGTTGTCAAAAAAAAGAACGTTATTGCCCGTGCAATGCTCCACATCAAGACCCGCTTAGTAGGCCATCGTGGTATGCCGCAGGGTATTATGGTGTTATGGGTGGTGAGCCGCCTCTTGGGTATGGCATGGCCGTCAGCGGTTATAGTTTCGGTATGGGTTTTAGAAGATTACCTAATTAATTATTTGTCAGGCCGCATGGTTCGACTTCGCTCACCACGAGCGGCCGCTCACACTGAGCGAAGTCGAAGTGTTGGGAATTAATTTTAAGCACGTTCTTTTTGGTTAAGTTTTGGTATACTAGTTGATGCAATAATTCTAACTAAAGAAAGAACTTGTATGCTTAACTTTAAACTGGCAAATCAACATATAGTAGGGCATGATGCTGACTTGTATGTTGGCTTTTGTCCCCAAAATGCTCTTTCAGAGAGTACCCTTCTTGAAAATTTACTTAAAGATTTTTCAACGCTGTATGCGCCTTTGCATGAAGTCATTAAAAACCGTAATTTTACTGGGGCTGCAGGTAGCCAGCTGCTTTTGGCCGCCATTCGTAGCAATAAACCGGTATCACTACTGTTGGTTGGATTAGGTTCAGAAAAAAAATCTGCTACTGATCGTTTAGAATACGCACGTCGTGCTACGGGTTTAGTTATTCGAGCTGCTGAAAGCGTAAAAGCTGCACGAGTAGCAGTTTTAATGCCAGATCATCACTGGTTTGGAATCAATGAATTTGAATTAACTAAAGAGTTGGTCTCTGTTTTCATGATGGCAGCGTATCATTTTGACCAGTTTATTACTGATCCAGCAAATAAATCAACGCGCGATATAGAAATAATACTTTGTGCTTCTGAGATTTTACATGATCAAATGTCAGTTGGCTTAGAATTTGGTCAACGAATCGGTCATGCAGTAAATCAGGCCCGTCAATGGTGTGATTTGCCAGCAGATGTTTTGACTCCTAAAATTCTTGCTGAGCATGCAGTTCGCATTGCGCAGGTTCATAATTTAAAAATAACCGTTTATGATGAGCCGACAGTAAAGAAAATGGGCATGGGCGGTCTTGCTGCAGTTGCAGCAGGCTCTGTGCAGGAATGCCGTTTTGTTGCAATCGAGTACCATACAGAACATAAAGATGCTCCAACTATAGTTCTTACTGGTAAGGGCATCACTTTTGACTCAGGTGGCATTAGTATTAAGCCAGCATCACGCATGGATGAAATGAAAGATGACATGGCCGGTGCAGCTGCAGTTATATCAACTATGGAAGCAATTTCACATTTAAAACCACGTGTTAATGTTATCGGCATTACCCCAATTGCAGAAAATATGCCTTCAGGGACCGCTGTTAAACCGGGTGATATCGTAACGTTTTATAATGGCATGACCGCTGAAGTTAAAAATACTGATGCAGAAGGCCGTTTAATTCTTGCAGATGCGCTTTCTTATGCCGTTAAACATTATAAGCCAGACATGATTATTAACGTCGCAACGCTTACTGGTTCATGTGCCGCGGCTTTAGGACCTTTCTTTGCGGGTATGATGAGTAATCATGATGAGATAGTAGATAAACTTACAATAGCATCTCAGCGTTCAGGCGACCGCCTATGGCGTCTTCCTTTTCATGAAGATTATAAACGTGCTGTTCGTTCGCATATAGCTGATATGTGTAACATTGGTAATGAAACATATAAAGCTGGTGCAATTACTGCAGGATTTTTCTTACAAAATTTTGTGGGTGAAACGCCATGGGTACATTTGGATATTGCAGGTACTTCGTTTAATGTTCCTGATATGAGTTATTATCGTCCTGGGGCAACCGGTTTTGGTGTACGTCTGTTTATCGATTTTCTTATGCATTTTGAATAACTTTGCAAATATATATTAACTTTTAAGAAAGGCTTCTTATGAAAAAAATATTGTTAGGTTTATTGTTTGTTACAAATTCAGTTTTTTGCAACATTGAGATTAATCCTGGACTTTTTAACCCCGCTGGTGTTTTGATGGGTTTATCGATGAAAAATGGAGTGCAAAACGCTCTAGAAGCGCTGCATGGACAATATGTATCTGCGATTAAAAGTAGTGACGCACATGTGAATGAAAAAAGACTTGCTCTGTTGAAATTAATAGAGCAGGATGCTTCAGCCAATTGTCGTACACAAAGTGGGGTTCCTGCAGTTTGTGATGAATTTATTGCATTTGTACAAGGATTGATTACCGTTTCAGAAGAACGTAAAAATGAACTTGGCGCAGCATTAGCTCAAACACATGAGCCTGTAGTTACTGAATCAGTAGTAGCTGCGGTTGAGACCACTTCAGAAACTGATTTTGTTGATTTAGAAGCAAAAGCAGAAGCTGTAGTAGATACAACTGTTATTGCTGATGCCATTGAAGCTGCAAAGACTGCTGCTGAAAAAGCTGCTCAAGTAGAAACATTAATATAGATTTTTTAGGGCCCTAAGATGTGCCCCCTTTTTATATACAACGCATTTTAATTGTAGAAAGTTTTTATGAAAAAATTATTATTAGGTTTATTGTTACTTTCTAAGAACATTGCTTACTCTGAGCAGGAAAGATTAACAATCTATATAGCTACGCCTGAAGAAGCTGTTGAAATAATGATAAGAGCTCAAGCTGAAGTGCAAGCAAAAGAGATAGCCCAAATTACTAATCCTTTAGAGCTCGATGAAAAAGTACAAGCTTTCTTAGATCTTCGTAAGGGGACATTGAAAAGATGTGAAGATCTGGCAGCAAACAGTAAGGTCTGCGGAAGTTTTATATCTTTTTTTGAAAAAATTATATCAGCATCTCTTGCAAGAAAACTTGAAATTCAGGCAGCTTTAAATGCACAAGTTAATGCTGCTGAAGTAGCAGAAAAAATAGAAGCTGCTGCTGCACCACAAGAAGTTTGTCCTATGCCGTAGGCTCCGCAAGATACCGATTCTTCAGTAGAAGCTTAATTTATAAGATTCTTTAAGATATAAAGGCCCCAAATTTGGGGCCTTTATATTTGAGCACTTTTTATTATTTCTAGCTAAAAAAATATTATTCAGGTTATAATTATAAATAGTAAATAAAATTTTATTCGGGGGCGCTATGAAAAAAATTATATTTTTTATGTTATTATGCACAGTTCAGGTAAGTTATTCATCTGAACTGCTCAATATGCCTAAGGGTTTTAATAATCTTGGAAATACCTGTTATTTGAACTCTACGTTGCAATGTTTGTTTGCGACTAAATCTTTTCGCGATACAGTTCTTTCTTATGAGCCAGGTGAAGGGGATAATTCGATTGATAAAAATTTTACGCAAGCATTGCAGAGTTTGATTAAGCAGTATAGTTCTACTTCTGAAAGTTCTATTGCTCCAGCAGAATTAGTGAATCTTGTAAATACAAATATATTTAATGAAGTTGGCCGACAACAGGATGCAGAAGAATTTTTTATAAAATTTATTGACCATCTTTATCCAAAGCCAGCATTAACAAATTTATTTAAAATAGGGTATACCTATAAAAAAGTTTTTGATAGGGTTGAAGTAGATAATAGAGAGTATGGATTATTTCATTTAAATATACCTTTTGATTATGTGCCTGTAGAAAAACGTGAACAAGGAACGGCAATAGAAACGTTAATAAAAAGTTTTTTCTCTGTATCAAAAAAAGCTACGGTTGAAGGCACAAACCCTGCTGGAAAAATGGGCTCGTTCATTATGAGCGAAGAGAATAATTTTAACCAGGCTTCAGAGATTTTAGTGGTAACAGCACCTCGAGTTAATGAGATGCTTGAAAAGCATATGATTCCCATATGGTCATTAACCCATCAATTTTATCTGTCTAAAAAAGATGACTCGTCTACTAAGTATTGGTATTCATTAATTGGGGCTGTTTTGCATTCTGGATCTTCTTTAAAGGGGGGCCATTATATTGCAGTAAGCCGTTATGGTAATCAGTGGTACTTGTGTAATGATTCGCATATTGAGCCAATTAATGAAGGGCGCTTAGGCAACATTCTTCAAGGCGAGCCCCAAGGCGCATTTCGGCAGAGGTTTCAGTCGTATCTTTTCTTTTTTGAGCGTGCAAGCCGGCAGGCAGAAAACCCTAAGCCTACTGAAACATTAAGATTAACGCGCCCACTAAGAAGATATTCTCCCGTTGAGCATAGAAAACCATTAATTTCCGCTAAAGCAGTTGAGCCTTCTGCGCAATATGAACCATTTAGTGAAGTTGATTAATGAATACGAAGGGAACGGTTGCTTTTTACGCAATTGCAAATAACGCCGATCATGCATAAATGTGCAAGTAGTGATGATGCACCATAGCTAATAAAGGGCAGCCCGATTCCTTTGGTAGGCAGCAATGCGCATGCAACGCCGATATTAATAATAGTTTGTAATGTAATCAGGGTAACGATACCTGCTATGCATAAAAATGAAAACTGTTCCTTCATATACGATGCAAGTTTAAAGCCGGTAAATAAAAAGATACAATAAATACTAATCAAAAATGTAACACCTAAAAATCCTGTCTCTTCGGCAATAATTGAAAAAATAAAATCTGTATGGTGCATCGGTAAATAAAAGAATTTCTGTTTTGATTGTGCAATTCCAACGCCGGTCCAGCCGCCAGAGCCGATAGCAATCAGAGATTGTATAATTTGAAAACCTGCACCCTGTGGATCTTTCCATGGGTTTTGATAAATTAAAATTCTATGGAAACGATAGGGTTTAAGATAAACAAGTAGTCCCAGAATTGGTAAAACAGGAATGCCGGTAATAGCTAAATATATGATCGGTACTTGGGCTAAGAAAAATAATAAAACTGCTGTTAAGCTCAACGTCACCATCTGTCCAAAATCTGGCTGCAATAACAGTATCCCCGCTGTGATACTTATGACAATAAGTAGTTGCATGTAATGTTTAATGGCATGTAATGAAAACTGTTTCTTTTCTAAAAAGTACGCACAATACAAGATAAAAAATATTTTTAAAAATTCACTCGGCTGAAAAGAAAACCCTGCAAGAGAAAGCCACCGGTGTGAGCCATGGATCGATACGCCGACATAGGGCAACAATGTTGCAGCTGTTGCGCACAGTGCACACAGAAACAGATAGGGCGCCGCATTTTTCAGAAAGTTTAAGGGGATAATCGATAATATTAGGCCACCGATTATACCTAAAATAAGTCCAAGAAACTGTTTTTTCGCATAGAAAAGACCGTCTTGATAGCGTTCTAATGCATATGCAGAACTTGAGGAATAAATAAAGATAAAGCCGATGCAGGTCAGCAGCGCTACGCACAAGAGAAAAATAAATAATACACGTGTATGGCTTTTCATACTTTAGATCATAAAAATCTAGATAGTATGAAGTCAATCGATTTTATTCCAAGCTGTTTAATAATGCTTCAAAAGAGTTAAAACTTACTTCTGGATAAATTCGCTTATTAGTTTTTTGCTTATTAACGACCATAAGCAATTTCCCATATAAATTATCTTTATATTCATAAATAATAAGTCTAGGAAGTTTACTTCTGAAGGTTTCCATTTTTTTGCTTATGGGAAAAATAACCCCTGTTGTCATTAAACAGAGCACGATTATTATATATTTTGTGTTGTTCATACATGTCTTTCTTATAATAAATGAGCTTAATTATCGTATACAATTTCTAACAAGTTCTTGAAATCTTTTTCCGCGATGTTTGTAGTCGGTAAAAAGATCAAAGCTTGCGCCGGCGGGTGAAAAGAGCACAACATCTCCAGGTTTTATAAGCGAAATGCAGTGAGCGAATGCTCCTTCAAGTGTTGCATGTTCGGAGCTTGGTGTAGAAGTTTTCGTGCATAATTTTTGCAACTCTGCTGCTTCTTTACCAAACAAGCATATATGCTTAATGTTAACGGGTAGATTATGAAAAAAATGTTCACGCGATACGCCTTTGCTGACACCCCCGAAAAAGAGAATCACAGGTTTATCGGTAAATCTTGTTAAGGCGCCTTGCGTTGCTTCAACCACTGTTGATTTAGAATCGTCATAAAAATCTACGCCATGAAAATTACCAAGATATTGTACGCGATGTGCTGGTGTTTCGAGTGAATTAAAAAAGTCACGTAATTTTGTTATATCAAGATTAAGTATCTGTGCCAGTTCATATAAAATAATATAATGATCTGTGTGTGTTTTTTGTTCAATAATTAATTCTTGTATATTTTTTGAAAGTTGCGAATCAAAATATTTTACAGAATTTTTAACTGAGTATTCTTGCAGATATTTTTTAACAGAATCGTGTATAAGCGCATGCTGAGTATTTGTCTGTTTTTTTAAAATAGGAAATTTTGCTAAGAAGTATTCTTCCATTGTGCCATGGCGATCAAGATGGTTTGCAAACAAGTTTGTCCAAATCGCAATATCCGGTGAAAAGTTTTTGGTGTTTTCAAGCTGAAAGCTAGAAAGCTCAAGCACTGCGTAATCATATGATTCTTGATTATCTAAAAGATCAAATAATCCTACTCCAATATTACCGCCAACCTGAATACGATAACCATAAAATTCAAGCATTTTTTGTAGCGCATGGGTAACAGTTGTTTTGCCAATCGTGCCGGTAATAGCAATAATCGGTTTTCTGTAACGTTCAAAAAAAATATCAACTTCGCTTAAAAATTTACTGCTATATTCCTGATAGGGCTTAAGATTAATCCCTGCACTGGGTAAAATATAGTTACATTTTTTTAAAAAATCTTCTAATTTCTCAGGCTCATAAAGTGAAATGTTATTTTCTAGACAGAACTTTTTGGTATCTTCTGAAAGTGGCTTAGTATCATAAACAGATACTATAGCGTCATTTTTCTTAAAAAAATGTAACGCGCTGGTGCCAACAACACCAGTTCCCCAGACGCCGATATGTAATCCTGTAAAGTTCATACGGCAGTTAATTTCCCTTGTCTAATATCATCAAGATAAAAAATCGAAAGTCCAACAATGACAATAAAAAATGATGCAAAAAAGTGCCACGTGATAACCTCATTTAAGAGTAATGCGCCATAGCCTAATGCACATAATGGCGAGATAAAGCTTGCAAATGCTAAAAATGTTGTTGAATAGCTTCGCAGTAAGAACGCTTGTAAATTTGAACACAAAATATTACTTACAATAATTTGCATGCCGATAACACTCCAAAAAAGCACCGGGTCGCCAAATATCATTTTTTCAGCACTTGCAATTGAAGTGATCCCCATAGCTGCACCGCCAGAGACCATGCAAATAGTATTTACTAATATTGGGCTTACGCCACGATGTTTAACGAGCTTTTGCATAACAATCATACTATAACTTAAGCAGGCTACGGCAAAAATCATAATCAGTTCAGGGGTTGAAAAATAAGCAATACTTCCCCAGATATTCTCTTCAGGGGAGCTTTGTGCAATAAGCACAGGCAACATCCCCGAAAATCCGATAACCAGTCCGAGAGCTTTTAATATGGTAAGGCGTTCTTTAAGAAAAAAGAAAGCTAAAAGAGCAGTGAAAAAGGGTGATAAGTTCATTAATAATGCTGCTTTTGACGTTGTCAGGTACTGGAGTGACCATGAACGGGCACCGTAAAAGATACAGATGTTAAAAAATACAAATTGTACATAGAGCCAAAAATCTTTTCTTGCCGGCCAACATTTAATTTTATGGTACCAGGTTAAATAGGCGCCTAATGCAAGCCCACCGATAATCATGCGTGTTGCTACAACAAAAAAAGGTGATGCATAAAAGAGTACTATTTTACCTAGCGTGAAGGTAAAGCCAAAAAGTGCATACAAAAGAATTACGAGAAATAACATATTTTTTCACTGGTTAAAGGTTATTTTTTATAACAATTGAGTATATGCAAAATTTGAGTTTTTGGCTATAGTCGCCCGCAAATCATGGTTCAGTTTCAATCTAGAGTTATATTTCTTAATCGATATGCTTCTTCTGCATATGCATCATGTTTGGTCAAAATATCGTATAATATTCTACATTTGTTTGTATAAAGTATTGGAAATGGTTCTTTTAGCTTTTCTTCAACAAGTTTTAATGCTCTTTTATAATGAGCCCCATTATTAAGTAAAATATTTACCACGTCAGGCAATCTTTTTTTGTATCCACCCACATAGCTTTCTTTATTAAGTATCAAAACCTCAAGTGGCGTTGAACCAAAAGCATCTTTTGCATTAACATTAATGTTGTTTCTTATATAAAATAATAAAATTTCAGCTGATAAAATTTGATTATTCGCTGCGGCATGCAATATTGTTTCGCGTGATATAGAGCTTCTTGCGTGTATATTGGCGCCATGCAATATCATAAGTTTGATTAATGTAAGCTTTTCTGCACTAAATAATAAAGGTTGATTTTCATGCACATCATATCCATAATTAAATTCTTCGATAAAAATATTAGGATTACCTCCCCGCGTCAAAAGTGCGTTTGTGTAATTGTATTCATTTAAGTAAAAATTATGTTTTAAGAATATATCTGGGTGTGCTCCTGCTTCTACCAATGCTATTGCAAATAATTTATCAACAGGCGCGATATGCAAACGGCTAGTTAATTTTTCTGCGATCGCTGTTTTAAATTCATGTGTTTTATCATGTAGTGCTGGGGGTATAATATCCATTAGGATATTATCTTCAAATGAAGCTGATTCGTCAGGAACATATTCTATCGGGATGGCGGGCATAACATCTTCCCATATATCAATTTTGCGTAATGTATCAACTACCTCGGGGTGTTGCATCGTTGCTATACTATTTTTTATTTTTTTAGTATCAGTTCGTCCGAAGGTTTCGCGTTGCTTAAGTAGGGTGAAGAGATTTCTTTCCTGCATGCATTCAGTAGAAACAGAGAAGCAGAATAATAGCATTAAGAATGTATGGTGAAATACTGTTTTCATAAAAAATTGATATCGATAGTTTACTAAATAAATGGGGTGTATAAATCATCCCAACTTTAATTATATAGTGTAAACGTTTAGCCTTTTTATTCAATAATCTCATTGTTGTTGATGAGCTTTTGGTTTTTATACCCACTTTAGTTGGCTCATTTTATTCTATTTGCCATATTTTCTTGGGCGTGATATACTTTTTAGGAAGGAAAACTAGATTTTTTATTGAGTTCGGGTGACTTTTTATGCGTATAAATGTATTATTAGGTATTATCTTTTATTCTATTTCGTATTCTATCTTGGCTTGTGATGCTGAAAAAATATCCTGCAAGCCATTTTATTTTGTTCGTCATGGCATGACAGAGTGGAATATGTTGTCAAAGCAGCAGGGGAAAGCAGATATCCCATTAAATGATACTGGGCGCGAACAGGTTCGCAAACTTCGGCCTTTATGCGAAACATTACCAATTACCCATTTCTGTAGCAGTACGCTATCTCGAGCATTTGAAACTATGAAAATTTTGAATAGTTCACGTAATCTGTTTGAGTATAGCTTTGATGATTTACAGGAGCAGGGCAAAGGTTCGCTTGAAGGTATTACTGAAAAAGAATGGAAGCAGTTAAGTCGTGATGTGATAGATGCGGCAATGGAAAATAAAGATCTATTTAAGCAGCGTACAGAGCGCGTTTTGCGTGAAATTTTATCTGAACCGGGCCGACCCTGCATTGTTGCTCATTCAAATAATTTGCGCTGTATTGGTAAGTTATTAGGGTGTGAAGTTAAAGATATCCCGCACGATGTAATTTGGCATTTCGAGCCATTAGCTGACGGCTCTTGGAAAATGACTGAGTTAAAAATATCCTAAGATATTTTTTAATGCGATTCAGCTTTTACGCGATTGTACTCTTTTTCAAATTCTTTATCGAGTTCAGTAAGACGTTTAAGCTCTCCATTTACAAGAACCCAGGGGTTAATGCCCCTAAACTTATTATTTCTTGGTTGTTTATTCATTTCTGTTTCATGTTCATGTGCGTGCATTAATTTTTGTATATGGTTATTTATTTCTGCGCTATTACATGAGCGGAGCTTTTGCCATACAGTCTCATCGGTGCCATATATAAATTCTTCATGGGTGAGAATATCGAGTTCAAAAGCTGTTCTAATAGCTTGTGCTAATTCGTTAGAAACATAATGGCTCATTTGTGAGCCCCAAACATGCTCGGTGTGCCACAATGAAATTGTAGCAAATTTTTTGGCGTGATATGCATCGGTAAAGTACCATGTGCTATTTTCAAAATTTAAATGCTCTAAAATTTCTAGCGCTTCTTGTGAGGTTATAAGATTCTCCAAAACACCGCCTGCAAGATTGTATTCCAGGCGGTCCGCGCAGATATCCGGAAGTGGCTGCTCTAGGCAGGTAAATGCAGGATTTTTATGGTCGATATCGGCAAGTGTTAAGCCACAGCTTTGCAAAGCTGTAGGAATATCTGTTTTGCTTAAAAATTTTAAATGGTGAACATCTTGATATGAATCTTTGCCATCCTTATGCCTAAAAACTTCATCGCCTCCATGAGAGAATGCCGTATGTGAAGCATCATGGCAAGTGCCAGCAACTTGTTCTACAAAAGGCGCCTTGTATCGCTGCAAAAGATAAAGTACTCCCAGTGAATGGTGTGCGCGATTATATACCTCTGAATTTTTGCGTTTGGGAAGTACTTTTGAGTCTATGCCATATTGTTTAATATCATATAATCGCTGAAAACATTGTGAATTGATAATACGAAGAATACGCGTGTCTGTGATTTTAAACGTCGTATATAAGAGTTTTTCTACATATGTTTGTAAAGAAAAAGAAATACAGAGAGTTAAACAAAAGAATATTTGTTTAGCTATTTTTTTTGAAAGTATATGCATTAAGTACCCTTTTTTTGAAAATCTACTTTCAGTATAAAAAATAAAGGGAGCTTTTTGAAGGCTCCCTTGAGATTATCTAATAAAAATATCTTTTTTTACTTAAGGTCAATCTCTTCCCAAACGATATCAACCGCGCTATGTGTGCCTGAAACACGCTCAGCAGTTTGTTCAGCAACTGGTTGTGGTTTTGCTGGTTCCGCCTTTTTTTTGCAACCAACAAAAGTAAGTGCAGAAAGTGTAACGACTAATGCAAGTGATAAATATTTCATTAAATTAACCTTTCTAGGGTGGTTTATTTAGATTGTGTTGTTTTACTTTTTTTCTTTGCCTGCTTCATAGGCCGTGAAAATGGATTTTTCGTGAGTGCAAGTTTAAGCACTTCGTCGATCGTTTTGACGTATATGAGCTTTAAATCGCTTGGTATATCTTTAATAAATTCTTCGACATCATCTTTATTTTCATAAGGAAGCAATATCGTTGAAATTTTGTGCTGGTGCCCAGCAAGAATTTTCTCTTTAAGCCCACCTACCCCTAACACACGGCCACGTAACGTGATCTCACCGGTCATAGCAACACGCGGATTAATGGGATTTTTTGTAAGCGCAGATATCAGTGCTGTGCACATAGTAATACCAGCTGAAGGGCCATCTTTAGGGGTTGCGCCTTCTGGTATATGGATATGGATGTCACGTGTCTGGTTAAAGCTAGCCGGCAGGCCAAGATCAACTGCTCGTGAACGAATATAGCTGAGTGCCGCATGTGCAGACTCTTGCATAACATCACCGAGTTGTCCGGTAAGGTTGATGCTTCCTTTGCCAGGCATTACGGTAGCTTCGATTTCAAGCACATCCCCCCCCATTTCAGTCCAAGCGAGCCCCGTTGCTAAGCCGATTTTAGGTATCCCAACTTCAAGATCAGTTCTTCTGTATTTGGTATTTCCCAACCACACTTTAACTAATTCAGGTGTGACGGTAACTGATTTTGTTTTTGAGTTTAACAAAAGCTGTTGAATAACTTTGCGCATAATTTTTGCAATGGTGCGATCAAGTTGTCTAACTCCAGACTCTTTTGTGTAATCACTAATAATAATTTTGAGTATTTCATCGCTTATTTTGCACTGAGTCTTTTTCAGGCCGTATTCTTTGAGATTTTTTGGAACAAGAAAATCATGTGCAATAGAGACTTTTTCATCGTCGGTATAACCAGAAAGAGATATGATCTCCATGCGATCAAAAAGCGGATACGGAATCCCCTCTAGGTGGTTTGCGGTGGTAATAAACATCACCTTAGAAAGATCGTATTCAAGTTCTAAAAAGTGATCAACAAATGATTTATTTTGTTCTGGGTCAAGAACTTCTAAGAGCGCAGAGCCTGGATCACCATGCGTGTCTTGCGACATTTTATCGATCTCATCAAGTAATATCACAGGGTTGTGGAATTTTGCTTTACGCATTGCTTGTAAAATTTTGCCAGGCAACGCCCCAATATAGGTTCTGCGGTGACCACGGATTTCAGCTTCATCACGTACGCCTCCTAGGGAGATACGTACAAATTCTCGTCCAAGACTTTCTGCTATAGATTCAGCAAGTGAGGTTTTCCCTACACCAGGAGGGCCGACTAAGCAGATGATGGGCGATCGTTCAAGAGAGCTAGAAAACTTTTTAGCGGCTAAAAACTCTATAATGCGCTCTTTAGCCTTTTTAAGGCCAGCATGGCTCTTATTTAATATCTTTTCTGCTTGTTCAAAGCTGATGGTATCTTTACTTAGTTTTGTCCAAGGGAGCGATATCACCCAGTCGATATAGTTGCGACTTACGACTGCTTCTGATGACATTGGCGGCATTTGTTCAAGGCGCTTAAGCTCCTTTTCAACCTTTTCAGCGGGTTCTTCAGGCAGCCCTAGGGCTTTTATTTTTGTGCGAAGTTGTTGTATTTCACCATGCTGATCGTCTCTCCCAAGTTCTTTTTGAATAGCTTTAAGCTGTTCGCTGAGGTAATATTCACGTTGATTTTTTTCAACTTGCGTTTGTACGCGTCCACGAATACGCTCTTCAGTTTCCAGAATATCGATTTCTTTATTCATTAATTGAGCCAGACGAACCAGGCGATCTTCAAGTGAAACGATTTCAAGTAACTCTTGTCGTTCATCAAAGGTTAAATTCATATGTATCGTAAACGTATCTGCAATACTGTCGATATCTTCGACCGTTTTGGCGTTACCCATGAGATCTTGAGGGATCTTGGTATTAAGCTGCGTATAGCGTACATATAATACATGTAAATGGCGCCAGAGCGCTTCAATTTCAAGGGTGCGTTCAAAGTTTGGCGTAGGTAAATTGATAAATTCTGCCAAATAAAAGCCATCTTGCATCTCTGAATCGACCATGCGAGCACGCGAGAGCCCCTCTACGAGGATTTTAAGCGCACCTTTTGGCATACGTACAACCTGTAGAATAATAGAACGGGTTCCATAGGCAAAGACATCATCTTGAGTAGGGTTTTCTACGGCAGGATCTTTTTGGGCGGAGATAAAAATTTCTTTTGAATTCTTAAGTGCATGTTCTACCGCTTGAATTGATGAGGGTCTTCCTACAATAATAGGAATAATGCTTTTAGGCAAAATGACCACATTTTTTAAGGGTAAAAGAGGTAAAATATGTTTTTTATGGTTATTGGTGCGTTCTGACGCACTATTTTCTTGGTTAATCATAGATTAAATTCTCCACACGCAGGTTATAACACGTAGGTACGGCGTAGTTTACGGTAGGGTTCTATCGTGCATATGAAGATAGTCTATCACAGGCAAATTGATACGTAAATGAGCGGGTTTTTTAGTTTTACAAAAGAAAAATCGCGTAGTAATATAAATATGAAACTTTTTTTATTTTTTACCTACAAAAAGGACTTTTGTATGATACTTCCGGCGTTACAGTATATTTTCAGACCAATTTTTGGCGAGTTTGAAAAAGAAGAGTTTAAGAAATTCCTCCGTATGGGTCTAATTTTTGCTCTTATTATTGGCTCTTATTGGACACTTCGCGTTTTAAAAGATTCAGTTTTTATAAATCTTGTGAGCAAGCATGATATTCCTTGGGCTAAAACAGCTTCATTGTTTTTGCTTTTCCCATTAGTTATGTTCTACACAAAGCTTATGGACAGATACTCTCGTGAGAAGATGTTCTATATTCTTTCAACTATTTATGCCGGTGGTGCATTATTATTTGGTCTGTTATTATGTAAATTTCAGGCTGATGCAGCAACTATTGCTTCATATACAGGCGCTGAATATTACTTAACAAAAGTTTTGGGTTATGTGATCTATATTTTTGTTGAAAGCTATGGCTCATTGGTTGTGGCATTGTTTTGGGCTTTTGCTTCTGATACAACAGATTCAAACTCTGCAAAAAAAGGGTTCTATCTTGTTACCGCAATTGGCCAATTTGGTGGTATCATCGGGCCAATGTTTGTTACGCCAATAGCACAGACTTTACAAAAGTTTGAAAGTATTGATAACATTCCTAATTATTTAAAGCCTTTTGGTGCATCTTTAGTGTCATTTGCGCAATTTGTTCCAGCATATTTAAAAACAACCAGTGCAATTTCTTTCTTTGTATGCGCAATTAGCATTGGTTTAGTAGGTGTTTTAATCAAAAACTTCTTAAAAGTTACGCCTAAAGCATTACTTGCTTCATTTCATGGTAAAAACGAAGCTGCTGCTGAAAAAGAGCAAGAGCCAGGATTCCTTGAAGGGTTAAAATTATTATTAAGCCATAGGTATTTGATGGGCATCTTTGCAGCTATCGCTAGCTATGAGATTATTGTTACTATCTTTGATTTCAATTTCAAAGTTCTTGCAAGTACTCACTATGTAGGCCGTGATCTTGATGCGTATCTTGGTCAATATGGTTCATATGTTAATATTATTTCACTGATCTGCTTATTGCTTGGTGTAAGTAATATCACTCGTTTACTTGGCGTAGGCGTTGCTTTAGTTATGATGCCTATTATTGTAGCTGGTGCAATTACTGGATTTATTACCTTTGATAGCTTAACATTCTTGTTCTGGCTTATGGTTGGTTCTAAAGCGATTAACTATGCGCTTAATGGTCCTGCTATGAAACAGCTTTATATCCCAACAACTCATGATGTTCGCTTTAAATCTCAAGCATGGATCGAAGTATTCGGTTCACGCGGATCTAAAGAAGTTGGATCGATATTTAACATGTCGCTCAAACCATTACAAAAAGTCTTTGGTGATGTAGTTGGAAAATCACATTATATTTTAATGGCATCAGTTCTTGGTTATGGATTGGTTGCGATGTGGTTCTTTGTAGCGCTTTATCTTGGTAAAACATACAAAAGTGCAATCGACGAAAAACGCGTTGTTTGTTAATGATCATCTTGTGTTAAGCACTATGTTGTAAATAAAATGGGTTTTCTTGTGATAAAAGTTTCATAAGAAAACCCATCTTTCTAAGGGTAAGGGATATTATGGGTTTTAAGGGCATATTTTCTAAGTTTTCATTACACGCACTTTATAATAAGTTGGTGTATATTAAAAAAGATGAGCGTGTAAAAGTCTTACTTCTTTCTCTTTCATTCTTTTGCATTATTGGTACTTATACGGTGGTTCGTACGCTTAAAGACTCTCTTTTTATGAGTATTGTAGGCGGCAAAGAGTCGCTTGCAGTTGCTAAGTTATGGTCAATGATACTTCTGATTCCTGCAATTTTGCTTTTTTCTAAGCTTGTAGATGTTATGCGTCGAGCGCAGCTTATGACACTTTATAGTGTAATTTATGGGGTTGGTGGCTTGGTTATCGGTTATTTTATTACCCATCCAACTATCGGATTGCCTAATACTGAGCAAAGCGTAGATAGGATTTTTGGTTGGCTCTTATACTTTTTTATGGATGGCTTTAATCCCTTTGTGGTCGGTCTTTTTTGGTCCTTCAGCCACTCTATAACTTCGCCCAGTGCCGCAAAAAGTAATTATCCTATTATGGTGGCGGCTTCAAAATTTGGTGGTGTTGTTGCAACGACATTTGCCTGCTGGTGGTTAAGACGAATTGATCCAGTAACTGGACAACAATTACTTTCTGATGCATTTAACCATCAAATTCTTTTTTATATGACCTCAGGGTTGCTTCTTGTTGTTCCTGTTTTGATTGCATTAATGATTTATTTTGTTCCTTCTAAAACAATGCATGGCTATGAAGCGGCGTATAAGTTTGAAAAGCAGCATGCAAAAGAAGAGAAACAGCCTGCAGCTAGTTGGTGGGATGCCCTGAAAAAGAACCTTGAAGGACTTACCCTTATGGTAAAATATCCCTATGTTATGGGAATATTGGGTGTTGTTTCCTTCTGGGAAGTGGTTAATGTCTATGTTAACATTGAGCGTGTAGTAGTGGCTGGCGCGGCATCATTTACTATTTCTCAAAAAACAGCATCGTTGCTAGGCGATGATTTCTGGGTGCATCTAGTTGGTTTTTTTATTACCCTTTTAGGAACCAGAGCGCTTATTGAATATTTAGGTGAAAGACGCTCCTTGCTTCTGGTGCCTATTATCACTGCCGTTTTAATGGTATATTACTTCACCGCGTCAGAGATAACAAATCAAGCGGCTGCGACAAGTATAAGTCTTGTGTATATTTTACTTAAAGCCCTTAATTATGCATTTGCCTCCCCATTGCGTGAAAGCTTATATATTCCAACGACTAAGCTTATTAAGTTTAAATCAAAATCGTGGATCGATTCATTTGGTACTAAGTTCGCTAAAAGCGTTGGTGCAACGTTTTCTGGAATCTCTGGGAAACTTGGGACTGTATTTATATCAATAAATGCAGTTAATGGTATCTTCTTTACCTTGATCATAGGCTGTTGGATGGTAGTAGCGCACTTTTTAGGACGTCGCTATGAGAAAGCCGTAGCCAGTGGCGAAGTGATCGGCTCTGATGAAAGCTCTCAGGATGGAGCGGCTCATAATCAGTAGTATTGCAATTTTTTGTAAGAAAGTTACACTAAATATAACCTTTTGACCCCGCTCGTATGGAGCGGGGCTTGTTAAACCCCTTGTTTTCTGATGTAGGTGGTAAATCTTATAAAGATACCAGAAAACAATAGACTATAACCTACCGAAAGATACGTATGATCGATTTAAAACATCTTATTAAAAATGGCGTCCAATTTGGACACCAAACATGGCGCTGGAATCCAAAAATGAGCCCTTATATTTGGGGTCATAAAAACGGAATTCATCTCATTGACGTTTCAAAGACAGCTTTTCAACTTGAAAGAGCTGCTCAGTTTCTTGAATCTTTAGCATCTCAAGGCAAATCAGTTTTATGGGTCGGTACAAAAAAATCAGCTCAAGCGGTATTGCCTAAAGTTCTTGAAACCGTTAAGTCTCCTTCAGTAACACATCGCTGGATTGGTGGTACACTTACCAATTATCCACAAGTTAAAAAATCTGTTACCAAAATGCTCCATTTTGAAGATATTTTGGCAAAATCTGATTCATCACACTACATTAAAAAAGAGCTTAATCTTTTCAATAAAATGAAAGAGCGTCTTGAAAAAAACGTTGGCGGTATTCGTGAGTTGCGTTGGCCAGTTGGTGCACTTGTTGTAGTGGATGTAAATAAAGAACATGTTGCTATTAAAGAAGCAAAATCTGCTGGTGTGCCTATTGTTGCATTAGTTGATACAAATTCTGATCCATCAGGAATTGATTTTGTTATTCCAACAAATGATGATGCGCCAAGAGCACTTGAAGTTATTTTGAATTATCTTGCAGAAGCAGTTAAGCGTGGTCAGCAAGTAGCTGCTACTGCTAAACCACAAGAAGAAATTATTGAAGACAATTCACTTGATCGTATTATTCAGACGGTATTAAGTGAAGATGGAACTGAAGCCGAACGTCAAAAAGCAAAACGTACAGCGCCTGCTGCACGTCCGCAAAAACGTTTACAGTCTCGTCCAGCTCAGCGTAAAGCTTAGACCACTCATAGTGAGCGAAGTCGAACTACGGAGAGATGTCTGAGAGGCCGAAAGAGCATGATTGGAAATCATGTATGCTCTGAAAAGGGCATCGAGGGTTCGAATCCCTCTCTCTCCACCATCTTTCGCTTATCCACGCCTACTGGCTTGGCAAGCTTCAGATGGCAGGCCATCGTTCCTGAAAGAAATGCCTGGCGGGCCAGTCTCAATCCGCTCATCCTGAGCCTGTCGAAGGGTTAGCGAACTAGTGCCACTTATTGGGCATAAAAAACTTGAGGAGTAGATAAAAAACAGTTAAATAATGTGTCAGGTCTGAAAAGAAGCAGCACGGTTAGCGGAAGTTTTTGTATCTGCTCCTCTTTTTTACTTTATACGAGATTCATGAATATGTTTTTTAGAACCGGTCTATTTTTAACTCTTTGTATTTGGCATACTCTTTTTGCAGGTGTGGTAGTGCTTGTAGAAGTGCCGGTTGAGTCAAAAGCCTTACTAGAAGATAGTGCAAAAGTAGTTGAGTCTGTTGCATCGCAGGCTGGCTACACGTTTCAACAAGTATCTTATAGTGCACATATAACGTTGGCATTTGTTTCGCAAGAACGTGTAACTGTTAAGAGCTTTTTAGAAAATAATCCTGAATTGGAATCTGATCTAAAAGTAATAAGCAATCAGTATAAAAAATTTGATATTTCAAGTTCTATTGCGTATGGCGCAATCGATTGCTGGCAGGGTACATTTGAAATCGATTATAATGACAAAAAAATTAAAAATTATTATAACATAGTACTGAAGCTTAAAGATTCATCAGAGTTGTTTGATCTTGCGCAAGCAATACGTACGATTCTTGAAGAAAAATATAAGATTAAACAGGCTTTTCCATTTAGCGCACATATTACTATCGGAAGAGTTTTTGAAGAAAATGGTCAAGAAGTTTCACCAGATATAGTGGATCAGTTGAAAAAAAGTACCTTGAGTGAATTTTTGGTAAGTGGGTCGGTCGTTTGTCTGGTCAATCTATTTAAGCTTCAAGGTGAAGAAAATACCTTTGTGCTATTCAATTTATCAGAATGATTTTTGTGAAAGTTAAGATATGACAGTACATCTTGCACGTAAATGGCGATCAAAAAATTTTAATGAGCTTGTAGGTCAAGAGTTATCAGTTCGTCTTTTAAAAAACAGCTTATACAAAAAAGCATTCTTTCCCGCATATCTCTTTTCTGGTTTACGTGGTTCTGGTAAAACGTCTATGGGGCGCATCTTTGCTGCCGCGGTTAATTGTGAGCAGTTAGACGAATTTATAAAGGCGCCGCAAACGGTTATTTTGCCGTGTGGTATTTGTATATCATGCAAGGCGCTTTTTGCTGGGCAGCACCCAGATTTTATTGAAATAGATGCGGCGTCACATACCGGCGTTGATAATATGCGCCTGATTATTGAAAGTGCATCGATGTTGCCAACATTGGCGCGCAAAAAAATTTACCTTATTGATGAAGCACATATGCTCAGCAAAGCCGCTTTTAATGCAGCGCTCAAAATTTTAGAAGAGCCACCGGTGCATGTTATGTTTATTTTAGCGACCACCGATCCTGAAAAAATTATTGAAACTATTAAATCTCGCTGTTTTCAAGTTTTCTTTGACCCTATTCCATCAGAAGTACTTATCCCGCATGTACAAAAAATTTGTGATGCAGAATCTATTGTTTATGATTCTGAGGGCCTATTATTGCTTGTGCAGCAATCTGGCGGTTCAGCCCGTGATGCACTTACCATGCTTGAGCGTGTTGCATTAGCATCAGACAATAGTGTCACAGGAGAGTCTGTTAGCCGTGTTCTTGGCCTTATTGGTAAAGAATTAATTACACAGATCTATAACTTAATTAAAAGCAGTAGCACTCAAGAGTTATTGCTTTTAATTAAAAAAAATCGTTACGATGCTTATGCTCTTTGGAAAGAACTTACCGAGCATATTCGTAACAATTTATATCTCACACAAAGTGCGCAAGACTATGAATGTACATTAAGATATTTGAAAATTAGTTACCAAACAGAACAGCTTCTTGCAAAGACTTCAATGGCCGATGCGATTGTAGAGTATATGCTGCTCTCTATGTGCAACCCGCCCTTCGACTATGCTCAGGGTGAGCGGCCCGTTTCGGCGCCAATAAAAACTATAAAAGAGCCTGTTAAGCATACGGTTACAGAACCGGTCAAAGCAGTTGCTCACGTTGCTGCTGCAGCAATACCGGCAGCACCGCAATCGGCATCGATACCGCAATGGGTTAAATTTGTTGATGCAATAAAAACTGAAGTTGAGCCACTTGTCTTTACGCTCTTTTCTTCAGCTCTGGTAACAGAATTTGATCAAACAACTCAGCGTTGCATAGTAAACTGCCTTAAAGAGCATGAGCTTTTTAAAGAGTGGTTAGATAATTCTGCTCTTGTATGGCAGACAATTTTGAATGAAGCTTTTGGTATGCCAATTGTACTTGATATAAGATTTACTCGTGCAAAAGCTGCTTCAAGCACTCCTCAAAAAACAAATTCATTTGAGCAACAGAGACAAACGTCTGAAAGATCGGCGCCTATAAGAAAGCCGGTTCAACAGGCAGCAGCAGCTCAAAGTCAGACGGTATCGCAAGCATTAAAAATTTTCCCTGGAACTATTCAAGAAGTATAAAAATATAATACATAATTAAGAAATAAAAATATGAAAAAATATCCAAGTGTTGTTATTCTCGGGCGTATGAATGTTGGTAAATCGACATTATTTAATAGATTGTCACGTGATGTTAAAAGCATCACTCTTGATTTTGAAGGGGTCACACGAGATACTCTTTCAGATGTTATTACGGTAGATAACACAACATTCTCATTAACTGATACTGCTGGTATTTCTCACAGAAAACAGCAAGATCCTCTTGCAGAAGCATCGCGCAAAAAAGCCTTAGAAGCTCTTGAAACTGCTGACCTTGTCTTATTTGTTATTGACGGTGTTGCTGGTGTTACCCCAGAAGATCGTGAGATTTCAAGCATTATTCGTGCAAGTGGTAAGAAGACCATTCTTATTATTAATAAAGCTGATACAAAAGCCGCGCTAGAAAATCAGTATGAATGCTTACAGCTTGGTTACAAAGAGCATGTATTATTATCTGCAGAGCATGGGCTACATATTAATACGTTGCTTGATCTTATTATTAAAGAGCTCCCTGAAAAGCAGTTTGTTGTTGAAGATGAAGATGCTGGCTGTCGCGTAACATTGCTTGGCAAGCCTAACGTAGGTAAATCATCTATACTTAATGCGCTGCTTGCAAAAGAGCGTGCAATTGTATCGCCTATTGCTGGAACCACACGTGAACCGATTGTTGAAAACATTACTTTTTATAATGAAAATATTGCTGTTTCAGATACTGCTGGTGTGCGTAAAAAAAGTGCTGTTTCAGGCGATTTAGAATCGATGATGGTAAAATCTACCATGCAGTCACTTAAAGGCTCTGATATTGTTCTATTAGTTATGGACGGTAGCGAACATAAAATCTCTGACCAAGAGTTAAAATTAGCGTTCTATGCATTTACGCAACAATACAAAGCGTTAATCTTGGTTATGAATAAACAGGATCTTGTAACGGATTTATCGAAAAAAGATTTAGAGTTTTCTCTTGAAGCATATAAACATCTTGTTGATAAAGTGCCTCTTATTTCTATTTCCTGCAAAACAGGCAAAAATATCGGTAAGCTTATTCCACTTATTAATGAACTGTGGAAGCGCTATACGGTTAAGCTTGATGGTTTATTATTGTATCGGCTTTTTCATGCAAGATTACAAAAGACCCCGTTAATGCATGCAAAAATGCCCTTAATTGTGTATGAAGTATATCAAATCAAAACGCGTCCCATTACAATCTGTTTAGTAGTAAATGAGTCTGAATGGTTTGGTGAATCCCAATTGGCATTTTTTGAAAATCTCATGCGCGCTGAATATGACCTTGAGGGCGTACCAGTTAAATTTATTGTTAGAAAACGTAAGCCATAACTACTATTTCTCTTGAATATTTTCTTATAATTAAGCGATAGTATAAGAAAAATATTCTTAAGGGGATAGCATGTGCACAGGTGTTCGTTTAATTGCAGAAAATGGTGCGGTAGTTTATGGCCGCACGTTAGAGTTCGGTCAATCCACTGAATCAGATATTATTATTATCCCGCGTAATTATGCTTTTGTAGGAACAGCCCCTTCAGGCAAACCGGAAGGCTTGCAGTGGAAATCCCGCTATGCCGTTGTTGGCGCAAATGCACTAGGTGTCATTGGTGTTATTGATGGCGTCAATGAAAAGGGTTTAGCCGGAGGGCTTTTTTATTTCCCCGGTTACGCAGAATATCAAATAGTTGCTCCCGATCAGTCAAAAAATTCTCTTGCTTCATGGGAATTATTAACCTGGATATTAACTACCTGCGCAACAGTTGATGAAGTACGCGCAGCACTGCCTGCTATTAAAGTAGGCAAGGCTATATTGCCACAATGGGGTGCAGAGATACCCGTGCATGCTGTTGTGCATGATAGCGCAGGCAACAGCCTTGTTATTGAATATCTTAAGGGTAAACTTCATATGCATGATAACCCATTGGGTGTTATTACCAACTCACCAAGCTTTGATTGGCATATGACTAATCTAAAAAATTATGTCCATCTTTCAGCTTTAAACACAGAAAAAATCGATTTGGGGCAATTAGAGATAACGCAAACGGGGCAAGGCTCGGGCTTGCTTGGGTTGCCGGGGGATTTTACGCCGCCTGCACGTTTTGTACGTGCTGCCTTTTTGAGCCACTTGGCCGTTAAACCCAAAACAGAACTTGAGGCACGTAAATTACTGTTTCATCTTTTAGATCTGTTTGATATCCCGCTGGGCGCAGTTCGAGAAGAAACCAAGACTGGTTTATTATCCGATTGCACGTTATGGACGTCAGGCGCAGATATAACCAATAAAAAATATTATTGGCACACGTATGAAAACAGAAATCTTCAGATGGTTGATCTCTTGCAGCATGACTTAGATGCTCATAAGCCAGTAATCATAAAAATGGACCAAAAAGAAGTTATTCAAAATCCGCTTGTGTAATGTTATCATCAGTTATTTGTTTATTATGTAAAGCAAGTTTATAACGTAATATTGATAATCCGGCGTTCTGACATGCTTGCTTAAACTCATTTTCATCTAAAGTACTCAGGGTTTTGTCATCTGCAGTATCGATATCTACACATCGTTTCATGGTGAGCTCTTTTAATTTCTCAGCTCTTTCAATTTGTTCACAATCAAAATTATCAGTGGTAAAAAGGTTTTCGATGAAATCATCAGTGACTGTTTTTTCAAGCGCATAAACAAAGTTTACTAACGTTCTTTTTTGACTTTGATGGGCAACAAAATTTCGTGGGTCTGATTTTTGCAAAAGGGCCTTAAATGCATTCAGGTTTCCTTTAAGAACGGCAAGGCCAGCTGTATAGGCAATCGGCGCTAAACCTTGCAGACGTTCATTACTTTCTGGATAGATAGTGTCTGGATTTAGTCCAGCTCCTAAAAGATCGTTAATAAGTTCTAAACAATCTTCTTTAGGTAATTCAAATGCGCCACTAATTATAGGGCAATAATTGTGGCCAAGTTTTTGTTTTCTTTTTAGAACAAGCTTTAACATTTTTTCAGTGGTTTTTTTTGAATAGGTGCTCTTTTTTAAGTTCAGCAAAGCATATTCATAGAGTGTTTTTGATTTTTTGCCCTTTGAAACGCCGGGTTTATCAGGGTCTGATTCAGCGAGCAATGTTTCAAAAGGAACAAGTTTATTAGTTTTTAGAGCAGTAAGTGCCGCATAATAAACAGGCGATATAGTGATTGGTTCTTCATTGTTTGGACCATCAATATAGAGTTCATCAGCTTTAAGCCCGTCATACTTTAAGAGTATTCTAATCGTCTCTTGTGCAGCTTTTGCATTCATGGTATGGGTTGTTCTAAGTATTTCAAAGGCATCTTTAGGTGCATTAAGACAAAAAGCGGGTATGTAATAAAGACAAGAAATAAGCTGTAAATAATTGATAAGTTTTTGGTTCATGAGACTCTCCCTGAGCATTTTAAATAACCAAAATATTATACTTTATTGGGTATTTTTAAACAAATTATCATAATTATTGAATAATAGTCATGAGTTCATGTATAGTTATTATAGCTATAAGGGGGCAGTATGACTTTTTTCTTAAGAAAAATTACTATTTTATTTCTTGGTCTTTTTGTATTAGTTGGTTGTGATAGAAAACCAAAAAATCTTACGTTAGCAAAAGAAGAAGTTGAACGTTATTATGAAAATGGTTTTTTTGAATCAGACGTTAAACTTGTTGTTGATCAAGCAATAGAGTATTTTTATCCACGTGTTTGCTGTAACCCTCAATCTGCTGTGGTCTTTGATATCGATGATACACTTTTATGGTCATATTATGATATGAAAAAGATACAGTTTGGTTTTGTGCCACCATTATATCATGAGTGGGTTATGCGTGCACATTCACCGGTGGTGCCTCATGTTAAACGCTTGTATGATTTTTTTGTCGAGCGAGGGTGCAAGATAATTTTATTAACCGGCCGTCGTAATGACGAGCGCGAGGCAACATTACGCAATCTTACTGCAGCTGGTTATAAAAAGGTCGATTTATTAATAACCCGCAATGATGATGAGCGGAAATTAACTGCGCTTGAATATAAAAGTAAACATCGCCAAGAGCTTGAAGAGCAGGGATATAACATTGTTGCATCTGTAGGCGATCAATATAGTGACCTTGAAGGTGGCTATACTGAATATAAAGTTAAAATTCCGAATTATACGTATCTTCTTTATTAATGGAAATAGAATGAACAACGCATTTACTATCATCAAGCTCGATCCACGTCGTTGGCAGGAGTACAAGGCTTTACGTTTAGAAGCGTTGTATGAAGTGCCGCTTGCATTTTTGGGCACGCCTGAAGATGAAGGCCGGTATGCTGACATTGTTTGGATACAGCGACTTGTTAATTCTACTCAGCCTGATAAAAGCCGCATGTTTTTTGCAGAAAAGAACGGCAAGCTTATTGGCATGATCGGCATTTTGTATGAACAGAATGAAAAGGTTAAACATAAAGCGCATATTGCTTCACTGTATGTAACGCCGAATGCGCGCAACTTAGGCATAGGAAAAGCGTTAATCGAACGTGCATTTTCCGATGCCGCTGAACGCAAGAATATTAAAAAAATTTGGCTTGATGTTACCACAGTACTTGAATCAGCAATAAAACTTTATGAACAGTGTGGTTTTAAACAAGTTGGGGTATTTAAAGACGATCTTCAATTTGAAGGCTTTTTCTATGATGCCTATAGCATGGAAAAATATATAAAGTAGTTTAAGTTTTTTTATTGTGTGAGCGCCATCTTTCTAAAATTTTTTTATCATTATTTTCATCAAGAATATGTTCTTCTGTAGTGAAAAAATCTGGTTTATCGGTAAGCATGGCCTGCGAATATTCAATAAACTTTGTAGTAAGTATTTCAGGTTTATGCATCTTTTTAAGATATTCAATCCAATCACATAGCGCAGTTATCTTTGTTTTTGCAAAAAATTGTCTTTCAAAGTCGCACCCTGGAGGTATCCTTGTTCCTTTAACAAGAAGCTTGAGTCCTGTTGCTTGAAGTACATCATAAAGTTCTTTTGAGCCTGCAGGTAGAATGGTGATATCGCGTACCTTTGGATCTAAAAGATTATGTAGATGTGCCCGCGCTTCTTTATTATCATAGGGTATTGCTTGGCTTAAACAAAGCAAGGCTGAAAAACCGAATGCTGGTTTATACTCAACGTCAATTAATTCAAGCAGCCCATCTATCTTTATCTGCTTATTTGTGTCTAAAGATTGGAGAAAACGTAAGCCTCTTTTGATTGCTAAAAAGCTTGCATATAATTTTTGCGTTGTAGGGTTTTCTTTTACATGAGCAAAGTCTGTTTCTTTATTTACTATTTCATACTCGTCATCACTTTCATTATCACTCAACGCTAAAACTCCAAAATCGTCATCGTCATTATTTTCAAATAATGGTGGATCAAGTGAAAGTATCAAAAACGGAGTAAAAAATACGGACATAAAAAAGGGGACCGTTAACGGTCCCCTTATGTTATTTAATAAAGCTATCAAGTTCATTGATAAATTCTTGTGGGTCTTTGTAGTTAAGGTCGCTGTCCCAACGTTGTAAGATAGTTTCATCTTTTGGGTCCATAAGGATAATGGCAGGGTAGCCCATGACACCAAATTTCTTGCGTGCGCCAACACATTCAACGCCGCTGTTATCGGTGCAATCTATTTTTAGTGGAATAACGCGTTTTGGAATTTCTTGGCAGATAAGTTGTTCACTGAAAAACTGTTTTTCCAATTTTTTGCATAATGTGCACCATTCTGCAGTAAAATCGAGTAGCACAAGTTTATTCTCTGCGATTGCTTGTGCACGAATTGTTTCATAACCTGCGCGCCAGGCCAGCCTTTGTCCCGGTTGTATAGTTGTAGCTTTGCGCCAAATAACGCGGTAGCTTTCTGTTAAGGTGAACGCTGCAGCCAGACATAACATGACGCCGGTAATTTTTGCTAACCATGAACGGTGTTTAAAGCCATAGTGTAAATAGTATGCTGCAATAATAATGATATAAAAACCTAAAGCAAGGTGGTATACCCATTCAAACATAAATGATTTTAAGTAGTATAAACACATGCCTAACAGTAAAAATCCAAATACTTTTTTGAATTCGATCATCCACATCCCAGCACGTGGTAAAACATGAAGAGAGCTAGAGAATGTTCCAATAACAAGTAGTGGAAAGCTTGAGCCGACACCAAAGACAAACAGAAGCAAAAAACCTAAAATCGGGTTCCCAAGTCCTGAAACAATTCCCAAAATTAATGCCAATCCAGGGGATAAGCAAGGTGATGCTACTGTGCCATTGATAATACCAAAAGTGAACGCAGATAAAAATGAGCCGTTATTTTTGTGACCATGGCGTGGCTGCATAAAGCGGGGTATATGCATTTCATAAAATCCCAGCATAGAAAAGCCAAGATAGGCAAAAAAGATAACAATAGGCACAATAACCCATGGTGACCCCATGGCTGAACCAAACTGTGCGCCACCATATGCCGCAATCATTCCCAAAATTGCAAAGGTGGTAGAAAGGCCCGCGGTGTATGCTGACGCCAATGAAAATCCACGCAGCAGCGAATGCGCTTTATTTGCTTGTAAAATCCCCATGGTGATTGGAATCATAGGATAAATACATGGTGTTAAGCTCATAATAAGACCAATAATAAAGGCCAAAAGAAACTTAACAATAAGGGGGAGCTCTTTGTCTTTAATAAGCGAAGTTACTTGTGTAGTAATCTGTGCAAGTGTTTGGGTGAATGAAGCTTTTTGATAATTCTTTGCTGGCGCCTGTGGTAGTTTAAGCCCCGCATTTGGGCTTGCTATTTGTGTCTCTTGTGTTGGCGCATCTTGCTGTGCTGCGCCTAGAGAGAAAAACTTTTCTTGCGGATTTTTTACCAAGTTTGTTTGATAATACATATGAATAATCGCTTGAGAAGGGATCTCTTGTTGCGATTCAATGATAAGCGTAAAGATAACTGATCCACTGTACACTGGTTCAGACTTTTTTGAACGAGGGTCAAAATAGGTATGCGGATCTTTGAGTGCAAACCATTTGGTAATTTTTATTGATGGGATATTGCAAGAAAACTGTATTGAGTTATGGAACAGCATTTCGTCAGGTGCTAATTGACATTCTATCTCTATGCGTGATTGCGTTGCAGAAGTCTGCTCAATCTTAGTTTTTGTCTGAAATGGGTACAGTGCTGGCAAAGCCAATAGTGTCAATAGCGATACTATTATTTTGTAATTCATAGGGTTTACTCTTTCGTAATTTTTTACATATAACAACTACTATTAGTCTGATAGCTTAGATTGAAATTAGAAAAATTAAAAGTATACTTATTTTATATTCTTGATTCTCTTGAAATATGTCAATTTAAATATGGGGCTTCCCCCGTCGCTTATCCAGGCCTTCCGGCTTGGCAAGCTATGGCGGACAGGGTATGCTCAGTTGAAAGCGCATGATTTTATGGGGCTGTAGCTCAGTTGGTAGAGCGCATGGATGGCATTCATGAGGCCACCGGTTCGATCCCGGTCAGCTCCACCATCTTTCGCTTATCCGGGCGTTCCCGCTCGGCAAGCTTCAGATGGCAGGCCAGTCTTTTAAATGAGCACACTTGTAATCTCACACATGTCATTCTAAAGTAGTACTGAAAAACATTGTTTGATTTTGATTCCATAATTTAAGGACATTCATATGTTATTGTATAAAAAGCTAATAATTTTTTTTAGTTTTATAATTTCTGCACTAAGTTATTGTACGGAATTTGAATTTTCTTTTAATGAAAAAGTAATTATTGTCAAACCAGTTTCAGAGAGACTTTTTACTCTTATTCATTCTATATATTTGAGTCAAGGCGTACGTGATGAGGTTCGAGATATACTTTTTTTTACTTCAGATGATAGCATGTTTGCCCGTGCAAATATTGACAATGACAATGGCTTGAATATTAGTGGGGGTAAACTATCCTTATATCTTAAAGAAAGTAATGATAAGTGTATCGTTTTGTCCCCTTTATTATCATATTTTGTAGAAAAGACGGAATTACAAAATAATTCGATAAGAAGCCCATTATATGGGGTATTTGAGCTGATTAGACTCGCTAGGTATTCTACAATTTCTGATCAAGATCTTTTGGATCAAAATCAAGTGCGCATGCGTAGGTCTTTAACTCAAAAATTTGCTGTAACGCATCTAGGTATTAATTATCTATATGATATTGTGAGAGCCGATGAAAATGAACTGAGTGCATTTGATATGAATGGGGTGCGTGAATTAGCGGCTGAAGAACTTATAAGGCGTCGAGGTAACCCCAAAGAAAAATTATTAGTTATACTTAATAGATGAGTAAATTTTCAACTTGGAATTTATCATGAAAAAAAATAATCTTATTTTCTTATCAAAACTTTTTTTTATATGTTCGCCGGTCTTTATGCATGGCATGGAAAATCCTGCCGCGGGACAAGTAAAGGATATGTTCTCGGAAATCGAACGTGACGGGTTTACGGATGACTATCTTACAAATATGCTTGTAGAAACTCAGTGGGGACGATTATTTTTAATAAGAAAGCGTGCTGATGAAATTTTAAGAGAAAATATGTTTGCTTATGATCATGTTAATAGGCGGGTGAATAGCGATGATGTGCGTTTGGTTGTAAATAGTTATAATAGAACCTATGATGTTAATATATATACATCAAAAAGAGGTGTTTCGTTTGATAACCTCATACATTTTCTGCGCACGTTCACTGCAGGAATAGGAGCGCTAGAAGATGTATTTATTCATACAGGTAATAATATGGCTAAAACAATAAAGCAGAACATGGAAAAAACTCGCGTGTGTGATTTGTATCTTTTAAGAACAGCACTTGAAAATGATAATATGCCAGATATTAACGGTGCTGATCCAGATTCATTGCCAGAATTATTATATGCTACGCATGCAAACTGGCCGCCCTTAAGTTGTAAGAACGATGTGCATCCAAAATCAGCATATACCGTTGTTAAAGAGGCTCTTGCAAAAAGAAAAGCTCAGAAGGTTGATGATATTGATATGAGCAATTATAGTGAGAAGTGGAGCGTAGAAATTTCGCATCAAGCAAAGTAGAGTATATCAAGGCGGCGGTGAAAGCGGATATATGTTCCTTATAAAGAAATTACTTTTTGGGGGAAACTTGTGTGAAAAAAATTAATCTTATTTTCTTAGTAAAATTGTTTTTTATATGTTCGCCTATATATATTTATGGTATGCATGGCATTGTAGATGCTTACTCAAATGATATATTTCAAGAGATTAATGAAAATGGCTTTTTTAAAGATCCGCTTCTTAAGTCATTTCCCTATATTTCAGGTGGGCGTTGGATTTTATTAAAGATGCGGTATGGTGAGATCACACGAGAAAATACTTTTAATAACGTAGCTAGACGTCAGAATATGAGTGATAATATGCATATAGTTGCAAGTAGTTTCTTGTATGATAAGTCTTATTTTAGTGCTACTTATACATCAGACAGGCCAATACGAGAACATAATCCACAGGATCTCCTGCGCATTTTTGTTTCAGGCATTGGGGCACTAGAAGATGCATTAATTGATTTCGGTGGTGGGATAGATAAAATAGATAGGGACCTATTAGAAAAGACTCGGGTACGGGATCTGTTCATTTTGAGTAAAATGCTTGAATGTGACAATCATAAGTGGATTCAAGAAGCACATCCTCAAACATTGCCCGAGTTATTGGGATATACCCATACAAAGTGGCCACCTTCAAATTGCATGGATGTACACCCATGGTCAGCCTATTCTGTTGTTAAAGCTGCTCTTTTTACAAGAATGTTGAGTAATACCGATGCTGTTGTTGATACTGGTACTTACGAATGAAAAATGGGATAGTAAGACTTAAAAGCCCTGTAGAAAATACAGGGCTTTTTTTTGAGAGAATTATTTTACTTGGATAAGCGTTATGTAAGCATTTCCGCTATCGCCATTTTCTGGCATTTCCCAACTAGGTGTTAAGTTTATACTTAAAGCTAGTGTTGCAGGTAGTGACATGATGTTAATGAGCCCTGAGCTTGTTAATTCATATGGCTGTGGTGTAAGGTCGGGGGATGGGTTTACAGGTATAGTGAAACTGCTTACTGCCGCAACAGGGATGACAATTGGTGAGCCGTTAAGAAGAAGCTGAGCCGTAGCAACTTGCGGTGTATCTGGAGACGCTACTCCAGAAAGAACAACGCCAAAGTTGTATAAAAAGATTCCTGTGTTTTGAACATTGATTAAGCCACTCCCTGTAGACGTTATGACAAAACCTTTGTTTGAAGGGTTTGCAAGTGTGGTATCGCCGCTGTCTGTTGACCATAAAACTGTTGCATTAATATTTTCGGCAGGTACTGGGTCAACATTAACAAAGCTTCCAAATGAAGGGAGCCCTGCTACAACATCTAAGCCATCTACCAATAATGTGCCATTAACATTAAGCGTGCCATTTACCGTTGCAGAGCCGTTTAGCGTTGATGCAGACGTGACATTCAGGTTACTGGTGCGTAATGCATTGGTTACTACCAAGTTGTTATATGTTTTGCTGCAGGCTCTTACTGCTTCCAACTCTTCTTGCGTTAGGCATTCGATACTTTGGCAATAAGGTGCAAGTTGTGGACATTCACTAGCGCGTAAAAATGTACCCATAAGAAGCATGACACTTATATATTTTTTTAACATGGTTATTTCTCCGTTTTTATAAAAAAATTGTTAAACTCTCTTTGGTTACTATAGAAATTTTTTATTCGGTAAGCAAGCCATGCTTGCAGAATGGCTTGTTTGACTTTGTTTTTATAGTTTGTATAGTTTATTAAGATAAAAATGGTGATTTTTTAAATTAAAAAAAAAGTTATATAGCTATGAATAATAGTAGAGTATTTATTGTGTTTCTAGCGGGTTTACTCTTTGTTAATCCGAGCCATTCAACAGAAAACTTATTTGAGATTGATTATGCAGAAAACTTATTTGAGATTGATTATGCAACGGTTGTCCCTGTATATATAAAGTATGTGACAAAGGATAAGAAACTTACTCGTGATAAAGCTTTTAATGAAGTAATTTTAGCGCGCTATTTTTTGGCTTTGAATGTGCCGCATAAGAGCGCTTGCATGCACAAAGCTAATGCATACAGTGCTCTTTGCGAACATGTTGCTGATGGAAATGGGGATGTGGTACCGAAATTTTCAGTTACTACAGGTTCTGTACTTAAAGTTGCTTTACAACAAGCTCTTAATAACTGTGATGACGATTTGGATACGAGTTGCTATGCAAGTTTACTCGATCAAATATATAGTGAATTTCCGCCTGTTCCTGAGGCTGAATTAGATGGTATTAAAAATAGAATTACATTATTCGGGAAATCTTTAATATTGTTAGAAAATCTTTAAAAAAATATAGACTGAATCTATGAAAATTAATACATTATATACGATATTGTTTGGCGTTATTGCTCTTTTAAATCAAAATACTTATGCAATGTCTCCCGATAAAGTTGATTATAAAATGGTAGTTCCTGCATACCTAGAAATTTTGACTCGCAGCTGCAGTGACCAAAAGAGCCGCGATAACGAAGTGGTTTTAGCCCGTTATGTGCTGGTTAAAGCGTTGGATGGAGATAAGCGTCGACGAGAAAATTTTCAAAATGTACGCTTGGCATGTTATGCTCAGATTGATTATCCCAAAAATTATTTTACCCCTGATGCAAATGCGGTATTTAAGGAGGCTTTACAGACTATGATTGACGAAGATCCAACCAGATCAACAGCTAGTTTATATCAAAAAATTATTAATGAGAGATTGCAAAATATTGGCCCTGTTTCTGTTGAAGCATTACAAGGGGTGAAGGCGCGTATTTTTGCGTTTGCTTGTGCGCGGGCCCATCTTTAATATGTGAATGTTATGAATATAAACAAATTAGTTTTTGCGACTTTTGTTTTTATAGCATTTGAATGCAGTTATGCAAAGCATGATTATAAAGTATTAATCCCCGCATACAAATTCTATATCCGTGAGCATATGAATGGTCATCATCATAATAGAGAGATATTAGCAGATTATCTTTATGCGTTACATTTTCCAGACACTTTTCATATAATACAAAAGGAGCTTGCCGATTGGGCTTGGCATGAATATATCTCCTCTTCTATAACTGGTGGGTCGCCCGACAACCTTTCTGCAACTTCAAAAGCAATATTTAAAGGTGCTCTTAAGTATATGATCGAACAAGACCCAACTTCTGAAAATGATGCAGAGTATAGAGATGTTTATGATACTATATACCAATGGGTTGGTAATGTGAAAAAATGTAGGGTTACTCAGTTTGAAAAACGACTTAAAAAATTCGCAAAAAAGCACTTAGAGGGTGCTTCACGTTAAATCTGTATAATACTCGTAATTATTTCTGGCCAACGTGAGCTTTGCGCAAATAGCGATGGTGGATACGAAGTGTCCATGTGCGAAAGCGGAAAATAGACCGAAAGCCCACGCGTTTCAGAACGTTTACTACCAGCGCATCGTGTTAATACTGATTGTTCAATAGCATTTTTAGCATGCTTAATGCGAGTAATTAAAAGATCTTTTTCAGCAGTTTGCTCATACTCAGCTAAAAGTTTTTCTAGACGCGAATAAAATTGGTGCAGGTCCGTGTACATTGGCACTAAATGGAAACAGTACAGTTGTGGCCGCAAAATTTTTATATCTTGTACCAGGGCATTACCATGCATAGTAATGCACTCTTGTAAGCTTTCACAAACTTTTTCAAAGCTGTTTTTCACCGTATCGATCTTAGTAAGGTCGACAACTGCAAGCGTGTGTTCATCGCTGCCTAATGCAGAATAAAATTGATCATACGTCGTTACAATAGTATCTGCAAGATCTTTTGCTTGCATAGTATCGGTTATATTTTTAAAAAGCTGATAATAATCCCATCCGTAACTTGATGATGCTTCTTGAGAGGCTATATAAAACTTTCCATAGGGTGCAATGTGCCACATAACTTCAAGTATCGACATTAAGCACATGTCCATGCCAATAATATCAAACTTTTTTTGAGGGAGAATTTCTTGCGTAATGACTGCAAGCGCTTTATTAAGTTCATCGATGCTTAAATAAACCCGTGGTTCTCGCATCATCATAAGCGCTTTATAGTGCCGGCGGTTAATTTTCTTGCTTTTATGCATTGTCATAAGGGCGTCCTCTTGCGCGTCCCAATGGCCACCACATTCAGTTTCATGCCAAATTGGGTCGATAATGCCGCCGCCATGATTGCTAAAAATAATCATCGTGTGAGAAGTAGGCGCACTGTTTTCAAAAGCCCAGCGTGCAGCATCAATAAGATCTTGTGTGCAATCATAACTTAATTGTGCAGAGTCACACACAACCAAGCCTTGTGAGGTAACGCGATAACGAAATGCTTCTTTACCAATGGGCCCATCTTGATCAAGACAGTGAAGCTGAATATAGATGTTCAGTTCCTGTTTGTCTGGGTTTTGATTATAACCGCGTACAAGATCAGTAATATTTTTTATAGCAGCTTGGCTTAATCCATCTGATGAATCAAAGTAATACAGAATATCCCACTGCGCATTAAGCGTGATAACGTTTATGTATAAGATGGCTATGAGTGATCTGATCAGTCTCATTATTTTCCTTTTCTAAAATATAACGATCTGCTCGTGCGACGGGGACAAAGCCTGCTTTTTTATAAATATTTTGCGCTTCTTGTTCTGCTGTAAGAATGACATAGGGAACCTGCAATTTTTTGGCGCGGTTTAATAGCGTTACTACCATTATGGTTGCCATGCCTTTATTGCGTGCCTCTTTTCTGGTGCCAATATCAGATAGCTCAGCATAATTTGGCGTAATAAATAGTGAGCCGGTAGTTACCAACTTGTTATTGAGATATCCTCCATAATGTTCGCTATAAGGCTCTTTATTTGGTTTTATGAGATCAGACTCCATAACAGATTTTAACGCTTGTGATAATTCACCAAAAGCGTCATTAAATGCTTCCAGCCAATTTGGCAGATCTTCAGACGAAATACATTTTATTGTATCAGATACGGCGTCTGGTATTTGTTGTAATTCATGTACCATGAGCATTAATGGTACATGGGTAAAGCCATGTTTTTGTAAATGTTGTTCGATATCTTTTTTATATATATTTTCCTCTAATATCCATGAGATGGGGGTATGGTTCGTGCGCGCCCAAGAAGCGATAGCATCAATATCTGAAGATATTTTTGTTGGGTCATCAGGTGTGTATCGAGTAACTATATTAAGTGCGGGATCTTTAATAGGTGAGCGCCAAAACGTCATGGTTGGTGACTTTTCACAGCGCGCCCCTTCAAATTGGTTAAGCCAATATTCATAGGCTTCTAGACTTTGAGCAGCTGCCTTATGCTTACGTAGTTTGAGTGTATAAAAAAGATAAATATAATTATATTCCGCAGGAAAATGCTGTTTGATATCGTTGGGCATTTCTTGTAGAACAAAGCCGTATGATTCATATAATTTGCGTGCAGAGATATTTTTATCTAACACAATTAACGTGCATGTTTCTATATCGTTAAAAGCAGTAAGTGCGGTATTAAGCAAGCCCTTTCCAACTTTTTTATTACGATAATCTTTGTGCACTAATAATAAATCGATATTAACTGTTGCTTGTTCTCTACTGAAAGCTATAAACCCAATAATCTTTGTATTCTCACAAGCAATATATAACCATGTATTCTTGATTGCATGAATAAACATTTCACGATCAGGGACAAGATCTTCCTCAAGAAGTGTATCTGGGTTTTCAGCCAAGGGCAAGCCGGTATACTCTAAAAAAAGCGGCTTAAAATATTCCCATGATATTTCACGATCAAGCTGCATCACGTTTTCTAAATCACCTTCTAGCGCAGGGCGGATAATAATTTCTGCGTACAGTGCTTGTGTTAAAAAGATAAAGAGCATATATCTTTGAAACATAAAAAAATATCCTATTTTTTGGCGACTAACTTAATATCGCCATATTCAGCTTCGATGGTAATCGGTGCGCCGCCGTCGCCAAGAAATCCGTTTACTTCTTTTTTAACCCGTTGCCAATAGTCTTTGTCAAGTAACGTGGTGTGTGGTTGTAATGTTATAAAAAGTTCAGAAGTGATAGTGCCGCGTAATGTTGATGCTGCAAGTTGTGCCTGAATTTTTTTGGGTGCCTCAATGGTGATAGAACCTTTTTTGTTATGAATAAAAAGTGAACTTTCAACTGAGAATTTATTGAGCACCACTTCAACGTTTCCATCATCAGCATAAATTGATTGTGCGCGTGTCAGATTTTTTGTTCTGACAAGACCTTTGTGTGATTGCACCGTCAGGTCGCAACTAAAGGGCACGCTTGCTTTAATGGTCACCTGCGCTAATGATTTTCCTTCATCTTTGCGGCTTACCGTGCATGAAATTTCTTTGGGTAGCTTTTCTTTATTTACGGTAACAACGGTATTATCAAGGGCCTCTTTTGTGCCTTTTTGGGTGATCTCTATCGAGACCGATTCTTTGTCCCACCCTTTTACTTTAACTATGCCCTGCTGTTGTGTTACCATAAAGGAGATAGGCTCTGTTACTTTAATAAATTCATGAGATACAATAGACTCATGGCGTGGAAATATTGACGCCGGCAGCATGTCGGTAAGTTCCCATGCGTAGGCAGAAAAAAAGCACCCCATACTAACCATAGCTATATATATGTTCATAGAAAAATCCTTATTGTTATCATCGGTATCCACAAGAGTTTCGCCCATAATTACCGATATTGTCAATTGTTTGTTGCAACATAATGCGCGGGTTTATGCTGTTGGTGGTGTTGTGCGTGACTTTCTTTTAAAATTACCGATACATGATCTTGATATTGAAGTTCATGGAATAACCAGTGACCAGCTAGAAAAAATATTGGCTACATTCGGGTCCGTTCATTATGATGGGAAAAGTTTTGGCGTTTTTCGCGTGAGTAATGTAAACATTGGTTCATTACCCGTTGATTGGTCCCTTCCGCGCCGTGATTCTTCTGGCAGAAAACCGGTTGTTGAAGTTGATCCAACCATGAATATAACTGAGGCGCTCAAGCGGCGTGATTTGACGATGAACGCTATGGCGGTAGATCTTGCAACGGGTGAATTAATCGACCCATTTGGTGGATATACCGATTTAAAAAATAAAGTTCTTGCAACACCCGATGCCCATTTTTTTGTGCAGGATCCGTTACGTTTTTACCGTGTTATGCAGTTTATTGCCCGCTTTGAAATGCGGCCAAATCATGAGCTTGATGCTGTGTGTAAATCTATGGATATCTCTGCTATTTCAGTTGAACGTATTCATGCTGAGTTTGATAAATTAATCATGCTTAGTAAACGACCATCTTTGGGAATTTATTGGTTAAAAGATATCGGCCGCTTGCAAGAGGTTTTACCCGAACTTGCAGCAACGGTTGGCATTGAACAAGAAAAAAGTTGGCACCCAGAGGGCGATGTTTTTGAGCATAGTATGCAAGCACTTGACGGCGCAGTATACCGCTGTTCTCTCGATACTAAAATTCTTCCAGAATTTTCACTCGAGACAAGCGGGGAGATAAGAGCCGCTCATGGTGAGCAAAGTCGAACCATTGGGAATTGTAATATAGATAGACGGTTATTATGTTATTCGGCACTATGTCATGATCTTGGCAAAGTAACTACAACACGTATCATCGATGGTCGCCTGCGCAGCTTGGGGCACGATGCTGCTGGAGTTGAACCTACGCATGCATTATGTAAACGATTAACGGGAAACAAAAAATTAATTGATCAGGTAGCGCTGTTGGTGCGCCATCATATGGCTCCGGGACATTTCGTATCTCAAAACGCAACGGCAAAAGCATATAAGAAATTAGCAAGAGTTTTGGCGCCAGATTTAAATTTATATATACTTGCGCAACTTGCCTATGCAGACAAACTTGGCAGAAACCCAGAAAAATATTCACCCCTGTCTGGCCCGTTGCCGGCGATCGATGAATTTATTGCACGTGCTCAGGAATACGGTGTCTTATACGAGCCAGAAAAACCGATTCTAACCGGTGCAGATCTTATGCCCTTGGGCTTTGAAGGGCCCGCGTTAGGGCGCGCTTTGGATAAAGTATATGAATATCAGATTGAACAACAAAATCCTACAAAAGAAACTCTTTTACGTTATGTGCAACGTATGGTAAAATAAATTTGCGCCTTGCATGGTTCGACTTGGCTCACCACGAGCGGCGGCGGGCAGTGGAATTCCAGACTCGCTCATCCTGAGCGTGTCGAAGGGTTAGCGAGAACTAAGTTTAAATTGGGGTAATTATGAGTTTATTTTCAGGCAACGCAGTAGCGCAACTAATTTTTCAATCAGACACTATCAGTAAAGCAGTGTTGTTGATTTTATTTGGATTGTCAGTAATTTGTTGGACAATCTTTTTTCAACGTTATTTTTTGTTACGCTTAAAACTAAAACAACTTTCTCAAACACGTTCGGCACTAGCTTCTGTAAACAATCTTGATCAACTCAAGCTTACTGTTTCGACATTTAAAGATACCTATTCAGGCCTTTTTTTAATGCCTGCATATGAGTTATTACAAGAACGCTTGATTGCAAAAACTGAATTATCCCAACAAGAAAAAGAGCAATTTTCTGAACAATTATACACGGTCTATGATGATTTAGTTAAAAAAGAAACAGCGACACTTCCTATATTTTCTATGACATCAGAAATAGCAACACTTCTGGGGTTATTTGGTACCATTTGGGGCCTTATTCATTCATTTATCCGTATCAGTGAACGGCAGTCTGCAGATATTGTCACGGTAGCACCCGGTATTGCCGAAGCGTTAATTACCACGTTAGCGGGCCTTTTAGTTGCGATACCCGTTGTAGTTTTGTATTACACGTTGCTTGCAAAAGTACGTCGTTTAGAAGACAGTTTAATGGTGGTTGCAGATCGTTATGAAATGTTAGCAAAAAAATTATGGCAAAAGGAGTTTATTCATGCGCATACCCAAACATCGTCAACAGAGAAACCAGACATTGCCGCGGGTAAACCTTACACCTCTTATTGATACCGCGCTTACGTTGCTTGTTATCTTTATGGTAACTACACCATTAATACAAAATGGTATTAAAGTAGAGTTGCCAAAAGGGCAAGTGAGTGAAGTTAATTTTTCTGAACAGCCAAAAGAGTGGGTTGTTTCAATTGACGCGCAGGGTAAAACATATCTTAATAAAGAGCTTGTAACACAACACGATTTATTGCAACAGTTGCGTTATGCTGCAGAAAACAATGGTGTTGATGCGGTTGTTGTGCGGGCGGATGCAGGGGCACAGTTTGGCATTATAATAGAACTTGTTGACGCAATAAAAAATATAGGGAAAATTCAGTATGTTGCGTTTGCTACAGAAAAAACTCACACCGGTTCAGGCGGAGTTCACTAAGCACCTTCTTTTTGTCTTAGGTGCACACTGTGTGCTTTTAGCGCTTTTGTTTGTTACGTCAAAGACGGTAAGCACTATGGTGCTTAACATTCGAACATTTCAAAAAGCAGATAACGTCATTATAAAATGGCGCTCTTCAAGCAAGCGGGCTTTGCCAGTAAAAACAGTTGCTCATAAAACTGAAGCGCCGGTTAAAATTGAGCCAGTAAAAAAAAATAAACCAGTTCCTGCGCCAGTAAAGCCTGCTGCAAAAGAACCTGCAAAGCGATTTAGTGCTCTTAATCAATTTTCAAAAATTGATTTAGGCCTAAAAAAAAAGAAGAAAAAAGCTCATCAAACTACCAACCTCCGCAACCGGCACAAGAACCAGAAGTTATTGAGCCGCCTCAAGCGCAAAAAGAAATAGTTGCTGGAAATGTTTCACAAGAACCACTGGTTTTGAGTGTGCATGAGTTTAATGAACAGCAGGAAACATTTGAGATTGTGGACGCTATTCGTCGTTGGTGGCAACCGCCTATGGGCGTACATCCAGATGCTATGTGTCATATTATGATAACGGTATCGGCCACGGGCGCCTGCCAAGAGGTTGTCGTGCAACAAAGTTCAGGTGTTCCGGCGTATGATATTTCAGCAAAAAGTGCTTTATTAAAATGTAATCTTCCAAAACGTATATGGGGCAAGCAGTGTTTACTACAGTTTTAACAGCGTTAATAGTTTCGTGTACTTTCATCAGTTATGCGTTTTGTGAGCCGTTGGTTATTGAAAAGCCACAGACGCGCGAGCCGGTTCATATGGCACTCGTCTATGAAGACAGTGTCATGCAACCAGTTGCACAAGAAATAAAAAAATTACTGAGTAGCACCGGGCTTTTTGAGATTAAATTATCAGTGGGTTCTTCGCCAGCAACTAAGAACGAGATAACTGCTTATTTGAGTAAAGGTTTTTCGGTGATTCTTTTTTTACAGCACACTACTCAGGATCATGTCAGTTTTAGACTGTATGATGTAACTGATGCAACTATGTTACTCGGTAAAAATATGAGCAGCAGTAGCCCTGAACTGACCCAGCGCTTAGTTGCCGATCAAGTATACAGCCATCTTTTTAATCACCCATCATATTTTTTAACAAAAATAGCCTATATTAAAAAGAGCCCAACATTACGTAATAAAAAAAGAACAGAACTGTGCATGTTAGATCCTGTTGATGGTGCCACGCAGACATTGGTAAAAGATAATCGTATTTTAGTTGCACCGCAATGGTCCCATATACAACCTGCTCGTCGTGACGATGGTGGTCATGAAAGAATTTGGTTATCTGTTTCAGAATTTACGCCAAGTAATGTGCGGCTTTTGGGTATCGATCTTCATGGACACAGTTGGTCAATTATCGATCTTGGTGGCACATGCGTTGGCACCGCGCAACAAGACGATTCAACCTTTGTGTATGTACGTTCAGGTATTTTGTGGTTGTATGAATTTGATAAAAAAAATAGAAGAGGCCGTCATACAAAACTTACCGATGCAAAAAATACGTGCGGGTGCCCATCGTTATTAAGTTCAGGGGACATTATCTTTTCATGCAATAGTAAAATTTACCGATATGATCGTCATGAAAAAAAACAATATCAATTGCCTATCACCGGCAACTGCATTTCACCAGATGTGCATAAAGCATCTGACCGTATTATCTTTTCTCGCTCGGTTAAAGGGGTCTTACAGCTGCATAGTTGTGACTCTGAAGGTAAAAAAATTACACAATTAACGTTTGGGTCCGGCAATAAAATCGATGCCTGCTGGTCGCCCTGTGGAAATTATATTGTTTATACTCGCCTTGAAGGCTCGCGTGAACAGATTGCTGTGTATAATTGCATGACGCAGACAGAAAAAATCTTAACGCCGGAATATGCGCAATGCGGATATCCATCATGGTCATCTGCATCGTTGCAACTGTATTGATAAAAAATTCATACTCCATGTATCCATATAGAGCTATTTGCAATGCGTAAGTTCTTGTTTAAACTTATATAGTTAAAGTGATAACGTATTAAATATAAAAAATTAAGGTAATTCATTATATGAAAAGATGTTTTTTTGTCTTTTTGAGTGTTATAAACTACTCATTATTTGCAGGTGAATTTTTTTTATCAAAATTTTTAGATCAGGAATCACCCTATAGCCTAGAAACGCTGGAAAAGCATATCGAGAATACTCAGAATCAGGGCGACCGTTGTGCGATTGCTATTATAAGATCTCATCAAGAAAAGTCTCAACCTTATTGGTGTGAGGCGCAAGAGCTGGCTACAGACGTTTTAAGGCTTAAACATACGATTATTAAACATGCATATACTCAAGATGATGTTTTGGTGATCACTCCCTATACGATTAGCTTACAAGGTGGTGACCAAGGCTTTTTCATGGTTGATAAACATGATGATATTAACGCTATAAATATATTGCCTTATGCCATTAAGCATGCAAGGCAGAAAGTTTTTGAAGACTATTTTGTAAATTTTGCTGGAATAGTTCCAACACCAGAAAAGTATTTTTTTATCACTTTTTATTTAGATAGGCTGGCGGCACATGAAGATGTAGATATTGCACGTCGTGCATTGCTTTTAAATGCTTTGATTAAAGCGCAGGCGGAAAGCGTTAATAAAAAGCTATCTATTTTTACAGAGCATTTTCAGGAGGCAATACGTAATGAGGCACATAACCATTGTAATTCACTGCTTGGAAAAGGGAAAGCCGAGTTGGATGAGGATAAGATGCATGAGGTATTTTATTTCTTGACAACGGTAACGCATCTATGCTCAAGTAACCAGATATCTTCAGAAATTTTTAAAGTCGAGTTGTCTCAGTTACAAAGTAAGTTTGGGCATCTTGTTTCTCAAGCAGTTAATGATGACATTGATAAACTTTTAGGAAAATAAACATGAATAGTATTCGTATAGCTCCACTTTTAATGGGAGCATTGGTTGTCATGACAGGAAACGCATGTGACGATGTTGTGCAAAAGTACCATGAAAAGGAGTCGCCCTATTCCTTTGAAACTCTTGCTTCATTTTTACAAGAGCAGCAAAATCAGCATGATAACCTGGCTATTGTATTAGTTAAAAGTAAAAAAAATACTTCAAAGAAAACACGCATTCAACAAAAAATGCAGGGCATTGAGGTGCTGCCTGATGAGGAATCATATTGGGCAACACAAGACGAAATTGTTCTGCATATTTTAAATTCACCAGATACAATAGTGAAAAATCCGTTAACACGGGCTGAAATAACCGGAATAGATCTCTGTAAGATACTACCCATTAAAAATAATGATGGTTCGTATAGGTATGATATTGTTGAACGCAATAGTTATTCGGGCCCCATGGCCCTGATGGAATTTGCAGTGAAAAATGTTCCAGATACTTTTTTTGAGAATTCTATAGATTTTCCACGTATCCCTTCATATAATAAGTTTGTAATGATGTCTGGTGTGTTAGATGCATTGTATCCTAAGGGTGATAATAACATTTCACGCAAAGCTCTTATATTAACTGCTTTGCATAAGGTCAATGTATTTGGCGTTCATGAGTACAATAACAAGCCTTTCACCACTGATTATCAAGAGCAACTTGCAAGAGAAGCTTATGATAATTTTAGAAGGGTTGTTCAAAAGGGGCCTCAATCTAACGGCAAGCTTTTTTACATTATCGCTCGTTTTCATCAGTTAAGCATTGAAAATCGCTATTCGCTTCACATACAACTTGAAGGAATGATAGCGCTTAGAAATGAATGCGCTCAAGGGATTAGTCCTCAAATTCAGAAAAAAATTGATGAGAGGGTGAAGTATATTGAAGAAATTTTTCGTATACCAGAATCAGTTGTTGGGCAATAGTAGCATGAGAATGCTTAATTAGTGCGGGCTATCCATTTCACATATTTCGCGGTGGGTTTGTCATGTTTGCCAATAGTTAAAGATATGTCAATTTTAGGCAATTATTATTATATTAAATAATAGGATGGGAATTTAAAATAGTATATTTGACTTGGGGTAAAAGGGGGATTTATGAAGAGACTGTATCTTGTTCTTTTTTGTATATTCACACTCAGTGCAAAAAATATAAAAAAGGGCGCTAGGTCAGCCCCTAAAAATAAAACTAAAAAAGTTACTGTTCAAGAAAATCAACCATACACTTTAGAGGGCCATGTCAAAAGTATTGTAAAGCCATGGATGAAGAAAAACAATATCCCTGGTGTTGCAATTGCTTTGTATCATAATGATGAAAGTTATTTATTATCATATGGTTACGCAGATCTTGAAAAGAAAAAGCCGATTACGCAAAATACCATATTTGAAATCGGTTCAGTAAGTAAAGTTTTTACCTGCCTGCTGGTTGCACAAGAGGTTCTTGCCGGGCACATGTATCTATCAGATCCTATAAATAAGCATATTCCCGCTTTAGCTGGTAATAAAAGGTTGCGCAAAACAACTTTAGAAAAACTCTGTACCCATACCTCAACTATGCCCTTTGACGTGCCAGCATGGGTTACCAGTAAAGATAGTTTTTATACGTACATGCGCACATGGAAACCGGCGCAAAAAGAAGAGTTATGGTTTCAATATTCAAATCCTGGCATCGAATTATTACGGGTTGCGTTAGAAGAACAAACACATGAATCTATTAATGATCTTTTTATCCAAAGAATTTTAATTCCCTTAAATATGTCACCCATTTCTATTAATGTCCCTGCATATTATATGCCCCACTATGCAGATTGCTTGAATAAAGTAGGCGAACCTGCACGTTATTGGGATGATGGGTTGCTGCACGGGGCTGCCGCTGTGCGCGCATCAAGCGCTGATATGCTTAAATTTTTAAAAGCGGCTATCGGTTTACCCGGAACGCCGGCTTCAATTTCGCAGGCGATGCAATTAACTCAAAAGCAACATATACAAGTTGCTCATATACGTCATGGTCTTGGGTGGGAAGTAAAAGATGTGGATAATCTGGTTTCCAAAAACTCTATTTCATGGGGCTTTCCAGCACAAAAAATTACTCGTTCAGAAAAGCCGACTGCACACCGTCAACTTTTTGAAAAAACGGGCACTACCCGTGGGTTTCATACGTATATCGGGGTTATTCCTGGGAAAAAAAGTGGTATTGTGATCATGATAAATCGCACGATGCCGCAAGGGTGGAACTCGATTAAAAAGATAGGCAGAGGGATATTATTTGAGCTTAAGAATTAAGTGGCTGAAAGCAGTTGCGGGCATTGTGAAGTAACACATTGATTACTTCTTGGTTACGCGTAAGATCTTCTTTGCCATGTTCAAATACTCCGCCAATTAAAAGTCGGTCAGAAAGTGGATAAAGGGTCACCCAAAAGTTATGTGAGCCTTCAACATCTTCATGAACAATATAATCTATGCCAGGCTGTTGTTTTAAATATATCAGCTGTCCCCTTACCGGGTTAAATTCCTGATCATTAAAAAGCTCGCGTGATCCTAAGCTTGTGCAATTTATAATTATAGATTCGTCTAATTGCATGATATCTTCACGTGAATTAAAATGCATTTTCGTTAGGGGTGCTTGCGCTTTTACTTTATTAAAAAGGCTTTCCATAAAGAGTGGCCCATCTAGATGAAGTTGCGCATGGCGCGTGCCAACTTTTTTTACACCATTATCAAAATTGAATTCAACAAGTTCACTAGAATAATCATGACTAAATCCAAATGCTCCCGATAGCGCGGTTGCACTATCTGGCCGTTCAAACGAATAATCTTCGATGCATTTTATGCCCACAAATTCTGGAGTATTTGTCTCGCCGCTCGTGGTGAGCCCTGTCGAATCCATGCGGCCGAAATTTTCATAATTTAGGCTTTTCAAAAATCGCTCTTCTGAAACTCTGAGCATATTTGTAAGGCTATCTTTAGTTTTTTGTGAATAGTGTGGTGATAGCGCAGGCGGGCTCCAGATGCCTGCTGCAACATTTGAAGTGGTGTGTGGCGGAAAATCTTGTGCATATATATGCACCGCGTAGCCTTGCGCCATCAGATCATACGCTGTTGCAAGACCAATAACCCCCGCGCCGAGTATTGCGACAGTTTTGCATGCTGCAAGTGCAGGATTTTTTGATTGTTCTTCTTGTAAAATTTCTATTGCTTGCTGCGCGCCACCCCAACATAAGGTTAACCCGGATCCGCCATAGCCGTAATTATGAATAATAAGTTTATTATCAAGATGTTCGCTTTCAATTCTGACGCCAGATTTACGGTACGGGCGAACGCCAACGTTATAGCCTAAGATTTGCGCATCAGAAAGATCGGGAGTTTTTAGGTGTATCACGGGAATAGAGTTTGAACTTTCTGTTGCAGAAAGAACGATCAGATAAAAAAAGAACGTCGTGAGTAACTTTTTCATAGAATTTCCTATCACGCATGTTTTAAGCTTTTTGGTAATTATATCAACATTATAATAGTACGAGAAAGAGCTTACTATGTTACATTATTTTTTTATAGCGATCATTTTTTTTTCAAGTAGTTTTATACAGTGTGTAAGCTATAAAAAAGCTTTTGATATCGGCAAACGCGCGTATATTTATGCTTACCCATTAGTGACCATGGCTGTTACTAAAAATAGCATGACACATAATGGCAAGCGGATTAATCAATTTACGCATATTAGCAAGTTTCCTGATTATACCTTTAAAGATATTGTGCGCCCCAATGTCGATACACTTTATTCATTTGCATGGCTCGATCTTGCCCATGGCCCACTTATTTTATCTGTTCCAGATACCAAAGGGCGCTATTATTTAATGGAGTTTATGGATGCCTGGACAAATGTATGTGCAAGTATTGGCAAACGGACAACCGGGACATCCGCGCAAGATTTTGTTATTGTTGGCCCACATTATACCGGCACATTGCCTGAGGGCATGAAGATAATTAAGTGCCCAACAAATATGGTGTTAATCTTAGCCCGCACACAAACAAATGGAAAAACAGATTACGATTTTGTGCGAAAAATTCAAGCGGGATATAAACTTACGCCATTAACCCAATGGGGCAAAAAAATTGCGCCAGCCCTACGAAGCCTTGGCGAAGTAGGGGGCAAACACAAAGCACCTGTCGATGAAGTTAATAGCATGGACGCAGAAACTTTTTACACGGTCTTTGCGCGAGAGTTACAAGATAATCCGCCATCAAAACAAGATTCTGCAATAGTTGCTGATTTGAAAAAAGTTGGCATTATTCCTGGCAAAAAAATTGATATTAAAAGCCCCGCTCTTAATGACGCAATTAAGCCAGCGCAGAAAGAGATTTTTGATATAGCAACTCTTGGGCAACGGGTAAACGGCTGGTCAGTTATGCGTGATATTGGTACGTATGGCACTCGCTATCTTTTGCGTGCGCAAATTGCGCATATCGGCATCGGGGCAAACTTGCCAGAAGATGCGATATATCCAACTGCCTATTTTGATGGTAATGGCAAACCACTTATGGGTAAAAATAAGTATGTTATTCACTTTGACAAAGGCAAGCTGCCACCTGCCAATGCATTTTGGTCGATTACTATGTATAATTCAGAAAGTTTTTTAATTAAAAATAAACTTGACCGTTACGCACTTGGCGACCGCGATAAACTGAAATTTAATGCCGATGGTTCTCTTGATATCTATATACAGCATACCTCACCGGGCAAAGATAAAGAATCAAATTGGCTGCCTGCGCCAGAGGGTGAGTTTAATGTGACAATGCGGATATACTGGCCACAAGAATCTTTACTAAACGGCACCTGGAACCCCCCGGCGATTAATAAGATTGTCTAGTTGATACGTTGTATCAATTTCATAACAATATCTTGAATTGATTGTGCATGGGTATCAAACATCATGTCATACTGAACATCTTGATGCACGTGCTCTGCTTGCCAACGTGCTGAACCACGCTTTCTATCTCCGCGGTCGAGTTCGCGTTGCTCAAGAACTTCAACCGGTGCTGTAATGCCTACCCATAAGACATTAAACGGGCTGAGTGTTTTTCGCCAAAGCTCTGCTGGTTCTTTACCAAAGGCAACATCGTCAACGATAATATTAAATCCTTTAGAAGCAAGCGTTAGAACCGTATCTTTAAGCGCTTGAATAATGCGTTGACCATAAGGGCCCGCGTTAATGCGATATACTTTTTCGTTGTCATTACTTATCGCTGGTTGGAAGCTGAAACCCTCAGTTTTGATATCATGGTACCAATCGTTAGATTTTTTTGGCATCATATCGATAAGATTATCGATACCAATTAATAAATATGGTTCAGTAAGCTGTTCTTGTAAGGCATGTGCAAGGGTTGATTTTCCAGCACTAGACGGACCGTTTAGGTAGATTATTTGAAACTTTTTATTCATAGATTTTTATTGTGCGAGCTTATTCAAACAAGAAATAGCTTTTTTTAAAGATTCTTGTCTTTTATGCATAGTTTTCCATATATCGCCGATTTTATCAAGGCGCTTGAAAATAGTTTTAATGGTGTATGTATCTGAGCGAAGTTTGCTATCTGCAAGTTCTTCCCATTCAAGTGGCGTTGCAACAGGCGCGTGTTCATGCGCGCGGGCAGCGTACGGCACAACGGCAGTTGCACCAAAGCTATTGCGCATGATATCAATTAAAAGTTTGTTAACTCTTTTTTCTTTGTGTGATTCGAGCGTTATATGTTCTGGGTCCTGGGCGACGATAATTTCTGCTACAGATTTTGCAAATGCACGCACTTCATTAAACGTATGATCTGGTTTTAATGGCACACGCACGTGCAGGCCGCGAGAACCGGTGGTCATAACAAAAGCAGTTAAATTACATTTTTCTAAAATATCTTTTAATGCAAAGGCAGTATCGGCAATAATCTTAAAGTTTGTTACTTTTTCACCAGCAGGGTCAAGATCAAAGATAAGAACATCCGGGTAATCAAGTTTGTCGATTTTGCTGAGCCACATATGTGGTGTGATGCAGCCTTGATTGGCAATATACACTAATGTTGCAGCATTTTGGCACACAACATACGACGTAACATCACGTTTACTTTCTGCACTTATGTTGGAAACTTTTTTTGTCTCTATCCAATCAGGAAAATATTCACCTGCATTTTTTTGGTAAAATGCCTCGCCCGTTATCCCTTCAGGAAATCGATGCATGGTAATTGCTCGGTCATGAATATACGGCAGTAAATAGGGCGCTATATGTTCATAATAATCAAGCAATTCACCTTTAGTGATTTTTGACTTGGGGAAATAGAGTTTATCTTCATGGCCGATAGTTACTTCATGGCCGTTTAATTTCTTTATACTCATAATAATTCTCTTTTATCGGCCGCATGGATTCGACTGCGCTCACCACGAGCGGCCTGAACCCGCTCATCACGAGTGCCCGAAGTAGCGGTTACGCGAAGACGGGCTATCTCGGGCCGATGGGTTTAACGGTTTCCTGCACAACGTCTTTTGCGGCTTTATCATCGCGTAAGCCTTTGTATCTGCCCACGCGGAGCTTGCCGGCATTTGTCCAGTTGGCAAACTGGAACTCAGCAACAAGTTCTGGCTTAACCCAGGTTATATCTTTTGTAGGGCCGTCGTAAAGAGTATAGGGACATTTTTTGATTATGAGCTTTTGTAATTTTTTGCCCAATGTTTCAAGGGTGTCTTGCGTGTAACCCGTGCCCACTTTGCCCGCGTAGATAAGTTTGTCTTTGTCATAATAACCAACAAGTAATGCACCAAAATATGAGCGTGAACCTTGTGGTGCGGTGTAACCACAAATAATAAGTTCTTGCTGCATGATGCATTTGAATTTGAGCCAATCACGTGAACGGACGCCAACGTATTCAGAGTCTATCCGCTTTGCAATAACACCTTCCCACTTTTGTCCGCATGCTTTTTTAAAAAATGTGAGCCCATCGCCGATAATATGTTCAGAATATTCGAGTGTTTTGTTGTAATTGAGTAACTTTTTTAAGAGTTTTTTGCGTTCAAGCAAGGGCATTTGTCTGATATCACGTCCGTCGGTATATATAAGATCAAAAATGCAATAGTGTATTTTGACAGCCTTTTCTTTGAGTTGAATTTCTTGGGTCTTTTGGAGATTCATGCGGCCTTGAAGAAGTTCAAAATCTGATATGCCTTGAGGATTAAGTGAAACAATTTCGCCATCTATAATAAAATTATCAGCTTTTTGTTGCATGAGCGCATCAACAAGTTCGGGGTAGTTGGTGTTCACGAGTTTATTATTGCGTGAAAGCAGCCGAACTGAGCCATTTTTTTTGAATGCTAAACAGCGTTCACCATCAAACTTTTGTTCATAGAGCCAGTCATTGCTTGAAAAGTATTTATCGGTAAGTGTTGCAAGCATCGGTTCAATAAAATCTGGCTGTGAAACTTTTTTTTCTAAAGCTTTTTTCATATTATCTTGTACTTGTTGGTGCGTAAACGCACTATTTTAAAATTTAATATCCCAGGCGCCCCAGATAAAAACGATATATTTATTACCGTATTTTTTACCTGTAGCATCAAATCCACTAGCTATATTAAACAATAATCTATTTTTTACATTATTGATCATGAATTTGTATTGGTACACTGCGTACCAGGTGGTTCTTATGTAATTGCTTTTTTCAATGATATCATCAAGATATGGGCAGATTTTTGCTCCAAAGGCAAACCTGGGCGTAAAGCCAACTTCAAGACCATGTTTTCCCCAGACATTTTTACTTGCAACAAGAAAATCTATGAGATTGCCTTGAGTAAATTTGAAGCAGTTTTTTTCAGAATTCTGTGCGCATCGTGGAATAAAATATATATATCGACCACCAAATACTAATGAATTTATGGGATTAATTTTATAAACACTATCAAGTTGAAGTCCTAATCCAAATTGACCAAAGCCGAACTCCGGCTTTATAAGCGTATAAACCGGATGCGTTGGCACACCGAATAATCCTGATAGGGTTATATCTGCATTTTCACTGATTTTAAAATTTTTTCCGAAGGTAAAAAGAAAATCATCAGTTTGTGTATCAGCAAAATGTGAATCAAAGCTTTTCTGTTGGACAAGTGACACAGCAAAATCTGCTCTAAAAAAATAATCTTCAATAGTATAAATAAATGTCCCTAAGCCACCGAAATAATTTCGATGAATCCCGTCATATCTTTTTTGTGAAACCTCATCAAAAAGTAAGCCGATTACGGTATATTTCCGTTGATTGGCCGTTTCAAATAGGTGTTGTTTGGTTATTTGGGCGATACGGAAGTTGTAGACCACAGATCTACTATGCAGATAGTGGGTGGTAGTAATAATAAAAAGAAATAGTAATAGACTGGTTTGTTTCATGGGGATTAGATTTGTCGATTTTTCCTATTCTGTCAAATTGTCCAAATCAGCACTAGATGGCTTTATGAATTAATTCATAAAACTCTTGATTTTTTGACATTAAATCTGTCATACTTAAAGTAAATAGTTATATCTCTATAATTATGTATTTTTAAACTGTGCTTTTATGCACTAAAATGGGAGAGTTTATTATGAAAAAACAGATTTTAGCGCTCTGTGCGCTTGTATTGGTTGGTAATCTTGTTGCAAAGGCACCAAAAACCGCTGCAGAACAGTTAATAGCTTTTAATACTATGGAACTTGGTCGTGGTGGTCATAAAGAGCAGTGGTTTGATTATATGCAAAAAGGTCAGGCGGATAAAGTAGCTTTATTGAAAAAACATCATGCAGAGTGGGCAACCTTTAAAAACAGTCAAATAAAAGCCTTATCTGATATGGAAGATGCTTCACATGCAGCTCGTGAAAAATTCTTCCAAGAAGAGTTAAAACAAGCGATCGCTTTACATAAAAAACAGATGGCTGAATGGGAAAAGCTTTGTAAGTCTCATGCTGAAGAAGCTCAAAAAATTGCAGCTAAACATAAAGCTGAACTTGCAGCGTTTGAAAAACAGCTCTAATTTTTTTATAGAGATATTTTGAAATAAGCAGGAAGGGAGAAATCTCTTCCTGCTTTTATGCTATTGTTCTTGCCGTAATTCGGTTAACAATTTTTCAGCGTACGTTACAAGCTTTTTATTTGGTTTGCGTAATGCATCTGGTTCTTTATGTGCATTTAATATTCGTAAAGCATTAAGCTTTTGATATCTTTTAAATACACCCGGTGATAAATATCCATGTTTTTTGCCTATCTGTTGAACTCTTTTTTCAGAACTAAAACTATTTGGTAATTTTTCAAAAAGTTTTAGTTGAAGCTGAAAGAAATATAATGCTTGCGCCCGCTTTATATCTTGTGCTAATTTTTCGTTGTAACAGAAACATCTATCGCTTAAAAACAATAATAGTACACTTGCCATGCATAATAATTTTTTCATTGTTATCCAACTCTTTTAGTCAGGGTTTAGTATAGTTATACTTATAAAAAGCATACTATGCCACATAAAAATTTAATATAAAGAAATACCTTATGACCCGATTGCCCTTAACTACTTATTTAAACTTATGTACTGAATTTTATGATCTTGAGCAGCACCCGCATGATCAGCAAGCCCTTGATTTTTATATGGACTATGCAAAAAATGCCCAGGGTAATATTGTAGAGCCGATGTGTGGAACGGGCAGATTTTTAATACCTATTGCGCAAGCAGGTTTAGAAATAGAAGGCTTTGATGCCTCGCCGCATATGCTGGAAGCCCTAAAGGAGAAATATGCAGCTATCAGCACAGAGCAGCCGCCCGTTTGGGAACAGTTTGTGCAAGATTTTTCAAGCGATACGCAATACCAATTAATTTTTGTCCCCTATGGTTCATGGGGCCTTATGCAGAATCTTGAAGATTCCAAAAAAAGTTTAAAGATTATGTATGATTCGCTACTTCCTGGCGGGAAGTTTGTGGTGGATATCGAAACGGTTGCCTCTGCACCAAAAACATTGAATATGTGGTGTCGCGGTGTCGTTACGCGGGCTGATGGTTCATATATCGCGCTTAACACATTTCCAACATATAACCCAGAAACACAAATCTTTAAATCGATTTGCCGTTATGAATCTATTATAGGCAGTGTTATTGATGCTATCGAAACTGAAGATTTTTATATGTATCTCTATAATTTTGATGAATTTGAAACATACTTACGTGATGCTGGCTTTACCAAGATTCAAAAATATCAGGACTATAACAAAACGCCCGCAACAGATGTGCAGGCGCCGTTATTAATTTACGAGTGTATAAAGTAATTTTATTTTAGCTGTTTTGCGGCATATGAAAGCATAATCCATGTCCAGCCAGTAAGAAGCATATTAATGCCAACAAACATGCCGATAACCCAGAGTCCGGATTCTGGCCATTCTTGTAAAATAAGAATCCCCAAAAGCAGGGTGATGACGCCGTCAAGGATACGCCAGCCTTTATTAACCATGTGGTGCGTAAGGGCAAAGATTGTTTTTAACAAGCCGCCGACAATAAAAAAGAATGCTAATAAAAGCGTGATGTTAATTTCACTCACCAGTGGGTGGGCAATAATTAAGCCGCCGCCGACAATATAAATAACTCCTAAAAATAGATGCAGAAAAAAACTGCTCCAGTGGGTTAAGTTTGTCGATTGAACAGTTTCAAAGATGCCAAAAACGATAAGTAATAGACCTAAATAAAAGATAGAGATAAGGGTACTAAATGCTGAAAAATAGATAGCAAGCGTACCAAGTGCAACTAAACTTATCCCAAGTGCTAAGAACCAGCTGGCATGTTTGTATAGCTGCTTTTTTGCCGCTGCTGTAACGTCTTTTTCAAAATGATCATGGTTATGAATCATGTAAAGCTCCATATTTTTGAATATATAAGATTTTAATTTCAAGAGTAGTTTTTTAGTTGCTTTAAATCAAGAGTTGTATGTAGTGTCATGCTGAACGCGGTTCAGGGTGACAGAGCGGCGGTCAGGCAACTCGACAGAAACATAGTAAATGCGTATAATTAGTTAATATTCAGTAAATTCTAAAGCACATCTCTAGATAAGGTCTTTATGAAAAAAAATAGATTTAAACAGTTTCCCATAGATCCACGCATAGCCTTTTTTGCATTGCTAACCTGCGCGGCTCTTTTTTTGCTTGTTGCGCCTATAATTGATAATTTGCGTGCAGTTAAGGTTTTTACCTTTTCTGAGTTCTTGCATAATATCGATAATAAGCAGATAAAAACGGTAGATATTAACGGCCAAGAGGCAAGTGGTGAGTTGGTAAGCGGCGAACCATTTAAAACGATTCTTCCTGAAGGGTACCAAAAAGATATTGAGCACCTTTCAAGCAGAAACAGTGATCTTAAAATCACGATTATTCCTGCAAACCAATCAAATTGGTGGCAGTGGCTTATACTCGTGCTCGGGTTTGTGATAATTCCTGTAGGCATTTGGTTTTTTTATCGTAAAATGATGAACCCAAAAGATTCAGGCGGCGGTGGCATTTTTGGTTTAAGTAAAAACAAAGCCCGCGTCTTTATGCCCAACGAGATTCAAACACGATTCACAGATGTTGCAGGAGCAACTGAGGCTAAAGAGGCATTGCAGGATATTATCGATTATCTTAAATATCCAGAAAAATATAAACGTTCCGGTGCTCATGTTCCTCGAGGCGTACTCTTTATCGGTGAGCCTGGTAATGGTAAAACATTACTCGCAAAAGCGCTTGCAGGCGAAGCACATTGCCCATTTCTTTCAACGACCGGTTCAGATTTCATAGAAGTTTTTGTAGGTGTTGGTGCGGCACGTGTACGTGACCTTTTTGCTCAAGCGCGCAAGCTTGCGCCATGTATTATCTTTATTGATGAAATTGATGCTGTGGGCCGTGAACGCGGTGCTGGTATTGGTGGTGGTAATGATGAGCGTGAACAGACATTAAATCAGTTATTAACAGAATTAGACGGCTTTGATTCACAGGGAATTCCGGTTATAGTTATTGCTGCAACCAATAGACCTGAAGTTTTGGATAAGGCTCTATTGCGTCCGGGACGATTTGACCGTCGCATCGTTATCCCGTTTCCAGATTTTCAAGCACGTGTGGATATTTTAAAGGTTCATGCTCGTGTTTTAAAGGTTGATGAATCGGTAGATTATGCCGTTATTGCAGGTGAAACTGCCGGTTTTAGTGGTGCAGATTTGGCACATTTAATGAATCAGGCTGCCCTTTTTGCAACTCGTAATGATAGAAGTTTTATTACTGCTAAAGATATTGAACGTGCGCATAAGCATATTCTAGAATCACGTAGCACTGAAAGTGCAGAGGGCAATGCCCAAGTGGCGATGTTTATGCCGGTTCAGGTTAAAACAAAATTTACCGATGTTGCTGGAGCTTATGAAGCAAAAGAAGAACTTCAAGAAGTTGTTGATTTTTTAATTCGTCCAGAAAAATATACACGCTTGGGTGCCCAAATTCCTAAGGGTGTTCTTTTAACGGGAGACCCAGGAAATGGTAAAACCTTACTTGCGCGCGCTATAGCGGGTGAATCAGGCAGGCCATTTTTTGCTGTCAGTGGTTCATCGTTTATTGAACAGTATGTTGGTGTGGGTGCTAAACGTGTGCGTGAGTTATTTGCTCAGGCGCGTAAGCATTCTCCAAGTATTGTCTTTATAGATGAGATCGACGCTATTGGTATTAAGCGAAGTGATTCTGGTGGTGACCGTGAATATGCGCAGACATTAAACCAGTTACTTACTGAAATGGATGGCTTTGCTACGGCTCGTTCAGCGGTTATTGTGATCGCTGCTACTAATAGAGCAGATATTCTTGACAGCGCTTTACTGCGACCGGGTCGATTTGATCGCAAGGTTGAAGTGCCATACCCTAATATTAAAGCTCGTGAAGAGATTTTAGCGGTTCATTTACGTTCAGTTCCCTACGATCCTACTGTTAAGTTGGATGTTATTGCTCGCGGTACGGTTGGATTTTCTGGCGCATCGATAGCTAATTTAGTTAATGAAGCTGCTATCTTGGCAGCTAAGCATGAAAAAAAACAAGTCGATATTCATGATTTTGATGAGGCCCGTGATATCATTATTATGGGTAAGCAGATGCATTCTATTAAGATGTCACCAGAAGAGCTTAAGATGACAGCGTACCATGAAGGTGGTCACGCGCTTGTTTCATTAATGCTTCCTGAAGAGACTCAGCCTTTATACAAATTAACCATTTTGCCACGAGGCCCAGCGCTTGGCGTAACCCATTATATCCAAGAAAAAGAGAAATATTCAACTTCAAAGGCTGAGATATTGGCCGATATAGCCGTTTCTTTGGGTGGTCGTGCGGCCGAAGAGCTTGTTTTTAGCAAGATATCAACGGGTGCAGGGAGTGACTTTAGGTCCGCTACTGCACGTGCGCATCAGATGGTGTGTCAGTACGGTATGTCCGATAAGTTGGGCGCTGTTATTTATGATAATCAGTATTCAAGCTATGCTTATTCTCCTGAAACAGCACGTATTATAGACCAAGAGATCAAGGCTATTATCGATACGCAGTATGCTCGGGCATTACAGATTCTTAAAGATAACCGTGATAAGCTTGAAAAGCTTGCTATGGCCGTTCTTGAGAAAGAGACTCTGTTTGCTGATGAGGCTTATGCGCTCTTGGGTATTACACCCCGTGAAAGCCATAGGCTGGTTCCAGCAGAAGATACCACTTCTGGTGAGCCAGTTTAGAAGTTAGAGCCCTGCCCGCCCAAAGCTTGCCAATACTACTTCGCTACTTAGTGTAGCTACGAAGTACAGGGCCGGTCGCGTCCTACGAAGCTTTAGCGTAATAGGAAGGCATGGATAAGAAACGGAGGGTTGAATAAACTGAGAAGTTTGTTAAACTGGTTAATGTGTCTAAAATTTGATAAAAAAGTAAACAAAAAAATAACCAATAACCTCGTGTTATATACTCCTGGTGAAAGGAACCTTAAAAATGTCACGTATATGTTCTGTATGCGATAAACGTCCTCATGTTGCGAATATCGTGAGCCACGCAAACAATAAGACTAAAAAATGGGTATACCCAAACGTTCATCCAATGCGTTACACAACTCCTTCTTCAGGAACAACTGTACACCGTGGTAGTGTTTGCACTAAATGTGTTAAAGCAAGAAAAGTACAAAAAGTAATTTAATTTTATAGAAGAAAGATAGAAACGCATGGCTAATACTAAGTCAGCTAAGAAAAACGCATTACAAAATATTGCGCGCGCACAAAGAAACCTTGCACGTAGAACTGCTATTAAAACAGCAACTAAAAAAGTTATTTTAGCTGTTGAAGCTGGTTCAAGCGAACAAGATATTCAAGTGCTTTTAAAAGACGTTGCAGCAAAACTGTACCGTGCTCGTGGAAAAAACATTATCCACAGAAATACCGCTGCTCGTAAATTGAGCAGATTATCACTACGTGTTGCTAAAGCTGCTAATCCTGCTACGGTTAAAAAAACTGTGGTGAGCAAGTCTGCTGCTGCAAAGTCAGTGGCTGTTAAGGCTAAGGCTACTAAGTCAGCGACTGTTAAGTCTGCGGCTGTTAAGTCAAAAGCTAAGTAAGCGCAGCACATTAAAGAATAAAAAAAGGGAAAAGGGTGATTGTAGAATCACCCTTTTCCCTTTTTTTTGAAAGAAAATAGCTATGAATTTTAAAAAATACTTTATCTTACTCATTTTGTCAGTGCTGAGTGTCTCTCCGGTGCTTACAAAAATGATGCAGATATTTCCCGAATATGAGCTTGGTTGGCTAGATAAAGAAGTAGAAAAGGTTTGCAGAGATTATTTGGCATCAAAAGGCTTTGAATTTAAAAAAATAGGTTTAAGTAAATTAAAAAAAAGCTTTTCACTGTCGGGTCCTTTGCCGGCACCACGATTTGATCTGAATAGTGGTACATTTGAATTTGATGATGGCGCTGATGGATTTTGGAAGAACTTAGATGCATATGCATTTGCTATCCTTGAAAAGAACGCTATTGTTCTTTCCCCCCAAATGATTGCATCGATCAAATATTCACTACAGCAGACTGGTCAATTAACTATTTATGATAAGTATGTTCTTCTGCATGAAGTTGGTCACCTTTTTCCCTATGGCGTTGACTATGAAAAAGCGTGTGAGAAAGGTGCAGATCGTTTATTTCCATTTTTTGTGGTTGCAGGTTCATTGGTATTCGAAGTTATTATTGGCGCAATTGCATTGGATATGGTGAACCACTTCAAGGCATCACCATCAACGGTATCATTTGTTGAGAATGGTTGGTTAGTGATGCTTGGAGCAACTTCTGTTGCTGCTGTAGTGTCATTAATTCCATTTTTATATAATGTTTCAGAATCACAAAAAGTTACTGATACTTTTGAAAAAACAAAGTTGAATTACCTGAATCCTCAATTTAAAGGGCATATGGCTACGGTACTTGAGGAACGGGATGCTGATGTTTTTGCATTCAATCATTTTTCACAAAGCGAGCTTGAAGAATACGCCCTAGTTTATTTCCAGGAGCAAGAAACCGTTGTGCCTGAGGTATTCATTGAGCGTGAATATTTAACAGAATTTGAACGATATGCGCTTGTAAAATCACTTTTAAACAATAAAACTATAGCATCATAAGAGAATTTAGTATGAGATTACCAAAAAACATCTATTTTTTAGTATGCTTCACCATAGAACTGTCTGCGACCATTACCGTTGGTGTTGAGCGGGTGATGCACGATTTCTATAGAAGTTATGGCATTGACTCATCAGGGATAATTTTCGTAACAGACCAAACTGCTGATACTGAATCAAAAAATTTAATATTTCAGTCAAAGATAGTACTTGCACATGATCTCATTGAGAGTATTAAATCTACCGGAAGGGTTCAAGAGGTATATACTTACCATCTTTTATACCAATTCGGAATGATTGACTATTGCAGCAAGAAAAGATTCGGGCCTGTAGTAGGGGCAACTTCAGTTATATGTGCAGGCTTAGGCCTGGGTTCTCTTGTAAGTTTTGCACTTGCAGGTAGAGAAATAGGTGAATATACAAACCCCTCTTATACGATAAACATGTATGATGTATATCAAAATAGCCATGGAAAAGTTGTTCTAAAATTATATAATCATTACGAAACCTTGCGGGAACGTGCAGCTCAATCGTTGAGAAATCTTGAGAATTCAAAATTTTTTGCAAAAATAGGTGGCGGCTTACTTGCTGGTGCAGCATTAATGGTACTTATCCTTTTTTTAATCGATCAATCTCTAGAATATTCAGACCTAGAACAGCGAGCAGAACTGTTTGTGCAAAAAACTTTAGCCGATAATAATAAGAAAATATGATACAGATACAAGACGAATTACTCGATATAGTGAATAATCATGATATCGTTATTGCAACAGAACTCCGTTCTGTTGTTTATCAACAAAAAATGCGCCATATTCGCGTTGTTAATGCTTTTATTGTAAATGATAAGGGGCAACTATGGATTCCTCGGCGTACTGCGACTAAGGAACTTTTCCCGTTAGGCTTGGATACAAGCGTTGGGGGACATGTTCAAAGTAGTGAGACCTATGATCAGGCGTTTGAGCGTGAACTTCAGGAAGAGACAGGGCTTATTCTTAAAGAGAGCAATTGCCAGGTTAAGGCTTACCTGAGTCCCATTGAACATAATGTTTCGGCATTTATGACAGTCTATGAAATTAAAAGCAATCAAGCGCCTGTCTATAATCCAGAAGATTTCTGTGAATATTATTGGCTCACTCCGGCTGAACTTATTCAAAAAATCGAAGCTGGCGAACCTGCAAAGTCTGATCTTATAAAATTAATTAAGATTCTTTACGCTTAAGACAATTAAGAATTTAAAGATATCTTGCCGATGATTTATGTGAATATTGCTGGATCATCCCTGTAGAAATTGCTTAAAAAATTGAAGCAGGGAAACAGGCAAAATCTGATCTGGTTCGGCTTGAGATGCTTTTTGTGTTATGTCACTCATGACTTTTAAAAGTTGTAACTTGTTTGCCTCGCTTAAGTGCTCCCCATCTCCAGTATATAGCACCTTAAATACGCGTGATTTGAGTGAATGGTTATTTGAATTTTCTAGAAGTTTATTCAGATCATCAAACATGCTGCGTCTTTCCTCATAAAAAGTGATGATATCAGAGGGCGCGTATGCTGCCATTTTTCCTAATGCAAAAAGGTCTGGACAGAATTCATCTTTGTAGCGTGGTAATATTTCGAAATCAAGTTTGCTAAGAACCATTTGGCGTATTAAGTCATTTTCCAACATTGTATTCACGATTGTTTGCCTGGTGTGTGCATATTCGTGAAGTAAGGCAAGTTGATCAAAGATACCAAATGGTCTATGAGCCGTGATGGCTGCTCTGAGTGATGTTTTAAATTTAGGGGAAAGTACAATACGGGTGCCATTTTTAACGGCATATGCATGAGTTTTTGGGTAAAGTTTGAAATAAATTATTGTCCATAGCTTTGAAGAACCTTCGAAAGTAAGATGCTCAGTTTTCAGACCGTAATCTTGATAAAATGCAAGAAGATGCGCCCTTGAAAGTTTAGTTTGTTCTGATGCTAGAATGGATGAACATTGGAACATGATACTAATAAAAATTATAAACATACTATTCCTTAAGCTCTTGTGCATCTACAAGTTTGAAATAGCGCTTAAGATAATCAAGGGCGACTGCTGTAACAACGCTTGAAGAACCAACGTGTTCCATTAAAATAACCATGACAAATGATGGGTTGTCTTTGTAAGTAATATGTCCAACAAACCATCCCTGTTCAAGAAACTCTTTCCCCTGTTCACGCTTTTCAAATGCGCTGACTTGCCCGGTACCAGTTTTTGCATAAATCTCAAAATTCTTTAACTGTTTTAAACGTGAACTGGTTCCATGAGCTTGAATACTTTGTTTCATAGAACGTTTAAGAAAATCGCGTGTTTCAGGTAAAAGCTCAACTTCAGTTTTAATTATCGGTTCATCAACTAAAATGCGTGGTTTAACTAAGTAGCCGCTGCAAATGGCATTGATCATGCGAGTAATCTGTAAAGGCGTTACCAGCATAAATGATTGTCCAATAGCGGCAGAAAGCGTTTCGCCTGGCCACCACGATTCGCCCTTTGTTTCACGTTTCCATTTGCGTGTGGGGATCAAGCCCGGCTTTTCTGGTAATATGCTATTAGTTAATTGGCCTAAGCCGAGTTTTGTCGCATATTCAGCAAGCGTGTCGATTTTAATCTTTCTGCCTACTTCATAAAAGGGAATATTGCAGGACTGCGCAATTGCCGAAAGCATTGTCATAATGCCATGTCCCTTACGTTGCCAGCAGTGATAATCGCGACCGACAAACGTTGTATGGCCATGGCATACCCAAATGTCTGATTGGTTAAGAATTCCTGTTTCAAGGCCGGCTGCCATCGAAACGAGTTTGAATATCGATGCAGGCGGGTAACAGGCATTTGATGCGCGATTTAAAAAGGGTTGGTCCGATTGAATATCGTTCCATGTTTCCATCGACAGCGGATCCAAAAATATATTTGGATCAAATGATGGTCGTGAAAGAACCACCAGTAAATCGCCCGTTTGTGAATCCATAATAATCATTGAACCATGAACATCTTCAGGAAATACGGTATCTGCGATTAAGCTCAATTCAAGATCAAGGGTGGTATTAATGGTGCCACCTATTAACGAATCTTTCTGCTTTTCACTGCTTAAATGTTTGCCGCGAGAATTAACCGTTTTTGCGAGCTGGCCCGGTTGGCCCTTTAAGACTTCTTCACAAAAACGCTCTAAACCCATTTTTCCTGAATTTTCATAATGTAACCCACCAAGATATCCAATAACATGGCTCGCAACATTTTTGTGCGGATAAAAGCGTTTAAAATCAGTTTGGTAAACAAGGTTTGGATGTTGGGCAAACTGCTCAATAAGAATGCTGAGATTTTCAAAAGGGACATCGGCAAAAAGCAGGTGTTGTTTATTAAGCTTTTCTGCTTCTAATAACGCGGTTTCATTAATGGTAATTTCTGGTAAATGTTGCACTATCGTAGCAAGCAACAAGAGCTGTTCTTGGGTAAGCTGCTTATTGCCTGTTCCTTGCCAATAGAGCGAAATCACAGGGCGGTTGGTGGCAAGAAGCTGGTTGTTCCGGTCAACGATATTTCCCCGAGGAGAGATTATTTTTTCGAAGCGTAAAAAGTTTTTTTGACTCAGCTTAAATAACGTGAGTGTCTGAAACACTTGTAAATAGGCAAGCCGCGCGGCAATACCTGCAAGACATATGCTTAAAGTCACAAAAAATAGCACAATTTTTTTAAGGGGAATCCGCTGTTGCATTTACTACTCCTGGTGCAATCTTTCAAAGCTACGCTCGTTGATTAACGTTATTTTTTTTCATGACCAATGGGTGGCGCAGGCGACCGATTTTACTCAAATCTTCTAAGAAAAGATGAGTATACTTTTCAGTGCTTGCAAGAGTAGCATGCCCCAATAATTCTTGAACCGTTTTCACATCAACGCCTTGTTGTAATAAGTGCGTAGCACATGAATTGCGTAACACATGGGGAGTAATCTCTTTTTTTGTATCTAAAAAGGTACTAAAAAGGGCACAAATGCGTTGAATTGAGCGCGTAGTAAGCGGTTCGTTCTTGTAATTTAAAAAAAGAAATTCATTCTCCGATGTTGGTTTAATCCGCTCATGAGTAATATACAGATCAAGCTTTCTTTTACATTCTGACCCGAAATGAACCAGACGCTCCTTTTTTCGTTTGCCAGTAATTTTAATGGTCTGACCAAGCGGATCGATATCTTTAAGCTGAATATTTACCAATTCTGAGCAGCAAATACCGGTTGCATAGAGCATTTCTAGTATCGCCTTATCGCGGTGTGGGAACTGCGTATCTTGATGCGTAAGGTTAACCTTATCAAGAAGAAAGAAAACTTCATCAAGGCTTAATACAGTAGGAGCTTTTTTGTCGATGCGCGGTCTATGTAAGGTAAGTTCTAATTCAATCTGCCGTGCCCGTTTTAAATACCGTTCAAATGATTTGAAACAAGATACCTTGCGAGCAATTGACGTCTTAGATATTTTTTTGTGGTACAAAAAGATAAAATACCGTTCAATAGCCGTCTTGCATGATGGCTGTATCGGCTCACGTGACAGAAGTTCATGCCAAAAAGTGGCAAAATGTTCAAGGTCGCTTTCGTAAGCACGCGAAGTATGTGTTGAAATATTTCGTTCAACATTAATTGTTTGTAAAAAATGATTAATTTCTTGTATAAATTCTGTATGGGTCATTGAGCCTGCTCTTCAATGAGACTAAATTCTTTACACCGGCGATTAACCGATGATCTATTCACATTGAGAAGCTTAGCAATTTTTGTTTGATTTTTAAATTTATTCCACAAATATGTCATGATTTGTTTGTCTTTGAGTGCATTTTTGCCCAATTTGGCAACATTGTACATGTCTGGGGTGCTTATTGAATATGCAGCGTCAATGACATCTTCTTGCTTGACCTGTTTCTTTTTAGCTTTATTAATCAGCATGTGGTACACCCGGTCCTTATATTCTTGAAGACTTATCGGGCGATCACTTAAGAGTTTTTCGCGTTCTTTTTGTGATAAATCAACGCCATGAGCGGGATTTTTTTCTGAGATAATATGTTGAATAAAGCCTGCTGTCAGGTCACTTAATTCATCTGGCGCTAGGGTCAAAAGTGACGGCAGTGTTGCAGAAGTTTTTATGAGTTCATGGTACAGTTTTTGTGAAAATACACCTGTTTGGCACAGATGGCTTAAATTTTGATTTGATGAACATATAATACGGACAGAGCTTGATTTTTTTCGGTCGCTTTTAAGTTGCGTAAATATCCCAGTATTTAAAAAGTGCGCAAGTAATTCTTGTGTTTGAATGCTTAAAAGATGAATATTCTTGATAAAAATGGTGCCATTTAAATCATTTTTCTCTATGAGCCCGTTTGCTTCACGCGCACTAAACAGTGGGCTAATACCAAAAAGGCGTATTGCCACTTCAAGGTTCTTCTCACTTGATCCGATATCTATCGTCTCTAGATGGTCACGCAAACTAATATGATGTAATAGTTCAACTGTTGGAAGAATGTCCTCTTCGGGTAAATTTAAAAGCACCGCTTTTTTGCTGAGTGCTGCCTTGAGCAAATTAATCTTAAAATCTAAAATCTGTGTACCGGTTCCTGGGATCAATTTGTTAATTAACCTCCCTGAATGGGTTGTTTCTAAAAAGAGCATATAATCCCAGTTTGATGGGTCCTTGAGCATATGGGCATTGAGCTGTTTTGATTCTGGGGCAAGCTGGTTTTTTTGTAAAAACTCTCTGATGGTCTCTTTGCAGTGGCCGAGCTCCTGGTGCTTATAATACAGCTCTTCTTTTAGCTCTTTTTCTTGCTGGATTAACGCCTCTAAATTGCGATTTCTGAGCAAGTGGATAAGCGCACCTAAATAACTACTGAATACAAGCATTTCGTCATATTCTACTTTACTGAAAAGCGTCTGTGGCCGTGCATTTTTTTCTACGATTATAAACGCTGTTATGGTCTTTTTTTCATAAATGGGAATAAAAATATCTGCATTTATGAGATTTAAAAATTTCAATGCCTCTTTTTGTTCCTGCTTTTCATCATAAAAATAAGAAAATTCTAGCTCATCTTTTACCAGAAGCTGGTTATTGATCATAAACTCTTCATTCAAATAGGGCTCTACTAGATTGCTAAACTTATTATCTTCTAGTGTATCTAGCGATTTAATATAAAGTTTCGTACGTTCTGCCGGTATGTTGAAAGCTATTTTATAAAAGTTACTTATAATACCTTTAAGTTCATTTAACGAGGTTACGTGGCCAAGCGCTTTCAGGACTTCTTTTATATCATTAACAAAGTTAAAGTGTATTTCGCCTTCAACGTGTTCTGTGATATTTAAAAAACGCATACCAATAATTTTTCTCGAACAGAAATATACCGCATAGGTTAATAAGATCGATGATGTAGCTGCAAGGAAGTTGCCAGCATGCGGAAAACTATTTTGGAATATATTAAATGAGTCTCGGAATATAAGTTCTACAAATATGTGTGGAATTACGATAAATAACATAAAAGTGCGCATCTGCTCAGTTAAAATACGAGGCGCGTTATTTGCTTTAAGCATCTGAATGAATGCGATTATAGTCGGAATAAAAATGATAAATATGTGAAAATTCGTTATCGTTATTATTAACTTTTCATATGGTGCTATTGGGCCATAATCCATTATTGAATGGTAAAGAAAGTATGAAATAATAAGTAATCCAAAAAAACCAAATATTTTGTTATGAGTTTTGAATTTGGTTTCTTTATTTTCAAGCGATTCTATAAACATAGTTAGTGCTTGATACTGTATTACGTACATTGCCCAAGCAAGACGAGAAAAGAGCGTGATGGTTGAAGATTTTATTAAATTCGAAAATATTGGCTGAAGATATACTATTATCCAAGCGATATCACCAAACATACTACCAAAGAGCACTACTGATACCAGAGACCATAGGAGTTTATTTTTGGAGTTTTTAGCAAGAGTAAAAAGCTTAAAAAATATAAACGATTTAACGGCCAAGCATACCAAGTGTAATGCTAATAGAAGATAAGTTTCTAGGACTGGTGTGAAATTATACATTTTTTTAGTTGAATTTTTTTGAGTACCTATTAAAATTACATATACAAGTTATATTATATACCAAAATTATTATTCTTAAAATTTAGCTAAGAGTCAGGAATTATATGCACTCACTTAAGCGTTTATTCGCTATGTTATTTTTGTGTGGTCTATTAGTACCTACCTGCTACGCATTACCAGATGGCCCACCAGATCCAGATGCGACGGCTCCATCTGCACCAGCGCCAGCAGCACCAGTAGCTACAGACACAGCTCCAGCAGGGGATAGTGGTGGTGGTCCATCAGATCCAGGTACCGGTGCAAATTAGGCGTTAGGATGATCTTGGCCGGGCAGGGTATAAAAGAATATTGGCTAATGAAGGGTTAGGAACTTTATGAATTTAGTTAAAAAGCTTTTTTTAGGCTTGTTTATAAGCAGTTTATTAGCACCGGCTTTTTATGCTTATTCACCAACATTAGATTACGCAGATCCAGGCACTTGTACTGGGACGTCAGGTGCGTCCAGTTCATCGGATAATGATGAAATAGGTGGTCCAATTCCTGGTTAGTAGATTGCTAATTTTATAGCATTAAGATAGGAAGAACTTGGCCGGGCAGGATATAAAAGAGTATGGTCAAGAAGTATTGCAAGTTTTAGAGTCGGCTTTGGTAGGAAAAGTGCCCGAGCCGATGTCTATTCAGCTTGTTCAAGATTATGGACGTGACCCATACCTAGTTCTTATCGCCTGTCTTCTAAGCTTACGCTCGCGCGATGTGGTGACCTACCATGTTTGCAAAGAACTTTTTCGCCTGGTGAGGACCCCCCAGCAGATGCTTAAAATACCTCAAGAAGATCTTGAGGCTCTTATCCATAAGATTGGATTTTTTAGACGCAAGGCAACCATTTTAAAAGAGGTGAGCCAGCAGCTGATAGACCAGTTTAATGGTAAGGTTCCAGAGACAGAGCAGGAACTGCTTTCTATAAAAGGGGTAGGGCGGAAAACTGCCAATCTAGTACTTGCCGAAGCTTTCAATAAGCCGGCAATTTGTGTGGATGTTCACGTACATCGCCTTTCAAACCAACTTGGACTGGTGAATACCAAAAACCCTGATGAAACCGAGTTTGCCCTGCAAAAAATATTTCCCCCCAACCAATGGCGAGAAATTAATCGTCTTCTTGTTATGCTAGGGCAAAACAGTTGTTCGCCAAAGGCAGACAACTGTTCATTCTGTTTATTTTTTAATTACAAAAAACTGCACCCCAGGTTTGGTATTAAAGTATCATAACTGGGCTCTTTTTTTACATCTACTGCGTGTCTCTATGGTGCAATTAGCAAGCATAATCTTGAGTATATAAAGGCATTCGAGCTTTTTATCTAAACTTGCTATTGTTTCACTCATAACCCATTCAAGATGAACGCTTTTGAGGCTTTTAAGTATCCCGCGCAAGGTGAGACATATGTCTATTTCCATTTGTGCGGCATGGGCAGTTGCAAAAATAGCCGTTAATGGGTGTAATGCTTTAAGATGAGGGTAACGATCTTCAACATGTCCAATAAGTGTATCTTGATCGATTATACCATCTTTAATATGGTGCATGGACCAATGCCATAAACTATTTTTGTCGTTAACGATACCGTCTAAATAGATTGCATAGCCAATATAAGCCGCAGTTACGGCAGAAATGCTCGCAATGACGATCGGTGTTTGATACTCCTGAACGGTATTAAGTGATTTTTTTAAAAAATCTTGAGCAGATTTGTATGGGATGGCGTGTGCAGCAAAAGATGAGCTGAAAAGTGCCATGCATATACGTAAAAATTTCATAGCTTGTCCTATTTTATATAAATTAAACTACTATGGTTGATTGTAAGAATATATTTTTGTAATAGTGAATACGAGATATCCGATCTTGGATGCTCGTTTGAAGCGTACTATTAACAAAAAATAGATTATTTATACTTACAGTAGGTGCATAATCAAGAACCATGCCTGCAAACGGTATAATCGTGCGTGCCATATCACTAAAAGGTGAACAGCATTTTTCAGCGATCGAAGAAACAGTATTTATGCGCCCTGCGATAGTCTGGTAACTTTGTAGACTTGCAAGCTCAGTTTCAATATCATTCAGAAATTTTGAAACAGCGGGCTTTAAGCTTTTTTGATCAGAGACATTGTAGGTGGTTATAAATTCTTGAATGACAAGTTCTTGTATCTGGTCAAGATTTAGCAGGAGTAATTTATTCAAATCATATTCTGAAAACCAGAGGCAGATTCTCTTTGGGTCTGTCAGGTATCGTTGTAATGAACTAATAGAATACAAAATATACAGATATCCTGTAGCGGCGGCTGCCATCTGTACCTTACCGTAATGATTTTGATAAAGATCTTGGGCGCGATCGTAGATAATTGTAGTTAAAGGGGAAGCCCGATTGAGTAAAGTATTGGATGTAGCATTGCCATGGGCTGACGTAATTACGGCTGTTTCTAGTTCTTTAGTCGCTGGAAGAACCTTTTCTATTTGCGCAGGAGGTGTTGGTTGAGGTGCTACTGCTACCGTTTGTTGTGTTTGAATTGTTTGTGCTGGCGGCGGTGTTGGTGCTGGAGCTGCTGCTGCTTCTGGTGTTACAACTATGGTATTGCCCTTAGCTGCAGTGATAGTGGTATTGTGGGTAGTATTATTAATAACCACTTGTGATGCCCGTGTTTCTGGCACTTGGGTAGCCGTTGTTTTGACAGGTGCTGGCTGCTGAGCTTTGATGACCACCGGTTGTGCTTGTTGTTTAACAGCTCTTTCTTCTATGCACTGGGCGCAATTGGGATCAAAGCCCGAATGTAGTGCTTCTTGAGCAGCTTTTTCTTGTACGCACTTAGGGCAATTGGGATCAAAGACCGAATGTTCCGTTTTTTTTCCAGTGCCATACCACCAATTTAAAAATTCCTGCCCTTTATACATTGTGCCGAGGCTGCCTGCGGCCAACCCATAGCCAAGAATAGCTACAATAGTTGCTGGCTCAAAGCTTTGAATTTTTTGTGGAACGATAAGCAAAAAAAAAGTACTAGCTGTTAGTGCTCGTACTCGTTTAGATTGTACAGATTGTGATCGCAAGGATATCATAGGAAACCCCCCATTATTTTTATCAAAAAAAGCATAAAAAAATGGGCACGCTCGATATGTCGTATGTGCCCATTAGGTAACCAAATTAAATCGGTTAACGCATCGTACCGGTAATTAAAGTCCAGGAATAGTCGCTGGCTTAACTACTTTCATTGGTACGGTTTTACGTTTTGAAGTCGCTTTTTTAGCAGCTGCACGTTTAGGAGCTGCTTTTTTAGCCGCTACTTTACGTTTAGGAGCCGCCTTTTTAGCTGCTACTTTACGTTTAGGAGCTGCTTTTTTAGCTGCTACTTTACGTTTAGGAGCCGCTTTTTTAGCTGCTACTTTACGTTTAGGAGCCGCTTTTTTAGCCGCTACTTTACGTTTAGGAGCCGCTTTTTTAGCTGCTACTTTACGTTTAGGAGCCGCTTTTTTTGCTGCTACTTTGCGCTTTGGAGCCGCGCGTTTTGCAGTTACTTTTTTCTTTGCCATACATCTCTCCTTGTATGAAAAGGTTATACATATTGTACATCTTTATCGTACCCGATATAACTTTCAATAAGCAATATATTCATCAAATAAAAAATAAAAAATATTAAAAAAATTTAATTCATATACAAATAGACATGCAATAACCTGCTTTATATCGAGGTTATTACATGTCTATTATTTTTTAACAAATTAAAATTTAAAGAGCTTCTTCTTGAATTTTTGTGTATAAATTATCCAAAGAAACTGCCGGCTCCTGTTTACCGTCTTGATACCGAATAGTAACGGTTCGTGCTTCGGCCTCTTTTTTCCCAATAACCAGCATCCAAGGGATTTTTTCAAGCTGTGCGCTTTTGATTTTTCCAGAAAGTGGGTCTGAAGTTGCATCAAGTTCAACACGTACGCCGCGGGCCTTAAGGTCCTGGTAAAGCTCGGTGGCGTATTCTTTTTGCGCATCGGTGACCGTTAATATTTTTATCTGAACCGGTGCTAACCAGTAGGGGAGGTTTCCTTTATAATGTTCAAGAATAATAGCAAAAAAGCGTTCAAGGGAGCCAAAAATTGCCTGGTGAATAATAACCGGCCGTTGTTTGGTGCCCTGCGCAGTAACATATGAAAGGTCAAAGTTCTCCGGTTGAAAAAAGTCTACTTGGATAGTTCCGCACTGCCATTTTCTGCCCATAGAGTCTTGGATAACCACCTCGATCTTTGGTCCGTAAAAGGCGCCCTCGCCTTCTTTTATAGTATACTTTGCGTTTGAGGTTACCAAGGCATCAGTCAGAGCCTTTGTCGCAGTTTCCCAAAGTGCATCGCTGCCCATATATTTTTCTGGGCGTGTTGAAATAGCAAAACTAATATCATGAAGATCGAACTTAGAAAGCATCTTAAACACCATCTTAATGATTGTGATAATCTCATGCTCTAATTGTTCAGGTGCGCAATAGATATGTGCATCATCTTGGGTAAAGGCACGAACTCGCATAAGGCCATGTAGAACCCCAGAAAGTTCATGTCTGTGGCAGTGGCCGTATTCTGCTAATTTTAAGGGAAGTTCACGGTATGAACGTGGTCGTGTTTGATAAATTAATATCGAGCCGGGACAGTTCATCGGTTTAATGGCGTAGCTTTTATCATCGATAATAGAAAAGTACATCTTGTCATGATAAAACTCATAGTGTCCCGAGCGCCGCCAGAGCTCGTCACTCAACATCATTGGTGTTGAGATCTCTTGATAGTCGTTTTCTTGCTGTAATTTACGCATATACGCAGTAAGCGCATTGATAACACGTTTGCCTTTGGGGTGAAAAAAGGGAAAACCAACCCCTTCGTCATGGAACGAAAAGAGATCAAGCTGTTTGCCCAATCTTCTGTGGTCATACAGCTGTAAATCAAGCTGATGTTGTTCATAGGCATCAAGTTCTTCTTGGGTAGGAAACACTATACCAGAAATTCGTTGAAGTGCTTGGCCCTCTTTATTTGCCCGCCAGTATGAACCTGAAATAGCGGTTAATTTAACGTGCTTGAGCATGCCGGTTGAAGCAATATGACCGCCTTTACATAAATCGTAAAAATTCCCTTGTGTTGCTAAACCGACTGTATCTCCAGGAATCATATCGATAAGTTCAAGTTTGAAACGGTTGTTTGCAAATATTTTTCGTGCTTCTTCTTTTGAGATTTGCTTGTGCTCAAGGGGATAATTTTTCTTAACGATCTCTTGCATACGTTCAGAAATTATGGGTAAATCGTCTTCTTTAAAGTTCTTTTCTGGAAGCATATCATAAAAAAAACCGTCTTCCGTAGCAGGGCCTATCGTTAGGAGCGTGGTCGGATATAGTTCAGAAACTGCATGTGCAAGAAGATGTGCTGCAGAGTGTCTTAATGCTTGTATATCGTTATTATTATTGCTCATAGGGCGCCTTTTAAAGGTAAAATAAGTTTTCTATAGTATATCAAAGTTGTAGTATCTTTTAAGGGGGCATATTTTTTGTGAGATATATAACCTTTTGCAAATATTTTTTTAGTTAGGTAACCTATTTCGTGATTATGAGTCGGTAGGAAAGTGAGGAGCTGTATGAATATCCGTTTTTATATGATACTACTTTTTTTATGTTTAGTTATGCCTAAAAGTTATGGCGTGGGTCTTAGTGATCTCTGTGATATGGCAAAACATGAACGATTAACCCAAAGGGGTATGCCCTTAATAAAAAGGTGCCTTGAGCATGCTGGCTCTGGTGTTATTGTTGGGGCACTTTTATATTCCGCTGTGCAAAGCGATCCTCAGGCGTTAATTTTAAGTTTCCCATTATCAGGGCTTGCATGGTACGCTCATCAACGTGCACGTGGTTATAATGATTCAGGTTTAAAAAGACACCAATTTGTTTTAGGGGTTAATCCAATCCGTATGTATCTGACAGCAGGTTCTGAACTTATAGGCTGTCTTGCAGCAATAAGCACATTAGGTTCTTATTTAGAATAATTTATAGTTGTTGGGTATAGGAGAACTTTTATGAATACTCATTTTTATATGATACTATTTTTATTATGTTTAGTTATGCCTAAAAACTATGGCATGGATCACAATGGTCTATGTGATACAAAGGGGCAGATGGAAAAAACAGAAGAAGCAAAAAATGGCTCTGCAATCGAATTTGAAACACCGGAATCTGCCCGAAATGCTTCATTGACGTTGCGTTGTGCTGAGCATGCACTTGCCGGTGGAGCGTCTGGATTTGTTTTTGGGTCCACGATAAAAGATTCAGAGATATTTTACTTTGCAGCAGCATGTTTATCTAATCTGACATGTGTGACCTATCAAGCAATTCGTGGTTATAATGACCCCGGTTTTCCACATGATATTAATCATCCGGTACATAGAAAACGTAGTATTGCAACATACGCATCTACGGCTTTGGGGTTTATTGGTGGTGTTATTGCCCAACGTTATCTTTACACATCACGCGAAGAGAACCATTTGGTCGATTTGCGTGAGGGGCTTTAATACAATTTATTTGCATAAAGATTTATTATTCAGTACCATTACAGGTGCTTTACGCGACAAAAGTTGTAAAGTTGAATAAAAAAATTACATGAAAGGTTTATCACATGATTACATTACGTAAATATTTTCTTTTATCATTAGTTGCACTGCCAGTTTTCATGAATGCTGTAGCTTTAAGTGATACTGATGTGATCAACAGATCTATAGCTTGGGCAGTTATGGGTGGTGTTGGTCTTGATCCTATGCTTAAAAAAGGTCTTAATAAATTTGCATTACCAGAAGGCGATATTGTTTCAAGATCTGCTGTTTCGGGAGCAGTTATTGGAGCTATTGTTGCAACTGTCCACTCAAGAGAGATCGGCCAATATTTATATAATATTGGTGCAGCAGGTATAGGATACGCAGTGGGTGCAACAGCAGTTAAACAAATATTAGAGTCGTATTTTACTAACTAAATTTAATTTAAAAAGTGTCGATGTAAAAAGTCGGCACTTTTTTTTGTTTAGACTCTGTTAGTAGTATAATAACAGTCTTTAAATATAGATTAAAAACTATTGTTGTATCATGAGTAAAAACTGTGGTACGGTTGACCTGAAATATCTGTCAAAAAACTTTTTTGACAATACTGATACTAAGGGAGCAGTATGCCAAAACCAAAGATGTATATACTCGATACCAACATTTTAATTCATGATCCAGAAGCTTTTTTTGGATTTGCACCAGAAATTGTTGCTATCCCCACAATGGTTCTTGAAGAGCTTGATCATTTTAAAACAGAAAATTCTCAGCGCGGACGAAATGCCCGTGAAACAATTCGGCATCTTGATATTTTACGCCAGAAAGGTTCTCTGAGTGGCGGTGTTAAGCTTGATACCGGAGGTATTGTTCAAATTTTATTTACACAACCTTCAGATAAATGCCCCACAATAGATTGGCCAGAAACGCCAGATAATAAGATCTTAGAAACTGCATTATGTATGCAGCAAAAAGGGTTTGATGTCACCTTTATTACCAAAGATATTAACATGCGCGTTAAGGCGGATGTTTTAAATCTTAGGACCGAAGATTATCTTAAAGATGTTGTTTCACACGATGAATTCTATAAAGGGTGGATGACCGTTCAGGTTCCAGCGGTGCAATTAAAAAAGGACATGCAGAGTTTTCTTAATGATCTTACAAAAGATTATAAGTTTACGCTAAATGAGTACGTGCTTGCAGAAAGTCAGCACAATCCGTATAACTATCGCTTGTTTAGATACGTTGGCACTAAAAATTTTAAAGAGATTTTTGTGCCAGATTTAAAATGGAACATCAAACCGCGTAACCCGCAACAGCTTATTGCGCTTGATCTGTTATTAGATGACTCTATTAAGTTTGTTTCTCTTTTAGGGCCTGCAGGTACGGGTAAAACATTCTTAGCATTAGTTGCAGGGCTTCATAAGATACTTGTTGAGCAGGTGTATAATAAGATGCTTATTTCGCGCCCTGTTGTGCCACTTGGGCCTGATATCGGTTACTTGCCGGGCGATCTGCAAGAAAAATTACACAGCTGGATGCAGCCGATTTATGATAACATGGATTTTATTGTGCATACGGCAAACACCAGAACAAATAGTTCCATCTATTATGATGAGCAGCCTCAAGAAGAGCAAGAAAAGAACTGGAATAAAAAAGATCGCAAGCGTGACAAGTATAAAGAAAAGCGCCAAGAAAAAGCACGCCATGGGTTCCCCTCGCTTGATGAACTTTCTCGCCAGGGCAAAATGAGCTTAGAGGCGATCACGTATATGCGTGGACGCTCGATTCCTTACCAGTATATCTTTATCGATGAGGTACAGAACTTAACGCCGCATGAAGTTAAAACTATTGTTAGCCGTGTGGGCGACGGAAGTAAAATTGTTCTTGCGGGTGATCCGTACCAAATCGATTCACCGTATTTAGATTTTACGAGCAATGGTTTGATGGTTGCAAGTCAGCGGTTTAAGAATAATGCTATTTTTGGGACTGCGTTCTTAACCGTCAGTGAACGAAGTGAACTGAGCAAACTTGCTGGTGAACTTTTATAATATTCGACTTTCTTTTTATAATAACTCGCGCAGATACTGCGCGAGTTATTGCTTTTTTTTTATCTTAATTCTATAGTGAGAGCCTAATCTGTTGGGCATTTTGCTTGGAGAATAATTATGAAATATATGTTTTTGTCCGTTTGTTTTTGTGTTTCACTGCATGGCATGAATCGTGATATGGATTTGTCTTCTACAACTCAAGAAATTATAAGACATTTATATAACCATCATCAAATCGCCCATCAAGGTCTTGATAATCCACAAACTACTTATTATTCAGGTGCGCCTACCATTCCAGGTTTGAAAATTACTTCTCATCTGCCAGTTGATGATAATGGTGATGTAGAATTAAAAATTAATGTTTTAGATGGTAATTCTAGCGATTTACAAAAAGCTTTATTAGAAGTTGCTCGGCAAAATATGGTTCAACCAGAAGTCCAAGCTGAAGATGAAGTAGAAATTCCGATTTGTGACCGTATTACGGGATATTTGTTCTCTTGTGTCACCCCACGCAAAACGTATCGTAGACAGGCAGATATTCCGTTAACTGAGCGAGCTATTCAAATTGATCCTTATACAACTCTTATTGTGCAAAAAGCAGCGAGTGATAATTTATTTACCTTTAGAACTACGGTTAAAAAAAGTGTTCTAGATGCGTATTTGGCTGATAAACCTCGCAAAGATATAACAGGGGAAGATTCTGATCCTGATGAATCAGATGTATTTAAAAGAATGGTAGAGAATGTAAATTTAGTTGCTGAAACATCAATTATGATAGCGCAAGAACCTGATGATAGTTCTCACGTTGGTGTTACTAAACTTGAAAATCCTACACTTGTTGAGGCTGTTCCAGCTACTCAAGTTGCTACGACCGTAGATAATCCAACAAGGGGTACTTTAAACAATAGTGCTCAAGATGATGATGAGTTTGTGCACATTGTAGTTGAAAAAACTAAAAAATAAATTCTGCTATATCTCAAGCTGCATTACCAGTTGGTGATCTTCAACCAGCTGTAAAATCTGTGGTGTAATAGTAATCTTTTGGCGCGTGGCAAGCTTAATCTTTTTGCTATTATCCGTTAAGACAAAGTTGAGTGCAATTTTGCCTGGTTGCATAAGAGCTTTAATAGATTCGAGTAATATTAGTTGATTCGTTTCTGGCAATGTGATGGTAACGGTGATAATTGCATGGTCGTCAAAGAGCTTATCTAATACTATAAGTTCTTGTGCTTTAATTTTGCACGTTCCAGTGCCTGTTTCATCAACAAAACCTTTAACGGCAAAAACTGCGTTATCTTCTAAAAGTGATGCAACACGGGTGTATACTTTTGGAAATAAGATAATTTCAGCCGTAGTTGTTGAATCTTCAAGAAATAAAAACGCCATCTTATCACCTTTTTTGGTGGTGATAACTTTATGCGACTTGAATGTTCCACAACAGGTAACCAACCCTTGTGTTTGCGCAGCCTGAGTAAAGGGAATTGCCTGTAACCATGTCGTCTGTTTTTTATAGCGATCAAGTGGTTGGGCGCTGATATATAACCCAACAACCTCTTTTTCTTTTTCTAATTTTTCTTTATCAGAAAGTTCTTCACGTGCTGCAAATGCATAAAAGTTGTCATTATGAGCAAACTGTTCTGTTGGTGAACCAAATAAGCCCATCTGCCCGGTAATAAGCGCTTCTTTTGCTTCAGCTGCTTGGTCCATAATATGCGATAGTTCGGCAAGCTTTTGTGCGCGGTTTCCCGGCAGCATGTCATAGGCGCCTGCGTAAATAAGACTTTCAATAACACGTTTATTTACCGTGCGTAAATCGACACGTAAACAGAAATCATACAGATCCTTATAAGGCTTTTCTGTTCGGTGACGAATAATACTTTCAAGTGCGGCATGGCCGACATTTTTAATGCCCTGCAGCCCAAAACGTATAGACATTTCACGTGCCGTGAACATATTTTCTGATGCGTTAATATCGGGCGGTAAAATCGTAATACCCATATCCCGTGCTTCTGCGATATAAAATGCCATCTTTTCTGCATCGCTCGATTCAAGAGATATTAAGCATGCCATAAATTCAGCAGGGTATTGCGCTTTAAGGTACGCCGTTTGATACGCAATAAGAGCATATGCTGCCGAGTGAGATTTGTTAAATCCGTAACCAGCAAAGTAGGCCATCAAGTCAAAAAGTTCGCCAGCTTTTTTTGCGTTAAAGCCACGCTCTGTTGCGCGGTTAACAAAAATATCCTTTTGTTCGGCCATGACATCGGCTTTTTTCTTACCCATCGCGCGGCGCAAAATATCAGATTCACCTAAGGTGAACCCGCCAATTGCAGAGGCGATTTTCATCACCTGCTCTTGATAGACAATAACGCCATAGGTTTCTTCTAGAATTTCTTTAAGCTCAGGGAATACATACGGAATCTTTTGTCTGCCATGTCTTCGTTCAATAAAATCATCAACCATTCCCGAACCAAGTGGGCCCGGGCGATAAAGCGCGTTAACGGCGATAATATCTTCAAATTTAGTTGGCTGTAATCTGCGTAATGTGTCTTTTAACCCGTCAGATTCTAATTGGAACACGCCCGATGTTTTGCCGGCACACAGTAATTGAAATGCTTTTTCGTCATCAAGGGGTAACATGGTGAATATCTAGTTTAATGCCATGATTTTTTTCAATCAGCTCAAGTGTCCGTTGAATAAGTGTTAAGTTTTTCAGCCCCAAAAAGTCCATCTTTAAAAAACCAAGTGTTTCCAGCTCGGTCATGGCATATTGCGTAACCAGATCAGTCGTTTTTGGTGGAATATAAACAGGTAATACTTCTTTAATAGGTTCTGGTGAAATTACAATACCGGCAGCATGTTTTGATGCATGGCGCGTAAGCCCTTCAAGGCGTAATGCGATATCAAAAAGTTCGGCAATGCGTGGGTTAGAGTCTCGAAGTTCTTGTAATTTTGGTTCCATCTCACATGCTTGGGTGAGTGTGATTTTTAATTGATCTGGAATAAGATCGGTTAATGCATTTGAATCTTCAAAAGGAAAGCCTAATGCACGCGCAACATCTTTTATGACGCCCTTTGCAATCATGGTACCAAAGGTTATAATCTGGCATACTTTATCATGGCCATATTTTGTGCGTACGTATTCGATAACGCGCTCGCGTCCTTCGATGCAAAAATCGATATCAATATCGGGCATCGATACCCGTTCTGGGTTTAAAAAGCGCTCAAAAAGTAAGTTATAGCGTATCGGGTCAATATCTGTAATTTGTAATGCCCATGCAACAAGTGACCCTGCAGCGGATCCACGGCCGGGGCCAACGGGGATATTATGTGCACGTGCCCACTGGATAAAATCACCCACGACTAAAAAGTAGCCAACAAAACCCATTTTTGTAATAAGCGCAATTTCAAGCTCTAAACGTGCTTGGTACTGTTCTTGCTGCTCTGCTGGGTAGCGCTGGCTTGCGTGTAAATCAGAAAGCCCTTTTCTGCATAGTTGGGCAAAATATTCTTCATGGCTAATACCCTGCGGAACTTCAAATTGTGGAAAAAAGAGTTTGCCGGTTTGGTAACTAAAATTACAGCGGTCAGCTATTTTTCCTGAGTTCCAGACGGCCTCTTCATGACCTTTAAAAAGTTCAAGCATCTCTGCTTGTGTGCGCATATGCACGCGGCAGTCGCCAAAGGTAAAGCGGCCCGGGTCGGTTATTTTATTATGCGTTTGGATAGCAAGCATAATCTCATGGGCATAACGATCCTCTGCAGTTGTATAATGGCAATCGCCTGCTGCAACCAGCTGTACGCCTTTGCGCTTGCTGAGATCAAAAAGTTTTTCATTTAATATGCGTTGTTCCGGTTGGTCATCTGGCTGTACTTCAAGATAAAAACGTTCGGGGCCGAATGTTTTTAAAAACCAGTCGACGCGCTCATCAACCATTTGGGGATTGTTTTCCATTAATAGTGACGGAATATGGCCACCAAGACAGGCGGTAGTTACCGTGAGCCCCTCACTATAAAGTGCAAGTGCTGCATAATCGATACGTGGTTTAAAATAAAAACCTTCAGTATACGAAAGGTGAATTAGGCGGCAGAGATTCTTGTATCCGATATCATTTTCTACTAATAGGATAAGATGATAATATTTATCATCGGCTTTTTTAATTTTGATATCTTGGGTAAAGTAGGCCTCCATCCCCAAAACTGGCTTGATTCCAGCCTTTTTTGCCGCTTGAAAAAATTTTACGCCACCAAAAATATTCCCGTGGTCGCTCATGGCAAGGGCCTTAAAGTTGTTCTGTTTACCAAAATCAACGAGCTTGTCCACGGTGATTGCGCCGTCTAGCAGCGAATAATCGGTATGTAAATGCAGGTGAGTAAAATGTTTATCAGACATACGGTGAAAATGGGTTATGTGTTAAGTTTTGTATTTATTAAGTTTAGCACAGGCTGTTAAATTGAAAAGTGCGCTAAAAAGCTGAGTTTTAGTGTGGGTGACCGGAATAGAAAAAATTTATAAGGTACCTAATTGTTGCATAATGATACGTGTGATTTTTTTTTGTTGCGCAACGAGCTTTAAGATCCGGTCGGTATAATCAAAGGTGTCCATCTGCCGGATGTGCTTAGGCCTATTTTGCAATGGGCTGGAACCATCAAAGTCGTTTTTATCGTAGAAATAGTCTGGATATTCTTGAAAGATATTGAGCATGATATATTCAATCTGCATACCATTAGCCACAATGAGCTCAGCCAAGCGTTTTTTTTCGGTTTGTCTTTGTGCTAGCGTTAATTTAGAAAAATATTCAGAAATGGTAATTTTTGTAACCTCGTTTTCGGCATTAATTATTCCCAGCAGAAAAGGGGTAATACTTCTTTCTTGCACTGCTTCAAGGAGCTTGAATTTCATAGCAATTTTCCAGAAGAGAACATTTTCTTCTTTAACTATGAATTGCACATCATTAAAACGACTATTAAGAATGTCATCGATTTCTTGCTTGGTGTAGTCTAGAGGCGGAATTTTATCGTAGTCTTCAGGCAACAAAATAATGCATTTTTCCGTTTTCAGGACCGCTTGCATTTTTTCAAGCGCATAAAGTCGTTTAAACGGTTGTTCTAATGCACATGCTATAATAAGAGAGGCAGTAAAAATTTTTTTCATACGCTTTTATTTTTTTTTAACTGATATCTTTGTTGCCAGTGTACTATAACCTTATTGTGTAAGTGAATGATCGGCCATAAAAAAAAATATTAATTAAATTTTTTTCTCTAGATAAAAATTATTTTTTTGATCTATTATGAGGTAAACTGTACCTAGTTTTGAGAGTTATGTTTTTCTACTTATAGGAGCCCTTATGCAGATTCATGTAAAAGCACGTGAAATTTTTTTCCAAGCGGTTCGTTTTATACCGCAACATATGTCATTTACGCTATATTACTTTTTCTTGATGACGGTGTCTGAATTAGTTCAGGTTGCACGAATCATTAGTATGGATCAAAGATTCCAAGATATTATTCAATCTGAAGGTTCACCTATTGTTATGTCGCCTTTTTGGAAATCCCTGTTACCAGAAAGTTTTATACTTACCTTGCAACAACCGTATAGCGCTTATCTTCTTTTTGCGCTCACATGTCTGGTGTTATTTCTGCTTGTTGGCGTAACATTCATAGCACAGGCACTTATTCACAAGCGTGACACGTCATTAGTTCATGAAACAGCACATAGTTTGCATGCATTACTTCGTGCGCCATGGGCAATGGTGTATATTCTTGCGCTTGCCATGTATATGTCGATTATTCAATATCTCATGCCTGTTCAAAGTATTGGCTCACCCGCCACGGTATTGAGCTATGCGATATTTTTTGCGATAATGGTTACATTTATGTTTGTTGGTATTGCATTAATTTATTATCAACAGCTTTTGTATGATAATTACCATTCTTTTGCGTCTGTCATACATACTTCATGGGAGTATTTTAAAAACAGCTGGCTCTCACTATTGAAATTCTTTCTTATAGTTGGGGCATTAGCAGCACTTTTAAGTTTTTTCTTTATACTTTTGGGATTTGCGTTAGTCGATTCACCACTTGTTATGATTATTCAATTCTTAGTAAGAACATACATCATATTCATCGGCATTATTGGTTTTAACATGATTTATTATCACGTAAGAGCAGAAAAATAAAATTATTAAATTTTCAACAATAAAGGGCAGCATAATTTATGGTGCCCTTTATTAATTAAATAATATATAATTTAATTATCTTGGAGTTTTATGAATACTTTTAAACTATTTAAGTCTGCTAATAGTTTTATTATCCAGCATCCTATTTTTGTGCTGTACTATTTATTTTTAATGACAATTTCTGGATTTATTTCTTATATTCTCAAGAATCTTTTGCAGCATGGGGTTGAATCAAAAGTTTCAGATTTTGCCACTAAATACAGTTCACAAGGACTTTGGCAGATGATTATTTCTGATAGTCTTACGAATTATTTAAAAAATCCAAGTACCTTTTATGGCGCAATAATTTTAACTTTTTTAGTTGCGTTCTTGGTATTGGGAGCTGTTTTTTTTATTCAGAGTTTATTGCAAAATAAAAGATCATCTCTTATGAGTGAATCTATTCAAGCATTTTATGCGTTAATAAAAGCGCCATGGGCATTATTATTGCTTATTCTTTCAGAAAGCTATGAAATTATAGGGGCATTAATTGCATTATGGGCTTTAAATCCGGGCGCTTTAGGAATCGTGAGTATTGTCCTTTTTGTGACTTTGCCTATTCCTGGACTTGTTTATATTGTTATAGCAATTCGTTGCGTCTATTTTTGGCAATTATTATACGATAAAAATTATTCTTTTGTTTCTGTTTTTCAAATTTCATGGGCATATTTAAAAAGAAGTATTTTTACTCTCATCAAGTTTAGCTTGCTGAGTACCGCTGTTGTAGTGACACTCTATGGCCTTGCCTATGGATTAGAATTTTATTTTGGTTCATTATATGCTGCCAGCCTATTGTCGGTATGTGCACTTGCTTATTCGCAGTTACTGCACTTTATCGGCTTTAATATGATTTATAATCATGTGAGAACAGAAAAATAACTTTGTTAATTTTTAATAAAAAAGGCACCGCAATTTACGGTGCCTTTTTTTTAGATAATTTGTGAGAAAAATTACTTTAAAAGTTCTTTAAGTTCTTCTCTCTTTTGGGATATTTGTATAGACTCTACAATTGTTTTTTCTTTATCTCGTTGTTCTATAAGCGCTTTTTGATGTTCAAGAAAATTTTTAAAAAGTTTGCATGATGAGCAATCAACATTTTTATTTTTCTCTAGAATTTCCAAAGCACGATCAACTCTGTCTTTGGGTTTTTGAGTATAATTAAAGTATAGCTCTTGAACAACGCCGTGCCCATCATTGCGTTCTATGTTGTCAAGCACATGGCGCATTAAATCTTCAGGTACAGCATCGCAATTTTCCGCCAAGGGCCCATAATTACAAATTCTTATTCTTAGAGAATTGCCGTAATACCTTCTTTCAACGCGAATGCCATCATCTAAAAAATTCAAAAGTGCCTTTTCAGCTTCGTATCTTCTGTCTTCAGGTATAGCTTTAATTGTTTCGATAATTTTTGGTATATCAACTTTTTTTTGAATCTTAGGCTTCTCTGATTGATTTGTTTCTGCCTGAGTATTAACGGCAATAAAAGCGGTGGTGAGAAAAAAGATTTTTTTAAAATAATTCATGTTGTTATTCCCTTTAGGATAAATTTTAGTAGATGGACCCCGAATCTAGTTCAGGGTGACACGACCCAAAACTTCTTAAACTATGTTCTGTACTTGTTCGCGGGCTTTTTCAAGTTCAACTTTAAGCGATATTGCATATTCGCTAATCTGTGAATCACTGCATTTGGCGTTCATGGTATTAATTTCACGAAACATCTCTTGCAAAATAAAATCAAGTTTTTTGCCCTTTTCTTGGTCAGCATTATGAAGCACTTTATCAAAGTGAGCCAAGTGTGTTTTAAATCTGAATATCTCTTCGTGGATATCGATTTTATCAAGTTGACCATAGAGCATTAAAAGGTGTTGCTCCTTATTTTCACTTGCTTCTTGATAGGGTAATGCTGCAAGCGCGGTTGATATAGTCTGTTTCTTTTCAAACAATACCTGCTGTGCACGTGGCTCAATCTGCGCTATCAATTCACTCATGATACGTACGCGCTGTTCGAGGTCGATACGCAATGACTGACCCTCTTGTTGGCGTGAAGCAATAACAAGTTCTATAAGTTTATCTACTTCTTGCAAAAGTAATTCGATAGAATCTTTTGGGAGCATCTCTTCGGGAATTTCAAAGATATTTGGCAGGGTGATTAAATCATGTAGTGAGATGGTCCCTTCAATATGCGTATCTTTTTTGATAGTTTCGATAGCGGTAAGGTACTGCTTGATCATATTTAGCGATGGGGTAACGCCACCTTTAAGTATCGAAGGGTTATGTACATGCACAGAAAAATAGAGTGTGCCACGAAAAAGTTTTGCTTTAAAGACTTTCAGCACCGTTGTTTCAAGTTCAGTTAATGCATACGGTAATTTACAGGTGCTTTCAAAAAAGCGTGAGTTAAGCGTCTTAAGGCTCAATGTCATATACAAAACATTGTCTTTAACGGGAATCGAAAGTGTTGAGGTCCCAAACCCCGTCATACTCATTATCATGAGTTACTCCATATTGGTGTAAACATTTTGTACATCGTCTAATTCTTCAACTGCTTGGAGAAACTCAAGTACACGTTCTGCCTGTTCTTGGTTTAACGTGGTCTTATTTTCTGCATGCCAGCCAAGTTCCGCCTCTTCGACATGTAGCCCGAGTTTTTTGGTAAGTGTCTCTTTAATAGCTTCAAGTGCTTTTGGCTCACAGATAACTTCAAACGTGTCGCCATCTTGAACTGAAATAGCGATAACATCGTAATCTAATAAATTTTCTAAAAGTGTATCTTCGGTAGTTTTACCGGTTCCGGATATAATACCGACGCGTTGAAACATCCAGCCAACTGCACCGGCATCTGCTATGCGGCCGCCATTGCGTGAAAAGACGTGGCGCAATTCTGCAATTGCCTTATTTTTGTTATCCGTTAAAACATCGATCATCATAGCGACGTTTTCTGGGCCGTAACCTTCATAGGTTTGTGCTTCGTATGCCTGGCCCGGAAGCTCGCCGGTGCCTTTTTTGATAGCGCGTTGTGCGTTATCAAGAGGCATATTGATCTCTTTTGCCTTTTCTAACAAAAGACGTAAACGTGGGTTCCCGCTTGCGTCGCCGCCGCCTAAACGAGCTGCAACTGTTATCTCTTTTATGAGTTTAGTAAATTTTTTGCCACGCTTTGCATCGAGTAATGCTTTTTTATGCTTGATTGTTGACCACTTGGAATGCCCTGACATGCCGATTGTCCTTATAGAGTGCTAAAGTTTTGAAAGTAGTTATTTACCATTTAGAGTAGCCTGAAGATAGAATTTTTTCAATCTAGATCGTTATGGCGCTTTATGCTAGTCTATTTCAGGTTTTTATTGTGAAAAGTTAGGGATTCAGGATGATGAATAAACAGATTTTTATAGTGAGCATGTTAAGTTTTGTGTCATTTTATGCAATTCATGGTATTGATCAGCGTATGGATAATGTTGCTTCTGAACGACGCGCTTTATTACGCCAAGGCACTATTCAGCGTTCTTATGGTCAACCATCCGAATCTTTGTATAACGCATCGCAAAATTGGAGCAATCTGAATGCGATAATTCGGCAAGATCTTAATGAGAGTAATGGGTATCGCATAATATTTGATGATACTATCACAAAGCCGCAGGTTGATTTGAGCGAGCATTCATTAAAAATTCCTCCACTATTCAATAAATCGGTAGATACACACGGCATCAATGCCGAGAATAAATTTGAGCTCTATAAAGCATTTGGCTATGCTCACGAAAAAGATGCACCATTTGCATATTGGGTAAAAAGGCCAAGGCCCTATACTGCTCGTGAAAAAGACATGTTAAGTTACGCTTGTCTGATACCACTTATTTCAGGCGCGTGCTTGACTGTTTCTGCACTTACTGATTTAATCATTTACGATTGCGAGGCTATAAATGACGAATGCTCGTCAAGTTTCATTCAGGGCACTATAGGCTTAACGTTAATGAATCTGGCTGTAATTTCAGTAGTTTATGGTATTTATGAAAGTGATGGAGAATCATTTTATCTCAGCAGAGAAAGCAAGCGTAATGATGATGCGCTTGAATGGGCTGTCAAACACATGCCATTGCATGATTTGCAAGTTCTTCATAACAAGCTTCGAAGAAAAAAATGCTCACTCTTTAGAGATTGGTTACCTAAAAGATTAATTGAGGCTCAAGTAAAAGAGTTTGAGCAGCTTGCTGCAGATGAGGTATAGCCTTCCTGGAAAGTTAATGCGCTTTATGCTAGTATGTTCCTGAAATTTTACTCGGAGCAGGTGTTGTTATGAAGCATGCATTACAGGTACTTTTTATTACTCTCTTTGTTTGTAGGCTCGGTGCTGGTGAAAATACAGTTCAGATGGATATCTTGCATGGGGGATCACGCACGGGGAATATACAAACATTTATTAATCAAATCGATGGCAACAACTTTAATTTTGGAGCCATTGAAGTACTCAGGTCAGAAAATTATAGTGTGGCGCCCTTAACAATCACATTAGATAGGGGTGCGCAAACGTTTAATCTTCATGTTGCGCCGTGGTTTAATGACTATATGCATCAAGTTGGTCGTACAGAGCAATTAGACCCCTTTGAAAAATTTAATCTTGCAAGAGCTTATTTTAGGGCTACCTATTCTAGTCGTTCTAGTTGTTTTTGGCCCTGTGGCTGGCACCCAGAAGTATCAAGCAAGAGTAACAAGATACTGGCAATGCTCAGACTGCTTGTATCTGGTGGGCTATTGTCACTTGCAGTTGCTCAGCAATATATGCCTGACCCCAATAAGAATGATGAAAGTACTGATCAGATTAATACCGGTTGGATACCCTTATTTTTTAGTTGCGCCTCGGGTATGCTTCTTTTTGATGGCCTTTCAAAGTTCGCAAAGAGTTATGGCATGCGTTGGTACCGCTCTTCAGGAGAACGTGAGCAGATAGAATGTGCTTTTGATGCGTGTAAACATCTTACTGCCGATGATATAAAGACTTTAGGCGAAGCTATTCCTGTGCTTTGTGACAGATACTCTGATGAAGTTATTCTTAAATTGCAACATGGCTAACCATTTTAAAAAAACAAGGATTACGATGATTATGAAAAAACAGATTTTTATGCTAACATTTTTGACTTTTGTGTCATTACAAGCAAGCGAAAATATACCTTTAACCACTTTGAATAGCGCATCTGCACGCTGGAATGCGATTCAACAAGAAGTTGTTAGAAAGCTAAATTATGATGAAGATTTTGCTATTGAGCTTGATGAATCTGTTTCAAACCCTGTGGTTGATTTAGAAAATAGGAAAATATTTGTTTCTTCTAAATTAAATGATGATGTTGATCAGAATGGTTTAACCGCATTAATTAGGTATGATATAGCAAAAGCATTTGGCAGAGAAATTAAAAAAGATGAGCCATTTACTTGGGTTACCACCAAGCCGCGCCTTGTGCGCCCGACGCAAAAAAAGATTGGATGGGCTTTGCTTGGAGCATGTGCTATTACTGCTGTGGTTGGTGCAGGGTATCTTATTGATGGTGCCTTTACCTATGATGACGAGCATCGTAAAAATAGTTTTAAAGCAGGAATTGGGTTGTTGGGCTTTGGGGTTGCTGGGACATTTGCTATTGGCGGTCGACTTTTAGATCTGTATGGTGTCGCAGTGAATCTAACAAAAAAGGGTAAATTTAAAAATGATGCCACTTATTTTGCAATAGAGCATTTGTCAAAAGAAGATCTTCAAGCAGTTGCAGAAGATTTAAATAAAAAAACATGTTGGCCTTCTTGTAGTGATCTTGCCATTAAAAATTATATTGAATTGCAAGTACAGAATCTTGAAGAAGCTTCTACACATGCCGTGTAAATATACAATGCTCTGCTATGCTTTTTGTGCAGGAGCGGGCTTTAAAAGCGCAATTATTTTTTGGGATTCGCTTTGTGTATTTTTTAACTCTGTAGAAACGACTTTTTCAAGTTTTTCTGTGGCTGTTTTGAGCTGATCTTCATAAAATTCAACCAAGCTGCGCTTTTTTTGTGTACCTACTGCAGGAAGAGAAAGATTTTTATCAAGGCCATTTTTTATTAAAAATTCTATGTAATCAAAATGTGGCGCTAAAAGTGAATTGATAAATGTTTCTTGTTCGCTTGCAGAAAGACCAAGCCCCTGAAGTTTATTAAGAACGTCATTGATTTTTGCACCCGCATCGATAGTAAGTTTAATAAAGGCTTCATTCTTTTTAAAGGCGTCAGTTTTTTGGTAATCTTTGGTTGTACCAAATTGTGAAGCGGTATTAAGGAGAAGTTCTAGTAATACAAAATCTTTTACTTCCTGTGATGCGCTTTTGATTGCCGCATTAAAGGCGTCATTGTTTGAAAGCATAAGATCTATTTTTGCTGAAAGATATTTATAAACATCTTGCTCTTTAAACTTTTGAATAATCGTTTCAATTGTTTTGTCATCTGAAGCTATTTTTATTTTTAAAAGTTGAACAAGTGCAAGAAGCGATTCGCGAAAGACAAGATCTTTGCATTTTTTAAGAATTTCATCTGGTATTTTATCAAGAGAGAGTGTTGAAGTCTTTACAAAATTTTCCAACAGATTTATGTCATTTGCACGGTTTTTTAATTTATCAGGCAGTGGGGTTGCAGATGCTTTTATATGAGTCTGAATATAAGAAACTATTGCTTTTGATTCGTCAGTTTCTGCATAAAGACAAATACTAAATAAGAGTGTTGTGAGTGCTAAAATATTAAATAGTTTCATGATATTCCTGTAGTATTTTTTTATTAATAATTACTTACGAGAGTATCAAAAAAGAATAGATAAGTTCAAGATACGCTAATTTTGGAATTTTTCCCACTCAGCAACAAGCTCAGGCTCTTCTTTGTCGATCTTCTGGAGTCGATCATAGCGAGTTTTAAATTCTGGCGTGCCATAGGTGAGATTTTCAAGTTCAGCAGTGAGCTTAATGCGCTCTTTGCCTAATCTATCGATAGCCTGTTCCAATTTTCTGATCTGCTTTTGTTCAAAAAATGATACAACGCGTTTTTCAGGAGCCGCTTCTGTTTTTGCACTGCGGTATTCAGCGTTTCCAGATTGGCTGTTTTGATAATCTTTTTGTTGAAGATACGAATCATAGTTACCTGGATAAATGAGCGCCGATGTCGGCGTTAATTCAATAATTGATGTTGCAAGTTCATTAACAAAATCATGATCATGCGAAACAAAAAGAATGGTACCGGTATATTTTTTTAATGTTTTCAGCAATATTTCTTTAGAAGGGATATCTAAATGGTTAGTCGGTTCATCAAGTAGCAAAAGATTAGTTCTTTGTAAGAGCACTTTGATCATACCGACGCGGCTTTTTTCGCCACCGCTTAAAAATGAAATCTTTTTATGAATATCGTCATTAGAGAACAGAAACGATCCAAGCATAGAGCGAATTTGTCCGTCGGTAAAATGCACGGTTTCAGCACCACTTTGAGTAACTTCTTCCCATACGGTGAGGTTAGGATTAAGTACAAGCGCCTGCTCTTGATAAAAGAGTGTTGTGGATACAGAGCTGCCATATTCAATCGTACCTGTAGATTTTTGAACGCTACCTGCTAGAGTATGCAAAAGGGTGGTTTTACCCACACCATTAGGTGCAATAATAGCGATTTTTTCACTACGTTTGAGTGCAAAATCGAGTCCAGAAAAAATAGTTTTATTATCGTAGCCAGCACTTAAATCTGTAACGGTAAGCACATTGTTCCCACAGGGTTTAATCTCTGGTAATGGGATGTTCATCGTAGGTGGTTTAGGTGGTGGAACAACTAATGTTAGTTTTTCAAGCTCTTTTTTCATACTCTGAGCCTGTGTTGCACGTGCTGCAGATGCACCAAAGCGGGCAATCGTCTCTTTTTTCTGTTTAATCATCTTTTGTTGCTGTACGTATGCAGCTTCTATAGCAATTAAATCAGCTTCATACCGTGCACAATAGGCGTCATAGTTGCCTTGGTAAAATTTACCTTGTGGGGTATCAAGCGCTAAAATCTTTTTACATAATGAATTTAAGAAGTATTTTTCGTGACACACTAATAAAAAACCGGAATCTGATCGTCTAATAAAGTTTAAAAACCAATCTTTCGCAACGATATCAAGATGGTTTGTAGGTTCATCAAAAAGATAAAAATCTGCTTTGAGTACCAAAAGCTGTGCCAAAAGTATACGCATTTTCCAGCCACCACTCAGGGTATTAACCGGTGCAACAAGCATAGCTTCAGTGAGCCCAAGGCCACGTAAGATCTTATCTGCTTCTGCTCGAATAGCCGCTGGTGACGAATAAAGATGTTCACATTCTTGTAATGCGCCATCAACAACATGTTCTAAGGCAGGCTTATCTGAATTAAGGACTATCTCTTGGCTTAAGTAAGCAACGCGCTTGCCGCTGACAATTGAAATAGTGCCGCTATTGATATCTTGCTGTTTTGCAATAACTTTAAGCAGCGTTGACTTGCCATAGCCGTTTCTGCCGACTAGACCTATGCGGTCATCATCTTGCAGGGTAGCTGAAAGTTCATCAAAGATAGTACGGGAACCGAATTGTAAACAAATTTTAGAAAGTGTAATCATATACTCATAGTACTCTATTTAGAGTATATCGTCAAAATAGGCTGTTTTGGCCAGTTTTCTGGATAATTAAGCTTTGGAATTTTTTGTTGGGGATTTGCCGGCCGCGGGGGGTGCGTTCAAGGTAGCCTTTTCGCATTAAAAAGGGCTCATAGACTTCTTCTATGGTTTGGCTGTCTTCGCCAACAAGTGACGCCAGTGTTTCAAGGCCCAATGGTCCGCCGTTATTATCTAAAAGAGTGTTAATAATCTTGTGATCAAGTTTGGTGAGCCCTTGGGTATCGATGCCTAAAAATCTGAGTGATTCTTCAACAAGTAGGTCTGTAGCATGGTTTTTGTTATGAATCTGTGCAAAATCACGTACCCTACGCAATAGTTTTTTTGCAATGCGTGGCGTGCCGCGTGCGCAGCCTGCAATGGTAAGTGCTGATTCAGGCGAGAGTTTGAGGTCTAAATACTTGGCGCTTTGTAAAATGATCGCTTGTAGATCTTCGTCAGAATAGTAATCTAACCGTTCGTTAATGCCGAATCTGCTTTGTAATGGCGCAGAAAGCATGCCGCTTTTGGTGGTTGCGCCGATAAGCGTAAAAGGGTGAATGGGAAGATTAATAGATTTTGCACCGGGCCCTTGGCCGACTATAACATCAACACGAAAATGTTCCATAGCGTTATATAAAACTTCTTCTACTGCTGTGGGCATACGGTGAATTTCATCGATAAAAAGAATATCGCGTGGCTCAAGTGAGCTTAATAATGAAACCATGTCGCCCGTGCGTTCAAGCATCGGGCCATTACAGATTTTAATGCCCACATTCATAACATGTGACATTATTAATGCAAGGGTGGTTTTACCCAGGCCGGGAGGCCCAAAAAGAAGCAGATGATCGAGGGGCTCATTACGTAATTTTGCAGCATGACAATAAAGCTGTAGTTTTGTCTTCAGCTCTTTTTGCCCTAGATAATCATCAAATGTTTTTGGATGAAAATCGTAGGATGTCTCTTCTGGCGCTTCATGCAGCGCCAATGTCATAAGCGGTTTATCAAAGTTTTCCATAGTTATAAGCGTAAGACATATGGCTTTTTAATACAAGCATTGAGAGCGTATTTTTTAAATTTTATTGGCGGATATTCAAATTGACAATAAATTGTATTCAGATATAATTAATAGCATAATTTAAATAAAAAATAATAATTATTCGGGGTTATCGTGAATATAAGAAAATTGGGTTATTATACCATTTTAATGGCTTTTGCCTTGTCACAGAGTGTTCTTAATGCCGTTATTAAAGCCGTAATTTATGATCTGCACGGGGTCCTTTCCAAGATTGATCACGTAGGCGTTGCCCAGGAGATAGGATTTTTTGATGCAGTATTTTATCATCTTTTTGATAAACCTGCATACATAAGCCATGAAAAGCGCCTTCACCAAACGCTTGTAGCGATCAGCGGAACGCAACAACCTGTTGATGGCCACGTGGTGCTTAATAACGATTTAGAGCAGCTACCAGAACTTATGTGCCGTTGGATGGATGGCAGATTTGACCCTGTAGCTGAAAAACCATTTATTATGGGGGCATTAAAGCAGCTTTATTGTACCGGTTTTTTTAAAAATAGCCGCGAATATCGTGTTATCCGTAATCTGATTATCTGTATGTTTTTTCAGCCAAAACGCTTAAATAAGCATAAAAAACCGATTAAGCAGATGCTTAAAATGGCCCAAGATATAAAAGCTGGGGGCAAACATCGCCAATTTTTACTTTCTAATATCGATGCACTTTGTTTTGCAGATCTTAAGAATTCACAAATGGGGCATGCGCTCAAACAGGTTATTGATACAAATGATATGATTGCGTCAGCACTTATTAGGTATAATAAGCCACATCCACAAGCTTATTTATATATTATTAACTTACACGGTTTTGATCCAAGTGAGTGTGTGTTTATTGATGATCAACTTGAAAACGTTGTAGCAGCACGTAAACTTGGGATGATCGGTTTGCACGTAAAAGACAAAAATTATAAAGAGATACGTAGACAGCTTGAAGCCCTCGGTGTGCTCTAAGTAAGAGAGTTATTTAAAAAAAGAGTGTGTTACAATATAACACACTCTTTTTTTGTTATTTTTTTTCGATTGCAGCTGTGATAAAATGTTCATCAAATGGGCCTGTTTTTCTGCCGCGTGCAAAGTTATACGCAGCGCAGATGAATATCCACGTAATGACCATGCTTGTTACAAGGGCAATTGAAAGGAATATTATTGCGACTATGGCCATTACTAGAATAATATGCAGAATTATCGGGGTGGTTATTCTTCCTGTACCTTGAATGAGTGCTACTATACCACCAAACAGGACGATAAGCAGTAGTATGAAAAATGCGGGCAGAAATAGAAAACCTGTTCCAATTTGAAAGCCTACAACATTACCAAAGTGACTTTTCATGATTTCAGCTGACTCTTTAATGCTTTGTTTTAGTGTTAATTTTTCTTCAGCCATAACAGGCATAATAAAATACGTAGCAAGTGACCAAGCAAGGCCCATAATAGACTTTAAGATAGCGTTTACGATGCTAAATCGTGAAGACTCAGCTTTTTTATTGCGTGTAATAATGGCGATAAGATAATCAACTAAAAAGAATTTTAAAACAAGCCATGCGCGTGAAAATGCATTGGAAAATGAGTTTGAAATACTTGCTTCCTGTTTGTTTAAAAGATTTAAAATGTAAGAAATTGCGCTCAAATCGATAAGGTGAGTAAGATACCCAGCGCCCATAAAGGTGATCATTACAAAAAGAAGTTCTTTAACTATGGCCCCAATTGGTTGGGATGCGGCATGCGGTGCATGCCTTGAAGATTCTGAAAATAGATCGATTGAAATAAGATTATATTTTTTGAGCATCGCAAAAAATATGAGTAGTGCTATCCAAATCGATGTCTTTAAAAGAGCAAAAAACCAGATTGCTTTATGTTCTTTTGCAAAATGCAATGTTGTTAAAAATGAGCTAAAACCCTGTTTGATTTTTTGAAAAAAGTCTGGCTTAAAATAATATATATAGAGTAACGCGCCTAGTGCAATAACACATGTAATAATGAGTTCGATAATAGTTTCAGAAAATTCGTGATTCATAGAAACACTCCCAATTTGTTTTTATGAGCATAACAAACGTGGATTTCTAAAAACAACTATACTAAAGAGCGGAGCTTAAAATCTTCGGGCGGCGATGCCATTAAGCTATGCAACATTTAAAAAAGAGTGTGTTACAACATAACACACTCTTTTTGTTATTTTTTAGAAATTACCCCCTGAGCGACTAATGCATTAAGAATGGCACTTGCAGACTTTTTAACAGCGGAATATTTCATTTTCATTAAATCTTCACCGCTGCTCTGCTCAATTTTTTTAAAATAAGCTTCAAAATAAGCTTTTGAGAGCTGTATTCTTTCTTGAGGTGGAGTTTCAACTGGCAAAGAAAACAATTGAATTTTTTCATCCATTTCTAATAACGCGGTTTCATTCTGCAGATTCAGAGTATAAACAAGATTCCATTGAGCATAATCTTCAATTATTGAAGCTATGTCTTTAATGAGGGGCAGCCTTTCCCCAATTATTTCATATAGATCATCGTTAGCTATCTCTGGCATTTCAGTAAAAAGACTAAGATATGTCAGATAATCTGATTTACTAGATAGCTCATCTTTAACATCCTGATTATCAAGAAGTTCGGCTATTTTTGTTTCGAGTTTAAAGTGCTCATTTGATATTTCTAATTCAGTACTCATGCAATGCGATGAACAAGAGGTGAGTACTAATGCTAATATTTTTTTCATGAAAAAGCCTTGTGTTTAGAATCTGAAATAAGATGACACTTTATAATATAAAATAACTTTAATTTTTTCTATTTTTAAAATCTTCGTGCGGCGATGCCATTAAGCCAGCCAAGTGATGCAAAGGTTATCCATGAATGAGTAATGCCGTAGCTCATTAATGGTAACGGGATTCCGACAATAGGTAATAGGCCAAGCACCATAGAGATATTAACAACGGTAGAGAATATTATATGGCTCATGAGCCCCATAGCAAGAAGTTGCGTGAGCCCCTGTTCAAGTGAAAAAAGTAATAATAAAAAGCGATAGAATAATAAGCAATACAGTGCAATAGTAAATAGTGCACCAATAAAACCAAACTCTTCACATAATACCGAAAAGATAAAATCGGTTCGTCCTTCTGGCAGAAAACGTAATCTGTTTTGTGTGCCATGTAAATATCCTTTTCCTGTGAGTCCGCCAGAGCCAATTGCAATACATGACTGTTCAATTTGGTACCGTTCTTTGCGCGGGTCGCCCTCGCCTAAAAAGGTTAATATACGTTGACGTTGATAGGGTTTTAAAAAGTGCCATAAAACGGGCCCTGAAACAGCCGCGATACAAAAAATCATAATAAAAAAGTTGCGTGGCAGCCCTGCCATATATAACAATATTGCACCGGTAAAAAGAATAATAACCGCGGTTCCTAAATCAGGTTGCTTAAGAATTAATAATGCGCTTACGCCAAGTGTCAAAATTATGGGCAAAAAATCGAACACAGTTTTTAAATTTTTTTTTTCAGAAATAAGATAGTAAACAAAAAATGCAGGAAAAAAAAGTTTTGCCAATTCAGATGGTTGAAATTTAATAAAGCCGATATTTATCCAGCGCTGTGCGCCCATGCCGATGGAACCTTTAATCATAGTAAAGAGTAAAAGCCCAATAACACCAAAATAAATAAAAAATCCCCAGCGGGTAAGGATGCGATAGTCTGCACTGCAAAAAAGGGCATATAATACTAAACCAGAAAGTACCCCAAAGACCTGCTTTTTAAAAAATAATGAATAGGGTTCTTCTGAGGTATACGTAGCTGATAAAACCACAGCAAGGCCAATTGCCGTAAGTGTAAGTGTAATAAAAAGACTGTACCAATCAAAAAAACGTAAGTAGCGGCGATCTAAGTTGAGCATGTATAATCAGTAAGTTGTTGTAAGAGTATTGATGGGTGCTGCGTGCGGAGTATTTGTGGTAATCTTTTCTTAACCAGCGTATAAAGTGCATTATAGTGTGCCGCATAAAATGATGCACGTGCAATTTCTATTCTGCACCAAATTTCGTTACCGATCTGTTGGCTTTCAAGATACGCGTCAAGGCACTGCTTACTTGCAGTAGTGTACCCCTTATCAAAATTAACAAACGATTTAACCATGAGTTGTGGCGCGTAGTACCACAAAAGTTCAGTTATAGAGCGATTTGAAAATCCAGCGCTTTTTAGTTGTCCTTCATTTTTAAAAAGCTCTGCAGCTTGGCTGATAGCTTGTTGAGCTTTTTGAATCTCCTGTTGAATTTCATCCATTACCGCGATAAGTGATTCAGCAACAACAGTGCGTGCATTTTCGCGTAGTTCGTCAATAAGTAGTCTGCAGGGTCTATAATCTTGGTTGTGTTGATTTTTGCCAGGATAATCTCCATGCGTATCATCTGCTAAACGATTAACAAGCTGGATATATTCATTTTGTGCAGCACAATTTTTTTGAAATGTTTCTAGTTGCTGGATAAACTTTTTATCTATACTGATTACTGAAGTATCAAATGTGCTGTCTTTACTTGGATCAAGGCGTGTGCTGATAATATGATTCCAGCCTGAACCAACGCGGCTAAAAAGCTCTGCATACTCACGCTGCACGATAAGTGTCGTATATGAACGCATGTATGACGCATGTAATAATTCAAGTAAATCAGTTAAGAAATAGCGATCAACGCGATTTATTACTTTTTCTGCCCACTGCTGTGCTTGTGGTTCATAATCGATTGTTGAATCTTGCGTTGCTAATGGCGACGCTGAAAGGGATAAAGAGAAGAATAAGAAAATTGAAAAGAATTTTGTCTTCATGTACTACACTTTTTTCGGCCGCATGGATGGTGCGAAGCGCACTGTTTTGACTACGCTCACCACGAGCGGCAGTTTTATGCGAACTTGTTAAAGATGGCCCGCCATCTGTATCCTTCGACCCTGCTCAGGACTAAAGGATAAACGCAAGATGGTCGGGGTGGCCAGACTCGAACCGACAACCCCTCGCTCCCAAAGCGAGTGCGCTACCAATTGCGCCACACCCCGATACAATTTTCATTAAGTGTACATAAAATTTCAGCTAATTCAAATTAAATATGAAATTTAATTTAGAAGAACTGGCCTGCCATCTGAACCCTTCGACCTTGCTCAGGACTAAAGGATAAGCGCAAGATGGGGTGAATGGTGGGTCTCGAACCCACGACCCTCGGAACCACAACCCGATGCTCTGCCAACTGAGCTACATTCACCATAAACTTTTTTTCAAATAATAGGCGAAGTTGCCTGCTGCCTGTCCACCAAAGCTTTACGCGTAGGTGGAAGCTACATTCACCATAAACTTTTTATGCTTATTTCATCTTAAAAGTATAAAGATAATGCAATAAAAAGCAATACTATAAAGCAAATTCGAATATATCCGTTGGTGATGCAATTACTCGGATCATTGTAGCAGGGGTAGTTTTTTTCTCCCGAGTCAGATTGACCGCCGCATCAAAGACATCGCGTATTGTGCCGTTTTGGTCTATTAAACCAAGCTCTAGAGCTTGTGCCCCAAGAAACACCTGCGCTTCGAGTCCTTTAATGGTTTCTATGGGTATAGAGCGTAACTTAGAAATTGCGGCACAAAAGATATCATACATAAGGTCAAGCCGTTCTTGAATTTTTTCTACGTCATCAGGGTCTATTATGCCATCTGCAAGGTAATGCGCACGTTTGTATTTGCCGGCAGTAAATGAGATGCTTTTGTTCTTTTTTGGAAGTTCATGCACTACGCCAATGCTTCCTATAAAGGCCGATTCTGGCGCTATTATATGGGTGCATGCTGCGGCGATCCAATAAGCGCCTGAAGTGCCGTAATCAGAGATAAAGGCTATGACCGGTTTTATCTGTTTTACCCAGGTAATAAAATCGGAAATAATTTGGCTGCTTCCTGGCGACCCCCCTGGGGAGTTGATATTTAAAACGATGATATCAATTGTTGGGTCTTCGGCAAGAGTTTTAAGCTTTTTAACCGTCTCATTAAAATCGGTAATGGTATCGGTAAGTGAAAGATAACCGATATTAATTGCTTCAGGTCTTTGGTAGTCGCTTCTGAGTAGTTGCACATCAGCGGTTACATACACGCTGTATAGTAAGCATATCAAAATAATTAGATAGTTTTTCATCGTAGCCCTTTTTTTTACATACTATTTTCTGTAAATTTTACTATAGTAGTAAAATTGCATAAGAGCAATAGGAGCTTTAAATGTACTATTTTATTGCGTTATGTATACTTAATTTTATTAATACTATGATTCAAATTTTTTAACTATTACGGTAAAAGGTTATTGTATGAATTACAAAAAACTATTTTTTTTGGTGGCAGCTGCGTGTATAACAACCCATGTGTTGTGCGTCGAAGATACGGCTGCACCTACAGTTGATAGTGTTAATAGAGCTAAAGCTATTAGATGGTTGGCAAGAAATATACCTCTTAATATTGATCAGGCTGCTATTGTGGTTGATAGCTTTGCACGCGGGCAAAAAGAAAGATATGTTAGTTTTTGTAAAATGCAAAAGGCCGATTTAATGGGTGAATGTCGGAATTGTCTTGGATCCTCTATAATTGATAATCTTTAAATAATTCCGAGCCCTTTATAATATGATTCAAAAATTTTAACTATTACGGTAAAAGGTATTGTATGAATTACAAAAAACTATTTTTTTTAGTGACAGCTGCATGTGTATCAACAGATTTGTTCTGTCCTAAGCAAGTTGATATTCAAAATGCTCATGTATCTACGCATGCAAATAATTCGACTTTTAGAACGGAAACAATAAATTATATTTTAAGAAGACGCCCTTCGTATGGAAATCAACTTATAGAAGCATTTGTTGATGCTTTCGCCTCAAAGTATACCCCAAGAGAACGGGGTTATATGACCATTAAACAATTTGATGAATTTAATTTAAATAGTGCACTTCTTATATTTCAAAGAAATTTAGAAAAGAAAAAGAGAGAAGCTGGGTTGAAAAAAAATCAAGATTCTAATTAAAAGGGGCCCGAAATCCGGGCCCTTTTAATTATTTAAATTTGGTATGTTTTAATTACTGTATTTTCGGTATTAACAAGCTTGAGTTGCTGATATTCGGTGTTGTTTTTTTCACTTGCAAGTTGAACTGTTTTTTCAAGAAGGTCCTGCATGGTGCCAAGTTGATCGACTAGGCCAAGCTTAAAGGCCGTTGCACCAGTGAATAATGCCGCTTGCCATGATAAAATCGTCTCAGTCGGAATGCCGCGGTATGTGCTGATGTTCTGAGCAAAAATCTGAGCTAATTCCATTCCCGTCTTTTTTTGTTGTTCTAAAAATTGAGGGTCAATTTCATAATGCTGGTTAATAGTTGGGCCCTTAAATATCCCAGATGCTATATAGTAATATTGTTTATCTTTATCAAAAACATATTGAGATGCTGCGCCAATGCTTCCAACTTCTGCAGCTGCTGGGCAGATAATATAGCTGCAAGCTGATGCAATCCAGTAAGCTCCGGATGCTCCGATTCTGGAGATAAATGCGATAATTGGCTTGAACGCTTTTGCAGATTGAATATTATCGGCAATAATTTGAGAATCTGCTGGTGAACCGCCTGTTGAATTTATGCGGATAATAATTATATCGATAGTAGGGTCTTCTACAAGCTGCGTAAGAGGCACAAGTATTTTTTCAAACTCGGTAATTGTGTCAGTGATATCAAGCCAGCCGGCTGTGATAGTTGGAATTTTAGGTGTTTGTACCGGTTTTGCAGGCATAAAGAACTTTGGTGCGCTTTGAGGTGTTGTGGTTTCGGCGCGAACTAATGTGACGCTCATCGCTGAGCATAGTGCTAAAAATAGAGTTTTTTTCATGGTAAACCTTGAGCTTTTAATTATAGATTATACTTTTAATTCTAAATTTATAATTAAAACTGTCAATTTTTAATGCCTTTGGACTGCCCGTGGGTCGACGAGTAGGCGAATTTGTGCTAAAATATACAAATACTAAATCATAGGGAGCCGACATGAAAGCAGTTCGTTCTATAAAGATCATCGGTGCACGCGAGCATAATTTAAAAAATATTACCGTAGAGATTCCAAAAGAGTCACTAACCGTGGTTACCGGTCCTTCGGGCTCAGGTAAGTCCACTCTGGCTTTGGATGTCCTGTATGCAGAAGGGCAGCGTCGCTATATGGAATCTCTCTCTTCGTATGCGCGGCAATTTTTGGGTATGCCAAAAAAACCCGATGTTGATTCTATAGAAGGGCTCTGCCCTGCTATTGCTATCGAGCAAAAAACAGTCGGCGCAAACCCACGTTCTACCGTTGGCACCATCACTGAACTCTATGATTATTTGCGGGTTCTTTTTGCGCGTATTGGCGAAATTCATTGCCCAAGTTGTTATAACCCGATTCAGGCCGCGTCTGCGGACCAGATTGCCGAACGACTTGTGCGCGAGTTTGCCGGATTAACCGTAAGTATTGTTGCGCCGCTTGTTAATGAAAAAAAGGGCAGCTTTGTAGCGGAACTAGAAAAATATTTTAAAGAGGGCTTTTATCGCTTTATTATCGATGGTGAGCGCGTAAACTTTCGTTCTATAGACGAAATTCAACTTTTGAATCTTAAAAAAACCTTTAAGCATACGATAGATATTGCTCTTGATACTCTAGAAGTCTCGCTAGACGAGACTAACCGTATTCAAGAAAGTTTAGAGAAAGCATTTTCACTTACTGCCGGCCAGGTAAAGATTATTGTTGGTGAAAATACGTTTACTTACTCTTCTTCACGTATGTGTGTGCCCTGTAATAGCTCTATTCCTGAACTTGAGCCACGTCTTTTTTCTTTTAATTCACCTATCGGTGCTTGTAAAAAATGCCATGGTTTGGGTGCAGAGATTATTGTCCCCTGGAACGCTAAAAATTCAACTATGGCAGGTTTGGAGTTTGCCGATAAAATGGGTGTGTACCAGGAGATTACGTGTTCAGCCTGTAAAGGTGAACGTTTAAATCAATTGGCATTAGCCGTGACTATTGGTGGCAAAAATATCTTTCAAGTAGGTGAACTTTCTGTTGTTGATGCATTACATTTTTTTAATACCGTAAAGCTTTCTGAATTTCAGGTTAACGTTTCAAAACGCTTGTTACATGAAATTGTGCAGCGTTATCAATTTTTATTTGATGTTGGTTTAAGTTATTTAACGCTTAATAGAACGGCACGAACACTTTCTGGCGGTGAAGGGCAGCGAATCCGGTTAGCAACGCAAATCGGTTCAGCACTTAGTGGCGTGGTCTATGTCTTGGATGAGCCGAGCATCGGTTTACATCAACGGGATAATGACAAACTTATTCATATGCTGCTTAAATTACGTGACCAAGGCAACACCGTTGTTGTTGTTGAACATGACAGCGATACTATGAAGGCGGCAGATTATATTATCGATATGGGCCCATCTGCAGGAAAGTTTGGTGGCGAAGTTGTTGCAGTTGGTACGCCTGCAGAAATCATAAAAAATAAAAAATCACTGAGTGGTGCCTATCTTTCTGGAAGAGAAACGATCGAGCGTATTGTGCCATTACGTAAGCCGACCGGGTTTATCACATTGCATGATGCCACTATGCATAATTTAAAAAATGTATCTGTTGCATTTCCTTTAGGGGTTTTATGCGGAATTTCTGGCGTTTCGGGTTCAGGTAAATCGAGTTTAATTATGGACGAACTGGTTCCCGCATTACAAAAAACGTTATCACGCAATAAGCGCCCTTCTTTTGAAGTTGATAAAATAGAGGGTGTCAATCAATTAGAAAATTTAATTGTTATCGATCAAAAACCGATAGGGCGCACATCGCGGTCAAATCCGGCAACCTATCTTGGTATATTTGATGATATTAGAAAATTATATGCGAGCATGCCAGAAAGTAATGCGCGTGGGTACACCATGGGTCACTTTAGTTTTAATGTGGGCGCTGGCCGTTGTGCTGAGTGTTCTGGCGAAGGTACCATAACCGTTTCTATGCACTTTTTGCCCGATGTGGTGATGGAATGTACCCGTTGCAAAGGCAAACGGTATACTAAATCTGTTCTTGAGATACTGTATAAGGGCAAATCGATTGCCGATATTTTGGATATGACGGCCATAGAAGCGCTTGATTTTTTTGCTGCGCATACCAGTATTGCAAAACGTATTAAACTTATGTGTGATGTTGGGTTAGATTATCTTGCGCTTGGGCAATCTTCAACGACATTATCTGGTGGTGAAGCGCAGCGCATTAAACTTGTTGATGAGCTAGCAAAGCGCGGTTCAAAGACATTATATATTCTTGATGAGCCGACAACGGGGTTGCATGCGCATGATATTAAGCGTCTACTTGGCGTATTTGAGCGTTTATTAGAAAAAGGTAACTCACTTATTGTTATTGAACATAATTTAGATGTTTTAAAAGTTTCAGATTATATTATTGATCTTGGCCCAGAGGGTGGTGACAAGGGTGGAACCATTGTTGCGTATGGAACCCCGGCTGAAGTTGCTGCATGTAAAGAGAGTTATACGGGCGCGTATCTTAAGCCACTGCTTGTTAAGCCTTTACTGAATTAAAAAAATTATGAACGAGCGTGTCTCAGGGTCTCTTTATTAACGCATAAGATCCCGGATCCTGTCCGAGATGACACTTTTTTTGGAGCAAATATGAATTATAAAATATTCTTGGGTTTAGTACTTTTATCACTTGGCTGTTTGCAAACTCATGATGCTGTTGATCATGCAGCAATCTCTGCGCAAGCACAGAGCATGAAAGAAGCGCAGGTTAAAAAACAGCAGATGTATGAAACTGCTGCAAAAGTTGGTGCAGCGGCATTGTGCGGATATCTTGTATATTGCGGCTACTGTTTATATACACAAAATAACCATGCGGTTACCTTTAACTTGTCTGAAGAGCTTGTACAGGAATTTAAGCAATCACCTGGGATGATAAAAAAAGCGATTGAACAGTATGCCACACATGAAAATACGTGGACGAACTCAACGTTTGGTGGGTTTGTGAAGTTTACCGGGTCACTGGTTTTGCAATCTATGGTCTTTCAAGCGTTACAGCCAGTTTATAAGAATATTCAAAGTTATTTCTCGTCAAAGGTCACTGTTCCCGTTACTCGGTCATGGTTTTTAGCAGAACAGTATCAAGGTGTACCTGAAGAAGCTCAAAACAAAAAAGTTGAGATAACTCAAGAGTTTTTTGAATGTATTATGCAGATTGAATCTCTCGAGTTTGCCTATAAGAACCATGATGTAGACCTTATAAAAGATTCTGCCCGGGTGGTTTTGAGCCATATTGTTTTTATAAAAGAGTATGAAACGCGTTATATCTATCAAAAACACGCATTGCAAAAAATTTATGATGCATTAGCAGATACCACAGAATCTATGGTTTCTGAAGCGCATAATAAGATTTTTGATGAGCAAATGCTTGAAGCGTTTAAGAATTACGTGCGCGAATTACGCACGTTACCTGCGTATTCAATAATCTAGTTTTACGGTATACTGTCGTATGTCATGCTGAACGTGGTTCAGCATCTCTTACAATAACAAAAAGACCCTGAACTAAATCCAGGTGACACGCAAGAAAAGATTATGGCCCAAGACGTTGTATTAACTCCGCTGATGCGGCAGTATTTTGATATTAAAAATCAGTTTCCTGATGCCCTTCTTCTCTTTCAGGTGGGGGATTTTTATGAACTTTTCTTTGATGATGCACGTAAAGCTGCTGCTTTTTTGGGAATTGTTCTTACGCAACGGGGAACCATGGGCGATGAGCCGATTCCGCTATGCGGCGTGCCGCGCCATACGGTTGAGCATTATTTAGTAAAACTGGTAAAGGGTGGTTTTCGCGTGGTTATCTGTGATCAGCTTGAAGCACCACAACCGGGCAAAATAGTTGAGCGGGGTGTTACGCAGGTTTTTACGCCCGGAACACTGGTTGATAGTAAACTGCTTGATAGTAAATCGTCACATTATATAGCCGCATTAGTGGTTGTTGATGGCACGGTCGCAATGGTCTTTTACGAGATGTTAGCAGGCGCACTTTACCTTACCCAGTTTGAGTATGATGAAAAAAAAATCGACGCAGAACTTGCAGCATTTATTCCCCAAGAAATTCTTTTAGAGCCAAGTCCAAGTGGTAAACAGTTAGAGCAGTTTTGTAGGCAGCGGGCATTTATTACAACACTCACTAATGAGCAACTTGTGTACAACGATCTTCAACAATGGTTGCAGACTATGGGCCGTTTTTCGGGTGAAGAAAATTCTGTTACGCCTATTGCAAAAAACGTATTACAACTTCTTGGTGGGTATATAAAAAAAAATGCGCCCCATTCATTTGAAGCGCAAAAAAGTTTGCTGATTTACCAAGCACAGGATTTTTTACAGCTTGATGCCGCAACTCAAAAAAATTTAGAACTCATAAGTAACGCGCATGACGGATCTTGCAAGCATACGCTTTTTGAAGTACTTGATGAAGCTATTACGGGCATGGGTTCACGTCTTTTGAAAAAGTGGCTCATTCGACCATTAGTCGATAGAGCATCGATTGAAAAACGGATAGATCGAGTTGAATTTTTTGTAAAAAATTCTTTTGATAGAAATTTAGTACGTACCCATTTAAAAAAAATTGGTGACCTTGAACGAATACTTGGGCGCATGGCATTGCGCCGTGCAACGTTTATCGATTACCGTTTTTTAATGGAAAGTATTGTCGATATTCCTGCATTACAGAAATTTATTTCATGTGATATGCAATTACTTACCAGTTTATATACACTCTTAACCCGTGCAATTAATACTGACCAGCACCACGAATGGAAAATTGCATCTGGGTATCATTCTGAACTTGATCGTTTACGCTTGCTTTCAACACAAGGGATGCAAGCAATCTTTGAACTCGAACGTCAAGAACAACAAAAAAGTGGTATTAATACGCTTAAAATTCGGTACTCTCAAGCAGCGGGTTATGCCATTGAAGTTTCAAAAGCACAAAGCCAGGCATTGCCTCCTTCTTATATTAAAATACAGAGCTTAACCAATAGAGATCGTTTTACGACGCAAGAACTCAAAGACCTTGAATATGATATTAATCGTGCAGAAAGTAGTAGCACAGAGCTTGAAAATCAACTCTTTGCTGCGTTAGTTCGTGATGTTGAACAGTACCTGTCTTTATTGCGAATATTAGCACAAGAGCTTGCAGAGCTTGATGTATTTTCGTGTTTAGCGCACGTTGCGTTGAATAATCAGTGGGTGCGCCCAGAATTTACTGGTAAGCACCAGATGGTAATTGTTGATGGCAGGCACCCGGTTGTTGAAAAGCGCATGCGCTGCTCGGCGCAGGCCATTTCTTTTGTCCCCAATAATACGCAGTTGGGTATTGGTGAAAAGACATGGATTATTACGGGTCCTAATATGGGCGGTAAATCTACCTATTTGCGCCAAGTGGCTCTTATACAAATTTTGGCACAAGTGGGTTCATTTGTTCCTGCAGCATGTGCAACATTGCCGTTGCTTGATCGCATTTTTACGCGAATCGGTGCAGGTGACCATCTTGCTGAAGGTAAAAGTACCTTTTTAGTTGAGATGGAAGAGACGGCGCTTATTTGCCGTGATGCGACAGAAAATAGTTTGGTTATATTAGATGAAGTTGGTCGTGGAACAAGCACCTATGATGGGCTTGCTCTTGCACAAGCAATTGTTGAATATCTGCATCAAGAGATTAAACCATTTTGTTTGTTTGCCACGCATTACCATGAGCTAACAACATTATCAGCAACTATGCCGGGTATTATTTGTTACCATGCAGCAAGTAAAGCTGTTGGTGATACGGTTATTTTGTTACATAAAATTATGCCGGGTGTTGCACAAGGAAGTTTTGGTATTCAAGTTGCGCGTGCAGCGCATTTGCCAAAAACGGTTATAGAGCGCGCGCGGGTATTGCTTGCACAATATGCACATGCGCCAGCACATTTTGTGCAAAAGCCATTTATAGCTGCACAAAGTGATCAAAGTGTTATGTATAATAAAAAGTTACAGTTGCTTGATGAACTTGATTTGGATACGGTCTCGCCGCGGCAGGCATATGAAATTTTATGTAAATTAAAAGAGTTATAAGTAACATAAGTTCGATGAAATATATTTAAGAAAAAAACTTTTCTGCAAAGGGTGTCATCCTGATACTTCGACTGGTGCGTAAACGCACTATTTTGCTCAGTACCAGGGGCCTGCCCGCCGCCGCTCATCCTGATGCTTCGATTTGCCTTTAGTATTGAGCTTGTCGAAATATCAGCACTAAATGCTCGCTCATCCTGAGCTTGTCGAAGGGTTAGCGAGTTTCAGGAAATTTTTTTTTGAAATTTGATAATATAATTAACTCATCAAATCTCTTCTGCATTAACGCTTCTTTCTTCTTTCTAGTCCAGCCTTTTATTTTATGTTCAGCAATAAATGCTTCATCTCGAGTTTGAAATTGCTCAATATAAATTAATTTTACCGGTAGCTGCTTTAATGTGTATCCGCACATACCCTCAGCGTGTTCTGCAATACGTTTTTCAATATTATCAGTATGTCCAACATAATAGGATTTATCTTTGCATTCAAGTATATAAACAAAAAAATTCTGGTTTAACATTCGAGATAAAAATTAAAATTTAAAATTAAACATATCAACATATTATATCATTTTAGTAATAAATTTAATAGCGCTCGCTAACCCTTCGACAGGCTCAGGATGAGCGAGCCATTCGTCAGGCTCAGGAGTAAACCCACGTGCTGATATTTCGACAAGCTCAATACTAAAGGCAAGTCGAAGCATAAGGATGACACGGCGACAAGATCAACTTTTTTTTATTTTCAGACGTGCGAGGCTGTCGCAAGAATGATAGCATACGTTGTAATTAAATTAACGTATTACTTAATAACTGCTTTAAATTGTTCTTCGGTAATCTCTTGCGTAACTTGCCCTTTGGCATCAGCCTTAGCAAGAATTTGCATTTGTGAGACTTCCTGCCATGTTGGCAAATCACCTTTTACTTCTTTTGATTCATCCAGATCAACTGGTTGTTTCATAAGAGCGTTTCGAGCTTTAGGGTGTTGGTCCCATTTACCAAAGCAGGTTGATACTGCTTGAACTCGTTGATCTTTAGAAAGTAAATCAAAGCGGCGATAGAGCAAAGCTAATTGTTCACAATCAGTAAGGGCCCTGGTTAAAATTTCTTTTTGTTTGTCTGTTGGGGATCCTGTTTTTCCACAAACTACGGTAAGTGCTTTACCATTATTTTTCTCATCTTTTGCCCAATTGTCACCGCAGGTAACACATGCGCGACCTTTTTCACTTGAACTGAGCGGTTTCAGAAGCTCACCTGCTGAACTGAGTAATGTACAGCCTGTTGTTTCGTCAACTCCAGTTAGATTCAGTGCTTTTTTAAGGGTCGTTGCGGGGATTCCTGCATCTGCCATAATTTCTGTAATAGACATGCTGGTAATTGCTATGAGTGGCAGGATAGATAAAATTTTTTTTAATAAGAATTTGTTTTTCATAAAGTGACTCTCTGATCTTATATAATAAAAAGTGAGGGGTTTTACCCCCCCACTTTTTTAAGATAACGAATATTACTCAGCTTCTATAACATCTTCTTCAGACAATACGTCTTCAGCTGATTCTTGCATATGTGAACAAACTACTTCACGAGCTTTAGGGTGTTTATCTTTCCATAAATCACCGCAAGTTACACATAATGTTGTTTTTTGGTCTTCAGTTAAACTATTTAAAGTTCTACCAAGTTTACCGATAACTGGGCAAGTTTTAGCAGGTGCTACACCTACTTTACCGATTAAACCTTCTACAACTTTATTAGTTGAAGTACCAAGGCACAATGATTCATAAGCTTTAGGATGTTTATCTTTAAATTTAGCATCTTCACAGCAATAAACTTGTGCCAATGCAACGTTATCTGGAGTTACAAGAGCTGTTTTTAAATATCTACCAGCAAGTGTACCCATAACGTTACAACCAGTTTCAGGTTTAGCAGCAGCGACTTTAAGTGCATTTTCAACACCTTTAGCATAAGTATCGATAATACTTTTATTTGCCGGTTCTGTGGCTGCAAAAAGAGCTTGTGAGCCTAATGCTGCAACAAGCAGTGCAAGAGTTAATTGTATTTTACGTAATTTCATTACGATCTCCTTTTTATTATATTATATTAGTTATTATACTATCTAATTTTAGTATCGCACAAATTAATTCAATTTGTCAATAATGCCATAAATTAATCTATTATATTTCGCATCCGAGCGATTTTGCAGCTTTAGGATTTTCTGACATTACATCTTCATATATGCAACAGCGATCGCCTAAGGTTGATTTAACAGCTTTAGGTAAATTGGTAAGTAAGCTTCCACCTATCGCAACAAATGCACATGCGTCTTCTTCAGAAGGTGCATTGTCAATTTCAATACCCTTACAGCCATCAAATACATCTCTTGTAACATTTGGATGATCTTTTCTGAAACCCGAGAATCGGCAACAGACTTTTTTAGCAGTATCTTTTAATCCAGTTACCGTTGAATTCATACCTTTAGCTACCTGAACACCTTGTTTGCCATATGCATCACATACAACTTTTACAGCAGGTGCCGTACCAAGATCAATAGCTTTATTAACTATTAATTGTGTCGTAGCGCCAGCGTGTAACAAACCTGTTGTTATAATAGTAAGTGCGAGCGCACCTTTGAGTAAAATAGTATTTTTCATACCATATTTCCTTTATTTTTTTTACTTTAATTATTTTAATTATATTAAACCTATACATTATCAGGATCCTATATTTTAATCTGATTTGTCAATAAATTTAATGCGCAAACCTGTATTTTCACCTTAAAGGGGCTTATAAAAGATGTATTTATTTAATATATATTGACTAATATAAATATTTATATATATGCTTAAAATGACATGGTACTCATGGTACTACAGGAAAAATAAGTTTTTATTAAAAAACAAGGAGAGTTTTATGTTAAATAACCGTCAAGTTAAGGCTTTTGTGGTCTTATGTGCTCTTATGATGGGTGCGCATACCCAAGCTTATAACTATAAATTTAAAAATGGGCTCAAGGAAACAATAAAAAATGTAACCATGTCAGCGGCATGGTCTGGAAAGAATTCGCAAGATAATATCGCTCCAGGCAAAACTATTGAATGGGGCACTGGGATCTATTGTTTGGATGGTTTTGAAATGACCACAGCTAGGTTGGGTAAAATAGCTACTAAACCAGGGTGGAGTAATATTCCTACAACAGGTGCTGATTTGGCTTGTAGGGATCTTAACATAACGGCACAATATGATGAAAATGGTCTCATAATTTTATTAGTTGAATAATTATTTAAATTAAGGAGTAAAAAAATGAAAAAAATAATAATTTCTCTACTCATGCTCTTTTGTGGCATGGCAACAGAGATAGTTGGGTATAGTTATACTTTTTATAATAAAACCCCTGGCACGATATTTTTAGAGATTTCTAAATTTGTTTGCTCTAATGTGCAACCTTCTGGTGCCATTGCACCGAACGCTTCTTTTACATTTCAGACCGGTGCTTGTTGTGTGAATAAGCTAACCATTAAAGCTGGTGAATATGTTTATGAAGTTTCTGTCAACTCTGGTGATACAGTAGGTGAGGTTTCATTACCAAGTACAGGTTTTTCTATGTTATGTGGAGATTACCAAGGAACGATTTTTCCAGCATCTGGTAACAGTAAACAGTTTAAATTAGTTGAAGGGAAGCATTAATGAAAAACTATAATTTTTATGTATTATTAATACTACTTTTAAGCGCTTCATGCGAAATTTTGCATGCAGAAGCAAATATGTTAAAAACTAAAGATGGTTATTACATAGATGCGATGGAACCTTGCCAAGATAGTGATAATAAGGGATGGCAAATGTCCATTCGTAATACTTCAGATCAAGCTATTGGTGGGACAGTATATCTTGCTTTAGCAGGATATGATGACCAAAAAGTTGATTTTGAAATTCCTAAAGGGAATCTCTTGGTACTCCATAGCTGTGCGGTAAAAGATCGTTTAGGTATGATATCAAAGATGTCCGTTGAGGCAGCTGGTGAAGTGTTAGGAAAAGGCATGAAGGAACTATCAGAGGGCCTTATTCCAGAAGAAGTTACCAAAGCTGCCCTTAATTCGCAGTTGGGTTACCCAGTATGTTTTAAGCGTATTGAGTTTAAATATACTACCACTTTAGGCGGTAATGCGTATAGTACTCGGCCTGCAACTAAGACCACTAAAACCTATTACCATAGCTTTGGTCTTGGAGGTTCTGGCATTGCGTGTAACTCTATGAATATACTTTTGACAGTTGCAAATGGGGCTTTAGTTTTACAGGATGAATCAAATAAAGACTTGTGGAAATGGACCGATGTTAAATAAAAAAAGAATTTTATTTAATTAATAGTACTCAATTTGGTAGGGTAGAGAAATCAATTTCTCTACCCTTTTTTTTTAATTACCATGAAATATTGTAATGCAGATGGTTTTTACTTGTGTTGTATAAGCTCGTGTCTTTATATCATGCCCTTTTTATGGCCACAATTTTTTTGGTGGGCCGCATGCATTTTTTTAATCCCACTTTTTTATCTTATCATTCATGATAAAGTAACGATTTTCCATGGAGTAATTTGGTCTGGCATTGCTTTTTCTTTGCAGTTTTGGGCTATTGCAGAGGGACTTTATTGCTGCGGATCTGGTAATATTTTTTTTAAACTTATTCCACCGGTATTGGTTTTACTCGTAGCCTATTGTTATGGCTTGAGCTGGTTTTTTTTGCTTATATCGCTACGCTTTATTACGCAATCACCAGGTGTACGTTTATTTTGCGCTGCTATTTTTACCTGGTTATTTTTCTTGTTTCTTGAACGAGGGTCTTTGTTTATGCTTGGCGCAGTTGAAGGGTATCTACTTTTTAACCCACTGGTCCCCTTAGTAGAATATTCTGGCATGTTGTTTTGGTTGCCTAAAATCGGTTCAAGTTTATTATTATTTATTTTTATCGCTACCCAGGCGTTTATAAGCGCTGCCATTTGCTGGGGAAGATATTACTGGCTAGCAGTTCTGTTTTTTGTGGGCGTGTGGCTTATGGGTATCATAATTTCGCATACGCATAGAGCGCATATTATTAACCATACTACTATTGCCTGTGGGCGTGAATATTTTAATGCTCATGATTCTGTTATGCATACAGGAAGAGCGATTCGTGATTATTGTAAAGCGCTTTTAAAGCAGTACCCTGAAAGTGATATGATTCTTTTTCATGAAACTGCCATTCGGTGTCCGATTTTACCCGGTGAGCCACAGGTTGTTGCTCTTTTAAACCAAGAACAGCTTGGTAAGTCGGTTACCATACTTACTGGCGGCTTTAGATGGGATAATGGCAAATATCGAAATACCGTTTATTGGATTCATGATGGTGTTTTGATTGATTTATTTGATAAACGGCATGCAATGGCACTTACTGAACGTGGGGCACATGCATATTTTTTTAAAAATTTTATCGGCATACACCCAAGCACCCGCAGGCGCCCCTTTTGGCAGATTACCAAAAATTTAAAAATAGTGCCCTATATTTGCTCAGAACTGTTTTTTAATACTTACCCAGACCACGAACTTCAGCAGAATACTTCTATAATTGCATTCTGTAACGATAGTTGGCTCAAGCGTGATTATATGCGCTATCAAATGCTTATGTGCGCTCGCTACCGTGCTATTCAGTGGCAGGTTCCAATACTCTATGTTGCGCATTTTTATCACGCATTATGCGGAATGCATGGTGAATATCAGCCAGTAAAAGTATTTGATCATACTCAGCAAAACTAGTTAATAAAAAAGTATTATAGAACCCCATTTGTTTATGTAGGGAGTACTAAGCTCTTGTGGCGCTAAAGGTGTCACCCTGATACTTCGATAAACTCAGTACTAAAGGCTCGCTCATCCTGAGCTTGTCGAAGGGTTAGCGAATTAGCGTAAAGTATATAGTTTAAATAATTTCTTTTTTAAAATTAGATAACCTAATTAATTCATCAAATTTTTTTTGCATAAAAGCCTCTTTCTTCTTTCTAGTCCAGCCTTTTATTTTATGTTCAGCAATAAATGCTTCGTCCCGCGCTTGAAATTGATCAATATGAATTAATTTTACAGGTAATCTTTTTGAAGTATAACCACACAGACCGGCAGCATGATCAGCAATACGCTTTTCGATATCATCAGTATGGCCAACATAATATGATTGGTCGTTACATTGTAGGATATATAAATAAAAAACTTGATCCGACATTTTCTTACACTTTATAAAATTTAAACTTAGATTAATTATAACATTTTTATTATTAAATATAATTTAAATATTCGCGCTAACCCTTCGACAAGCTCAGGATGAGCGAGCCTTTACTGCTGAGCGTTAGTCGAAGTATCAGGATGAGCGAGCCCTTCGTCAGGCTCAGGAGTAAACCCACGTGCTGATATTTCGACAAGCTCAATACTAAAGGCAAGTCGAAGCATAAGAATGAAACGGCGGCAGGCAGGCAAGTTCAACTGGTCTTTAGTACTAAGCAAAAATAGTGCGTTTACACACCAGTCGAAGTATCAGGGTGACACACTTTTGAGGATGAAAGCTTAGTTATATTTCGTTAATATTATTTTGCTCTTGACTACATCTTGTCAGGTGTTCCAACGCCAAGAAGGCGTAGGCAGAGATTAAAGGTATCACGTAATTGCATAACAACTAAAAGCCGTGCGCGGGTTACGGGAATATTATTGGTATCGATAACTTTGGTGCTGCCATAATAGGTTGAAAACAGTTGTGCAAGATCATGAACATAATAGGTTAATAAATGCGTTTGATAATGCTGAGAAATATCTTCAAGTAACAGTTTTAATGCTACTATTTTTTTAATTAAGAGTGCTTCTTTTTCTGTAATATGTTCCGCATCTGCGCACGTGATATCTTTAATAGAAAGTGATTCTGCTTTTTCAAGCATACTGAGTGTGCGAACATAGGCATATTGAATATAATACACCGGGTTTTCTTCTGTGCGTGAAAGTGCAAGGGCAATATCAAATTCTAAATGTGCATCAGCTTTTCTGTGTAAGTAAAAAAAGCGTGCCACATCTTTGCCGACATTTTCAGTAATATCTTCAAGTGAAACTATTTTGCCTGCACGCTTTGAAAGGCGCACTTGTTGGCCAGATTCTTTAATGGTAACAAGTTGATATAAAATAACATCAAGCATATTCGGATCTTTGCCAAGCGCTTGTAATACGGCTTTAAGACGTACTACATAACTGTGATGGTCTTGTCCTAAAATTATGATGAGTTTATCTGCGCCGCGTTCAATTTTATTTTCTAAATAAGCAACATCTGCAGCAACATAGGTCAGCTCGCCAGTAGCCTTTTTTAAGACACGGTCTTTGTCATCGCCAAATTCAGTTGACTTCAGCCATTCGGCACCATCTTTTTCATAGAGATAACCATTTTTTTTGATAATCTCTAATCCTTTGGTAATTGCGCCAGAATTGTGTAATGTTTTTTCTGAGAACCAGACATCAAAAACGATGCCATAGGCTGCAAGAGTTTCTTTGATTTTTTGTAATAAATATTCTTTTGCGTAGATAGCATAAAAAGAATCTGGTTGTGTTGCCAGTTTATCGCCGAGTTCAGCATGAGCCTGTTGTGCCAGTTCTTTAAGATATTCACCATGGTAACCATCTTCAGGAATTTCTACAGAATATCCAAGCTCTTGTTGGCAGCGAATTTTAAATGATGCTCCGAGTTTTTCTATTTGGTTACCCGCGTCATTGATATAAAACTCTTTAGTAACGGTATGGCCCAGAAAGCGTAAAATGGTACCAAGAACATCGCCAATAATGCCACCGCGGCCATGCCCGAGATGTAAAGGGCCCGTTGGGTTTGCGCTGACAAACTCTATATTAAATTTTTTAAAAGAATAATCTTTATCGAGTTTAAAAAAATTGTCACCCTGCGTTTGCAGTTCCGTAAGAAGTTGGGGAAAGAAACTATCGGTAACGGTGATATTAATAAAACCGGGGCCTGCGATTTCGACATTTTTTACTAATGGGTGTTTAAAATCTTGAATTATCTGTTGTGCAATAGCGCGTGGATTTGCTTTAAGCTCTTTTGCATAAAGCATTGCTGCATTACAAGAAAGATCACCAAATTGTTGACGTTGTGGATCAACATTAAGGGTAACGTCGCAGGCAATGCTTACGCTTGGGTATAACTGAATAATATGATTTTTAAATGCTTGAATAAGAATATTGAGACTGTTCATGAAATTACTTTTGGTGCGCTTACGCGCATTATTTTTTTAAAAAAACTGTTTATTAAAAAGTAGCATGAAGATGAAAAACTGTCCATGTGGAGATATAAAAAACTAAGAAAGGGCTTGGTTGTTAAAATAGATTCAGTGAGTACGTCTGAATCTGACCCTTTCTTAGTCGGGAACAAAATCTAATATCTAATTTTTATTATATATTTAAATATTTCAAATTGCAATAATTATTTTTACGTGGAGCTTTGCTTTTATATGGCATCCAAGAACTGAAGCGCTTTTTGGTAATCATCTTCGTAAACGCCGCTACGGTTATGCTCATAGTAATTTTTTACAAATTGAGCGTTTGAGTAGCCTTCCCATTTTTGATGATTGGTTGGATTTTTTAATAATCTGAGATATATATCTGCGAGATCGATTTTTGCCCTGTTGATAAGTGCTATGTCTATTTCTTTTTCTGGAAGGGGCATAATGATATCGTTTAATGCTATTATTGCATTTTCAATGTCTTCAGGTAAGCCTCTTTTCATCAGGAAGTGTGCTAAAGTTAGACGTGCCGCATACCAATTGTCCACCACATGAAATTCAATTGCATGAGTAAGATGAGCGATGCCCTTTTTTAGGAAATTCTCTTGTAGGTAGTCATCAAAATCGTTTGGATTATGAGAATAGCTGTTAAGAATCTCTTCTAGCATGGTAACTGCATCATCAGGATATAGAGGGCCACCCAAGCCATTTATCATCATGAACGCTAACATATATTTTGCTAGATTGAGTATTTTTCGATCATTTTGGGTTGCAGGCGTCATATGAAATGCAATTTTAACCAGGTAGTCACGTAAATCTGCAAGTTCTTTTTCAGATGGTACCGGTTGCTTGTTTAATAATGCATTATTTACCATATCCTTACTTTGATGCAGATAATTAATATCCGGCACAATGGGGACTTCGATTGCTTGCAGCAGGGGCATTAACAATAAACCCAGAGTAATTAAATGGTGCCAATTTATCATATGAGTGCCCCTTTTGTTTTTATAATTAACTATTTACTTTAAGTATAGTTTATATAAATTTCTATTTGCAATACTTCAATTATGTCGTGGTTCGTCTTTTTTGCATAATCTGCTATACTAAAAGCACTATGAATATCGCAATGCTTATATCTGGTGGGGTGGATAGCTCTGTTGCTTTGCACAAGCTCGTGCAGCAGGGGCATACCGTTACCGCCTTTTACCTTAAAATCTGGTTAGAAGATGAACTTGCTTTCCTGGGAACTTGTCCCTGGGAAGAAGATCTTGTTTATGTTCGTGCTGTCTGCGAAAAACTTAATGTTAAACTTGAAGTTGTTTCTTTTCAAAAACAGTATTGGGACAGAGTGGTCTCTTATACTCTTTCTGAGATAAAAAAGGGGCGAACCCCAAACCCAGATATCATGTGTAATCAGCAAGTAAAATTTGGTGCTTTTTATGAGCTGTTTGCGGATCAATTTGATGCCATAGCTACCGGCCATTATGCGCAAACCCAGGTAGTTGACGGGGTTACTTATTTGTACCAGTCACCCGATGCAGTAAAAGATCAGACCTATTTCCTTGCCCGTCTTTCACAAAAACAGTTACAAAAAGCGCTTTTCCCTATCGGGGGTATGACAAAACCCGAGTTGCGCGACTATGCGCATGCTGCTGATTTACCCAATAAGGCCCGTAAGGATTCTCAAGGGATCTGTTTTTTAGGCAAACTTAAATTTTCTGAGTTTGTGCAATTTCATCTTGGAGAGCATCCTGGAAAATTAGTTGAATTTGAAACAGAATCGATTTTGGGCAAACATAAGGGTGCTTGGTTTTATACAGTTGGCCAGCGCCAGGGAATTGGGCTTGCTGGTGGACCTTGGTATGTTGTGTCAAAAGATTTGGCTACCCATACGGTGTATATCTCTAAAAAATATTATGAGCCCGATAAGCAGCGGGACACGTTTGAGGTTGAAGATCTTGCCTGGCTTTCAGGTGAAGATAAAAAGTCAGAGTTCTTGGTAAAGTTACGTCATGGGCCAAAAAAAATTCCGGCAACTATTACCTATCTTCCGGATAATCGTGCACATATAGTTTTAAGTGAGCAGGACCAAGGTATCGCAGCAGGGCAGTTTGCCGTGCTTTATTCTGGTGACCGCTGTGTTGCTTCTGGAATAATTTCATGAAGCTTCCTGTAATAACTTTTGCAACGTATATAACTATCGCGCGCATTATTTTAGTTGTGCCTATTATCTATCTATTACTTAATAATTATTTTTTATTGGCGGCTTTCGTGGCGGCCGTAGCTGCATTTTCGGATGTGCTTGACGGCTATATTGCCCGTAAGTTTAACCAAGAGTCTGCTCTTGGTGCGCTACTTGACCCGGTAGCCGATAAACTATTTATACTGAGTACGTTTACGGTGCTTTGGTATAAGTATGCTGGTATTGTTCCTGCATGGTTTATTATTTTTCTCTGGGCAAAAGAGATACTTATGTTTGTTGGTGCAACTATAATGGCCTGGTGCAATTATAAACCGTCGGCGGCACGCATTTCTGGCAAAGTTGCCATGGTATTTCAAGTATTTTACTGTTTGCTTCTTTTTTTTACGCGGTATACTGAACTACAGATTCCCACTTTTTTAACGGCTGTGCCCATACTAGTAACTCTGGTTACATTGTATGCACTTATCGATTATGTTAAAGTTGGATATCGTATTGTGTATAAACCGTAAATCTTATAATTATCATGAATCGTGTAACTAATTTTGCAATTATTATCACCATGTTTTCTTGCATGCCGATAAATTCTGAAGAAACTTTTGTGGTTTCTAAAAAATCCTTGTATCATAAGACTTCTGGGCATCTTAAAGAAGAACTTGGAGTTTTACTTGAAGAGTTGGCGCACTTAATCACCGAGCAGATTCAGCTTTTGGCCCAGGCGCAGCAGCAGCTTTTGCATCGCATGCGGGAACTTGTTGACGGTGACACCAAAGGCTCTTTTTCTGGCGCTACGCACAAGGCATTACAGCAAAGTGTGCAAGAGGCTCATGCCATGGTGGCAGAAGCGCAAAAAAATTTAAATCATCTAACAAAACTTCTTAACTTTTTAAAAGGAACATAAGCATGGCAGGATATAATAAAGTAGTTATGGTGGGTAACTTAACCCGTGACCCAGAATTAAAACAAGTTGGCGCTGCAAATGTGTGCCGCATGAGCTTGGCATCTAACCGTCAATATAAAAACAGACAAACAGGTGCCGTTGTTCAAGAAGTTTGTTACGTTGATATCGTAGTCTGGGGACCTCAAGCAGACAACTGTGCGCAGTATTTGCAAAAAGGCAGACCGGTACTTATCGAAGGCAGATTGAAGTTTGATTCTTGGAAAGATGCTACCGATGGCAAAATGCGCAGCAAACATTCTATTATGGCTGAAAATGTTGTCTTTCTTAGTACTGGACAAGCAGCAGAGACAACTTCTATGGAAGGTTTTTCTGATGCTTCTGCACCAACAACTGGAGCAACTACTAAAGGTGCCGCTGTCTTTAAAGACGAACCACCATTTGATGACGAATTACCATTTTAGTTACATAATTTCTTGTTGATAACTCACGACCTCCTAGTACCGCTCGCCCTGAGCGTAGTCGAAGGGTTGGGAATTGAAAGTGATGTTAGCTTCTTTAATTCTTAAAAACTTAAAAAGGCCCGGAATTTCCGGGCCTTTTTATTTGTTACTATACAAAATAACACAATAGGGCATTGCGCCGCAATAGTCTTTGTTTGATTGACTATTTAAATATTTTTCGGCGATACTGAAAGTAATAACTTATATAAAAATGAGAAAAATATGAATAGGTATGTTTTTTTAATAGGAATTTTTTTTAAGCATTCAACGCTATTTTTAGTGTTCATCTCGGGAAATTTTTTATTTTCTTTATGCGATATCACCGATGTAATAAGTAAACAGGTCAGCAACGAAGCGCTTGCTGTTTGGTCACTGTTAGAATTGGCTGAGCATGAGCATATCACGGACCATGCCCTTTTTTATGATGAGCTGTGTCAAGCTACTTTAAAATTATGTAAAGAGGTACAGCAGCTTAAAGAGAGTGGGTACCAGCTTGCAGAAAGACAAATAAACTGTTTTGGACAACTTTTTAACCATTTACACACGCGGTTTAGAGCATTGCCAGAGTTTTTCGAGAAAGATCCGCGGTATACGCACGCAATTGATGTTATCTTGGAATATACCAATTATTTTTTAAAAAATGATTTGAGCGTCGACGCCAACGGTGAAACCGCCCATCCCCGCCTTTAAGATATTATACCCGGCAACCGGCTTGCTATAGAGCGCTTTAAAGCGCGGCAACCAAGGGCGATCATCGGTGGCCAAGTCAACCTCAAAAGATAGGTATACTGAAAGCATCTGCCACGGACTTATAGATTCAATCTGTTTATTTTGCCCATCGCCGCATACTGCTACCATAAAAGACAATTTAGGTATCAGGTGATCGAGTTTAAGATAGCTTCCTGCGCTCCAGATGGTTGCAGGTTGAAAACTGATAGCCTGCGTATACGCTCCAAGCGTGAGCCATTCATAGGCACCCATCGAGAAATAACCAGCTCCTGCAAAGCCAGGTTGCGTTGTATAGCCGATAGGAAAAAGGGGTATATTTATGGCATGTCTCGGTGTATTTAAAAGCATGCCCAGCTCAAATGTTGCATCCAGATAGTCAAGATATTTTGTATCTTCATAGTTTACCGTCCAGCCGGCAAAAATTCCCGGGCTATAGATATCAGTTTTTTTGATGCAATGGGGCAGCGGTTTAACCGAAAGATCATACCGTTCGACATCGTTCATGCGTACCCAGCTGATGGGGATATAGGCATGAATAAAAATCCCTTTATTAAAATTCAGGTACCCTTGTAAAATCGCTTCAGCAAATTCTAAATGGCCTTTGTAGCCCCTGGCCCTAAAATGCTTGGTTCCGCCTGCTACGGTTATGTCGGCAGTAAAAAGCCCTTTTTCAGAAAAGCGGGGTTCATCTAAAAATATTCTGCCGTGATAAAACTTAGGGATATTAAAACTATACAGTGCGGCCCAGCTGCATACAATAATAAGAAGATATAGATACTTTTTCATTACTTTTCATATTTTTGTTAAACTAATAAAAATATTGTTGATAAATCATACATAATAAAGGTCTTTAATGGAAGAAAATAATAATCTTAACCAAGAAACAGTTGTGCGCGATAACGACGAATTAGTGCGCTGTAGGCAACAATATGCCTATTTGCAGGCTGATTTTGATAACTATAGAAAGCGCATGGAAGCTCAACGTGGCCAGTGGTCACAGGCTGCACAAGCAGATGTTTTGACGCAATTGATCGACATTGTTGATGATTTTGACCGTGCACAGCATGATATATCAAACCCGGCATTTGAGCTTATCTATAAAGCATTTAAAAAGGTACTTAGTCGCTTTAATGTTACTGAAATTACCGAAAATACCCAGTTTGACCCAAATTTACATGAAGCGATTATGCAAACGCCGTTAGTTGAAGGGGCTGTTTCTGGCGCTATTGCACAGGTATTGCAAAAAGGCTATCGCATGGGGACAGTTATCCTGCGCCCTGCTAAAGTCGCTGTTTATGAATAAATTCCCCATCCCCGTGCATCCTGAGTGTTCCCCCAGCGGGGGAATGTATCGAAGGATAGCGATTATTAATGTCTAACAAGTTATATGAAATATTTTTATGTTTATATTTTAAAGTGCAGTGATGATTCTTATTATGTTGGACAAACTGATGATCTTGAAAAGCGTGTTATAGACCATCAAAATAAGATGATTTGCGGATATACCTCAACAAGATTGCCTGTTACATTAGTTTTTCATGCAGCGTTAGAAGAGCGCACTGAAGCTTTTAAGCTTGAGCAAAAATTAAAAGGGTGGACCCGAAAGAAAAAAGAAGCACTTATTACAGGGGATTTTAAGTTGCTTACGGAGTACGCCAAAAAGAAATTCTGTGATCCCGTGCATCCTGAGTGTTCTACGAAGCTTTAGCGAAGTAGAATGTATCGAAGGATAGCGGAAGTCATATAAAATTAAATGCCGACCCTTCGATACATTCACCTGCGGTGAACACTCAGGGTGCACGGATTGAGGGGACAGTGATCCTCCGCCCGGCAAAAGTCGCTGTTTATGAGTAAATATAATAATTTTGTTTAAGTTTTTAATATAAAATCAATTATCTCTTATATTAAAACTCTTGATTTTTATCGATATTCTTTGTTAACCTGAATTTATAGATATATAGTGTTAATTTTATAAATTCAGGAGAATGTTGTGAAAAAGTTATTTTTATTACTCTGTTCGTTTGCAGCTGTAGGTTTGCAGGCTGGTGGTATGCCTGATGTATACAATGCAGATTATTATTTCCAGCCCCAGTTAGGAGATCAGTTTACTATCACAGTCGATCATACACATGTAAAGATGCTTAGTAAGTCTGATGTGGTGGAGCCAAATATGGCCGAAGCTGATGCGCGTGCACTCTGTGCGCAATTTGGTGCTGGATTGGTAAGCATTGATTCTGCTAATAAGGTTACCGCAAAGCCGCTTCAAAAATTAAAAGTTGCGCGTTGGACAAGCAATCCGAATGATTCAACTATAAACTGGGTAATACAGCCTGTGGCTGATAAATTCTATGCTATTACACAAGAACCTTTAAAGCCTGGTATAGATAAAAAAAATGAAGGCTTGATTAATATTTTAGCAAGTCAAGCTTGCGGGACACTGAATGCAAAACTTTATACCGATGAGAAAATTAAACCATTCTTTTCAGGCGGTTATCCGGGACATTTAGTTTTTACGTGCGAGAAGAAGTAATAGTAAAGAAGATAGATATTGATAAAAGGGGCCCTGAAACTTCAGGGCCCTTTTTTTGTGGTGCGCCAAAGCGCATTATTTACTTAATAATCAAAATAACCAGTTCAAGGGCGATTAAGATAATAATCGCAACTGATAAAATATCACCACGCACGGCGTCAATTTTGTTTTGGTACACCGTAGCAATATCCTGAATAATATACAGCTTGCGGTTAATAGACTCTTTCCAATTTTGCAGATCAAGCTTTTCAGTTAAAAGCTGGTACAGTTCAGAATAATAAGCTTCGCCGGCAACTTTGATACTGTTTTCAAGCCTTTCAGTAATAACTGAAATATCTACTTTAAGTTTTTCAAGGTCGCCAATTGGGTCGCCTTCTGTAGCAGAGATAAAGGGCAGATATGACCGAAATGGCGGGGCTTTAACTTGACGTTCATACACGGTATTGAGCTGTTTATCCAATACGCGGTCAAAATACTGTAATTCAAGCTGCTGCATATTGGCAAACTCAAAGAGCTCCAAAATGTCTTCATATTCGTCGTCATATACGCATGCCGCTTCTGTATCGACAATAATAAGATCACCACGGTAATAGCCAAAAGCAGATGCTAAGATCTCATTTTTTTGGTATTCAGACAGTGTCTCTGTTTCAAAGCGCAGTGTTGAGGCGATAATACTGCCAAACGTATCTTTAAAATTTACCACATCATATTTTTGTTGTGGGTTAACTTGGATTACCGTATACGACTTACGTAAGTGGAAAAAGTTTGATTGTTTAACGGCGCCCTTAATTTTATTAAAAATAAAGAACGCGTCATTTAAACTTTGTGTTTCATAACGCGTATCGATAGCAGTAATTTCTGATTTTAAATCTTCAAAGGTCGAACTAAAAGGGATCTGATATCTGAGCGTAATAACACCAAAATTATGCAACTTGGCGTTATTGCAGGTAATTTTTGGGTCAAGTAACGAAGGCGCCACCGTTAACGGGATATGATAGTTCTTAAAGTATTTTGAATACTGGGACGGTAAAACCGGGAGCATTTTTTCATTAAGAACTTTTGAGAAGTTGATATCGTCACCCACATCAAATGCCTGAAAGATAACGATATTACCATTGAATTGTTCGTTGACCATAACTATTAACTCTCTTTTTTTAATATCGATAAGAAAGCTTCTTGTGGAACTTCTACGTTGCCCACTTGCTTCATTTTTTTCTTACCTTCTTTTTGTTTTTCTAACAGTTTACGTTTTCGGGTTATATCACCACCGTAACACTTTGCTATAACGTTTTTGCGTAATGCAGAAATCGATTCACGTGCAATAACTTTTGCACCAATAGCAGCCTGAATAGCAACCTCATACATCTGGCGCGGGATCGCTTTTCGTAATTGTTCTGCAATTTCACGCCCAACACGTTGAGCACTTTCTTCATGAACAATGCTTGAAAGGGCGTCAACCGCTTTTCCATTAAGCAAGATATCCATTTTAACTAAATCTGCCGGTTGATAGCCAGCTTCTTCATAATCTAAACTTGCATAACCGGAGCTGAGTGATTTTAATTGATCATAAAAATCAGTGGCAACTTCATTAAGTGGTAACCGGTACCGTAAAATAATACGCTGTTCATTTAAGTAAGAAAGTTCTTTTTGAATGCCGCGTTTTTCTTCACACAAGGCTAAAATAGCGCCAAGATATTCTTTGGGTACTAAAATAGTTGCATCGATAATCGGTTCTAATACATGATCAATTTGTTGAACATCAGGAAAATCTGAAGGGCTTTCAATGGTAACCGTTTCATTGGTGTACTTCATAACAATTTTGAAAAGTACGCTTGGTGCCGTTGCAATAACGTTCATATTATATTCTTGCTCAAGACGCTGCTTAAAGACATCCATATGCAACAATCCTAAAAATCCACACCGAAAACCAAGGCCCAATGCAATCGAACTTTTCTTTTCAACTTTAACACTGGCGTCGTTAAGCGTTAATTTTTCTATCGCATCTTGTAATAATTCAAAATCTGATGCTTCAACAGGGTAAATACCTGCAAAAACCATCGGTTTTGACGGCTTAAAGCCAGGTTCGGGCATTTGGTGTAGTTGCTTTTGTAGTCGGGCGTTAAATATCGTATCACCAACGCGCGCTTCACGTACGGTCTTCATGCCCGTAATAACATAACCAACTTGCCCTGCATATAATGCATCAGTGGGCATTTGGTCCGGGTACATGAGCCCGATTTCTAAAACTTCGTATTGTTTATCAGTAGAAGCAAGAGTAATTTGGTCGCCTTTTTTAATGGCGCCATTTTTAACAGCTATTAAACAGATTACCCCTTTGTATTCGTCATACCATGAATCAAAAAGAAGCGCTTTAAGGGGCTCTTCTGTCTTGCTTACGGGTGCGGGGATGCGCTCAATAATAGCGGCTAAGATTTCATGAACCCCAATACCGGCTTTAGCTGATGCGCGTAATACTTGTGATTTATCAAAATCAAAAAGCGTTTTAAGCTCTTCTTCTACGCGTTCTGGTTCGGCGTGGGCCATATCGATTTTATTAATAACCGGGATAATCGTTAAATCTTGGTCAAAGGCTAAATAAAAGTTTGCCATAGTTTGTGCTTGCACGCCTTGGCTAGCATCGACGAGCAATAATGCCCCTTGGCAGGCGTATAATGAACGAGAAACTTCGTAGTTGAAATCAACGTGGCCGGGGGTATCGATTAAGTTTAAAAGGTAAGTTTGGCCCTTATACTCATAAAACATTGAAGCAGATTGTGCTTTAACGGTAATCCCGCGCTCTTTTTCAACTTGCAGTTTATCAAGAAACTGTTCATTCTTGTTACGGGTTGAAAGGGTGCCGGTAATTTCTAGAAGCCTGTCACACAGCGTTGATTTGCCATGATCGATATGTGCGATTACAGAAAAGTTTCTAATTCTATCGGGTGTAAAATCTTTAAGATTAATTTTTTTTAGGTCCATGATTCCTGATGCGTGCTGCGTTAATGCACTAATAAGCTTTATAAAGTTTGTTTATCTTAAAGCATACTGAAGCAACCGTGAATTGTAAATTTTTTCAATAAATGCATATCGAGCATGTATATATCTTAAAGTGCTGAATCCGTCTTCAGTTCCATAAAGTTCAAACCCGATATTTTTGTAAAACGCATGTTGGGGCTGTTCGGCAACAACTAGGGTGCATTTTAGTCTTTTTTTACGATTGATAGCGAGCAAGTATTTAATAAGGGCTTTGTCTATACCCATAGTATTATGCTTATTGGAAACTCTTAAATTGCTTATATATCCATAAGGCGTATCTTCAAATGTTTTTTCTTCTGTTATTACCTCTGCAACCAGCATTTTGGGGTTATTTTGAAATACCTCTACTTCAGTAATTTTATGATCTGGGTAATAGCTTGATTCAATAGTGTAATCAGCGTTATTAAAACCCGTGATTTGTCGAAAGCGTGCTGTGCAGTCAGTTGCAACGATAGGTTTAGTTACGATACGCGATGTTTGAATTAAGCTGGATACAAGAACTATAAAGAAATAACTTTTATAGTTTATTGTAACATTTTTCATGAATCCCCTAGTAATATGCATAATGGATCTGTTTTTACGTGATTATTATAGGGGAATTTTTTAAAATAATATACAGTGGTTGATTAAGTTCTTACTATATCGATTTTTTATTAAATCGCGCGGAAAATCGAGTTTGATGGGCAAACCTTTTGGTGCGATATGGAATATACCATTACCATGTAAATGCAGCGCCTGGGATGATCCATTTTCTATGATTTTAACAAAGTCATGTATACACGCTTTATAGATCTTTGTTGACGGGTCAAAATCAATACCAATAATAAGATCTGGCGAGTATGCACCCAATGTCTTTATGGTATCTAAATATTCTTGCCCCGAGCCATAGATATGCACCTGGACATTATCAGCGCCAAAAAGGTGCGTAACATAGGTGATAAACTCTTTCATGCTGTGTCCACGATAGACCGAGCTTGTCTTGGCAACAGCCATGATATCATGAGTATGAAGTGATTTGAGCTTAGTAATGCATGATGCATAGGTAAGATCTATTAAGTGAATAGTAACGCTTTTTAAGCCTAATTCATGAGCAAGTGTTATAATCCGTAAGTCGGTAAATCCGCCGCCTGCAGCAAAGCTTACATAGTTTACGATACCCGTAGCAGTTTTTGTTTCTGCCAAACGTGTTGCAGCGTATTCATCGAACTTATTTCTTTTGTGGCGATGAGCATCAAGGCGCGATAACCCACAGCCTGTGCCGGTGCATTCACTTAACAATGCTATTGGGCAATTCGGTTCGTTTGCATTAATCCAATCTTGGAATGCAGAAGCGTTTTTGATAGCTTTTGCTTGATGTGAAAGAGTATGCGTTGTGGTAACTATTTGTTCTGGTTGCGCGATAATCTGTTGCTTAAGCGCATCAAAATCTGCGATAGGGGTGATATGTGATGATGTTATTTGGTAACCCCATACGCGCGTTACTAAAGTAAGTAGTAAAAGTATTGAATGCTTTTTCATGGTATAACCTCCCAGTTATAATTTTTAATTATTTCTAAATTAACTTAATTTTATATACCGTGCACCCTGAATATTCTTCGAGCCTGTGGCGAAGAAGAATGTAACAAAAGGGGCGGGTATTATAATTATTTCGCTTGTTCTTTACGCAGTTTTGCTGCAGCAATTCTTAGATTTTGTGCGCGATCTTTAGGCTCTGGGTGTAAAGGGTCCATAGCTCCAGAATTTTGCATGGTTTCATGGTACTTATCAAACATAACAGCGGTGGCTTCAAAAATATCTGGATCTTTTAAATCATTAATAGCATAGTTGTCTGCTTGCCATTCGTTTTTTCTACTTATCTTCGTCTTTACATGATAAGCAACTGCAATTGTGGTTGGTGCTAATGTTGTAGCTGTGACAGTTTTGGCTAAAATTGAAAAAGTTGAGCTGTTTTTGTTTATAGAAAGTGCATTACCCTTTTTTAAAAGCAAGCATCCTGCAACATATGATGTTATAAGTGAACCTAATCCAAGATATTTTGAATATTTACCATGCTGGAATAATCCATGCCCGATTTCGTGACTTATTATCCATGGTGCAGGCGTAGATTCATTATTTTCAAGATATCTAGAAAAACTTTCTTGTAAATTCAGGCCATCATTATTGTTCAAGTCTAAATTAATAATATGATACGTGTTATTATTCTTTTTAAACGTGCGATAACCCGTAGGGCGGCTAGAGTCAGCCTTTACAATAATATTTTCTTGGGGGACGCCCAACTGTTTTGAAGCCTTTTCTCTGACGTAGTTATGTATGTTACGTAACTTTGCCGCTTCTTCATCAGAAGATGATTCAATTAAGTTTTGTAAGGTATTTTTATCAAGCGCAAATCCAAAGCCTAGATCTGATTGTAACGCTAAGTGCAATTCAGGGTTCTTATGCTCTATATATTTATAGCCTGCAAAACCCACTCCGGCAGTTACAAAAGGTGCAGTTATAAGGCCCCATTTAGTGGTATGGTATAATCCGCGTGCGGCTTTATTAAAAAAGCCAGCTGCATGCGTATCTTGTGATACACATAACAATGTAATAAGTATAAATACTGTCTTTTTAATCATATTTGTCCCTAAATATAATTCTTAATTATTTTTAAATTAACTGAGTAAAATTTCTTGTAACGCTTTGTTGCGCTCAATCAAGCGAACGAGTTCGCTATAAATATTTTTTGCTTCAAGATCGAAATCGTATTGAAGCTTATGATAGTACGGTGAATAGTCGTGAATATACGAATGTTTTTCCGCTTTACTTTGAATCTTATCAAACGTTTTTTCTACGCGTGATTCAACCACCCAGTGAAAGAACCAAAAGGTTTTCTTTTTAATAATTTTTTTTGTTTCGTGCTTAATTTCTGGATATTTAGACGTCATGTACCATGAAGCAAGGCTATTAAGTGGGCTTTTGATCCATTCTGGAAGGCCGGATATAAAGCGAGAATAGTGTAAAAAGGTAAAGAAGGTAACGGGTGAATAGTTCCACACGTTGTATAATCCACCAAAATATTTGTAATGGTACGGCAACTTTGTAAGCGCAGCGGTGAGCAAAATTTGTTCTTCCTGTAATGCAGTAACAGCAAGCGTTTTGCATTGAATCTTTTTTCCAAAGCGGTCTTTGATTTTGCCCGATTTTAATGCTTTAAAAAGCTCTTTTTGTATCTGCTCTTTTTCAAGATAGATATCTGCTGCAGTTTTCCAGAAAATGCGTTGCGGCGCTATTGAAGCTAGCATATCAACGCAGGGTTTGTCTGAAAGTATGCATTCTTGCAGAACAGAAGGCTTAATATAGTGTGGTTCTGTCTCCGAGGCGCGGTTTTCACTAAAACGTGAAAGTAAGTTTTGTTTACGCTGTGGCGCGAGCCAGTTATGCAGGTCATTATCTTTAAAACGGGTGTTTATCTCAAACTGCTGGTCTATTGTGGTTAATGCACCAAATACCCAGAGACAATAGCCAAAAAAGAGCAGTGAACCGCAAAAAAGTATGCCAAAAAAGCTTTTTAATTTCATATATTTTCCAGATTTACGAACGTTAAGTTATCTTTAATTATAGGCAATAATGGCAAATTGTCAATTTCGGCAGAGTATTGAGTTAATTAGTATTACTATATTAAGGTGTAAGTAGAATAGTTTTTACATTTAAAACAAAGATCTTAGATAGTCGCCAACCCTTCGACCCAGCCTTCGCGTAAAGCTTCGGCGGGCAGGCGGGCCCCTGGTACTGAGGTAGTCGAAGTATCAGGATGAGCGACTTGGACGTAAAAATCACAAAAAAACCGCTCATACTGAGCTAGTCGAAGTATTAAGCGGTTAAAAAAAGGGGTTAAAAATGTGTTTTTCAGCATCAGCAAGTTTTATTGCCAGTGGCGTATTAGGTGTTATTGGGTTATTGAGTGTAATGTCGGTAAAAGACCGAAAATGGTTTGTCATGGCGCTTATACCGGTATTTTTTGCTATTCAGCAGTTTGCTGAAGGGCTTGTGTGGGTCTATAAGTGGCCTATAGCCGCTCTGACCTTTCTCTTTTTTGCATTTATAGTTTGGCCCTTTTATATCCCTTTTTCATGCCTGATGGTCGAGTCTGATAATGCCAGGAAGGGTTGGCTCTATGCCTTAACCATTATCGGTTTGGGAGTATCGGTATGTTTACTATTTGGCTTAGTAAGCTCTGACCTGTCTTTTTATGTACAAGATTGCCATATAGTATATGACGCAGCGCGAGGATTGTTTGCCTATGGGTTTTTATGGGTGGCTCTAGCAGGCGGATATTGCGCGGCAACGATTTTGCCATTTTTCATTTCATCGCGTCCATATATGAAAATCATGGGTGTCTTGATAGGCAGCTCGTGCCTGATAGCATATCTTTTTTATACGGTTTATTTTGTATCGGTCTGGTGCTTTTTTGCCGCACTTATCAGTTCAGCGGTTTTGGTGATTATGCGCAGGAATAGTTAATGGATAGAGTGTAAGATTTATTTGACCATTTTCTTCTTGCATCGAGATTATTGCTTCGAATTCTGTAAATTGGCTATTCATAATTTTATGTATAAGAAGATTTTTATTTGAGCGTATTTTTTCAAGGCTAAAGTCACCTTCCAACGTAAATTCTGAAGTTGATATAAGAAGATACTCTGTACCTAAGGGCTTATGGAAATAATAATATGAATTCTCATTGAGCTGTCTATCGTACTGACACGTATCTTCTGGGGTAAGTTTTCCATCTTTATTAATAATACATGCAATATAAAGAGGGTTAAAAACTTTGCCATTTGCAGTTAGTTTAATTGTGTGATCTTGCGCATCTGACTCTTCAAAAGCTTGTAACAATTGTGTAGCGCAGAGTGAAATGGCCAAAAGTGTAAAAAAAATTTTTTTCATGAAATTTTATGTTGTTAAAGTTTGATTAATTGAATAATTATTATACCACAACTCTATAATTATAAAGCAGAGCTTTTAACTATACATGATCTCTTGGGCCTTGTTCTATTTCTTTAGTATTATCTTGTTTTAAGATATACTAGATACAATCTAAAAATTAACTAAATGCCGCGAAATTGGTATAACGGAAGGTTCATAGTATGGAATCAGGACAGTCAGAAGAAAAAGTATTTAAATCGGGTATTAAGCCGGTCTTGATCGAAGATGAGTTGCAGCAGTCGTTCCTCGATTATGCGATGTCGGTTATTGTAAGCCGTGCGATTCCTGACGTGCGTGATGGTCTTAAACCGGTTCATCGCCGTGTTTTATATACCATGAATCAACTTGGTTTCCATTATAACAGACCATACCATAAATCGGTGCGTGTTGTCGGTGAAGTGCTTGGTAAGTACCACCCACACGGAGACAGCGCTGTGTATAATACCATGGTCGGCATGGTTCAAGACTTTTCAAAACGGTATCCATTTTTAGACGGCCAAGGAAACTGGGGCTCTGTTGATGGTGATGCTGCAGCGGCTATGCGTTATACCGAAGTTCGGATGCAACGTATCAGCCAAGAAATTCTTGCAGATTTAGATAAAGAGACCGTTCCATTTGTTCCAAACTTTGATGAATCTACCGTTGAACCAACTATTTTACCGAGCAAATTACCAACATTGTTAGTAAACGGAACAATGGGTATTGCTGTTGGTATGGCAACATCTGTGCCGCCACATAATCTTGGTGAAGTGGTTGATGGATGCTTGGCATATTTAGAAAATCAAGATGTTACTGATGACGAGCTTTTTAAAAAGATTCCTGCTCCAGATTTTCCAACCGGTGGTATTATTTGTGGTAGAGCCGGAATTGTAAAAGCTTATACAACTGGCCGTGGTAATTTAATATTACGTGGTGTTGTTGAAATTGAAGAGACCAAAAAGGGCTCAAGCTTAGTAATTACTGAACTTCCGTATCAAGTTAATAAAGCAGATTTAGTTATAAAAATTGCTGATTTAGTAAAAAATAAAGTTATTGAAGGTATCACCAATATTAAAGATGAGTCTGACCGTCGCGGCATGCGTTTGGTTATTGAGATTCGCAGTGGTGAAGTCCCACAAGTTATATTGAATCAGTTATATAAATATACGGCTTTGCAATCGTCAATTTCCATTTATATGTTGGGCTACTTGATAACAAACCACGCATATTCTCTCTTCGTGCATTAATTAGAGAGTTTCTTGCATCACCGTGAAGAGATTATTTATCGCCGTTCACTGTATGATCTTAAACAAGCACAAGCGCGTGAGCATATTTTAGCAGGTTTTATTATTGCGTTGCAATAATATCGATAAAGTAATTGCGTTAATTAAAGCATCTGACAATTATGACCAAGCACTTGATAAATTACATGAAAATTTTGCACTTTCATTTGAGCAGGGCAAAGCGATTTTAGAAATGCGCTTGCAACGTTTAACGGCCTTGAGCAAGATAAAATTCGTGCAGAAATTGACCGATATTAAACAAGAAATCGCCCGTTTACAAGCAATTATTGAAAATGCTGAATCACTTAAGCAAGAGATTATTAAAGAGCTTAATGAGCTTAAAGGCACGTATGCAGATAAACGACGCACCCGCATTGAAGGCGCTGTTGATGTTTTAAGCGAAGCAGATTTAATTCCTGATGAAGATGTTGTCGTTACCTTAACGCGTAAAGGTTACATCAAGCGTGTTCCTGTTACCTTATATAATGTGCAGCATCGTGGTGGTAAAGGTAAAATGGGCATGGCCGATCTTGATGATTCAGATGATATTGTTGAAGATATCTTTGCTGCAAAAAATCATGATGATGTTATTATTTTTCACCAACTTGGGTAGAATTTATAGCATGCAGGTCTTTGAAGTTCCTGAAGCTTCACGTATGGCAAAAGGCCGCGCAATTGTTAATTTATTGCCTCTCACAGAAGGTGAGCATGTCGTTAAACTTTTATGTGCCCGTGATCTAGAAGAAAATTATATCGTCATGGTAACTCAACAAGGTATCATAAAACGTACTGAAGGTTCTGAGTTTACAAAAATTAGAAGTACCGGTATTCGTGCAATTACGCTTAATGAGGGTGATCATCTTTCATTCTGCGCGGTCAGTTCAGGAAACGATTCTATCGTTCTTGCAACGGCACATGGCCAAGGAATTCGTTTTAAAGAACAAGAAGTTCGTGCTATGGGTCGTCAAGCTGCCGGTGTTATTGGTATACGCTTGGTTGGCGAAGACAAAGTTGTGGGCATGGAAGTTGTTTCAGATGATAAAGATATTCTTTTTGCAACGTCCATGGGTTACGGTAAACGTGTGCGTGTAGGCGACTTCAGGGTTGCACACCGTGGTGGTCAAGGTGTACGTACTATACCGACAGATCCACGTAACGGTCTGGTTATTGGGCTTACTGTTGTTTCAGATATTAGCGATGTATTGCTGATAGATAATGCGGGTAAAATTATTCGCCTTTCATCAAAAGAAGTGCGCACTATGGGGCGTCAAGCAAAAGGTGTCCGTCTGATTCGTCTTGATAAGGGCCAAAAACTTGCTGGTTTAGCTGCAATTGATGTTGTGATGGAACAAACCGGTCAAGCCGGCGTACCAACCATTGAGCCATACGTTGAATCCGAACTTGGGCATGAATCTGAACAAGAAACAGCGCATGAAGTGGATACTGTAGAAAATTCACACGAAGAATCAGAAGAATAATAGAGAATAAAAAGTATCATGCATCAGGTTTCTGCATCACATACTATATTACATATGTCATTAATCGATGGCGTAGGCTCACAAGCCTGCGCCACGCTCAGTCAAGTTTTTGCTGGAAATCTGCATGAGCTTTATATACTTAACGCACATGAATTATGCAATCGTGCCAAATTGCCCATGGCAACTTGTGAGAAAGTTGTTTCTGGGCTTGCAGATAAAGCACTTCTTGATAAAGAGCTTACGCTTATTGAAAAGCATAAGATTTCTGTTGTTACGATACTCGATCCAGAATACCCACAACTTTTACGCCATATTCACACACCCCCTGCAGTGCTGTATTATCAGGGCGGTTCACTTGCACAACTTTCGCCAGCATTAGCATTTGTTGGTTCTCGAAAAGCAGATAATTATGGTGCTCAGGTTACTCAAATGCTTATTCCTGATATTGTAAAAGAGGGTTTTACTACTATTAGTGGTGGGGCGCTTGGCATCGATGGCATGGTACATCGAGAAACGCTTAAAGCAGGCGGTAAAACGGTTGCGATTTTAGGTTCTGGGTTATTAAAGCTATATCCATGGGCACATAAAAATCTATTTGAAGAGATAATCTATTCAGGCGGGCTTGTTATGAGCTCATTTCCCTTAAACTTTGAGCCATTGCCGCACAATTTTCCCGCACGGAACCGCATTATAGCGGGTCTTTCTTCTGCAACCATTGTTATTCAAGCTGCGGTTAAAAGCGGCGCGTTATTAACCGCACGTAATGCTCTTGATGAAGGGCGCGATGTTGGCGTGGTTCCGGGTTCAATCTTTAATGAACTCAGCGCTGGGTGCCATGAACTTCTTGTCCACGGCGCACGACCAATTACCAAATCCCAAGATATCTTTGAGCTGATTGGCCATCAAGCGAAAACGTTACCAGCTGCTCCTGTAATACAAAAAACATCCCGTGCACCAGTAAAGTCAGAAACCGCGGCGCCGCTCATCCTGAGCCTGTCGAAGGGTTACGCGCCGAAAGCAAAAGAATTACCTACTGATCCACTTCTATCCCTCTGCATAACCCCAAAAAGCACCGACGATTTGCTTCTGCAAGCAGGTTTCAGCTATGATGCTCTTCAAGAGCGACTCTGGCAGCTGCAAATTGAGGGCAAACTTGAACAAAATGTGCTTGGCCAATGGAACACGATCTAGTATTGAAACTAGACAATATTGATGAATAACCATAAAATTAAAGCATAATATTACATATATTTACCAAAGGTATGATGTTATCTATGAAAAAACTTATCGTAATTTTAATGTGTATCGCTACAAAAATCTCTTACGCACAAGAAATGGAAGCAGCTGGTCCTATTTTTGATGATCGAGTTGTTAAGATACTGCAAATTGAACACGAAGCGAATTATAGTTATTTTAAAAAGGCGATTTTAGGCTCTTACGGAATTTCAGCCTCTTTTTATGATTACTATGAGAATAATGAAAATTCTTTATTTGCAAGAATTCTTGGATTAACGGGCAATTTCGATCGAGCGGCTCTTGAGCTTAAACAAACTCGGGACGCGTTAGATGAAGAATTTTATGAAAAAATTAAAAAAGAGGCAATGATTCGTTGTTATCATTAATCGCATCTTATAAAGCCGCCTCTGGCAGCTACAAATAGAGGGCAAACTTGAACAAAATATGCTCGGCCAGCGGCTCTCAGTCAAATAAAGGTATAGAAAATATTCAATTCTAGGGGCATATTTATGAAAAATATATTTAAAATAGCTTTGGCGATTTTTGCAACAAGCCATATGCCGAAGGCATTTGCTTTGTCAGAATTTCTATCAGAAAAGTTTATAAAGAGGATGCAGATAGAGATTTCTGTGCGCCAAAAAACTGAGCAAGCATTGCGTGTCTTGAAGTCAAAAATGATAGAGGATCAGCAGTCCTATGAGGATGCTATTTTGGCTTCATACGATATTCCGCTTGAAGACTATGAATGTTGGATACGTTTTACTCGTGCGGATTTTTTTGAAGGCTATGGACACTATGGTCATTTGTTCCGTACTCTTTCAACTTGTAATAGAGATCGTGCATTGCTTATACAAAAAGGAAAAGAAATAACACGTGCAGAGCGTGAGATAATAAATACAAAAAACGAGCTTGAAAGACAATTTTTGCGCGATGTTGATGAGCTGCATGAAAATGCGCAAAAGCTTGAGAACGATTTGATAAAAGCTCAGGGATTAGAAATTACAGAAGATGAGCGCAACCAGCTTATTGCAAAACTTGAAAAAAATATTTCTGAAATGCGCGTCCTAAGCGCGCTTAACGCAGCGCAAAGTGGCTTTGCTGGTTACAACCAGGCGATTGCTTAGTTTGCAAGTTTTGCCCACAATAAAGATATTTTTTTGCCAAAGTCCCAATTTTTTTGTAAACTAGCTACTATATGAGACCTTTTTGGGTCGATTAAATAGAAAATTTAAGTTTTAAATTAGTTACCTACTACGGAGCTTCACATGCCAGTACCAAAGCGTAAGACGAGTAAGAGACGCCGCGATCAACGCCAGTCGACCAAATTTATTCGTCCACAAGCAATTACCAGTTGTAAACAATGTAATGAGCCAAATCTTCCGCACCAAGTATGCACAGAATGTGGCTACTATAAAGGTAGAAAAGTTTTAACTACCAAAAATGACCGTGGCGTTCAACGCGACCAAGTTCGTACAGCTGCGGCACAAAAAGCTGCTGCAAAGAATAAAGAAGAGCATACCCATGAAGATGGACATGATCATTCTGCGCACGAGTAATTAAAAAAGTATTAAAAAAATGACAACGAGTTCTTACACATCATCAGCGAGTGTTAAGAACTCGTTTTTTATATAAGGATATAGAGTATGGAATTGAGAGTAGAAAAAAATATAGTAACAGTTATAGTGGCATTAGTTTTTGCGGCTGCAGTTTTTGGCCTTGCATATGTAGGTTTTACCTATTATAAAGGGACACTTTCTGCCAAGGCGTATGATGTTTTTATGCAACGGTATGTTGAGTATGAAAAATTATCTGCAGATAATAAAGCTCCAAGCCAAGAGTTAATCGATTCTGTCGCTCGTGGTTACCAAGAGTATAAAAATAGCGCGTATGCAGGTTTTTTTCTTGCGTTACAAGCAGAACTCCAAGAAACTCAAGGTAATAAACAAGAAGCCTTAAGTAGTATGACACAAGCAGTGGGCATGATGTCATCGGTTGATCCGGTATTGTATTATACCTATGCTACAAAGCTTGCTCTTATGCAACTTGATGCTGCGGACCCTTCGATTCAAACTAAAGGTCGTCAATCATTAGAAAAATTAGCACTTGATAGTAAAAACCCCGTACATGATATGGCATGGTTCTATATGGGCTACCAGGCACTATTAGGTAATGACAGCCAAGGTGTACAGACAGCATGGGGTAGATTATTTGATGCACAAAAAAATCCACTTTCTATGTGGGGCATGCGTGCACAAAGTCTTTTAAATTATACTGCTTAAGAAAGTTTTACTCATGCAACAAGTTCGTGTGTCAGACGTGCGCGTCAGATTTGCACCTTCGCCAACAGGCATGTTACACATTGGTGGCTTGCGTACGGCGCTTTTTAATTTTCTTTTTGCTCGACATAATAACGGTAAGTTTTTGTTACGCATAGAAGATACTGATAAAGAGCGTTCGCAACAGCAGTACACCGATGCGATTATGAACACGATTAATTGGTGTTCATTAACGCCCGATGAGCCACCTGTAATACAATCAGAACGTCAAGAAGAACATATTCGTGTTGCAGAACAGCTTGTTAAAGAGTTTAAAGCTTATTATTGTTACTGCACACCCCAGGAACTGCAAAACCGTGTTGGTCAAACAACGGTCGATGGTGTTGCCTATGCAAAATATGACGGCTTTTGTAAGAAGTTTATTGGTCAAGCACGTAATCAAGAAAAAACGTATGTTATTCGCTTTGCGGTTCCAGAAAGTTGCACAGAAGTTGTAGTTGATGATGCCATAAAGGGGAAAATTACCTTTGCATCAGATACATTTGATGATTTTATTTTAGTTCGTTCAGATGGCACACCCATGTATAATTTTGTGGTAGTTATTGATGACGCCTTTATGCGTATAACGCATATTATTCGTGGTGAAGAGCATCTGATAAATACCCCTAAACAGATATTACTCTACCAAGCATGCGGATACACCGTTCCAACATTTGGCCATTTACCCCTTATTTTAGGGCCAGACGGCACCAAAATGAGCAAAAGAGATGCTGCAGCTAACGCATTTGATTATATGGCCCGTGGTTACTTGCCACAAGCATTATGTAACTATTTAGTGCGTCTTGGTTGGTCACATGGGGATCAGGAGATCTTTACCTTGCAGCAAATGATCGAAGCGTTTACCCTTGATGCTATTTCATCAAAAGGAGCGCTTTTTGATAGTCAAAAGTTAGACTGGGTAAATAGCATGCATCTAAAAGCAGCTAGTTCAGCGGCTTTATTTGATTATATAAAACAGGTTATGGGTTTGCGTATTGGTACGCAGTTTGTAAAATGGAGTTATAGTACGATTATAAGTTTACTTGATCTGTATAAACAGCGTTGTGTAAACTTATTAGATCTGTATGGTGAGCTTCTGTTGTTGTATAAACAGCCAACAGAGTATGAAATTTCTGAATTAATGTATGAGCAAAAAAAACTTTTAGATTCGCTCATAACTGTTTTGAGTGGTACTGAATTTACTCACGAAACACTTTCTCATGTAATAAAAGAATTTTGTCATACGCAAGAGATTAAACTTGGGGCTTTAGGACCGTTGATTCGTGTTGCCCTCACGGGAAAAAAAGATGCTCCAGGTATTTATGACCTTATGGCTGCATTGGGAAAAGAAGAAACAATTTCTCGATTAAGAAACTATTATTCACTATAACGTGGAGCTTTTCATGGAAACCGACGTAAAAGTATTAGAAACTGAAATGGGTGAAACAGCGTTGGAAAATATCCAAGAGGCTGCACTGTTATTTCCAGATTATGAATCGCTTCGTTCTGGCGCTTCAAAAGAGTTATATGATCGTGAACGAGTTGTGCAAGAATATTTTGAGCAGGCGGCACACATAACGGGTTTAAATGTTACGCGTCTTTTATTTAATGCTTCTGAATCTGAATTGCGCTCTATGCCAGACGCCTATGCGCTTTTGTTTTTACTCCAAGCATCAGCGGTTGAATATATCCGTTCAAAAAATATCACCATTAAGCATGTTGGTGGTTGTGGCCTTGGTGCCTATGGTGCTCTTTATGGCGCACGTGCGTATACCTTTGCCGATGGCTTATATTTAGTTTCAAAATGGGCAACGGCTTATTATGAACTGTTACAAGAAAAGAATTTTAAAAAGATTTCCGTTTCAGGCGTCACGCTTAAAGAACTCAAAAAAGTTTTATCATCACTAGATGTTCATCAAGTTATGCTCAGCGAAAAACTTAGTGACGATAGCTTTGTCGTTTCTGGCGTTCGTTCTGTAGTTGAATTTTGCGAAGAAGAGCTGCTCAAATTACATGGTAATTGCTTGATCGTAGAACTTTCTCTTGAAGGTGGTTTGTATGCAGATTTAGCACCAGAAAGTACGTTAACCTTTAAACAATATTTAGAAAAAGTAGAGTTTAAAGATGCAGAAACTGTCTGCTTTTCGCCGCATAAGTCAGAAGATCTTGTTACTGCCCTGCAGATAAAAGATTTTATTATTGAACAGCCATTTTTATATCAGGACCGTGTACAGCTTATTGAACGCTACGCTGCATGCGAAACTATTATTGTGCCCTTTGCTGATGAAGCATTGCTGACACAGCTTAGTGCACGTTATCCTGAAAAAAATATTATCACCTTACGTTAAATAAAAGGGTTATCTATGGCACATGATGTTTCACAGCAAGTACGTACTATTATTGCAGAACAGCTTTCTATCCCTGTAGATTCTCTTAATGATGAAACTACGCTCGATTCGCTTGGCGCTGATTCACTTGACCGGGTTGAAATTGTGATGAATCTCGAAGATCATTTTACCATCGAGATCGATGATGAAATGGCAGAAAAACTAATCACCGTTAGTGACGTTGTTAAATATATTTCTACGTTAGTAAAATAATTACGGTTGTCTAGAAGGGTTTTCTGGTAACTGTTTTAAATACGTAAGTGTTTTTGTTATTTGAACCGCGGGTGGACCATCCGTAAGTCTGCTGAGCTCTGCTAATAGATTCGATTTAACCTCTTTCAATGCTTGATCACGGCTATACAGATAGTATCCCGCAACGAGTGCGGTGCTGAATGCAATGTCAGCATACCCCGTTTGGCAGATATTGATTATTAAACCTGGTTCCTTAAAAAATCTATAAGCTGAAATTGATAACCCTATCTTAAAAATGTTAACCGTTCTATCAAGTGACTCTTCCATTGATTCAAGTTTTATTAAGCGTTGGCGTAATTCACCTTGAGATATCCTGTTAGTTCCACTCTGCAAGGTAAAGCAGTCACGATGCACGAGTTCCCAGAAAAAGTGTTCCGAGATCATGCCGTTTACCCTCAATGTAAAAAGACAGACTAATATGAGTGATTGCTTTTTCATAACGTTAAAATTATATATATTCTTGGATAAAAAAGAAGGGCGGCGGAAAAATCCGCCGCCCATTTAGTAAGAGAATCCGCCTCTGAAAACCAGGCCCCATTGATTAACTGCAACGGCTGAATTGGACCCTTCAACTTCAACCATAAAGCCCACATACGGTGCCCATCGATGTTCGAGCCAGGTATAATCTAATGAGAAAAAGCCTTTTTGAACAATTTGTTGCGGTGCTGTTCCTGAACACAGGTCAAGCGCGCCTGCATCGTTTGGTAATATCATTAATTGATTGCCATTCGCGCCAGAAGTTTGAGGAAGAATTTGAAACTGCTCAAGCGTGGTAACCAATGCGCCATCGACGATATAAGAGTTATTGTCATTGCTGTCCCAGGTAGCATTATATAACATAGGCGTGTTGCCTACATCAAATGCATTATCAACAGGGCCGCAGCCGCCAATTGTGTAGGCCGTAGAAAAGTTGGCAGAGTTAACTAATGGCACCGATGTTGGATTTGTTGTACTTAACGGGTCGATAGCACCAGCTGTTATAGTGCCGTAGGTATAACTATTATAGGCAACACCTTGGCAGCCTTTAACGGCATAGACATTGCTTGGATCCATAAATAAGCAATCATTTGGTGCAGAAACGCGTGATATTCTTTCGCGCATCATACCAAAAATATTATATCCAAGTGCCGCATCAAAACCTTTATGCGTATATACAACGCGCAGGGTCGCATCACCTTTTGCAGGAACGCTTACCCGTACATTACGTGTGGTAAAATCTGATGCAGTAATAAGATTATTGGCGTAGCTGTATATACCATTTGAAAGAGTAAACTCTTTAAGAAGCAGATATCGTGTAAAAAAGTTTCGTGCGCTATCGATATCGCAGCTCATGCCGCTACTAACATAGGGCCCTTGAATACCTGAATCATTCATTGATGGGCAACTGTTTAAATATTCGAAATTAACATTAACGGGGCAGGGCGCCACTGACGAACAACTTTGGCTACAATTAAAATTAAGTAAACTATTAGTTGAGCGTAGGTCAAATGTTCGGAGTGAATGGTGCGGTAAGACCGTGGTGACATAGCCATCAAGCATAAGCGTTAATTGTTGATCATCACCTTTATCCCACAAGTGCCAACGACCATCAATACCTATCCCCAGTTCCCAGCCTTTACCATTTCCAATTATCGGATCAAATACATACCGAGGGTTTACCGCGGTTCCTGTTGGTGCAACAACACGAAGAAAGCCTCCAAAAATATAATTTGTGCAACGTAAGGCATCATACCCGATATTTAATGAAAGGCCTGCAATACCATTTTTTGTTCTGTTGCAAAAATCAAAACGGCCATATGTTGTTCCACTTTTTTTGTCACCAAATGGTTCCTGAAGCATGAGTGCCGTTTTAAGATCTGTAATAGGCGCTGTTGCAGATGCTGCCATGTAACCAGCAGGAAAGAGTGCCGTTGTGCTGAGTATACTATTGCATAGATACTGTGCATGTAAATTTCGACTTTCGCTGGTGAAGTTCATATCAAGTTGCAGATAAAAGCCTCTTTTAGTTTGCACAAACCAATCGAAGTGAAGATTAACATCTTGTATAACGGGGTTAAGCTCAAGAGCGCCTTGGAAATCTTGTGAAAGGCCGAAGTTATCTGCAAGAAGACTATTTGGTAGTGGGTTTGGGGCCTGACTTCCAGCAAAAAAGAGTGTTTCAGTTCCAAACATTCCGCGTGCAAGTTTACCGCTATTAAATGAACGCTGATATTCTAACGCAAACATAATACCGCCATAGGCATGGTCAGCATCATAGTGATGTGCATATTTTTGACCGTAATAAATCATAGTATTATCATAAGTTGGTCGCTTAATTAAAACGGTTGATCCAAAGCAGGGGTTGCAATTTTGGGTACACACTTTTGGCATGCATAAATTAAAGCACGGTGAAAGATTACTCGTGCTTGTTGAGCAACTATTACTGAGTAGTGTTGTTGATACACTCATACATAGATATAAAATTTTTTTCATAACTCTCCCCTTACATTGTGCTAAAATTATACTAGCATGTTTATGATGGGGATGAATAGAATCTAAAAAGAGAGGCGGAATTTTCCGCCTCTCTTTTAGTGTTAATTCGATATACAAACTATTACTAGCTTAGTAAGAGACTCCGCCTCTAATTACTACGCCCCATTGAGCGATATCTGTGTTGCGTATGCCGCCTTCAACTTCAGCGATAACGCCGATATATGGTGACCATTCGTTATCAACCCATGCGTAATCCAGAGTGATAAAGCCTTTGTTGGTGAATTGGCGTGGAGCTGTTCCTGAACAAAGATCTAAGTCATTAGGTGTGCCACTTAATACCACCGGTGTTGATGAGTTTGTAGGTTGAACATAATCTGCTGGTAGGGTTTCAACACTTGTGCCTTCTGCAAGAACTGCACTTGTGCATGCTGCATTGTAGTATAGATAGCTGGTTGAAGGAATTTCGACATATGTTGGTATCGTAACCGCATTATCTGCAGTGACACAGGCATTACCACAACTACCAGAAACATAAGCAGTTGCTAAACTTGCGGTGCTTTGTAATGGTATAGAAGAGACTGGGGTTGATGTGATTATGTGGTCAATATCAGCAACATATTGATTATATGCAACGCAATTGCAGCCTTTAATACCAAATACAGAGTTGGTTGTCGTGAATATGCAGCTGCTAGGTGCGCTTACCGATGAGATTTTTTCACGAACCATACCAAAGACGTTGTAACCAAATCCAAGGTCAAATCCACCATGTGAATAGACTAAACGTATTGTAGCGTCACCTTTAACCGGTGTACGAACTTCAACATTACGTGTAGTGAAATCAGCAGCTGTGATAAGGTTGTTTGCATATGAGTACACGCCATTATTGAGGCTAAATTCTTTCAATAATGAATAACGTGTTAAGCAGTTTTGAGCATTGCAGCCATTGCAATCATTGTTACAGCTGTTATTGCTGTTGCAACCAGTGTTACAGCTAGCAACGCTGCAAGCAGTGTTACAGCTAGAAACAGAACAGCCAGTATTGCAAGAATTGTTACAGCTATTATTACAACTATTGTTGCAGTTTGTGTTACAGCTGTTATTACAGCTATTGCTGCAATTATTTGCACAGGTGTAATCACGTCTTAGTGCAGTGTTGGTAGTTGCAAGGTCAAATGTGCGTAATGAATGGTGTTTTAATACCGACGTTACATAACCATCAAGCATTGCGGTGAGTTTTTGACAGTCGTTGTTGTTCCACATTTCCCAACGGCTAGAAAGACCGGCACCGACTTCCCAACCTCTGCCGTTACCGACAAGAGCATCAAAGACATAGCATGGTTGTACTTTGCTTCCTGTTGGAGCAACCACACGGAAGAATGCGCCCAAGAAGTAATCTTCAAGACGTACAAAATCATAACCAAGGTTTATAGAAAGACCAGCGAGTCCGCTTTTTGTTCTATTGCCAAAGTCAAAACGTCCGTATTGTGATGCGCTGTTTTTGTCACCAAAAGTACCTTGTAAACCGAGTGCGGTTTGAAGGTCTAAAATTGGGTACACCGGTGTAGTTGTTGCGTTCATATAACCAGCAGGGAATAAAACGGTGCTTGTTGTGTAGTTAAATTCACAAGCGCATTCTGAGGTCAATTCGCGTGTTTGATAATCGTAGTTCATATCAACTTGCATGAAAAGGCCCGGTGCCCATTTATCAAATCCAAAGAACCAGTCTAAATGCATATTGAAATCTGAAATAACTGGTTTAAGGGCGATGCTGCCGACAAAGTTTGTTGGAAGACCAAAGTTGTCTGCAAGCAATGAGTTTGGAGTAGGGTTAGCTACTTGGCTACCTGCAAAGTTTAATACGGTGCTACCAAACATGCCACGTGCAAGGTTGTTTGGGTTAAATGAACGTTGATATTCAAACGCTACTTGGAACCCGCCGTAAAATTCGCATTTGTCATATTGGTGTTGGTAATCAAGGCCGTAGTAAATAACGGTATTATCGTAGGTTGGCCGTTTTATCAGCAGTGTTGGGCATCCGCAGACATTGTCACAGCTGGTGTTACATACGCTTGTTGCGCATGAATTAAAGCAGCATGATTGGTTACAGCTGTTTTCACAACTGCTAACATTGCAACTTACTTTGTTTGTGCAGCTATTATTGCAACTGTTGTTACACGTAGTGTTATTGCAAACGGTAGCACAGCTGCTTGTTGAGTTGCAGTTGTCTGCAACAGCAAGTGCTGGCACCAAAAGTGCAAGTGATAAAAATATTCGGGAAAGTTGCTTCATTAAAGATACTCCTTTTAAGTAGTTAACAACTAATAACATTAACGTCCTTGTGACGCGCTACATAGAATTTTAATTTAAGTGAGGTGAATTATGCAAGGCCTCCTTTCTTTTGTTTGTGATTATAGAACGAAAGTTAATAAAAAAAAAGAGCAGCAGATAATTTCGCCGCTCCTTTTTTATTCTGTGTTCGAATTTAAAAGTTTGTTAGTAAGAGACTCCGCCTCATACTACAAGACCCCATTGCGCAACATTAGTGTTACGTGTGCCACCTTCAACTTCAGCAATTATGCCGATATATGGTGACTACTCGTTTGTGATTATAGATCGAAAGTTAATAAAAAAAAAAGGGAGGCGGATAATTCCGCCTCCCTTTTAGTGTTAGTTCGAGTTTTTAATGCGATCAACGTTTAAAAAAATTAAACGCTTACGCTTATGGTGTCTTTAGTAAGAGACTCCGCCTCTTATCACAATACCCCATTGAGCGAGATCGAGGTTGCGTGAGCCACCTTCAACTTCAGCGATGAAGCCTAAGTATGGAGCCCAATCGTTATCAACCCATGTGTAATCCAACGACACGAAACCTTTGTTGCTGAATTGACGTGGAGCTGTGCCTGAGCAAAGATCCAATTCATTAACATCGCCTTGTAATGTTACAAGTTTCTGTGTTGAACCAACTAAAGATGCTTGTGGAGCAACAAAGTTTGCAGCAGCTTCTAAGTCTGCTACTGAAGCACCACCTACAATTTGTGAATTGTTGGCATTACTATTATAGGCTACATTAAATGCATCAACTGTGCTTCCAATAGTAACTGGATAATCAGGTGTAACACATGCAGATCCACAGCTTCCTGAAACATATGCTGTTGATTTGCTAGAAGAGTTGATCAATGGTTCTGATGTAAATGGAGCGCCAGCATCTATTAAGCCGCTGGTAACAGCATAGCTATTATACGCTACACCTTGGCAACCTTTAACCGCAAATTGTGTACCTGTTACTGTGAACAAGCAGCTGCTTGCGCCACCAACAGATGAGATTTTTTCACGAACCATACCAAAGACGTTGTAACCAAATCCAAGGTCAAATCCGCCATGTGTATACACTAAACGTAAAGTAGCATCACCTTTAACTGGGGTGCGTACTTCAACATTACGTGTGGTGAAATCAGCAGCAGTAATGAGGTTGTTTGCGTATGTATAAACACCGTTGTTGACGCTGTATTGTTTCAATAAGTTGTAACGTGTTAAGCAGTTTTGAGCATTGCATGAGTTGCAAGAATTGTTACAGCTGTTGTTGCAGCTTGTTGAACAGCCAGTGTTACAGCTAGACATACTGCAGCCAGTATTGCAGCTATTAACAGAACAGCCAGTGTTGCAAGAATTGTTACAGCTTGTGTTACAGCTATTGTTACAGCTGTTATTGCAGCTATTAACACAGGTATAATCTACAGCAAGTGCAGTGTTTGTAGATGCAAGGTCAAAGGTGCGTAATGAATGGTGTTTTAATACTGATGTTACATAACCATCAAGCATTGCGGTAAGTTTTTGACAATCATTGTTGTTCCACATTTCCCAACGGCTAGAAATACCGGCACCGACTTCCCAGCCCTTGCCGTTACCGACAATAGCATCAAAGACGTAGCAAGGTTTTACGCTGCTACCTGTTGGAGCTACAACACGGAAGAATGCTCCCAAGAAGTAGTCATCACAACGTACAAAATCATAACCAAGGTTTAAAGAAAGACCAGCAAGTCCGCTTTCTGTTCTGTCACAGAAATCAAAACGACCAAAGGTTCCTGCAGATTTCTTGTCACCAAATGTACTTTGTAAACCAAGTGCTGTTGGGATATCTGTAATAGGTGCTACAACAGATGTTGATGCGTTCATGTAACCAGCAGGGAATGGAGCGCCTGTTGTGGTAACTGAAGTGCATGCGCAATCATATTGTAATTGACGTTTTTGATAATCAAAGTTCATATCAAGTTGCAGATAAAGCCCTGGTGCCCATTCATCAAGTCCAACGAACCAATCGAAATGGAGGTTGAAATCTTGGATGAGCGGTTTAAGAGCAATGCTTCCTTGGAAGTCTTGTGAAAGACCAAAGTTGTCAGCTAACAATGAGTTTGCAGCTGGATTAGCTACTTGGCTACCGGCAAAGTTTAACACATTGCTACCAAACATTCCGCGTGCAAGGTTAGCTCCGTTGAATGAACGTTGGTATTCGAAAGCCAATTGGATGCCGCCGTATACTTGGTCCATGTCATAACGGTGTTGATATTCTAGTCCGTAAGCGATAACAGTGTTATCGTATGTTGGACGTTTAATGAACACAGTAGGGCAGTAGCAGCTACTTTCACAGCTTGTGTTACATACACTTGTGGTGCATGAATTGAAACAGCATGATTGGTTACAGCTGTTATCGCAGCTGTTATTACATGTTGTATTGCAAGAGTTGTTACAGCTGGTATTGCAACTGGTGTTGCAATTGTTTGTTGTTGTTGCGCAACTATTACAGTTGTCTGCAAGAGCAACAGCAGGCACCAAAAGTGCCAGGGTTAAAAATATTCGCGAAAGTTGTTTCATCAAAGTACTCCTTTTAAAAAGATAACAACCAAAAAAAAGTACGTGTAATACACGTTGTGAGATTAAAACTCACGGTATTAGGCACCTAAAGCCTCATACAATCAACGTCGTCAAGACGTTGCATAAGTAGAACTTGGTGGAATAAGGGATGATTACTGAATGCCTCCTTTCCTTTTTCTAAATTTTTATTTCTTAGGCTAAAGCTGATCTTCATTATCGATGTTAAATCTAGTCAAAAGAATCAAAATATGCAAGATTTGATCAATCATATGTCATTTTTAAATTAAAAAAGCCTTTTGTACCCATACTTTTTCTTACCATGCAACTGAGCCTTTTAGCCATACGCTCCACTGGTGTAGCTCTGCAGGGTTATTGGTAGCGGTTTCTATTGATGCGCCTACTAAAATTGCCGGTTGTGTATGAAAACCTTGCCATGTGTATCCGGTTTCTGCTAGGAACGCATGTGTCAGTTGCGCGGGTGATCGTGCAGAATCTATATTTAATGATCCACATCCAATAACAAGTGGTGAATTTGATGCAATAGCAACAATTAAAGGGTCAATAACTTGCCCATTCAAGACATTATCGTAGGTGGTTGTGTCTGGCAATGGTACTGGGTTGTCAATTGCACCAGCTGTAAATATAGTTGAACTATTTTCTGTTGCGTTAAGGCCCTCGAGTATGGTTGCTGTAGTGATATACGTTACATAGTTATACGCACCACTTGTTCCTTTGATACCATACTTGTTGCCGCCTGTTGGGCATGTTGGTTGATCATATTGTGGGCAGATATCTTCAGCCGTTGTCCCCCAAAGTGCATAGCCAAATGTTTGTGTAAAGCCCCTGTGTTCAATAGAGAGTTTAAGATCAATATCACCCTGTATTGCACGACTGACTAAAACAGGAAACGTAGTAACGTATGAAGCCTCTATAAGTTCATCTGCATATGTAAGTGCTGCTTTATCAATCCGTTTTAAAAGCAAATATCTGCTCAATGGTCCCTGCTGACAAAGATCGAAGGTGCGTAACTGCTTTGTTTGAAAGAGATGTTCAAATGAACCGTCCCATAATAAGGTCACGTTGGTTGGGTTATCAAGATGAGTAAAACGATATTGCCCTTGTGTCCCTAATCCAAGTTCAAAAAATTGTCCGTTGCCAACTATAGGAGAAAAAAGATATTCTGGGCGCGGCTTGTTCCCGGTTTGAAAGCTGGCACGAACAAAAACACTTAAAAAGGTACGGTCGTTGCAGATTAAGTTTCGGCCAAGCCGTACAATAAGTTCTGCAAGGTCTGTTCGTTTTAACGGGCACCAATTTATTTTATTATAGGCAAGTGGTCGTAAAATATCGCCGGTAATAACATTACCAGAAAAATATGCCTGTGCATTTGGTGCAGTTTGTGCCGGTGCCGCTGGTGATGGTGCAGGCGTCACGGGAAAGCAGGGGCTTTGTTCTATATCTGAAGGCGTTATGGGTGTTGCATGGGTAAAGGTAACCAGTGTATCGCCCATATATCCATTTTGGAAAACTGGCGAACCGCGGTTAATAACATTTTCACAGGGGTTTAACGCCCATCGTGTATAATTTACCGGGAGCATAAAGTTAACATATAATCCTGGAAGAACTTGATCAAGTGGTTTATTAAAATAAAATGCTAGAAGAACATTTTCGATTTTTGGATCAAAAGTGAGTGTGCTTTGAAAATCTGGTGCTAAGCCAAAGTTGTCTGCTAAAAGATCTTTTGTCCCACGGTTTGCGACTTGGCTGCCTGAAATAGTCAGGCAATCGCTGCCAAAAAGATCACGCGCAATATTTTTGCCTTTATATGATTGCGCATAATTTAATGTGGTGATTACCGTAAGCTCGTAGGCCGGCATGCAGATCATTGACGGTGCATGGCCCTGTGAACGTGGAATATAAACTGTTTTTACGGCATGTAAGCTTGTGCAGATAGTTGCTAACAATACTAATATTACGTGGTACGTACATGTTACTTTCATGAGCTCTCCTTATGATACGCATGATGCGCTTATGCGTCATAAGATAGAATAAAAAAAATTATGCGTACAGTGTTTTGTGAGAGTATGCAGATAAAAAAAAATAAACATAGCCAAAATGGTACTGAAAAGGGTATTTTAATGGTGGGTGGAAAAATGAAAATGCTTAAATATTTTTTTAATTTTTTGTTAGGTGGTTTTGCTTGTATACAAAACAGCTATTCTTTAAATAATTTAGATACTAAGCCCTTATATACTTTTGATGCAAGCTCAATAAAAAAAATACTAGCGGTTAAAAATGCTCAAGAGCACATTGTTGCTGCTCACAATGAGGTGTGGAGGTTTGATAGTGATACGGGAAAGCGTTTGACACCAACTGAAGGATTTTTGAAGTTTAACGGTAAAGAACGCTTTGATATAGAAGATATAGTATTAAATCCAACGGGTTCTTTATTATATATATCAACTAGGAAGTCTGGTGTTGATCAAATTCATTGTGTAAATACAAGATCTCATGAAATACTTTATGAAAAGATGATAAACCCATATTATTGGGGATGTGTTCCCCAAATAATCGCTTTTCATCCAACTAAATCTGAGGTTTTTATTTCACCTACATCTCATGAAATTGGTTCAGATATTCCGAGGTCTCATCATCCAGATACAAGTGGTTTTTTTGATCAATGGTCTGGTAAACAATTGCCTTTTGTTAAGCGCAAGAAAGATGAAATTAGTCGGATTATTAATTGTGCGCAGTATAGCCCAAAAGGGTTTCGCTTTGCACTTACTTACTCAGGTGAAAGAAAAATTTTTATATATGATACTATAACGAAAAATCTGGTATGCACTTTAGAACGATCTAAAGACAGATCTGATATGCTTTTTGTAGATAAGCCTGACACGTGCACCTCACAGATCGAATTTAGTTCTTGTGGAAAATATTTGATTTCGCTTGGTTTAGATCCTAATGGCTTAGATTTTTTTCGATTATGGAATATTGAAAATAGGACACTAGTGCACGATTTAGAAATGATTGAGCAAGCACGTTATTCAGGGGATAGACTTTTTTCTCCTGATGGTAAATTTTTTCTTGTGCCGCGTATGCCGTTCGCTCTATTAGTTGAGACTCAAACGAGTAAAGTGAAAAAAATGTTTCCGTTAGGAAAGAAAAATGGGGATTATTATGTAGATCTAAGCCGCGATAATTCGTATGTTTTTCATGTATGTGTTACTAATGGGATACAAGGTTTTGATATTTCAACGGCAAGAAAAATTTTCGAAATCCCTTTTGTTGAGGCTAAAAAATTTATTTCATTTACCAATGGGGAAAATAATCAACTTGTCATTTTACCAAAAGACTCTCAGGATACTCAAGATTTTAAGGTAAGCATATTCAACTTTGCAGCATTAATAGTAGCGTATTATAAAAAAAATAATTTTTTATCTCTTAAACAACGTTGCTTATTTACTGTCTTTGAACAGCTAGCTGCAGAACGTGCTGGAAAAATAATTGATAAAAGATATCTTAATGGTTATCTTGATGAAGATGTTGATATTAAAGAGCTTTTTAAAGACATGCCAGAATATCTTATTAAAGCTATGATTTCACTATATAAGATTGATAAAAAAATATGCGTATAGTCTTTATTAAATTTGATATACGTCTAATCTGGTAGAAGCAATGGATCATCTATTGTGCTTACAGTTAGGTATACAAATTCTTCAGGCTGCTCATCTATAGATTTTCTTACTCCTAGAAATTCAAAAGGGGTAGCCGTTGCAAAAATATACTGCAAATCTATGGGCCTTTCTAAAGAACGTAATATATCGCGTATTGAACTATATTTAAAATCAGCATGTGCATGGTCAACAATCAAGAACGTTTCGGTATTAGTAATTATACTTTTACCGTTATCTGAACTAAAGGCAAGCAGCGGATAAATTCTTGTATCTATGGAATCTAATGTTTCTATATATCTTCGTTTACCTATGTAATTTTTAACATCAAAAATAACCGTTTTGTCAGGTGTGGCAACTGCTGCTTGAGTACTATTTTGGTCAAATTGTATATCAAAAAAATATAACTTTCCAACTGCATTGTTACTGAATAGGTTAAATTTTAATTTCGAATTTTTTTCATTATCTATCTCTAAGATTGAAACTTGCGTAGGTGAAACAAGGCCAAGAAACTTTCCATCTGGTGAAAAACGAATGGCTTCAAGATTGTTATCAAATAAGTTGTGATACGATTTACGCTTTTTTGTTAGTAATCCTAGTAATGTTATTGCAGGGTAATTCCAGCGGTCATCTTTATACTCATAAGCAAGTAATGTTGCATCTGGGTTCAGCGTTACTCGTTTGGAAGTACTCACTTTGCCATCAAAGATTATCTGGTATTTTTTATCTTTTTTATCATAGGTGATCTTTACCCGGTCGTTTTCAAATTTCTTATACAATTCAAGAACTTCATGTGGATAGAGTGTTGAAAGTGTTTTTTCTCTATTAATCTGATCATCTACCATAAAAAGTGCATATTTATCTGTTGCATCTGCCATTGCTTGGGTATGAGCATTATAGTTTATGCATATGAGTAGCATCATCATAAGATGTGGCGAAAATAGTGTAGATATTTTTTCCATTTCATTCCTTGCGTACTGTTTTGTACCTAGTATGACTAAATTCTTGAGAAATTATAGCGGTTTTGGTTACTCTCTATAACAACTATATACAGATGGGGTTAAATCGTATGATGCAGATATTTTATCAAATTTTCGGTGGCGCATTTTGGCTATTGTTAGCAGCGTGTGCATGTTTTGTTGCGCATGTTTTTATAAGAAAAAGCATCAGCTTGCACTATGATTTCTTTGCACCTGCATGGGGCTTTGTCTGTATCGCGCTTGGTTATAGTATCTTGATGCACGCAGGCGCATATGACATAAACCCGTTATATTCTGGCGGGTTGCTGGGTGAGGGTTTATATGCATTACTTGCGTATATACTGCCGCCTGTTCTTATATGGTGCGTTTGTTGGATCTTGTTAACTGTGGGTGTTTTGTTACTGGTTGGGTATAGTTGGGTGAACTATCTTATGCAACTCTTTAAATCGCAAGAAGTTGTTTTAGGCGAGCCGCAGATGTATCAGGCAGCACATGAGATCCAGCCTGAATTAGAACAAGAACATGCTGAAGATGAAATTGAAGAACTTATTGTAAAAACAAAACCAAAACGGGTAAAAGTAGAACTAGAAGAAGATGCAATTCCATACCCTTTTCCAGAACTTGCAAAACCGACAGTTGACCAGCAACAAAATGATAAAAACGCACAGCATGCACAAAGCAAAGCACATATTCTTGAAGAGAAGTTATTACGTTTTAATATTAAGGGTACGGTCACTTCAATTACGGTAGGGCCACTTGTAATATTATATGAATATCAGCCACATATCGAGACAAAAATTAGTAAAATTATTGCGCGAGAAGATGATCTTGCTTTAGCGTTGCAGGCAATAAGCTTGCGTATTATTGCGCCGATTCCCGGCAAATCGGTTGTTGGTTTTGAGGTCGCCCATTCAGAAAGAACTGCCGTTTATTTTAGTTCGCTGTATGAACCAAGTTTAAAAAAGTTTAAAGGGCACCTGCCGCTTATGCTGGGGCAAAATACTATCGGTGCCACTGTGGTTGTGGATCTTTTGTATATGCCGCATTTACTTGTTGCAGGGTCAACCGGTTCAGGAAAATCTGTTGCGCTTAATACGATGTTAATAAGTTTAATATGCCATAGTAAACCGGAAGAGCTTAAACTGATTTTAATCGATCCAAAAAAATTAGAGTTTGCCGTGTATGCCGATTTACCACATTTACTGTTTCCCATTGTTACAGAACCGGAACGTGCCGTTGCCGTATTGCGTTGGGCGATTAAAACTATGAACGAGCGGTATGAACGCATGTCAAAAGTTGGGGTGCGCCAGGCAAAAGAATATCATGCCATTTATCATGATATGCCGCCCATTGTTATTGTGATCGATGAATTTGCAGATTTGATGATCACTACGGGCAAAGAGGTTGAAGAGCTTATTGTGCGGCTTGCGCAAATGGCACGCGCTGCCGGCATACATATTATATTAGCAACACAGCGGCCGTCAGTTGATGTTATTACCGGACTTATTAAAGTTAACTTTCCTGCACGTATTGCTTTTAAAGTTACCTCTAAAATCGATTCGCGTACTATTATCGATACCATGGGCGCAGATAAGTTATTGGGCAAAGGGGACATGCTCTTTTTAGATAACCAGGGCGGTCTTAATAGAATACATGGTGCGTATATCAGTGACGCTGAAATTGCCAGTGTTGTTGCGCAGATAAAAAAATATGGTGAACCGATCTATGAAACAATAACTGAAGTTGCACAAGAAAAAGATGGCGATATTGACGAAGCAGATAGGCAAATGTTTGAAGAAATTGTAGACTATGTTCGTCAGTGTGATGAAATTTCAATATCACTTTTGCAAAGAAAATTTAGAATTGGGTATAACCGTTCTGCGCGCATGATAGACACGCTTGAATCTCGTGGTATTATTTTACCATCTGATGGCGGAAAAATGCGAAAAGTTTTACATTAATTATAAGTACACTAAAAAATAATCACATCAAGGCATAAAAAAGTATGTATATACAAAAAAGTTTTTTTATTTCAGTTGTGCCAGATGCACAATGGTATGGTCCCGATTTACCAGAACATCCTAATCTCGTAGTCGATTCACGCGCAGTTATGCCGGGCGATATTTTTCTAGCACTTAAGGGCCAACATCATGATGGCCATGATTTTATTCAAGACGCGTTAATACGCGGAGCGCGAGGCATAATCGCTGAACGTATACCCGCTGGTGTCGTTATCGATCCTGCAATTACATTAATTATTGTAAAAAAAGTTTTAGACGCAGTTATTGCCGTTGCGCAAGCATGGCGCAAACAGATAACCATACCCGTTGTAGGCATAACAGGCTCTGTGGGGAAAACATCAACCAAGCAACTCCTGGGTGAGATTGTAAAAGCTTCAGGTAAGCATGTTCTTATCTCTCAGGGTAACCAAAATACCGCTTTGGGTATCACATTAAATTTGTGGCGCCTGCGCAAAGATGACGATGTTGCTATCTTTGAAATGGGCATTAGCAAAAAGGGTGAAATGGCACGCATGGCAGATATCGTGCGGCCGACATTGGGGATAATCACTTATATTGGCCATAGCCATATGCTTGGCCTTGGCTCATGTGCCGATATCGCAGCTGAAAAGCGTGAAATTTTTTCTTATTTTACCGAAAGCTCTATTGGCATTATTCAGGGTGATCAAACGGCGCTTACGCATGTTGCTTATAACCACCCGATTATTAAGTTTGGTAAAAAGATGTCACATCAGGTACAACTTCGTAAAGTGGTGGTATATCATGACCATATTACGTGTACCATTAAAATATATAACCAAAAGTATAATCTTACGGTTCCCACAACCAATATGGGCTTTTTAAACTGTATGCTTGCAGCAACAGCAGCGGCTCATATAGTAGGCATTCCTCACCAGGTTATTGTTGATACGGTTCAAAAGCCATTAGTTGTTGCTGGCCGTTATGAAAAAAAACTATTACCGGGTAATAGGGGCGTTATCATTCATGATGCCTATAACGCAAGTCCAGAGAGCATGAAGGCTGCATTATTAGCCTTTGAAAAAACCAGAGCTAAACATAAGATCGCCGTTCTTGGTGATATGTTAGAGCTTGGTGATGTGAGCAGCTTTTGGCACCGCCAAATCGGCCGCTTTTTGAAAAAAGTTCCTTCGTTAACGCATCTTATTTTGGTCGGTAACCAGGTGAGTAATATACAAAAAACTGCACCTTTAGGATTATCGTGTATACTAGTACCTACATGGAAAGAGGCAGTTGCCCCGCTTACAGCATTAGCAATGGAACCGGATACGGCCATTCTGGTAAAGGCTTCTCGCGGTATTGCCCTCAATAATTTAGTAGACGTTTTACAAAAGAATTCGTAATGACCTATCATATTTCAGTAATGACCCAAGAGGTTATACATTATTTAGCCCTTAAGCCACATGGCCTTTATGTCGACTGCACCTTTGGTGGTGGCGGTCATAGTCGAGCGATATTGCAAGCTGACCCAACCGTTAAAGTAATCGCCTTGGATGTTGACCCTGAGGCCTTTGAGCATAATCGTGATGCGCTTGAGCAAGAATTTCCCGATAGAATTCGCTTCATTTGGGCGAACTTCGTTACGCTTCGTTTAGCATTAAAAAAGATCGGGGTAACTGAAGTTGATGGCATTTTGGCCGACTTTGGCACTTCTGGTCATCAGATTTTGCATAAGGCAGGCTTTAGTTTTGCTCGAGACAAACGCCTTGATATGCGCATGTCAGCCGCCCATGGCATGCTTACTGCAGCAGATATTGTTAATAATGCAAGTGAGCTTGAATTGGCAACTATCTTTTGGCGCTATGGCGAAGAACGTTTTGGTAAGCAGATTGCGCGCGCCATTGTAGAGGCTCGTTCTCAGCAAAAAATTACTACAACGATTCAATTAGCAGACATTGTTAAAAAGGTTGTCAGAAGCAAATCCGCGGTGCATCCAGCAACGCGTGTTTTTCAGGCGCTTCGTATTGTGGTAAATCATGAATTAGAGCATATTGAAGGGCTGTTAAAGCAAGCTCCTGTTGTATTAAAACCTGGTGGACGTATTGTCTGTATCAGCTTCCATTCTTTGGAAGATAGATTGGTTAAACAGGCATTTAAAGAGCAAACTGGTGTTTTAGAGATAGTGACACCTAAAGTTATTGTTCCAACAGACGCAGAAATAGCACAAAATCCGTCATCACGCAGCGCTAAACTGCGAGCAGCTCAGAAGATTTGATAAAAGGTGTTGACAAAGATTACGAGTATCGTAAACTATTGTCAGTTGTTACACACAATAAGAGTAATTACGCAAAAAAAGGCCACTGGTAATGAAGATTACAGAAGTAAAAGTCTATCCTGCTCAAGAGAGTGGCAGACTTAAAGCATATGCAACAATTGTCTTTGAAAATTGTTTTATCGTGAGAGATCTCAAAGTGATTGAAGGAAACAAAGGTTTATTTGTTTCAATGCCCTCTAGAAGACGTAAAGACGGTACTTTTAGAGACATAGTTCATCCTTTGAATTCAGAAATGCGAAAAATGATTGAAGATTCAGTTATTTTAGAGTATAATAAAGCTGTTCAGTTTGGTTTCGCGCAAGACGCAGAAGGCCAGGAATAGTTCAAAAAATTCAATTGAAATCAGATCACTGTTATCTTGATAATCTAGTGCTCAATAATACTTTCCCAGGCCGCTCGTGGTGAGCGAAGTCGAATCCATGCAGGCCGGGTATAAAGGGTTAGCGAAAATCAAGAGTCATCTAAATTTTGTTGGGGCGTCGCCAAGCGGTAAGGCACCAGGTTTTGGTCCTGGCATCCGGAGGTTCGAATCCTTCCGCCCCAGCCATACTACGCTAAAGCTTCGTATGGCAGGCCATCTTCTTTAACGAAATACCTAAAATTATAAATTAATATTCAAATCGGCAGCTCCCAGCCGTCGCCAAGGCTATGGCGGGCAGGCTGTAGTGAGCGAAGTCAAATCAGTGCGTTTTGCTCCATCCATGCGGCCATTCATTACCATCCCGCTCACCCTGAGTGTTCTTCGAAGCACGAAGTGGCAGGCTATTTATTCAGTATTAAAGTTTATAAATAGGATACAATTAAGTTTGTATCCTATTTTTTTTAGAAAAACATTCTCTTTATCCCTTTTTATGATATTAGGCTTTGAATAGCGCTTGCTAGAGTGCGTATTGGCTATATTTAATGGTTGAATTTGCTCGTAAATCCATCATTTTGTCTCAAATAGAAAATAACAAATAAGCGCTTTTAATGCACTATATGGCGCGCCATTTGACATATATATCTATATTTGTAAATATTAAACATATAGGCATTTAAAACTAATAAGGGTATGTAAGATATGAAAGAGAAGATTAATATAAAACGTTATTTATTATTTGGATTAGTGAGCATTTTGCTTGTAGTAACTATTTTTGTTTTTAAGGAACGCATTCAGGATAATCAACTTATAAAATACGCATTCCACAAGAAAGTTGATAAAGAAGATGCAAAGGCTGTATTAGCAAATACAATGTTTTTTGTAGAGGTTATTAAGGATTATTATGAAGCGCAAGATGAAATAGGCAGACGCCTTAATGCCATTCATAAAAGTATTCTTATACCAAATGGCACATGGAAGGAACAAAAGGATGTTGCTTATTTTCGCATTAGAAAAATGTGCGATTTACATTTGCAATTCAAGGATATACATGAGCAATTTGCAGATATCAAGTCAAAAAATCCCGATATTGGCATTGAAAAATTAATTTATTTATCCCAATTATTATCTGATTATTGTAACGAATCTGCTAAGGCCGAGGATCTCTGGCTCAATAGAAAAACGTATGACAGCTTTTTGCTGCAACAGCTTTTGGCTAGCATTCGTAAAGAAGTTAGTACATTTGGTTATGTAGTTCGTGAAATTGTTATTAAGTTTAAATCATTTGTGACTGAAAAAGAGAAAGAAGGCTTTAAAGCGAATATCGAAGAAAAATTTAAAAAAGAAATCGAGAAATATTGGGATGAATATTCCAAGGTTGATGACTTCGATAAGATTTGCATGTATCCGCACGAATGGCCGATTGTAAACCTATATATGTATACCTAAGTAAAGTAGTTTAGGATTAAACTAATGTATAGAAAAAATATATTTATCTTTTTATCAGCATTGTTATTTTTAGTAAATTTTAATGAAGTTTATGGCGCAAGAACGCGCAGGTTCGGTTCCACAAAGACTTACGTAAAAAAAGCACCTTATGCAGGCTATGGTCAAAAAAGTACGGTCAATGGGAAGATAAAAACTAAGCGCGCCTCTGGTTATTTCAAGCCAAGCAATGGCTATAAGTTTGTTAATCCTTATGCGAAAAGTAAATAAGGGCTTCAAATTGTTCAAATTGACATTTTTTGCAATAATCTAATCTGAAATATTAAGTATTGTTAAATAAGTCTTTATGTTTTATGGTTTTTATTGTTGGGTCCGATCCTATTGCTGGCAAGAGGCAGGCTTAATAAAAGTTACTTAAAGGCGGTTTGGGAATATTATAAAAAACTCTTAGTTATAGCTAATGATAAATATAATTAAAATAAATGGAATTCGTGATGGAAAATAACAAAGTTTTTTATCTAATACTTGCGGGAATTTTATTGCTCGCAGCTACAAAAAAATCTTCGAAGCCGTACCATTCTGAAGTTTATTCATCGTGGGAAGAAGAACAGATTGACGAAATGCGAGCTGATCTAAATTATCTAGAAGAGAAGTTAGAAGGCAAGCATAAATATTAATCAAAATAATCAAATTGATGGTGCTACTCATGATGAACTTGATAAAAACAACGTTTTTGCAGATAAAATGGCATAAATTAATCTACGCAATTTATATGTGCGGTATAAGTCTATTCTTGGCAATGCTCTTTAAAGCGCCTAGCAGCAGCATTTTTATAGAGCGCAAACCTCTTTATGCTGGTAAAAATTCAGGGGTCTTAACGCCCATAATTGAAGAAGAGGTTTGTGAATTATCGCAGTTGTACGGTATTGGTGACGCAGATATTATTATACAAATGGCTCTTTCGGGAAACCGTTGTGCCGCCTATTTATCAGGTGCGATGAGTTTTAAAAATAGAGTTAATGGACGCAATCAGGTAATACTTGCAAAATTAAGGGATGATGAAAACTGTGAAGCAGATTCTGAGGACTCAGAGGAAGCAGCAGGGTTGATTCTTTGGTTTGCAGACGTATCCGCTTCATTAGGCTATTCCTCAGGGTATTATTTAATGCATCTAATCTATGCTGAGTGGATAGAATCCTGCATGGCCACTGAGTGTTTAAGTGCTGTTTATTATCTTTGTTGGGCAGAAAAGAACAATTTATCCAATTGTGTTCTTCAAACAAAAGAACGCATGATTTACCTCTATGGAAAGAAGGTATGGGAAAAAATTGAAAACATATCCATGGAAAAGCTTTCAAAAGCAGATAAAAACAAAGAAGAGATGTTACAAGCGTTAGATAAAAAAGAATTTGTTCATGACATGATTTCCAAAAACTTAATCGATGAAAAAATGTTATCAGATGATTCCTTTTGGACCGAGATGCAATAATATACAGGATGATATATATGAATTACGATAATCAAAATTTAGTCGACATTGGTGAAGTACAAGAGCCCGAAGTAGATACAGAAACACTATCGCCTCATAGTTATCCTGTGTGGGTAAATTTAATAGCTCTTTTTACTATTGCGTTATTTTTATATTCGACATCACTATTACCACAATTATTGAGAGGGGCAAGCCTTGTTCGCGCTGCTCAAATTTCTTTTAAAAATGGCGATTATTTATCGACTAAGCGAAATTACGCGGCAGTTTTAAAAGAATTCCCAAACTCTCGAACTGCGCACATTGGTTCAGTAAAAGCTGAATTTATGGATGAAAATTTTGGCGATTATCAAAAAGGTCTAAGTCATCTAATGAGCGTAGCTGATGGGTTAAGTGATGAAGAGTGGAAAAATATAAAAAAGACGATGCCGCAAGAATTGCAAGATTATTTTACGGACAAGGGGTCATAAAATGTTCATATATATTCCTAAAGAGCTAGTAGCCTTACTGACGTTTCCTGGGGTAGTTCTTCACGAATTTGCACATCGATTTTTTTGTGACGTGACAAAACATTCAGTCTATAAAGCCTGTTATTTTAAATTGGATGGTACCAATACCGTTGGTTACGTGCTTCACGAGCCATCAAAAAATATTCATAGTGCTTTTTTGATTAGTCTAGGCCCATTAATCATAAATACCGCATTGTGCATCATGTTGATCTTACCTGGCATTTTATATTTTTTTGTTTTGTCAGCAGGACCATCTTTGCTGCTGGGATTTCTTATGTGGGTAGGGATTTCTTTTGGGTGGCATGCTTCGCCAAGCGATACGGATGTGAATTCTTTGCTTGATTCTTTAACACATCTAGGAGCTAGCAGATCGACCTTAATGATCACCAGAATACTTTGCTTTATACCATCCTTTTTAGGTCCGTTGATAATTATAAGCCTTTTGTCATTGTACTGGTATTTAATAATTTAACTTATGGTTCAAAGGAAGCTGAGATGAATAAGGGCGGATTTTCATGGAGACGATTTTTTGGTATTTCTGCAGCCTTAGCGAAAATTTCTCGGACCATAGGAATCCCATTAACGAGATCTGGAAGACAGAGAAAACTTGGGGCCTTAAGCGAAAGAATTCTAATTACTTTTGGGCTAATTGTTTTAAGTTCTATAATTGCTATTTTTTATAAGATCAAAAAAATATTAGGTATGTTAATAGATGTTTAAAGTAGATAAATACAACAGGTATAAGAGCGACTTATATGAAAAGAGCAGATTTTTTTGCGAAGCAACACTCTGTCGCGAGCCAATGATAAACTTTATTGCATCCGAGTATTGTTATCCACAGAATTAATTAAAATTGTCTTTCCTTCAAAAGCAAATTGTCGTGATTAAATAATTTTAGGCTAGGTTGCAAACTTTTCCAGTTAAAAGTTCGAAGTGTAACTAGTCTGCTCAGCCATACGAAGCTTTAGCGTAGTATGGCTGGCCATCTTCTTTAACGAAATACTTAAAATTATAAATTAATATTCAAATCGGCAGCTCCCAGCCGTCGCCAAGGCTATGGCGAGGGTGCGAATATGTTCAGAAGTCAAAAAAAATATAAAGAGGATACAATTAATTTTGTGTCCTCTTTTTTTATATACTATTTTTTTGAGTTATAATATTCAATTAAATGATCCAAATTTGATATAGGAAATTAAAAAGATATGAAAAAAAATCTAAAAGAAAATGAGTTGTTTTTAGCATTCGAGAATGTCATCGATACATTAGGTGTGTTATTACATAAGCAAGAAATAGTTTTTTTAAATTCACCTGAGGGTATTTTTGCTAAAGAGGTGATTTTTCGGCTATATGAGGAGTCGTTAGGCTATTTAGCAGATTTTAGAGAGGGTGCATTTTTTGCATCTAATCATCATACACGAGCTTTGAGTGAGTTATTTGCTACAGTAGTTCTTATAAGTTCAGATAAGAATAACAAAAAACGTTATTTAGAAAGATTTATTCGATTTCCAGAAATTGAGTTTTACAAAATATATCATCGGCATGAGGATTCAGTTCTTGATCTAAATAGTGAGATTTTAGAAAAATACTTTAAAAAATATGCTGAGTTAAATGACGACCTTCTTGAAATTTTCAATAAAAAGAACAAGGATGAGCTGCTTACAATGGAAAGTTGGAGAGGAAATTGCAATATTGAAAAATTGTTTGAAAAACTGCCTGATAATAAAGTGCATTCAAAAAACTATGGTAAATTATGTCAATTTGTTCACATTTCTTCTTTCGTGCGACGTTCAGAGACTGGTCTTTTCCCTGTATTTACTTTGAATAACGAGTTGATGTTGGCAATTACAGTCAAATATGTCTTTGACTCATATGTTTATATTCGCGATCAAAGATTTTTTGATGAGGAAAATATCAGAAGATTGGATGAAGTTTTTTCGCCCATTGTTGCGCCTCTGTTGGCTAAAATTGAACCGCTCATTACGAAATAAAAACTGCTTTTTAAAGTGTTCGCTTATGATTCTGCAGCAAAAGTCGAAGTGTATATCCAAAATAATTTTTAAATAAAATAAGTAGCTACAAATAAATTTTGTACCATCATTATTTGCAGAGGGCTTGCCTAGGCGCCTGCTCAGCCGTAGCTTGACGTAGGCTAGTAACTCTTTAAAGTGAAGGAGGGCACAAAGAAGATTATGGTAATCTGTAAGCGCTAAAACCACCTTGCTTTATTCTATTTGACATTATTCTGCAGTACTGCTATTATGAGTCTGTAAAGTTTTTTTTTAATTGGTTTAGAAATTTAGTATTATGGCTTATAACTTTAAAGTAATGATTTCTTGGTTATTAGTTGCTTTTTCGATAACCTTCATTAATGCGATAATGTTAGAAAATAAATCTACCGTATTAGTAGTTTTAGGCAGCGCCCGGAAAGATAGTGTATCAAGAAAAATTGCACATATTATTCAGAAGATGGGCGACAAATCGATAATATATGAAATTATTGATTTGCAAGATTACAATTTACCGTTAGTAAATCCGGATAAAGAAAATTCAGATCCTGGGATTAATGCGTGGAGAAATAAATTTGAACAGGCATTAGCAGTTGTCTTTTTGGTGCCTAATTATAATGCTGGATATTCCGGGATATTAAAAAATGGAATAGATGCACTTGGTTCTTCAGCTAAAAATAAACCAGTTGCTTTGATTGCTTATTCAGGGCGTGATGCTGCTTTTGCTTGGGAAGCTGTCGATGCGCTGAAGCCGGTTCTTAAAACACTGCAGATGAAGATTGTTGATAATCCTATTTTAATTGGAATTGCAGATAGCGCTTTTACCGAATCGGGTGATTTTAAAAAGCCTGAAGCAAAAGAAGACATCACTAACTTACTTGACCGAGTCTGTAAAGCAATAAAAAATTAAGAATTGACTATGAAAAAAATCATTTTAATTTTATTTTTTATTTTAGGAATACCTTTTGCATATCTTGCCTATGATTATACATTATTTGTATTAAAGCGGAGTGCAATAAAAAAAATTCTTGTTGTTTCTGAGCGGATAGAGCCTGACTCTGCTTTGAAAAAATTAATTCAATTAATTGAAGAAGTTGCCGTCGAAAATAACAGATTATCGATATTTTTAGTTGACGTGAGCAATTTAGGCTTTTCATTCATTGCTGGTGACGAATTGCCAGCGAGAGAACCAATTGACGATCCTCTGGTTAAAAAGTGGGGCTCCCAAGTTGTAGAATCAGACGCTATCATATTTCTGGTGCCAAACTATAACAACGGTTATCCAGCTGGTATCAAAAATGCGATTGATAAGCTTTGGGAACAGTGGTTTTATAAACCAATCGGCTTTGTGGCCTATTCAAGTTCACAAGAAAATTTTTCAGATATGATCCATTCATTTGGCAGGGTGCTGCGTAAAGTAAAAAGAGGTCCTATTGCTCAGGTTGTATCTATTTCCCCACAAGAATTAAAAAAATTGGAAAACGAGCACACTATTCCTTCAATAGAGGGACGTATACAGAATCTTGTTGCAGAGCTTTATGCAGAGACACAAGAGCATAATTATTTTAAACAATTATATAGATCTATCACAAACAAAAAAATGGTGATAAATATCATAAAGTTTTTTAAAAAATAAGAAAACAACTATTAGCGAATAGAAAAATTAGTGAAGATGATAAAAAAGAATCTTTTGAGTTTGCTCGTAAAATAAACAAGATATTGGGTGCTTCCCTTTGTGTCTATTCTATTTATCAACTATCTTTGATGATCAAAAGAGGCTTTTTTTAAAATCTGGCAGATCTCTCGCGAAAAGATACCTTTTGATCTGCAATCTATCTAATGGTATAATGGTGTGGAATTTTTTCTCTATTTAATCAGCAGAGGCTCTTTATGATTAATACTAAATTCTTTAAGCTCGGGTTATTTTTCATTTCATCATGTGCATTTGCGCGTGTTCAAGTGCAAGTTCAAGTGAGTTCTAAAAACTATGAGCCATGTGGAGACTTTATCAGTGATCACATTTTTATTATTGATGAGTCTGCTAGTATAAAAAGAGAGCTTGTAGACGAATATAATCAAGATAGAATGAAAATTGCGACAAAATGGACATCAATAGATGATGAAACTGCTGTTGTTGAAGTATGCATTCACTTTAAAAAAGATGGGGATGAATATGAAAAAATACAACAACCTGTATTGGTTGTTCGCTATGGTAATCCGGCGTCAACTGAAATGAGCACCTTAAGGGATGGTCATAAAGTCAACTTTTTTAATATACAAGTACAAGCAGATAAAATTTAATAAGAAAGTTTTTTTATGAGCATTCGCATTCAGGAGCGGCTTACTGCCCGCATTATACTTTTAAATGAAAAAAACCATATTTTCCTTCTTAAGGTTTTACCAAACACGATAGTTGTTGATCCTAAATATTCAAGAACTGTTCCTTTTTGGATAACTCCCGGTGGCGGCGTTGAAGAGGGTGAGACGTTATTAGCTGCTGCGCGGCGTGAGCTCTATGAAGAAGCAGGTATTATTGATGCTGAGTTTAATCATGTACCGATTTTATATAGCGAAAATGAATTAATCTTAAGAGGCGTTTTGACACTCTTTAAAGAGCATTTTTTTCTAGCGCGTGTTAACGATAGTATAATATCACATGACAATTTTAATGATGAAGAAAAATCGATAATAGCAGGAAGTTTTTGGTGGAATATTCATGATTTAAAAACAAGTAATGAGATTATATTTCCAAAAAATTTAGTTTCTATTTTAGAGACTATTTTAACTTGATTTTTATAGCAGTGTGATGTTATTTTCACGTTATAGTATCGTATTGCACGCTTACTATTTTTGCAGATCACATGAGTAAGGCTTTTTTTGTGCTTGTAGAGATAGCATTGATGAACCATATTGACGGGTTAAAGGATTAGGTATGAAAAAAGAATTAACGATAACTGCTCTTTTGGTAACTATGTCTCTTGCCGTGTATGCAGGCTTAAGGCTTGGTCAGCCACACAAAGGTGCAGGAGAAGTTCATAAGACTCATCTTGATGTAGAAACAAAGCCCCGTATCTTATTTCACGGGTCATCAAATAAAGAAATAGAAGTGCTTCAGCCGCGAGCAGAGCATGTGCGTGACAAAGAAGAAGGGGCTGTTGTTTTTGCAACTCCAAACATTGATGTTGCTTCTATGTGGTTAATGAGTAAGCAGCCCGGCAAAGTTATCAAGGGAAACTTTAATGGTAAATCATTTCACTTTGTTTACAACGGTAGTAAAGCAGATTTTATGCGACAAGATAATGGTGGCGCTATTTACTGTTTATCGAGCGACGGCTTCTATTTTACCCCTTCTAAGGGTATGGGGCCAAATGAATGGGTAAGTCGTGAAACTGCAAAGCCGTTGCATATATTTTATTTTGATTCTGCGCTTGAAGCAATGGTAGATTTTGGTGTTCAGGTTTATTTTATTGAAGATTCAGAATTATTTGATCTACTAAAAAGCTTGCTGAATAAAAAAGAATTCAAAGATTTTCAAGATCGCCTCAATCAACTTATTTCAGAAAACCAGCGCCAGAATAAAAACGTTTTGCCCATTTGTTAGTTTTCTTTCAGCGCTGCGTTTAATCATATAAGAGAATCTTCTCTCCCCAAATTGCTAAAAATGTACCACCCTTATTATTTTGGTCATGCGCAGGGGTTTAAAGCTGTTGCAACAACTCGTGCAACATTTGTAAAATAAATTATATTGAATTATTATTTGTTTATGGCACATGAGTAGCTATTATAGGAAAAAATATGTTTAAAAAAGTACACTTACTAATATCATTACTATTGATATCTTTGGCATGTTCATCTGTTGTATATGCTAGTGAAGAAGCGATATTATTGTCTTCGATTGTTAAGCCGGGGAAATTTATAGGCCGTTATTATTATACGAGTCATGCGCGGAAAAGAATGGATGAGCGTGGGGTAACAGTTGATGATGTTGCTTGGGTGATAGGTCATGGTAATCGTTATAACGCTATAGACTGTGTTCAGACTTTAGATTGTAGACAATTCTGCGTTGATATTGATAAAAAATTGGGCGTAGTTATAAATCGTATCACAAATAGAGTAATTACTATTTTTCCCGTTACTGGTGAAAGCCATTTACAGGCATGGTTAGCGCAGCATAAGCCTACCAAAGAACAACGAATAGCTTTGGCTAAAAAGCATGCGGCTGATGTTAAACAGTTACAGCAAAAAAAATTAGCTAAGGCTCATGATTTTGATTCGATTGAAGAAATATATCTTGAAGCTAAGAGATCTAAAAAACAAAAAGGATTTCATGGTGAAAATTGTGATTATAATTAAAACTTAATAAGGTTGCAGATGTTTACTATGCACCAAACTTTGAAAAATACCATGTTATATTTCTTTTTCGCACTAAGTTTTTTTTGCAATCTTTTTTCAACAGGGATCGCAACAGAAGCGGGGCAGGCGGTAATAGAATATGGTTTTAATACACTTGGTTTTAATCGCATTCAAGCAACTTTTGATCCACGTAATGTGGCAAGTAGGCGAGTGTTAGAGAAATTAGGCTTTCAGAATGAAGGCTTTTTACGAGAATACTATTATTTAAGAGATGAATTCTGCGACAGAATAATGCTCTCACTTTTAAAAAAAGATTACATTGCATCATGCCTGTAAATTTTATGGGCCTTTTTTATTGAATTTTATAACCGAGTTATCTAATTTCTGTAGCTTTTTATATCCGCGCAAGCCGGGTGTTAAAAGTAAAGCTTTTTCAAAGTAAGTACCATTATTTTTCGTATATTCGGCCAATTCTTGTAAAATCTGGTGATGGTTATCCATCGCATTAAGCTCGTCTGTTGATGGAAAGTCATAAAGAAGCAGATGGGTTCTTGATAAGCTAACATTATTATACAGTTGAACATCACGTGCTGTTAAAAGAAATTGGCGGGCCATAATCCCTGCCGTAATCGGCAGCAAAATAGATGTTGCTGCAGGTGGGCTTTCTATTAATTCTAAAAAAAATGGCGCGCATAATATGGTGGCAAGTGCTACTGGTTTTAATCTGCCGGTAAACCATTGTGGTATTGCACGGTGTGCTGCATAGGTAAAGGCCGTGCGTCGTTCTGCTAACAGACTATCAAGAGGGACAATATCGGACGCATTAAGATACATGTTTAATACGATCAAAAAAAGGGCAATGAAAAAGCATCTTTCTGTTTTCATACGTGTACTCCTTAAGCTGATTGGTATAAAAACTTAATTCTATTTTAGAGTCTGTTATTTACTATATATATGTCAAGCTCTGGCGCTTTATAGTTTTTCTAAATAAAATGATGTTAACAGGTTTTAATATATAATAATTGGAAGATAGCGTGCGTAAGGTATTCTGGGATAATCCCTATCAACAGACTCTCACAACCAAAGTTGCATCAGTTGATGGCGATAAGATTCTCTTTGATGAAACAGTAGTTTATTCATTTGCTGGTGGCCAAGAAAGTGACAAAGCAACCGTTAATGGAATCCCCATTATCGATTCTGTGCGTGAAGGCAACTTGATTTACTATACGCTTCAAGATGGGCATAATCTCAAAGTCGGAGACACAGTTGCCATGCACATCGATTGGCCGCGTAGATTGAGGCTCATGCGTTTACATTTTGCAGCTGAATTGATACTCGAGATTGTTACACAAAAGTTTAATCTAGAAAAAGTCGGTGCGCATATTGCTGAAACTAAATCTCGTATAGACTTTAAATCCGACACGAATATTTCAGTGCACTTTCCGGATATTTTACAAGAATATAATAAGATAATCTCTAGCGATTTGGAAATTCAGAAGGGCTATTCTGACGTTGAAAACCAGCGGCGCTTTTGGAAAATTGAAGGCTTTGCGCAAGTGCCCTGCGGAGGCACGCATGTTAATTCAACGGCTGAAGTTGGTTTTGTGACACTTAAAAGGGACCGCCCGGGCAAAGGGATAGAACGCATTGAAATCAGGCTTGTTGAGGATTAATTTTGTGTATTTAAAAAAACAGTTTTTTTCAAAAATTGACTTTTTTAAAAAAATATATTTAAATTATAGATTGTAAGTAATTTTTTGCTTCACATCAAAAACAAGTGAGTCGGCCATCATGAACATCTAAACACCATTTAAAAAAATTAGTTCATTGTGCATATAGTGCGCTTTGTACGAAAACTGTGTTTAGATCTTTCAGCCTTTTCATTTTCATAAAAACTTCATAGTACGCTTCTAGCATGTTTTCTTACGCGCGCCTGTGTGCTTACCATTTAAGCATAAGGTTATTCTATGTCATTACTCGAAGTTAACAATATCCGAAAAAAATATATCACCAATCGTGGTGAATCAGAGGCACTGAAGGGCGTTTTTCTTACTATTAATAAGGGCGAAATCTTAAGTTTGCTGGGCGTCAATGGCGCGGGCAAGTCGACCTTGTCTGGCATTATTGCAACGCTGCATCCGGCAACATCGGGTGATATTCTTTTTAAAGGCGAATCGATTTACAAAAACATCGAAAACTTTAGATCCAAAATTGGATATTGCCCACAAAAGCCGAATCTCAACCCCATGCTTACGCTAGAAGAGAATCTTCTTTTTGCCGGTAGATTTTATGGGCTCACAGAGCCTGTTATAAAAGATCGCATTAAAAGCTTAGCTGCGCAGTTTGAGCTCGAAAAATATCTGCAAGAATCTGCTTCGATTCTTTCTGGCGGGTATAAACAGCGCTTTATGATTGCGCGTAGTTTAATTCATAACCCAGAGTTGATCATCTTAGATGAGCCAACGGTTGGCCTTGATCCGCATATCAGGAGAAATTTATGGGATGTCATTACCAGCCTTAAAAAGCAGGGGATTACGGTGTTACTTACGACGCATTATCTAGATGAAGCTGAAAAACTTTCTGACCGCGTCTGTATTTTGGATAAAGGGCAGATAGTGCTTATCGATACTCCTGACAAGCTTATTGCGGATTTTAAGCAGAAAAATCTGGAAGATATGTTTATTGAGCTTTTAAGGGCTGGGCAAAATTAATAGCCGCTAACCCTTGCGTAGGCTCAGGATGAACGGCCACGCCGTGCATCCCGAGTGTTCTACGAAGTAGAATGTATCGAGGGATTAATATTTACGAAAGAATTTTATGAAGAAAAATTTATATTTCACGGTGTGTAAAAATCTTATTTTGAGCGACCTTATTGTCTTTAAGCAAACATTTTTTAATAAACTTATCGATGTGACCATTTGGGTTGTTTTAACCATCTTTGTTGCTGGGTATATTATGCCCTATTTTGGTTTGGCAGCAAGCTTTGGCGCAGTTCAGCTTGGTGGCGTTTTAGCCGCAGTAGGGCTATTTGAACTGTACTCAAGTGTTGTTGATCTTGTTGTAGATTTTGAAGGGGACCGCGGCATAGACTATCGTCTAACCTTGCCGATACCTTCGTGGCTTGCGATTGTCAGTAAGGCTGCATATTATTTTATTGTCTATTTTACGCTTACTGTATGCATGCTGCCCGTAGGTAAATTATCATTGTGGAACCAGTTAGATCTTTTACAGATTAATTATTTTCAATTATTGTTGGCACTTATTTTTCAAAGTATTTTTTTTGCATGCTTTGTTATTTGGGCGTCGAGTGTTATTGAAAACATGTCAAAATTGGGTAGTGTGTGGGCACGATTTATTTTCCCGATGTGGTTTATGGGCGGCTATTCATTTTCATGGATGTCGCTGTATTATGTACTGCCCGTTGTTGCCTGGATTAATTTAATAAACCCCATGATCTATATTACAGAAAGCACTCGTGCGGCTATGCTTGGGCAGCAAGAGTATCTTAATTTTTGGGCATGCTTGCTGGCTATCGCATTCTTTTCTGTAGTGTGTCTTGTTGTGGGCATGCGAAACTTAAAAAAGCGCCTAGATTATGTATAATTAATTTTTTTAAGATATTTTATTTAACCATGTTAAGAGCTCCTGATCGAAAATCTCGGGCTCTTCATACTGAGGAGTGTGGGCACTTTTTTCAAATATCTTTATCGTTAAATTTTTAAATTTTGAGCGTATGGAGTTCCATGAAAAAAATGGCGCCACCAGAAAATCAAAATGACCCAATGCAAGAAAGACTGGTTTGTTAAAGTTTTCTAGCCCTTTGGTTATATCGATATCGCGAAATACTGCTCCCCAGACGTAATCAAACATGGCGTTATTAACTTCAACCCCTTGCCAAAGTGGTGTGGCATCAAATGTAAAGTTATACCAGCTTTTTGCGCCTAATCTGATACAAAAGGTTATAAACCGGTTTTCTGGGTGCGCTTGAATTTCAGCAGGAAGTTTTTCAAGATTTTTTTGTAACCATGCTTTTCGCTCTGGATTTACTGAATCATTAAAATATTCTTCTGATTGGACATGACTAGCGGCACTTTGATCAGGGCCCATGCCGATAAGTACTACGTGGCTGACATGCTGCGGATATTTTTTTGCATATTCAAGAGCCATGTACCCATGTCCAGAATGGCCGATAATAATAATTTGCCCTAAATTGAGCGTAGAGCGAACATGTTCGATATCTTGCAATAACAGCTCTAGGTTAAATTTTGTAGTATCAGTTGTTTTGTTTGATGCTGCAAAGCCGCGGTGGTCCATAAAGATAAGCTTGAGATGTTCACGGAGATTTTGTGAAAAAGTTCTTGGGTAATATACTGCACTACCAATAACTAATGCCGTTTTGCCCGTGCCTTCAATGGTATAACGAAGTTCAAAGCCATCGATTATTATTGTTCCTGAATTTTTTAATATCATACTTATCCTTAAGATGTTATTTTTTGTTATTTTTGATAATACTATAAAAAAAGAGAAATTATGAATCGATTTCTTTGGGAGTTATTTAAGATGAATTTTTTTAAAAAATATTATTTATTTTTCTGCTTAATAGCATCATCAATTTTTTCAATGGGACGTGCTGATATTGCAGTGCGCTTGAGTGCGATTGAGCATCCGAAGAATTTTTTAAATGTTATTTCTAAAGAGGATATCCCTCTGGAAAGTGTCCCTTTGGCTCTTGAAAATAAAAGTATGGAATTTAAAAACGAAATTTTATGGGGTGCTCATACGGTTGCTTTTGCGCGTATTTTAGTTGATAAATGCAAAGTTTTCGTAAAAGATCGTTCGCCCAATGGATTAACACTCTTACATAATGCTGTAAATCATGGAGGACATGAGGCGGCGCTTATACGTTATTATACTGATTTAGGCCTGGATATAAATGATCAAAAAAATGATTATATGGCTACGCCATTGCACTTTATGGCCTCATACATTGAAAAGGAAAATAATGCTGGGTGGTTAGATAAATTAAAGACGCTACTTGCATGTGGGTGTGATATCACCTTAAAGGATATGTTCAAGCAGACGATACTTGATAAGATTGAAATGATTGAAAAAAGTGCTAAACCTGCAAAATATCTGACGTATGAATGTAAAATTATTAAGGAAACTATTCTTAAGCATCAGCAATCTTCAGATAGTTCACAGGTGATTTGTATCTGACTGTTTGCGAATTCCTGGCTTTTTTGAGCTATAAGTGAATCTAATTCTTTTATGTTTCCTATCCCTGTGGCAACGTTAAAGTTAGTTCTGCTTTTTTATCTTCACCTTTGGCATCGACCGTAAGCTTGGAAATTGTATTGTTGTCTGGGGTATTAGGGTTTTTTTCAAATTCAAAAATAAAAATCAATGTGGGTTGCATGGGTGGTTATTTGTAAAAATCAGTTTTTACTAAAAGAGTAGAAAACTGCCACATATCTTGTTCATTTGGTTTATCGTTGTCAAAGACTAAAAAGGTATTCGGGCCAGAAAATGGTGTCCAGTCTGTTGGCTTTGAGACAAATTCACCAAGATATGGTTTTGTTATCTTTAATATTTCAGTATGATCAATATCATCTGGCAGACAAACGCCTAAATTTGGGTGGTTAATCGCATAGATAACAGCTGCAACGACGCTGATTGCAACTTGAACCGTTGTAGCATTTTGCCCAGGAACGAGTTTGCGTGCTTCATGTATATTCAAAAGAGAACCAATCCACCATGCACCAAAATCATGGCCCATTACAAGACAACCAAGTTCATCTTTGCCATCTATAATTTCATCATTAAGGATACGTTCTTTTGGTTGAGGGTCAAAGTTGCGCATTTTAAGTTCATGCAATGAATTAAGCGCTGAATCAGTAGGGCAGTAGGCGTAATGAACAGTAGGGCGATAAAGAACTTTGTTATTTTCGGTTACGGTTAAACGATCTGAAATGCCAAATGCTTCGCCATGACGAATCACCATGCCGATAATAGGGCCCGATGGTACCCATGAGCGTACCCACGTATCTATGCCTCGCGATGATAAAAATATTTGGTTCTTGGGCCCCGATTCATGCTGCATGCCATTGTGTGGGATCGCTTTTTCATGAGTTCCCCAGCCTAATTCTGCAGGAGCCATTCCCTCTTCGATAAAACCTTCAATACTCCAGGTATTTACAAATTCATTTACAAGCTTAGGCTTACTTGTTATTTGGCTATCACGTTCTGAGATATGGATAACTTTTGTGCCGGTTAAAAAGGCAAGTTGTCCAAAGTTTTTATTTTTCAAAGCTATTTCAAGTTTATTTAAACGATCTTGTTCGGCGGTGTCATTCCCAGCGAAAGCGGGAATCTTATGCGGACCATTAATAACCGAGGGAGATCCCCGATCAAGTCGGGGATGACACAGAGGTGATTCTTCAATAATTTTTTGTGCGATATCCATGAGCGCTTGTTTGACAAAATGGGATACGAGTCCTGGATTGGCACCATGATCGACAATAGCAGTGCTTCCTGGTGTTTGCCAGCCCGAGGTAAGTTTTTTAATGTTCATCTGACGATGATACAGTGTTAATTGAGAAGGCTTTACATTCTCAATATCACGGTAAGGGTCCCATTCTTCTACTGATGTGTTGATGTATATAACATTATTATCATGGCACCACTCAAGCAATGTGCAGGTTTCGATGTTCCATGCAAGGTCGATAAAGATATCGCCCGGGTTGAGATGTTTTTGTAATACTTCAGAGTAATTTTCTGGGGTTATTCGTTGTTGTATATAGGTAACGCCTTTATCTAGAAACTCTTTTACCCGGGCTTTATGGTCTGCAAAATCCATTATGGTTACGTTCTTTGGTGAGACGTTAATAAGTTTAAATAAGATAGGGAGGGTACATTGCACTACGCTGCCGCAACCGGCGATAAAGATTTTTTTATTCCAAAGAATCATAGCGCGAGAACCTTAACTGATAATACTATATATTTAAGGATAAACTTTTTGGCACTTAAAAATCAATTAATATTTTATAATGGGATATGTATAGACAAAGATAGGGCTTATATTTTATTTTATAACAATAATAATGTTTATGGGGTGGTGTGTGGTAATGAGATCCATTAACTCTTTACGTATTCTTTTTGTTATTTTTTTCTCTATAGGTCTTATTGGCAGGCATGGTGTTAGTCCTGAAATTTTTCATGAGCCTATAGATATTGTTTACACCTGGGTTGATGGAAATGACCCAGCATGGCAGGCTATAAAAGAGTCTTATCTAGCTGCGGCTATTAAAAAAAATAGATCTGTGGCATGGTCAAAAAGTTGGGCAAAGATGGTGGTGCTGCTTGATGGTGCAACACAAAACCGATTTGTTGATAATGATGAATTACGTTATTCCTTGCGTTCTGTCTTTAAGTACGCACCGTTTGTTAACCATATTTACATTATTACTATGAATCAACGGCCTGCTTGGCTCGCGTCGCATCCAAAGATTACTATTATTGACCACACACAGATTTTTAAAAACCAAGATGATTTGCCGACCTTTAATTCTCATGCGCTAGAAAGTAATCTCCATAGAATTCCGGGTTTAAGTGAGTATTTTATTTATTTTAATGATGATGTCTTTTTAGGTGCGCCAGTTGCGCCAGAAGATTTTTTTGTTGATGATAAGCTTAATGTATTTTTCGAACAGGGCTTAAGCCCTTCAGGGCAACCGATTGATGGCGAAACGGCATATCGCAAGGCATGGCGTAACACTAATGCATTTCTTGATTTGCATTTTAAAATTGAACGGCGCCACCGGTTGTGTCATACGCCTTTTGCATTAAGAAAATCATATATAGAGCAGTTTGAACAGCAGTTTCCCGAAATCTTTGCTGGTAATTCGTGCCATAGGTTTCGGTCAGAGCAAGACTTTAATGTAACTAATGGCCTGTTGCAGTATTATTGGTCATACCATGATAAAATTGTTTCTCGGCCATTAACAAGTAGACCAGTAAGTTCCATGATGATATCATTTAGAACTGACGATGCTTTACACCGAACCATAGAGCAATTAGAAGTGCTTAAAAATAATTGGCCGGTTACTTTTTGTCTTCAAGATCTTATGGATGAAAAAAGTGTACAGGCTCAAGCATTATTACATGAATTTTTAGAAAGAAATTATCCAGATCCAGCGCCATGGGAAAAATAACTGAGAAAAATAAATATGAAACATATTCTCTATCTTGCTTCACAATCACCATCACGCAAACGTCTTTTACAAGAAATGGGTATACCATTTCAAGTTCTTGACCAGTCGGCTGACGAATATGCTTGCGATTGGACATTGCCGTTAGAGCAGCTTGTTGAATCTATAGCTATTCATAAAATGGAATCATTGGTAATCCCTCATGAATCAGAAAACTATACCAAGGGCCCGCATGAAACCCCGTTGATGAATACCCGGTGGGTGTTAACCGCCGATACACTGGGTGCAGATAATCAGGGTCATTTGTATGCAAAGCCGAGTGATTATGCTGATGCTGTTAGGCAACTTAAAAATCAACGTGACCAATGGGTGCGTGTTGCAACGGGCTTTTGTTTAGAGCGCAAGGCTTTTAAGGCCGGTACATGGCACACGCAAGAACGAATTTCACAGACAGTGATTTCGCAGATTTTTTTCTCGATAGAAGATGCTGAAATCGATGAATATATCACGGTTGTTGGTGCACTTTCTTGTGCAGGTGCAATCGCCATTGATGGCTTTGGCGAACAATATCTTAAAGCGCTTAATGGGTCTTATTCTTCAGTTATCGGTCTGCCACTTTTTGAAGTGCGCCAGGCCCTGAAGAAATTAGATTTTTTTAAAAATTAACGCTGGAATGGCAATTTCGGTAATGTACTATGGATAGTATATTTATGTGTGTTTTTTTCTGCTTGAATCTGTTTGTAAATATACAGATTTGATGCTATGCATACTATAAGAATCATAAGTAATTGTAATTTCATCGCTACTCCCCCAGTGCCGCGTAAAGCACGTTTTAGTTATATATTATTTCATAATTATAGTGTAGCGATTATTTATTTCAATTTGCAATGATATTTTTTGAGTGGTGTCACCCTGAAACAAGTTCAGGGTCTCTTTGTTAACGTAAAAGATCCTGGATTCCAGCCGTCGCCTGGGTTTATTCCTGAGTAGCGATAGCGTATCGAAGGGCTATGGCGGACAGGCTGGGTCTTTAGTGCTGAGCGAAGTCGAAGTGCCGGGATGACACAGCGTATAAAAAAAGAGTCCCTGATTTCTCAGAGACTCTTTTAATTTTGTCTAACGATGAAGAAAAATTAAGCAGCTTCAGCAGCTTTTACAGCTTTGTTTGCTCTTTTTCTTGATTTCGCTTCATGACGATTGTCACGAACATCGTGTTCTTTATGACCAACTGTCATTTCTTCTTCTGTGTATCCTGATGGACAAGCCCATGTACAGGTTGTATCACATATTGGTGGGTGGATAACTTCTTCTGCGCGTGTTTCAACACATTCTAATTTACCGTGCTTGTTTGTTCTTGCAACGGTGTTTTCTGGGCAACGGTCATTATCTTCACAAACTTTTTGCATTGGAGCATGTTTTAATGCTTTAACAGGCTGTACGCAAACTTCGTGTGCGCATTGGCAATGGTGTCTTTCATTTCCCATTTCTTTGTGACATTTGTTACAAGTTGTTGTACCATGTACTTTTTTAGTTGAATCAGCTTTTGCTGAAATGGTGCTTGATGTCAAGCTTAATGCACTAAGTGCAAGTAATGAAAGTAATAATAATTTTTTCATAAAAACTCCTTTTTCGGGCATTTTGTCGACTTTGTGGTATACCCTGATTGACCACACTTATAAGTTTCACAAAAAATATTGAAAAAAAGCAATAGTTCACAGAATAATAACTCTAAGGTTATTTTCCACAACGACCGCTTTTGCAACCACGTACTTTTTCAGTGCGTTGTTTTTTACCACAACTGCCACCCATGCATGATGCATCAAGGCTGGTTACTACTACAAATAAAGCACACAGTGCTAATAATAGTTGTTTTTTCATAATTATTCCTTTTTTTATTATATTTAAAACAATTCTACTTTTAGCCTAACATAGTAGACTTTGAAAGTTCAATAGATGCTTTATGTTTTTTTTAAATAGTTGCTGGATAGATGTAGTGGCGGGGGATTCTGGAATTTAATAAAACGAGTATTTCATACGGGCTGCCGCCAGAAAAGTCTGCAAGGTCATTAATGGTGATTTCCTGGTCACCCGATTTGCCAATAAGTACTGCTTGGTCGCCATTGTATGCCTGCCCAGAGCCGATATTGACCATCATTTGGTCCATGCAAACATTTCCTACTATAGGGTATTTGCAGCCATTAAGAAGAACCTGTCCTTTATTGGATAGCGCGCGGGGATAGCCGTCCCCATATCCTACAGGAAGGGTAATAATTCTAGTATTTTTATCTGCTTTCCAGGTAAGATCGTAACTAATTCTGGAATTTTCCAATAAAACTTTAAAATATACTACTCGTGCATAAAGCGACATAACGGGCTTAAGCTCACAGAGAGTCTTCATCCAAATGTCTGGGTAAATTCCATAGAGCATAATTCCCGGGCGAACCATATCAAAATATGATTCCGGGTACTGCATAATGGCACCAGAGTTGGCAATATGCCGTAGTGGCATTTTTAGCGAATGTTTTTCAAAAAACAGGGTGGCCTGATAAAATTGCTCGCACTGTTCACGCATATAGGTGGTATCTTGGGCATCAGATGTTGCAAAATGGGAGGTAATACCGACAATTTCGACATGTTTTGACTGAAGGGCTTCAAGAAAGAACTTTTCGGCATTAGTTGCTCGGACACCGATGCGGCCCAAACCTGTATCAATTTTAAGATGTACCCGTGCTTTTGTACCATGCTGCCGTGCGCAGTCATTAATAGCTTGTAGTTTTTCTATTGATGCAATAATAACGTCGACATTATATTCCAGAAAAAGGGGCATCTGTTCTATAACTATGCTTCCTAATACTAAGATATCTTTAGAGATCCCTGCTTTGCGTAATTGAACTGCCTCTTCTATTAAGGCTACGCCGAAATAATCTGCATTATTTTTTTCTAAGAATTCTGCGCATTGCACTAAGCCATGACCATAAGCATTGGCCTTAACAATAGGCATAACACGTGTTGAACCGACCAGATTTTTTATGGTTGAAAAGTTATAGGCGAGGGCATTAAAATCTATGATGCTGTAACGTGATTCCATACTACATACTCTTGTTCTATAAACTACGTGCTGATTGCGTGTTTGCTTGCTGATGCTAGTATACATTAAAAATAATATTATATGCAGATATTTTTTACTAAAAAAATTTTTCTATTTACAGCGATAAAAAAATAGGTAAACTATCAACGTTTAATTTTATTTTTTTATATATATCAATAGGAATCTATGAAAAAGAAGTTTTTATTTTCCATGCTCATTTTTTCTTGTTTACATTTTCAAGTTATTAAACCAGTTAGTAATACGACATTTACTGTTGCTACTATTAGTGGTCTATGGGTAGCATTGAAACTTGGTAATTATGTATTTGATGCAACTGGATTAACACCAGAATCAAGCTTGAAAAAGGAGCTTGAAGCACTTGCAAGAACAAAAAAAGAAAGAGAATTGCAACAGCAGGAAACAGCTGCAAATAAAAAAAAGAACGAGTTTATTGCATTAGATGCCGAACGTAAATTTAAAGAATGTATGGCCCTTAATGGAAATGGCAGTAAAAAGATACCACCGTGTTGTCATGAAGCGGCTCTTTTTCTGGCAGAGTTTGGTGGTGAAAAATCAGACATTCTTTTAGATTTCTGAAAATTTTCAAAAGAAATAACATGGGAAATAAAAAAAAATTTTAAGCAAAAAAGGGATGCGAAAGCATCCCTTATCTTTTATTAAAGAATATATTACTGTATTTGTTGCATCTTTTTGGCTGGTTTCCAGCGTTTTAGAAGCTCTTTGCAGAGTATCTCTTTTGGATTGCCCACTTCACGTTTGCAAAATGCTGCTTCTGCTTTAGCAATGCTGCTTTCAAGCGCGCCATGCGCATAGATGCGTGCGTCAACTTGTTTAAGTGCCGGAAGCATATTGCGTTGAATAACTTCTTGCGTATGGTCTTCGTTCATAAGATCATGAATCTGTGTTTCAAGCAACATGAAGAAATCGATAATACTATCTTGGAGCTCAACTGCCGCTTGTTGACGTTCACGTTGACTTGTGACCATTTCAAGCTGTTGTTGAAGGCCTGTATGGAGCGATTTATTTATGAGTTTTTTAATAGTTTCTTGTTCATGTTCGAGCATCCATTGCAACAGCATCAAAAGCTCATATGAGATATTCATTTGATTGGAATCGTGATTTTGTGCCATATCAGTATCCTTTTTGTTGATGAATAGTATAAAGTTTTTCTACTCTTTTTTGCATACTTGGGTGGGTTGAAAAAAGTTCCATTAGCCCTCCGCTGGTAAAAGGGTGAACAATAAAAAGAGACGCCATGCTTGCGCGGGCAGTATCTTCTGGGTTCATATGCGCTTTTGGAATATGATTATGAAGCTTTTCGAGTGCTCGTGCAAGCGCCAAAGAGTCTTTGCACGCATGCGCACCCGTTTCATCAGCAAGGTATTCGCGTGAACGTGAGATCCCGAGCTTGATTAAAAGGGCAACAAACGGCATTAAAATTGCTATGACAACAAGTCCAATTACAGAAGAGCCATTCTTATTTTTCTCTGAATTACCTGAAAATGTCCCCCAAAATGCCATATGACGTATAAAATCTGCGCAATAACCGATGGCCATAGCCATAGTAGCTGCGATGGTGGTAACGAGGATATCACGATTTTTCACATGCGATAGTTCATGGGCAAGTACACCGCGGAGTTCGTCAGGAGTTAGGATTGAGAGGATGCCGGAGGTCACCGCTATAGAGCTGTGGCTCGGGTTTCGCCCGGTGGCAAAGGCATTTGCCATAGGGTCCTTGATTAGCCATAGTTTTGGCATTGGCAACCTCATTTCATGGGATAGGTCTGATACTATCTCGTATATCCAAGTATATTCAGCTTCAGGTAATTTTTGTGCCTGGTACATACCAAGGACTATCTTATCTGAGAAGAAGTACATAATACCATTTAAAATAATTGATAAAACTAATGCAATAGTTAGGCCCTGGGCACCACCTAAAAGATCTCCCATAAGGAGTAATAGGCTGCTCATAATTGCCAATAATACGACCGTCTTGAGTTTATTGAGTATCATCATCTTTGGTCCCTCCAGAAAGTTTGGCAGGTTCATTTCTTTTTGTACGTTTCCGGGCAATAGTAGCAAGCTGTGCGGCCTGTGTCTTTAATGCCTGATTAGTCTCGTGTATATTATTTTCAAGCTCTTTTTGAGTAGCCGTGAAGAGCGAATTCATTTCACTTTGAAGCTTTTTTATCTGTTTTTGAAGCTTAAGTATCATCTCAACGCCGGCCAGGTTAATGCCGATATTGTGGGTTAGATGAATAATCTCTTCCAATCGCTCAATATCCTCTTCAGAAAAAAGACGGGTATTACCCTCAGAGCGCTTTGGGCTTATGAGCCCCTCTTTCTCATAGAGTCTAATAGTCTGCTGATGTATGGAAAACATCTGTGCAACAGCAGAAATCGAAAAATAGCCTTTTCTTTTTTTCATCACGTTAGCTTCAAGAGTATTTAAATTTTATCATTACCTTAAGTATACTATAAATGGCAAAAAATGCATTTTTCAAGATAGGTAAGCTTGTGAATATAAAACCTGCTCTTTTGTTACTACTATTTGTATTTTCAAACGGCTTATACCCTTTTTCTTATGTAACTCCCGTGACTACGCTCAGTTCAGGCGAAACAGCTTATATGAATCAGCGGCTTTCTTATGTTCAGAATGCTCTTCAAAAGAGGGTTTCAGGTGACGTGGGCGGCCATGTTCCCAAAATTGCAGTTTGTATTTCTGGTGGTGGATTGCGTGCCATGGTTGGTGGTCTTGGTTTTATGCAGGCAATGGAGGAAAATGGGCTATTAGATATTACTAGTTATATCTGTGGACTTTCTGGTTCAACCTGGGCCATAAGTGGTTGGTTGCAATCGGGTAAATCAGTTTCAGACTATCTTGAATTTATTAAGCCTGGCTTGAATAAGGGTCTGCTTGGTGACATTAATACAGCGCCTATTATTAACGAGCTTGTAAAAAAGTTCAGAAATTATCAGTCAATTTCCCTTGATGATATCTGGGGAAATTTAATTGCGCAAAAGGTTTTATGGTATAGTGCCCCCAGTGATCTTGAGCAGATTACCGTATGTAATTATGTTACTTTGCCAGACGATGGTTCTTTGCCGTTGCCTATCTATAATTGTGTTACGCCCCTTGAAGCGTCTGATAATCAATGCTACCGCTGGGTAGAATGGACGCCTTATGATGTGCGTTGCCCCTTTCTACAAACTGCTATTCCCTTAGCAAGCTTGGGTGCTGGTTTTTGTAATGGTAAAGCTCTTTTTGTTCCAGAACCATTATCATTGAGTTTTGGTCAAGGAGTATGGGGTTCTGCTATTTCTGTCGATTTTCAGGATCTTTTAGGGGGGCTTGCAGATGAAGTTTCTGGTTATGAACAGACTGTATTAGATTTTATTCAAGAGCATTTAGAAACTGATGTGATTCTTAATGATATTACATCAGTTCGGGCATTGCCGGCACGTTTGCCAAACTGGAATTATAAGCTAGATGGTGCTACGGCTTTTTGCCAAGAAACATTAACCTTTGTTGATTGTGGCATGTTATGCAACTTGCCATTGCCACCTGCGTTAGATCCATTACGTCAGGTGGATATTATTATAGTGGTTGATCTTACCCTTGAAACGGATAATGCATCTGAGTTGGCTTGCATGCAAACCTATGCCAAAAATAATAAATTGCCATTTCCGGCTATCGATACAACAGTTGTTGGAAATATCTGTTCTGTGCACCCAGGTGACAGCAGCTTGGGAATTCCGACGATTATGTATTTCCCGATGGTGCCAAATCCTACGTATCATAATGGGTGGAACCCGCTTAATGTAGATTTTACCAGCACGTTAAACTTGCAGTATACCCCAGAACAAGTTGACCTTGTATGTGGGCTTATGTACACTGCATGTCAGCAAAATATATCTGCTATTTTGGATGTAATTGGCATGTCGATTTAGACCAATATTGTACGCGAGAGTTACTAGTTTTGTATGAACTATGCTATTTTTCTTTTGTTTTTTGTGGGTGTTGCGCTTAATGCTATACCAAGAAAAGCACAACACCCATCAGAGGAATTTAAATTGCATGCATGTGCGGTGCATAGATCAATTCGTAAAAATTATAATACTCAAGGGCTCGTTTGGCTGCGAATGCTTAAAAGTGAACTTATGCTTTTAAATCTTGCAGCGCATGGCAAGTCTTTTGAACCAGATGAGATGTGGGTAATACTTGATGATGTTCAGATAGAGGACAGGCAGACATTGTCAAAGCATCCGGTACATGAAAAATTTGTTATTGAAGATGTTCTAAAAAGACAAAAAGCTTTTTATGAATCTTTAAAAAAAGATATTGAAGCGCATGATGATGGAAGCCCGTCTTTGGGCGGCTTGCGCATATTAAAAACGTGGTTATTGAGATACTCATATATCGAGTTTAATTATGAAAAAAAGTTTTTTTAAGTAAGCCGCGTACATTCGACTCAAGCCGGGCTTTCGCTCAGTATGAGCGGCATCGTACGCGGCCATCTTATTTAAATGCGATTTTTATACATTAAATTTGATATTTAAAATATCGCCATCTTGGACAATATAATCTTGCCCCTCTGTCCGCATTTTTCCCGACTCTTTCACTTTAGCCTCTGAGCCAAGTTCAAAAAGATCTTTGGTGTTAAACACTTCGGCGCAGATAAAACCACGCTCTAAGTCTGAGTGAATTTCGCCTGCAGCCTTACGCACGTTAATGCCTTTATTAATGGGCCAGGCATGGATCTCTTTTGGTCCGCAGGTAAAAAAGGTTATAAGTCCAAGGTGTGCATAGGTTTTTTCAATAATCGTGCTGAGGCCGCTTTGGGTAACACCCATCATGCTAGCCATTTCTTCGCGTTCAGCTTCTGGCAATACAGAAAGTTCAAATTCTAAACGGGCAGAAACGGGAATAACCGCTTCTGCACCAAAGCGTTTTACCAGCGCTTGGTAGTTGGGGTTTTGTTGGTAAGCGAAATCTGCGATTTCATGTTCTGCTACGTTTGCGATAATTAAAAATGATTTACCAGAAAGTAAAAAACTGTTTTTTGCATAGGGTGATTTGCATAGCTCTTGCACTTTGACAAAATCAAATGCGTTAAGCGCTTTTTCTAATTCTATAATGAGTGCAGCTTCAAGCTCGAGCTCTTTTTTTTCAGTCGGTTTATTTTGTGCAGCTTTTAACGAGTGTTGAAGTTTGCCTTTTCGTTTTTCGATAGAATCTAAATCTTTTAACATCAATTCAGTAGTGATGATATCAAAGTCGCGGTTTGGGTCCACAACGCTAAAATCGGAAACGATATTTTTGTCTTCAAAGCAGCGTACTACGTTTAAAATAAGATCAACTTCACGAATATGACTTAAAAATTGGTTTCCAAGACCTTGGCCGGTTGCAGCGCCTTTAACAAGTCCAGCAATATCGACAAACTGTACACTGGCAGGAATAGTTTTTTGTGAGCCGTACCACTTTTGCAATTTGGTAATTCTGGTATCCGGCACAGACGTTATAGCTACGTGCGGATCAATCGTGCAAAAAGGGTAGTTTTCCGCAGGCACCGACGATTTGGTTAATGCGTTAAAAAGGGTTGATTTTCCTACGTTAGGAAGGCCTACGAGGCCAGCAGCAATAGACAAGGCGAAGCCTTTCTTGGTAAAGTCGTTTGTGATTTCTTATATTCGACCCTTCGATACATTCTACTTCGTTCTTCGAACTTCGTAGAACACTCAGGGTGCACGGGTTATGGGCGATTATAAAGGCCGTTTTGTGTCACCCTGAAACGAGTTCAGGGTGACACAAAACGGTCATAGTTTATTTTGGTTTACTTAGTTATTTCAGGATCAATTGGTTCTTCAGGTGAACCGTCAGGTTGTGAACCGCTTGTAGATTCGCCCGAGTTATCACCAGAACCAGGCTCGCCTGCACCAGCTTTGTACATAATTTCAGCGAGTTTATGTGACGAAGTTAAAAGTTCTTGATACGCCGCTTCAAGAGCATCTTTATCTGCTGCTTTTTCTTGTAACGTAGTTTTTGCTTTTTCTAAAGCAGATTCAACGTTAGTAACTTCTTCAGCAGGTAACTTATCTTTATGTTCAGCAAGAGTTTTTTCAACTTGCAGAATTAAGCCATCAAGCTGGTTGCGTTTTTCAACAGCTTCACGAGCTTTTTTGTCTTCTTCTTGGTGCTCTTGTGCTTCTTTAACCATCGCTTCAACTTCTTCTTTTGAAAGACCACCGCTTGAAGTAATAGTAATCTTTTGTTCTTTGCCTGTGCCTTTGTCTTTAGCAGAAACGCTGACAATACCATTAGCATCGATATCAAAGGTTACTTCAATTTGTGGAACGCCACGTGCAGCTGCAGGAATACCTTCGAGTTTAAATTCACCCAAGAGTTTATTGTCGCGAGCAAACTCACGTTCACCCTGAACAACGCGGATATCAACAGCGGTTTGATTATTTTCAGCAGTACTGAAAACCTGTGATTTGCGTGTTGGGATAGTAGTATTACGTTCAATTAAGCGTGTAGCAATGCCACCCATGGTTTCGATACCTAATGAAAGGGGCGTAACATCAAGGAGTAATAAATCAGTTACTTCACCTGCTAAGATAGCACCTTGAATTGCTGCGCCGATAGCAACAACTTCATCGGGATTAACCGATTTGTTTGGCTCTTTACCAAAGAAATCTTTTACCAATTGTTGTACTTTTGGAATTCGGGTTGATCCGCCAACAAGAATAACTTCGTCAATCTCGCTTTTATTTAAAGCAGCATCTTGAAGCGCTTTTTTGCATGGTGTTAAAAGACGTTCAAAGATATTACTGCACAGACTTTCAAGTTTTGCACGGCTGAGCTTCATGGTTAAATGTTTAGGGCCAGATGCATCCGCTGTAATATACGGCAAGTTGATTTCAGTTTCATGCATTGCAGAAAGTTCGATCTTTGCTTTTTCAGCAGCTTCTTTTAAGCGCTGCAATGCCATGCGGTCGTTACGTAAGTCGATGCCTTGGTCTTTTTTAAATTCATCTAAAATGTAGTTGATAATTACTTGGTCAACATCGTCACCACCAAGATGTGTATCACCATTGGTTGAACGCACTTCAATAACGCCATCATGAATTTCTAAGATAGAGACGTCAAAGGTTCCGCCACCAAAGTCAAAGACAACAACTTTGCCATTTTTCTTTTTGTCTGCGCCATAAGCAAGTGCTGCAGCAGTTGGCTCGTTAATAATGCGTTTAACATCAAGCCCTGCAATTCTGCCAGCATCTTTGGTTGCTTGGCGTTGTGCGTCATTGAAATATGCTGGTACGGTAATAACCGCTTCTTTAACTGCATGACCAAGATAGTTTTCTGCAGATTTTTTTAATTTACTTAAGATTGCAGCAGAGATTTCTTCTGGTGTATATTCTTGCCCTTGTGCGTTAACCGCAATATCACCATTAGCACGTTTTACTAAACGGTAGGGTGCAAGTTTGATTTCATCTTTCATTTCATCGAATGTGTGTCCGATAAAACGTTTGATAGAATAGATAGTATTTTCTGGGTTGGTTACCGCTTGACGTTTTGCAAGAACACCTTCTAGACGTTTGCCATCTTTTGTGAACGCTACTACTGAAGGAGTAGTGTTTTGACCTTCTTCATTAGGGATCACTTTTGGCGTGCCGCCTTCCATAATTGCCACTACGGAATTGGTGGTGCCAAGATCGATTCCGATAATTTTATGTGCCATGATATTTCCTTTTTAATTGGGTACTTATAATTGAATAAATTTTATTAAAATTATAAGTATTTTACAAAACATGTCAATATCCGACTCAAAGAATCTTAGTCTAAGTCACTCAAGTTTTGTTCATCTATGCAACTATCGTCTGAGTTGATTTCTACTATGGTGACTTGAGTTGAAACAGCTGCGGTTAAATCTGCTGCTACGGCTATCATGGGGATTGGTGATGATATTCTTCTGTTTCTTGTTCAATTTCTTTTTTTACCTGTATGCCCCAGACAAGCGTATAAATGCCACTTGTAATGAGTAACCCCGGTATTAATGTTAAAAATACAAATGGAGCAACAGCCCAAGCGGCTGCAGTTGGAATAAGCGGGACAAAGGAAGAAAGTCCTGCTGCTATTTCTATGCTTCCTATGGTAATGGCTGCATGTGCATTAGTAAGATTGCGGTGTTTTTGATTCTTTTTACATGCTGGGGTGAAAGCAAGAAGTAATGTTAAAAAGAATAGTAATTTTTTTTTCATAATGGATTCCCCGTCGTATTGTTAATAGCATCGTTGTTTTCTAGGATCTGGATATCCTCTGTCAATGGATTGAGCGGTTCAGAGATGGCAATAGGTCCTTCCTTGTCTTTTTTTATACCAAGGGTAATGAGCCATATGCCAAGAGCTACTAATGCAACGGGTACGGCCACGGCACCTAGTGCTATTGCTGTTCCAACGCCAGCAGCACTAGGAGATGCTCCAGCCATTACTCCGGCAAGAAATGCTGGCGGTATGAGAACTGTTCCTGCTGCTGTTATAACTCCGCCTGTAGCGACCAGTGCCACCCGCTTAGCGCGTCTGTTTTGCTGTTTGCATGCTGGGGCTATGGCAAGAATTATAGTTATAAGAAAGAGTAACTTTTTTGGTAAGTTATTACTTATTGTTTTCATAGGCAACCTCCGATGCTTCTGATAATTGATAGTTATTATGAGAACAAGTCTCAGGGTTAAGTTTATGCATTGTAAGTTTTTTGTCAAAATGTTGCCTTATCTATGGGCTTTTTTTGATTCCACCCCTATGGACTTGAGTCTGATAATGCTTATATCTTGGTTCTTTGATAATGTGTAGTAAGCCGCATAGATTCGACTATGCTACGCTTTGCTCACTATGAGCGGCCTCTTTTAACACTGTTGCTTCTGATAATGCTTCCGCTTTACTCTTTCTGTGATTTATGGCCCTCATTGGCTCGGCTCCAGTTCACAGCTTCTCCGGCCTTCTCTGCTATGGCGCTCGGGGTGCTTTGGGGGAGTTGCCCTGGTGCTCAGGGTGCACGGGCGGGGAGTGCGCCGACGCAGTTTGCCTTCGAAAAAAAGTTTTTTTTGCAAGTTTTTTTATTGAAAATAAAGCTTTACATAAAGCCTCAATGTCCTTTTAGAGGACTAAAACGGAAAGTTGTCCGCTTTTAAAAAGGTGCGTATGTGGTATACTGTCTTATCGAAAGGGTAAAACTTTATTTAAGGTTGTATAAGTACAGCTTTAAAAAAAGGATGACCCATGTTTCTGTTACATCAAAAAGTTGTTTATCCGGGCCACGGAGTTGCCTACGTAAACCGCATCATAGAAAAACAAGTAGGGGCTGACAACGCAGCCTTTTATGAATTAACATTTCTTAATAAAGATATGACCATCCTGGTTCCCGTAAGTAATATAGAAAGCATTGGGCTGCGCAGTTTAAGTAGTGCCAATGATATTCACACTATCTTTAATAATCTCAGCAAACCAGAACGCAAATTGTCTCCTTTTGAATTCAGCGCGAGTAGCTGGAACAAAAGACACAAAGAGTATCAACTGAAATTAAGAAGGGGAACCCTTGAGGACCTTTCGGCTATATATAAAGATTTGCGCACAATAGAAGCACAGAAAAAATTATCATTTGGGGAAAAAACAATATTGCAAAAAACAGAAGGGTTATTGGTAGAAGAGATAACCGTTGTACAGAATGCAGAAACAGAAAAAACTGTTCAAAAACTGAGAACGCTCTGCTCTTCATCAAGTGCTCAACACCAAAGTTTTATGTGAGTTTATTAATTTATGATAAAGATCCTGAAACGAGTTCAGGATGACATGCTGGCTAAGCTGGCTAAAATTGTGTCACCCTGAGACACGCTCAGGGTCTTTCTCTTTATGGAGTTCTCATGAAAGGCGCTTAGTGCTATACTAGCAGTATGAAAAAAATAATTATTATTGCCGGCCCAACGGGCGTAGGCAAATCAGACTTTGCAGAACTGCTAGCAGACCAGATAAATGGAGAAATCATAAATGCCGACCAAGGGCAGTTGTATGAGCCCCTTTCTATTGGCACAGCAAAACCAGACTGGAAAAATAAATCAATTAAGCATCATCTATTTGATCTTGTTACTACGCCAAGAAACTATAGCAATGCTGAATACCAAAAGGCAGTTAAAGAGTGTATAGCTGATGTGCATGCACGAGGCAAAAGGGCGATTATTGTTGGGGGTTCTGGTTTTTATTATCAGATGCTACTCTTTGATTTTTTACCTTTACCCGGCAAACCATTGCTCACAACTTTCAAAGACTATCCACGTACATGGCAAGAGCTCAATAGGGTTGATCCTGTCCGTGCGGCAGCCTTGCATCCGAATGACCAGTATCGTATAGACCGGGCACTCGAGATTTATTATACCTATAATGTAGCGCCGAGTACGCTCGGGTTACAGTATGGTCCATCTATGCCATATCTTTTTTTACATATAAATAGAACTATAGAAGAACTTTATGAGCGCATTAACCTTCGCACAGGCATCATGCTCACAGGCGGCTGGCTTGAAGAGACACAAGGCTTAGCGCCAGAATGGAAAGATTTCGTAAAAATAAAAAAGACTATCGGGTACGATGATATTTTAGATTATCAGGATAATCGTATTGATTATGAGACGCTTACTAAAACTATTCAGCAAAAAACACGTAATTATGCCAAGCGGCAAAGAACCTATTTTAAAACTTTATTAAAAAAAATTCCGGCTTGTGATCATCAGTATATACAGGAGATAAACTTGACTTTATCGCCTGTTGATTTATATCTTAATCAGCTTATTAAGATCGTGGCAAGCTCCTAACCGATAAGAAGTTTAAGATGAAAAAAATAGTCGTAGAGATACATCATTACCAAATAACGGGGCTTATTGCCGCCATGCTCATGCTATATGTAGTAACATTTTTAGCAGGGTACTTTTGGGGAAAGAAAAGCGCTCTTGAAGAGTTTGCGGAGCAGATAAAAAATGAATCATTCTCTGATAAGGTTTATGCATCTCTTTGTGCGCTCTATGACCAGCCCGCAGATGCTGGGGCAAATCAAACACAGGCTCAGTCTGTAGATGAAATACCACAGGGTGAATCTAGTAGCGAGCAGGAAGAAAAAGAGAAGCCCACGGGTGTTTTTGTGGCGCAACTCATTGGCTATGGTACAGAAAAGCAGGCGCAGATTTATGTAAAAGCATTAGAGCGACGCGGAATAGCATCTGCTGCTATAACACGCACGAGCACAACTGCGCGTGGCAAAAAGAGAGTTTGGTACCAGGTAGTTACCAAGCCAGCGGGATATGAAGAAACCCAGCGGCTCGCTGAACGGCTTGCCATTGAAGATCGCTTGGCTGGTGTCTCTATAGTAGAAACTGTTAATTAATATCATAAATAAAGGAATGTACATGATACTTATTATAAGAAAATATTTTCATAAACGCCTTATGCAAGGCTTAATTATTGTTATGACTTTGTCATTAGTAGGGATTGGATCCTTTTCACAGATTGTGAATGTCTTTTTCTCTGATAGTAGTTATGCCTTTACCGTAAATGGCCAGGGTGTAACAAAACAGCTTTTTGGTTTACGTGCTTCAATTGAAAAAAGGATTGTAGATTTCTATAAAGCACAACTGGGTGATCTGGCGCCACGCTTTTTGGCACAAGCGGGCATGGATATGTCACCAGAAAAAAATGCTTATAACAAAATAGTTCAGGAGCTTGTATTAAACAGCTGCATTGAGCGTTCTGGACTTAATGTAAGTACGCGTGCCATTGCGCAAAAGGCTCAAGACCCTATGACGGTTATGAACATCTTTGGTACGCAGCTGCCACGTGCGCTCTATGACCGCAATGGAAAAATTCAACAAGAGATGCTCATTCGTCTTTTGTCTGCCATGGAGTTAACATTGCAGGATTTTGAAAAAATGCTTGAGCAAGCGGTTCAGCGCGACGTTGCATTTGATCTTTTCCATCTGGCTACACCTGTTACACAAAAAGAGATCGATATATATGCCTTAAAAGAGTTTGGCTCACGTGATTTTACCTTGGTAACTTATTCGATTGACAAGTATCTTGCGCAAGCACGTAAGACAGAAGTCTCTCCAGATACACTCAAAGCATTTTTTAATGAAAGAAACGCCCAGTCCCGTGCTTATTGGACCAAAGAAAAAAGAAGCGGGACCTTTTGGAAAGTGCCTACAACTGAAAAAAACAAGCAGAAAGTAACAGAGGCTGCTCAGCAAGCACTTAAAGGTGATGCTAAAGACTTTGATGCCTTTATTTCTGAACATAAGGGACAGAAATCACCGGTTGTCGATGTTGAAAGATCATCAAAAAACAGTATGCTTTTCCAGTTGGCTTTAGATGATAAGGGTATTTTCCATGAAGATAACCATCTGATAGTAGCTATGCCAACTAAGATAACCCCCGCACAGGAAAAAGCTTACCAAGTAGGTGCCAGTGGAGCCCTTGAAAAACAGGTTCTTGAAGACTATTACCTTTCCCAGGCACAAAAGGCTATAGTAGAAGATTTAGAAGGTGCTGGAGTGAGCGATGAACACAAGACGGGAACACAGAAGTTTACCTTAAAGTCAGGGACCGCAGAAGCTGAAATTGAAAAGTTAACTAAAAACTCTTTTTCTGGCGACCGCATAAAAAATATGGTTATCGAAGGCGCGCGTATGCGCGGGCTCAGAGATCAAGGTGGTTATTTGGTAACTCTAGACCGAGTTGAAAAGCCTCAAACGCTGACCCCTGAGCAGTATAGTGTAGCTCGAAGCGTGCTCTTAAAAGAGAACGAACGTTTAGTAACGGCTGCATCAGTTGATTCTTTGCTCAAAAATGCTAAAATTAATAATAATAAAACTTTAGAATAAAACTTTAACTACAGGTGCGTTGTGCAAAACCACAAAGAAAAAAATATTGAATTAACATCTAAGAAAAAAGCTCTTGAAGCGGTCTTTGCTCAAATTCATAAGACATGGGATAAGGGCGCAATCATGTACTTGGGGCAAAATGCCGCGGTACAGCTCGATTCTATTTCTACCGGGTCGCTTTTGCTTGATAATGCAATCGGAATCGGTGGATTGCCTCGTGGAAGAATTGTTGAAGTTTATGGACCAGAGGCTTCCGGTAAAACGACCATCGCTTTACAAACTATCGCTCAAGCTCAAAAAAAAGGCGGCATTTGCGCTTTTATTGACGCTGAGCATGCTCTTGACCCTATTTATGCTGAAAAATTAGGCATTAACATTGCTGATCTTATTATTTCGCAACCTGATTATGGTGAACAAGCTTTGGATATTGCTGAAATGCTTATTCGCTCCAATGCAGTTGATATTATCGTGGTCGACTCTGTAGCGGCACTTGTACCTAAGGCTGAGCTTGATGGCGATATGGGCGATGTCCATGTAGGGCTTCAGGCGCGATTAATGTCTCAAGCATTGCGCAAATTAACACCCGTTGTGCATAAATCAAAAACAGTTCTGGTCTTTATTAACCAGTTACGTTCAAATATTAATGCCATGGCCTTTGCCAGTAAAGAGGTTACCACTGGTGGTAACGCCTTGAAATTCTATGCGTCGTTACGTATTGATGTGCGTCGTATAGAGGGTTTAAAGGATAAAGATGGTAATCATTGGGGTAATCGCTTAGCTATTAAGATTGCTAAAAATAAGATGGCTCCTCCTTTTAAACGGATTGAAGTTTCATTGCGATTTGGTGAGGGTATCAGTAAAGAGATCGATCTTGTTGATGCGGCCTTAAAAAATAATATTATTACACAGTCAGGTTCATGGTTCGCCTATGCGGGTCAAAAAATAGCTCAAGGCAAAGATGCTGTTGTGCAAATGATTAAAACAGATGCGCAGCTTGCAGCGGCAATTGAAAAAGAAGTGCGTTTAGCGTTAAATACTGCGCCTGCCCCTTTAGCTCAAGAACCTGTACATGATCAGATTGACGAATAAGGATATACGGTATGTCGGTTAAGCCAAGAGAAGCTTCCAATCAACCATTGATGAATGAAAAAATTCGCTTTGACTCACTCCAAGTAATTGGTGATGACGGTGAAAATAAAGGTGTTATGTCCAGAGATGAGGCGCTTCGTCTTGCGCGTGGAGCAAATCTAGATTTAGTAATTATAGCCGACCAGGGTTCCTTTGGAGTGCCTGTAGCTAAGGTTATGGATTTTGGAAAAGCTATATACGCAAAGAAGAAGCAGCAGGCTGACGCCAAAAAAAATCAAAAGGTGATCCAGGTTAAAGAGTTGAAGTTCCAGCCTAAAATTGCTGAGCATGATTTCGTTACAAAAATGAATCAGGGTGTTCAGTTTCTTAAAGATGGAAAGCGCTTAAAGATTACTATTGAATTTAAAGGGCGTGAGATTACGTTGCGTGAAGAACGCGGTACTCAGCTGGTTCAAAAAATTGATAAATTTTTAGAGGACGCGGGTCTTACTAAAAGATTAGTTCAAGAAAAAGACATGAAGACGGTTAAAGTCTGGTCGAGAATTTGTTATTTAAAATAATTAAGTTATAAATAGAGCTACTTAGGATTTACTATGGTTAAAAAATATAAAATGAAAACGCATTCTGGAGCAAAAAAACGCTTCAAGAAGCTGAAAAGTGGTCTTATTAAGGCAACGCGTCCATTTAGACGTAAGTTACTTATTAAGAAATCAGAAAAAAGAAAACGTCATTTACGAAGCGCTTTATATATTAGCCCTTCAGACATGGGTCGTATCGGAAGACTTTTCCCATACCCTGCTTAATTAAAGATAGAAGAAATATAATTACTGAATATTAACACTTAGGATATAAATATGTCACGCGTTAAACGTGGTACAGTTACCAAAAAAAGACATAATCGTCTGTTTAAATTAACCAAAGGCTTTTGGGGCCAACGTAAAAATATTTTTAAACGTGCAAAAGAAACATTGCTCCGTGCTATGGCATTCGCATTTAAAGGTCGTAAGCTTTTAAAACGTGATATGCGTGCTTTATTTATTACGCGTATTAAGGCTGCTGCAAATCAACATGATATGAGCTACAGCGTCTTTATTCATGGGCTTAAAAAATCGCATGTTGAGCTTAACAGAAAAATGTTAAGCCAATTAGCTGTGTATGATGCTCCGGTATTTGCTCAGTTAGCGTCTATGGCGCGTTCATAGGCAACTCCTTGCAAAAACACTTGACATTATTTGAACGAAGATATTAATCTCAGTTCAAGTTAGTTGTGTTATCCGCGCGAGTAAAGGAGATGCTCTATGGAAGTTCTCAATGTTCTTGAAAAGAAAATTGCAAGCTTAATTGAATTGATTAAGGAATTGCGTCTAGAAAATGCAGCATTAGTTGAAAATAATGTGGTGTTAAAAGATCAGATAGAAAAGCTCCAAGCTTCATTGCTGGAGCGTCCTGAAGAACTAGCGCTTACCAAGGCCGCAGTAGATGATCTGATTAAGAATATTGATTTTTTAATTGAACATGAGCAAGAGCAATGACCTCACCGCTGCAAAAATATAAAGTATCACTCTTTGGAGAGATATATTCGCTCGTGAGTGACGAATCTGAAAATATACTTTTGAATTCGGCATCACTTGTTGACAGCCTCATGAAAGAGGTTGCTCAGCAGACACGTTGTACAGATACTAAGCGACTGGCTATACTAGTCGCTTTGCATTTAGCGCAACAGCAGTTGAGTGATCAATCCAAATTGATGAGCCTTATTGATGATGAACTAAAGTTTGAAAGCTCATTAAGTTAGTGAGTTAATAAGATTTTTTCGTTTGTTATTACTCTGTAATTTTGCTTTATCCTAGAGTATCCTTTTACCATGTCGTGTGCCGGGGAGTCCCTGTGGTAGACAAGGCCAATGCCTTATGTATCATAGTAGATACACTACATCGATTTTGATAAAGGATAAGTATGTTAGAATTAATAATTTCAGCGCTATTCGCGCTATCAGGCCTTGCATTGCTTGCATGGTCATGGCGTAAAATAGCTGCTGCACAGCACCTTCTGCATGAAGCGCAGTTGGTAAAAGACCAAATAAAAAAAGATTTAGAGACTGAACGACGCGAAGCGCTTATTAGGCTCAAAGATGAACTGTATAAACGCAGGACAGAAGCTGAGGCTGAACTAAAAAAAGAGCGTTTCGATCTTGACCGCTTTCAACAGAAACTTACTTCTCGTTTAGAAGTTTTAGAAAAAAAGAGATTCAGGCTGATGAAACACAGCGTGAGCTGCAACAGAAAGAACGTAATTTATTACGTTCATCAGATCTGCTTCGTGCGCATGAACAGCGTGTTAAAAGTTTACATGATGAACTTATCAGTAAACTTGAAGCGGTTGCTTCTATGACGCGTGAAGATGCCCGACAAGTTCTTATTAATACTCTTGAAGCCGATGTTCGCATGACCCAAGAAAAATGGGTTCAAAAAGTTGAAGAAGAGGCGCGCCATAATGCTAAAGAGCGTTCCATTCAGATACTCGTTAATGCTATGCAACGATATGCCGCTGAACAAGTTGCCCCTAACTCATCTGGTGTGGTACATCTACCTAATGATGAAATGAAAGGGCGCATTATCGGTAAAGAGGGGCGCAATATTAAGTCTCTTGAAATGGCAACTGGCATGGAGTTTGTTATTGGTGAAACCCCAGAAATTATAACTATCTCTGGATTTAATCCAATCAGACGGGAAGTCGCGCGCCGTTCACTTGAAAAATTAATTGCCGATGGCAGAATCAATCCAACGCGTATTGAAGAGACCGTTGCTCAGTGTGAAAAAGAGATCGATGAGATGATTGAAGAGTATGGCAAAAATGCTATTATGAAGTTCAATCTCCAAGGGGTTAAGCCTGAGATCATGTCAATGCTTGGTAAACTACACTTTAGAACCAGCTTTTCACAAAATGTTTTATTACATAGTTTTGAAGTTGCGCTCTTTGCTCGTGTTATTGCTGAAGAGCTCGGATTACCAAATCCACAAATAGCCTTACGTGGTGGCCTTCTGCATGATATTGGTAAAGCATTATCTGCTGAATGCGAAGGTCCGCATGCTATGCTTGGTGCAGAGGTTGCTCGCCGTTGTGGTGAAGATGCTCTTGTGGTGAATGCTATTGCTGCGCACCATGAAGAGGTGCCGTTTGCTTCTATCTATGCGCCTATTGTTATGATCGCGGATTCTATTTCTGCGTCACGCCCGGGTGCGCGTCGCGAAACATTATCAACATATATTAAGCGTCTTGAAAAACTTGAAGATATCGCGCACACTTTTGGTGGCGTTAAAAAAGCTTATGCGCTACAAGCCGGTCGCGAGATTCGTATTATTGTTGAAGAAGATAATGTCTCTGATGAAAAAGCAATGGGCCTAGCGCGTGATATAGCAACAACCATTGAAAAAGAGATGGCATTTCCAGGACAGATCAAAGTAAACGTTATTCGTGAAAAGCGGGCTATTGAATATGCACGATAATTTAAAGATACTCTGTATTGGCGACCTTATGGGAACACCAGGTCGTGCAATGTTCAAAAAACACCTTTCTGCATTAAAACAAAAATATGCAATTGATGGTGTTATCGTTAATGGTGAAAATACCGCAAGTGATGGCCGCGGGATCACTCCGGCCATTGTTGATTTTTTAAAGCACTACGGCGCTAACGTTGTTACCAGTGGAAACCATATTTTTGCAAAACGTGATATTTATAGTTACCTTTCGAGTCATAAAGATCTGTTGCGTCCGGCAAACTTTCCTGCGTCAACGCCGGGGGTTGGGGTTACCACCTTTACGGTTGCCGGTGTAACGGTCGGCGTTATTAATGTTCAGGGGCGCGTATTTATGCGCGAGCTTTTAAGTTGCCCTTTTAAAGCTGCAGAATCTGCTATAATGTTTTTAAAGCCGCAAACAAACTGTATCATTGTTGATATGCATGCTGAAGTTACCTCAGAAAAGATGGGGCTGGGCTATTTTCTTGATGGACAAGTAAGTTGCGTTTATGGCACGCACACGCATGTGCAAACTGCAGATGAACGAATTTTTCCGTTAGGCACAGCCTATATTTCTGATATTGGCATGGGCGGCGCGATTAATTCTATGATCGGCATGAAACGCCATGCGATCTTGCACAACTTATTAACCCAAATGCCGGTTAAGTTTGAAGTCGAGCTTGAAGGCCCGTATCATATGCACGGCATTATACTTACTATCGATAAAAAATCGGGCAAAGCGCTTGCAATTGAGCGTTTTAAAGTTATAGATGATCATCTAGATTTATCTGATCCGGAATTAAAAGACAAATAAAGAAGGGAGAGTTTAAAAACTCTCCCTTCTTTATTTACTTATTCTTATTTAACAGTAAGTGCTGAGTAAGCATTATTAACTATCTGAAATGCAGGCTTTGCTTGAGGATCTGGATTTTTATCAGGATGAAGTTGGAGGGCTAATTTCTTGTAAACTTTTTTTATTTCATCCTGCGATGAACCTGGTACAAGATTAAAAATTTTATATGCTAAATCCTCTTTTTTTCTTTGGATTTCATCTTTTGAAAAATTGGAAAAATTTAGTTTATCAAAGTTAGCTTGTAGAGTTAAAATGCGATCAATTTCTTGTTGTGGTGTTAATACTTGGGGAACCGCCTGAGGCTTTTTGAGTTCTTTTGGCTTTGCTTCATAATCTTTGAGTATTTGGCCAACATCCCAAATTTTTGCGGTTTTATCATTAGATGCAGTAACAATTTTAGTACCATCAGGTGAAAATTGTGCCGAATTCACCCGGCCAGCATGCGCCATGATTTGAATTACGTCTTGACCAGTTTCAATGTCCCAGATTCTTACTTCGCCATCACCGCAAGCAGAAAGCACATACTTGCCATTCGGTGAAAATTCTGCTGAGGTTACCCCTTGCGTATGCCCTACAAGAGTGCGGATTAAAGCACCAGTTTCCACCTCCCAGATTTTTGCAGTACCGTCTGCTGAAGCAGTAACTATGTATTTACCATCGCGTGAAAATGCAACAGAGAGGACCGCGCTTGTATGGCCGGTTAATGTTTTAAATAGTTGAGGTGAAAATGCTTCGGCGTCAGAACGACCTTGAAATACTTGAAATAGTCGATCGGTATCCATATTCCAAATTTGTACCGAATTATCCTCTAAGGCAATAGCGACTTTGTATCTATCAGGTGACAATGACGCTGAATTTATTCGATGAGGAGAAGGCGAAAATTTATAGATTTCTTTACCTCTTCCAGCCTGCCAAAGTATAACATCGTTGCCTGAAGCAGTAAGAACTGTGTAGCCATGGTTTGAAAATGTTGCTGATCTTACCGCGGCTTTATGATTAAGCTCCATTGGCAGTCCTAGAGGGGAATTAACATCCCAAATCATTGCTTTTTTATCATTGGACGCAGTAATAACTTCAGTGCCATAAGGTGCAAACTGTGCTGAAGTAATAGTATCAGCATGTCCTATAAAAGTATCCAATAACTTACCAGTTGCAGCGTCCCATGTTTCGGCGAATTTACCGCCAGCTGTGACTATTTGAGTGCCACCAGGAGAACCAGGAGAAAATGATGCTGCTTGCAATGTTGTTCGGCTATTCAGGGTAAGAGCAGGTGTTGTTACTATAACCACATCTGCATGTGCATGTTGAAACGCTAGTAATATAAGTAGTGAAAGTGATTTTAACTTCATAAGTCGCCCTCTTTAAAAAAAATAATTTCCTATTGTTATTATAATTATAGTATGGGCAACTATTAAAAAGAAAGAGTTTCAAAGCTATTGAGGATAAGAAATCAGTTTTTATATAAAAACATCCTCATCAATTTTATATACACGCTTTAAGGCATCTATAACGCGTTGTGGCATTCCTTTGAATAATGCTGATGTATCTTGTCTTGGGTCGGCAACAAGATCACTTTTTTTAATGGGCCGGCCATTTTTTTGGCGTGAAAGCGCGTCCAACGTTACTAAAAGTGATTGTTGCTTAAGAGGTAATAATTTATTCTTGAAATATTCTTTAATTTCTAGTTGACCGATATTAAAAACTTCTACTATATTTGCTAAGTCATAATGAGGTTTTATCCTTAAAAGAGGAACAAACTTACCATCACGTGCAAATGAATCTGGATGTATAGAGCTCATTTCAGCATTGGGGGTTGAAGTATCAAATGTTGATTTTATCTTGCGAGTTTGAGCATCCCACAATCGCGCATGCTCTGCTAAAGATACAGTAACTATCTCACCGTCAGGAGAAAAGGCGGCTGATTGCATTTCCTCAGGAGTGAAAATATTGCTGGGAGGTACCACTTTAAGCCAATGAGTTCTATTGAGCGCCTGGGTATTAAAAACTTCGGCAACATTACTATCTGAGCACATAATTATTTGACTTCCATCAGGAGAAAATGAAGCGCCCCAATGTTGACCATCAAAAGTATGTATTAATTGGCCATTTGAAGCATCCCAAAGCATCACTGTTTTTTCAATCCCCCGCTTTTGGCGTTCGCTTTTTTTAGAAGAAGTCAGAACTTGATTACTATCAGGTGAAAATGCTACAGCGTCTGTATCTCCTGACAGTATATGTATAATTTCTTTACCATTTGCGGTATTCCAAATTTTTGTACCATATTCTTCACCGCTGATAATTTTAGTTCCATCGGCTGAAAATGCCAAACTTTTTGTACTAATGCCAGCGCCTGGGTGAGAAAATCTGAAAGCTAAGCGCATTTCTACATTTCCTGTTTCGGTATCAAAAATTATTATATCGCTACTGATAACAGCAACTTTTTTGCCATCAGGTGAAAATCTTGCTTGCATTGTGTTCCGGGCAGAAAGCTCCCTGATGAATTCACCAGTTTGAGCATTCCAAATTTTTGGTGCTGTATTAAGAGACGTGGTAACTATGTATTTGCCATCGGGTGAAATTGCTGCGCTATTGATTTCACCATTGTTATTAATGATAGCTAATGGCCGCAGCGCCTGCGCAATGGCATACGCTGAAGTGCCTTGTGACACTTGTGCAACTTCTGCCGCATGAATCTGCTGAACTGCCAGTAACGAAAGTAGTGAAAGTAATTTTATCTTCATACTGTCCCTTTTTTAATAAAACTTATTCTATTTATATAAGAAGCTCTTTAATGAGTTCTTCCTCTTGCTCTGGAGTTAATGCAGGTGCTTCTTGAACTATCGGCTCTATTACCGGTTCTGTTATGGGTGCAGCGGGCGCAGGTTTCTTTTTGCCAATTGTTTTTAACTTGGGCGTAGCCTTCTTTTTTTTCGCGCGCGCCAACTTAGGCTTTCCCTCAGGGTTTTTAGCAGAAGCTAGTGGATGCTCAAAGAACATGTGTGAATTAAAATTATTTCTAAAAGGGAATCGCATGGTGCATATCGGGCAAACAAGTTTTCCATCCTCTACCCAGTTAACAGTTTTGCTGATATCCCAAATCGTTACGCTACCATCTTGGCACGCAGTAACGATGCTCGTGCCATCAGGCGAGAAAGAGGCTGAGTTGACGTTGTCTTGAAGATTAAGGGTGCGGATTAATTGCCCTGTTTGGACATCCCAGATTTTTGCTGTATTATCCTTTGAAGCCGAAACAATTAATCGGCTATCATCTGAAAATGCCACTGAAGATATTGCTTTGGCATGGCCAATAAGTTTTCCTACTAATGTGTGCTTGGCAACATCCCAGATTCTTACAATTCCATCTGCGCCAGCAAAAACTATGTACGCATCATCAGATGAAAAAGAGGCCGAATATACTGGGCTCGTATCTCGTCCCGTAAGCGTGAGTCTTTCTTCACCCGTTTCAATATTCCACATTCTTATGCTGCCATCAGCGCCTGCAGTGAGTATACATTCACCATCTGCTGAAAAGGCCACTGAAGTTACCTCTTTGGTATTGCCAGTAATTACTTGTAATAATTCACCATTTTTTGCATTAAAGATTCTTACATTTCCATCAGCACCTGCAGCAGCTATTTTTGTGCCATCAGGTGAAAATGCTACCGAAAATAATGCCCCAGCAGAAACTATAATTTCCTGTAGTAATGTGCCCGTTTGAGCGTTCCATATACGTACTGTACCATCAAGCGAAACAGAGACTACTTGATCACCATCTGGTGAAAAGACCGCCGAACCTATTGCCATTGTATGGCCAGTAAGCGTTTGGAGTAATTTTCCCGTTTGCGCGTCCCAGATTCTTACGATCCCATCATCTCCAGCGGTAACTATTTGCATGCCATCAAGTGAAAAAGAGGCAGGAAAGACCGCACCCTGGTTACCTATAAGTGATATAGTGGGGATTTCAAGCGACATCATATTCCCATACACCGCTTTCTCTTTTAACTCTTCCAATTTTTCAGACGCGTGTATGTGCTTTGCGGTTATTACCGCAAGTATAAGTAATGAAAGCAATTTTATTTTCATTGAGAAATCTCCTCTGCTTTACGCTTTGTACTTGTTCGTACTTGGGGGATCTGGTTTTTAATTATTTCTAATTCTTGAGTGACTCTTATAATCTCACCTTCAGTTTGAGAGTGCTCAATAGCATCATCAAGTCCATTAATTCTTTCTTGTAAATCTGGCAAACCGGCTAACTGGTTTTGTAGCTCATTAATCATATGTTTAATACGCACAACTTTTATAAACTGAGCGACACCTATATTTTTAACGTGCTCTAAATCGGTCATAATTTGTTTGCCCGTATTTCTGATAGTTTCAAGCTCATTTACCATTTGAGCCGCATCAACTGCTCTTTCAAAATCATCGATTCTCACTTTTAAAGCATTAAACTGTTGAACTAAACTTTTTCTTTTTTTCCATAGGAATGGTATCACTTCTTGCGCAGGCATCGAGCCTTTGTTGTTTGGATCCGCCTGCCAAACTCGCCAAGCATGTGACGATGGCATTTCAGGTATATGTGCAGTTTCTTCCGGGTTTGTGCCCGGCAACTCTGTACGTGCACCTTTATTAACTTCGTTAAAAAATTCTTTTTTGAGATTATCAAGTGTTTGTTTTAAATAGGAAATCAGATTTTTAAACGGTCCTTTTTTTTCATTAATGAGCAAGTTTCTGATGTCCCACATTTTTGCGGTTTTATCATTTGAGGCTGTGATTACTTTGTTTGCATCAGGTGAAAATGAGGCCGAATTCACGTGGTCAGTATGGCCAGTGATTCGAATTTCTTCTTGACCAGTTTCAACATCCCAGATTCTTGCAGTGCCATCATAAGATGCAGAAAGCACATAGTTGCCATATGGTGAAAACTCAATAGAGTTTATAGCTCCGGTATGGCCATTAAGTGTACGGATTATTTGACCAGTCTGCGGATTCCAAATTTTTATCGTGTGATCTGCTGAACCAGTAGCAATTTTAGTGCCATCAGGTGAAAATGCAACATCTACTACCTCGCTTGTATGGCCGATAAGTGTGGTAAGTTGTTGACCTGTTTTGATATCCCAAATTTGTGCGATATTATTACTTAAAGCAATAGCAACTTTTGTACCATCAGGTGAGAACGTGGCTGAATAAGCAATATCTCGATCGATTGTTATTGTGCGAATCTTCTTACCAGTAGCAACTTCCCAAATAATTGCAGTGCCATCCATGCTAGCGGTAACTATAAATCTTCCATCGCGTGAAAATGCCGCTCTCCATACCCAAAATGTATGACCTATAAGAGGTCTTATTTCTTTGTCAGTTGCAGCATCCCAGATTTTAGTAGCGCCATCCCAGTATGTAGTAACAATATATCTGCTATCGGGAGAGAATCGAGCCGATGTGACCATCTTTGTCTGGCCTTCAAGAGTGCGTACTAATGCACGATTTTCAACGCTCCAAATTTGTGCAGCCAAACCTGCAGTAGCAACAAAATATCTACCATCAGGTGAAAATGAGGCTGTTTCAAAATTGTTTGGATCATTCAGAGTAAGAACAGGGGTGTTTACTATAATCACCTGTGGTGCTTCAACCTGCGGCGCAACTTCTGCTGCATGTGCATGCTGCACTGCCAGTATTGTAAGTAGTAAAAATAATTTTATTTTCATAAGTGTCCTTTTAATTCTCTAAGTGCGCTGTCCATATGCTTTCGCAGCCCGCTGTCTAACATCTTCTGGTATAGTTTCTTCAATAGCCTGAGATTCTTGATTAATTGCTTCCAGTCTGGTTTGAATGCGTTGTAATTCTTGGTCTAGAGTGTTTATGCGTTTTTTAATAACAGCAAGTTGTTGCGCGTTATTGGTTTTTTCTAAATGTGCTTCTAATTCTTTATTTATCGCATTGCCTCTTGCATTCTTGGCACCATTAATGTTTAATCCATTAAGTCTTTTACCAATTTCCATTAACTTCTTTTTAAGCTCTGGGGATACCGATTCATCGGCAAATAAGTTGCTGAGTATAGCTAATTTCTTATGAATCAGATATCTGATTCCTTCAAATATTTTTTGTAAATTATCAATAGTTTTTAGTGTTTTAATTTTTTCATGCTGAAATAACGCTTGGGTAACATCCCAAACTTTGGCAGTATTATCCCATGAAGCAGTCATTACTTTTGTCCCATCAGGTGAAAATAGTGCTTCTATAACTCTATTTGTATGCCCCTTAAGCGTCCAGATTAAAGTTCCCGTTGCGGCATCCCAAATTTTTGCAGTTCCATCATTGGATGCAGTAACAATATATTTTCCATCGGGTGAAAAGTGTGCAAAGCTTACATGATCTTTATGCCCCTTAAATGTGCAGACTAAAGCATAAGTTGCAACATCCCAGATTTTTGCAGTGCCATCTACTGAAGCTGTTGCTATGTATTTGCCATCTGGTGAAAATAAAGCAGAGTTTACAGAATCTGTATGCCCTTTAAGGATGTTTAAATGTTCACCCGTTGTAACATCCCAAATCATTGCTGTTTTATCATTGGACGCAGTCACTAATTTACTGCTATCGGGTGAAAATGAGCCTGAATTCACCCAATCTGTATGACCTTCAAGAGTGTATTGTAATTGCCAAGTTGCAACATCCCAGATTTTTGCCGTTTTATCCCGTGAAACAGTAACAATTTTTGTACCATCTGGTGAGAATATGGCAATGTCTAACAAAGCTGTATGACCCTCAAGAGTTATTATTAAAGCACCAGTTTGAGCATTCCAGATTTTTGCGGTGTTATCCCATGAAGCAGTCACAACTTTGGTCCCATCAGGTGAAAATTGTGCTGAGTTTACCGAGCCTTTGTGTTGCAGAATATAGAGCGGATTTCCCGTCACTGCAACCCAAGTTTTTGTAGTACTACCCTTTGAAGTAGCAGCTTCTCTTTTAATTTTTTCATACTTGATGAGCGTTTGGGTAATGTCCCATATTTTTGCAGTATCATCCCATTCTGCAGTAACTACTTTGGTGCTATCTGGTGAAAAAGCTGCTGAGTATACACTTTCTGTATTTCCTTCACGAGCAAGAGTTATTATTAAAGCACCTGTTTGAGCATCCCATATTTTTGCAGTTCCATCTGCTGAAGCTGTGGCTATGTATTTACCATCTGGTGAAAAGGCTACTGAGAATATCAAACTTGTATGGCCTTTAAGGTTAAAAAGGGGAGTATGGAGATATGCAGTAAAAGTAATTGCTGGAATTGTAGCTTGCGGTGCAACTTCTGTCGCATTAATCTGCTGCACCGCGAATAGTACAAGTAGTGAAAGTAATTTTATCTTCATACTGTCCATTTTTTTTAATCTATTTCCGGTTCTTCTTGAGCCGCCTGAGCTTGAGTTGATTTGGGTTTTCTCATTCCTAAATATGCGGCCCCTTAAATCTTCTCTGCTTGAGAGCATCTTGGTAGCGTTGCTCAACTACTTGAGAATCTTGAAAGATTTCGCGCATTCGGGTTTCAATTTTTTGTAAATCACTGTTGATATCAAGCATCTTCTTTTTAAAATCAGCAAACTGGCGGGCATTATTAGTTTTTTCCAATTCCATTGGTAAGTTATTTATAGCTATAACCCGTGTATCTATGGCGCCTCTAATACCACCTTCTCTACTCTTTTGTGTTCCCAAAATGTTTAATTTATAAAGTTCTTGAGCAAGTTCGTGTATTCTTTTCTTGTCAAAATCTTCAGTTAATACAGGATCACCAAACATTGCGTTCAATACGTGCAGTTTTTCATAAATTTCATTTCTAATATTTTCAAATTTTGCTTTTAAAGCATCAATAGATTTTGAAGTTATTAATTTTTCATAATAAAATAGCTCTTGGGTAACATCCCAGATTTTTGCAGTACCATCCGTTGAAGTAGTAACAACTTTTGTGCCATCAGGAGAAAAAGAGGCAGAGTTTACCCAACCTGTATGGTGAAGAGTTATTATAAATCTACCAGTTTGGACATCCCAGATTTTTGCAGTAGTATCCCATGAAGCAGTAACAACATACCTGCCATCAGGTGAAAAAGCTGCTGAAAGTACAAATTCTGTATGACCTATAAGATCTCTTATTAAAGCACCAGTTTGGGCATCCCAGATTTTTGCCGCTTTATGGAAGATAGTAACAATAAATTTGCCATCAGGTGAAAATGAAGCAGAATAGACCCCATCTGGATGACCTTTAAGAATGTGTAGTACTTGACCAGTTGAAGCATCCCAGATTTTTGCAGTTTCATCAGCAGAAGCTGTAACTATTTTAGTGCCATCTGGTGAAAATTGTGCTGAGGATACCCTCTTTGTATGGCCCTGAAGAGTGTATTGTAATTGCCAAGTTGCAACATTCCAAACTCTTGTTGATCCATCTAGTGAAGCAGTAACGACTTTGGTACCATCAGGTGAAAATGAGGCTGATGATACCGGCTTTGTATGCCCTTCAAGCGTGTGCAGTAATTGGCCAGTTTCAACACTCCAAATTTTTGCAGTATTATCAGCTGAAGCCGTGACTATATACTTACCATCAGGTGAAAATTGCGCTGCGTTTACAGAAGCTGTATGCCCTTCAAGAGTAAAGAGTAATGCGCCATTTTTTGCATCCCAGATTTTTGCAGTTGCATCAGCTGAAGCAGTCACTATTTTAGTGCCATCTGGTGAAAAAGCTGCTGAACGTAGACTTTGGGCATGTCCTTTAAGGGTCAAAAGGGGAATATCGATATACGCGGTAAAAGTACTTGCTGGAATTGCAGCTTGCGGTGCAACTTCTGTCGCATGAATCTGCTGCACTGCAAGTAGCGTAAGTAGTGAAAGTAATTGTATCTTCATAGTGTCCCTTTAATCTATTTCCGGTTCTTCTTGAGCCGCCTGAGCCTGAGCTGATTTGGGTTTTCTCATTCCTAAATATGCGGTCCCCTTAAATCTTCTCTGCTTGAGAGCATCTTGGTAGCGTTGCTCAACTACTTGAGAATCTTGAAAGATTTCGCGCATTCGGGTTTCAATTTTTTGTAAATCACTGTTGATATCAAGCATCTTCTTTTTAAAATCAGCAAACTGTCGGGCATTATTGGCTTTTTCTAATTCCATTGGTAAGTTATTTAAAGCTATAAGCCGAGTATCTATGGCGCCTCTAATACCACCTTCTCTACTCTTTTGTGTTCCCAAAATGTTTAATCCATTCAGTCTCTGAGCAAAAGTATGTATATTTTTCTTTTCACTTTCAGTTAATAATGGATCAGCAAACATTGTGTTTAATACGCGCAATTTCTTGTAGATTTTATCTTTTATGTTTTCAAATTTTTCTTTTAAATCAGTAATAGATTTTATAGTTATAAATTTTTCATACTGAAATAGCGCTTGAGTAATATCCCAAATTTTTATCGTGCCATTATAACAACCAGTAGCTACTTTGGTGCCATCAGGTGAAAATGCAGCGGAGGATAAATCATTTCCTGGTTTACTTATTACATGATTTTTGTCTATTGGTTTCCAAATAATCTCTTCATTACCATATGAACGTGTGCTAATTCGTAATACTTCTTGTCCATTTGAAGCATCCCAGAGACGTACAGTATTATCCCAAGAAGCAGTAACAACATAGTTCCCATCGGCTGAAAATGTCGCGAATATTAACTTATATGTATGTCCTTTAAGTGTGTGTTGTAGTTGACCAGTTTCAACATCCCAGATTCTTGCTGTATTATCCCAAGAAGCAGTAACAACATACCTGCCATCTGGCGAAAAGGCGGCAAAGCTTACCCCTTGCGTATGCCCTACAAGAGTGCGGATTAAAGCACCAGTTTCCACTTCCCAGATTTTTGCGTTATCTCCAACAGCGGTAACTATTTTAGTGCCATCTGGTGAAAAAGCGGCATCATTTGCCCAAGAAGCACCTGCAAGTGAAAAGATGGATGTACCGGTTTGTGCATCCCAAACTCGTGCATCCCAAACTCCTGTTGATCCATCTAGTGATGTAGTCACCACTTTGGTGCCATCAGGAGAAAATGCAGCAGATAATACAAGCCCTTTAAGAATGTGTAGTATTTGACCAGTTGAAGCATCCCAAATTCTTGCAGTTCTATCATTGGATGCAGTCACTAATTTACTGCTATCGGGTGAAAATGCGGCTGATATCACCCAATCTGTATGACCCTCAAGAGTTCTTATTAATGTACCATTTGCAACATCCCAGATTTTTACAGTACCGTCTGCTGAAGCAGTAACAATATAGTTGCCATTAGGTGAAAATGCGGCTGACCACACATAGCCTGTATGACCTTTAAGCGTGTGCAGTAATTCACCCGTTGCAACATCCCAGATTTTTGCAGTTTTATCATCTGAAGCAGTAACAACTTTTGTACCATCAGGTGAAAATACGATAGAGTTTACACTCGGGTTTTCACTCGAGTTTTCACTCTGTGTATGGCCCTTAAGAGTAAAAAGGGGAGTATGGAGATATGCAGTAAAAGTAATTGCTGGAATTGCAGCTTGCGGTGCAACTTCTGTCGCATGAATCTGCAGCGCTGCAAGTAACGTAAGTAGTGAAAGTAATTTTATTTTCATGATATCCCCCTTATAAAATTTATTTCCTATTAATAATTATAGCAAGGGTGACCTATGAGAAGATAGAGTTTTTTGAGAAAAATTTTTAATAATTTACATCATTTTAGCTATTTGCAGGTCGGGCCGCAATATAAAAGTGGCGCTGGGTCGATCCTCGTGCGCCACTTTTAAAAATATGTTCCAATCTATATTTTATGCGTCGTGTAATTAATTTATACTAAACTCACTTTTTTACTAATATTAAGTGCACGGTCGCTTTTGTCGTAAGCATTAACCATGGCTGAGTTGGCATGCCCTGAAATTTTCATGATATCACTATCAGAATATCCGGACAATTTTAAATAGGTGATTGCCGATGCGCGCAGGACGTGCGGGGTAACCTTAAAGGGTGCTCCGGCAGCGACACCGGCTCTTTCAAAGGTAACGGCAAGTTGGTTAGGCATAATCGGTTTAAATTTATTGGTTACAAAGACAAGACCTTGCCGACCATCAAGATAACTTTTCAGTTCATCAAGTATAGTTTGTGGATACGTTATTACCGTCTCTTTTTCATAGCCCTTTGTCTTTGATTGTCTAAAAGTAATCTCACGTTTAATAAAATCAATTTTATCAGTTGTCAGGCTTAAAACTTCTGATAACCTTTTGCCCCCTTGTAAAATAACCTTTGCAATAAGGCAATCCCGTGGATTGATTTTGTGGAGTTCATCCAAAAAGTCTGTCCATTGCGCACGGGTCATTGCCTCGGTAGCCACTTTATCCCGTACCCTATAAAAAGTCTTTGAAACACCTTCGCGACTTGGGGTTGCTTTTGGTATAACTCCCTGCGTTCTTCTGGATAAAAAACGGGTGAACGAAATATAACACGCCGCGCGCGCTTGCTTGGAGCATTCAGAAAGTTCGGGTAAAATTTTTATCTGGTCTATAATGGCATCATGGTTAATAAGTGAAAAAAGCTGTAGGGAAAGTTTCATGTCTATCAGCTTACACTTGGCAAGTTGTTTAATGCCACTTGTGTAATTTTTTGCTGTTATACTTTTGAGGGTAGCCAGCCATTGCTTGACCGCTTGCGCGACGGTGATGTCGGCCAAGTTTTTCCAAACGGCTTCCTTTTTTAAAAATAACGCCTGCTCGTGAGTAAGTTCACGGCTACTTGTTAACGCAATAGTATTATTCTTCATTACAGCTCCTTTAAACTGTCTAGATCGTCAAAATTGACGCATATTGTATATAAGTAGCATTATACACAATTGGGGTGCCATTTTAAAAGATTTGCAGCCACAGATCGATTTTATCGCTAATCAATCGCATTCTTTAAAGTTTTATACTTTTTCTGGTCTTTATTGACCAATTTTCCCACCGCTCATCCTGAGCCCGTCGAAGGGTTGGGAATTGAAAGTGATTGTTATTTACAACAGTCGCCTGTCTGCCGCCGCTCATCCCGAGTGAAACTGAGCGAAGTCGAAGTTTAGTATCGAGGGACGGCTGGAAAGGGTTTGCGGGGAATAAAAAATTATTTTTTAATCACGCTCGCTACTGCCCATCTATTTAGCCGCCACCAAAAGACGCGTTATCGTTAATCCTGGTTCGCCCGTTTCTAAATGCAGATTTAATCGATCTTATAAGCGTCGCATAACTTTTTTATGAATTTTCCCTGAAATTGCCCTATTTTCTTTCATAACGGCTCCTTAGTCTTCTTATTTCTTGCCAAACGACTCACTATATAACCAACGACGTTATCCTTTACAGTAGTTATCCGTATTTCTTGCAACTTTTCTAAATCATCTATCGCTTTTTCAATAATATGCCAGGCTTCTAGTTCTCTATAATCTGCATAAGGCAAGGGTTCACATTCTTTATGAATAATAAAATTTCTTTTAATTTTATTATTCACGCGCCATTTCTTTACAGGATACCCTTCATTTTTATCCATATCGCAAGGTTTATTGCATATGGCACAAACAGTTGGCCAGCCTTCGTAGCGCCATTTTGCCAATATCTTAAAGGGTATGGCATCCACAGCTAAACGTTCTTTATAGGTATTTATACCAATTTGGGCATAAGCATTTGATCCCTCTACATTAAGCCAAATATCTTCAGCTTCTTTTTCAGTAATCTTTTTTTCATAAATTTCTTTTAGAAGATTACGCTTTTGGAACGCAGAAGTATTCTTTTGTTTTTTCTCAACATTTGCCATATCACATGCTTCCTCTCATAACCCGCCACTATCTATATCTAATTCTATTTATTTATCTTTCGTATACCCAAATAGCTAGTTGCTCCATAATATAGCCGGCTGTATAGCGCCTATTAGTACCCTCGGCCAAATCTTTGTTGCCAATCAGCCCTTCAATGCTTGAGCTAATTTTAATTTTCATAAAAGTTTCTTTTGTAGCTCTTCAATAATTTTTTGATAGAATTTCTTGCCATCATCAGAAAGTCTACTTGCGCCCATAAGTCGGCGGTCCGGTTTGCGCTCAAGCGGTTTTGCTATCTTTTTAATTTTGGCGATAAAATCTAATGCCTGTTTTGATAATGAATTTCTCAGCTCAGCACTGGCTGGTGTAACTGCCGCATACCACGAGGCATAAAATTCTAAATATTCTGTAAGATGCTCAAGTTCACTACGTGTTAAAAAAAGCCGGTTAATTTCCTTACGCGCCAGATGTAACGCTCTTTCCAATTTCACCGAAGGTTGTGACTGCACCAATTGTGCATAACTTGGGAACCAGCCAAAAAAAACCATAAAATAAAGAAACTTTTTCAATTTCACTACCCCTTTTGCGTCGCATAATATTTCTCTAATTTTTCTTACTTAATATAAGTATATAAAGTTTTACTACAATTCTTATAGATATATCTTAAAAATTCTTTAATGCCCCTTAATTATTAAACGATGTTTGTGTAAACTAATAAGATAAGAAATTTATATTTTTTAAATTCGCTAACCCTTCGACAGGCTCAGGATGAGCGGTCGTTTTTAAGAGCGTAATAAGGTCTAATAAGATGAGTGATCAGAATAAAAGTGGTGCGCAAGAACGCACCAAACAGACAACGACAGCATTGCCAGATATTAACAGTTCATTTGCTGAATGGTACCACGAAGTGGTTTTCCAGGCAGAATTGGCAGATCAAGCGCCCGTGCGTGGCTGCATCGTTATTCGACCTTATGGGTATGCCCTATGGGAAGAGATTGTAAAAGTTGTAGATAAAAAAATTAAAGATACCGGTCACCAAAATGCCCAGTTTCCGCTGTTGATTCCAGAATCCTTTTTAAAGCGCGAAGCTGAACATATAGAGGGCTTTGCTCCTGAGCTTGCGGTGGTAACCCACGCAGGCGGCAAAAAACTCGATGAACCGTTAGTGGTGCGCCCTACTTCTGAAACTATTATTCATTATATGTTTGCACAATGGATCCGCTCATGGCGCGATTTACCATTAAAGATAAATCAGTGGGCCAGTGTTGTCCGCTGGGAAATGCGCTCGCGCCCCTTTTTACGCACTACAGAATTTTGGTGGCAAGAGGGACACACGGCGCATGAAACACAGGAAGAAGCGCTTTTAGAAACACATACTATGCTGCTTGAATATGTCGATCTTGCAGAAAACTATCTTGCAATACCAGTAATTGCAGGTAAAAAATCTGAATCAGAAAAGTTTGCCGGTGCGGATATGACGCTTACCTTTGAAGCATTAATGCAAGATGGTAAGGCATTACAAATGGGAACATCACATATGATCTCCCAAGGCTTTGCTCACGCATTTGGCATGAAGTACCAGGACCGTAATGGTGGCGAATCATACCCATATCTTACTAGTTGGGCAGTTACTACCCGCCTTATTGGCGCGCTTATTATGACGCATGGTGACCAAAAAGGTCTTATAATGCCGCCACGCATTGCGCCTATTCAGATTATCATTATTCCTATTTATAATAAAAATATGCCCAATAACGAAGTTGAAGCTGCGGCTTGTGCACTTAAGGACAATTTAGGCAAACAGTTTAGAGTTAAAGTTGATGCCGAAACACACACTACTCCGGGCGCTAAGTTTTATCAGTGGGAGCTTAAGGGTGTGCCACTACGCATCGAAGTTGGCCCGCGTGATATAGCACAACAGGTTGCGGTAATAACCAACCGTGTAACGGGAATTAAGCAAACTGTTGCATGGCAGGATTTATCAAAAACAGTTGAGACAACCCTTTCTGAAGTTCAAACAATGCTTTTTGAGCGTGCGCGCGAACGCCGCGCGAGCCAGTGGCACAAGCGAGCAAAACTTGCTGAATTTGCAGAAGATCTTAAAGACAAAGGTGGCTTTTATCAAACGGGCTGGTGCCGCTCACGTGAATGTGAAGCTAAGCTCAAAGAATATCAAGCAACAACACGCTGTATTATTGAAGAGAAACAGTTTTTAACCTGTTTTAATTGTGACTTAGAAAGCCCAAGCGATGTTATGGTTGCAAAGTCATATTAGTGATTAATTGATAGATAAGCTTTCTTTAAATGTTACTCTATCTCGATAAATTCGGTTGATATCACCCACCGCTCACCCAGAGCGGAGCGTAGCGAAGTCGAAGGGTTGGGGATATAAATGAGAAAAAATATGATTAATAAAAGATAAAGAAAGTAAGGGGCTCGAAAAAGAGCCCCTTTATGAAAAACAGAAGTTTAATTATCAGACATTAAAGTCTTTTCCCAGAGTTAACAAGATTGTGTAACAGTGGTTGCTGCAAAACCTGATTGAGCACCTAAAGCATTTACACCAACTATATAATAACCATAATTCACATTTGGGTTTCTATTATGGTCATCGTATTGCAATATTCCCGAAGCAGGAACTGTAGCGACAAGCTGCGTAAGGGCTGCATCTCGATATATTTGGTAACTCACTGCAATAAAGTTATTTGGAGCAGACCAGGTAAGATGATTGTAATTATCAACTTGATTCAGAAAAAGATTCTTTCGTTTACATCCGCTGAAATTATTTACTATATCTGAACCTATAATACTCACACTGCTGCCACTAATATTAGCCACATATACATAGCTGCCATTAGGTGTTACATCAAGCCAGTATGGTCCATTAAGAGTGAAATTTGGATCTATCGCCGTCCCTATTACCGTATTGTTTTCTAAACTTACTATACTTACAGTGTTTCCATTATTATTTGCAACATAGGCATAAAGATTATCAGGTGTTATTGCCACATCAGTAGGAGCATTGATGGTAGAAAGAGGGTCTAATACTGTGCCAATAACTCTATTGTAATTGTCAGATAGTGGATCTAAATCAATAATACTGACAGTGTTTCCATTATTATTTGCAACATAGGCACGCGTTCCATCGGGCGTTATTGTTATTGCATTTGGTGTTTGTATAGTATTGCCAGCATCTGATACAATACCAATAACTTTGTTGTAGTCGGTTGATAATGGATCTAGATCAACAATACTTACTGTGGTACCACCGTCTGGAAAGCCATAATTAGCAACGTAGGCATGAAGCCCATCTGGTGTTATCGCTATTGCGCTAGGGCCATTAAAAGTATCACTAGGATCTGATACAATACCAATAACTTTGTTGTAGTTGGTAGATAATGGATCTAAATCAACAATATTTACTGTGGTACCGGCAGTGAAGTTAATACCATAATTAGCGACATAGGCATAGAGATTATTAGGTGTTATTGCCACGCTATATGGACCAAGAAAAGGAAAACCTGTATCTTCAACAGCACCGGTTACCGTGTTGGTTGCTCTATCTACTATACTCACACCGTCATAATAATTAGCAACATACAGGTATTTGTTATCAAATGTTGCTGCTAAAGCGCTAGGGGAATTAAGACCAGATACTACACCAATTACTGAGTTATAAGTCGGATTTAAAGGATTTAGATCAACTATGCTTAGTGTTGGCTTCTCATTAGCGACATAGGCATAGAGCCCATCGGGTGTTATAGTTATAGCATCTGGATAAGCAATTGTAGCATTGGGGTCTGAAACGATACCTAAAACCGTATTTGGCTCTTGTGAATAAAGATGTTGAAAAAATACACTGCTAAAAATCAGTATAAAGAACATTATAATTTTTCTTATCATTGCATTTACCTTTAAAAGATATCAGGGGCGTTCGCCCCTGATATAAATATATTAAGACTTAATTAAAACGATAGCCAAGGCCAGCGCCGAAGATAAAGCCGCTTAAATCAGCTTTGGTTGGTTGAATATAACCAAGAGGTGAACCGGTGCAGCAGCTTGGCGAAACTTTAACAAATGAATAATCGGCAAAAAGATCGAGTACAAAGCTGTGTGGTAAATCGATATAAGCACCGAATTTAGCTATGCCACCAAAGCCCCATTTTTGCGTTTTTGGTGTAACGTATGGTGAGCAGTTTTTTGTCGTTAAATATACTGGTTCAAAACCTAAGCCAGCGTACAGACGAGCATGGTCGCTGACACAGCCCATGAATTTCACCCCAACGCCGAGCGCCATAAAATTAACAGATGTTGGTGTACTTAAGCCAATAGTGTTACCATTTTTAGTAAAATAGTCATAACTTACAAAGCCATGAATATTTCTGAAAATATTAAAGGTCAGTTCAGGCCCAAAAAACGCCCCGCCGCCGTAGATATTTTTAAAGGTACAGTTTATTGGTTGAAAAAAGGCGCCTTTGAACTCTAACATAACGTCTCTTTTACTGTGTATATTCAAGCATGCGCTTAATAACAATAAGCCGAGATATAATTTTTTTGTATTTTTCATAATTTTCCTTTTTTTATGTGAAGATTTAATTACAATTTTCAGTAACGGTAGTTCTTGTAGGCACAGAGTGAAAGCCAGATGCATCTAATGCGTAAATTACATACTCATCATTTATACTTGGGTCTCTGTCATGATCATAGTACTCTAATATTCCAGAGCCTGAAACGGTCGCAACAAGTACAAGGGTATCATTGGTAAAGTTCGCGCGAAAAATCTCATATGATACCGGCTGAGGGCCTAAATCTGGCGCTGCCCACGTGAGATAGTTATAATTATCGATTTGCGTCAAATAGATATCTTTATTTTTGCACCCTTTAAAATTAATGGGACTTTCAGGTGTAGCATGTAGCATTTGACCTGCTGCAGCAAACAAATTCAACAATAGGAAAGATTTTTTTAACATTATACTCACTTTCATGTTTGAATGTTTTTTCTTTCTAAACCATAAAATATTGTGCGCATACAAATCAATACCTTTAGCAAGATTGTGTAACGGTAGTAATTACTGGCTCAGAGACATCCCCTGAACCATCAACAGCAACAATATAATAGGTGTAATTTATATTCGGATTTCTATTATGGTCATCATACTGCAATATGCCAGAGACAGGCACAGTTGCAACTAATTGCGTTAACGCTGCATCGCGGTAAATTTGATACGATACGGGTGTTCCGGCGCTCGATGCAAACCAGGTTAAGTGGTTATAATTATCAACTGATGTTAAAAAGCTATTCTTTCTTTTACATCCGCTAAAATTAACCGGCGCAGTAAGAGGCGTTTTAATAAAAATGACATTTACACTATTTCCAAATAGATTCGTAACATATGCATAGCTACCATTTGGTGTGATCGCTATTCCAGCAGGAAAAGTAAACCCACTTTCTAAGCCAGGTGTTGAAATTATAGTATTATAGGCTGGATCTGTCGGGATTAAGTCTATAACACTCACACTATTTCCATTGAAATTAGTTACATACGCATATTGCCCATTAGGAGTTATTGAAATTCCAGAGATAAAATTAAAGCCAGATATCGTTGTTGATATCTCATTATCCGCAATAGTTATTACCTTTAACTGATAAGTGTTTCCAACATAAACGTATTTGTTGTCCGGCGTGATCGCTAGTACCTGCGGCTCAGAAAAGCCGGTTATTGTTGTCAATACTGAATTGTCTTTAGTTTTTATAACGACGACATAGCCCTCAAACGGGATAGTAACATAGGCGTATTGCCCATCTGGTGTAACTGCTATTCCAGCGGTATCATCAAGACCAGTTATCGTTGCTGATACGGTGTTGGTAGATACGTCTATAACCTTTACATCACCGCCAGCACAAACATAAGCGTATTTGCCATCTGGTGTTATTGCTACTCCTACTGGTTGATTAAAACCCGGTATTGTTGTCAAAATTGAATTGGTTGATAAATTTATAACGCTTACGCTGTTTCCAGTATTATTAGTAACATAAGCGTATTTGCCATCTGGTGTTATTGCTACTCCTTGCGGTCCGTAATCAAAACCTGATATCACAGTTGCTATTGAGTTGGTAGAGACATCTATAACGCTCACAGTACTTTCGCCGTAGTTACAAACATAGGCATATTGACCATTTGGCGTTACAGCAACACCTTGCGGTTCATTAAACCCGCCATCTAAATAAGGTGTATTAAGTATCGTGTTAGGTTCTTGTGCCTGGCATACTGCACTTACAAGCAAGAACATTAAGATAAAAGATTTTTTAAACATTATACTCACTTTCATGTTAACAAGATTGTGTAACGGTAGTAACAGCAGGTGCTGAAACATTTCCTGAACCATCAACTGCAACAATATAATAGGTGTAATTTATATTCGGGTTTCTATTATGGTCATCATACTGCAAAATGCCAGAGGCAGGCACAGTTGCAACTAATTGCGTTAACGCTGCATCGCGGTAAATCTGATATGCAGCGGGTTCACCCGCTGCCGGTGCAGCCCAGGTAAGATGATTATAGTTATCAATTTGCGTTAAGAAGATATTTTTTCTTTTGCATCCACTCACATTCAAGACCGTAGGATTGTAGATGACAGTTACACTATGACTATCATAATTAACCACATACCCATATTGCCCATTAGGGGTTATTGCTATTCCTCGAGGCTCATCAAAACCTCTTAATAAACCTGGGACTGATAAGAGCTTATTATCAGAGATTAGTATAACATTGACAGCACCATAGGGAGCATTACCAGAAGTAACATACACATAGTTACCACTTATTGTTATTCCTTGAGGAACATACTCAGTATCTAATCCAGATATTGGCAGTATGGTGTTGTCAGAAATTTGTATAACACTGACAGTGTTATTGTCGGAATTGGCAACATAAGCATAGTTACTATCTTGTGTAATTGCTATTGCACCGGGATAATAAAATCCTGTAATGGTCGCATAAATAGTATTACTAGAAAGCGTTATAGCGCTTACCGAATTTCCGTCTGAATTGGTAACATAAGCATAGGTATTATTTGGTGTTATTGCTATTGCCCTTGGACTATTAAAGCCCGTGCTTAAACCAGCTGGTGTTGTTACGGCATTATTCGAGATCTGTATAACACTTACACTATCATTGCTAAGATTGGTAACATAGGCATAGCTATTATCTGGTTTTATTGCTATTGCAAACGGTTCATAAAAACCGGTTGCTAACGTTTCTATGGTTTTATTTGCTATATCTATAACACTTACAGTATTATTGCCAACATTAGTAACGTACGCATATTTGCCATCGGTGGTAATTGCGATTCCAAAAGGGTCAGAAAAGACACCCGTTAAATAAGGGGTTGATAAAATGGTATTACTTGCAACATCTATAACAATCACACTATTACTGCCACTATCTGTGACATAGGCATATTGACCGTCTGGTGTTATTGCCACATTTATAGGACTATTAAAACCGCTTTCTAAGCCAGGTGTTGGTAAGATATAACTTAACTCTTGTGCCTGGCACGCTATGCTAAAAAGCGATACCAAAAATATAAAAGATTTTTTAAACATGATACCCGCTTTCAAAAGTTTGAATTTTTTTCTTACTAAAACATATTGTGCGCATACAAATCAATACCTCTAACAAGATTGTGTAACGGTAGTAACAGCAGGCGATGAAAGATTTCCTGAAGCATCAACTGCAACAATATAATAGGTGTAATTTACATTTGGATTTCGATTATGATCATCATACTGCAAAATGCCAGAGGCAGGCACAGTTGCAACTAATTGCGTTAATGCTGCATCGCGGTAAATTTGATATGCAGCGGGTGAACCCGCTTCTGGTGCTGACCAGGTAAGATGATTATAGTTATCTGTTTGCGTTAAAAAGTTATCCTTTCTTTTGCAACCACTAGCATTCAAGGGTGCGGGGCTGTAGAGAACAACCACACTATTAGCACCAAAATCAGCAACATAGACATATTGTCCATCAGGTGTCACTGCTACTGCAAAGGGCTCATCAAAACCACTCGTTAAACCAGGTGTTGAAAGTATGGTATTACTAGAAATTTGTATAACACTTACACTATTTCCATTGGTATTAGTAACATAGACATATTGCCCATCTGGTGTTATTGCTAGCCCTCTGGGTTCATTAAAACCAGTTGTTAATCCTGGTGTTGATAATATCTGATTATAGGTGGAGCTTGCTGGCCTCAGATCAATAACACTTACACACCCCCCACTATTACCAGCATTAGCAACATAGGCATATTGTCCATCTGGTGTTATTGCTATTATATCGGGATAAGAAAAACCAGTTATAACTTCTTTTATCGTATTATAGTTGGCACTTGAAGGATCAATATCAATAACACTAACCGTATTTTCTTGAGAATCAGCAGCATAGGCAAAAAGATTATCTGGGGTTATTGCTATTCCATTGGGTTCTCTAAAAGTGTTTGTTAATCCTGGTGTTACTAGCACGGTATTATCAGAAGTTTTAATAACATTTATAACGTATGCGACATTAGAAACATAGGCATAATCACCATTCGGTGTTATTGTTATTACAAATGGTTGACCAGAAACAGTTATTGTTGATACTATCTGATTATAGGTGGGACTTGCTGGCCTAAGATCAATAACGCTTACAGTAGTTCCGGCCTCGTTAGTGACATAGGCATATTGTCCATCCGGTGTTATTGCTATTCCTTGCGGTAAATCAAAACCAGATATTGTTGCATATAGAGTATTATTAGAAATTTGTATAACGCTTACAGTAGTTCCGGCCCCGTTAGTAACATAGGCATATTCACCATTAGGTGTTATTGCTACTCCCCCTCCAGGGCCATCAAAGATTCCCGTAAGTGCGGGTGTTGAAAGAATTTCGTTCGGTATTTGTGCATGACATATTGCAATAAATAATAAGAATAATGAGATAAAAGTTTTTTTGTACATGCTCTACACTTTCGTATTTGTTTTTTTCTTAATCAATAAAACAATAAAATAGTATGATCATAAGAATCAATATCTAAAATATTCCAGATGCAGGCACAGTTGCAACAAGTTGTGATAAGCCGGTATCACGGTAAATTTGATAAACAAGAGTGTTCCCATTGTTTTTGAATGTTTTTTTTATTAGAACATAGTATGCGCACACAAATCAATACTTAAAAAAAATTAACAGGAAAAAAGCTTATGCTATGGTATACTATGAGATAGTCTAGTTACCATTCTTTTTTTAATACTATAGGTAGTTATGGAAAAAAAATTTATTATAGAACAGAAAGAGTTACTCTCAATTTTAACCGCTATGCAACCTATTTGTACGCGCAGGACAACGCTTGATGCCACAAGCTGCATTATGTTCCAAGTTGGTGCAAAAGAGTTAATATTAAAAAGTACCGATTTAGAGATCAGCTTACAAGCAAGCTGCAGTGTTGTTGAAAGCGATTTTCGTCAAGCAGAACAGTTTCTTGTTCCGGGAAAACGCATCTTTGATATCGTAAAAGAACTGAGCAATACTATCACATTAGAGTTACATGAAAACCAACTACATATAACCTGTGACGATGTACACTTATCATTAAACATCAAAGACGCACAAGAATTTCCGCCATTGCCGGAACGCATAGAAAATCTCATGCAAATTGAAAGCGCGACATTCAAAAGCATGTTAGAGGGCGTGAGTTTCTTGGTGCCACAAAATAATTCAAACCCGGCTTTAAATGGTCTTTTTATAGAAGTTTCACCTGGTATGTTTAAAATGACCGCAACAGATGGTCACAGCTTAGCGCAAGTAAGCTCTACCGAATTTACACTCGAAACCGCACAGTCATGGTTATTACCCCGCCGCGCTGTTTTTGAATTAAAAAAGATTCTTGATTCATACCAAGACACGTCACTCTTTGTAGGTACCTGCTCAGCACAACTTGTTTTTTCTGGGCAACATTTTAACTTCTTTTCAAAATTATTAGTCGATACTTTTCCAAAGTATCAACCTATTTTACAAAAAGAAGGTTTCCATGCCGCTAAGCTTGACCGTGCACATTTTATTAAAACGCTTAAACGTTCTACGTGTCTGCTTTCGGGCCAATTTATTGCAACACAGTTTAAATTTTCGAATAATGCTGTGCATGTTGTTATGAATAATAAAGAAGTGGGTAAGCTTAATGAACGGGTTCCGCTATTTGATTATACCCATGATGAAATAGATGTACGTTTTTATGCACCGTATCTTTTAAGTGGCGTACAAAGCTTTGAAGAAAATATCTCTTTCTATCTTCATTCTGCAACAAAGCCTATTATTTTTGAAGCAGCGTCACCAAAAATAAACCGACTTTATCTTGTTATGCCAGTTTCTGCAGCACAGGCACAAGGATAGTTACAAAGTATGTCGGTAACACGTATCACGCTCAGAAATTTTCGCTGCTTTAAGCAAGCTACATTTAATATTACTCCCGGTACCGATTTTCCGGGAGTAACCATTATTCAAGGGAGCAACGGTTCTGGTAAGACGTCAATACTGGAAGCTCTTCACTATGGCTGTTACTTGCGTTCATTTAGAACGCATTTACCAATAGAATTATGCAATGACAACTCAGAAGTTACCGGTTCCGGAGTTTCCGGTTTTACTATCCAGATAACAACAACGACAGACGATCTTTTTATCGGCGTGTCGGGCAAAAAGCGAGTCATAAAACTAGATGGTGCAACTATCAGCTCATATAACGAGCTGATAAAAAGCTATAAAGTGGTCACCTTTATAGAAGATGACCTTCAATGCATTAAGGGTTACCCAGAAGCACGAAGATCAATGATAGATAACGCCCTTTCTATTCAAGAGCCCCATTACCATAACTTACTTAAATCATTACGCAAGATCGTTGATCAAAGAACCAAGATCATCCAAGAGCATCGCTTCCATGAAGAACAATACATTCTATGGACAGACCAATTAATCGCTACCTCACATGAGATTATACGATATAGGATACATTACTTAACTCAATTAAAGACAAAAATTACTGAAATAATTAAATTATACGACACAGCCTCTTCTGGCTCACCCCTGGCAGAAAACTTTTTAACCTTTAATTATCATGAAAAGCGCAGTATAGCCACCCAAGAAGAGCGCGAACACCTTCTTAACGATGAATTACGCGCACAGCGCAACCTTTATGGCCCACATCTTGATGATATCGAATTCTTAGTACACGAACGCAATTCTCGCTCATTTGCTTCTCGCGGTCAACAAAAATTGGCAGTTATGCTCCTTAAAATAGCCCAAGCACGTCTTTTATTGGGAGATCTAACTTCAAGCAGTAATAGCTCTATTCTTTTTCTTATAGACGATTTCCTTACCGATTTTGATGAAATACGGGTCAAAAAGCTCTTAAAACTCTTATTTGGGCTCCAGGTGCAGCTTATTATCACCACCCCCCAGCCTAACGCCTTTTTATACTCCCTTTGCGCGGAACAAAGCGGATTTAATCTTATAACTATCGATTCCCCCGATCAGGTGCCACTTATCCCAAAAAGTAACCTTTCTTCCATGCGGGAAATTTCAGCCTGAAATCGAGCCCGCAACTATAAGCTTTTTCATTTTTAAAAGAGTTGACAAAGATACAAATACTGGTAGAATTATACTATATAAATAAGCTTTATTAGAGAAATTATAAGTTTTCATATGACGCGCGGGTCTTCCCCGCCATCCCCTTCAAAAGGGGCATATAACTAGGCTTCATTACTACTCTCCTTTTTTCCATCGCATTGGTGCAAACTAATGCGATGGTTTGTTTTAAAAGAGTTTTTCTTAAACCTATAATTATCGTAATTTACCCCCGCCCATGCCCGCCATAGCCCTTCAATACGCTATCGTTACTCAGGAGTAAACCCGAGGCGACGGCTGGGTCACACTGAGTACTTCGACGCAGTTCATCCTGAGTAAAATAGTGCGTTTACGCACCAATCGAAGGGCTCAGTATAAACTCCGTCGAGTCGCCTGTCCGCCCCCGCTCACCCAGAGCGAAGCGTAGCGCAGTCGAAGGGTTGGGGATATAAATGAGAAAAATATGATTATGAATGGTTTTTATTTATATATATTGCGCTGCAATGATAAATCATATTATATAGGTCATACAGATGATCTTCAAAAAAGATTTGCTGAGCATCAATCGGGAGCATTCGAAAATTATACATCTACGTGGCGCCCAGTTAAGTTGGTTTATTCGGAGCTCTTTCAAACTCGAGATGAAGCTTGGTTGGCAAAACCAAAAATTAAAGGCTGAGGCCGAAGAAAAAAAGAAATTTTAATACAGCACGGTTTTGCAGGTTTTAAAAAATAATAAGTTACTTATATCCCCAACCCTTCGACTGCGCTACGCTTCGCTCTGGGTGAGCGGGTCTTTTGAAGAAATACATTTTTTTCATCAAACTGACATTATTTTATCCCAAATAGCAATAAAACTTATATCCGTAAATCCTGTCTTGCATATCTTTCACGACTTTCTTCTTGCTGTGGCATACGTGCATGCATTTTTTTAAGCAATGTCGCTTTTAAAGCATTAAGTCCATCTTTAATATAAGCGGCTTTATTTGGGTCAGTAATTGGATTTTTTTCAAGCTCATAATAAAGAGCTTGATACCTTGATTGAGCCTCTTTAAAAAAATTATCATGGTAACTTAACAGTCTTGCAAGTGCTATGCGCGTAGAAACCACAATAGGACGAATCATATCGTCATTCTTAAATTCTGGATGTTGAATATCATATGCGATAACTTTTCTAAAAAATCGTTCTGCTTTGTATTCATCATCTTTATCATTACCAAACCAATATATATTAGCCATAAGATAACAGCTATGCACATATATAAATGGCAAGACCGCCTCCGGAGCCGCTTGCGTTACGGGCAAAAGTAACTCCTTAGCTTTATTCAAACTTTGCAAAAAGATATCTTCTTGTGGTGAAACAACACCTATATTGTAATAAAGCAATCCAAGGCGATATTGAGTAGCTAAAAGCGTTCTTTCAGATACCGCTTCAGGATCTTTTTTTGCTTCATCAATAATCTCTTCAAATTGTACTTGGGCCTGGTTTAGTAATTTGGTATTGGCAGTCTTATCACCATGAGAAATTATTTCATAAGCGGTGCTATATTTTTGATCATTAATCAGTTGCTTTTCCCTTACTTCTGGCGACATTGGACGAAGAATATAATTGAGGTGAGCTGATATGCCTGAAATAAAAAAGAGCAATGCGATAAAAAAATGTTTTTTCATAAAATCCCAATAGCTTAATAATCATAAAATTATATTTCTATTATTAATTATAATTAAAACTTGAGACAGAAATCAATAGTAGCGTAAGGAGCGTACGCCCTGAATCATGGCGAGCCCAAGCAGAAAGCGTTGTGATTAACAACGCAGAGCGCAGGGACGTCCATGCATGAAGGAGCGGTAGCGCTAAAAAAATTGCAATAAATTTCCGTGCATGGTGAGTGCCGTGCCCTTCGATACATTCACCTAGCGGTAAACACTCAGGATGCACGGTGTATCGAACCATTCGGATAAAAGCGAATTATCAGAAGCGGAGCGAGATAAAAAAGCCCAGCTCAATTAAGAACTGGGCAAAAGATTAAAACCAGCTAAAAAAGCCTTTTTTCGACTTCTTAGCACTACGTTTAGCCGTAGTTTTTGATTTAGTAGATTTAACTACTTTACGACGTTTAGCCGTAGAAGCAGTTTTCTTTGTATGTGACAAGGTTTTCTTTACCATGACATCTCCTTTTTAAATGGACATTCGTCCACCTTACAATGGTTAATATGACAACAACTGTCAATAACTACTTTAATTATAAAAGATAAAAGACTATAAAATCAATAGTTCTTTTAATAATAGTGCAAAAAATCAATAAACTTATAACCCTTCGATACATTCACCTTACGGTGAACACTCAGGGTGCACGGGCGGGAAAAACTATTAATTACACTTTAAATTATCAGACCCGTACCATCCGCGCGGTCCAAACACAGCAAATCCCGACGCCAAACGCATCCGTAAGATCATATTTAGCCGGCATAACAAACCCCGGAAACAGGCGAAGAACCATACGGGCAACCTGTTCTTTGTCCGCCCCGCCAAACCCCGTAACAGACAACTTAACCTCACGGGGGGAATATTCATGTAAAACAAGCTTATACTGAGAAGTAAGAATATAGACAGCACCGCGTAAATATCCAAGCTTGAGATAATTAGAGGCGTTTTTACCAAGAAATGGCGTTTCAATAGCGATATCAGACACAGAAAACTTCTCTATTTTATCTTTAAAAAAAGAAAAGAATTCCGCAACACGGTCAGTAAGTTCTTGGCTAGCCGGCATACTTAATGTACCGTAATCTAATACAGAAACTTGCCGATTTTCTTTTTTAAAAATCACAAAACCAGAAACACGCGTTCCCGGATCTATCCCCAATACTACCATACACTCTCCTGCTTTTTTATAACAGGCTACTCTTTATCTTCAAATAACGTAAGTTCATTTTGAAAGTGCAAATACACCGTCCCCGTAGGGCCATTACGTTGCTTACCAATAATAAGTTCCGCAAGTTGTGGGTCTTCCGTATCACTATTGTAAACAATATCACGATACAAGAACATAATAAGATCGGCATCCTGTTCAATAGCACCAGATTCCCGCAAATCAGAAAGCATGGGCCGCTTGTCCATACGGCTATCAACCGCACGAGAAAGCTGAGAAAGTGCCACAATGGGAATAGCCAACTCTTTGGCAAGCGCTTTTAAGGAACGTGAAATCTCAGAAACTTCTTGGTGCCTATTTTCATGCGCCTTGCTTGAGTGAATAAGCTGAAGATAATCAATAACAAGAAATTGTAAATTATGTTCCGCTTTAAGCTTTCGCGCTTTGGCACGAATATCCATAATGCTCTGCATGGCAGTATCATCAATAAAAAGTTTCATCTGCGAAAGTTGCCCAGCAACATCTGCAAGCTCCATCCACTCATCTGAAGTTATAGAAGCATTACGTATAGCATGGTGCGCAATACGCGATTCAGAAGAAAGCAAACGTAATGTCAACTGCTCGGCACCCATCTCAAGGGAGAAAAAACCGACCGTACCGCCATTAAGACAAGCATTACGAGCTAAACTCAACGCCAATGCAGTTTTACCCATAGATGGTCGTGCAGCTAATACAATAAGGTCACCCTTTTGAAAACCAGAGGTCATCTCATCAAGAATCTTATACCCAGATGTTATGCCCGTGATACCCTTGCCATGCCCCTTAAGTTGCGAAAGTTGCTGAAAGGTTTTATTCAACCAAATAGTCAGCTGCACAAAATTAGAAGGCGACCGCTGTGCAGAGATTTTAAAGATAGTCTTTTCCGCTTCATCAAGCATAGCCTCGATGCCCTTATCACTCTGCATATAACACTGCCCAATAATTTGAGTAGCAGAATGAATAAGCTGACGCAAGACCGACTTCTCTTTTATAATCTGCGCATGCTGGGACACTAAGCCCACAAGAGGGATATCCTCTTGTAATGAGACTAAGTAGACAAGCCCGCCACATTGAGCAAGAGTACCCTGCTTTTCAAGTTCATCCTGCAAGGTCACCAAATCAATACGCCTTTGCGTTTGAACAATAGCAACACAAGCAGCAAAAATAACTTTATGCGCAGGAGAATAGAAATCCTCAGCGGAAATAAGTTCGCTTACAACAGGAAGATGCTCATCATTAAATAATATTGAGCCAAGAACAGCCCGCTCTGCCTCAAGATTACAAGGTAAAGATTTACCCAGGAGTCTTTCGGCGTCGGCAAATTCTCTTTTTCCACCTGGTGCAATAGCAGATGATGTTCGCATAAATGAGATTATTCTGCCAATACTTTAATTTTGCAAGTTGGTTTTAACGTGCTTGAAAGTTTAACGGTGAATTCGTGAGTACCTTTTGTTTTGATAGATTTACCAAACTCAATTTGGTTCTTAGAAACCGAAACGCCTTCAGCAGCCAAAAGCTCTACAATATCGCCAGCAGAAATAGCGCCATATAATTTATCGCCTTCAGCAAGCTTACGTTTAATTTTCAATTCGATGTGCTTAATTTTTTCAGCAAGCATAGAAGTCTTTGTTGCAACGACCTCTTTGTGCTTTTCAACCACACGAATTTTGCTTAAAAATCGAGCTTCATTTTCTGGCGTAATCTCAACGGCTAGCTTTCTTGGAAGAAGAAAATTAGTTGCGTAACCATCAGAAACTTTAATCATTTGGCCAGCCATGCCTACTTGTTCAACATCTTTTAATAAAAATACTTTCATACAGAAATCCTCACTGTGTATACTGCATTATCTTACTTTTTAGTATACCCTAAAAAGCGTCTAATGCCACGCAGGAATAGATAACTTTTTCTATGCCCACTTCACGCATAATATGGGCACGCACACCACCAACAAATTCACCCGAACGGCTCATGCGTACTTCTATAAGATACCCATCAGGAGCACTTGTATAGTAAATTGCACCCTGAATAAAGCCATCATAAGAATTATTAAAGATATCACATAGTACATGAGCCTGCTTTTCTCGCTCAATCTGCTGCTGCAAAGTAACCACACGAGCAACCTCAGAAATAGCGTAAGCAAGAACACCCTGCGTATACTGCTCAAGTTGAACCGCTTGTACGCTATACCCAACTGTTTGGGCCTGTAGCGTAAGAGCGGTATACAGATGCGCAGAAACAGCGGCCAAGCTTGCAGCAAGTAATGTTATAAAGATGATGAACATGAAAATGCCCTTGTGATCGCAGCACGGTACCAGCTTACTCGCTTACCCTTATAGTCACAGGTAAAAGTTGCCCCCCGCAATATTTTATTCTGAATATCTAAGCTCGCATCAAAGTACGAAACATCATCAAGAATAACACTTGGGCGACTGCCCATTATGCCCATAAGTTTATTTTTCTTCAAAAAAGAACCTGCGGATTCCTGCGCATCTTTCTTTTTATGCGTAACTGTATGATCAAAAGCTTGGTTAACCTGAAAAATTGCAGCAAGCATCATAACAGAATGCTGGGCGGACACAGAAATTTTGTCATAGAGATTATGGTACATGAGTGCAACTTGACAGACCATAACCGCCAAAACAGCCATTACCCCAAGATAGACCTGTAACTCTATCAACGTAAAACCCGCAACAAAAGCCCTCATGTTTTTAATATCGCTGTTTTTAAACATACCAACTCTTGAGCATCACTGAGTACTTTTACCATGACCACATGCAAAAATTCAGCGTATAATTTTTGCTCGCAAGAAACTATAATCTGCATACCATTTTCTGTAATAGTCTGATTTTTCAAAGAATAAACCCCAGCACGTAATTTTTCTATAACAGAGCACGCTGTGCCAAGAGCCGTTGCTCTCTTTTCAACCTGATGTTCGAGCATGATCGCCTGCACGGCACATTGCGTAATGAAATACCACGTGAGCATTACCAATGCACAAGTAGCTATGGCCTCGAGTAAAACAAAGCCTTCCTGTTCTAACCTACGACACATATTCTGAAAAAAGTTTTACCATTTCAGCATTAAACACTGGTAAATCTGAAGGTTTACGGCTGGTTACTAAATTGCCATCACGCACAAACTCTTTATCCACCCAATGCGCACCGGCATTTTCCAAATCAACTTTTATTGAAGGCCAGGAAGTTACCTGCTTGCCAAGAACCACACCTGCATTAATCAGTGTCCATGGGCCATGACAAATTGCAGCAATAGGTTTTTTTGCATCATGCATCTGCTTAATAAACTCTATTACATGGGGAATAATACGCAAATGGTCAGGGTTTATAACACCACCGGGTAAAACTAAGGCATCATACTCATGGTCGATACCACCGGTAATAAGGGGAACATCCACATGATAACTTTCTGCCCAATTTCCTGCGGACCAGCTTTTCACCATCCCCATTGAAGGGGAAACAATATCTACATAAGCGCCTGCATCTTGCAGAGCTTTTCTGGGTTCAACCATTTCTGATTGTTCAAAACCGTCTGCAACTAAAATTGCTACCCTTAACCCACGTAAATTTTTTTCCATATAATAACTTTCTTAAATGTTTTGACTCATCTTATGAAAGTGCTACTCATAAAGTCAACAACATTTTTTGTATTGACGAACTGCGCAAAATCTCTTACAGTTTCAATACTAATATTGTTAAAACACTCTTAACTTTACAAAATACTATGAACAAACAATTTATTATCTTAGCTCTTATACTCTGTGCAACAGAATTAACAGCAACTCCAAAGCGCAGGCTTGCAAAGATATTACAAGAACTTGCTTCGATAAATCCTGAAGAACTTGATGTAATAAGCCAAGATAAAGCATTATTGGGTGCAATTGCAGATGTAATGGATCGCCCAAAAATAAAAAAAAATCCAGCATATACTCAAGCTCTTTTAGATTTTCACAAAAACCCTGTTTTGATTTCTATTATAGAATCTGCCGCTAAAGCTTTTAAAAATTCATAACAATTGACTTTTACGCATCAACTTTTTAAAGTTAAACTAAGAATATCTTAGTGTAATTAGGAAGTTAACGATGCATATATTTTCAAAAGTTTGTTGTTTAGTTTTATCACTCTTTTTAGCAACACCAGTATATACCCAAATGCCGCCAGGGCAGTTTAAGCCCCAAGATATCGATGCTATTTTAAATAGCATGACCGAAGATGATTTTAATAATATTTTAAATGAACTCAGTAAACTGAGTCCACAAGAGCTTGAAGAGCTTGAAAAAATTGGCCGCCAAGTTTTAGTTGATAGTGGAATCGATCCAGATACCGGCAAACCGCTCGAGCAAAAAGCTCCATCAGGCGAACTAGTTAAGCCAGCAGAAGCAGCAGCGCCAGCAAAACCTGCCGAACAAAAACAAGTTATAAGAACACAAAATCCTGAAAACGTACAGATTGTTATTGAGACGATTATCAAACAGATAAACATGCTGCGCCAAAAGTCTCAAGGTAACGACCAAATTGCGCGGCGCCTCGCTCAATGGGCAGAACCACTTAACGATCTTATCTTCTACTTAAAAGTAGTTAACAAAAAAGTACATCACGACCGACTCGCAACCAAAGACTTTGATGCACTGTTTAAAGACTTAGAAACTCTCAGCAGAGAATTGGTAAGCTATCAACCGCATATTATTTTAACTGAGAAAAGCGTTGACAATGATGATCCTTACAAGATTTTAGGGTTATCTTATGATGCAACGGCACAAGATATAACAGCACAGTATACAAAACTGAAAAAGAAACATAACCCCAAAAAGATAGTAAAAAAACTTAAGGCACAAAATGCCACGAAAAAAGAAATCGACCGTGAAAAAAAGGCAGCTGAGTTAACTTTATCACTCATTCAAGATGCCTATGATCAACTGAATGATCCAAAAACAAAAAAATTAATAGATGATAAACGTCTCACGCAACCAACTGATCAACTTTCACCTGCCGCACAAAGTAATCTGACAAAAGTTCTTGAAGCTATCAGCAATAGCGTCTATCAAAAAAAATTATTAGATCAATTACAAGAGTTTTTGAAAAAATATGAACCTGAACAACTTGCACAGAAAAAGGCATTTGAAGAAGCACAAACACTACGCAAAAAAGAACAAGTAGAATTTGCTAAAATACAACCAAAACTAACTTATGGAAAATACGATAGAACAGACTATCCACAACAACTACCAACACCAAGCAAGTATGACGGCTTTGGTCGCGGAGGATTCCCTTCAATGCCAAGCCCAACAACATCTACTGCTCCGACACCGGTTCCTCTTGCCCCAATAAAAAAAGAGGAAGAGAAAGAAGGTAAAGGTGGCGGTAAAGGCGGAGCTGCTGGAACTGGACAAGCTAAAACTGAAGAAGAAAAACGAGATGAACAAATTAAAAAAATTGTTGAGGCTGAAGAGAAAAAAGTAAAAGGGCAAAAAGAAAAAGAGGCTGCAAAAAAACAGCAAGAGATGCAAGATGAGCTTGCCCTGTATAAAGCAAAAGAAAAAGCACAGAAAGAACTTGAAAAAGGGCAAGGCAAAGAAGAAGGTAAAAAAGCTCCCGAAAAAGAAACACCCACAAAAGCTCCACGTGCAAAAATCTCAGCCAGAGAGCTCATCGATGACCTTGGATCAAATTTAGTACATCTTAGAAAAGAGATGCGCAAAGACGCCTCACGTAAACTCTTTAAACAGATGGAATTTAAAGGTGGCGTAAATCCGTTTATTACAACAGAGCAATTAGAAAAACTCAGCGAACAGCTTTTACTAGAAGATCTTACCGAATCACTCAATGCATTATATGATAATTTACCAGAAGACCCTAAAGAGCAGGCCATGGTTAGACGTGAGTGGCAAAATCTTGTTGATGTACATAGCGACACACTTTCATGTTTACGAAAACATCTAAAAGAAGAAGAGAAAAAATATGCTACTCCAAAAAAAGAGATGCCTGATGAACTCAAACGGTTAATGAGTTTAACCAATGATGCATCACTTGCCTTTAATAATCTATCACAGACAATTATTGGCAAACCAACTCTTTCACCTGACGTACCTTGTGATGAATTCCTACCAAGTGCGATAGCGCAAGAGCGCTAGTACTTGAAAATTAACTAGAAAAAGAGGGGGCGTAAAAAGCCTCTCTTTTTTTATGCGACCACGAGCACTTAAACCATTTATACGTTTATCAAACTAAGCATTTCATGCAGAAGTACATGCATTTCTTGATTTTTCACTACTGCAATTTTTGTTGTTGATGCCGTTACTTGAATAAAGCCATCGACATCTACAAGAGAATTATTCTTTCTACTATCAAGTTCAATACCAAGTGAGGAAAGATTTTTACACACTAATGAGCGCACAAGAGGGACATTTTGACCAATTCCCCCGGTAAACACCAAAAGGTCAATCGAACCAAGAACGGCATGATATGCTCCAATATATTTTTTGATCTGGTATGCAAAAAATTCAAGCGCTTGTAAGCATGTCGCATCACCCTGTTGTGCAAGCGTGACAATTTTTCTCATATCACTGCGTTCAGTTAATCCCACCATACCTGACTGATTAAAAAGGGTATCTATTAATTTTTTTAATGTGATCCCTTGGTTAACCAAATAAAGTATTGCTGCAGCATCGATATTTCCGCAACGCGTGACCATCGGAACACCTTCAAGTGGGGTAAATCCCATAGATGTATCAATACTTTTACCATTTTTAACTGCGGTGATACTTGAGCCACCACCCAGATGGCAAATAATAATATTTTTGGGTACGCTGCCATGCATCTTTTTAAGTTTACGCAGTATCGACGTGCATGAAACGCCATGATACCCAAAGCGGTACATATCATATTTTTTTGCAAAATCTTTTGGTAAACCATATAAACGCGCATCATCAGGTAATGTGCCATGAAATGCACTATCTGAAATACCATAATAAGAAACACGTGGCATAATCTTTTTACACTGTGCTATCTCATGCAAAAGTTGCTCACTATGAATCGGAGCTATCATACATGTCGCTTGCAATTTTTTTAGATACGCCGGCGTTATTTTTCTGTGTTGCATAAAATAGCTGCCTGGAGCTACTACACGAAATGCAATCGCTTTGATAGTATCAGGCTGAACAGAGATATTTTGTTTTTTAATCTGTTCAAAAAAATGCACAGTGCTCTTGGCATAGTTTTTTTGTAAAGATACTTTTTCGATGTGCAAAGAAAACAGTTCACGCGTTTCAGAAAATAACGAATATCTCTTGGATGAACTGCCAAGGTTAATAACTAAGTAGTTCTTTTCCATTGCCACTCTTCAATTTCTTTTGGATCAACACCATATTTTTTGATATAAACTGCATGTTCCTCTAATTTATTTCGGTACATTGCACTAAACTTTTCAGCAATTTTTCGATCAATAACATTAGTGCTTGCCAACAATTCAAGCGCTTCGATTACCAGATGATATCGACTTGTTTTATTACGTACCTGCATGTCAAAAGGTGTTGTTGTTGAACCACTTTCAATATATCCGTGCACAAAAAACCTGCTCGTATTTTGTTGTTCAAAAAGAATCGATTTAACCGTTTCTGGATAGCCATGATAATTGAATATGACTGGTTTATCCGCGGTAAAATAAGCATTGAAATCTTGTGTCGACAACCACGTATTACCAAAAGTACCACCGCATGAAAGGACCATAATATTAACAAAACGAACTTTAATTGTTGAAATGCATGTTTTTAAAATATCAATTGCTGCTAATGATTCTTTAGTAAGATAATCACCTATTGCTGCAAACACGATATCAGGATCAGCATCGCTTGCAAAATCCCATATCATGAGCCCATTTTTCAATTCTTTTTCTGCTGCTTGGAGTGTTAACCACCGCGGCTCTAGCGTTTTGCCAGCAACAATAATATTAATACCATTCTTTGATGCAAAACAATGTTTAAGCACGGCAAGCGTACTGTTACCGTCTGGAGGAAAATAAGCTTTAATAAATCCACAATATTTTTTGAGCATGTTCCCGATAAATCCAGGATTTTGATGAGAAAATCCGTTATGTTCTTGGCGCCAACCAGACGACGTAAGAATGTAATTAAATGACGCGCAATCCCCCCGCCAAGAAAATTCATGTGCGGCTTTTAAAAATTTTGCATATTGCGCGGCCATACTACTTACAATGTCAATAAAGGCTTCATATGAAGCAAACAAGGCATGTCGACCCGTTAAGGTGTATCCTTGAGCAAGCCCCTGAAGTACATGCTCACTTAACATCTCTATAACCTGACCATCTGGCATTAAATCGCGGTCCCACTTTTTGATAGGCAACTCAAAAGCACGCGATGTACAACTGAGTATCGCATCTAATTTATTTGAATAAATTTCATCTGGTGAAAACAATCTAAAATTTTTTGTATTTTTATTAAGTTCGCATAGTGCCTGTAGATATAAACCAGCCCTACGCATACTGCTTGATCCAATAGTTCCTGGAACGGTTGCATCTTCTGCAAACATTTGGGGGTCTGGCAATATAAGATCTTTATATATGCGGCCACTATAAGCATGATCGTTATTGCCCATGGATAATGGTGCTGGCGGTATTAAAGCGGTAATATCTTTATCAAATCCATGTTCCAGATTAAAAAGTTCTGCAAATTTGTATGATGCCAACCATTTTTCAAGAATGGCTAACTCTTTTTTATCAGTCTTTGCCTGCTTGAGTATTACTTGATGCGCAAGATTATTCCCTTCAATCTTTTTGCCGTGTATATACTTAGGGCCGGTCCAGCCCTTTTTTGTTTTTAAAATGATCATAGGAAAACGGGCAAATCCTGAGCTTGTTCCTGCTCTATGACTTTTTTGAATATCTTTAATAAGCTGAAATGCTGTTTCTAGCCCCTGTGCCATTTTTTTGTAAAGATCCCTGCCCTCAATAATAATTGGCTCATACCCATAACCATAAAAAAGTGACTTTAATTCCTTGTTGGTCATGCGCCCAAAAATAGTTGGTCCTGAAATTTTATACCCGTTTAGGTGTAAAATAGGTAAAACAGCGCCACAGGTTACCGGGTCAAGAAATTTATTTATATGCCAAGAAGTTGCTGTTGCGCCCGTTTCTGCTTCGCCATCACCAATAACACAGGCAACTAAAAGATCTGGATTATCAAGTGCTGCGCCATATGCCGTAGACAATGCATAACCAAGCTCGCCACCTTCTAAAATGGTACCCGGTGTTCCTGGGTTTGCGTGGCTAGCAAATCCATAAGGCCAACTAAATTTTTTGCATAAATACGTGATCCCAGATTCATCTTGGGTAGCTTCTTGGTAACACTTCTGTAAAACTCCCTCCATAAATAAGTTAGCTTGCAATGCAGGAAATCCATGGCCAGGGCCTAAAACAAAAATCGTTGATTGATGATGCTTTTTAATAAGATAATTGAGATGAGCGTACATAAAATTAATACCTGGACACGTTCCCCAGTGCCCTAAAAGACGCGGCTTGATATCTTCAAAAGTTAATGGTCGATTAAGCAACACATTTGATTGAAGAAAAATTTGGCTAACTGATAAGTAATTAACCGCTCGAACATATTTTTCAATTGCTTGTAGAGGATCATTCATAGAAAACCACTAGTAAAACCACTTACATTAAACTAAAATGATTAGGTTCTACAATGCAACATATTTCAAGCAATTAAAAAATAAGGGCTTTTTTCAAAGCCCTTATTTTCACTATTTATTTTACTAATGGCGCACAGCGTGAACAAAGCCCACGCGCATCGATCACCGGGTCCCAGTTCCAACAGCGTGGACATTTAGAACCGGCAGCAACCTGTGCAGCAGCATAGACACCTTTAAGTGTAGACTCAACAAGATCATCTACTACCGGTTTAAGATGCACCTGCGACACAATAAAGAACTCTTTCAAGAACTTTTCATGCGTTAGCAGATTATGCAATGCAGGCAATTCTGTATAGCGTGCAGGTGAAACATAGAGCGTCACTGCAGCTTCAAGAGAATGTTTAATGACGCCCTGCTGACGTTGCTCTTCAAGTGCTTTAAGCACAACAGAACGCAACGATTTCAAAAATTCCCAGAGCGATTCATCACCAGCAACATCTTTAAATTTCTGCAGATCAGGGAAATTCTGCAAATGAATCGATTCAGTTTTATCTTCTTGGTAAAAGTCTGATAGGTGCTCGGCAGTAAATGACAGTATTGGCGCCATATCGCGCGTTAAGGTATCAAGAATATACCAAAGCACTGTTTGAGCTGAGCGACGCTCATGGCCGTCAGCTTTCTCAACATAGAGCCTGTCTTTAATGATATCTAAATAAAATGAACTGAGCTCATTAACTGAATAATCGGCAAGTCCATGGAATATACCGGTAAAATTGTCCTGGTCGTACAGCTTTAATATCTCGTTATGCAATTTATATAAACTGCTTAACGCATAACGATCAATCGGTAATAACTTTTCAAAAGCAACGGCATCATGTCTTATATCAAAATCATACAAGTTTTGTAACAAGAATCTGCAGGTGTTGCGTATTTTTCGATACACTTCAGTAACGTTTGCAAGAACAACTGGTGACACCACAAGGTCGCCATCGTGCCCCACACTTGCTACCCATAAACGCAGACCATCGGTACCCAATTTCTCAATAATTTCCTGTGGCGCAATAACATTACCCAGCGATTTGGACATCTTGCGCCCTTTTTCATCAACGGTATATCCGTGAGAAATTATCTGACGCATACAAGCCTTATCTTCCAATACTAAACTGGTTAATAATGAACTCTGGAACCAACCACGGTGTTGATCAACACCTTCGCAATAAACATCTGCGGGAAACGCTAAGTTTGGATTTTTTTCAAGAACGGCATAATGGCTTATACCGGAATCAAACCAGACATCTAAAATATCCTGCTCTTTTTTAAAATCTTTTTTATCGCATCCAGTACACGCACCAACGAGTTTCACTAATTCTTCTAGTGGCACGGCATCCCAATATTCAATTCCCTGAGTAGCAACTTTTGCTGCAATTGCTTGCATAAACTCAACAGAAGTTGCCACGCGGTCACACTGCACACAGATTAATGCAGGAATCGGCACGCCCCAAATACGTTGACGCGAAATACACCATTCCCATCTATTTTCAACAGTAGCCTTTAAAAAATTCTGCGCACGCTCAGGAATAAATGATATTTTTTCGATTGCTTGCAATGCACGCTGTTTCATATCCTGCTGCATTAAATCAACAAACCATTGTGGTGTCGCACGAAAAATAAGTCCATTATGACAGCGCCAACAATGCGGGTAACTATGATTTATCGTATTTTTAAAGAATAACGTACCAGTTTCAGCAAGTTTTTTTATAACCCAAATTTGACCATCGGTAATCAACATGCCGTTTAATTCTGCAGGTTTAATATCAGCAGTATAACGACCATCTGCTGCAACCGGCGAATAAATTTCAAGATTATTTTTTACTCCAACTTCATAGTCGATTGGCCCAGAGCCCGGCGCAGTATGCACAAAAGCCGTACCATCATGCAGACCAACTGAATCATCAAAGATCACCGGCACCAGCATATCTTGTATAAACGTATGCTGCACAAAAAGACCCTCAAGAAGTTTTGAGTCAAATTCTTTAAGAACCACCAACGTGTGTTTAGTTAATTCCGCTAATTTTGCAGCTACATTTGAACCAACAATCAGCAATGTACCGTCCATATCAACTAATTGATAGGTGCCATGCGGATGAGCCATCACCCCTCTATTCAAGGGCAATGTCCACGGGGTTGTTGTCCAAACCAATAAACTTACATCACGATCTTCAGCTTGCGGAAAAAGGCGCGCTGTATCACTTTTTTGCAGCGGGAACCTGACATACAAAGATGGGTCCTTACGATCTTTATGTTCGATTTCAGCTGATGCAAGCGTTGTTTTACATGAAAAGCACCACGCAACTGTCTTATTTTTGCGCTCAATAAAGCCCTGTTCAACAAAGATGCTTAATGCGTGAATAATAGAAGCTTCATAATCATGGCTCATGGTGATATAAGGGTTATCCCAATCCATTAAGACACCAAGTTTTTTAAACTCTTCACGTTGTACTTCGATCCAATGCTGAGCATAGGCACGACATGCTTTTTTAATTTCTAAAGGCGAAAGGCCAGCATTTTCAGGTTGCGTAGTAACTTTAAGCTCAATAGGCAAACCATGGCAATCCCAACCTGGGGTCACTGGAACGTGAAAGCCCTTCATACGGCGAGATTTGGTGATAAGATCTTTTAAAATTTTATTATAGGCATGCCCAAGATGAATATGCCCATTTGCATAGGGTGGCCCATCATGTAAAATATATTTTTTGCCACCGCTATTATGCGTAAAGGCTTTTTCAGAAAGTTTTTCTTGCGACCAGCGCTGCAAAAGCTGCGCATCCTCTACGGCAGCATTTGGCCGTATCGGAAAATCGGTCTTTGGTAAATTTAAGGTGTCTTTAAAATTCATACACATTCCAAGCAACAATATAAGATTATTTCAATATTATAGCATTTTTTTAGACTAAAGATCCAAGTGCAGCGAAAGTTCATACTTAACCATACTCATTAAAGGTATTGCCAAGAGAATCCTGAACGCACGTGGTGACAACCCGTCAAAAAAACCCTGAACACCATGTGACCGGTATTTTTTATACATAGCCTGCTTAAGCGTTATATCTTCTGCCTGCATAATAGTCTTTATTGTATCAAAAGGGTGCGTTGGAGGAGCAACTACTAAACCTGCACAAATGCCGGCCGTCAATGAAGCAAGACGCTCATCATGAACTATCTTTTTGATAGGGTTCTTAAAGACATCGCCTAAAGCAAGATACCCCATAGTAAAACCACCGTCACGCATTGCCGCTGGCACAAAGCCGCGCCATAACCCAGCAACACCCTTTTGTCTCATAACATCAGTAAAAGCCTGTTGCAATGTTTTACCACTATTTTTCTGTTTTAACATAATAAGCTCAGCCGGACCACTTACCAGACCAGAGACAGCACCTGCTGCAAAACCAGCCCCCAAATTCTGCGCATCAGAAAGAGCTCTACCGTGCGACTCGAATTGTTTTTTTATCAACGCATATACCGTTACCTGAGCCGCTGTAATCGGCCCCATGCTACCAGCATTAACCATATACCCTTTATACAAAGTGCGGTCAAAAGCTATCGGCAGCCGCTGCTGCAAACTATTTTTGATAGTTACTAAAGGCTGGTTAACCGTTACCTCTAAACCACCGGCAATAGCCCCTAATAAGGCATTTTTTGCAACAAAACTACCAAGACTTTTAGACTCATTTTCTGCCTGAGCTGATGCAACCGTCATAGCTATAACGATATAAACAGATCTATATGTATACTTCATAAAGAAATCTCGGAAATAAAAAATTTAAGAAAAAAATAATAACGAAAAAAGTTAGATGTGCCGAAAGACACTAATGAATATATATCGCCATCAGGCGATCACAATAAGAATAAGAGTAATAAGAAGAGAAAACAGCTTTTTATACATATTTTTTACAATTAATTAATTCATAAGCATTTAAAAAAAATAATAACCAAAAAACTTTATCGAGTCAACAAAAAATAGAAAAAATGGTGTTGGTTATATATACTATCAAAAACTATCTATAAGCTATCTTATAAGATGAAGGACCAGATATGTCATTTAAAAAAATCATTCTTTGTTTGATGGTATCCATGCAATCAGCACAAGCGATGGTAGCGCCAGCAACAGCGACCATCACTATCCCCCCAGCAACAATCAATATCCCTCAACTAAACGCCTTCATGCAAAGCACAACCCAACAAACGCAAGCCCTTACCAAATCTATAGATAGGCTCATAAATGCTTTGCGTCCCTCAGGTATTGGCACATTAGCACTTGTTGTAGGCTGTTATTCTGCGCACCAACTTTTCAATAAATACCCATCTAAGCCTGTAGCAGAACGCACGCAGAGTGATTGGGTAATCCCTGCTGCTGGACTTGCCGTAAGCGCAGGAACACTCTTATTCTTATGGAGTTTGGAATACAGAAAATAATTTACAAATATCAATTTTTGAAAAAACTATTTTTTTCTATAAGCTGGTTTACTCAGTGAAGTAATAATTCACCATAGAAATAGGAAACTTATGAAGAAAAAATTAATAATAACATCTTTGTGCACATTAGCATCTTTAAACATTTTCTTTGCTCATGCATTAGCAGATGAAAAAAAGAATAACAGAGAGGCAAATATAGCTTCGATACTTGCCTTTGCTGATCTTATCGACAAAAGCCAAGACACGCTTTTAAAAAGTTCAGAAAACCTCTCAAAAATAGGTAATTCCGTTGGCGTAAACCCAGAAACTATCGCATTTCTTGATAGAGCTTTAACTAATGGAATAAAGATTAAAGCTGATGAAAAGATCCCCGTAATACTTACAATGGATACTGAAAAAACAACGACTCAACTTTCTGCACTCATGAAACAGGCCGGTTATGTTATCGGTGGTGTTGGAACATTTGCTTTGTCATTAATGCTAGCTGGGCTTATCGCAAACAAACATATCAATCATAATGATGCTCAATTTACACAAAAAGACGGGGTAGCAACATGTATATCAGCCACACTCGCCGTTGGAGCATGGCTTTTAATAAAATACAGCGCCTAACCTTGCAGATGCAGCTTTAAAAAACTGTTATTCTACAAATGCGCGGAGCATCCAGGCCATTTTTTCATGCTTTTCCAAAATATCGCATAAAAAGTTATTGGTCCCCATATCGCCCAATTCAGCCGTTGCATCTATTTCTTTACGGACAAGCTGAATAATAGATTCATGGTCATGCAATAATGCTTGGATCATGCCCTTATCGTTCGGATTTTCACCGGGGCTTTCGGTAAGTTTAGAAAGTTTCATAAACTCTGCCATGGTTCCAGGAGCCATATGGCCCAATGCACGAATACGCTCGGCAACTTCATCGACTATCTCGAGCATAGCTTCATACTGCTCTTCAAAAAAAAGATGTAATGGCTTAAAATTCATGCCCTGCACGTTCCAATGGAACTTAAGGGTCTTAATATACAGCGTAAATTGATAAGAAATAATAACCGTTAATTTTTCACTTACGTGCTTACGGACAGTTTCAGAAAGTCCAATATGTGTCTGTATCATAAATTCTCCTATGATGGTGTCATCCCGGACTCGATCCGGGATCTTTTACGTTAACAAGGTGACATGCTCATTTTCTGGAACTATACCAAAAAAATGGTGCATAACACAAGCCCCTTTAAAAGATTGCTTTAAGCCCATTAAACCACCTATCTTAAATAGTAGGGGAGAAAGACATATGGGACAAAAAATCTTTTTCATGGCACTGAGTGCCATAATCTTTTTTATAAAAACGGCAGATGCAAACTATAACCTGCATGACTTTAAAAAGTATGCTCTCATAAAATATCCTGTCATAGACCTTTACGGTTCGGCAAACCTACCGGATACGCCTATTCCAGCAGCAACACGAGATTCTATAGTTTGCCCACGGATACATCAAGGACTCTTTAACGAATGCTTTGAGGTGCTAGAAATTTCTGGAAACATGATTGCGTTATCAATACCTTGGGCAGTATACGGCTATGATACTCATGGCAAGCCACTATGTCGTTATTGGGCAGAACGAAAAAATATTATCTTCATAGACGCCATCCCAAACCATCACGAACTATTACCAACAATTCCACAGTATGCGCATAAAAAAAATGTCATTACGTTAAAGCGCCCTTTTACTGGCCCTAACGGCACAAGGTATTCAGTTGGTACACAATTTGTCTGCGCTCAGGACCAGCACGAACCTGACGCATTTCACGTAATGTACCTTGATACTCACATAAAATCGTTAAAATATTTTTTTATACCACGTTCACATGCTTTTAAAAGTAAAAAACTGTCAACAGCAGAATCCCGCCAAGATTTTATAAAACTTTTAACGGAATTTGTAGATGAAATAGATCAACAAACGCCATATAATACGATTCCTTATGTCTGGGGCGGTGGAAGCTTTACACGCGCCTATAGCGATGATTTTATTGAAGATGCTGGTCGTTTTCACCGTAAAGAAAGTGAAACCATTCCGCTATGCGGCTATGACTGTTCATTACTGGTATTGCGTTTTGCACAAATAGCGCAAGTTCCCTATAATTTCAAAACAACAGCGATGCTTGAAAAATATGGAAAGAAATTTACTCCTGCCGATACTCTTCAAGAAGGTGATCTTATATGGTTACAAGGGCATGTGGTTGTTATCACCGACATTAAAAACACTCTGGTTACGCAAGCTGTTGGCTATGAAAATTTTGTAGGAAAACTACACACCATTAAACTTGACCAGCTTCTTAAAAAGATTCATACGTGGGACGATCTTTTACATGCTTATTATAAAAAGCATCAAGTTATGCGCTTAGATAAATTTGGAAATAATTTTAAAGAATCGCCCGTTAAAATTTTCAAGCTATTTTAGCAGGGACAATAACATATGCTAATCTTTGGCGCCGTTCCCATGCCTGCATAAAAGGCTCTAACGGATAATTTTTTATCATATGCGCTTCATCTTTTTCTGCGGTATCATGACAAATAATCTCATTTTTTCTTAGGTCATAACCAACTACGGTAATTAAATGACCTTTATCATAAGCCTTAGGCGCACCTGGCAATGGCTTTGCGCAACAGATACTCACCACTACCGGATATCCATGAGATAACAATTTAATCAAATTTTTTATAGAATTTAAACGTGTAATATAACAAACATGCTCAGGTAGACACACCCCAGCTTGTGCAGTATTAAAGGGCCAACTTCCGTATGCAGCTAATTTTTCATCAAATACCGCTCGCGCAAAAGCAGGAAGATCAATCGGCTTATGCGTATAATATTCAATAACCTGTGCTAACGAAGTGGGCGAGCACCAACCAGTGCTTTCAGGAAATTGTTCATCATGCTGTGAAATACAGGGCACATCTGCAAGATACATATACTTATTTTTAAAATACGTCGCATGCAATAACCCTACCGTTTCATTTTCAAAAAGAGACAAATCGCAAGCACAAACCGCTATGTGACGTAAAGCAGAAAGTTCTGCGCCATCAACTGATTCAACTTTTATTTTAAATGTATGATACAAACTTCCAGGGGCGCCCTCAAAGCGCACATGCGTATACTGCGCACCACCAGACTGTTTATTTTTTTCAGCAAATGAACGTTGTATACCGTTACCCCATTCATACATTTTATATATTAACCACTCATGTTTTTTTTCATCAAAAACTTCTACATAAAATCGCAAGTACCCATGGCTTGGCAAATCAGCGTTCCAAGAAACAAGAAGTTGCGCAAATGGCTCTTGAGCCTTTTTTTCTACAACAATTATGCCTGGATATTCATGGAATACCTTTGGGGTAAAATGATACGTGGTTGTCCATGAGCGCGCAGTGATAGTAGAGCTGGCGATACTTAAAAAAGTGAAAATTATTTTTTTAAATAAACAATTTTTCATGCAAGCTCATCAAAAGAGATATCCAGAATAGTTCTATCAGGTGACGGAAAATCAAAGTGCCACCATTCAGTAGGCATACCGGTAAAGCCATGTCGATACATAACTTCTTCAAAAATATGCATGCGTTTTTGAACATCTTTAGAACATTTTTTATAATCACCACGATGAGCTGCGGGAGTAAAATCATCAAACTTAGTTGGCATGGCGCATAGGTTGCCGTCTTTGTCGGCCAAAGAACAGTCAATTGCTAACCCGCGATTATGATTAGAGCCTTTTGCCGGGTTGCCCACATATCGTTCATCTGAACAAACTTTCCACATCTCTTTTTGTACAGAAAGTGGTCGATAGGCGTCCCATATCACGAGCTTATACCCATGCTTTGCATACAATTCTTGTGCAGCATTAACAAGTGCCGCTGCAACTTCTTTACGCGCATACGCACGTGCATTTGGCGGATAAAGAACTTTTCCAACAAAGTTATCAGGCGTCGTGTACCGCAAATCAAAAATAATAAACGGGCTTGCAATAAACACAAGTAAGGGAACAGACACAAAACCTCCTAGAATAGTTAGCCACTTTTAAAAAATAACAAAAAAACTTATTAAAAACTATAAAAGAAATTAATGAAGATCTTGTTTTAACGAAGTTCGATGAAATGTGTTGCAATTAAAAGCTTTTCGAACCCACCGTGTCATTCCGGACGTGCCTGCCCGCCAGAGCCCCTGGCGCAGGCTGGGATCCGGAATCCATCTACTAAAATATAATCGATTAAATTAACGTGATATTTTCGACTTTTACACATGTTAGGCGGATTCCGAATCAAGTCCGGAATGACACCTTAATAATTCGCAATTTAACTCTGAAACAATAGTATTTCAGCTATTTTTTATCAACGAACTTACGTTAAATTAACAAGATAAACTTCAAATTGCTTACACTTTACCACGTCCATTCCTTATCATCAGATCCTAACGTCATAAGTTCCGAATCTAAAAGTTCATCATCTCCTGCTTGAGCCATAGCCTTAAATGCTTTATCCCAATTTTCTCGTACATTGTTACTTTTATAAGCTGACAAAATAATCTTACCGTCTTTCATTTCTATCGCTAAGGCATCTTCAAATCCACATTGATTTAAAATTGTAGCAACAAATTAAAGGGGCATTAATACTATCTCTATCGTTGGCTCGTATAAACATACTGGTACATTGCATAATCCAAGTTTGCCGTACGCGCCGTTGTTCCTGATGATTTAATAAGATGCGCAAATAAACCAACAGGTTGTACCGTAGTCGGAATATTTGTAGTAATTGGATTCGTTCCAGAACTAACCCCAACAAGCACGTCATTAATATAGTATGATACCGAATCAGCAGCAGCATCTACTAAAAGTCCTAATCGATAATAGACACCCTGAGCAATAACCTGCGTAGTAGGAATGGAAGTAGTGTTTCCTGCAGATGCACAATTAATGATCCATGTAGGTGAAATATTAGTACCGCTATGTTCAAACCAAATACCCGTTGTTGGATTTGCCTGCGGAACACCGTTGCCAACACTGCTATCACCAAGACCACATCTGAAGGTAAACTGCTGATTACTTGTTGATAATGTTGGCACTGCAACGCGCCATTCAACATAACATGTTCCATTGCCAAGCACAGTGCCATTAAGTTGTTTATTAATTACCGTAGAACCATCTGGTGCGCCAGCCGTGCCAAGTTGAATAACGCCAATCTCCATGCCCGTTGCAGAAGCACTTGGTGCTGTTACACTACCAATCGATCCGCCAGCATACCACTGCGTATCAAACAGCGGGCCAGTAAAATCATCAAAGAATAATGACTCGCGTGATGGCTCAATTGACTTGTACCACCCAACAGTTGGTGTGCTGCCAAATGTTGCAAGACGTTGACCAGCATTTCCAACCGATGCACCATAAAGACCGCTATTTGCCGTAACAACCCCGGTTTGTGAACCCACCGTAAAGCTACCCGGCGTCACAGAAAGTTGATTACAGGTAAGTGGACCATTCATAGTTTGTGCGCCATCAACCATCATAAACGTAGAAGTTGATGTACCGGTGTCTGGAACTGTATACGTACGTGAAACTGCAGGAGTGGCAGCATTAATGGTAACCGTATTACCACTGCCCAATACAAGATGATTATTTGTTGCAACAAATGTTGCTGTATTTGCAACAAAGTTACCAGATCCATCACGTGCGACAATAGTATTAGCACTATTAGCCGATGTTGCAGAAGTTGCGCTATTTGCAACTTTATTAGCACTTTGTATGGTTGCTAATTTTGTATCTTGTATAGAAGCGCCAACTGCGATATCCGCATCATATAACGGCGCGGAGCTTAATATACCCGATGTTGATTTTACCACCCCATTATTTGAAACAAAACCAGGAACATAGATATTTCCACCCGCTTGCAATTGTAATAATTCTGCACCACCTGCACTTATGCTCAGCTGGCCTGCAACGGGCGATGATAAGCCTGCATTAAGTGAATTTGCAAAAGCCACCGATGGCGAAGTTACTGAACCACTCGGTGCTTGCAAAGAGGCGCTCACCGCGCCTGCAGAAAAGTTACCATTCATGTCGCGCATGACAATAGTATTTTGATTATTATTATTTGTTGCTGTTGTAGCGCTATTAGCAACTTTACCCGCAGTATGAATAATACCAAGTTGCGTATCTGCTATACCGGCAGTTGCTGATATATCGGCACTGGTTATTAATGACGAAGAAAGATTTCCTGAAGCATCGTTATGCACAATTCCTGGTGATGTAAACGCGGGAATTTGAATAATTCCTGAAGAATTAATTTGCAAGTTGTTAACTCCCGCTGTTGATAATACTAATGTGTCAGGCGTCTGTGCAGAAATTCCTGTCTGTGGCGATGATGCAAAATTAAAACTTGGATACGCAGCCGATCCATCAGAACTTGTAACCGTAGCCGTTGAAATAAGATTATTTAGATTCAAATTACCACTGGTTAATAGCGCAATACCATCACTAATACTTGCGCCCTTAATATCAGTGCCGGCAGTTATTTTACCAGAGATATTTAATGCAGATGGAAGATCTATCGTAATATCGGTATCAGAAGAAGATATAAAGATATTTTGCCCTGCATCAAGTGATTTAAATTGTAACGTTTGTCCATATTTTTGAGCAAATACTGACGCTCCACTTCCTAAGTTTTGACCTGTAACATCCTGAACATTACCGAACTGCACAAAGGTAAGTGCGTCAGTATCAATTACCGCATTCGGGTCTAATGTAGTACAAAAATATGCGGTGTCACCATATGTTGACCCAGATTGTATAAATGCATAAATTGCTTGCGCACTATTTCCAGTTGCAAAATCTACTGGTCGTGTCCATGAACCAGATTGTACAACCCAAATACCATTTTCAACTGAGCTTGTTTGCCCAATAAGCAATACACGATTGCCAACAACAAGTGATACACCGTCAATAGTTATGGCGCCAGAGAGCAAACTGATATTTGAATCTCCAAGTGCAGTGCATGGCGCTGCAACATGTAATCCCTGAGCAACCCCATCGACATAAGCTTTATTGGCGCCATCTGTTGAGAAAACTGGACTATTTTGAATAGTTAACCAATTGGTAGTTAAGGTGTTAGTCACCGTAAGATCACCCACTACAGATACATCACCGCCTACGTTCAACACCGTTGAAACATTCGAGCTATTAATACCCACAACACCGTTAGCATCTACTGTTAAGCGTGAACTGCCTGAAGTCATTAAGGTAAAAACGTTACCTATAATCGCTAATCCAGTATTAGGAAAACCATTAAAACTAAGTGCCGGTCTTGCAACGGTGCCATCTGGAATAGTTAACACGCCGGTCATAACATCGCCAGCCTTTGAAACTTTATTATTAAGTTGCGGCTGAATAGGACCACCGGTTATTCCTGCAAGTTGTGCTAAATCACTTGAAGAGGTAACACTTGCAGCAACCTGCTTATTACCATCTACATATAATGCACTATTTGCGGTGGCAAGACCTTGAATGGCAAAGTTATTATCTGTCTGTAACACACCTGCTTGTGCACGGTAAAGATTCGTATCTCCCGCCCATTGTAATTGTGCCACGGTATTGGTTGGTAAATTTGTTGTGGTTACTGCCGGGAATTGCAAAATATTATTAAAACCGTCAAATTGAAAACTTGTATATTGATCTATAGCAGGTTTACCATCAAGATCATTATTATAAAATTCACCTGCCAATTGAGCGTTTGTTGCGTTTTTATTCAACAACCAACCGCGCATATTACTCATTCCGCCAAAAGCACCGGAGTTTGAAAATAACATGACTTTTGCAGGTTGTGCATTTGAAGCAGTAACTGCAGAAAGTGTTGCGCCAGAGTTTTGTCCCTGCACCCCAAGCATGGTTGAAAAAGCAGGATTAGTATTTTGATAAATTATACCCTTACAATCCATATAATTTGATTGATAAACTAACCCTGGCATCTGCGCAACCCCAGTATCAACAAGAATCAAATCTTGATCAACATCACTATGCTGACCAATAATCGTTGCCTGCCCGCTTGAAGCATCCGTGGTATTAAAGGTAACATTTGTAGGATTTGAAATAGTTATAAAGTTCCTATTAAGAGCACCATCAACATACGTTAATTGCGCAAGCCCATTTTGAATAATTTGTGATCCTGCACAATTATCGATAGTTACTCCAACTGAAAGAACCTGCGTTGTGCTATCATCACCATCTTGACCAATGATAATACCATTTATTAAATTAGTTAACGACGCAACTGCAATATTAGCCTGAGCACTGGTGGTAACCAAAAGACCCGTTCCTTGCGGAAGATTATTTAAACTATTACCATCAACATTACATGCAGTTGACTGCAAAGTTGTCCCCAAATCTCGAGCGATCATATTCGTTGCGGTATTACTATAAAATGTTGAACCATTAACAATACACGTTGACTGACTTGCTGCCTGAACACCACTTGTTGAACTAATAAACGAGCCGCCTATAAATGTAGCGTTCCCTTGATTTTCTACCAATCCACAAAGGCCGCAATATAAAAATGCGCATGACTCTGCAACCATACGCCCTGCCGGACCTGTTACAATAACCCCCGTATTTGCAGGAATAATTGTTGTTTCAAGTGCCCCATCAAAACTTGAGTTATACATCAACACGCGAGCATCATCAACTAGCACACCAACACCGCAACTTTCGGTAGCAACTCCTTGTAAATAGTAGTTAGTTGTTATACCACCTTGAAAAAGAAAACCCTGCTGGCAACCAACTGCAACAGCGTTAATAAAGGCAGAATTATTACCAGTGCCATCTGCGCACACTGCGGGCGCTTCATATATACCAAAAATTGCCAAATCAGAAAGCCGGCCATTTGCTGGCATATAGATAAACGTTTGTGTTGGGGTATAAGAAGTAAAGAGAGTTGTTTGACTTGATGTTCCCACAATGTTGATATAACCACTACCACTTACAGGATTAATTATTAATGGGCCAGAAGAAGTGTCTTCCACAAATATACCAGGCCCCACTGAGATTTTAACTGGTGTATATTCTGATGCAATAGCATTAGCGACGGCTAGTGCCCGCTTTAAGCTTGCAAAAGGTGCTGTTAATGAGCCATTTCCCGTGCTATCATTTCCATTGACAGCAACATATAAAGTAAGCGCGTCACTCACATTCCCCCACTGAGTTGTTGATGTAGATGTTGCCTGTAATACTTGACCTGCAGTTGGCGCAGAGCCTGGTAGGCTTACTGAATACGTTGAACTTACTGTTGCAGGTGCCTGAAGAGTAACATAATTAGATGAACCACTAGGTTGAAACTGAATACCCACAAATGTCGGCGTTGACAGTAAATCGATATTTTGTGGTGTTGAAAGTGTTATAGATCCAGGGCCATTTGTTATATTAATTTGAGAAGCTGTTCCAGAAATAGTTGCAGGACTTGGCGACATGCCTGTTGCACCAATAAAAATCTGTCCATTTTGTAACGCCGGAGCTTCAACTATTTGTCCACCAACTGATTCCATAAGACAATTGTTCTGTAATGGCGAAGTTGAATTGGTGCCACCTAATGCTATTGCCACAGCACCGCTTGTTTGACTTGCTATATCAACGTTTTGTGTAACAACATCTAAATTTGAATCTAACAATAAAGGTAATCCAGGAGTAAGTCGATCCCAAATAAATTGACCGGCACGGTGTGAAACTTTTTGCGCATTACGGACAAAAAGATCTTGATTATGCACAAGAAAATCTGCGATCAGCGTTGCGCCAGGCAGTTGCCCTAAACAACAATCACCCGCATCTAATTGTGCTTCTTGTCGTGACACGAATTTTTTATTTCCGTATATAAAAATGTATTCAGAATCTTTATCATGTGTCAGTTTAAAAATCTTATGATGAACATACGCTTGTGCAGGAACAGATTCTAGCTGATGTATATTTTCATTATACCATCTATGCATATCTAGCTGAGATAATGTATTGTTATCAACCAAAACAACTTTATCTTGAACTGCGTTAAGCGTTGTTAAGGCACTTAACGTCAAAAATATAGTATAAAAAAATAACATCTTTCTTTTCATCACACATCCTTTACTGAAAGTCGTTCACTATTATTCAAAAGCTTGCTAATCTGTTGTTCCAATCTTACAATTTTATCTTCTAATACCACAATACGTGCACGATCTTTTTGCAATTCATTAAGCATCATCATAGGAAGAAATTGGTATTGAACCGAAAATGGCGCTCCATAATCATCCCTAATAATAATCCCTGGATAAACCTCATCAACTTCCTCAGCGATTAGACCATATTCTAAATGCTCTTCAGCCTCATCAACTTTATAATTAAATGTTACAGGACGTAATTTATACAAATCTTCAGTGATTAGACCCATATCTTGAATATTTTTCTTAAAACGTCGTGATGAAACGGTAGTACCAAGCTGTCCAGTCGTACTTACACTAACAGTGCCCGCACCAGCTACAGGAAGAACTGTTTTACCATTAATTCCTTGAATATAGCAAGCTGCTGTTCCTGCACCGCCAACACTTCCAATACGTATTGTGTTGCTCTCGTTAGTTGTTGCTGCGGCAACAAATGCACCGACATAAATATTTCCACTACCAGTTGTTAAGTTTGATCCAGCGTTGTAGCCCAAAACTGTATTGCCAGTTCCCGTAATGAGTGAAACTAACGCATTGATACCCACTGCTGTATTATTGCCACCAAAATTAGAAGCACTGCTAAATCTTGTTAATGTATTGGCACCAATGGCGATATTGCTACTGCTTCCTGTATTTGTTAAAAGAGCTTGGTAACCAATAGCAACATTCGATGTGCCGGTTGTATTTGCATTAAGCGCCTGATAGCCAACGGCGGTATTTTGAAAACCAGTCGTATTATATTGTAATGCGCCAGAACCAACGGCAGTTAAACGCCATGTTGTCGTAAACTGTAAAGCATTCGTTCCAACTGCAGTATTGTCATTACCGCTAACATTAGTAGTTAATGCTTGGTACCCAAGCCCCACGTTCGACGACCCAACCGTGTTTGCATCAAGCACCCCATAACCAATTGCTATATTTGCTGTCCCTGTTGTATTAACTTGCAATGCGTTTGTGCCAACAGCAATCTGCTGGCCTTGACTATACCCAGATGCAGAAAGCGCATTTGCACCAATGGCGATATTATCACCTAAGACACCTGCTCCAGAAAGCGTATTTATACCAATGGCGATATTATCAAAATTATTGATAGTGTTTGCATTTGCTAAAGCTTGATAACCGATAGCGATATTTGATGTGCCGGTTGTATTCAGGCCAAGTGCGTAATAACCAAGTGCCGTATTTTGAATACCGGTTGTATTTGAGCCAAGCGCATAATAACCAATTGCCGTTAAATTATTTGCGCGATTGTTATACAAACTTTGATACCCAACAGCAACGTTATTACTTACATTTTTTGCAGCATTGGCAGCGTTTCCAAATAATGCGCTATTACCGATAGCGACGTTATACGATCCAGAAGTATTAGTTTGTAATGAAGAAATTCCCAGAGCAACGTTATTAACACCAGTTGTATTATTAGTCATACTACTGTTACCGATTGCGATATTAAATCCTATGGTATCACTTGGTAATGTAAGTAACCCAATTGCAATATCTTGACCATTTATAGGCGTAGCATTCTGCATTGCTGAGTTACCAATGGCAATATTAGATCCTTGACCATTATCTTTTTGCAACGTATTATATCCGATTGCAATATCAGACTGTCCGGTAGGAGTCGCATTTTGCATAGAACCTGATCCTATTGCAACATGTTGACCACCTGCACCATTATATGTTGCCAATGCATTCACCCCAACAGCCACATTATCACTTGATGTTATGTTTGATTTTGCAGCCTGATAACCAAAGGCAGCATTACGTGCTCCTGTCACCGATAAATTACCCGCACTTTGCCCTAAGAAAGTATTTTGTGTTCCAGGCGCTGACAACATAGTCCACGTGGTTATGCCATCATAATAATACATTAATGGATTACTTGTTAACGTAATTGTAGGCGATGTTAAACTGCCAGCAGAAGTCAATTGTGTTGTCATAATAGATGACCACATCTGCCCAGGCGCACCAAGCGTAGCATTAGTTGAACCGGGTACTACAGCAACAACATTTGAATTTCCTAAGACAATAGTATTATTATTAGTGGCCTTTGCACCAGCACCAATTGCTGTCGCATTTACCAGGTTACCAGAAGCTACATCTGCACCCATGCCAAGAAGTGTGTTACCGTATCCTGTTGTGATCGAATTCCCCGCTTGATAACCAAAAACAGTGTTACCCGAACCAGTAGTAATTGCCTGCAACGCATTTTTACCAATAACCGTATTTTGCGTACTTGTATAATTTAATGTTATCGGCACAAAGGCGTTAAGCTTAAGTGTTTCATTTAAAACTATCGGTGACAATAAATCATAGTTAATCGCCCAAGGAAGACCTGCTGTATCTGTAACAACTAAACTTGGGTAAAGACCAACAGTATTTTCGGCTATTAAACCATAGTAGGTTGTTTGTGTTGGATCAATACTTGGAATAAACGTAAATGAAACAGGACTTAACTGATATATATTTGAAGACTCACTTGTCATCGGTTTTATATTAGTTTTATAACGTGCAGACGAAGCAGCTGTACCCAATCTGCCAGCAGCAGTTATACGTACAGTATTTGCGCCAGCGGCAAAAGGCAGAATCCCATCGATCCAACAGGCTGTTGTAGAAGTTGTTCCAAAGCCTATAATGATACCATTCGAACCATTAGCGATTGGGTACGTAGCATTATTGCCGGTACTAATAATAATATTATTAGCTCCTGTAGTTAATGTACCGCCCGTGTTTCCTTGACCAATAATAATATTGCTTCCACCTGAAGTTAATCCCGTAGCTGTTCCCTGACCAACAATAACATTGCTAGCGCCGGTTAATGTCTGGTTTCCCGCACCAGCACCAACAACCACGTTATTACTTACTGTTGTACCTGCACCTGCAGTTGCGCCTATAACAACACTGCTTCCACCTGACGTTAAACCGGTTCCGGCAGCTTGTCCTAAAATGGTATTACTTGCGCCAGAAGTTAATCCAGTTCCGGAACCCTGCCCTACAACAACGTTAGTTGCACCCGTTAATGTCTGGTTTCCTGCGCCTGCGCCAACAACAACGTTATTACTTACTGTTGTACCTGCACCTGCAGTTGCGCCTATAACAACACTGCTTCCACCTGACGTTAAACCGGTTCCGGCAGCTTGTCCTAAAATGGTATTACTTGCGCCAGAAGTTAATCCAGTTCCGGAACCCTGCCCTACAACAACGTTAGTTGCACCCGTTAATGTCTGGTTTCCTGCGCCTGCGCCAACAACAACGTTATTACTTACTGTTGTGCCTGCGCCGGCAGTTGCACCAATAACAACACTACTTCCGCCTGTTGTTAAACCAGTCGCCGCATTTGAACCAACAATAGTATTGCTAGCACCTGTAGAAATTAGCCCTGACTGATAACCAATGGCAACACTCTGCGCATTGGTAGTATTTAAACTTTGCAATGCTAGCGAACCAATAGCTATATTTTTTCCAATAGCAGAATTGAAGGTGTTTAATGCGTTATAACCTATAGCAATATTATCATCACCAATAGTATTTGTCTGTAACGCTTTATATCCGATAGCAACATTTGATGTCCCTGTGGTATTAGCATTAAGCGCTTTATAACCAATTGCAGTATTTTGAATACCAGTAGTATTATTTTGTAGTGCACCAGAACCAACCGCGGTGATCTGATTTGTTGTGTTATTGAAAAGAGCTAATGTTCCAACAGCTGTATTATCATTACCACTAACATTAGTACCTAAAGCTTGATACCCAAGCCCAACGTTTGATGAACCAGCCGTGTTTGCATCAAGCACTTCGTAACCGATTGCAATATTTGCCGTTCCAGTTGTATTAAGTTGTAATGCATTTGTTCCAATTGCTATCTGCTGACCTTGGTTATAGCCAGGCGCAGAAAGCGCATTGACCCCCACCGCAATATTATCACCCAATACCGCAGTTCCAGTAAGCGTAAATGCTCCAATTGCAATATTATCAAAGTTATTTATGGTGTTTGCATTTGCAAGTGCTTGGTAGCCTAATGCAATGTTTGATGTTCCCGTTGTATTTGCTTGAAGTGCATAATATCCGATAGCAGTATTTTGAATCCCACTACCATTGTTTTGCAATGTTGATATTCCAACAGCAGTGTTATAAGCGCCGGTATTATTAGTGGTCATGCTCGATGTACCAACTGCAACATTGAGCCCTTGATTATCATTCTGCAATGCTTGATAACCTATGGCAATATCTGCACCCAAAGCTGGTTTTGCATTCTGCATCGCAGCTGAGCCAACTGCAACCGTTTGTGCACCAGTAGCAACGCCTGCTGCAAAAGCATTTGCACCTACTGCAACAATATTACCTGCAGCAGTTGTTCCCTGCGCTGCCTGAAAACCAAGACCCGTATTGTTTGCTCCGTTATTTTGATTCAATGCGTTATAGCCAACTGCAACATTTGCTGAGCCGTTGACATTCGTTTGTAATGCACCAGCACCAACAGCGGTAAGCTGGTTATTAGTATTATTCAAAAGGGCGTAATATCCAACTGCGGTATTGTTACCATTGGCAACAACTTTATTCAATGCATAATATCCAACAGCAGTATTTTGGCTACCAGAAACATTACTTTGTAAAGTTCCTGAGCCTACAGCAGTAGATAGGTTGGTGGTGTTATTTGCAAGCGCATTGGTACCTAATGCGATATTGTCATGTCCAATAATGTTCGCTGCTAGCGCATTATAACCTAATGCAACATTACTTGTGCCGGTAAGGGTGTTATTATTTCCTGCATTTAGGCCGATAATGGTATTTTGATGTGTTGGCGCAAAGACAAAGCCTTGTCCGATATCGCAGCCACCAACAGTACTGAAATTAATTAAACTATTGCCGGTTAACGTGATTGTTGTTGCTGCAAAGCTGCCAGTTGTATCACGCAATACTAATGTATTTGCAACATCACAATTTGTTGCGGTATTCAGTAAATTTAATTGACTCGTATTAGTAACAGTAGTAAGCCAAGCAAGTTGTGCGGGATTGCCACCCAATGTTCCCAGCACTTGATAAGCAGAACCTTCTGATACAGGAAATTGTAAAGTATAACTATCATTTAACACCAATGGAGCAGATAATGCTACGGTGTTGTTCCCTGTGCTATCAAATAAAAATTCTGTCGAGCTAAAAATTTGACTCCAATAAGCAACCAATGTCTGCCCATTAACAGACAGCGGGTTTGCTTTCCCCACCAATTGATCTCCGATCTGTTGATCCCCACTGCTATCAGCGGGGACCAACAAAATAAACTCTTCTAATTTCGTTACAAACTCCAATTTTTCTTGTTCACTTAATTGATTATTATTTTCACAAAAATCAATAAGATCGTTTACCGTCTGAATCACCAAAGGGTCTGAAAAAAGGATAGTGTCATGTTGTTTAATAACACCAAGATACCGCGAAACAATTCGTGCTTCTTTTAAACTGTTTATGGCAGCATAAAATGGCAAAAATGTTACTAACGTTAATGTGAAAACTAGTATGTTTATTTTCATCTTTTTACCCTTTTTTTTATCTACTTATTAACGTCGTGAATTAAAGGTATAATGGAAATACCAATAATCAAGATCAAGAGATCCTCCAGTACCAGCATTTCGCACCACAGACGCATATGGTGAACAATAGTTACCATTGGCTATTGTTGGTATCGTTGTCGTAATAGTTCCTACCGAAACATCATTTATGTAGAACGTAACACTTGATGCATTTCCATTAACTTGAAAACTCAATCGTTGGAATACGCCTGGAGTAGGAGCAACTGCTGTATTTGCCGATGTTCTGCTTCCATTACTTGCGGTATTAACCGTCCATGAACCACTGTTGATGCTATCAAGGCATTGGAAGTAAATACCATTACTTGGCGCACCTGTTGGGTTTACTGCTGTAGCAGCAGGACTATCTCCAAAGCCAACACGAGTATAGAAACTATTTGTTCCGCTTGAAGTTGCTGGAACAGAAACACGCCATTCATTCAAGCATGGGCCATATCCTAGCGACAAGCTTAATGACGTTGTGCCCGTAAGCTGTTTGGTAATATAATTACTGTTATTTACAGCAGCGCCAGATGTTAAACGAGTCACACCAATTGCGCCATTAGATGCAAGCGGTGCAATTGCCGTAACACGTCCGGCAGTATTATTACCAATTACCCATTGTGTATCACCATAGAACAAGTCGCCAGCAGTAGAATTAAATGCCATAAAGTCATCAAAGAAGTATGATTCACGTGATGGCTCAACCGGTTGGAAGAAGCTTACTGCAGGTGTATCGGTTAATATAAATGATGCAAGGCGTGTGCCGTCAATACCAATAGTCGCTGTTAATAACCCGTTAGTTGCAATAACTGCACCATTAAGATTATCAACAGTAAGACTTCCTGATACCGTAAGTGTGGTAATAGTTGCTGACGTTGCAACACCAAGTTGACCACTGCTGGTAATACCTACAAGAGAGTTTAATCCTGTAGGCGTAGTATTATAAATACCACCCATATAGGTGCCACTTGTTCCAGCATTTTGAATACCGATACTGATAACACTGGCATCACCAGAATTTCCGGTTACTCCTGTACCAACATAGATATTATTAGATCCGGTACTTGCTGAACCGGCATTATAACCTACTGCAACGTTATTATTTCCGGTAGCAATAGCTAATGCATAATAACCCAATGCAGCATTATTATAGCCGGCAGCTGCTGCAGCAAGAGCATTATAACCAATTGCAGTATTAGACGTACCAGTACTAATGCTTGTTAATGCTTGGTTACCCACAGCAACGTTGGCACTGCCTGATACTGTTTGTTTACCAGCAGAAGTGCCTAAGAACAAGTTGTTTGTTCCTGGAACGCTCAAGAATGGGTTACCGAGGTCACAACCACCAAGAGTGCTGTAGTTAAGTAACGATACACCCGTTAACGTAATCGTTGTTGCTGCAAATTTACCATTTGGATCGCGCTGCACGTAGGTGCTTGGGAAATCACAATAGGTACCGCTCAGCAATGCGGTAATAGGAATCCAATTAAGCTGTTGCGGACTACTACTGGTGGTTGCTTCAAGCACATACCCTGCTTGACCTACAGAAGTTGGCCAATACATTGTATAAGTTCCTGTTCCACCTGGCGTTGCTGCAATAGTAACTACATCACCTGATCTATCATAGTAATTAGTTGAATAGGTATTGAGGGTTGACCAAATATTACTTGCACCACCAAGACTTGTAACACCGCTTGCCATAGGGACCACATTGGTTACAGCAGCGTTACCTAATACCACGCTGTTATTAAATGGTGCAACTGCGCCGGCACCAACTGCTGTCTGATTCAGAGCATTTGCGCCAGTTACGTTAGCGCCATAACCAACTGCAGTATTATTAGAGCCTGTCACTACTGCAGCTAATGCATTAACACCAATAGCAGTGTTACCAGAGCCTGAAGTTATAGCATTGAGTGTTGTATTACCAACTGCTACGTTACCTGGGCCCGATACAGCTGAATTGCCAACGGATGTGCCTAAGAATATATTTTGTGTTCCAGGAATACTCAACATCGACGTACCCGGACCACATGAAGTTGTACTATAATTTATTAAGCTGTTATTTGTATTGCCCATCAGCGCGATATTTGTTGCTACAAAACTGCCATTATTATCACGTAATACTATGGTATTTACATTATCACAACTTGTTGCAGAGTAAATAAGACTTACATCTGCAGTTATAGTAGTAAGCCAAGAAAGTTGCGCAGGGTTGTTACCATCAGTTGACAAAACTTGTCCAAAAGATCCCTGGTTAACCGGCATTTGCAACGTATAGGTGTAGTTAAATCCACCAGAAATTGGCGCAATTAAATTTAATGCATTACTCGTAGAACTATTATTCGTATCAAGTATAGTATGAGTAGCAGCTACCATTTGTGTCCAGTAGGTTACTAAACTTTGATCTGAATTTAAAAACTTTGTTGCAGAGCCATTTTCAGCATCAAATTTTTCAACCAGCTGGAAATAGCGATATAATTTATTAAATAGTCCTGCACGTTGTTCTGGAGTAAATTCATTTGAATTTTCATAAAAAGCTAATAAATCTTCCAATGCATAGCGTATATTTTTTTCTTTAAATGCATCTTTATAATTTTCTTCAAGCGCATCAAGAAAACCCACAACCTTAAGCGCTTCATCTACACTTGTTATTTCCGCATATATCGGAACAAATAAACTGATCAAAAATACTGCAAAAATAAATAATCTATTACTCATTACAAAACCCTTTTTTTTTAGTTTTATTATATTAACGCCGCAGATTAAAAGTATAATGATAATACCAATAATCTAAGTCAATCGAGCCTGAAGAACCTCCTGTTCGTATCGATGCAAATGCTGAACAATCATTACCACTAGGAATGTTATAAAGTGTGCCAACGTAAAGATCATCAATAAAAAAATCTACCTGTGAGCTACTTGCATCAACAACATATGCAAGCCTCTGGAACACCCCAGCCAGTGGAGTTACAGCTGGACTTGTATTTTGCGTTATTGTTCCACCAAAAGCTGTGTTAATTTGCCATACAGCCCCAGAACCCGTATTTGTGTATGAAAAATAAATACCATTTTGTGGCACGTAAGGTGCGGTTCCCAAATTATCGCCCATGCCACAACATACTGTAAAACTGTTTGCCAAAGAAAGAGTTGAACCAGGAATTGATACGCGCCATTCATTCAAGCAGGGACCAAGGCCAAATCCAACACCATTACTGGTACCGTCTGCATTTATTTGCTTAATAAGATAGTTCAAACTATCTTGCATATTGCCCGTTGAAAGGCGAGTAACACCAACAGAGCTGCTGGTGTTTTTTAACGACGTAACGCGTGATGGGTAAGAATTGTTAGAAATAACCCATGGTGTATCACCATAAAAAACGCCACCAGCCGATGCATTAAATGCAATAAAATCATCAAAGAAATATGATTCTCGTGATGGTTCAACCGGTTGAAAAAAATTAACAGCGGGGACGTCTGTTAACGGAAACGATGCTAGACGTGTTCCATCTATGCCAATTGTTGCAGAGACCAAACCATCTTGTGCAACCAACACACCTGTAAGAGTTGCAAGCGTTAAATTTCCCGTAAGTGTAATATTAGTTGCGGCAAATGAACCAGTACTGTCACGTAAAACAAGCGTTAAGGGAATGTCTGCTGAAGTTGCGGTGTATAATAAATTGAGCTGACTTGCATCAGTAACCGTGGTGATCCAAGAAAGTGTTCCCATATCATCAATCAACCCAAGAACCTGATAGGGCTCACCCTGGCTTGCGGGCAATAACAACGTATAAGATGACGAAATCTGACTGCATGCACGAGTAATGTCTTGCAACGCACCATCATTATCATGAAGCGGTTCTAAAAAATTAACCTGCTGCATTTGAGCATGTGCCGTAGAAAATAAGCAGACTAGAACGATATTTTGGAGAAGCTTCATACTACAAATATCCCATTTAAAAATTTTAGTCAGATCAGTAGAGATACTTGCACATGAAAAAAAAATTTGCAACAAACAAAAAGGGGGATTTTTAAATCCCCCTTTTTATAATAAAGAACGTATTTTATAAAATCTGGATATCGAACAACTCTTCAAACCCTTTAAATCGACAAAGCGCATCTTTTGTCCGCATCCATTCTGGCAACATTTCAAGAGCATGTTCCATAAAGCTATTAAGCCCTATTTTATGCTCTTCATGTCCCGCTTGATCAACAATAACTTCTGGAAATGCAATACCGATACCAAAAAGTCCCGGGGCTATGGCGCCTGTATGCGTATCATAAGCCATGTCTGGCATACACCCTGGAATCGGGTTACGTTCATAACCAGCTGCATAAATAATTTTATTACAAAGTGGCAACCACGCCGCGCGAGCCTTTTCTGAATTATATACACGCACTAAATTGCATGGTGGATTTTTTTCTAAAACATTTTTTGCCCACTCAGCAGCAATACCCTTTAAACCAGAGCTGCTATACAAAAGCCAGCCGCCCATATCTTGTGTATACACTAACGGGTTCTTATAAAAGTTAATAATTCTACCAACAGGAACCTCACTTAAAAATTTAAGCACTAACACTGCTGAATGCGCACTGCCAATAACTGCAACAGTATCGTCTGGTGCAACTTCTTGAGAAAGTGCTTGCTGGTTAAGCGCGATATCTAAAGGAATCTCTTGTGAACAGGCATAATTCAATGACCTTGGACGGGATCCTGTTGCAAGCACAACGCGATCTGCACTAAATTCTAACCCATTTGCAAGTTCTATGTGCCACACATCACCACTAAATTCTAAACCGGTCATAGTTGTCTGCTGCGCATTAACTAAAGAACATATATAATCGGTGATATCCTGCAACGGCTTTACAATAATTGAAAGCGGATACTCTTTTAAAAGTTCATAGTTATACAACTCTTGAACATAGGGCGAATTGCATTGTTGAAACGTTCTGCATGAATTAATAAAATTTATATATAATTGCGTTTTTGTGTTTCCCGGTACTGTTTGGTAATACTGCCCTAGGCGCCCAACATTAAATTCAGGGTCCACCCACAAGATATCTTCTCGCGGAATTCCGAGATCTAATAATAAACCTACTATAACAATTCCTGCTGGGCCGGCACCAACAACAACCCATTGAACAGCGTGCACAACGGGCACCCAACTTACTAATAATAATGCAAAGACTTTTTTGAAATTCATCACCCTACTCCCTTGTAAAAGCATCTCCCTATACAGGCTACAAAAACTCCCGCTCTATACGCAAGAAATATCTACACCCTGAAGCTCAACTGATACTTTCCCATTCCAATGATTTTCAGTAACATAACAAGCGACAGAGAAAGAATCACTTTGATGTTCAATGAGCCATTCAAACAAATCTGGTCTATTAAAAAAAACAACCGGTTTTATAACTCCGTCAGAAAACAGTCGCGCCTTAACATGCTGCTCTTTGAGTAACTGTGGCGGCTCAATCAACATGACATTTTTGAGAATAAAAAGGGGTTGTGGGTTTTCACATCCAAATGGCTCAAGATAGTGTAACCCTTGTGAAAGTTTTTGTGTTACATCGGTCAACAATAAAGGCGCATCACAGGTAATTTTTTTAATAAGTGATTCAGGCGTGACAAACTGAACAATATATTCAGACAGACGCCTTTTAAATTCATCAAAATCTTCTTGCGCTAACGCAAGGCCGGCAGCCATCGGATGACCACCAAAACTTATCAGAAGATCTTTCACCGAACTTAACGCTTTAAACATATCACAATCACCTATAGAACGGCACGAGCCTTTTAACATACCATTAGATGATTTGTGTAATAATATGGTCGGCACGTTATGCGCAGCAACTAATTTACCGGCAACCAGTCCAATGACACCCGTTGGCCAGTCATCATGCGCAACAACAATCATACGGTCCTCATGCGGTTTAATAAGCCCCTGTTTAATCTGAGCTTGCACACCCTCATAAATATTTTTTTCAATAGTTTTTCTTGCTTCATTTAACTGGTGCAACAGTGTGCCAACAGTTTCAGTAACTTCAAGATCGGTTCCCACCAGAAACTTAACTCCTGAACGAGCATCTTCAAGTCTGCCAAGGGCATTAATTTGTGGCGTTATAAAAAAGCCGATATCAAGAGAATTTAAAACTGGTTTAGTAACCCGAGCATTTCTTTTAAGCACGCTTAAACTATAACTATGACCATTCTTTATTTTCTGTAATCCATGGCGCACCCAAAATCTATTTTCACCAGTGAGAGGCACCACGTCAGCAACAGTTCCCAAAAGCAATAGCTCGTATACTTCGCCGGGCAACTCTTTGCCAAGTTGCGCATATAACAGTGACATAAGTTTAAAACTTACGCCAACACCCGCAAAATATTTATACGGATAGGCACAATCTTCTTGGTGCGGGTCAATAATTGCATATGCTGCAGGTAACTGCCCATGGGGTCTGTGATGATCGGTAATAATAAGATCGATTCCAAGCTCGTTGGCTCGTTCGGCCGGCTTAAAAGCACTAATGCCGTTATCTACTGTGATAATTATTTTGTACTCATTTTCATGCGCACGATCAACTGTTTTTACCGATAAGCCATAACCATCTTTTACACGATTGGGCAAAAAGAAATTAACCTGCGCGCCCAAGGGCAACAGGCAGATCATCATAAGCGCCGATGAAGTTATGCCATCAACGTCATAATCACCAGCAATAAGAATTTTTTCATTATTCTGTAACGCAGAAATTAACCGGTCCACCGCCTTTTGACCATCTTTGAGTAATTTTGGATCAGCAACATCCTTTTCATAGGAACTTATTAAATAATCTTGTAACTGCTCTTTTTGGGTAAACCCGCGCGCATAAAGCGCATACGCAAGTGGCATAGGCAGTGCCACATCAGCTGCAAGTTGCGCAACGGCCGCACTATCAACGTCAGGAATTTTCCATTGAAACTTAAGCCCTTGAATAATCATTGAGATTCCTGCTGAACCTGCTGGGTTAATGCGTGCTGGCAGTTTTTAGATATAATCGAACAGTACGATATTTTTTCAAGATCATAGAGCGGCTCAACGTCAACTTCATACAAAAAGCCTAATTCATTAAGCGTAAATTTCTTTATACGTCCAAGCGCAAGCCCTTGCGGATAAATTAAACCGTCACCAGAAGTTATCACCATTTCATCAAGCACCAATGGCTCAAGGTGGCTAATGAAATCTAACTGACCAGTCGAAGCTAAACCACCATGAAAAACACCATGTGCCCGTGATTCTACGCATACACTAGGAACATGACATTGCGGATTACTTATAGGCATTACCTGCGCATACGATGCATACACGGCAGTGACTCTGCCTAATAGAGTATTGTTAAGTACCGCAAGCATATCAACAGTTACACCATCAGAAGATCCTTTATCGATAATAAAAAAAGAATCGCCTTGGTGCAGTTGTTTATAAATAATTTGTCCCGTACATACGGTATTTTTATCGCAGGTTATCCCAGCGTCTTGCAGATCTTTATAATAAACAAGCTGCCCACGAACCTCAATAAGTTCTTTAAGTAAACGTGAACGTTCACGATAATTAGATTCTAGTATGTGGTGATATTCAGCATGTGTTTTAACTGATCTAATCACATCAAAAACTGGTTCAACAAACAGAGCATACATACATAAAAAGGGATACTGCACCAAACTAATAGCAGTAACCAGCGGATACACGATAATACGCGGGCGCCATATAAACCCATAACAGAAAAACAAAACAATACACGAGCCTATAATAAAATTTTTTATGCGCATAGTTATACATAACTTTTTTAAAATGTTTTTTCAAGCGTGAAGGTAACTCCACCAGATTTGTTTACTAGAATAGCATAGGAACTATCTTGATGTAAGGCGCGATGCACTACTTTTTGCGACGCCACTCCAAAAATAACCCCAAGCGCTGTACCTGCAACCACTTGTGATATGGTATGCCGGTTAATAGCGACCGATTGGATTGCTACCAATGTTGCAAATGCACCCAGCGGAACAGCGTAATCGGGTCCTAGTTCTGCACCAAAAAGATAGGCCATAAAAGTTGCCTCAAACATATGTCCAGAAGGAAACCCACCATAATATTTTTTACAGGCAGAAAAACATTGATTTTTAGGTCGTAAAGCAGCTTTAATCAACAAGAGTTTAAGAGCATCTTTATAGAGCCATAAAAAAGGCAATGCTGCAAGAAAAACTTCAGATACTTTACGGGTATGCGCATCTTTAGAAAAAAATTGTAATAACAATAACGTTGTTATGGATACACCCATAATAGGATCGACACTATATTTAAAAACAGGTGCGATCTGGTGAATATTGCGATGGTCCGTTTTATTATAAAAATAATTATGTGTTGGCTTATCTGCAGCACGCCCTGCCATATAAAATGGGCTACTTACCATAAGTATTTTATACGTATCAGAAGTTAAAAAGAGATACTTATTAAAATGGACCATATCGCTGACTAAATTCTGCATAAAATGAGTCAAGGGGGTATTTCTTTCTGTATACTCCTGATAGGATGCAGTTATTTTTATACCCCTTGCTAAAAATATCAATACTACTATACAGAAACTACGCGTAATACGTTTCATGGATCGCCCTTTAACGATAATCCCTTGATTTAGCTTACAACAGGGCGCGTACGAGATTCAACATTCTAAATCTGCATCTAAAGCCTCATCTAGCGCAAAATTGACAAACTGATAATATTTACTATAATTAAATCACTATTTAACTTACATTTAAAGGGGTAAATCGCATGAAAAAGAAACGGGTACTTTCACTATTTATTGCTGCTAGTTTACTTAATAATTACACAGTACAGGCAATAAGTACTCACTCTATTGTTGCTATTTCAGAAGCTATCGCTCACGGCGCCTCTTCAGGTAACGCTATCGGTGGAGTCACTATGACCGCAGCTCTTGTTGGGCCACATCTTATGCGCTTTGGCACAGTGCAGGCCATTGGTCTTGCAAATATCGCGATATCTTGGAAAATTAAAAAAGATACGTCACAAATATTAAAAAATCTCAGCGCATTATCTGAAGCCGTTAGATCTAACTTTAAAAGAGTACATGCTGATATCGCTGAACATGCCGTACAAAGCTCACAAGCTCACAAAAAAACCCACGATGATATAGCAGCGTTACATAAAAATGTGGACCGTATAAACGTGAATATCGCAACGGGCAATGCAGACTTGGCCCGCCAGATACACGCATTACAATCTAAAGTAGTTCACGGTAATGCAAATATAGAAGAAGTAAAACGCCTTGTAATGTTACAAAACATACACATTAAACAAGTTCTAAGCCGCATAAAGACACTTGAAGAAAACCAAAAAACTAGCAACTTTGGCATCGCATCACTTTTGACACGCTTTACAACAAAGTAACTATTAAGTAAAAAGCCCTAGATTTTTGTCTAGGGCTTTTTACTTAATAATTTTCTGAAATAATTAACTTCTTATTTCACCGTTTGCGCACTCATTTTTGATGCAAGCTCATTAAGTCGTGCATTCGCCGCAATTTCTTTGTTAGTTAAGTTATTATTTAGAATCCGCATACTATTTGCAATGAGCTCTTGCGTTGCTTGATGCTGCTCCATTAATGCTGCTTGGTTCTTTTGATTCAGTTTGATTAAATGTGCCTGATTCTGTTGCATTTGTCTTTTTAATCCACCTAAACCAAAAAAATATCTTTTTGCTGCAATTATCGAAATAAAAGTTGCAGCAATGCCGATATTCCGATAATTAGGACCGCTTTGCTCATCATAAAAAAGCGATTTCGTTAATCCCCATCCAGTTTTTGCAATGGTTAACGTTGCACTCTGCACAGCCTTAACTTCCTCTGATTCCAAAAAACCATTAATTTTATTGCGCATTTTTTCAGCATCTGTTGTAACTTTTTCTTCAAGTGTAACATTTTTACTTATATCAACTTGTTCTTGCATGGGGATATTAATACCCATTTCTGGGCCAACAGGATTTTCAGGCTCTTGCGTAGCATACAGTGTACTTATGCTCAATAATAAAACCAACATCTTTTTCATAAAACTCCTCATGTTTATATTTTGAATTGTTCAGGAACCATGGTGTGCCATGAAGTTTGCTGCTCATATGCATATGCAACTTTAAATAGTAATTCTTCAGATAAATCGGGCCCCATCAACTGGAAACCAACCGGTAACCCGTTACGGGTAAAACCAGCAGGAACAGAAAGTGCCGGCAATCCGGTCAAGTTCGCACTTGCGTTAAAGTAATCTTGTAAATCCATTTTAAGACGGTCATTATCAAACGCGCCAAACGTAAACGCACCAGATGGCGTAGTAGGCATAAAAAGAAGATCAACTTCTTTAAAAGCGTCCAAGAACTCTTGCCGCATTACCGCCTGAACCGTTTTAGCGCTTTGATAATATGCATCAGCGTGCCCACTAGACAACGCATAGTTGCCAATCAGGATACGACGCTTAACCTCTGCACCAAACCCACGCGAGCGGTCATTTACATACACATCAGACAATGTCTCAGCCTGCATATCACGGTACCCATAACGAATACCATCAAAGCGGGCCAAGTTTGAAGCTGCTTCTGCACGACTTACCATAAAATACACAGCGGCCGCATAATCCATAGCAGGAACAGCAAGGTGCTTGATAGTTGCGCCAGATTTTTCATACACTTTAATAACATCATCTAATAGGTTAAGTACATCAGCATCAATACCTTCTGCTTGTAACGCATTAGTAACGATACCGATCTTAAGCCCAGCAGGAATTTTTTTATCAAGGGACTTGGTATAATCTTTTTTCTGCACGGGCAAGCTTGTACCATCACGTTTATCATGTCCGGCAATTTCAGACAACACTATAGCATTGTCATACACGGTACGTGTAAATGCACCAATTTGATCAAGCGATGACGCATAGGCGATCAACCCATAACGTGAAACTAAACCATACGTTGGCTTACTTCCTACTAAATTACAAAACGATGCGGGCTGACGAATTGAACCGCCCGTATCGGAACCGAGCGACCAGGGAACTAAACCAGCGGCAACTGCGGCAGCAGAACCACCACTTGAACCACCCGGAACACGAGAAAGATCCCATGGGTTTGCGGTCTTTTTAAAGGCTGAAGTTTCTGTTGAACTTCCCATGGCGAATTCGTCCATGTTAGCACGACCAATCAATGGCGCACCAACAGCTTTTAGACGTTCAACAACCGTTGCATCATACGACGCTTGGTAATTTTCTAACATCTTTGAAGCACATGACGCGACACGCCCTTTTTGACAGATATTGTCTTTAATTAAGCCAGGGATACCGGTTAACTTGCTCTTCTCCCCCCGTGCACCCTGAGTGTTCCCTGCAAGGGAATGTATCGAAGGGGCATCAAATATTTCCAGTGCGCTGCCGATTTTATCATCGTGCTCAGCGAATCGTTTGGTAAAATAGTCTGTAAGCTCTGAGACGGAAATTTTTTTATCTTCAAGCGCTTGAGAAAGCTCTTGTATAGTAGCAAATGCTAAATCTTTCATAAAAATGGGCTCTCCTGCTATGACTGCTTGATGATCACGGGTACAACAAAATAATTATTTTCATGCGCCTTGGCACACTCAACAATAGGCTCAGTGCATAAGGTCGCCACATCGGGACGAAAGACATTAGACAATTTCTGCTGCGCAGTAATGTCAGGATATTGCGCCGCCACACCATTTAACCGTGATGCGTATCCCAAAACGGCATCCAAACTCTCACGTAAAGGTTCAACTTCATGCGACTCGAGTTTAATGCACGAAAGTTTTGCAAGTTTTAATAGTTCTTCCTGCGTAATTAATCTTACCGCCTTTATCTCCATGATATGCTCTTCCAACTTTCTGAACGGAACCGCATAAGATATATAATACCCATAAGCCCGTTGCCAATATAAAATGTACTGTATATCAGGATAAACTTAATGAGCGTATTTTCAAGCGGCAAGAGTGAAAAAGCGTATGAAACGGGCATGAAAAAAAATAATAGTGAGACCAACCGCACGATCATAACCACCCGCACATTAGATGCACCACGTAACGCTGCAGCCAAAATAATCTGCAAAATATCAAAAAACACTAAAATACTAATAAATGGAAATGCCGTTGCTGCAAAATCGGTAAATACCTGTTTAGTATCAAAATGGCTAATAACAAGGTGCGGCATCACAGAAAAGGCCACTAAAATAACAAAGACCATGAGCGAACTTAAAAAGAGAATTTTTTTAATCGTGCTTTTAATCCCCTGCCAATTTTTACTTCCGTAATCATTACTTACCAAAAGTGTTATCACTTGTGCAAAGGCAACTGCCGGGGCAAAGGCAAACTGCTCCATATCTTTAATCACATTAAATGTACCCATAGCAACCTTACCCAATGGGTTAATCAAACTACACAACCAAATCTTTGCAATAGCGAGCGTGGCCTTATCCACCATAACCGGCAAACTGACCATAAAGATCTTGCCCATGAGCCATAAAATCTGGAGGTTAAAGATCTGAACGTCATACAGTTTATGGTACTTACTCATAAATATATAAATCAGGCCAATAATACTAATAACCACATACTGGATCACGGCGGCCCATGCAGAACCCATAATACCCAACTGGGGAAACCCAAATTTTCCAAAAATTAAAAGATAATCAAAAACAACAAAAAGCCCTGCGCCAAAAAGAAAAAGGTTCATGGGTACCCGTGTATTTTTTACACCACGTAAAAAACCTACGATACCGTAACTGACAAACATACAAAAAATACTGAGACAACGAACTTTTAAATATGCAGCGCCAATAGTTATTAACCGTTCAGGCAAGTTGTACCACACAAAAATTGAATGCGCGCCCACAAAAAGCGCCCATGCGATCAAGCCGCCTACAAGCAGTGAAACCCACAGAGCCGCACTTAATGAGTTACCCACATTTTTTTTATCGTCAGCGCCATTATAATGGCCACACATAATCACCGCGCCCACAGAAAGGCCCTCTGCAATTTTGGTGATAGTATGCAGCAGCGTATAGGTAACACCCAAGGCATTATATAAACCGGTTGAGTTCAGCTGCGCAACAAATTTCATATCAACAATATTAATCATTAAAACAAAGGCGGTAATCAGCTCGGGGAAAAAGAGCGCCAAAATAGTGCTATATGAATTACCGTTATCAGAATCTTTGATACCAGAAAGGTAACTTGCAAAAAGTGATTGCGTATGTTTCATCATAATCTCCCGACACTATGTCCTGACATGCCTGCCCTTCGAAGCACCCACAAGGTGCGAAGTAGGGATATCTTAGCTTTATGCTGAAAAATTGCAATCAAAACAACTGTATAAAAATATGAATTATTATTTTTTGAAAATCACGTAAAAGCGCTTACGATCACCAACAGTATATTCGTACATCGTCTTCAAAAATGGCTTCTCTTTTTCAGAGGCTTTCCATTCTTGCGATGCCCAATAAACTAACGTACTACTTTGATATGACGATGAGCCTGCAAACATGCGTAGTAATTCATCTGGATGCAATGACGCACGTGCACAAAATAGATCTATGGCCCCTTCAGTTTTTCGTAAAAACGTCCGCCAATCATAATCACACGTTTCAACATCTTGCAAACCAAGCTCCTGAACCACAGTTTCTAAAAAATTAATCTTTTTCTGTGATACTTCTAACAAAAGAACTTTTAGGTGCGGATAGACTATTTTAAGGGGGATCCCAGGAAAACCGCCACCAGTACCGATATCACATAAACTTTTAATAGCATTAATATCTAAAGCTTGCCCAAGCTTCAGGGAATCTTCAAAATGGTACGCTATCACCGATTCTACATCAGTAATGGCAGTAATATTAAAAAGCTCATTTGCAGCTATTAAAAGATCGTAATAACGCTGAAATTGAGTAAGTTGCTTTTCTGTAAGATTATTTTTTTGGGCAAATTTTTGCCATAGTGCATTTGTATGTTCCATAACAAAACAGTATATCAATTTTTAAAAACATAACTATCTTGCATTTGCCAAAAACAGTTTGGCATACTAACATTGCTTTCAAAAGGTATCCTATAAAAAAAAGAGTATGTATATGAAGTACAATCACTTAATCTATGCCCTTTCTATAGGGCTTTTTCCAAATTTACTGCAAACAGAGTCAACAAATTTTAATGATTTGCACATTCTTGCTCAAGCACTTGAACCGATTAATAAAAATCTTGAGCATAACAAAAATATGATTCTATCCGATACCTATATACCACTCTATATTCTTGACGAAAATGGTAACAGCTTATCCGAATCACCAAGCTACTATTTAAGCACAGAAGAAATGCTCCCAACACGTGCATGCACACCAACAACGTCATATCAATTAGTATTACCCTCGGCAGAAGGGCTTCAGGGCCAAGTTTTAGGATTAGCAGATAATGCTGGCACCTTAACCTGGCTCACAACACTGACAAATTCTAACCAACTCAATTTTATATATACTGCAACATCATGCGACAAGCCACTCACACTCATTTTGCGCGATAGCACCGGCAGCTTTGCAGCAACAACTATTACTCTTACTGGTAACAGCTTAATTAATTATAGTTCTGTTGGCGGATGCGACACTGGTTCTGGATTCGTCTTTGCACCAACACATCAAAATACCATTATTGGTCTTAATGCAGGCAATAATAATACACTTACCGGCACAAGCAACGTTGCACTTGGCTTTAATGCGCTTATGACCGCAACAGTTGCATGTGATAACGTTGCAATTGGTGTCAACAGTGCACAGACACTGCAAGGCGGCGCACAATTTACCTATTATAATTATTTAGACAACCAAATAACAGCCATCGGTGGCGCAGAAAACGTTGCCATCGGCATAAACGCACTTGCTACAACAACGCAAGGCTTTGGCAATGTTGCTCTTGGCAGCGGCGCACTCAGCAATGCCGTTGATATAGCAGCAGGTGGTGTATATGGGCCACTTGTATTTAATGTTGCTGTTGGGTATCAAACACTTGCAAATACTCAAGCGGGTATAATCGGTGGCCACGGTGGATTTAGCCCTTTCATCAACACCGCTGTGGGCAGTTTTGCTTTAACAAATAATTCCACAGGTGAAAATAACACTGCAATCGGCAACAATGCAATGGCGGCAAATTTACATGGTAATGGCAATATCGCACTTGGGTATTCTGCATTAAACTTGACACAAAATCCAACTACCGACATTGCTATTGGTAATAGCGCGCTTCAAAATGATAACGGTTTGGGATCAAACATCGCTATCGGTTATGAAGCTATGCAATCTGCGTCTCCTTCAAATGGTTTTGATATAGCCCTGGGTAACGGCGCACTTGCTAAAGATGTTGGTGGACAAAACCTTGCACTTGGTCACTCTGCATTAGGTAATGTATTAACAGGTGTTAATAATATTGCATTGGGCTTAAATGCTGGTTATCCTTATACTTCTAATGAAAGTAATAATATTTTAATAAGCAGTGGTGGCGCACCTGGTGACCAAAATACCATTCGCATTGGCACACAAGGCACACAAACTTCTGCATATGTTGCTGGTATTTATGGAACACCGGTAACCGGTTCACCTGTTGTAGTAACTTCACTTGGGCAACTTGGCGTAGGGACATCATCTACTGCTACTGGCACAAGTTGTAATTCTGCACTCACACTTGTTTTGCGTGACAGCACCGGCAGCTTTGCAGCAACAACTATTACTCTTACTGGTAACAGCTTAATTAATTATAGTTCTGTTGGCGGATGCGACACTGGTTCTGGATTCGTCTTTGCACCGACACATCAAAATACCATTATTGGTCTTAATGCAGGCAATAATAATACACTTACCGGCACAAGCAATGTTGCACTTGGCTTTAATGCGCTCATGACCGCAACAGTTGCATGTGATAACGTTGCAATTGGTGCCAACAGTGCACAGACACTGCAAGGCGGCGCACAATTTACCTATTATAATTATTTAGACAACCAAATAACAGCCATCGGTGGCGCAGAAAACGTTGCCATCGGCGTAAACGCACTTGCAACAACAACGCACGGCTTTGGCAATGTTGCTCTTGGCAGCGGCGCACTCAGCAATGCCGTTGATATAGCAGCAGGTGGTGTATATGGGCCACTTGTATTTAATGTTGCTGTTGGGTATCAAACACTTGCAAATACTCAAGCGGGTATAATCGGTGGCCACGGTGGATTTAGCCCTTTCATCAACACCGCTGTGGGCAGTTTTGCTTTAACAAATAATTCCACAGGTGAAAATAACACTGCAATCGGCAACAATGCAATGGCGGCAAATTTACATGGTAATGGCAATATCGCACTTGGGTATTCTGCATTAAACTTGACACAAAATCCAACTACCGACATTGCTATTGGTAATAGCGCGCTTCAAAATGATAACGGTTTGGGATCAAACATCGCTATCGGTTATGAAGCTATGCAATCTGCGTCTCCTTCAAATGGTTTTGATATAGCCCTGGGTAACGGCGCACTTGCTAAAGATGTTGGTGGACAAAACCTTGCACTTGGTCACTCTGCATTAGGTAATGTATTAACAGGTGTTAATAATATTGCATTGGGCTTAAATGCTGGTTATCCTTATACTTCTAATGAAAGTAATAATATTTTAATAAGCAGTGGTGGCGCACCTGGTGACCAAAATACCATTCGCATTGGCACACAAGGCACACAAACTTCTGCATATGTTGCTGGTATTTATGGAACACCGGTAACCGGTTCACCTGTTGTAGTAACTTCACTTGGGCAACTTGGCGTGGGGACAATAACTACCACTTCATTTACCGGACAATTATATGGTGATGTCATCGGCACGCAAACTGCAACACACGTTGCATTTGTCTGTGGCATTCCTGCATGCGCACTTGCACAAACCTATTCAACCGTGCTGTCTGCAACAAGCGCAGATATTCCATTAACACTCGTATTACGCGATTCTACCGGCAGCTTTGCAGCAACAACTGTAACGGTAACAACGGTAGCGTTTGAAGCAAAAGATAACAGTGGTACTGTCTCTATTACTGGCCCAGCAACAGTTTCAACAAGTTATGGTGTAACTCTTCCACAAGCACAGGGTAACTCAAGTCAGACACTTATTAATGATGGGTTCGGTAATCTTTCATGGCAGACCGTTGTTATTGGTTCAGCAATTGAAAGCTTGAATAGTGTAACTGTTGTAAATCAATTCTTAACTACCTACACAGCTGAAACATTCTTTGGTTGGACTGATAACGCAGTAACTGGCGTACATCAATTAGATATCCCATATGCTGGTAATTTACCTGATGACAATAACCATGTTGGTTTAATCACCGGTGAAGATTATCAAAACTTTGAGTTTGCTTATAATGGTGTTTATAATGCAACACCACTTGATATTCAAGGAACAATAGTAGAACGCGATAGTACTGGAAGCTTTGCAGCAACCAATATCACCGTAACAGGATATCAAGTATTCGAAGGCTCAACAGGCGCTGGTTCAGTGTCATTAACCGCTGGAAATCTAACTAATACGTACACATTAATATTGCCAGCAGCACAGGCTACTGGACCAAATCAAGCATTGTTTAATAACGGCTCTGGGCAATTAAGCTGGGTTGCAACATTAACAGGTGGCATTGAAAGTCTTAATGGCTTAACGGCACCAGAACAATTTTTAACTACAAATACCGGTAATTTAACACTTGTTGTATGGAATGACATTGAGCCTGGAACACATGAATTGAACATTCCCTACGCAGGTAACTTAATTGGCACAACCAGCGTTGGTTTAATTTCTGGCATTGACTATCAAAACTTTGAGTTTGCTTATAACGGTGTTTATAATGCAACACCACTTGATATTCAAGGAACAATAGTAGAACGCGATAGTACGGGAAGCTTCGCAGCAACCAATATCACCGTAACAGGATATCAAGTTTTCCAAGGCTCAACAGGCGCTGGTTCAGTGTCATTAACCGCTGGAAATCTAACTAATACGTACACATTAATATTGCCAGCAGCACAGGCTACTGGACCAAATCAAGCATTGTTTAATAACGGCTCTGGGCAATTAAGCTGGGTTGCAACATTAACAGGTGGCATTGAAAGTCTTAATGGCTTAACAGCACCAGAACAATTTTTAACTACAAATACCGGTAATTTAACACTTGTTGTATGGAATGACATTGAACCTGGAACACATGAATTGAACATTCCCTACGCAGGTAACTTAATTGGCACAACCAGCGTTGGTTTAATTTCTGGCATTGACTATCAAAACTTTGAGTTTGCTTATAACGGTGTTTATAATGCAACACCACTTGATATTCAAGGAACAATAGTAGAACGCGATAGTACGGGAAGCTTTGCGGCAACAAATATTACCGTAACAGGATATCAAGTTTTCCAAGGCTCAACAGGCGCTGGTTCAGTGTCATTAACCGCTGGAAATCTAACTAATACGTACACATTAATATTGCCAACTAACGCTGCCCCTGGATTGTATCAAGTTCTTGGGGTCGTTTCAGGACCAGGAAAAACAGAACAGCTTGGCTGGATAACAACGGTAACTAATTCAACAGAATTAAATTGGATTTACACCGCAACAAGCGCAGATATTCCAAACACACTTGTGTTACGGGACAATACAGGCAGCTTTGCCGCATACAACATAACAGCAGATGGATGTTTAACAGTAAATGACCCTACCCTTTCACCTGCAGGACAAATCTGTGGTAGCATTTCAGCACTTACAGTAGCTCCGCAAGGTTCTCGCGCATTACAAGCATCTGCAAGTGGTAACACACGCGGAACATATGCTGTTGATTTACAAATTAATGCAAGCGGGTCTGATGTTGCATCCGGTTCTTACGCTGTTATTGCAGGCGGACAAAGCAACACCGCATCAAATAGTTACGCTGCTATACTTGGTGGACAAAATAACACTGCATCAAATTCCTATGGAATTGTTGTTGGTGGCAGTTATAATAACTCTACAGGAAATAGCTCATTTGTCGGTAATGGTGAACACCACACTGCTTCAGGTGATTACTCATCGGTAACTGGCGGTTATGAAAATACAGCATCTGGTAATTATGCTGTTGTTGGCGGTGGACAGTATAACCACGCATCAAATACTAACGCTGCTATACTTGGTGGCCAAAGCAACACTGCTTCTAATACCTACGGAGTTGTTGTTGGTGGTTTTGGCAATAACGCTGCAGGTAATAGCTCATTTATTGGCGGTGGCATCGGCAACTCCAATACAACAGGCGACCAAGCTGTTATTGTGGGCGGCGAAGGAAATAGTGCTTCAAATACTTTCGCCACAGTTGTTGGCGGATCTGCCAACACCGCATCAAATACCTATGGAATTGTCGTTGGTGGTTTTAACAATAAGGCTGCAGGAAACAGCTCATTTATAGGCGGTGGCCAAAACCACAATGCTACAGATGATTACGCCACAGTTGTTGGTGGTTATCAAAATAAAGCATCTAATTATTATGCTGTTGTTGGCGGTGGAAATTATAACACCGCATCTGGTAACAGTTCATTTGTAGGCGCTGGATATACCAATACCGCAAATAGTGATTACTCGGTTATAACAGGGGGCTATTATAATAACGCATCTAATTATTATGCTGTTGTTGGCGGTGGAACTTATAACACCGCATCTGGTAACAGCTCATTTGTAGGCGCTGGATATACCAATACCGCAAATAGTGATTATTCTGTTGTTGTTGGTGGCCAAAATAATACTCTAGGAAGTTCACTAGGAAATTGGTCCATTATCGGCGGGGGTTTGTCGAATAATCTAAATGGCTATTACGCGGTTATAACCGGTGGCTATAATAATAGCACATCAAGTTCATATGCAACAGTTGGTGGTGGCCAGAATAATTCTGCGGGTTATGCTGGAACAGTTGGTGGCGGTAATGGCAACGCAGCAGGCGGACAATATGCAACAGTACCCGGCGGTTATAACAACCAAGCAAATGGGGAATATTCTGTGGCACTTGGCCAACAAGCAAATGCTGCAAACAATGGTGCATTTGTCTTTGCCGATTCACAAGGCTCATCATTTGCATCAACATCAAATGATACCTTTAATATCCGTGCACAAAGTGGTTTAGTATTCCAAGGAAATAGCACCGGTAACATAACATTTACCGTGCCCTCAAGCTTTTCTTCATCATATGGCCTTATTTTACCAACATCACATGGCGCGAATGGCCAAGTATTATCCACAAATGGTGGCGCACCTGCACAATTAAGCTGGATTACCACGGTAACTAATAGTGCTCAACTTAATTTACTTAACACTGCAACATCATGCGATAATGCATCAACACTTGTGCTGCGCGACAGCACGGGCAGCTTTGCAGCAACAACAATAACGTTAACTGGCAATAGCTTAATTAATTACAGCACGGTGGGCGGTTGCAATACCGGCGCTGGCTTTGTCTTTGCGCCAACAAAGGGTAATACCATTATTGGTTTAAATGCTGGAAATAATAATATCAATATCACCGGCACAGGTAATCTTGCGCTTGGGTTTAATGCATTGGCACTCAATACGTCTGGCAGCAATAACACGGCACTCGGATTTGGCACGCTTGCAACCAATGTTAATAAGAGCAACAACGTTGCTATTGGCACCCAGGCTATGGCCTCGGCTAATCCCCTTTCAGGAAACTCTGTTGCAATTGGCTATCAAGCACTTGCCCATGATAGTTTTGGCTACAACGTTGCCGTTGGTTCGCAAGCATTAAGCGCAAATTTAAGCCCATATAATGCCGCAGTTGGTACGTTTGCATTACAAGCTAACACTACTGGTAATTTCAATACGGCCCTTGGTTTTAATGCACTGACAACTAATACAACTGGTGTACAAAATACTGGCATTGGCGCTTCAGCACTTAATAATAATATTGGAGGAAGTTATAACACAGCAGTTGGAACGAACGCATTGCTAGACTTAACTACAGGTCAATATAATACCGCAGTCGGAGTTAATGCAATAGAGCTTATAACATCGGGAAACTCGAATGTGGCACTTGGCTATGCAGCGGGTCAGAATGCAGGGTCAAATACTTCTAATAGTATTTATATATCAAATTTAGGTAATTCAACAGATAATAACGTCACGTATATCGGTACACAAGGCACACAAACTGCTGCATATGTTGCGGGCATTTATAACACTCTACTTGTTGGTGAACCGGTAGTTGTTACCAGCAGCGGACGACTTGGTGTGGGGACATATTCAGATCTTATTAACACCGCAACATCATGCGACAATATATTGTCGCTGGTTCTGCGCGACAGCACGGGCAGCTTTGCAGCAACAACTATCACACTCACGGGAAACAGTTTAATTAATTACAGCACAATTGGCGGATGCAATACTGGCCAAGGCTTTGTCTTTGCGCCAACAAATCAAAATACTCTTATTGGTTTGAATGCAGGCAATAATAATATCTTAACGGGCACATCAAACGTTGCACTTGGTTTTGATGCTCTTGCAAGTATCACCGCAGGTTTTGACAATATCGCCATTGGCGCATTTGCTGGACAAAGTCTTATAGGTGGAGAGGGTGAGAATAACTCTTATATTTTTAATGGCGCAGCAGATAATATCGCTATTGGTACAGGCGCATTAGCATCAACGCAACAAGGTTTTTCTAATGTTGCTATAGGAACTTCGGCATTGATGACCGGAACCGATTTGGTGGTAAATGGTGGCATCTTTGCTGGAACTTATCCGATGCAATATAATGTTGCCATTGGGTATCAAGCATCGATGAATGCAATTGCTTATCAGTTTTTTGGAGATTCAATTTTTGACCCACGACCAGAACCAATTATTAATACTGCAATAGGAAGTTTTGCCTTAACAAATAATATATCGGGCAATTATAATACCGCCGTTGGCAACAACGCATTAAGCGCCAATGTAATTGGAAGTTATAACACCGCAGAGGGCTATTCGGCATTAAGCGCTAATGTACTTGGGGGTTCTAATACTGCAGTGGGCTATTCGGCATTATTAACGGTAACTTCTGGTAGTAACAACACGGCACTAGGTACTGGCGCAGATGTTGGTGAACCAGCGCAAAATAGAACGGCCATAGGCGCAGGCGCTGCTGCATTCGTTGATAACAGCGTCATGCTGGGTAACAGCTCAGTGCGGTATATTATGCCAAGTGGCACAATAAATAGCACAAACCTTGGGTATGCTCCAAATAACCTTTTTAATAACGTGCTGGCAAAACAGTTTAATATTTACGATAGTGGTAATACAAACTACGCAGGCATTACTGCACCATCTGCAACATATGCGTTTACGTACACCTTACAAATGCCTATTAACCAAGGTGCTTTTGGTCAATTATTGACAACAGATGGAAATAATCCAGCACAACTTTCTTGGTCAACGCTTCCAACATATACCTTACTTACGGCTGCAACAGCATGCGACACTCCATCAACCCTTGTCTTGCGTGATAACACGGGCACATTTGAAGCTACAACAGTTGCGCTTTCGGGAAAGAGCTTAATTAATTACAGCTCGCTCGGCGGATGCAATACTGGCCAAGGCTTTATCTTTGCGCCAACACATAATAATACTATTATTGGATTAAATGCTGGTAATAACAACACATTAACGGGTAGCGGAAATATCGCTATTGGACAAAATGCTTTACAATTAATTGCCACAGGGACAAGTAATATAGCCATTGGTTATAATGCGTTACAGCTTAATAGCTCAGGACATGACAATATCGGCATTGGCTTAAATGCATTACAAAATAATACTGGACCATATCAAATAGCTCTGGGGACTAACGCATTACAAAATAATACAGGAACCAATAACTTTGCCGCAGGATATTATGCACTTGCAAACAATACCGCTGGGCAATTTAACACAGCTATTGGCGACTATTCATTACAAAATAATACTGTAGGCAGCTCTAACATCGGCATTGGAATATCTACGCTGGCAAATAGTAATTCTGGTGACAATATAGCTATTGGTATATATAGCCTCACTAATAATACACAGGGGCAACAGCAAGTTGCAATTGGTTCAAGAGCATTGCAATCTAACATAACTGGCACTAGTAACGTCGGGATAGGGTACTATTCACTCTATTATAACAACAGCGGCTATGCTAATACTGCCCTAGGTTACTATGCAGGGCTTAATTGCCTTACAGGATCAAACAATATCTACTTAGGAGCAAATGTTGTTGGCTCTGCAGGAGATAACAATCTTATAAAAATTGGTAATGGACAAACCCAAACGTATGTTGCGGGCATTTACAATAACTTACAAGTGGGTGAACCGGTAGTTATTACCAGCAACGGACAACTTGGTGTGGGATCATATTCAAATCTTATTAACACCGCAACATCATGTGACAATGCATTAGCACTTGTGCTGCGCGACAGCACGGGCAGCTTTGCAGCAACCACTATCACACTCACGGGCAACAGCTTAATCAATTATAGCTCTGTTGGCGGATGCGATACAGGCGCTGGTTTTGTCTGGGCACCAACAAAACAAAATACCCTTATTGGTCTTGGAGCAGGCAATAGTAATAACTTAACTGGAACATCAAATGTTGCACTTGGTTATCAAGCGCTTGCAAACAATATCACTGGGTATAATAACACTGCACTCGGGTTTGGCACGCTTGCAACCAATACTAATAAGAGCAACAACGTTGCTATCGGTACCAACGCAATGGCCTCGGCTAATCCATATTTTGGAAACTCTGTTGCAATTGGCTATCAAGCACTTGCTCATGATAGCTCTGGCTACAACGTTGCCGTTGGCTCACAAGCATTAAGTGCAAATACTACCGGATATGATAATACAGCAGTTGGCACATTTGCTTTACAAGACAATAACTCAGGGTTAGGAAACAGCGCATTTGGTGCTTTTGCGTTATCAGCAAATACATCCGGCGGTTCAAATACCGCAATTGGCACTTTGGCACTCAATGCTAATATGATTGGTAATTATAATACTGCAGTTGGTTCGCAAGCAATGTACGCAACAACAGCTGGTTATTATAATACCGCGCTTGGAATTAATGCGATGAACAGCGCACAGGCTTCTCATGACGTTGCTATTGGATATAATTCATTAGGACTAGATAGTGCAGGGTTTAATGTAGCTGTTGGGGAGGCAACTTTATCTAACATAATAACGGGAACTTACAATGTTGCACTTGGTTATGAAGCTGGCGTAAACGCAGGAACAAGCACTTCAAATAGTATTTATATTGCAAATCAAGGTAATTCAACTGATAGTAACGTTACGTATATCGGTACACAAGGAACGCAAACTGCTGCATATGTTGCTGGCATTTACAATAACTTACAAGTGGGTGAACCGGTGGTTGTTACCAGCAGCGGCCAACTTGGCATAGGCTCATACTCAAATCTTATTAACACGGCAACATCATGTGACACCGCATTAACACTCATTTTACGTGATAGCACCGGCAGCTTTGAAGCAACAACAGTCACACTCACCGGTAATAGTTTAATTAATTACAGTTCTGTCGGCGGTTGCAATATTGGTCAGGGCTTTGTCTTTGCGCCAACATATGGTAATACCATTATCGGCTTGAATGCAGGAAATAATAATACCCTCACCGGCACATTAAATGTCGCATTAGGTAATCAAGCACTTAATGCAAATACAACGGGAAAAAATAATACTGCAGTAGGATATCAAGCTGCAAAATCTAATATGACATCTAGTGATAATGTTGCACTTGGCAATAATGCATTAGCGACTTTCAATGGTGCAATTGGTCAAAATGTGGCGATTGGTTCTGGTGCAATGCAAAATGCTACACCATTAAATGCTGCTGCTTCAGATATTGCTATAGGATACAGTGCATTGCAAAAAGATAATGGTCAAGGAGCTAATATTGCTATTGGCAGTTTAGCAATGCAGAATGCCACGCCAATAAATGGTCAAGATATAGCAATCGGGGCGCTTACATTACCAAGCGATACTATAGGTTTTAATATTGCAATAGGTTTCAGTAGCATGACTAATAACACTACAGGCGTTAATAACGTTGCTATGGGTATCTCTTCGCTAGGAACAAATACTTCTGGATCTTATAATGTTGCTCTTGGTACTAGTGCATTATTTGGAAATGGCGCTAGTGCTGCCAAGAATGTAAGTAATAACGTTGGAGTTGGGTACCAAAGTCTTTATAGCAATCGTGCAAATAATTTAACAGCGGTTGGGTATTATGCGCTTGGTTCGAATACTACAGGTATTCAAAATACTGCTCTTGGGTATAATGCTCTTGGCTCAAATACAACCGGCACATCAAACGTTGCATTAGGCTATCAAGCATTAGCAAATGCTGCAGGTATTAATAATTTTGACAATATTGCAATTGGGGCAAATACGCTTTCTGGCGCATCTATTTTAGGTGATAACATCGCTGTTGGAACAAATGCGCTTTCTGCGTCGGGTTATACCGGCGGGCAGCAGATAGCAATTGGAACGGGCGCGTTACAGGCAAATACTACAGGTACTGGAAACATCGCAATTGGTTATGATGCATTACAAACAAATACAAGTGGGGTAAATAATATTGCAATAGGCGCTTATGCACTGAGTAAGTTAAACTATAACCTACCGTTTCTTGGTATACCTAGCGGGGCAAATAATATTGCTATAGGCTCCAATGCATTAAGTAATATAATTCAAGCTGGTGAAAATGTCGCTATAGGCTCAAATACCTTACAGAATGGATCTTTTTCATACGGAAACGTTGCTATTGGTTATAATGCATTTGTTTTTGGCAATTCAGCGTTCAATGTGGCTGTTGGTAATTCGAGTATGGGCAGCAATAATACGGGCGCAAGCAACACAGCTGTTGGTTACTATTCACTTTCTGGTAACACAACTGGCAATAGCAATACAGCTATAGGTTCTTATTCACTTTCTGGTAACATAATTGGCTTTAATAACACTGCAGTTGGTTATAATGCTCTTCTCACGGCTTCAGTTGGCAATGCCCTTACTGCTGTGGGGTCTGGAGCTTTACAATATAATACCTTAGGCACTCAAAACGTTGGCGTGGGTTATAGTACCTTACAATCAAATACATCAGGGTCTAATAATACTGCTGTTGGATTCAATGCGCTGTCATTATCACAATTTTCAAACAATAATACTGCCATCGGAAATTTAACACTTAACAATGCGGCTGTTGGTTCAGACAATACCGCAGTTGGTAACCAGGCTTTATCAACTAACCAAACAAGCTCGTTGGTTGGAATAGGTTCTGGTGCATTATTCAATAATACCACCGGCGCACAAAATGTTGCCGTTGGTTATTATGCATTAAATGCTAATATTACTGGGTTCAATAACACCGCACTTGGTTACCAAGCGCTTGCAAATGCTAACACTGCAAATAACTTTGATAATATTGCTATCGGTGCAAATACGCTTTCTGGGGCATCTATTTTAGGTGATAATATCGCAATTGGTTATAACGCATTATCAAGCGCAAACTACACAAAGGGCCAGCAGACTGCTATTGGGACGGGCGTGTTACAGTTTAACACCACTGGCACGGCAAACGTTGGTATCGGTTACCAAGTATTAGATGCAAATACCATTGGGTCAAACAATGTGGCGCTTGGAAATGAAGCATTAACCATTAATATTAGTGGCAATGATAATACGGCAATTGGTACAAATGCTCTGGCAAATAGCACCGCAAGTCGGCTCACCGCAGTTGGTTCAGGTGCATTAGCAAATGCTACTACTGGCATTCAAAATACCGCAGTTGGTTTCAATGCATTAAACTTAAATACCACCGGAACTTCAAATATTGCAATTGGTTACCAAGCGCTTGCAAATGCAAGAACAATTAATAACTTTGACAATATTGCCATTGGCGCATTTACATTAACCGGAACTGCAGTGCTTGGTGATAATATAGCAATTGGTTATAACGCATTATCAAGCGCAAACTATAATAAGGGTCAGCAGATTGCTATTGGTACTGGTGCATTGCAAAATAACACGAGTGGTGTACAAAATCATGCTGAGGGGTATTATGCGCTTAATGCAAATACAACCGGAACATCAAACGTTGCAATTGGTTATCAAGCACTTGCAAATGCTAAAACTATAAATAACTTTGACAATATTGCCATCGGCGCATTTGCACTTTCCGGAGCAAGTATACTTGGTGATAATATTGCTATTGGTTATAACGCATTATCAAGCGCAAACTATACTGGCGGCCAGCAAACTGGTATTGGAACCGGCGTGTTACAATTTAATACCACAGGCACGGCAAACGTTGGTATCGGTTACCAAGTATTAGATGCAAATACCATTGGGTCAAACAATGTGGCGCTTGGAAATGAAGCATTAACCATTAATATTAGTGGCAATGATAATACAGCAATTGGTACAAATGCTCTGGCAAATAGTACAGCAAGTCAGCTCACCGCAGTTGGTTCAGGTGCATTAGCAAATGCTACTACTGGCATTCAAAATACCGCTGTTGGGTATTATGCATTAAATGCAAACACCACCGGCACATCTAACGTTGCTATTGGGCACCAAACACTTGCTGCAAATACTGCAAGTGTCAATAACGTTGCTGTCGGATGTTATGCACTTACTAAATTGAGTGGCACGATCACCTATGGGGGCAATAACACCGCAATTGGCGCCGATGCACTTGCTGCTTTAACTACTGGCACAAATAATGTTGCTATTGGTTATAATGCTGGAACAAATTTATTGACAGGTACGGGTAATATTTATATTGGTGCCAACGTATATGCTGGTGCAATAACAACATCCACAGCTGAAAGTGATACGATTCGTATAGGAGCTCTGTATGGTGCGGGCTCGGGTGCTTGTTATATTCAAGGTATCTTTGGACAGACCTATACCACAGGGGGAGCAGCAGTTAGCATAGGGTCTAATGGAAAGCTTGGTACAACAGCATCAACGCGACGTGTTAAGAAAAATATTCAAGATATGGATAATATTACAGAAGATCTGCATAAGCTACGCCCGGTAACATTTAATTATATTTGGGATGGTTATGAAGATCATCTAGAATATGGTCTTATTGCTGAAGAGGTTGAAGAAATCTATCCTGGCATTGTTATTAAGGATGCTTATGGACAGCCTCAAACAGTGCAATATCAGTATATCCCTTTGATGATGCTTAATGAGCTGCAAAAAGATCGTGCAATGTTACTTGACTATAGAAAACGTTTAGAGACGTTAGAAATATGTTATAAGGAAACAATTGCGACTATGCAGGAGCAAATTGCTGATCTTCAAACAAAAATAGAGAAGTTGGTGGCATAGAAAGGTATTAGGGGAATTTCTATAAATATATATTTGAAATTGTTGACTCTGCGTTTACGCTTTGTTTAAGCTGAAAAAAATAGAGAAATAGAGTGAATAAATAGGATATTATATGGCCATTAAGGAGAGTGTTATGAAGAATATGAAAAATAAAGTATATCTGCTAGCGTTATATGCTAGTGCACCAGCTTTTGCCGGTGAGTTCGATTTAGATCTTTTAGGTGATTATCGTCAAGCAGGTTCAAGTAGTAGTAGTAGTAGTAGCCGAATGCCTGTAGTAACACAAAAAACTGTTGCCAGTTCAAGCAGTGGTAACCGTATGTTTATACCAGCACAAAAGCAAGAGCCTGAGCTTCTTTATGAAAATGCTTTAGCTCTTAATAAAGCAAATAGAAAAACTGAGGCCTTGCAAACGTTAAAGCAGGCTGCTGAGGCGCACACAAATAGTATTCCTGGGTATATTGCAAAAATTAAAGCAGCTGAAGCTGTCAAGGAATATTATCAAAAAGGCCAAGAGCAAGATCCAGAAAGTGTAAAAGTATATTCTTTCAAAATAGTTAAATGTTATGATGAGCTTTTTCTGCTTGCACAGTTGCAAAAAGAGGATACTACTACATTTGCACAAATTTTACTTGATATTATAAAAGATGGGAAATATAAAAATTTATCTGGTACGCGTTATTCTTTAGACTTGGAGCCAAAACATAAAAAATGGTTAGCAAGCAAAGAAAAGCTATATCGTGCTCAATTAGCCAAAGAAGCTGCTCGTGGCAAAGGAAAAGCCAAAGAGATTTGGGATAAAGAGGCTCTTGATCTTGCATCGCAAGCATTAATCATTCTAGGTAATGCTGAGCAAGAAAATGATGTAACAAAGCGCCTTAGCTTAAAGAATGAAGCTTTGCAGTTGCTTTTGCAAGCGAGTAAAAGAACTAACCATTCCCTTTATAATGTAGAGTATAATTTAGCAAAATTATATTATGAAAACGGGAACTTGGATTTAGCAAAAAAATATATAGATTATGCAATACCATTGGCACCTGAACATTTAAAAACACAGGCTCTGGAATTGTCTGGTGCACTTAAAAATGAATCTTATGCAATAAGAGTTCGCGAAATACGTGAAAATAAGTCACAACGCTCACAAAAAGACATTGAGGACGAAGTGTTTCTTATACTTAAAGATGCTACATTAAAAACTGATAAGAACTTTTATGTAGAGTCTGAATTAGCAAAGATATATTTTAATAAAGAGGAATATGCTCTTGCAATTGGTCATGCTCAAAAGGCCTTAAGGCTTTCTGGGGATGAATTTGAAAAGGCTATACTTGAAGGTCTTATGAGTCAAGCACAAAAAAATGCAATAATTAAAAGTCGCAAAAACATTGCTTCAACTCAGAGTTATGAACGTGTTACATCGAGACTCGCTGGCCATGAACCTGAGCGTAAGCCGGCAAAAACATCAGCATCATCTTCACAAGCAAACCTTGAGCCTGAGCAAGAGCAAGAGGAAGAAGAGAAAAAGGAAAAAACTCTATTCCAAAGGCTTTTTGGAACGGGAAAGGTTCAGGCAAAAAGAACTGGTGAGTAATTAAGTTAACATGAGTTCGATGATAAAAAATAGCAGAAAATATTGTTGTTTCAAAGTTTAATTACGAATTATTAAGGTGTCACCCCCGTACTTCGATAGGAAGGCCTGGATAAGCGACGGCTGGAGTCGGGGTCTATCTTACTTTGTAAAAAAAAATCGAATAGATCAATATTATTATCGAAATTTACTTTAATAGATAGATTCCGGGTCACTGCCCGAAAGTAGAGCACATAGTGCTCCATGACACTACGGGAAATAAGAGGCTTTAAGTATGGCTTATTTTAGTCGAACTCACGTTAATTAACACTTAGTTGAACTATATGTTAAGTCTAGTTAACATTTGGTAATTAATAAAAATGGGTGGGATCTTATTTAAAAGTTGCAATCTGCCATTGTAATTAAGTAAACTGAAAGCAAATAGTCTATTTCTGGGGGGAAGTGTCAATGAAAAAAATCTTATTTCTTCTTTTTTGGTTAAGTAGTTTTATACCGCTTACAACCTATGGGCAATCTGCGCCAACGCCACATGTTATCAGCTTTTTTATGGTGCCCTGCGCCAGCAACCCCGCATGCGCTAAAAAGTTCCCCGCAGACAAATTAACTGGACTTATCAGCTCGCATGCCGATATCAGCAACATGATATTACAGCGCCATTTAACAAGTCCCTTAGTACAGGGAGTTTATGTTAATTATGTAGGGTATATAACATATACCGATTATCAGGGCGAAATACTGTTGCCCAATAAAGAAAGCAGTAATTCTTTAACGGTAGTGGTAACAAGCCAGATATACCCGGTAATGTTCCAGGGGAACACGGTGCACCATTTTGAAGTTCCAGAAGAAGTTAATGCCACATTTTACCGTTATAATCTTAAGCATGATGAACAGCATAAAAAATGGTACTGGAATATCACACAGCTTGAACGTCCGGCAAAATCACAGATAGACAGTCACGCACTTATTATTATGGCAAAACCAAAAGATATAGAAATTACACAAGGTACCCATGAAAGTGTCCCTGGGCCGAATTTCATATTACCCGATATCTTTGTGCATACATCTATCGATACGCCATTTTGCGTTTTAAAATTTTTAAAGATTAACCGCTTTTTTGCGCCATTGGTTATTGAGAAAAAGGTTGAACCGCAATCTTTTGCGCAAGCAATTAAAGCATAAATAATAGATAATTATTCTAGTTGCTGCTATACTTTTTTTGAAGTATTCGACCATTTTCAGGTACCACTAAAGGATTATTAAGATATGAAGTTGCACATTGCATTTGATCTTACAGATCTTGAAACCGCCCTTTCAATCGCGCAGAGCATAGAAAAATACGCTGATATTTTTGAGGTCGGCTCTCTGCTTATCTACAAAAACGGCATGCAGGCAGTAACACGCTTTAAACAGCAGTTTCCCCACAAAACGATTCTTGCTGATGTAAAAATCGCCGATCGCGCAAAAGAGGCAACTCTTTTATGTTCAGATGCTGGAGCAGACTGGGTAACAGTTCTTGCAGGCACGCGTCGCAATGTGATACATAGCGCATGCAATGCTGCACATGAACGCGGCAAAAAGGTGATGCTTGATCTTATCGATGCAAGCTCATTAGGGCAATCTGCACTCGAAGCTAAAAGTTTTGGTGTTGATGCATTATTATTGCCTATGCCAACACAAGATTCTTCTCAACTTACCTTTTTGGAAACCTGGGATATGGTTAAGGGTAACACACCATTGCCGGTATATATTTCGGGCAATATCTCACCTGAAACCTTACCTACAATTATCGAACTTAACCCTGCTGCAATAGTTATTGGCAAGGAGATAACTTCTGCCGCTAACCCAGCAGCTGAGGCTGAAAAGTTTTATAAATTAATTCACGATTAACTAAATTACTCACGACTACTAAAATATCCATCCTTGAAGAACTGAGACACGCCCATGGTAACACCGCTCTCCAGCTCACTGTTTTCTATTTTCAGCTTTTTTAAGATGCGAATTATTAAACATATGAATTATTTCATCAACCGTAGTGGCTTGATTTTCATCTTTATCCGCACGATATTCAATCGCCCGTGGAAAACGTAAGGCATAGCCCAATTCATGTTCTGTCTTGCCAGCTGTATGCAGTGGTGAACGAGTAATTTCATCAGCAATAACTACCCACACAAGCTTTGGTACCACCCAAACATCGGGAAAAAGCTCTTTTGCGCAAACTACATTAAAAGGTTTATGATCAATTTTTATTCCATCGCACATTTTTTTTATATCTTTAAAGCCCTGGTCGGAAAGCCCGGTACCCACTTTAGCAAGTGTTTCAAAACGGTCATGTTTTTTGTCATAAACGCCAATTAAAAAGGCGCCGATGCCAAAAGCGGCACGTCTTCCGCGGCCATGATAATAGCCTAAAACTACTGCGTCGATAGTGTCAGTAAGCGTTCCGGACTCTTGTGTACGTTTTAGTTTTATCCAATTAAAATTTCGTTTACCCGGCTGATAATGCGCATTCATTTTTTTTACCACCAAACCTTCAAGACCCTCTTCTATGCATTCAAGAAAATAATCTTCAAGCTCTTGTGGTGTGTTAACCTCACGCTCATCGATTAATGAAAGAGTATCGGCATGATCAGCTGATAAAAATGTAAGCGCTGCTTTTCTGCGGGTTTCGTGCCCTTTATTGAGCATCGATTCACCATTAAGATACAAAAGATCAAAAACAAAAAGTTTTAAAGGGAACTCTTGTGCAACAGTTTCAATGTCATGTTTTCGTTTACGTTTTACCGTCTCTTGAAAAGGCAGAAATGCCCCGGTTGACTCGTCAAAGACAATAGCTTCACCTTCAAAGATCGCATCTTCAACTGGCAGCTTTTCAGCTGCGCGGGTAAGATCGGGAAACATATGCGTCATGTTTATTAAATTACGTGAGTAAAAATAGACCTTCGGTCCTTTGGTTTTGTCACTATGCACAATATGCACTTGGAGTCTAAACCCATCAAGTTTTGGCTGTGCGGCACAGTGACCCAATTTATCGACAATCTCTAACGCTGTTGCCAAACGTTCTGCAAGTGAGGGCAAAATAGGTATACCAACGGTAATATGAATATGTTCAAGACCCGCTTGCCCATCTTTTTTTAACGTATAGGCAATAAGCCCCAAATCGGCACAGACATTATAGGCATGCTCGATCTCTTTGCTTAGGCTTTTATTACCGGCAAGCATCCAAGAGAATGCATCAATAATGGTCATATCAGAAAATCCGGTACGCAGTTTACCTAAAATAATACGTACCACAAAGCCTGCGCCGGCAGGACTCAATTGGCGCAAAAGCTTTTCCAGGAATTGTGCACGTACATCTTGTGAACCTTCGCCAGAGATAGTTTGTAACTCGACAAGAGCATCAAAGACATATTTAAGTGTCAGGGTTTCATTCGGTTGCCAACTTTGTGCAGCCAACAACGTCCCCAGATCACCAAACTCTTTTACTTGATGCGCAAAATCAGTTGGTGAAAGCTGAGTGATCTCTTGAATAACTTTTTTAAGTGTCTTATCGGCAATATTAAACTGGCTCCCTAAATAGGTCGGGCGAACCTGCCCAACAGAAAGATAGGTAAGCATTTGTGCTTCATGAGGCGTAGCGCGCTTGAAAATATCTGCTAGAAGTTCCATGATAGCATTACGTGACGCCAGTTTTTCTATAGACTCAAAGACAGATACTACTTCTTGAAATTTCATAGATAATCCAATTTTTAAATAGCTTTACGTTACAATTAGTATACCATACCGCAGCATGAAAATTACAAAAATTTTCTTACATAAAAATATGCAGAATAATACGATAATCCAATGGTAATAAAAAAGAGAGACGCGGTGATATATTCTGCTCCAGGAAAGTGCTGATTTAAAATAATCCAGCCAAAAAGAATCATCTGAAACGCCGTTTTTAATTTTGCTGAAAAAATAACAGGCAATTGGATATTTTTTTGCATACCATACTCACGCATGCCCATAACCCCAAGTTCACGAAACGCTAACAATAACGCGATATGTAATGGCAATTGATGCGTATACAATGTTGCAAAAACAACAGAGAAGAGAAAAATCTTATCGGCAAATTGGTCAAGAAACGCACCTAACCCACTAACTTGATTAAATTTACGCGCAAAAAAACCGTCAAAAAAATCTGTTAATGCTAAAAAGACATACAAAGAAAAAGTAAGAAGAACAGGCGCTTGCAGCGCGATAAGTGGCGCCAAGAGTAATGGCGAAAGAAAAAGACGTAAGAGAGTAAAAATAAGGGATATGTTCATTAATTTCGCTAACCCTTCGACACGCTCAGGATGAGCGAGTATTGAATACTTTATTTATCTAAGTACTAGAATGACACTTTTGGAACTGTAAATTTACTTTATATAAGGCCCGAATATGGCCCGCCATCTGTAGCATGCCAAGTTTGCAGGCGTGGATATGCGCAAGATGGTGGCGGCGCAGGGACTCGAACCCCGGACCTACGGGTTATGATTCCGTCGCTCTAACCAGCTGAGCTACGCCGCCACATAAAACTTTATTTCAATACCTACTTGTCCGCATTGTCATGCTGAACGTGGTTCAGCATCTTATTCGCTAATAAAGAGACTCTGAAACGAGTCCATGGTGACACGTATATTATACTAAATTGAAATTTTTTGTATACCTAAAACTGAGGTATAAAATTCAAAAATAGCACGTAATAAGAGTATCCCGGTCAACAACGTTGCAATGATACCAATAATCATGGTTACAGCAAAACCTTGAATAGGGCCAGCACCAAGATAGTATAATACAACCGCAACGATAAAGTGGGTAATATTAGCATCTAAAATTACCGTAAGTGCACCGGAAAAGCCTTCATCAACAGCTTTTTTGAGAGATGCCCCACTTGCCAGGACCTCTTTGATACGCTCATAAATTAAAATTGAAGCATCAATTGCCATACCGATACTCAACACTATCCCAGCAATACCAGGAAGCGTAAGCGCCGCTTGGAACCAAGAAAGAGCAAAAAGTATCAGCAATAAATTGTACAATAATACGATAAAAGCAAAAAGGCCAGCAACTTTATAAAAGATTATACTGAACAGGAATAACAGAGCCAAGCCAATAAGGCATGAAGTGAGCCCTTGTGAAATTGCAGCCTCACCTAAAGATGGCCCAATGTGACGTTCTTCAACAATCTGAACTGGAGCGGTAAAAGCACCGGTACGCAACATAAGTGCAATATCTTTTGCCTCTTGCATATCAAAGTCACCGCTAATTTGACCAGAACCATTAATAGGCTCATTAACTCGAGGAGCGGTAATAACTTCATTATCAAGAATAAGAGCAATCGATTTACCTACATTTTTCTTTGTAAGTTGGTAAAACTTTTCAGCACCTTCTGGTTTAAATTCAAAAGCAATAACCGGCGCAATTGAAAGACTTTTCGCATCACTTAAACGAGCTTGTGCCGTTTTTAATAATTTACCCGTAAGATCGGTAAATTTAGCTACAACATGATAGGTTGCCATTGGTTGAGCGCTGTAACCACGGTTTCTGATCTCTTTAACAATGATTTTATCATCAGGAAGTTTACCTTTATATTTTTCTAAAAGCTCTTCTTCTGAACTAGCTGAATCTTCAACAAGTTTAACTTCTAATAATGCAGATTTGCCGATCATAGCCTTTGCTTGTTCAGGATTATGCACATTAGGAAGTTCAATCAATATATTTTTGTCACCATGTGCCGCGATAGTTACTTCGCCAACACCCGATTTATCTAAACGTGAACGCAGAACTTCGATATTGTCATGAACTGCATTTCTTACAACTTCTTGCTTTTCGCGATCATTAAGGGGTTTGCCCTCTTTGCCACGCAACGCCTGTTCATGCTCAAGTAATAAATCTGTTTTTACTTCAAGTGTTATATAGGTTCCACCTACAAGATCGATACCAAAGTTTAAATTTTGTCGTAAATTCAGGAGAAAATAGACCCCAAAAAGCGTGATTAAAAACCAAACGCCCAACTGGGAAAATAGAACTCTTTTTAAAGAAACTGTCATACTCAAAACCCTTTTTTTGTTTGTAAGAATAACTTATTTTCGCTAACACTTTCACCCGGCCTTCGCCATGGATTCGACTTCGCTCACCACGAGCGGCGCGGGCCCCATTACTGAACATAATCAAAGTAGCAGGTTGAGAAGAAACGTAAACTGGCCTGCCATCCGAAACTTGCCGAGCGTTTACGCCCGGATAAGTGCAGGATGGTGCGGAAGAAGGGACTCGAACCCCCACGGGATTTCTCCCACAGCCACCTCAAGGCTGCGTGTATACCATTTCACCACTTCCGCGCGTTAGCCCCGTAGAAGCTTGCCAAGCCTGTAGGCCTGAATAAGCAAAGACTTGGGGATTTACATGTCATTAAATGTACCAGATAACCTTTATTCTTGCAAATAAAATCATCGAAAATTTAACGCTCACCTTTTACGCAAAAAATCCTACAAACCAGCGCCAAATTCCCACAAAGTAGTTCGCTAAAGCGAACCAAAAATTATAGACGCCAGAAATGAATGTACTAAAATAACTTTGCGATGGCTTTGCCGGCTCAGGTACAACCACCTTTACCTCAACAATTTTTTCATCATGCGTTTTGGTGAGATCCAATCCACGCTCTTTCAATGTCGCAAGCTGTTGATGCACCAAGGTAATAGATTTTGTAATATTTTCAGATAGCTCATCAAAATAACGTGAAAAATCACCCTTAATATACTCAGCAATTCCGGATATATTTTCACGCGCGGCTACTATCTCTGCATAAAGCTGCTTAGCTACTTGGTCACTCAGTACCTGTGCAATTTTTTCGTACGATTCAAATGCTTTTTGTTCGAAATTATGAGTCGCGGTAATTTGTTGCATAAGAACAACCATAGCTTGGTCTGCTGCTTTATATAGTTCAGTTATCGCATCAAGATCTTTTTTCAACTGCGTAAGAACATTCTTTGTTTCTTGATCCTGCGTAATTTTAATACGTTCTTCTTGCGTTAATTGCCCAGTGGGTTTAGGTATAGCCTCAAGCTTTTCAAGCTCGTCAACAATGGCCTTATGTAAACTCGGCAAAGCAACGTTTAACGACTGTGAAAACTCTTCAAACTTGTTGGTCAACTCATTTTTCTTAGTGATAAACGTAGTTTCAAACTGAGCGACACCAGCCTCTTTTTGACGAACCTCTTGGTAAACATCATGGGCCTGTTTAAGTGTCTGTTGTTTTTCATACCAGTTACCCCGCGCATACTCAGGGGACTCGGTTAAATCTATGTCTGATTCTGACGAGTCATCCTGACCTTCGTCATCCTGCTCGTCATCCAGACTCTCATCTTCCAGACCCTCGGCTTGTTCACCACTGGCTTGCTGATTTTTAAGATCTTCTGATACCCCAACATCTGGTTGCAAAGCGACCATTTCTTGTTCATCAGCCTTGCGTGAAAGTACCGGAGCAGGAGCTTCTTGCTCCTGCGCCCTGCAAACTAACGGTAGTAATAATCCAATATATACAAACTTTTTTTTGTTCATCAAGTAGCTCCTTATAACGTACGTGCAAGCTCCTTAAGCTCATCCATTAACGCAACTGATAATTCTTCTGCTTCTGAAGAAGTATAACTCCAACGGACGCCAGAATCAACACGGGTAACAATTGATCGGTCACACTTGATATCAATAATATCAATACGCACAACGTTCATAAGCGGATGAACCAAAGAAGGTGCGCGAACTACGCCAGCACGTCCCAAAATGCTATAAGCAACGTTGCCTTCATCAAGAAAACAGAGCATAACTTTTTTTTGCCAAACCATATTGTGGTAGCCAATATGCTCTTTATTAATGGTCATTAAAATACTTTCAAGCCCTTTTGGATAAACACATTGAATAGGGGTAGTATGCGGGAGCCCTTTTTCAGAAAAAGTTGCCAAAATCGCAACGGTCTTTTCCTGCTTAAGTATCTTTACCAGATCTTCTGGCAACTTAATGCCTACGTTTTTTGCCATGACTATCCTTTAATCTTGTGGTTATAATTATTTTTCTACTGCAAGAGTGCAACTACAATTTCATTTTCTACTGCGCGCCCTAATGTAGTGAGCCAAAACCGCTGCTGATCATCCACGACGTATCCCAATGCAACAAATTCAGCAATCTTATTTTTAAAAAAAGCTTGCTTTTCTATTGGTAGCTTTACCTGAATTACCTGCCAGGCAATGCCATTTTTTTGACGAAGGCCCAACATAAGCTCTTCAATCCAAACTTGGTTTTCAGTTAAGGTTTCTGCCACTATAGAAAGTTTTTCAAGCTCTTGCATAGAGTTTGCCTGCTCAACTATTTTTAAATAGTTCATAAGGTTCTTTTCTGTCTGAAACCGGGATGCGCCATCAAACGAACAGGCGCCCATTCCAAAGCCCTTATAAGGCAATCGCTTCCAATAGATACTATTGTGACGAGATTCAAAACCAGTACGGGCAAAATTTGAAACTTCATACTGCATAAAACCATGCTCTTCTAATACTTGTGCCGTCCATTGATACGTATCAACCATCACATCATCAGTTGGTAGATGAATCTTTTTCCGCGCAACCCCATAATATAACGGTGTATCTTCATGCACCGTCAAAAAATATACCGAAAGATGCTTAATCGGCCACGTAACAACAGTTCTTATAAGCTCTTGCCATTCAGCAAAACTAATTCCAGGCAGCCCCAAAATCAAATCAACTGAAAGAACTTCAAAATGCGGCGACGCCTGCTTAAGCAGTTCTAAAACATCAGCGGCTTTTTGATGCCGATTAAGTGACGTTAATACATCGTTATTTAAACTCTGCACACCAATACTCAATCTTGTTATTCCAGCATCTTTCCAGGCACGTATTTTTTCCGGGGTCACGGTTCCAGGATTCACCTCAAGCGTAATCTCACACGCAGGGTCAAACTCGAATGTACTTCTTAGTATACCAAACGTGTCAAGTAGCAACTTTGGTGGATACGTACTTGGAGTGCCACCCCCAAAAAAGATTGTTTTAATAGGCACTTTCTGGGCATAGTCGCCATAAAGCATAATCTCTTTAGTAAGTGCATTATGGTACTGCTCCATGTATTCATCATGTGACGCAAGTGCTACAAAGGGACAAAAATGGCATTTATAGGGGCAAAATGGCCAATGAATATACAATGACGCAACGTCACAAGATGAACTAAATAACATAATTAATATGAGTTTAAGTTTAAAAAATTTATTGAGTTAAAGTATATCATAATTATAAAAATAATGCGTAGCAGAAGCATATTAATGTCATGAGGCATTGTGTGCTCTGTTTCGACCGGCGCTCTCGCGAGCTATGGCGGACGCGGTACGATAAACTCCGCTTCCCTGAGCGCGTCTCAGGGTCTCTTTGTTAACTTAAAGCATCATGTTGTATTTCATGATAAGAATATTTTTTTAACAACAAAAAACAATATAATAAATCATACTATGAAAATTTATTATGTTTATATTCTTACAAACAAACCTCACGGAACTTTATATATTGGTATCACTAATAATCTTGCGCGAAGATTATTTGAGCATATTCACCAAAGTGGAAGCGCTTTTACAAAAAAAATATCCCTGTCAGTCTTTAATCTAATAAAAAGACCCTGAGACACGCTCAGGGTGACACGTGGTATAACGCCAAAGAGAGCCTGTGACTCGCTCGGCTGACACATGATGTGCCACCAAAGAATATACAATAACGCACACGCCAGAAAAAAAAGCCTCACATAACGCAAGGCTTGATTATGAAAACTGTGTTTTAAAACTGTATCGAAATATTTTTAAGTGCCTCCGGCCAAACTATCGAGCCATCTGCCTGCTGATATGTTTCCATAAGCGCAACCATCAATCGCGGAACTGCAAGTGATGATGTATTAAGCGTATACGCATATTGGGCCTTATCGGCTGGCTGATTTTTAAAACGGATACCCGTACGCCGCGCCTGAAAATCGGTACAGTTACTTGAAGATGAAACTTCATAGTAAGCCTTTTGCCCGGGCATCCAGACCTCAATATCATACGTTTTAAATGCCGCAAAAGAACAGTCCTGCGCAGCCAAAAGACTCACGCGATAATGTAACCCTAATTTTTGCAAAATAGATTCTGCACATGCAAGCATACGCTCATGTTCAGCTTGAGCCTGTTCTGGCGTACAAACAGTATAAGCCTCAACCTTTTCAAATTGATGAATACGAATAAGCCCACGCTCTGTAGCGCCATAGGTGCCGGCCTCTTTTCTGAAACAGCTTGTCCAGGCAGTAGTGCGTTGCGGCAAATCTTGGGCTGCAAAAATGGTATCGCGGTACAAATTGGTAATATTAACTTCCGCTGTTGGCGTTAAATACAAATTTTCATCACTGACCTTGTATACATTATCTTTAAATCGTGGAAAATTACTTGCATTGGTCAACGATTGTTCAGTCACCAAATAGGGAGGCAGCACTGGACTATAGCCGTGCTGAGAATTGTTATTTAACATCATCATAGTTAAAGAGTAGAGCATACGGACAGCGTCACCTTTATAAAGGGCAAAGTTACTGCCGGTCATTGCAGCGGCAGCTTCAAAATCGAACCAACCAAGCTGCTTACCTAATTCAACATGGTTTTTTGGCTCAAACATAAATGTTGGTTGTTCACCAACCACTTTAACTACTTTATTAGACTCTTTATTCCCAACTGGGATATCTTCTGCTGGCAAGTTTGGGCAGTGTAAATAGAGGTTATTAAATTCAGCTTCAACAGTTTCAAAAAGTGATTCTTTTTCTTTAAGTTCTGCGCCAATTTTTTGAGACTCTTGACGAATTTCTGGAGTTACACCTTTTTGTGCTTCTTTTGCAAGGCGGTTTTTTTCTGAACGAAGATGTTCAATTTCACGTTTTAGACTGGACTGTTTTTTTTCAAGTTCTATAAAACGATCCACTGGAAATTCTGGATCTTTTTTTAAAATCAATTGCTTAAACGTATCTGGGTTTTCACGTACAAGTGCTAAATCTATCATAGAGGCTCTTTCTTAATTTCACTAGTCACCCTGAGCGTGTCTCAGGGTCTCTTAATTAACGTATAAGATCCCAGATCCCAGCCGTCACCTCGGGTTTACTCCTGAGCTTGCCGAAGGGCTATGGCGGACAGGCAAGTCCGGGATGACACTTATAGGTCCGGAATGACACCATAAAGAATACTTGAAAAAAATGAAAGATGCAAAGAAAAAGCCGCTATAAAAGCGGCTTTTTGAAAGGGTAAAAGCTTGATATTTAAAGCAACATCTACTTAAACTTGGCGTACAGCTTCTTTGAAGTTTTTACCTGCTTTGAACTTAGGAACATTCGTTTGTGGAAGACGAATTTTTTCTTTAGTAGCAGGATTAATTCCATTACGTTCTGGACGCTGTGCTAAAGAAAATGTTCCAAAGCCAGACCATTGTAATTTATTACCCTTTTTTAATGTACGCATAACAATGCGTGTTAACGCATCGAGTACACGAGTAATATCTTTTTTGCTGAAAGTTGTTTCTTCGCTTAACGAATCTATTAACTCAGTCTTATTCATAAGACGCTCCTTGAGATATAGGTTATTGTGAGTCACACTCACATTTTTTTTGTTTGTAACACTGCTTGTGATCAGATAAACTAGGTATTAATTGACTTGCATATAACACATAGCTTATTATGACCACTAAAATATACTAATTTCATTTAATACTTTGTCAATAAAAACTAAAAAAAATTTATAACATAAAGAGAAACTTCATGAAAAAATACGATTCTGCTTTTCAACTTGTCGACACCCACTGCCATCTTTTACACATGATCGATAAAACGTCTATAAGCGCATTTTCAGACAATGAGATTCAAGAGATTCGTAAAATTCTACATCAAGCCTCACTCAAGAATGTTACCCATATTATAGAAATTGGCACCACTAAAATCGACAGCGCTTTAGCAATAGAAATTGCAAAACTTTTTGAAACTGTCTCCTCCGTTGTCGGAATACACCCTCATGAAGCACAAGGAAATTGGAAAGAAGATGCTCTCTTTTTAAAAAATCTTCTTGCGTCGCATCATGAAAAAATTGTTGGCGTTGGCGAATGTGGACTTGATAAACATTACCCGGATTATAACATCACCGCGCAAATCGATTTATTTAGGGCACAAATCGAGCTAGCGCTTCACTATGACAAAGCGCTTGTCGTCCACACCCGCGACGCGCAAGACGAAACCTACGCGGTTCTTGAGCAGTATAAAGATCAATTAAAAAGAGTAACGATTCATTGTTATTCTAATGACATGCAATTTGCACAAGCGGTCACCGCATGGGGATGGTTTTTGGGAATTGGTGGCACGGTGACCTATCCAAAAAATAATGCATTGCGTGAGATTGTTAAAACTGTTGGTGTTGAACATATTGTGTTAGAAACAGATGCGCCATTTTTGCCGCCACAAGTTATTCGCGGCAAAACAAATTCACCTGAACAGATTGCGACCATTGCGGACTATATCGCTGAACTTACACAGAGCAACATAGAAGACGTTGCACGCATCACCAGTGCAAATGCTGAGACGCTTTTTAAGTTTACAAACAATCGCTAACATCTTAATCATCATTAAGCCCGAAAATAGTGCGCTAAACGCACCAGTAGAGCACATAGCGCTCCATGATACTGACGGGATCAAAAATTGCTTAAATTAAAAGGCTTTTCATCGAACTCACGTTATATTAATAAAATCTAAGCAAAGATTTATTTTGTAGCATTATTAAACGAGCATTTTTGAGAGAACTCTGGATTAAGCTAGCATTGTTGTCACTACTCTCACACAACGGAAATTGCTTATACAACTCTAAAACATTTTGTGCATAAATAGCCGCAATCGAAATATTTAATCGTTTTCTCTCAAAAAACATAAGCTTCGAATTTACCGTCAATAAGGCAGGTTTATTGTCAGACAAACCAGCAACTTGAAATTCTAGCCGGTTTATTTCTTCGTCTATCTTCTGTCTTATCTCCGGAGTCAATTGCTCAATTTCATCATGTAAATTGCAGAGAAAATCTTTATCATTACGGCCACATACTTCTTGAAACAATGACAATTTATCATTTTCCAAAGTCGGGGCAATAAAAAATTCTTCATGCTGCATGGCTGAAATGCTCAAAATTACTACAGATACTAAAAATAAATACAATGTTTTCATAGAGTACTCAGGTAAAAATGGTTATAATTTTTTTATATAACCATTTTACCAAAATACCAATATAATGCATTATATTTTAAATATACTATTAGTTTTTTAATTGAAGTAATTTATTATGTATCAATAAAAATAGTGTTGTTTTTCCCATTTGCGCATCATGTAAATACCGTTGCGAAGTGCGTGTAAAAAGATCTTTATGTTCCATAACGGTCTGCAACGCTTTAGCGTCATTATTACCTGATTTTTGTTCGCGCCACCAGTAACCATGTGGGTTATAAAAGTGCCAGTACCACGCACCGCGTAAAATCGCCACTTTGCCACCGGTTGCATATAATTTAAAGCCGAATCTAAAGGTATCAGAACCGTGATCCTCTGGGTAACCGCCTACGCGCAGATAGGCACTTTTGCGCATTAAAAAATTACCTGACATTGCAGGATCATGTGGCACGGTAATACAATGTTCAAGGTCACACATACCACTTGCTGATTCATAGCGCCACAGCGCTTTAATATTTCTGTCACCTTCAAAGAGCACCATCGTTTCAACCATAGCCGCATCGCACCCACTGCTCTCTAAAAGTGCAACTAACTTATTAATCACTTCAAGCTCTGGTTCGGGCAACATATTATCAGAATCTAATCGGTATAACCACTTACCCTTGCTGTATTGTACACAGGTATTTGCTGCAGCGCCGGCACCTTTATTGGTACCATGGCGAACCACTTTAAGATTTGGGTACATTCGCTTACAACTTAAAAGCCTTTTAAAGGTATCATCTGTCGAGCCATCGTCACAACAGATAACTTCAAACGGGCAATCTATTTTTTGCCGATAAATACTTGCAAGCGCATGTTCTAATTTGTCTGCATTATAACAGGGCATAATAAAAGAAATCATATCCAGAGCATGAGAATCCCGCGCATGAAAAAGCGACACACACACTACGATTAAAAAAAATATTTTTTTATACATCTGCATCATACAACTAACTCCCTTTTTTTATTTGGGGAAAGCATACAACGCAGACAATTCTTATGCAACTGCACATAAAAACAAGGGGCCATGGATATCTCCACGGCCCCCCTTGTTATAACAATAGTATCATTATGCCTTTGCTAATAACATCTCAATTTTTGCTTGGAGATCGGCGATCTGTGCGGACATCAGGTTATTGGTTTGTTGCAATGCACTACATTGATCTTCAAGGGTGGCAATGCGTGCATGATCTTTTTGCTGTTCATTAAGCATCATCATATACACCTGTTTATAGCGTATCGTTTCAACTTCACCATCTTTGTTATAAACAATTATTTCTGGATAAACATCCTCTACTTCTTCTGCTATTAAACCAGCTTCAAACCACTTTTCTTGATCACTTATGTAATTAAATTGCACGGGACGTAATTTATAGATATTATCTGAAAAATTACCTAGGTCCTTAATATTTTCTTTATAACGTCGAGAAGAATTAACAGTTCCAAGTTGACTGCTGGTATTACAATATACCTCTACGCCACCACTTGCCGTTGCCCCAGAAATGCCAGCTATATATGTGCTGTTTGCAGTGTTTGAACCGGGCAGGCCTGCTCCAATAACAATAACGTTGTTTCCAGTAGTAACGCTGCCGCCTGTATTATAACCAATCATGGTATTATTGTTGCCTGAGTCAAGATTTGTACCTGCGATACAACCAATAAGCGTATTTGAATTTCCAGATGTTATTTGTGTACCAGCCCCAACCCCAACTCCAACATTGTAATAACCAGTACTTACAGCTCCTCCGGATAAAGCATAAGTACCCACCGCGGTATTATTATTACCATTGGAATTATTAGCTAATGCACTATAGCCCACGGCTGTATTGTTAGCTTGACCACTTGATTGACTTAATGCACCTGCTCCCACTGCCGTGTTTAGCGCTCCCGCATTATTCATTTGAAGTGCCTGATAACCTATAGCGGTTATATACGGATTTTGATTATTTAGAAGTGCCTGACAACCGATAGCAACGCATTGGGCACTAGCATTATTCGCTTGCATTGCTTGATAACCAATGGCCACGTTTTCATATATGGTATTGTTCCCAGTTTGTAGAGCTTGATGCCCTATTACTACATTAGAAAACGAACTAGCATCATTAACAGATGATAATGCTTCGGTCCCTATAACAACGTTCTGTCCTGACCCAGTATTTGCATTAAGCGCTTGATATCCTATAGCAATATTTTGCGTACCGTTTGTATTATCTTGCAATGCACCTGTTCCGATAGCTATCTGCTGCTTCTGGTTATAGTTCACATTTGAAAGTGCATTCACCCCAATTGCGACATTGTCACCAAGCACGGCAGATCCAGAAAGGGCATTGGCCCCAATTGCTATATTGCGAGAATTATTGATAGTATTGCCATTTGCAAGTGCCTTAAACCCAAGAGCCACATTTGATGTTCCAGTAGTATTCGCATTAAGCGCTTGGTACCCAACAGCAGTATTTTGTGAACCGTCAGTGTTATTTTGTAATGCTTGATATCCAACAGCAACTTGGTTTCCGGCCGTATCATTTTGTAATGCTTGATAACCAACTACGACATTATTACTCGAGGTACTATTAACACCTACAAGTGTACCAATAGTAGTATTATTACTTGCGGTTGATGCTGCTGCGGTAGCGCCTTGCCCGATAATAATATTATTTGCTCCAGAGGTTAAACCTTGGGCGGTATATGCGCCAATGATAATGTTCCCTGTACCAGTAATTAAACCACTTCCAGCATTATAACCTAGAGCGACGTTTGATGTTCCGGTTGTATTTAAGTTTAACGCATAATAACCCACTGCAGTATTTTGTATACCGCTTGTATTATTTTGCAATGCTCCAGTACCAATAGCAATCTGCTGGCCTTTGTTATAGTTCACATTTGAAAGGGCATTCACCCCAATTGCGATATTGTCGCCAAGCACGGCAGTTCCAGTAAGGGTAAATGCGCCGATAGCTATATTGTCAAAGTTATTTATAGTTTTTGCATTTGCAAGTGCATGGTAGCCTAAAGCAACGTTTGATGTGCCAGTAATGACATTATTATTTCCTGCGTTTAAGCCGATAATAGTATTTTGGTTTGTTGGCGCCCAGACAAAGCCAGCGCCCGTATCGCACCCGCCCACAGAGCTGTAATTAATTAAGCTGTGGCCGGTGAGTGTGACGGTTGTTGCTGCAAAGCTGCCCGTGCTGTCACGCAATATAAACGTGAGTGCTGTATCGCAGCTGGTGCCGGTGACTGTTGTTGAAGAACCGATGCCAAGCTGGCCACTTGATGTAACAACAACAGGTGAACCACTTGGTAATGATGTTCCATAAATGCCCGCAACATATGCTTCAGTTTGGTTACTGTTGCCAATTCGTATAGTATTACTTTCATTGCCATTATTAATGCTGTCACCAAGATAAATATTATGTGCTCCAGATGTTATGCCGGTGCCAGAGTTTGCGCCGACTACCGTGTTATTGCTGCCGGTTGATTGGTTGAGCACATTGTATCCTAACGCAGTGTTTGATCCACCAGTTGTATTTGCATTAAGTGCATAATAACCAACAGCAACATTTTGTGCGCCGGTGCTATTATTGAATAGCGCACCAGAACCTATTCCAACCAACGAACTTGTTTGGGTATTTGATAGAGCCTGATTACCAACAGCGGTATTGTCTGAACCAACAGCCGCATTGTTAAGTGTAAAATTACCAATGGCAGTATTATTGTTTGAGCTTACTGCATTGATAAGAGCATTGTATCCAACAGCAGTACTATTAGATCCTATAGTATTGTCTTGTAGTGCGCTATAACCCACGCCAACGTTTTGAGTACCTAAGGTATTATTTTGTAAAGCTTGAGCTCCCACAGCAGTAAGGTCACTGCCAACTGAAGCCGTTAGAGCATTATAACCAACTGCAGTGTTATTAAAGCCAGTTATGTTACCAGAAAGTGAATAAGAACCTATAGCTGTATTGCTATTGCCACTTATGTTACCAGAAAGTGAATAATAACCAACAGCTGTGTTGCTTGCGCCCGTATTATTGCTGACCATACTCGAATTACCAACAGCCACATTGAATGCTGAATTGCCAAAAACAAATGCGTTATAACCAATAGCAACATTTCCGTATGAAAAAGATCCATTCTGTAAGGTATTTGAGCCTATAGCGACATTTTCACCAGCTATAGCTATATTACTTAATGCATTGGAGCCTATAGCAATATTATTTGCCCCGCTAGGTATACCAAGAAACGGTAGGTTATAGTTTAACTTACTCAGTGCATAAGCGCCTATTGCTATATTATTTACCCCACTTGTATTTGTTTGTAATGCATCATAACCAATTGCGATGTTTCCAGTACCGGTGGTATTTGCTTGTAACGCACCCGTTCCAATTGCTATCTGCTGCCCGCCGGTATAACCCGACGCAGAAAGCGCATTTGTTCCAACTGCAACGTTATCACCTAAAATAGATGCGCCAGAAAGCGTATTGGCGCCAATGGCGATATTGTCAAAGTTATTGATCGTATTGCCATTTGCAAGTGCCTTAAATCCAAGAGCCACATTATTATAACCAGAAGTATTTTTTGCAAGTGCCTGATATCCAACTGCAATGTTTGATGTTCCAGTGAGAACGTTATTATTACCAGCACCAAGCCCGATAATGGTGTTTTGTTTTGTCGGAGCAAAGACAAAGCCAGCTCCAGTGTTGCATCCGCCGACAGAGCTGTAATTTATTAAACTGTTTCCCGTGAGTGTAATAGTTGTTGCCGCAAAGCTGCCCGTGCTGTCACGCAATATAAGCGTGAGTGGAATATCACATGCAGTTGCTGAAAGAACCGTTGAATACGTTTGTGCGAGTGCACATGCAGGCACGCCACATACAAATGCAACATGATTTGCAGTTGATGACCCCATAACATCGCCATAAAGTTCAATTGTAGAAGTTACAATTGCAGAAACAGGCTGCCAAAAAAGATTTGCTGGGTTATTACCGTCTGTTGTTAATACCTGATTATCACCACCAATTGTTGTTGGCAATATTAATGTATAGACTGGAGCAAAACTTTGCGCACCAGCTTCAAGCGCTGTTAGATTACCATTTGCATTTTGTAACAACAATTCACCGGTGAGTGTAATAGTTGTTGCTGCAAAGCTGCCGGTGCTATCACGCAAGACGAGTGTTAATGGAATATCAAAACTTGTCCCGGAAAGTACCTGTGAATATGTATTTACTAAATTACATGCAGGCACACCACAAAGATAGTTGGCACTGTTTGCTACCTGTGCATATTGTGCAAGCGATGACGTGTAAGCAAAGTTAGTCGAACCTGCGTTTTGCGCATATTGCGAAGTTACCGAAAGTAGCGCATTAGTTGCATATAATGCTGTTTGTGAAAGAAGTGCATTTGTCACCGTTGCAGTAATTAAATTAGCAGAAAAGTTACAGTTACTGTCACGTTTTACCAAAGTACCACAGATATTGTCACTTGTTGCAGTGGTAACGGTGGTAACAATTGAACATGCACTTTGTCCGCATATAGTATTAACGATATTTGCAGTTGATGACCCCATAACATCGCCATAAAGTTCAATTGTAGAAGTTACAATTGCAGAAACAGGCTGCCAAAAAAGATTTGCTGGGTTATTACCGTCTGTTGTTAATACCTGATTATCACCACCAATTGTTGTTGGCAATATCAGTGTATACACTGGAGCAAAACTTTGCGCACCTGCTTGAAGCGCTGTTAGATTACCATTTGCATTTTGTAACAACAATTCACCGGTGAGTGTAATAGTTGTTGCTGCAAAGCTGCCGGTGCTATCACGCAAGACGAGTGTTAATGGAATATCAAAACTTGTCCCGGAAAGAACTTGTGAATAGGTACTTACTAAATTACATGCAGGTACGCCACAAAGATAGTTGGCGCTGTTTGCTACCTGTGCATATTGTGCCGTTGTTGATGTTACTGCCGTTAATGCACTTGAAGACGTTAAGGCAAAGTTAGCATACGTTACGGTTGCCGTAATTATATTAGCTGAAAAATTACAATTAGCATCACGCTTTACAAGTGTGCCACAAACGTCGTCGCTGGTTGCAGCATTAACCATGTTTGCGGCATTAACAAAATTATTGTAATCAGCAGAATCTAGAAGACCATACCCTTGGCTAGAATCCTGAACGTATGGAATATTTAAAATATGCGAAGAACTTGTTTCGATAAACTGAAATGCAGTTGATGTCCCCGTGCTGGTAAGAAGATATTGGTGCGGTGTTGTGAGATTATTAATACTTTGTAATCCAGAGGTTGTTGCAATCGCAGATGCCCACGTTAAATTCCCAAAGCCGTCTGTAGTAAGCGCTTGGTTTGCAGCGCCAGCACTATCTGGCAACGTAAAGCTATAAGTTTCGGTAGTATTTGGGGCTTGCACGGTAATTGCATTGGCGCCAGAAGCATCTTCTAATACAATGCCATGCTGGTCTGCCATGGTTAAATCGCCCGTCATGGTGTCGCCAGCTTTTAATACATAGAGATTACTTGGCACACTGCCGCCACCGCCGATCTGCTGGCCATTTAAAATAAGCGAGCCGGTAATGAGTAAGTTGCGTAAATAGAGATCGCGCGTTGGGTAATAATTTTCATTAAGTATTGTAGTTTCACGTATTTCTGGTGCATCTAAACGTGGCGCACGTGTCTGCAGATTAATTTTTTTAACAAGCAGATTAATCTTTTTTGAAATATCCAAACGAACATCTGCTGAAAGCTGTGTATCACTTTCAAGATAACCTATAAGTTCATCAAGCGCGAACATAATAGTATCACTCGATGCATCAAGTTGATCGCCTTGTGCGAACATTTCAAGCTCTTGTAAAACCACATAAGCCTGTTCCAATGAGATTATTTCTGCTTGTAAAGATACACATAACATGGCTGCAGCGACTGCTGCATAAAGATATTGCTTCATAACTACTAACTCTCTTTTTTTAAAATGTAGATATTGTAGTTGTTATTAACATGCAAATATGACATGAGTCAATACATAATCAATAACAGCTCTTAATGTATTTGCGTATAAACGACACCGTAAATTATCAGAACGCAGAAAATCCTTATGCAACTTGACTTGTAAAGCTGCTATTAGGTAACTTTCTATCAAGCATGTATTCAAAAAACAAAGGAAAAAACCTATGAATAAAAAAATATTTTTAAGTGCGCTAGTGACATTATCAAACATTGTCTATGCTCTTAACCCACCAAATACCATTGTCAATACAGCAGGCCCATTAGATACCCCAAGCACAATTGCCATACGCCCACAAGGTGACTTTGCGTATGTGATAGATACTATTTCAAGCACTCCAGCACTTAATAGTCTTGATCTAACAAATCCTGCAGCACCAAGTATCGTTGGTTATTACATTACATTTCCTTTAGAACCAACGAGCAACCTAACTATTATACCCGGCGGATTATACGGGGGCCAATATGGTTATATAGGCACTAACAATGGTGCAACAGGCATTATATATTACTTCGCGTTCACAGATCCTGCTGAACCATCATATGGAATTTTTTATACATTTCCATCATTGGTTACACCAGTAGTAACCGCAATGTACCCTGGTGCCGGTTATTATCTGTATGTACTCAATGAATCAAGCAACACCGGCTATGTAATTTTCTATTCAACTCCTGAATCAGCAAGCGCATACAATACCTTTACTACTGTTAATAACCCTGCTGCCATGGCAATAATTCCAAGTGGTCAATATGCCTATGTGTGCGACGCAGTTGATAATGTGGTTCTTGTTCAAGATTTAACAACCCCTGCAAGCCCAACAGCTGGCAATTCTGTAACTATTAACAACCCCGTTGCAATTGCCATTCACCCATCAGGTAATTACGCATATGTATGCAACCAAAGTGGAAACGCTGTTACCACACTTAATCTTTCTGACCCTACAACACCTGTAGTTGGCGCATCAGTTGCCGTTAGCAACCCAACTGCTATTGCCGTAACCCCCAGTGGATTATACGCTTATGTATGTGATGAATCTACCAACTCTGTTACCGCGCTTAATCTCATGAACCCGGCAAACCCAACAGTTATAACAACAGTTCCAGGATTTTCAGGACCAATTGCATTAGTTATACACCCAGATAACTATTATGCCTACGTAGCCAATTATACGGGCAACAGCGTATCTACACTAAGAACGGTACTTACTAACGCGCCACAAAATGTATCTTCCTGCATGCAAAAAACGATAGCCCTTAATCAACCGATTTCTCTATCAAATGTAATCAAGTGGTCAGCACCGGCAAGTGAGATTAATCCACCGGTATCATATAATATTTATTATGATGCAGCGCTGACAGAACTGGTAGCATCCGTGCCATCAACAATCTATCAATATATAGATTACACCGTCAACCCGCCATCAAATACCTACTATGTTGTTGCTATTGATGCTTACAATAATGTTTCACTGGCTGAAAGTACAACTGTGACCCAAATATGCAGCAATAATTGTACCAACAGTTAATTTAGTTAATGAACGCTCACAAAAGAGGGGCCGTGGATTTGTCCACGGCCCCTTTTTTTTTATAACAAGGTTATCTTTATGCCTGTGCAAGTAACTTCTCTATTTTTACTTGAAGATCATAAATCTGTCCGCGCATCAGAACATTCTCTTTTTCAAGGGCCACAATGCGTGCATGATCTTTTTGCTGCTCATTAAGCATCAAAATTGGTAAGTAAAGATATTTTACAGAATCTGTTACGCCTTGTTCAGTTTTAACAATCAACTCTGGTAAAACTTCTTCGACTTCTTCAGCAAGAAGCCCATAAGCGATTTCTTTTTTAGTATCAGCAATATAATTAAAACTTATAGGACGTAATTTAAAAATATTTTCTGAGATATTTGTTAAATTTATAACATTTTCTTTATATTTTTTGGATGAGCTTGGTGCTACTAATTGACCAGAAGTTGTACATGACACAGCATTTCCGCTTCCAGCTTTTCCATAGATGCCATCGATATAACATACTGTTGCAGCGGGATTACCCGTAAAAAAACCAATTTGAATATTACCGCTAGATCCTGCAGCAAAACCAGGGTTTGGGTCTCCGATAATGATACTATTATTGATGTTAGCTGCTACATTTCCCGAAAGTGCTAAGTTTCCAATGATAATGTTATTAGTCCCTGTAGTAATTGCGCTTGCTGCACCTTGACCAATTATCACGTTATTCGAGCCGGAGCTTAAATTTACGGCGCTACTTTGTCCAATAATAATATTGCATGTTCCTGTTGTAATTAATGAACCTGCAGAAGAACCAACTATTGTATTAAATGATCCAGTTGGGTTTACACCTCCAATTCCGGCACTGTAACCTATAAAGGTATTTTGGCTACCTGTCGTAAAATCAGCTCCTGCATTATACCCTAATACGGTATTGCTATTGCCAATTGTATTTCCCTTAAGTGCAGAATATCCAACTGCAGTATTTTGAATACCTGTAGTATTTTCAATTAGTGCCGAGCTACCAATTGCTGTTGATCCTCCTGTGAGTGTTCCAGAAAGTGCACCATAACCAACTGCGGTATTGTCAGATACAGTAGTAGAAAGTTGCAGTGCACTATAACCAACAGCGGTATTTCTAGCGCCGGTGGTATTATTTTGAAGCACTTCAGCCCCTAAACCAACATTATAACAACCTGTTAGAGTTGGAAAGCCTGGACCATTGGTATTGACTAATGCTTGGTAACCAACGGCAGTATTACCAAACCCCTCTGTATTTGCTTGTAATGCATAATATCCTATTGCGGTATTAAAAAAACCATTCGTGTTATTCTGTAAAGCGCCTGAGCCGATAGCAACTTGCTGCCCTCCAGGAAAAGTTGGTAACGCGCTTATAAGATTATAATAATTCGGGCTTGCTAATGCATTTGCGCCAATTGCAACATTATCACCAAAAGCTGTTGTGCTTGTTAAAGTAAATGCACCAATTGCGATATTGTCAAAGTTATTTATGGTATTAGCATTTGCAAGTGCCCTAAATCCAATAGCAACGTTTGATGTTCCAGTAATATTCGCATTAAGCGCATAATAGCCAACAGCAGTATTCTGTATACCGGCTGTATTACTTTGCATTGCTTGGTATCCAACAGCAACTTGGTTTCCTGCGGTATCATTTTGCAATGCTTGATACCCAACTACAGCATTATTGCTTGAGGTACTATTAACACCTACAAGTGTACCGATAATAGTATTATTACTTGCTGTTGATGCTGCTGCAACTGCACCCTGGCCGATGATAATGTTATTTGCTCCAGAGGTTAAACCTTGCGCGGTATAGGCGCCAATGATAATATTTCCTGTTCCAGTAGTTAAGCTATTGCCCGCATTAAAACCAAGTGCCGTATTGATGCTTCCCGTGGTTAATTGGGTAAACGCACTTGAGCCAATACCCGTGTTTCCTTGGCCGCCACCAGAAAGTGACGTTAACGTTAAACTTCCCAGAGCAACGTGCCCACCAAAACGTGTAGTAACATTTTGTAATGCACGATAACCAATTGCGGTATTTGCTGTTGATGTGGTTAATGAGTTAAGTGCTTGATACCCAACAGCAGTATTCTGAAAGCCAGATGTGTTATTTTGCAATGCGCCTGAACCAATTGCTATCTGATTAGCTTGGTTATAGTTTGCATTTGAAAGCGCATTTACACCTATTGCAATATTATCACCAAGAACAGCGGTTCCCGAAAGTGTAAATGCGCCAATTGCGATATTATCAAAGTTGTTTATGGTTTTAGCATTTGCTAAAGCTTGATAGCCAAGCGCGACATTCGATGTTCCAGTAATATTCGCATTAAGCGCATAATAGCCAACAGCGGTATTTTGAGTTCCAAAAGTATTAGCGGCTAACGCACCAGAGCCGATAGCAACGCTTTGACCTGTAGTCGAGACAATAAGCGCATAATAACCTAAAGCAACGTTATCTGATGCTGTATTTCCACTTATCGTCTGGAATGCACTGGAGCCCATTGCCACATTTCTATTTCCTTGTGCATTAACTAATGCATTTGTTCCGATACCGATATTGTCATCGCCGGCGGTATTTGCTGTAAGTGCTTGATAACCAATGGCGATATTAGACGTTCCGATTAAATTTTCTGAAAGCGCGTTGTAACCAACTGCTACGTTATTCGTGCCGGTAGTATTTGCAGTTAATGCATTATACCCAACAGCGACATTTTGAATGCCGGAAGTATTATGTTGCAATGCGTTAGCACCGACTGCCGTAAGGCGCAAAGTGATATTATTTTGTAACGCATTTGTTCCAACTGCGGTATTGCCGTTATTATTAACGCTAACCGATAATGCTTGATTGCCTACTGCAACATTGTTTTGGCCGGTTGTATTTGCATTTAATGCGTAATATCCAATGGCAACATTATCACTACCAGAAGTATTGTTATATAATGCTCCAGAACCGACGGCAGTTAATTGACTTGTCGTATTATTATACAGTGCTAGCGTTCCAATTGCTGTGTTGTCATTACCACTCACATTGTTTCCTAAAGCCATAAATCCAACACCAACATTTGATGAACCAACGGTATTTGCATCAAGCACCTCGTAGCCTATTGCAATATTTGCTGTCCCTGTTGTATTTAATGCTAAATTATTTGTGCCTATAGCAATCTGCTGTCCACCAGAATAGTTTGCACTTGAAAGCGCATTTACACCGATAGCTATATTGTCACCCAATACAGCAGTTGCTGTAAGAGTAAATGCACCGATAGCGATATTGTCAAAGTTATTGATAGTTTTTGCATTTGCAAGTGCTTGGTAGCCAAGAGCAATGTTTGATGTTCCTGTAAGGACATTATTATTACCTGCACCTAACCCGATAATAGTGTTTTGGTTTGTTGGCGCCCAGACAAAGCCTTGTCCAATACCACAACCACCAATAGAGCTGTAATTTATTAAACTGTTACCGGTGAGTGTGACGGTTGTTGCTGCAAAGCTGCCGGTGCTGTCGCGTAGAACGAGTGTTAATGCATTGTCACATGATGTTGCCGTGTTAATAAGATTTGAGTACGAACCTATGCCAAGTTGGCCGCTGCTGGTAACAACCACCGGTTCACCCACTTGTAAGTTATTGTAAATGCCCGCAACATATGCAGCAGTTTGCGTTCCTTGTGTACCGATATACGTAACGTTACTATCAGTTGAATTACCTTGATTTGCAATATAAATACTATTTGAAGTGCTTGTTCCTGCGTTTACGCCAGCTTCATAACCAAGTGCAACATTGTAAGTTCCCGTTATTATGTTAGATAAAGTTGCCTCTCCAACAGCTACATTAAACCCTGCACTATCTAGTCCTAATGAATTATATCCAATAGCAACGTCATGAGAAGCCTGTGCGCTGTTCATCGCATTAATTCCAAGCGCGGTATTATAATAACCAGCTGTTGTTGCGTACATTGCTTGCGAACCAACTGCAGTATTATAATTACCAATCATATTAGCATTGAGTGCCAAAGTGCCAATTGCGGTATTTGAACCGCCGGATGTATTTGCTGATAACGCAGAAGCACCAAATGCGCTGTTTCCTGTCCCTGAGTTATTGTCTTGTAAAGCAAATGTGCCAACTGCTGTATTTTCATATCCGCTAGTATTTGCACTTAATGCTTGTGAGCCAACGGCAACGTTGTAGCCAGAAAGATCATGAGCAAGTGCTTGATAGCCAATTGCAACAGAGTTTCCAAACAACGGATTAGCTGAGGCCATTGCGTTGGTACCGATAGCAACGTTGTTGCTCTTATTAGTATTGGTTGCAAGCGTGCCAAACCCGAGTGCAGTGTTATTATACCCAGTGATATTGTTTGCAAGCGCTTGATAACCAAGTGCAACATTTGATGTTCCAGTTAAGTTATTACTATTACCTGCATTAAGACCAATAATAGTGTTTTGATGTGTCGGCGCAAAGACAAAGCCGGCGCCGCTGTCGCATCCGCCAACAGAGCTATAATTAATCAAACTGTTGCCCGTGAGCGTAATAGTTGTTGCTACAAAGCTGCCCGTGCTGTCACGCAGAACCAGCGACAATATATTGTCACATGATGTTGCCGTGTTAATGAGATTTGAGTATGAACCCACACCAAGTTGGCCGCTGCTAGTAACAACCACCGGTTCACCCACTTGTAAGTTATTATAAATACCGGCAATATATGCAGCAATTTGCGCGCCTTGTTTACCTATACGGATAGCGCCGCCTTCATTGCCATTATTGATATTGGCACCAAGATAAATATTATTCGTACCGGTTGTTATAGCAGTGCCGGTATTTAAACCAATAATGGTATTACCTTGCGTTGGTGCAAGAATAAAGCTTTGGCCAGTATCGCATCCGCCAACAGAGCTATAATTAATTAAACTGTTGCCCGTGAGCGTAATAGTTGTTGCTGCAAAGCTGCCGGTGCTGTCGCGCAGCACAAGTGCCAATGCGTTGTCGCATGAAGTTGCGGTATAGAGCAAATTAAGTTGTGCACTATTAGTGAGTGTTGTTACCCATGAAAGTTGCGCAGGGGTATTACCGTCTGTGCTTAATACTTGATTAGCAGAACCTTGATAAAGTGGAAGTTGAAGCGTATAAGACCCTGGAGAATAATTTGCAATTGGCGCTGTAAGTGCCGCATAATTATTATTGGTGTCATATAACCGGTCAGTTAATGCATGTAGAGTATTTAAGCGAACGGCGCTGCTACCAAAATCAACGGTTCTATCGTTTCCAGGAAGTATATTAGTTACGCTACTGTTGCCAAGAACAATAGTGTTGCTTGCATTGACAATTGCTTGTGCACCAATTGCTGTTGCATTAGTAAGGTTTTTGCTACCAACATTTGCTTCATACCCTAAAGCTGTATTATTTGATCCAGAAGTATTTGTTTGAAGAGTTTGATAACCAATAGCAACATTATTTATCCCCGTGGTATTGTTGTGGAGCGCATTTGAGCCAATAGCAACTTGTTCACTTCCTGTTATATTGGCAAGAAGGCTGGTATTGCCAATTGCTATATTATCATTTCCGCTGCTGTTATTTTCAAGACTGGCGGTGCCAATGGCAATATTTTGATATCCATTATTATTTGAAAGCGCTGCCAAACCTAATGCAATATTATTTGAGCCATTGGTATTACTTAAAAGTGCAGATGCACCAATGGCAATATTTGCGAACCCATTTGTGTTAGTTTGAAGCGCACTTGCGCCAATGGCAATATTTTCATTACCACTGATGTTTGCCTGAAGCGCACTTACGCCAATGGCGACATTAGATTGCCCACTGGTGTTTGCCTGAAGCGCACTTGCGCCAATGGCGACATTAGATTGCCCATTGGTGTTATTAAAAAGAGCTTGATATCCAATACCGATATTGTATGCTCCTGTGGATATAAAATTTCCTGCATTGGTTCCTAAAAAGGCATTTTGTGTGCCATAAGCATGCATAAATGGTTGGTTATTAAGCTGTATTTGTCCACAGGTTGCCGTTGTTGCTGGGAGCTTTAAACTGCAATCAAGTGAGATGGTATAGGTATCAAAAGACCCTGTTCCATCACGCAATACGAGTGTATTTGGAACATCGGCACTTGTTGCATGGGTAAGTAGTGTAGGAGTTGGAACTGTTGACCAATAAAGTTGCGCTGGGTTATTACCATCGGTAAAAAGCATCTGATTTTCAGAACCCTGGTTAATAGGCATTTGTAAGGTGTACGTATACGCATATCCTAAAGGGTACGCATTAATGCCAGCATAGTTTGTATCACTGCTGTCATAAATATTAAGCTGTTTTGCCTGCACATTATTGAAAAGATTACTTGGTGCATAGCCAAGATCTGTACTGTTATCAAGGCCGCCTGGCATAATATACTGTATATCTCTATTACCGAGCATGACACTGTTATCAACGGTACCAGAAGCCCCTGCGCCTATAACAGTTCTGTTTTGTGCATACTGATCATTAACATCTGCGTTTGCTCCAATTGCGGTATTGTTACCACCAGAAGTAACCGTTAATAGTGCCGAAACACCAACCGCTGTATTATCTCCTGCATCAACATTTGCACTTAATGCCGAATCGCCCACTGCGGTATTAAAACTTCCAATTACATTAGCGCTTAATGCGCTGTTGCCAACGGCGGTATTAACATTGCCCGATATATTATTTGTTAAGGCAAAACTTCCTATTGCAGTATTAATAATTGGTTCTGGTTGTGGGTCAAGAATTGAATCTCCAAAAAACTGATAAGCAATTGCATTCATCGACGCTTGATACCCAATGGCAACATTATATTGCATCGGATAAGTTCCAGCAAAGATGCCACCATTTACCACCAAATCTGTTCCGGTCATCAATGCCGAAGTTCCTATAGCAACATTAGAAAAACCTTGTTGCGTTGATGCTAATGCGCCTGCACCAATAGCGATATTATCTGCTGCGCCATTAAAAATATAAGAGCTATTTTCACCCTCTCCACCTATAAGACTTTGTCCAGCAAATGCACCAATGGCGATATTGTCAAAACCTGCGGTGATACTTGCAAGAGCATCATAACCAAGTGCTATATTACTTGTACCGGTAAGCGTATTATTATTCCCCGCATTCAAACCGATAAGAGTATTTTGATTTGTTGGCGCAAAGATAAAGCCTTCACCCTTATCGCATCCGCCAATTGTGCTGTAATTAATTAAACTGTTTCCCGTGAGTGTGATTGTAGTTGCTGCAAAGCTGCCGGTGCTGTCGCGCAGCACAAGTGTTAATGCATTGTCACATGATGTTGCGGTGTTAATGAGATTTGAATATGAACCCACGCCAAGTTGGCCGCTGCTGGTAACAACTACCGGTTCACCAACTTGTAAGTTATTATAAATACCGGCAATATATGCAGCAATTTGCGCGCCTTGTTTACCTATACGGATAGCGCCGCCTTCATTACCATTATTAATATTGGCACCAAGATAAATATTATTCGTACCGGTTGTTATAGCAGTGCCGGTATTTAAACCAATAATGGTATTACCTTGCGTTGGTGCAAGAATAAAGCTTTGACCGGTGCATGGGCCAGAACCATAATTGATTAAACTATCGCCCGTAAGCGTAATAGTGGTTGCTACAAAGCTGCCATTGTTGTCACGCAATATGAGCGTCAATGGAACATCACATGAAGTTGCGCTATAAATCAAATTGAGCTGATTTGAGCTGGTCACAGTTGTCAACCACGTCATTTGCCCCGAAGTACTGTTTTCAAGACCAAGAACTTGATTGGGCAAACCTATTGCTGGTGGTAACAATAAGGTATAATAGGGTGCCGTGGTGCAAAACCGGTTACCCATAACAAAATAGCCAAATGGTTCAAGATCGATTTCTTGGGTATCTTCATCAATTCGATACAGGGGGACAAGAGCATTTTCCTGCTCTGCCATATTAGCCGTTACGTAACCAAAAAACAAAAGTGTGTACAATATCTGCTTCATATACAAATCCTTTTTTAAAATTTCAATTTCTTCAACGATTTCATTACTTATAGTTTCTCTAACATGCGCCTCTTGTAAGGTCAAGGGAACAGCCCAAGTTTGTTCATTTTATCCTGGAGATCATTAATTTGCTGCTGCATTGTTGTGATGGTTTGCGTAAACTCATTATTTTGTGTCTCGAGTGTTTCTACGCGTTTTTTATATTCATGTAATACCGAATGATCTTTTTGCTGTTCATTAAGCATCATTATATACAACTGTTTATAGCGTATCGTTTCGATTTCACCATCCTTATAAACAATTATTTGAGGGTAAATATCGACTACTTCTTCTGCTATTAAACCAGCTTCAAACCACTTTTCTTGGTCACTTATGTAATTAAATTGTACTGGACGTAATTTATAGATATTATCTGAAAAATTACCTAGGTCCTTAATATTTTCTTTATAACGTCTAGAAGAATTAAGAGTTCCAAGTTGACTGCTGGTATTACAATATACCTCTACGCCACCACTTGCCGTTGCCCCAGAAATGCCAGCTATATATGTTGTAAATGGAGTGGCACCACCGACCAGGCCATTTCCAATAACAATAATGTTATTTCCCGAAAGAACCCCCGAGCCAGCAGAGGACCCGATGATAGTGTTGGCATTTCCAGTAGCACCTGCTCCAGCATTATAACCAAGTGCAACGTTAGCCGTTCCGGTGATATTTGTTGCAAGGGCAAGAGTACCAAGTGCAACGTTAGCCGTACCAGTTGTATTTGAGTTTAATGCATAATAGCCAACTGCCACATTCTGACCGCCTGATGAATTATTATACAACGCTCCTGAACCAACTGCAGTTAATTGGCCCGCAGTAAGAGTACCGCTGTTTCCAAAAAGAGCATAATACCCTACAGCAGTATTATCTGAATTAGCAGTTCCTTTAAATAACGCCTGCAAACCAAGTGCAGTATTTCCGCTACCGGTTTGATTTTCATATAATGTCTGAAAACCAACAGCAGTATTATTCGCACCCGAAGTATTATTTAGTAATGCACTATAACCGACAGCAGTTTGCTGGCCTTGAGTATTGTTAGGTGATGAAAGCGCACTAGAACCAATTGCAACATTATAGCTTAAAATATTTGCACCAATAAGTGTGTTATAGCCAATTGCTGTATTATAACTTTGAGCTGACGCATTTTGAAGCGCTAGACCACCAATTGCCATATTTGTATCACCTATAGTGTTTTGATTTAACGCATAATAACCAAGTGCTGTATTTGCATAGCCAGTGGTATTTTTTTGCAATGCTTGGTAACCAACAGCGGTATTTTGTACTCCTGTGGTATTTGCATTTAATGTTTGGTAACCAACTGCACTATTATAAGTACCTCCTGTATTTGCCGCTAATGCGCCAGAACCGATAGCAATTTGCTGGCCTTGGTTATAGTTTGCATTTGAAAGTGCGTTAACACCAATTGCGATATTATCTCCTAAAATATTTGCACCAGAAAGCGTAAACGCGCCGATGGCGATATTATCAAAGTTGTTAATAGTTTTTGCATTTGCTAAAGCTTGATAGCCAAGCGCGACATTCGATGTTCCAGTAGTATTCGCATTAAGCGCTTGATACCCAACAGCAGTATTCTGTATACCGGCTGTATTACTTTGCATTGCTTGGTACCCAACAGCAACTTGGTTTCCTGCGGTATCATTTTGCAATGCTTGATACCCAACAGCAGCATTATTGCTTGAAGTACTATTAACACCTACAAGTGTACCGATAATAGTATTATTACTTGCTGTTGATGCTGCTGCAACTGCACCCTGGCCGATGATAATATTATTTGCTCCTGAGGTTAACCCTTGCGCGGTATAGGCGCCAATAAGAATGTTTCCTGTGCCGGTAATTAAACCACTTCCCGCATTAAAACCAAGCCCGGTATTAATACTACCAGTAGTTAATAAGGTAAATGCACTTGACCCAATACCGGTGTTACCTTGGCCGCCATCAGAAAGTGACGTTAACGTTAAACTTCCTAACGCAACTTGCCCACCAAAACGTGTGGTAATATTTTGTAATGCACGGTAACCAACTGCGGTATTTGCTGTTGATGTTGTTACCTGATTAAGTGCATAATAACCAACGGCAGTATTTTGAATCCCACCAGTGTTTGCACTTAATGCGCCAGAACCAACAGCAGTAAGCTGGTTTGCGGTATTGTTTTGTAACGCTTGGTAGCCGATTGCGGTATTGTTGCTTGCAGCGCCAAGGCTTGGGCTTGAAAGCGCTGAATTACCAATAGCAATGTTATGCGCTGGTACACCAGCCGGCGCGATGCTATAGGGAAAAGCACCTAAGCGGATTGTGTCAAATTCTGCAGCAACAGGCGCATTGAGATTACTTCCAATATAGATTGATGCAGTTGATCTGGCAGGGTTTGTTGCCCCTGCTTGGTAACCAATCATAATGCATGCATCGCTGCTGCCACTTCCTGTATTTGTTGTTAATGCACTTGCTGCGCCATAACCGATGGCAATATTACCTGAAAGATTTGTACTATTAAAACTTTCAAGCGCATTTGACCCAATAGCAATGTGAGCATTTGAGGCTGAGCCACTGTTTTGTGACAATGCCGATGTTCCTATGCCAATGTTATCTGATGAGTAATTAGTATTTTGTAATGCTTGATAGCCGATACCGATGCAGGTAGAGTTTCCTTGAGCATTGGTCATCACTTGGTTGCCAAGTGCAATATTTCGAGTACCGTAAGAGGTATCAAAAGCACTTACTAAATTGCCCAATGATTGGTAACCAATGGCAATATTATCTACCGTTGATGAGCCAACATTTGGCATACTTTGTGAACCGATAGCAATGCTGCGTTGAACACCAGTAAAGTTTGAACTGCTGTTTAATGCGTTATTGCCTACTGCAACGTTATCTGAGCCGGTTAAGTTGTTTGTTAATGCTTGGTATCCATAAGCAGTGTTGTTCCAACCAATAAGTGGGCTGTTGCTATTAGCATTTACACCCATGAGTGTGTTTTGTTGTAATGGTGCAAAGATAAATGCTGTTGGGTCGCATGGGCTGGTTCCGTAACTTACCATGGTGTTACCTGTTAGTGTAACCATAGTTGCAGAGAAGCTTCCGGTACTATCACGCAGCACAAGTGTTAAAGCATAATCACATGATGTTGCAGTATTAATAAGATTTAAAGATGACCCCACACCAAGTTGACCACTGCTGGTAATAACTACCGGTTCACCAACTTGTAAGTTATTGTAAATGCCGGCAACATATGCAGCAGTTTGGTTGCTGTTCCCTATACGGATAGCTCCACTTTCATTGCCTTTATTAATATTGGCACCAAGATAAATATTATTCGTACCGGTTGTTATAGCAGTACCGGTATTTAAACCGATAATGGTATTACCTTGCGTTGGTGCAAGAATAAAGCTTTTGCCAGTATCGCATCCGCCGACAGAACTGTAATTAATTAAACTGTTGCCCGTGAGTGTAATTGTTGTTGCTGCAAAACTGCCCGTGCTGTCACGCAGAACCAGCGACAATATATTGTCGCATGATGTTGCGGTGTTAATAAGATTTGAATATGAGCCTATGCCGAGTTGGCCACTGCTGGTAATAACTACCGGTTCACCCACTTGTAAGTTATTATAAATGCCCGCAACATATGCTGAAGTTTGATTGCTGTTCCCTATACGGATAGCACCACTTTCATTGCCTTTATTAATATTGGCACCAAGATAAATATTATTCGTACCGGTTGTTATAGCAGTGCCGGTACTTAAACCGATAATGGTATTACCTTGCGTTGGTGCAAGAATAAAGCTTTGGCCAGTATCGCATCCGCCGACAGAACTGTAATTAATTAAACTATTGCCCGTGAGTGTAATTGTTGTTGCTGCAAAGCTGCCGGTGCTGTCGCGCAGCACAAGTGTAAGTGCATTGTCGCATGAAGTTGCGGTGTTAATAAGATTTGAATATGAGCCTATGCCAAGTTGGCCACTGCTGGTAATAACTACCGGTTCACCCATTTGTAAGTTATTATAGATGCCCGCAACATATGCAGCATTTTGCACGCCCTGGTTGCCGATCTGAATAACACCGTTATCAGAACTGTTTCCGGTAACATTCGCACCAAGATAGATATTATTTGAACCAAGTGAATTTGAACCTGCAAGATAACCAAATGCCGTATTATAATTTCCGGTTGTACTATTGATTAATGCAGTATAACCAATAGCGCTGTTGCCTGTTCCCGAGGTATTATATTCAAGGGCATACGAACCGATTGCAAGGTTTTGGTTTGCGCTATTGTTCCATAAGGCCAAAGCCCCGATTGCGATATTGTCACAGAAAGTAGCTGTTTGAATGAGAGATTGATATCCAATGGCGATATTGTTATTACCATTGGTAAAGCCCGCACCTGCACCATAACCTAATAACACATTGTAACTGCCATTAAGCAAATGTTTACCTGCAAAATTTCCTAATGCGGTGTTATAGGCAGAATTATAATTCAATGCACTTAATGTCCCCACACCCACAGCGGCATTGTGATACCCAGATGTTATAGCTGCAAGCGCATTATACCCAAAGGCGGTATTATTGGTTCCAGTGAGAATATTGCTATTGCCTGCACCAAGACCAATAAGAGTATTTTGGTTTGTTGGTGCAAAGATAAAGCCAGAACCAGTATTGCATGCGCCAAGTGAGCTGTAATTAATAAGACTATTTCCCGTGAGTGTAATTGTTGTTGCTGCAAAGCTGCCCGTATCATCGCGTAAGACAAGGGTCGATGGTATATCGCACGATTGGGTGCTATTTGTAACGATGGTACCCCAACTTAGTTGCGCAGGGTTATTACCGTCTGTCATAAGCGCTTGGTTAGCAAAACCTTGGCTAACAGGCATGTATAAGGTATAGGTATAATTATAATTTTCTGGCGCAGTAATGCCCGCATATATTGTATCAGTGCTATCATAAAGATTAAGTTGGGTTGCCTGCACATTATTTAAAAGATTAGATGGTGGATAACCAAGATCCGTCAAATTATAGCCACCTGGCATAATATACTGCACAGCACTAGAGCCAAGCATGATGCTGTTATCAACAAAAGCAATAGCGCCTGAACCTATGGCCGTTCTGTTTTGTGCATCCGGGTCATAAACATTTGCACCAGAACCTATTGCTGTATTGCCATCACCAGAAATTACAGTTGATAATGCCGAATTCCCAACTGCGGTGTTCCTGCTACCAACAATATTATTGGTTAATGCGCTGTAGCCAATGGCGGTATTAACATTGCCCGATATATTAGTGGTTAAAGCTAAACTTCCTACAGCAGTATTAATAAAGATTTTGTTAGGAAGGAATGGGGATACCGCAGCTTCCCCAGCCAATGTATTCATGAGAGCTTGGTACCCGATAGCAACATTATATTGTAAAGGGATCAATCCCTTAGGCGTAGGAACATCTGTTGCCGTCATTAATGCCGAGGTTCCTATAGCAACATTACAAAAACCTTGTTGGGTTGATGCTAATGCGTCTGTACCAATAGCGATATTATCAACTCCACCTACAAGGCTTTGACCCGCAAATGCGCCAATGGCGATGTTGTCAAAAGCCGCTGTTGCACTCATAAGCGCATTATAACCAAGTGCAACGTTGCTGATGCCCGTTAAAATATTATTATTGCCTGCTCCAAGACCAATAATGGTATTTTGATTTGTTGGCGCAAAGACAAAGGCTTGGCCGGTATCACAGCCACCTAAAGAACTATAATTAATTAAACTGTTGCCAGTAAAGGTAATAGTGGTTACTTCAAAGCTGCCCGTTTCATCACGTTCCACTAATGTTGATGCATTATCACAGCTTGTAGCTAAAAGTATTTTTGAATACGAATTTACCAAACTACATGCAGGCACTCCGCAGACCGTAACAACCTGTGTCGCTGTTTGTGTGCCAATAACATCACCATATAATTGCCCGGTGAAATAGATAGCGCTTGTAGTAATGAGATTCCCTACACCCAATAGCCCATTACTATTGATCGTAACTGGCAATGCAGAAGGTTGTAAGTTTCCCGTAACCCCAGCCATGTAAGCGGCTGCTTGTACACCTTGGGTGCCGATGCGTATGGTATTACCTTCTCCACCAAAGTTAATGCTATCGCCCAGATAGATATTATACGAACCAAGACTTGAAGATGTTCCTGATTCTGCACCGATTACGGTATTGTTACTGCTATTTTGAGCGCTGTTTAAACTGTTATGGCCAACAGCGGTATTGGTATTGCCTGCAATGTTACCTTGAAGTGCATTATAACCAAGAGCAGTATTTTGTAGCCCGGTGCTATTATTTTGTAATGCACCAGATCCGATGGCAGTAATTTGATCTGCATTATTTACATTAAGCGCATTAAAGCCGACTGCGGTGCAATCGTTTACGGTAATAGTTGAGGTGCATAAGTAGTCTGAACCACTTAACGCGCGTGAACCAACAACAGTATTTTGTGAGCCAGAGTTATTTTCTAGTAATGTTGCAAAGCCCACAGCAGTATTATCATTTCCATTTGTCAGGTACTGGCTGGCTTGCGCGCCAATTGCGGTGTTATTAAATCCACTGATAATATTTGCAAGACTGTTTGCGCCAACAGCGGTACTGTTTTGTGCTTCACTTATATTATTACTTTCTAAATTTCCAATGCCATTGATAGTCGAGAAATTCCCAGCATTTGGCCCCACATAGGTGCCACCATTAAAGGTATGTAATACGGTAGCCCCACCAATCTTGATTTGTCCACTGCCGCTACCTGTTGGTAATAAATTAAGGATGCCGCCGATAAGCGTATCACCGGTAACGGTTAACAAGAATTCTGAAGCTGGGTTAAGGGCAAAAAGTGATCCCTGTGTCGGAATTGCATAAAGGTTTTGGCTATTTGAAAGTATCGATGAAAGCGGTGTACCATTATTATAACTGGTAAGGAACACTGGTGAGGTTATCGTGGTAATATCATATTCATTAATGGTATTCAGAACAGCGTCAACAACATACAATATATTATTTTTTATCAGCGTTTGTATAGGTGATAAAAGATTCGTGGTAAGAACGTTAGCAATAGTTAATGCATTTGGATTTGAAATATTAACAATCTGCACGCTTCCAGGAATTCCATTGTGTGTAGCAAGTGAAACAAATGCATATATCCCCTGAATGTTAATATCAACAACAGGGTTTGTGAAGAGCAATGACCCTAATGGTACTATATTTGCTGGATTTGAAACATTAAAGGCATAAAGTTGCCCTTCGAGCGTACCGACTAATGCAATATCATTTGAAACAGCTAAACTAAATGCAGAAAATGGCGTGGTGCTGCCTAGATAATCAAGCTCCGAATCATAGATAAATAATCCACGCAACACATCAGTTTCGTAAACATTACTTGATGTCACGGCTATATTTCCTGGAAATGGTAGACAGTTAAACTCATTTACAAAAACAGGGTCCAATGGGTTACTTACATCATAGCGCGCAATGGAGTTACGTGGTGATAAAAAGCCTGCTGAATTTAAAACATATAATGTCGTTCCCGTTACACGTGTTTGTGTTGGAAAGCCTCCGTTTATCGTTGCAACCAGATTGAGATTTACTGGGTCATTAATCGAGATGATCCCCACTTGATTAACGCCAATAATACTACTTGGTTGCGCGATATACGATGAGTTAATAAAATCTCCCGAGCAACTTCCCGGAGCAATACCACTAAAGCTTGGAATATTAGGCGTAATGCGTTCCAATAAACGTCCTTGTGGATATAATGCTGGTTGATTGGTGCCAATACCTACTAAATGATTAATAGGGTCAACAACAAGTGTTTGATTATCAACAATAATAGAACTTGCCGTTATAGTTGTTGCTGAAAAACTTCCTGTTGAATCACGTAAAACTAATGTTAATGGAATATCTGCACTTGTACCGGAAAGTACAAATGAGTAGGTATTCACCAGATTACATGCTGGCACGCCACAAATAGTTGTTACCCTATTTGCAGTAGAAGATCCGGTAACATCGCCATAGAGCAAAATAGTCGATGTGGTTATTGCAGTAACAGGCTGCCATGAAAGGTTTGCAGGGTTATTACCGTCTGTTGTTAATACCTGATTATCACCACCCACGGATGTTGGCAATATTAATGTATAAACTGGAGCAAAACTTTGCGCACCCGCTTGAAACGCAGTAAGATTACCATTTGCATTTTGCAATTGTAATGCGCCTGTTAACGTAACCGTAGTTGCTGCAAAACTTCCGGTTGAATCACGTAAAACTAAGGTTAATGGAATATCTGCACTTGTCCCGGAAAGTACAAATGAGTAGGTATTCACCAGATTACATGCTGGCACACCACAAATAGTTGTTACCCTATTTGCAGTAGAAGATCCGGTAACATCGCCATAGAGCAAAATAGTCGATGTGGTTATTGCAGAAACAGGCTGCCAAAAAAGATTTGCTGGGTTATTACCGTCTGTTGTTAATACCTGATTATCACCACCAATTGTTGTTGGCAATATTAATGTATAGACTGGAGCAAAACTTTGCGCACCAGCTTCAAGCGTAGTAAGATTACCATTTGCATTTTGCAGCCTTAATGCGCCAGTTAACGTAACCGTAGTTGCTGCAAAGCTGCCGGTGCTATCACGTAGAACCAGCTTTAATGGAATATCATAACTTGTTCCAGAAAGTACCTGTGAATAGGTATTTACTAAATTACATGCTGGCACGCCGCAAATATAATTGGCGCTGTTTGCTACCTGTGCATATTGTGCCGTTGTTGAATATAACGCACTCGATGCCGTATAAGCAAAGTTAGTTGAGCCAGCATTAGCTGCATATTGTGAAGTTACAGAAAGTAACGCGTTAGTTGCATATTGTGCACTTGTTGATATTAATGCAGTAAGTGCGTATTGTGCCGTTGTTGAATATAACGCGCTTGATGATGTGTAGGCAAAGTTAGTTGAACCAGCGGTTGCTGCATATTGCGATGTTACAGAAAGTAGCGCATTTGTTGCATATTGCGCACTTGTTGATGTCAGTGCAGTAAGTGCGTATTGTGCCGTTGTTGAATATAACGCACTTGATGATGTGTAAGCAAAGTTTGTTGAACCTGCATTTTTTGCATACTGTGCCGTTACAGAAAGCAATGCATTAGTTGCATATTGTGCACTTGTTGAAGTTAATGAAGTTAATGCATATTGCGCAACTGATGACGTGAAAGCAAAGTTAGTTGAGCCCGCGTTTTGCGCATATTGCGATGTTACAGAAAGTAATGAATTTGTTGCATACTGTGCACTTGTTGATGTCAGTGCCGTTAATGCATATTGTGCAAGCGATGATGTAAAGGCAAAGTTAGTTGAGCCAGCGTTTGCTGCATATTGCGATGTTACCGATAGTAATGAATTTGTTGCATACTGTGCACTTGTTGATGTTAATGCTGTTAATGCATATTGTGCAAGCGATGATGTAAAAGCAAAGTTAGTCGAACCAGCGTTCGCTGCATATTGCGATGTTACCGATAGTAATGAATTTGTTGCATACTGTGCACTTGTTGATGTTAATGCTGTTAATGCATATTGTGCAAGCGATGATGTAAAGGCAAAGTTAGTTGCCCCTGCTACTGCTGCGTATTGCGCCGTTGTTGAAAGCAGCGCGCTTGATGCAGTTAATGCAAAGTTAGTAAATCCAGCAACATTAGCGTACTGTGCACTTGTAGAAAGTAATGCACTTGAAGATGTGTAGGCAAAGTTAGTTGTCCCGGCTACTGCTGCATATTGTGCCGTTGTTGAAAGCAGCGCGCTTGATGCAGTTAATGCAAAGTTAGTAAATCCAGCAACATTAGCGTACTGTGCACTTGTGGAAAGTAACGCACTTGAAGATGTGTAGGCAAAGTTAGTTGCCCCTGCTACTGCTGCGTATTGCGCCGTTGTTGAAAGCAGCGCGCTTGATGCTGTTAAGGCAAAGTTAGTAAATCCAGCAACATTAGCATATTGTGCACTTGTAGAAAGTAATGCACTTGAAGATGTATAAGCAAAGTTAGTTGCCCCTGCTACTGCTGCGTATTGCGCCGTTGTTGAAAGCAGCGCGCTTGATGCTGTTAAGGCAAAGTTAGTAAATCCAGCAACATTAGCATATTGTGCGCTTGTGGAAAGTAACGCACTTGAAGATGTATAGGCAAAGTTAGTTGCCCCGGCTACTGCTGCATATTGTGCCGTTGTTGAAAGCAGCGCGCTTGATGCTGTTAAGGCAAAGTTAGTAAATCCAGCAACATTAGCATATTGTGCACTTGTAGAAAGTAATGCACTTGAAGATGTATAAGCAAAGTTAGTTGCCCCTGCTACTGCTGCGTATTGCGCCGTTGTTGAAAGCAGCGCGCTTGATGCTGTTAAGGCAAAGTTAGTAAATCCAGCAACATTAGCATATTGTGCGCTTGTGGAAAGTAACGCACTTGAAGATGTATAGGCAAAGTTAGTTGCCCCGGCTACTGCTGCATATTGTGCCGTTGTTGAAAGCAGCGCGCTTGATGCTGTTAAGGCAAAGTTAGTAAATCCAGCAACATTAGCATATTGTGCACTTGTAGAAAGTAACGCACTTGAAGATGTATAGGCAAAGTTAGTTGCCCCGGCTACTGCTGCATATTGTGCCGTTGTTGAAAGCAGCGCGCTTGATGCTGTTAAGGCAAAGTTAGTAAATCCAGCAACATTAGCATATTGTGCACTTGTAGAAAGTAATGCACTTGAAGATGTATAGGCAAAGTTAGTTGCCCCTGCTACTGCTGCATATTGTGACGTTACCGATAGTAATGAATTTGTTGCATATTGTGCACTTGTTGATGTTAATGCAGTAAGTGCATATTGTGCAAGCGATGACGTAAAAGCAAAGTTAGTTGAACCAGCGTTCGCTGCATATTGCGATGTTACAGAAAGTAGCGCATTTGTTGCATATTGTGCACTTGTTGATGTTAATGCTGTTAATGCATATTGTGCAAGCGATGACGTAAAAGCAAAGTTAGTTGAACCAGCGTTCGCTGCATATTGTGACGTTACAGAAAGTAATGAATTTGTTGCATATTGTGCACTTGTTGAAGTTAATGAAGTTAATGCATATTGTGCAAGCGATGATGTAAAGGCAAAGTTAGTCGAACCTGCGTTTTGTGCATATTGCGATGTTACAGAAAGTAATGAATTTGTTGCATATAACGCTGTTTGTGAAAGAAGTGCATTTGTCACCGTTGCTGTAATTAAATTAGCAGAAAAGTTGCAGTTGCTGTCCCTCAAGACAAGTGTGCCGCACTGGTTAGCACTGGTTGCAGACAGAACCGTCGAATAGGTTTGAACAATGTTACATGCAGGCACGCCGCAAACAAATGCGACTTTTGTTGCAGATGTTGAACCAACAACATCACCATATAATTGAATAGTTGCTGTTACTATTGCAGTAACCGGTTGCCAGGAAAGCATTGCTGGGTTACCGCCATCTGTAGTTAAAACTTGACCATTTCCGCCAGCATTTATGGGTAATTCAAATGTGTAGTTTGTCCCAGCAGGTGAAACAGCTGCTGGTGCAGTAATAGTTATAGAACCAGAATTGGTATCATCAAAGACGATGCCGTGCTGATCTGCCATGGTTAAATCGCCCGTCATGGTGTCGCCAGCTTTTAATACATAGAGATTACTTGGCACACTGCCGCCACCGCCGATCTGCTGGCCATTTAAAATAAGCGAGCCAGTAATGAGTAAGTTGCGTAAATAGAGATCGCGCGTTGGGTAATAATTTTCATTAAGTATTGTAGTTTCATGTATTTCTGGTGCATCTAAACGTGGCGCACGTGTCTGCAGATTAATTTTTTTAACAAGAACATTAATCTTTTTTGAAATATCCAAACGAACATTTGCTGAAAGCAGTGTATCACTTTCAAGGTAACGTATAAGTTCATCAAGTGCTAACATAACAGAATCACTCGATGCTTCAAGTTGATCGCCTTGTGCGAACATTTCAAGCTCTTGTAAAACCCCATAAGCCTTATCTAATGAGGTTATTTCTGCTTGTAAAGATGCCACAAATAATACAACTGCAGCGATTGCTGCATAAAGATATTGCTTCATAACTACTAACTCTCTTTTTTTTAAAATGTAGATATTGTAGTAGTTCTTAACATGTAAATAATAAATGAGTCAAGAGAGATATATAATAGTAAAAAAACATATCTCTCTTGAAAAAATTACTGGTTAATTAATGCATTTATTTTTGCATCTAATTCTGCAATTTTATGCGTAAGATCATAAACTGCACCATGTAATTCGATAATCTCGGCATGATCTTTTTGCTGCTCGTTAAGCATCATGATAGGCAAATACTGATATTGAACCGTTTCAGGCAAACCATCACTATTTTTAATAACAATTCCTGGATAAATAGCTTCCACTTCTTCAGCTATCAGACCATATTCAAGATGACCTGTTGTATCATTTTTGTAATTGAAGGTAACAGGCCGTAGCTTATAAATATCTTGTGTGAGAGTACCCATGTCCTGAACATTATTTTTGTAACGGCGCGATGACGAAACAGTACCAAGTTTTCCCGTTTCATCTATCATAACCGGCAGGGCAGTTGCCCCATATGCTTGATTATAAATACCAGCAATATACGCCGATTTTTGCGTATCTTGCGCCCCGATTCTTATCACATTACTTTCATCTATTGGTCCGGTTACTCCGTAACCAAGATAGATATTTTGTGATCCGGTGATAATATTTGAGCCTGCTTGTGCACCGATTACCGTATTTGAAACACCACTGGTTACGTCTGGTAATGCCTGTGTGCCCACAGCAACATTACACGTGCTTGTATACCGTAAAACAGTATGTAATTTTTGCATTTCATTGATAAGTAAGGGTACAAATTGGTGGTATTGAACAGAAAAAGGCAAACCATTTTTATCAAGAGGCACAGTTCCCGGGTAAATGGTAAAAACATCTTCAGCAATAAAACCATACTGAATGGTATTTAACGGGTCATTTTTGTAGGTAAATGATACTGGAGTGAGCCCATAGATATTATTTGAATCTGTCGTTATAGGCACAATGTTGTTTTTTAAATTTTTCGATGACGCGAGATATCCTAATTTATTTTGTGCATCAATAACAACCGTTGTTCCGCCTGTTATTGACGTGTTGAGAATATTACCAATGCGTGTAGTATTACTTTCATTTGTTTGTGCCCCTATACTTGCACCAATATAGATGTTTCCTGAACCACCTGGCTGGTTAGACGCTGCATAATAACCTATTGCAGTATTTCCTTTACCCGAGGACAATGAGCCTAAAGCGCCGTCACCAACAGCAGTGTTTTGTGAACCAGAAACTAATGATCCCAATGCGAACGTGCCAAAAGCGCTGTTGCCATATCCAACAGAGTTAGCAAGCGCTTGATACCCACATGCAACATTTGATGAGCCCGTGGTATTTTTGCTCAATGCTTGGTACCCAACGGCAACATTTTGAACGCCCAAGGTATTCATTGTTAATGACTGATACCCAATTGCAGTATTTTGATTCACTTGATTCAATTCTAATGCAAAACTTCCAACTGCGGTATTATCACTTAAAGTGGAATTTTGTAATGCTTGATTACCGATAGCGACATTCCCGCTTCCAGAAGTATTATAATATAAAGTTTTGGGGCCAACTGCGGTGTTATATATACCACTGTTATTATAATACATTGCCTGGTATCCAATGGCCACATTCGGGTAAAGCGTATTTTGGTTTTGTAACGCCTGGTAACCAATTGCCACAGAACCGGTGCTATTGATTTGACTCATTAAAGCATTGGTTCCAATAGCAATATCACCTTGAGAATTAGAGTTAGTTAGATTTGCTAAAGCTTTATAACCTATTCCGACACAATCTGATGCATTACAAACGGCTTCTCCAAAAGCATAATTTCCAATACCTATGTTGCGGCTACCAGTATTACTTATCAATACTTCTAAGCCTATTGCTATATTATCTCCGCCGGTATTATTTTGTAATGCTTGCACCCCACATGCGGTATTATTTGAACCACTACTGTTACTCATAGCCTCATACCCTAAAGCAGTATTATTGTAATCATCTAAATTTGCATTAAGGGCAAAATAGCCAACAGCTACATTGTTATAACCGAATTGATTTTGCGCCAATGCACCTGAACCAACTGCGGTCAATTGACTAATCATAGTGTTACTACTGAGTGCATTTACCCCAATTGCCGTGTTGTCAGTTGCCAAATAATTGCTTGCAAGGGCATTAAAACCATATGCGGTATTATTTGAACCTGCAAATGGGTCGTTGTTATTAGCATTTAAACCAATAATCGTATTGTCATAAATGGGAGAAAAGATAAAACCAGAACTAGGGCCACAATCACCATAGGGATTATAATTAATAAGACTATCGCCCGTTAAAGTAATAGTTGTTGCTGCAAAGCTGCCAGTGTCATCTCGCAAAATAAGAGTTAACGGACTATCACATGATGTTGCTGAAAGTACCATAGAAAATGTCTGTACTAAATTACATGCAGGCACGCCGCAGATAGAGACAATTTGAGTTTCATCTTGTGTTCCCACAACATCGCCATATAATTGCCCGGTGAAATACTCCGAAGTTACCGAAAGTAATGCATTTGTTGCATATTGGGCCGTTGTTGAATAGAGCGCACTTGATGACGTAAAGGCAAAGTTAGCTGAGCCTGCTTGTGCTGCATATTGCGACGTTACTGAAAGTAATGCGTTAGTTGCATAGACCGCTGTTGTTGAATATAACGCGCTCGATGACGTAAAGGCAAAGTTAGCAGAACCTGCGTTTTGCGCATATTGCGACGTTACTGAAAGCAATGCATTAGTTGCATATTGCGCAGTTGTTGAATATAACGCGCTAGAAGAAGTAAAGGCAAAGTTAGCAGAACCTGCGGTTGCTGCATATTGTGCCGTTACCGAAAGTAATGCATTTGTTGCATATTGGGCTGTTGTTGAAAATAATGCGCTTGATGAGGTAAAGGCAAAGTTAGCAGAATCTGCGTATGGCGCATATTGTGACGTTACTGAAAGTAAGGCATTTGTTGCATAGACCGCTGTTGTTGAATATAACGCACTAGATGACGTAAAGGCAAAATTAGCCGAATCTGCGTATGGCGCATATTGTGCCGTCACCGAAAGTAATGCATTTGTTGCATAAACTGCCGTTGTTGAAAATAATGCACTAGAAGAAGTAAAGGCAAAATTAGCCGAATCTGCTTGCGTTGCATACTGCGACGTTACCGAAAGTAATGCATTTGTTGCATATACTGCTGTTGTTGAAAATAATGCACTAGATGACGTAAAGGCAAAATTAGCAAAACCCGCTTGTGTTGCATATTGCGACGTTACCGAAAGTAATGCATTTGTTGCATATTGGGCCGTTGTTGAAAATAATGCACTAGAAGAAGTAAAGGCAAAGTTAGCAGAATCTGCGTATGGCGCATATTGTGCCGTCACCGAAAGTAATGCATTTGTTGCATAAACTGCCGTTGTTGAAAATAATGCACTAGAAGAAGTAAAGGCAAAATTAGCCGAATCTGCTTGCGTTGCATACTGCGACGTTACCGAAAGTAATGCATTTGTTGCATATACTGCTGTTGTTGAAAATAATGCACTAGATGACGTAAAGGCAAAATTAGCAAAACCCGCTTGTGTTGCATATTGCGACGTTACCGAAAGTAAAGCATTTGTTGCATATTGGGCCGTTGTTGAATAGAGCGCACTTGATGACGTAAAGGCAAAATTAGCAGAACCCGCTTGTGTTGCATATTGCGACGTTACTGATAGTAATGCATTTGTTGCATAGACCGCTGTTGTTGAATATAACGCGCTAGATGACGTAAAGGCAAAGTTTGCTGAACCTGCTTGTGCTGCATACTGTGATGTTACTGAAAGTAAAGCATTTGTTGCATATTGCGCCGTTGTTGAATAGAGCGCACTTGATGACGTAAAGGCAAAATTAGCAGAACCCGCTTGTGTTGCATATTGCGACGTTACTGAAAGTAAAGCATTTGTTGCATATTGCGCCGTTGTTGAATAGAGCGCACTTGATGACGTAAAGGCAAAATTAGCAGAACCCGCTTGCGTTGCATATTGTGACGTTACTGAAAGCAATGCGTTTGTTGCATACACTGCCGTTGTTGAATAGAGCGCACTAGAAGACGTAAAAGCAAAGTTAGCAGAACCTGCGCATGGCGCATATAATGCTGTTTGTGAAAGAAGCGCGTTGGTTACCGTTGCCGTAATGATATTTGCTGAAAAGTTACAGTCGCTATCACGCATTACCAATGTGCCACAGACATTGTTACTTGTACCGGTAGTTACCGTAGTAACAATGTTACATGCCTTTTGACCACAAATAGTATTTACTATGGTTGCAGTTGATGAGCCAATAACATCACCATAAAGTTGAATAGTTGCTGTGGTAACAACAGTAACTGGCAGCCAAGAAAGCTGTGCTGGGTTATTACCATCTGCTGTTAAAACGGTCCCCATTGCACCCGGTTGCGTTGGCAACTCAAGTGTATAGGTGGGTGAAACAGTTGCAGGTGCTATGATAGTAACTGAGCCGGTTGCAGCATCATCAAACACGATGCCATGCTGACTTGCCATAGTTAAATCACCCGTCATGGTGTCACCAGCTTTTAATACATACAACCCACTTGGAACATGTGCAGCAACCTGCTGACCATTTAAAATAAGAGAACCGGTTATTAAAAGATTACGCAAATATAGATCACGGGTTCTATAATAATTTTCATCAAGTATACTTGTTTGTGGTATTTCTGGCGCATCAAAACGAGGCGCGCGTGTCTGAAGATTAAGAGATTTTGCAAGCTGACTTACCTTTTTACTCAATGCTAAACGATCATGCATTGAAAGTGGTATATCGCTTTCAAGATAACGCACAAGCTCATCGAGCACTAATATAACATTATCTTGTGATGCATCATATTGATCACCCTGCGTGAGCAGTTCAAGCTCCTGCAACACCCCATAGGCTTGATCTGGTGATGTTATCTGGGCGTGCATAGATAGTGCGTATAACATTGCTGCAGCAACTGCTGCATAAAAATACTGCTTCATAGATACTTACTCTCTCTTTTTTTAACATAGATATTGTAGTTGTTATTAGCATGCGAATAATAATAACGTCAAGTAAGATGCGCTTTTTTGCATAGCGCATCACATTTTTCCTGCAATTCAGCAAGCCTGTTGGCAAGTTTTTTGACGGTATCCTTTAGCCGCTTAATATGGGCATGATCTTTTTTTCTTTCATTAAGCATCATCATAGGCACATACTGATATTGAACCGCTTCTGGCAAGCCAGCATTATTTTTAATAACCATTCCTGGAAAGATCGCTTCAACTTCATCAGCAACAAGCCCATATTCAAGATTATTGAAAGTAACAGGACGTAATGCATAGATATTATCAGTTATGCTGCCCATATCTTGAATAGTATGTTTATAACGCCGTGATGACGAAACGGTACCAAGTTTTCCGGTGTCATCTATCATAACCGGCAAATTTGTTGGCACGCATGCTTGATTATACACGCCCGCACCATAAGCAGCTGTTTGCATCTCTTGCACCCCGATTCTTATCACATTGCTTTCATCTCCTGAGCCCGTAACTGCACAACCAAGATAGATATTTTGTGACCCCGTGATGATATTTGAGCCTGCCTGAGCACCAATTATGGTATTTGAAGTGCCACTTGTTAATTCTGGCAATGACTGCGCGCCCACAACGACATTACACGTGCTTGTATAGGGTAAAACAGTATGCACTTTTTGCATCTCACTCGTAAGCAGCGCCACAAATTGCAGATAATCAACTGATAAGGGCATACCATTTTGATCAAGTGGCACGGTTCCTGGATAGATGGTAGCAACTTCTTCTGCGATAAAACCATATTGAATGGTATTGAGCGGATCATCTTTATAGGTAAATAATACCGGATTAAGCTCATAGATATTATTTGACTCAGTTGTTATAGGCAGAACATTGTTTTTAAAGTTTTGCGATGATGTGGCAACACCGATTTTATTTTGTATATCAGAAACAACCGTTGTTCCGACTGATATTGGCGTACCGGTAATATTACCAACCCGTATGGTATTATTTTCTGATGTCCCTACTGGCTGTATATTTGCACCAATATAGATATTTCCTGAACCACTGATTAAATTTAACCCTGCTGAGTAACCAAGCGCGACATTATTCGCACCCGTCTGTAAGTTGCCTAAAGCATTGCAGCCAACAGCAGTGTTTAGTCTGCTGGAACCTGATGCTATTGATAATGCTGATGCGCCAAAAGCGCTGTTGCAAGAGTTAGCAGAGTTATTAAGCGCTTGATACCCACAGGCAACATTCGAAGTTCCGGTGGTATTTAAGTTTAACGCATAATAACCAATGCCAACGTTTTGATAGCCGGTAGTATTTTGTGCTAATGCACCAGAACCTACCCCAATGATATAACGCGTTAGATTTGCTTGTAACGCATTATAACCAATCGCTATATTACCATAAGGATTTCCAATACTTTCACCTGTAAAATTTTCTAACGCTTGGTGCCCAATGGCGATTTGCGTTTCGCCAAGAACGTTTGAATATAAAGCATTTGATCCAAGTGCAATATTATCACTAGTAGAGCCACTACTATACAGTGTTTGATAGCCAATTGCTATATTGCTTCCGGAAAAGGTTTGTGCATAAACGGGCGTACGTAAACTATAATAGCCTATGGCAACAGAACCCGCGCTATAATACTGAGAGGCTAAAGCATTGGACCCAATAGCAACATCCCCCTGTGGATATGACCCTGACGAAGACACCTGATTTAAAGCTTGATACCCAATGCCTATGAGATCTGAAACATTACTTCCAGCGCTTTCTAAAGCATAATTTCCGATACCGATGCTGTTACCGGTTTGGTTATTTTGCAATACGGAATTCCCAAATGCTATAGAATCATGCCCGCTATTATACTGTAATGCATAAGCTCCACAGGCAGTATTATTTGAACCACCACTACTGTAAATCATAGCCAGATACCCTAAAGCAGTATTATTGTTGTCGGTAGTATCTTCATTAAGTGCGTAATAGCCAACAGCAACATTTTGAGTACCTGAAGTAATACTGGATAATGCGCCTGAACCAACCGCTGTCAATTGCCCACTGATAGTATTAGCAAGAGCATCTGCTCCGATTGCGGTGTTGTCATCTGCCATACTATTATTTGCAAGTGCGTTAAATCCATAGACCGTGTTTCCTGAACCTACAGATGGACTATTATTATTAGCATTTATACCGATAATCGTATTGTAATTAAGTGGTGCAAAAATAAAATTTTGGCCCGTATCGCAATCTCCATATTCACTATAGTTAATAAGACTATTACCCATTAATGTTATAGTTGTGGCTTCAAAGCTACCTGTGGTATCTCGTAAAATAAGAGTTAATGGACTATCACATGATGTTGCTGAAAGTACCATAGAAAATGCCTGTACTAAATTACATGCAGGCACGCCGCAGATGGTGACAATTTGAGTTGCAGTTTGTGTCCCCATAACATCACCATATAATTGCCCGGTGAAATACTCTGATGTTACCGAAAGTAATGCATTTGTTGCATACACAGCCGTTGTTGAATAGAGCGCACTTGATGACGTAAAGGCAAAGTTAGCTGAGCCTGCTTGTGCTGCATATTGTGAGGTTACCGAAAGTAACGCATTTGTTGCATACACTGCTGTTGTTGAATATAACGCGCTAGAAGATGTAAAGGCAAAGTTTGCTGAATCTGCACATGGCGCATATTGCGACGTTACCGAAAGTAATGCATTTGTTGCATATTGGGCCGTTGTTGAAAATAATGCGCTTGATGAGGTAAACGCAAAGTTAGCTGAATCTGCACATGGCACATATTGTGATGTTACTGAAAGTAATGCATTTGTTACATATTGGGCCGTTGTTGAAAATAATGCGCTTGATGAGGTAAAGGCAAAGTTCGCAGAATCAGCACATGGCACATATTGTGATGTTACTGAAAGTAATGCATTTGTTGCATATTGGGCCGTTGTAGAATATAACGCACTAGATGAGGTAAAGGCAAAGTTCACTGTACCTGCGGTTGTTGCGTATTGTGACGTTACTGAAAGTAATGCATTTGTTGCATATTGTGCTGTTGTTGAAAATAACGCACTTGATGACGTAAAGGCAAAGTTAACTGAACCTGCGTTTGTTGCATATTGTGACGTTACCGAAAGTAATGCGTTTGTTGCATATTGTGCCGTTGTTGAATATAAAGCACTTGAAGACGTAAAGGCAAAGTTCACTGAACCTGCTTGTGGTGCGTATTGGGAGGTTACTGAAAACAATGCATTTGTTGCATATTGGGCCGTTGTAGAATATAACGCACTAGATGAGGTAAAGGCAAAATTAGCTGAGCCTGCTTGTGCTGCATATTGTGACGTTACTGAAAGTAATGCATTGGTTACATATTGGGCCGTTGTAGAATATAACGCGCTAGAAGACGTAAAGACAAAGTTAGCCGAATTTACATTTTGAGCATACTGCGTTGTTACTGAAAGTAATACATTGGTTGCATATTGCGCTGTTGTTGAAAATAATGCACTTGATGACGTAAAGGCAAAGTTAACTGAACCTGCGTTTGTTGCATATTGTGACGTTACCGAAAGTAATGCGTTTGTTGCATATTGTGCCGTTGTAGAATATAAAGCACTTGAAGACGTAAAGGCAAAGTTCACTGAACCTGCTTGTGGTGCGTATTGGGAGGTTACTGAAAGTAATGCATTTGTTGCATACTGCGCTGTTGTTGAATATAACGCACTAGATGACGTAAAGGCAAAGTTAACTGAACCTGCATTTTGCGCATATTGTGATGTTACCGAAAGTAATGCATTTGTTGCATATTGCACTGTTGTTGAATATAACGCACTTGAAGACGTAAAGGCAAAATTAGCTGAGCTAGCTTGTTGTGCATACTGTGATGTTACCGAAAGTAATGCATTTGTTGCATATTGCACTGTTGTTGAATATAACGCACTTGAAGACGTAAAGGCAAAGTTTACTGTACCTGCCTGTGCTGCATATTGGGATGTTACCGAAAGTAATGCGTTTGTTGCATATTGTGCCGTTGTTGAATATAACGCACTTGAAGAGGTAAAGGCAAAGTTAGCTGAGCCAGCGCTTTGCGCATATAATGCCGTTTGTGTTATAAGCGCATTGGTAGCCGTAGCCGTAATGAGGTTTGCAGAAAAGTTACAATTTGCATCACGCTTAACAAGCGTACCACATACATTGCCACTTGATGCACTGGTTACCGTAGTGACAATTGCGCAAGCCTGTTGACCACAAATAGTATTAATGGTGTCAGCAGATGTTGAACCAATAACATCACCATAAAGTTGAACCGTTGCCGTAAAAAGTGAAACGGGTAATTCCCATGAAAGTATAGCAGGGTTGCCACCATCTGTTGCTAAAATTGTCCCGGCCGCACCTGGTTGACTTGGCAGCTCAAGCGTATATGACGTTGTTACCAGTGCTGGTGCAGTGAGAATTACAGAACCGGTATAAGTAAGGTCCTCAAAGACAATACCCTGCTGGTTTGCCATAGTTAAATCACCGGTCATAATGTCACCAGCTTTTAATACATACAATCCACTTGGTACATTACCGCCAATTTGCTGACCATTTAAAATAAGCGATCCGGTTATTAAAAGATTACGCAAATATAGATCACGAGTTCTATAATAGTTTTCTTCAAGTATACCTGTTTGTGGTATTACTGGTGCATCAAAACGGGGCGCACGCGTTAATAGATTAAGATTTTTTGCAAGCTGATAAACTCTTTTTGCAAGAGCCGCATGTTCATCTATAGAAAGCGCACTATCCTGTTCAAGATAACAGGCAAGATCATGCAGCACTAAAATAACAAGATCACTTGATAGACCACTTTGATTGTTGTTTTCAAGAGCATCTTCAAGCCCATGCAGAGCCTCAAAAGCCTTATCTAAGGAGTTTATGTGCGCATTCACAGATACTAAACATAACATGGCTGCAGCGATTGCTGCATAAAGATACTGCTTCATAACTACTAACTCTCTTTTTTAAAATAGGTATTGTAGTTGTTATTAACACGTAAATAATAATAACGTCAAGAAAGACGACGGTCGGCAAAAAGATGTGAAAAGACACCGGCAAGAAAAAAGATAACATTATAGAGCATAATAATGGTATATGCAGGATAATAAAGTTTAGTACAAAAAACCGCAGTTGCGCCCAAGAAAGTTAAAAAGAGTATCGAATGAAAAATACCACGGTGGTGCACCATTAAAGGCAAACAGGCCAAGATGCCCGTAGCCGTTGCTGCGATATACTGCTTGGTATACGCTAATAAAAGCAGAAGAATAAAAAACATGATATACATAACACGCTGAATTTTACTTTTTGTGTCAATGTCAGGAAAAAGGGCACCGATAAGCGTGTACATCAACAGCTCAATTTTGCGTTCCCATGAAATTGGCCCAAAAAAAAGCACAAGATATAATACAGCAACATACACTAAAAAACCAACAAATAAGTGCGTTTTATGTTCAGGCATGAATATCAGACTCCTGATGCATAGTGACTAATTTCATAAGCTCAGTTCCTGGGTAATAATAATCAAGAATCGCTTTGCACAAAAAGCCTTGTTTAACCATATTCCGAACACCCCACTGACATACACCGACATGATGACCAAAGCCTTTCCCTTCAAAAAGAAAGTTGTCACCCTCTTTTTTGATAGTATAACAAAAACTTTTAACATCTTTACAGAGTCGATACATCAAGCCGCCTGAAATTTTTTTATGCGCTCTTCCTGATTTTACGTGAACCTCAATAACTTTACCCGCTTTGTCTGCATGCACCACCCGGATATCTTTAATACTTTTAAGTGCTGGAAGCTCACTTTGTAAAAGATTTATTAAAAGATCTTGCGGATAGACCACTTTCCATCGATAAAGTTTACACTCGGTACAGTAGGTGCACGGATATGAACGAGCTAAATACGGATTAGACTTAAAATCAAAACCCGTTAAGTGCGCAGGAATAACACCGCCACAACATGAATCGTACATTGCAACTATCGGTTGTTTGTTATATGAAAGTATAAGACCTTCTGTTTCTTTAACCGCTTGATGCAGATGCTCATAATCATGCACGCCTTTATATGTTTGATGAATATTGGTTGCTTTAATATCAAAAAGCTGCTTTTTGGTGCGCTTGAGCGCACTATTTTTTGTGAGCATCATCTTATGCACCGCATACGTGCGCACCATAACAGCAAATACTTTATTCACCTCAAGTGGCCAGCCGGGCCACCCTTCTGAACGAATAACAGAGTATACATAATCTTCAAGGGCAATATTATTTATAATATACCAGCGACCACCAGAGATAATTAAAGCGATATCGCCAGCGTATACATTATCAAGATAGCTACAGCGATTATCGGTTGAGCTTATGCGCAAAGCAGTTTTATCTAATTTTTTACCATTGCATAATAATGCGCCACCAGAAAGTGCACAGAGAAAACTTTTTTTCTGAGTAACAAATTGCCACTCGTGAGTTTCCGTTGCATCGCCTTCAGCTAACAATACTCGCACATGGCATGTGCCATACACTGATATACTGGTTATCGATAACATAATGTAAAAAGAAATTCGCTTAAGAGCCGCATGGACTTCCAGCCTACGCCAAGGCTTCGGCGGACAGGCGACGACTCGATGGAGTTTATCCTGAGCATTGTCGAAGGGCTCACCACGAGCGGCCTGCACAAACCGTGCATCCTGAGTGAATTCCGCAGGAATTTGTATCGAAGGATTATACATCGTGAACCAACGGCGCCAAATCTTCTGGAAGCTTAATTTTCTGGTCAAGCGCTTTATTTGCAAGCATATCTGCATGACTATTATGCGCACGCAAGACATGCGTGATACGATGATCAATGTCTTTAAGCATATGTTTTGCACGAGCGAATAATTTTTGTAAAATTGGGTCTTTAACACGATAGTGACCATTAAGCTGCTTTACCAAAAGCTCAGAATCTGAAATAACAAGAAGCTCATCTTGATGCTTAATAATCTGCGCTACAAAATGTAGCCCGATAAGTAATGCAGAGTATTCGGCCTGGTTATTTGTTTTCTTACCCAAATAGTACCCATGCTCTTCAATAACCACATCTGCACGTTTAATAACACAGCCAACAGATGATGGGCCCGGGTTGCCGCGCGATGCCCCGTCAATATACAATGTTATAAGAGATTTCTCTGTTGTAGTATCTTGTTGAAAAAGTGATAATTGGGTCATGGTGCAATAGTATATAAAAGTCTAAAACAGTTTTGACATGCAACAAGTTTGTGTTTACGTATACTCACCAGATCTTGCACGTTAATTGTATGTCCACAGGCTGAACAGGCATTCTTTTCAACCGGCACCACAGGGTTTTCCAGTGACTGCTTCATAGTAAGAAACTTTTCAAGCATCTCGGGGTTTACCTGAGATTTTAATTCATCATAGCTCTGAATATACTCTTGCCCCTGCTGCTGTAATTGTTTAATCTGTTGGTCGATATCGGCAACTTCTTGTACAATCTGCGCACGTGCAGTAACTACCTGAAAATCAACTTCACCCATATTTTTTTCTAGAGTTTCATAATTTTCAAAGAGTTCAAAAAGTTTATTTTCTTGCGCATCGATATCTAACGCGATATTTTTCAACTCCGTCTCTAATGAAAAATACTCTTTTGGTGAGCTTGAGGCCTCTAATTTACTTTTTAATGACCGTTGGCGATCCTTGAGGACTTTAATTTCAAGCTCTTGAGCATCAAGACTTTTTTTTGCACTATGTGCTTGTGCTTGTGCATCGGCTAGATCATCTTGCAATTTTTTAAGAGTGCTTTTAAGTGCTTCTTGTTTTTGGGAAAGTTGCGCTATTTTTTTGCGAGTTGCAACAGCATGAGTATCTTGTGTGACTAACGCGAGAAAGTTGTAAAATGGATCTGTACTCATGTATTTATCTTTCTTGTTACTGGTGGGCCCACCAGGACTTGAACCTGGGACCTTTCGGTTATGAGCCGACTGCTCTGACCGACTGAGCTATGGGCCCTCCCAACACTAAGAGATAGAGTACCGTATTTTCTTATTCTTGTCTAACCGTGCATCTAGCAATTTTAAAAAAAATGAAATTATGCCGCAAAGGTGTCATCCTGAACTTGTTTCAGGATCCATCTATTAAGTTATACTCCGTGCACCCTGAGTGCCGCTCTATGAGAGCGGCATATCGAAGGGCAAGCTATATTAATGCTGATTAAGCTCATATTTACAAAATTCACAGTCTTTTGATGCTTCTGGAGCTGTCGGCTGATCTAGGCAATACCGTAAATCTCGCATAGTAGAATCCATCCAAGAATCATCTATTGGGCAATCTTTGATACAGCTTTCAAATTCTAGTTTTTGATTAAAAAGAGGCTTATCTTTAAGCGCTGTACTATAAACAAAATAACCTTTATTATATATTTTATGCCCACTTCTTTTAAGAAGAGCTGCATAAAAAGCCATTTGCCGCTTATTGCTATCATCCCATTTGTTCTTATTTGGCCATGTCATAAACTGCTTATGTTTTGCTGTTGCCTTATAATCAACAATAATGAGCTCTTTACTTTCATTAATCCAAATATCATCAATAATTCCATAAAGCTCTAAGCCGTTAACCTGATCGACGAATCTGATGCCACCAGCTTTATAATCTCGCCACATAAATACAAGCTCATGATTAAATGGGACAGCATTTATCTTATGTGCAAGCATAATGGGGTGCGCAATTTGTTTTGCACGGTAAACATCAAATTCATTTTTCCAAAGAACATCAACTGCATTATTTAGTGAGAAGGAATCAGCATCAATACCGGGCCTTTTCATTTGCAATACATGCTCTTTATAAAAACAACGACGACACTGCTGAAAAAGATTCACTTTTTTCCAGCTCATTTGTGGTAAAATATTTTTTGAATGCATCAATATCTCGCTATAAAAAATTATTTAAAAATTGAGAATTAAACCGAAAGTCCTTATCAGAGATAAGAACTAACAATTACCTTTAGAACAAACTACTAAAACGGTAGATTGTCGTTCTCTTCAATCGATGTACGATAATTTTTTAAATAATTTTTAAATGCGTAAATAAACTGAGTCAAATATTTAGCGTATTCTAATTTAGTCTGTAAATCTGATCCAACCAGAGTTTTTTTAAAGATACATTTCTTTGTAAAAACCTCACTAAATTTACAACATTCTCCAACACCAGTACAACCAACTATCTCACTTTCTTCACAAATAAGAAATAAGCGATAATTCTTAGGCTCATCATCCGCTTCCCATGCTAAATAATGAACTTGCTCAGTCACATAATATTCCAAATTTAAGAAATTTGAAGATCTATGATCATCTCTTGGTATTTTCGGGCTTGTGGTATTTTTTTTGATTGGCTCTCTAAATGGAAAATTAGCTTTTAAATCTTTTAAGCTTTTTTCAACTTTAAGGAAATTTGAGGAAATGTTATCTAGAAGCACAAAGAGTGACTTTGCTTCTAAATTAAGGCCATCTAATGCTTTATCAATTAGATTATTCGTTTGATTCTCAACCTCGGAGATATGGTTTACCATATTAAATCTTTCATACAAAATGTTTTTAAAAACTCTGTTTTTAACTTCTTTTGCCACATACCAGTGTGCTAGGGTTCCTTTCCAAGGGAACAACATATATTTTTTACTTTTAGTTGCATTCCAGGGAACTAATTTCTAACTTATATGTTTAACTAGATTTTATACTTTTGTTTAAATAAGTCAATATATTAGGGGATTATAACTTAACAGGTGGACCCTGAATCAAGTTCAGGGTGACACGACAAAAGCGAATCGCTATTTTTTTAAAAAATCATTGATCCGGTTGCTATAACCCCATTCATTATCATACCAGCCATATATACGCACAAGGGGCCCACTGACTAATGTCATAGTAGCATCAAAAATAACTGAGCTGCTGTTACCCTGGAAATCACTTGAAACCAATGGCACATTTGTTACAGACAGTACATTTTTTAATGAACTTTGTGCCGCATCGGCAAACCAGCCATTCACATCGTGAACGGTTACCGGCTTTTCAAGTAATAAGGTAACATCTGCAAGGGAAACTATCGGCACCGGAACACGCAGCGCATTGGCTGCAAGTCTATTTTTAAATTCAGGCAAAACGGCCGTAACTGAAATAGCTGCACCTGTAGAACTTGGTATAATATTAATACCTGCAGCACGGGATCTACGCAGATCTTTACTATGAGCATCAACATCAAGCAGCTCCTGCGAATTTGTATACGCATGCACCGTAGAAGCAATCGTTTGTGTAATAGTACAATGCGTTTTCATAACATGCAGCAATGGCACCAATGCATTGGTTGTACAACTGCCTAATGAGATAATTGTATGCTTATCTGCTTGATACAGTTGATCATTAACACCCATAACAAGAGTAATATCTTCACCTTGCGCTGGGGCAGTAATTATCACCTTTTTTGCGCCAGCCTGTATATGCTTGCGTGCATCAGCTGCATGAGTATAATGACCCGTTGCATCAACAACATAATCAATATCCAATTTAGCCCAAGGTAGTTTTACGGCATCAGTCTCTTGCAGTAAAGCTATCTTAAAATTACCAACCAATAAGATATTATTTTCAACTAAAACGGGGCATGAATAGATGCCGAGTAAAGAATCGTACGTAATCATATACGCAACAGCATCAATATCAGCTGGTCCGATATTGATAGCAACAAGTTCGTATTGTGCATGCGCTTGAGTATCTTGTAAATAGGCACGTAAAAAGTTTTTACCGATGCGCCCAAAGCCATTAAGAGCAACTCGTTTCATGTAAGTTCTTTCATACTATATGAATTTAAAACCGCTAACCCTTCGACAAGCTCAGGATGAGCGGCCGTTGGTAACGAACTTGTTAAAACCGTAAGTAACATATCGTAGATTATTTTTTTTATATCTTGCAACCCTTTGATAGTAAGCGATTCGCACCGTATACAAATAGCAGGCTGAGTATTTGATACACGAATTAGCCCCCAACTAAGATCATCTTCTAAACGAACGCCATCTTCAAATGATAACGTGTATCTATCTTGTAAGCTTAGTAACTCTTTGAGTTTTTCAATAACACCATCTTTTTCTGCATCACTGCAAACAATACGTATTTCTGGTGTGCTATACGTTTGCGGAAACTGATTTACTAACTCAGTAAGATCTTTCTGGCTATTTTTTAATAATCTCACCAGGCGTAAAAAGGCATAAATACCGTCATCATAACCAAAATATCTATCGGCAAAGAAAAAATGGCAACTCAGCTCACCGCCAAAAAGTGCATTATGCGTACGCATAGCAGTTTTAATAATTGAATGTCCCGATGGACTACGCAGCGGAACACCGCCATATTTTGTGATAATATCTGCTACTACCAACGAACATTTACCATCATATACAATTTTAGCATGTTGATTATCAAGCAAAATATCTTGCGCAAAAAGAGCAAGCAGAATATCACCAGAAAGAAGTGTGCCATCGGGTGTTACTGCTGCCATTCTGTCGCCATCACCATCAAAGCCAACTGCTATAAAAGGCTTTGTTTCGTGCACTTTCTCAATAACATGGTGCATATTTTCTATCTCTACTGGATTTGCGATATGGTTTGGATAGGTGCCATCAACAACTTCGCATAAAATCGTAACATCATGCAAACCAACCGCTTCAATAACATCACGCAAGACAGAACCGACAGCGCCGTTACCGCAGTCTGCCACTATCGGCTTACTAAAATCTTTTAAATCGACAAACTCATGCGCCATATATTCTGCGTACTCTTGCTGCATAGCAACACGCATATATGATGCACTATTATTCACCACACGCATGTTCGAAAAACCAGACTCTATAGATATTAGATAAAGTTCTTTAATTTTTTGGATCTCACCACCCCAGATAGAGTTTTTCCCTAAACACAATTTAAGACCGTTATATTCTGGACCATTATGCGATGCAGTTATCATAATTGCTGCATCGTAAGCATGCGTATGGGCCGCAAAATAAACAACTGGTGTTGGACAAATGCCGGTATCATGCACGGTGAAACCAACATCAAATAATGCTTGCACGATATTTTTTTGAATCTCTGGTGAATGAGTGCGCCCATCTCGGCCAATAATAATAGTTTTTGCTTGGGGATTTTGTTGTAGAACATATTCTGCTAATGCGCGGCCCAGCCGATACATTTCTTGTATAAAAATATCCTGATCAACTTTTCCGCGAATGTCATAATGCCGGAAAGCATGTGCGGCTAATATCATTACTATTCTCCCTTTTTATTAAATTGAGTTGATAAGTTGTAGCTTATCATTTAAAAAATTGCAAGATCATGATACAATGCGCGTATGGTACCTTTAAAATTAGCAGTAAAAAATTTTCTCAGTTACGGCCAGACAACGCAGTATATAGACTTTGAGCCTTATAATCTTATCTGTTTATCCGGAAAAAATGGTCACGGTAAATCTGCACTTCTTGATGCCCTTACGTGGGTGTTATGGGGTTATGCTCGCAAGGCACAAAGTGGCGCGCGTGCCGATGAAAACCTTGTCCGGCTTGGCCAAACGCAAATGATGGTAAGTTTAGAATTTCTTTGTAATGGTGAGATATATCGTGTGCGGCGCGAACTTAATATCAGCAGCACCAAAGTACAGACCGCGCTTGATTTTGGAATTGTGGATCCACAGACGGGCGCAATTCGCGGACTCACAGATAAAACATTGCGCGCAACGCAAGAAAAAATTATCGCTGCTATTGGCCTTGATCATGAAAGTTTTATTAACTCGGTGTTTTTGCGACAAGGGGCCTCAAATGAATTTTCAAAAAAATCACCTAAAGAGCGTAAAGAGATTTTAAGTTCAATTTTAGGGATCACCCAATTTGAACTTATTAAAAAAAAAGCTATTGAAAAAAGCCGCCTATTGGCAACGCAACGTGATACATTACTGCCGATTCATCAACGGTTATCATGCGAAATAACGCAAAAAGAGACACTCACTCAAGCGCTTGCTGCTGCACTTGAACAAGAAAAAACGTTACAAGAAAACCTGCACGAGTTACAAAAAAAATTACAAGCAGCTGAAGTAAACTTTCAGCAGCATATGCATGATAAGCAACTTTTTCAGCAAGCTACTGAGTCTGCACAAAAACTACATAGCCGTATACAACAAAGTTTACAAGAATTACGAAACTCTCGCGCAGAATTTAAAAAGATCCTTTCAAAAAAAATTAACCATGGCAACAAAGATCTTCAAAATCATGAGTTGTTAGAAAAAGAGCTTGAATTACTTCAGAAAAATGAGTTACAGCGCTTTGAATTGCAGCAACACGTTTTACAAATATCTCAAAAGCTCCAAACACTCACTGCAACGTTGCAGGCTGCCCACACGCAAAAAACACATGCTATCGATATGCAGGTGCAACAGGTAACGTTGCGTATTTCAATGCATCAAAAACGAGCAACCGAACTTGCTGAAAAAATAGCGCGTTTAAGTATACCAAAGAGCGCACAGCCACCACAGGTTACTCTAGAAAAATATGAAAAATACCGCGAAGTATATCAAAAATTTGTAACCCAAAAAAATAATTTACTCACCAAAGTTCAGGATTACGATTATAGTTTAAAAGCATTAAGTACCGCGGGTATTGCACATTGCCCAACCTGTACGCAGGAACTTTTACCGGACAAAAAAATTACTCTGTGCAATACGCAGCACAAAGAACGCGCACGGGCACAGCATCAACTTGCGCGTTTTACCAAACTTTTGCCCGCACTCAAGCAGACTATTATCACTATGCATACCGTTCTTGAAACGCTCAAAGAAGTTGCGCACACTGAAAAGCAGATTGCCGAATTACGCAAAGAACATGCAGAAATTATTGCACAAAAAGATGCTGAAAGCATAACACTGAGCAGCTTAATGCTGGACAAGCAGGCACTTGCAACACAACAGACGTTGCTCACGCATGATGCTACGTATCGAAAGTATTGTGCAGAATTAGAAAAAATTAAGAGCCAGCTTAATCTTTTGCCAGAAATTTCGCCTGAACGTAAGCTCGAGCTTACGAGCCAATTAAAGCTCAGCAAACTTGAGGCACAGGTTTCACCAGAAAACATTAATCCGTTATTGCAACAGATAAAAAAAGTTGTGCATATTACCGTAGCACACTTAAAAAGCATGAAGCGTGAACAGCGCGAGCTTACTCTTAAGATAGAAACTACACGAGAAAAAATTGCACAACAAAGCTCGCTAGATACAGAATTACAAAAATTACGCAGCACCACGCAACAACAGGCAGAAACATTAAACACTCTGTTGCGCGAGATCGGCTCATACAAAGAGCAACTTGCCCGCTTAGAGTTACAGGAAAAAGAGTTTACCCGCTTAAGCGCATCGATTAAAGAGTTTAGCTATGAACAGGAGATTTACCAAAGCATCGCACAAGCAGTTGGCAAAGATGGCATTCAAGCATTACTTATAGAACAGGCGCTGCCAGAAATTGAGCAAGAGGCAAACATGTTACTTGAAAAACTTACTGACGGCCAGGCACATTTATTTATTGAATCGTTACGTGATTTAAAAAGTGGCAAAAGCAAAGAGACATTGGATATTCACATCTCTGACGCGACCGGCATCCGCGCCTATGAACTTTTTTCAGGTGGTGAAGCATTTAGAATTGATTTTGCGTTACGTATTGCATTGTCAAAACTTCTTGCGCGCCGTGCGGGCACTACGCTGCAAACGCTTATTATTGACGAAGGCTTTGGTTCGCAAGACGAAGAGGGCCTTGCTCATATTATGGAAGCGATTTATAAAATTCAGGATGATTTTGCAAAGATAATTATCGTTTCACATTTGCCGTATATGAAGGACCACTTCCCGGTACATTTTGTGGTTAACAAAACCGCACAGGGAAGCAGCGTAAAAGTTGTTGAACAGGGATAGTTACTTGCTTTTACTCAGTTCAAGTATAAGTTCAATCATTTTCTTAGAAGAATCATCAGGAACCAGAGGAGCTTTATTGGCAGGTGTGCCTTGTGGCCCGCGCGGAGTTTCCATAATCACAGCAGTTCTTTTGATACTATGGTCCAGAACTTTACTAATGATCTCTTTTTTAACTTTATCATCTGAAACTGTTGCTAATAATTTTTTAAGCGGAACATCTTTTATTATAGTTTCAACACTTTCGTGTATATGACATTCTGAATAGAGCACATCAGTCTTTCGCCACTCAGCAAAATAATTCTTTACATTATCTTTATCATCATTTTCACGGGTCATTTTAGTAACAAACGTATTAAAATCTTCTTCTGGCATATTCTCATCAAAATCTTTTGGTACAAGTGTCACAAATCCTTCTAAATATTTCACTGCGGTGGTCTGCAAAAACATCTCATCATTATTATCAGAAGGTTTACTATGACCACCACCTGCTCGTACAGAATTTTGTACAAGAGTCATACCAAGTAACAGCGCTATTTTTATGTTTTTCATAAGCATTTTTTTTGAACCTAAAAAAGAGTAATTAAATATATATCTTCAAATATGATACCCGTTCAAGAATTTTTTTTCTACAAAAACATCACATTATCCGCACCAGGACAGCGAAAACGCCAAAACTTCTTAGTTTAAGAAATCCTGGAGCCTATAAAATTTATAATATTTTTTTTATTACGTTGATATACTGACTACAAGCTTATTAAAAAATTATACATAAGGAGCAGTATGAAAAAATTATTTATTATTCTTGCATTATTACCATCGATAACATTAAACGCAAAGCAAGATGAGCTCCCTAACAAAGACAAAAGGGATTCAGCAATTTTTGCATGGAGCAAGCTTTTTAGCGCGTGCCCAGAAGCAAGTGTAAAAATTCTGACGTACTTACTCAACGGCAAGTAATTTTTGAATTACATTTACTATTATTAACGTGAGTTTGATAATAAGAAATAGCAAAAAAATACTCTTATTTTTCTATTTAAGGCTGAAAGTACTTGAAAATAGCAGCTATTTCATTTTTCGAATCATCCCATATTAAAGGCTGGACCCTAAGCCCCCTTTTGTTAGGGATATACGTCAACATCTTTCTTCGTTCTAAATTGTGTGCTACTACCGCTTTCACGATGAATTCTTGCTGCTGAGTGTCTTGCGTTGCTTTCAAAAGATCTTGCAAAAGATATTCTTTTTTTCCAGTATGTTCAGGAAGAACTATATGAGGCGTTTTTCTTAATAGACCCAAGGTCTTATAACGCTCAAGATATTCTCGAGCATGATCATAATCATGACCTGCAGCAATAAGTAAGTTGTCGTATTCTTCGTCAGACATAGTAATATCTGTTTCATGCGGCACAACAACTATAGTACTGTTAAGATACGACTCTGCAAGCTGCATATAACGATTATCAGAGTTATCTGCACTAAATAGACAGGGTGAAAAAGTTAAAAAAATCACGGTTGCATATATGCGGTATTGTTTATTCATATCCATTGCCCTTCTGTTGTAATAATAAAAATTACTAATCTATGCCACGCAAGAATGCTACTGCATCAAGTGCCGCTTTAGCAGCATCGCCGCTTGCAACAATCGCCTGACGATACCGGCTGTCTGTAACATCACCAGCAGCAAAAATGCCTTCAACTGAAGTTTTTTGACGGTCAAGTAAGACAATGTACCCATATTTATCACAGCGAACCAGATCACGAATAAAATCTGTTTCTGGAATCTGCCCAATTGCAAGAAAAATACCCTGCGCATGGAAAATTTCTTGTTCTTCAGTGGCTTTATTATAAATTTTTACGCCACGCATGCCATTTTCTTCACCAAAAATCTCTAGCACTTCAATATCATAACGATACGAAATATGCTTGAACGATAAAAGTTTTTCTTGCATACGAGGGCTTGCGCGAAAACCATTACTACGTAATAACAAGGTGATACTGCGTGCATAGGGCGCTAACTGTAACGCCTCTTCAATGGCAGAATCGCCACCGCCAACAATCACGACATCTTTGTCTTGCGCAAGGGCGCAATCACAGATGGCACATGTTGATACCCCTTTGCCCCAAAATTCAGACTCACCGGGGATCCCCAACATACGTGGGCGCGAACCGGTTGCAACAATTATAGCATCGGCATAATAGAGCGTGCCTTCAGAAGTTGTAAGGATAAATCGATGACCGGATTCTATACTTTCAGCAATAGACGCAATTGTTTCATAGAAAATCTGAGCACCAAATGTTTTTGCCTGCTTTTCAAGCTGCTCGGTAATGGCATAGCCGTATTGCGGTAAAACGCCTGGCATATTTTCAACAACACCTGCAACAGCAAGCTGACCACCGGCACGCGGGCCAACAAATACGGCAGTGGGAATCCGTGCGTTCCCACCATAAATTGCAGAAGAATACCCCGCTACGCCCCCACCAATAATAACTAAAGGAAAATAGTTATCTTGCGCATTCAGAGAAATAGAAAAAGATATAATAAAAACTAATATTTTTTTTAACATAGTTACTCGTTTACAAAACGGGTTGCAAAATCAAAAAATTCACGTTTAGTCATTACATCATTATAACGACCAACGACTAACCCCTTTTTAATAACTACAAAGAACGGAACCGTTGAAACCGAATACCGTTCTTTAAGTTCCGGCACCTTTTCTATATCAACTTTAACACATAATAAACGATCTTTCATCTGCGCAGCAACCGCCTGAACAAATGGCATCATCTGCAAACATGAGGAACAGAATTTAGTATAAAAATCGACAATTACCGGGACATTACTTTCTAAAACTATTTTTTTAAACTGTTCCATAGACTCAATAGACTGAATCTCAACAGACTGCGAAGTTACAACGGGGTCATACAGCTTGCGTTCAATCTTTTTGGCATAGATCTCATCAAAACCGATCTGCTGTAAAAAGCGTTCTGCATCAAGAGCCGCCTTAACCCCATCGCCACTTGCAACAGCTGCTTGACGATAGCGTTCATCAGAAACATCACCTGCAGCAAAAACACCCTCTTTGGATGTTTCCTGCGTTCTGCATTGGTGCAGAATATATCCAGCAGGCGTAAAAGCGATCTGGTCCTTAAAAAGCCCAGTATTAGGTTTGTGACCTATAGCAAGAAAGACCCCATCGATAGCCATATGCTCAGAGCCCTGAGCTGTCTTTAACTTAATACCGGTAACCTGTTGCCCATCACCTTCAATTTCAGTAATGGAGCATTTGGAACGAATTTTAATATAATCAAACTTTTTAAGACGATCTTGCATAGCAGCAGACGCACGCATTTTTTCCCCACGCACCAAGATAGTTATATGGCGCGCATAGGCAGTAAGCTGTAATGCTTGTTCTGCGGCCGAGTCACCACCGCCGACAACAACGACATCTTTATCTTTATAAAACGCTGCATCACAAATAGCACACCCAGTAACCCCTTTGCCCCAGTGTTCAACTTCACCAGGAACATCTTTAAGCCGCTCGGGTGAAGCACCGGTAGAAATAATTACCGATAATGCATATACAATAGTATCTTCAGCAGTAGTAAGTTCATACGGCCAAACGGAAAAATTTACTTTTTTTATCGTATCGTTAAGAAGAACGGCCCCAAAATGCTGCGCTTGATCAGAAACAGCTTTCATAATCTCTGGCCCGTGTTTTTTTCCAATCCCCGGCCAATTTTCAACTTCACTAGTGCTCATAAGTTGCCCACCAGCTTGCGGACCTTGGAATACCACCGTATGTAAATGCGCGCGCGAAGTATACAGCGCGGCACTGAGCCCAGCCGGACCGGAACCTATAATAGCAACAGGAATAATATTCTTTTTCGCTTCAACAGCTTTCCAGTCAAAGCCCTGAGACTGTTTATTTGTTTTATCACCAAGCAAACGGTACCCATAGTACCCACCCGCACAAACACCAACAATACCTGCAGTCCAGAGTAAAAAACGTGAAAAAAGATTCATAATAAAGCCTTGTTTACGGTACCAATTTTTTTAAATTTTGCGTATTTCAGTATACTTAAAATGATAGAGTAAATAAAATATCTTGATATAACAATCTCAAGCAAGCTATTTAATATATTTTCAATTTGGAAATAAAAAGCAAAATTCGTTATACTTAAGCGAAATATTTGCCGCTAAACTTTCAATTTTTGGGCATTTCTGTATACTTGATTTAATATTGTATATTGTAAATAACATATCTTAATAAGGATATAAAAATGAACCTTAAAAAACTACTACTAGTGGCTTTTGCGGCCATTTCGCTTCAGTCTATCTCTTTAAACGCCGAGCCTGTTGCAACAGAGCAGCTTCAAACGCAGGCCGCAACCCAAGCCGAACTTAACCAAGCGGCGCTTGAACAAGCCATACTTGCAAAAGAACAAATAATTGCAATTTCCCAGCAAGTTCAAAAAGAGTGCTCAAAGCAAATAGGCTTTATAACAGCAATTTTACAACAAGTTCTGGCTGGCATTCAAAAAGGGCTTATTAAAGTATCTGGTGACAAAAATGAAACCCTTAAAAAATTATCTGCTTATATCAGCATCGCGCATCAGCTGCAAGGCATGAGTGTTTTAACCGCAGAACAGGATACCCTTGCTAAGGTCACGGTTATTTTAAAAAACATTATCGATCGTCTTTCGCTTGCTATTGAAACTGACATAACACTTCTTGATATTCCAAGCATAGATGATCTTTTAGTACCAGATAAAAACTATTCCGATTCATTTGATTATATTCTTAAAGTTCTCATTAAAAATGACGAACGCTTATTTGACCTTGAGAAAAACAGTACATCTTTAGGTTTAACCCCATTTAATATAGCAGTTCGCGCTACAGAAAACTTTTATAATAACTATAAGTGGCACATGGCGGGCATTATAGGTATTACTGGAATTGTATTCTCTTTATATGACCACGGGGCTGCAATCGCTACTGCAAGTAATAAAATCTTAGACGTCTGTAACTCTATAAGCGTAATTCCAGGCTTTAAGCAAGGTTATGCTTCTGGGATTGTTGGTGGCAGTATCACTGCAGTTATCACCAAAGAAGCTTATGACGCGTATATTGGAACCACTGCTAAATCGTTCTTTCAACGAAATGCAAGCTGGCTCTTTAAAAAATATTCAGATGGCCGCAGCATGATCAGTGATTATTATGATTCATTAAAAGGAATAAAACATATTCGCCGCGAGGGCCTTGCAACATCGCTAGATAACACTCCAACTTTGGATGATGAATCACTTATTGGTCTAGAAGATCAAAAACGTGAAATTAATAAAATTTTAGATTATCTACGTGATCCTGAACTCTATATTCGCTCAGACAATGAAATTGCAAAATGCTGTCTTTTAATCGGACCATCAAGAACCGGTAAAACTGCAGTTGCCAAAGCAATGGCTGCAACCATTAATGAACTTTATAATAGTATGGGCTCTAATCTTAAGATTAAGTTCATTGAAGTTAACTACCTTATGATCACCAGCATCGCATCATTAAAAGAAGTCATAAGTTACGCTTTAGACAATGCGCCTTGTATTTTATTTATCGACGAGATACATCTTCTTGGATTACAAAAAACGGGTAATAAAGAACTTCTTAATGAGTTTTTAACACAACTTACTGAATTACATAAAATCAAAGACCCATTAAAACAGGTATTTATTATCGGCGCAACAAATCACCCTGAGCTATTAGCGCCAGAACTCTTTAAACATGAACGTTTTGGTAAAGTCATCAGATTCAAAAAACCTGGCATTCGTGAACGTGCGCAATTCTTTGCAACAAATTTTGAAAAATATGGTATCAACCCACAAACCGTTGATCTAAAAAGCATCGTATTGCAAACCAAAGATTGTGATTATGGCCACTTACAACAGATCGTTAAAGATGCTCGCTTTGAAGCACGCGCCAATGGTCAAGGTGTAAGCCAAGTACATTTACAACGCGCTATAAACAGCATTGTTCATGGTATTGGTTCAACAGCCGAACTCACCAAAGACGAAGCTCAAATCGCGGCAATTGACCAAGCGGGTAAGATTGTGGCACATAAAAAACTTGAGATCCATGAAACAATTCATCTTGCAACTATCTCAAAAGTAGATGGCAGAATCGAAGAGGATCATTTCTGGCTTTCAGAAAAGAAAGATACTGAAGTTATGCCTTTGCGCTATGGAACAATTATCTCAACATCTAACCGTGAAGAAATTCCATATTCAGACGCGCAAGAGATTGAAAAACTCTGTAAACGTTACCTTGCAGGTATTTGTGCTCAAAAAATAATTCTTGGAACCTACCATATCGACTACACAGCACAAGATTATAAAGCAGCATTTGAATGGGCACAGAAGTTAATACTTAAAGGGTTAACACTTAAATCAATACCACAAGAACAGCAAAATCGCGTATTTGAAGAAACCGAAAAACTATTACAACGCTTTGAAGCGGAAGTGTTCGCATTATTAAACGAGCATAAGCCACTTATTGAAAAACTTGTGGCAGAACTTTTAAAAGAGCGCTGTATTACTGGTAAAGAGATCGATAACATAGTACAATAACAATCAAAAATTAACACTGTATCTGTATCTCTTTAAGGAAGATTTATGAAACGACTATTTTTATCTGCGCTGTTGTGTTGCTTAATAACTTTTAACTCACAACAAGCCTACGCACAATCGCAGGCAACCATAGATGCTGTACATAAACAACAGCAAGCTTTTGTAACAGGTCTCATTAAACATTGCAAAGAACGTTTGCCTTTAGTTATAGACCCTGAAGTTCCACATAAAAGCACTATTATGGCGTTGGATCAGCTAAATGCGTTCATAAATCTTCACCCAGATGCTTTAGAGTGTGTCATCGATACCTTCCAAACATGCATTAACGAATCATGCATGAATGTTCCGGCTCGTGTAACCGCATGTATTCAAAATTATGAAACTTCTGAAAAAGGGATATCTCTTCCAGATACACAGGTATTGCAAGAAAAGCTTAATAACTTAGTGTTAAGTTACTTTAAGTTCCAGCTTACCATTCTTGGTGCACTAGATTATTATGGTCAAGAATTTCTACAACGAACACAGTTAATAACGTATATAGAGCTGGCAAAACCATTGGCTTTCGCTGGAGTAATGTACTTCTTCGTGATTCCCCAAATAGTCAACTTGCTCAAAAGATTAACTCATGAGTATGACCCTAAAAGCGAAAATAAACTTGTGGAATCTATCTTAAAAGAGGCTGATTCGCAAATTGTTAAAGCCGTTCTTGCAGGAATATTTTCTCCAAACATTGTCGGTAGTGCTGAAAAAATCAATAAGTATGTAACCGAAAGCTGGAATAAATCATACGCAGAGATAATAGGTAAGGCCCGCAAATCTGGTTACCCAGCAAAACCTTCAAAAGAATCTTTTGATACGATTAAAGGCTACGAAGATACCAAATTACTTATGACACCTGTTATGGATTTCTGCATAAATGTAGATAAATATCGTGCAGCAGATTTAAAAATGGCTCGCGGCTATTTATTTGAAGGATCGCTTGCAGATACTCGCAAAATGGCTTTCGCTGTTGCAGGAGAAATGACCAAAAAATTACAAGCGCTTGGTTCATCTGCAAAATGGCTCACCTATGAAATACATGGTTCGTCATTAGTGAACAGAAAACTTGATAAAGTATTAGAAGAATGCTTAGAGTTCGGACCAACGGTCTTAATTATCACTAATATTGACTGGATCTATACACAAAAAGATGTTGAACCAGAAGTATATGCTGATATTATTAATAGACTTACAAGATATTTATCACAAGAAAGCAATTTCCCACTTTTAATATGCGCAACAACACAAGATCATACGGTTATTGATCCCGTGATGTTGGAATTTCATAAGTTTGAACTTGTGCCACTAGCTTAGATTACTATCAATACATTCAAGGCGTTCAGCGTAACGACCACCTTTAAATTGAGCATTTAGCCAAAAGGAGATTATGAAAATAATCTCCTTTTGTGTTACATAATCTGCTGGAATAACAAGCACATTACAATTATCATCCTCTTTTGCCTGAGTCGCCACCTGAGGGTTCCATGCCACACATGCAAAAACTCCTTTAAATCTATTTGCAGCTATTGCCATGCCATTACCACTACCGCACAATAAAACAATGCCATCAACGGCATCTTCATGCATTTTTTGAATAGCGTACTGGGCAAAAATTGGATAATCTGACCGCTCGGGGGTAAATGCACCAACATCAATCCATGAAATAGAAAAACTATTCGTATCACAAGAAACTGTTTGCAGGGTTTTAAGATATTCTTTTAATGCAAAGCCACGATGATCTGTTGCAATAACTATTTTTTTATTATATTCCATAAAATTATGCGCCTTTAGATATAAACTCTCCCTTAATCTAAAAAAAGCCGTTATACTTGCACAAGAGAGACTCATATTTATCAAAGAAAGTTCGCACATGATCGACGTTATTGTACGCCTCGCACTTGCCCATATCACCAGTGCATCAGGACAAAAAAATATCTCCTTAATGATCAAACTTTGCTTTACTGCACTTACCATAAGCACTTTTGCGCTTACCCTTGTTGTAGCTGTAATGAACGGCTTTCAAAAAGAAACCGCAAAAAAATTACAAGGTATTCATGCTGATATTATTATTAAAAGTCCCACGGGGGCATTAGATTATAAACGGCTTGCAGCAGTTATAGAAAAAGAATTTCCGCATGAAATTATCGCATCGGCACCGCAAGCTATCAGTAATATTTTATTAAAATCTGATACCCAGGATACTCTTTCACCATTATGCGTATGTATCGGCATTGAGCCGCTCTGTGAAAAAAAAGTCAGCACTCTTTTTTCAACACTCACACAACCTGACAACCCAGCAGAACAATTAACCGACAATCGTCTATTACTGGGTGTCACAGCAGCAAAACTTTTAAATATCAAGCCCGGACAGGATATAACCGCACTTTATATTCCCGAAGAGCCTCAAAAAAGAAAAATCACTCTAGAGCAGGCACAAGCAAGAGTAGGTGGAACATTTAAAACGGGCATAGACGAGTTTGATACCGCAGTAGTTTTTTGCAATTTAGATTTTTTTAAAACACTTTTTAAAAATATAGAAGTTTCACAACTAACGCTGAAATGTAACGCTGAAGTCGATATCGAAAGCTGTGCACAAAGATTAACAGCGCGTTTTAACGGGCTTGAAGTATACACATGGAAGGACCTTTATCCAGCGCTTGTTGCTGCGCTTGCACTTGAAAAATATGCGGCCTTTATTATTTTAGCACTATGCGCTTTAATTGCTGCAATGAATTGTATGGCGCTTATTTTTATGTATATCACGCAGAAAAAAATGGAAATTGTTATTTTAAAAACCATGGGGATGCTTGATCGCGATATCAGTATGCTTTTTATGTTCATAGGCCTTTTTATTACACTTGCAGCAACTATTATAGGAATTATTCTTGCGGCATGCGCAAGTTGGCTCCTTGAACGATACCCTATAATTACACTCCCTGATGCTTATTATGTTGACCATTTACCCGCAGCTCTTGATATGCCACTTATTGCGACGGTTTTTTGCACTATGATGCTTCTTGGATTTATCGCATCATATATTCCCGCACGCAGAATACATACATTTTCAGTAGCGCACCTTTTAAAATTTGGAGCTGAATAGTGAATACCCCTTTACGCATGCTTAATTGGGATTTAGTGGGAAAAAGAGTTTTTTTACGAGCAGATTTAAATACCAATCTAGAGCCAGCATTGTTTGTTAAAAGCTTAAAATTTCAGCGTTTACTACCAACACTTTATTATCTCAAAGAACATGGTGCCCACGTAACACTTGCAACACATATAGGCAGACCCCGAGGTTATGACCCTGAATATTCAACAGAGCAACTTACAGACCATTTTATGAGGGCCGGATTTTCCTGCATGTGGAGCAACGTCGAAAACCTTAAAAATGCTCTTCAAAAAGATGTGGATATTCTGTTACTTGAAAATTTAAGATTTTATCCACAGGAAGAGTGGGCCAACTTAGAATTTGCAAAAAAAATTTCACAAAACTGCACGTTTTTTATCGAGGATGGTTTTGGTGTTCTTGCACGAGAAGAGACTTCAATTATCACAGCAGCGCAACTTTTCAAGCCCGAAGATAGATCAATCGGGCTTACAGTTCAACATGAGTTAGAACATTTACAACCAATAAAAGATTCTCCAAAAAAACCTTACATGGTTATTGTTGGTGGAGGTAAAGGTCTTGAAAAGCTACAAGTTTTATATAATTTTTTTGATAAGGCGACGCATATTGCATTATGCCCAGGCCTGAACGAATTGCCAGAAACCGAAAGTTTTATTCGCGATGCGCAAAAAGCAGGAATTACGGTTCTTATACCTACAGATTATCTTTTGTATGAAAACAAAAAAATAAGTATTGGACTGGAAACTTTTTTGACATGGCAGCACATTATTATCAGCATGGAGACGATTATTTATAACGGAATGATGGGCTTGCTGGAGCAGCCAGCAACAACGGAATATACCCAGAAATTATTTGAACTTTTTATGCATACACAAGCTGCAATAGTAATTGCTGGAGGTGATACTACTCTTGCCGCACAACTTTGGAATATTAACAAAAAAAATATCTATCTTTCAACGGGCGGTGGATCAACACTTGCCTACCTAAGTGATCAAGTTTTACCAGGCCTGGAAATTATAGAATAGTTAAAGAAAAATTAAAAACCAAAGCTGGTTAAAGCCAGGCCATCTTTTTCTGAACTTTTTATTTCAAACTTACTACTCATACATAAAGTATGCCTATCAGAAGGCATAAAAGATTCTAGGTCATTGCTCGAAGCTACGCCTGGAATAATATAAATAGTAAATTTACCACTTGAAACTTTAACTTTATACAAACATTTACCCGTTATAATGCCCTCTTTTTTAGGCTGAATGTCAATAACCTGAGCCTTTTGCGTAGGATCAGTAAGTACTGAAACAGTAACTTTTGCATTGAAATTATTAACAAAAATAAAATTGTGCAAATTATCAGACTCTTTAGTGATCTCGGCTGTGTCCTCTTCTTCAACTTCAGCTGCGACAGCAGGCGCTGGAACAGGAGCTGGCGTTGCAATAGGTTTTTTTGCCAAATATCCAGCATTAACAGAAAAACTTGATAAACCAAGAAATAACAGGCTAACCAATATTTTTTTCATGAGATTACTTCCACTATTAAAATTAAACACTTACTTACTTCTTGGGAACCATTTTTTTTCAATATGATCACCCGTATTCAGCGGTTTATTATGATTCTTTTTTTCTTGTTCGTTTAAATGCTCAAAATCTTTTTTACTATTTTGAGATTCAGAAGAACCATTTGACGAATCATGTTTATTTTTTTTATTCAATTTCATTATTATAAACTCCCATATAACATTATACACAATCAGTATTATTATACTTTAAGTTTACGCTATAAAATAATTGAAAATCAAGAGTTTTTAAATATTTTTGACGCTTTTTCACCAATATAGAAAATTGAAAGGCCAATAAATATAATCAATCCTCCGATCACCAGGGGCCAAGTAACCTGCTCGCCCAGGAACAGGTAGGCAAAAAGGGCCACTAAGAGCGGTATTGAAAAGCCTGCAAGCGAAACAAGCGTTGCAGAATGGTGCTTTAGGCTATAGGCATAGAGGGTATAACCTATAATATTCCCCCCTATTATAGTACAGATAAAGGCACCAATAAAATGATAATATGATGATATATCATAGATTTTAAGTTGATTATTATACGTTGCAAGGCATAGGGCCAAAGCCCCTGCAATAACCTGCACAAGACCATTAATCTGCACCGGCGTATACTGTTTATTGCGTAATAATGTTTGTACCAAAATCCAACCATAACGACTTATAATTACTGCACTGACTATTGCAATTTCAGGATATGATATGCGCCAAAGCCATTCATAGCCGATTTCATCAGAACTTTTTGAAAGTATCACGAGCAATACACCCATAAAACCAATAGCCATACCAACCGCTTTTGTGCGTGAAATTTTTTCACTAAAAAGAACATATACCATAAGAGCCGTTACAAAAGGATCGATACTCCCCAAGAGTGACTGCTTACTTGCAAGCATATGCTTTAATGACCAAGCTTTTAAAAGTGCAGGAACGAATGTTGTGCATGCAGCAATGGCAAGTAATTTTACGCGGTCATTTTTTACCTGTTTATAAGATAACCGCTCTGTTTGGTGCCAATTATACAACATAAGCAGGCTCCCTGAGATGAGCATGCGCAATGCAACAAAAAATTCTGCAGAGATACTTGCAAGAATATATTTATTACTTACAATGCCTGCAGCAAGAAAGAGATATGCAAGAAGAATATCAAACATGAGGACCCTAAAGGCGGCACTAACCCTTCGACTCGCCTTCAGTACTGAGCCTGACGAAGTGTCAGGATGAGCGGCCGCTCGTGATGAGTACTTCGATTACACTCAGCATGAACTGCGTCGAATCCATAGCGGCATTCAATATAATTTTTTTACCTATTTAGTATATTAGAAAATCGGACAAAATCCTAGAAGACATGCTCCGCGACTAAAAACCTGAAGATCATCAATATCAGTTTCATGTTTATCGTACATAATAAAACCATGATTACCATGCTTTAAAGGAAAGCGGTGATAACCTAAATCACGAACATCCAGCTGGTGAGCAATATCAATCAGCAACTTTTCATGTTGATCTTGTGCCGTTTGCTCGGTGCATTGATTAATAGAACGCACCTGTTTATTAAAATTATTATGAGCCATAAAATCTGTAAATGCATCTGGGTCATCCCATAAAGACAAGTTCTCTGGATGCTCTTTTTTATTAAAACCAACAACACCCTTAAAGCAGTTAAAATCTGGATTATCTACAAAAAAAGCTGCTTTAGGAAGATTAAAACAGTTTTCCTGACAAAGCTCGTACAAGACAAATTCTGAAACATTATCTGTTCCATGAAGTCGTAAAATTTTTTCAGGTAAAGCGCTCAGGGCTTGTAGAACTTCAGCATTACGGGACAAATTTAGTGTGTTCTTCATGGAAATCCTTATAAAAGGGGTTTACACATCTCACTTTGTAGTGTAGCAACGAATAAAAGGAAAAATCAAATTTATCTCATTGAGCCCGAAAGAATGCGTTATTTTACCAATTATTCTTGTCATGACTGATCCAATCAACATAATAGTTTTTTCAACTGTAACTTGCTATAGCAAGATTCTCTGTGTTATTTTAAACAAGTGCAAAAAGCACACCAACATGCAAAGCTCTATAACCTCTACCATTAAACGTCTATTAGTATGCACTACTTTTTAAAAATTTTACCATTCATCATTTTAACACTTTGCGCATGTAGACGCAGCGTACACCGTCCAGGTAATGATAAGCTTCCAGAGATAACCACGTCCTGGACAGATGACACTTCTACGCACTATCATCTGAAAAATTCCCATTTAGAGCCTTCGATTTTTAAAATTTATGATGAAAACTATTTTGTACAAAACCAGTTACCCGAAACAATACCTTCACGACATGACCCAGAAAAGTCTTTTAACACAACAGATCTTATCACTCATTTAGAGCAAGCAGTTTCACAACTGACAAGCACGTATAAAAAGATAAAGAAAATGGATAACTTTATTATTCTTAAGCAGCGTGATTACAATTATCTTAAACATACGGGGCTTATAATATTACGCCATAAACAGTACCCATTTGTTATTAAACTTTTTATGGAATCACCTGATAACTTTGTTAAGCCGTTTAATCGTGGTGTAGAAGAATGCGCGTTCTTTATCATGGGTGGCGGCATGAACAGGTATCTTGCAGGATTTACACGTATTCCAAATCGTAATGAGATTAATAAAAAAATTAATTCAAACCGATACTGGAGTAAACTTGTTGATACGCCACGCAAGTGGTTCTGGCGCCCAGAAAATTCACGCACTATAGATATTGTTGGCAAAAATATCGGAATACAACGGCAATTTATGCGACTACCGTCAATGTACGCAATCATCTGCGACGCCATTGAAACAGATTACGCATTTACCCTTTTGCGAAGAAATGACCGCGAAGTCGCTATCTCTATAACACAGTTTTTAGGCATTCGTATCGACCCACATATAAATAACTTTATTGTAGAAAAAGAGTCTAAAAAGATTATAATCATTGACACGGAGCACTTTCCAACGCTTATCGGCATCAAAGATGATTTTAAAATTAACGATTTTTTTACCTACTACAGCAGACTAGCATTTAAGTTTTTTAACAATAAGCTCACGTTTGATAAAAAGTCGCGCCTGGAGTTGCAAACCAACGCCCGCCCGCCTATTTTGCTATACAGCTTAGAAACTTAGCTTTGTAATGTGCGCTCTAGCTCTTGCAATGCATGTTGAAGTTGAACGTCGTTTTGACGAATAAGATTAATCTTTTCATAGGCGTGCAATACGGTAGAATGATCTTTACGCGCTAGAAAAGCACCGATCTCTTTAAGAGATTTGCCAGTATGCTTTTTCATTAAATAAAAGGCCATATGGCGCGCATGGGAAATCTCTTTGTCCCGCTTTTCAGAACGCAATTCTGCAAGTGATACATTAAAATAACTCATCACAGAACGAACGACTTTTGGTAAATCTATTTGCTGACGCGCCTGGTGTGAGCTATTTTTAAAAAGCACATTATCAACAAGCTCTTGTGTTATAGGTTGTCGTGTTAATGATGCACAAGCAAGAACGCGAATAAGAGCGCCCTCAAGTTCACGAATACTTGAGGTTACTGAACGTGCTATACGTTCAGCAATATCATCTGAAATCGGTTCATGATGAATTTCAGCCTTTTTTTTAACAATTGCAATTTTCGTTTCTAGCGTAGGCATAGAAATATCTGCCACAAGGCCCCATTCTAAGCGGGAACGCATCCGAGCAGCTAAACCAACAATGTCACCGGGCAATGCATCACTGGTGCAAACAATCTGTTTTTGTGCCTGATGCAGTGTATTAAAAATATGGAAAAATGCTTCTTGTGTCTGTTCTTTATGAGAAATAAATTGGATATCGTCCATTAAAAGAACATCGATATTTTTATATTTTGCCTCAAAAAGATGTGTTTTATTAAAACGAATAGCATGGATAAATTCTTGCACAAAACGATCTGCAGTCTGATATACTATAATCGCTTTTTTATTTTCTTTTTTTATACTCTGGCCAATTGCGTGGAGTAAATGCGTTTTACCTAATCCTGATGGTCCATACATAAAAAACGGGTTATATAACATTCCCGGCTTTTCAGCTACAGCCATAGCAGCGGCGTAGGCAAGCGAGTTGCTCGGCCCTACCACAAAGGTATCAAAGGTGTGTGTTTCATTGAGTCCAGGGCGAACTTGCGCTTTATCAACACGTGCTACTGTGGTACGCATTGAGCTTTTTACCAGATCATGTCGCGAATGGCCCGTAGCCACAGACATCGAAATGGGTTGCATACCGGGTATAACATGAGCGGGAATAATCTGTGGTTGAGGATTATGTTTTTTTATCTCTTCTGCTTGTGGCATCTGATCAACAAATTGCACATGAACCGACTCTTCATTTAGAAGACGACTCAGATGGTTATGTAAAAGATGAGTATAATTTTTTATAATCCACTCTTTAACAAACTGATTTGGAGCTTTTAAATAAATGGTCTTTTTGGAATAATCCCACGAAAGGCACGAAACGGCCTTAAACCAGGTCTCTACAACCGGGCTCCCTGCCTCTTCACGCGCAATCTTTAAAAATTCCTGCCAAATCTGGTTAACCACTGCCGCTCTCTAAATCAGTAATAATTTTGTGTGTTCTTCAATGTACCAGAACTCCCCCCGTTTCTCAATAAAGATATTTAAAATCAGCTTATGGATCTTGAATGATCGCCGCCATTTTCATTTACAAGCAGCCATTAAATATGGTAGTAGTATGAAATTTAAGAGAACTAATATCTATATTTATAAAAATAATAGATAAATAAGAGGGCTAAAAATATAAAAAACGGGTTTAAATTAATAAGCGGCATCAATTTTTATTGACTTTTTGAATTTAAACCTGTTACGCTAAAAATAGAACTAGAATAGAACTTCTAGAAATTGTTAAATATAAATAAAATATAACTCAAAAAAAGGAGATTCCATGAAATCTTTAAACCTACAATTATTAATCATAATTGCGGCCGTAACTGCTACCACACAAACTATGGCATTAACAAGATTGAAATCAGTTCAAATAATCAGTGAAAATGGTAAAGCGGTGGCTTACGACCAAAATCTTAACGTCATTGCCACAGCTGACCAACATTATTTATATAATCTCATTGTTGGTGATGATACTGTTACTTTTTCAAAAGTAGGTAATTGGTTTGGAACAGATGTTGCTTCAATTGGTACAATTCAAAACCTCACCGCCAATCCTGTTTCTTTTGTACTTAAGGATTACAACCAAGACTTAAAAGATGCATTACACAATACTATTGCTGCAGGTCAAACATATACATGCCCAAACGATACGCACGTTCCATGGAAAACAAGTGGTTTTCTTAATATCACCTATGGTCAAACCCCGATAACTTTTACTATGAATCAGTAAAAAAATAATATAAATAAGTGAGAGGGATTTTTCCCTCTCGCTTACTTATTATTGTTTAAAAGTCATGACAAAATATGCGTAACATTAAATATGCGCATAACCGTCTTATACGGTATCGATTTAAAATTTGGTACGGGCTTATTTAAAATACTATACGCTGCAACAACCCCATCTTTAACAGCCTGTGGCCAAAGCACTCGCCCTAAACACACATCACCGCCAGCAAATATATCTTCACTTGAAGTTCTTTGATCTTCATCAACAACAATAAATCCATTTTCTAGTTCTAGCTGATTTTTAATAAAATCAGTAACCGGCACGCCGCCAGTGGCTAAAAATAGGGCATCAAATTGATTAATATCATCAAAAGAAACCTGATAATTTAATTTCACCATTACGCCGCTTGTTTGCAAAAGTTCATAAATCTCTTGCGACGCTGCCTGATTAAATTTGGGTAATAATTGTAAACTTTTTTCAACTAATGTTACCTGATAACCAGAAATAGTAAGCGCATGCGCAGCTTCTACGCCGGTTACTCCACCACCAACCACTAAAACATTTTTGCCAGAAATATGTACTTGTTCAAATCTGACAATATCATCTAATGTTTTATAGGGAAAAACCTTTTTATATAATTCAGGCAAAAAGATTACTGGAACACGCGGCTTTAAACCCGTGCCAATAAAAAGTTTATCGTAAAAAAATTCTTTGCCATCACATGTGATAATTTTTTTTAATTTAACATCCACTAACTCAACTTCTGCATTATAGTGAACATCAACACCTTCTGGAATCGGCAAATATAAAGACTCTTTACTGCGATTGCCAGCAACATAATCAGCTAAAAGACACGTGTTATTAGGCAATTCATGCTGAGCGGTTAAAAGTGTAACTTGAGCTTGTGGCTCGAGCCTTTTTATGTGATGCGCACATGAAAGTGAAGCGGCAGAACTGCCAAGACAGATATATTTTTTTTCTTTTTCCATAACTATAAGTATAATATACTCTATATAAAAGAAATACTGCGCCCGTAGCTCAGCCGGATAGAGCGACAGTTTCCTAAACTGTAGGCCACTGGTTCGATTCCAGTCGGGCGCACCAGTCTTTGCTACTACATAAAAGTCTTTTTTACACCCCTTAACTAGGAAATTTATTGAAAACCGTCCTTAAACTGCTTATTTTGTTATCATCCATTTTTCCATTTCAGAGCTTCTCTATGCCCTCAAAACTTCTAGATGAAATACAATCTCTTGAGGCATTGTTTGGCCAAAACGATACTCAGATAACAATAAATAATGCTCATGCCCCACACTTATATAAAATAATTACTGATCAATGTGACCAAAAAAATGTCGCTGTACCTACAATCGTACTCGTATTAAATGGTCCAGAAGCAATACGACTTAATATGCATTCGGATGGCAATTCATTGATAATTAACTATACGAAACTCAAAGATATAAAAGCTGATCAATTGTATCTTGAGATCCAACAACAAATTAGCAGACATACATGTAATATAAAATGGGAACGGCCACTTATTAAATGTATAGGAGGGGCAGTTCTTTTATATTCAGCCTACCGCTTAGGGTACTACATGGGCCATACAGCACTTGGCCAATACAGCTATCACATAGGTTACTCTATAGGTAGTGCAGTTGGCGAATACATATACTGATAATTAAAATAGTTTAGAATTAAACAATTACTTGTTATTTGAATTACTCTTCAAATACAATATGAATACAACATTATACACATAAAATTTCATCTATCATTGAGAAAAAAAGGTAAAGAATGCTTTTAAAAAGAATTACCGTGATTCTCATGACCATGTTAACAATTCACTTTGCGCATAGCAACGAGTTTGAGTTGGCTGAATTGTATAATAACCAGTCTTTTGATGATGCCCTTCAACAGCAGTCACATCTAACCCGAGATGAACGTGATCATATGACCTGGTGGAAACCTGGAGTACCGCCAAACGGGCAAAACATCATAACGCGCTATGATCAGTCTACTCCTAAACAGATGGAACAAGATATTGCGCAAGTGACTGCTTATGTGCGCAAGCATAATGTGCCAATCCACTGGCGTGCTGACGATAAAAAACATGCTGCATTAATTGCGCATTTAAAAAGCGCAGGATTTAGACATCTTCCCTTAATGCTCATGCTCTATCAAGGTGCTCAAAAAACCGCAGATCAAGATGTTGTGCCTATTACAAAACAAGAAGTACGTACCTGGTTAAATGTTGTTTATACAAATTATGGAGTGAAAAACCTGCAACTTGTGGATGCATTGCGCATTAGTATGGAAAACAGCATAGATGATATGCCAGCAGGTGCACGCAACGAATTATATGGAATTTATCAAGATGGTGCGTTAGTGACAACAGGAGGTCTGTTGTGCACTTCAGAGTATGCAAAAATTAAAGATGTCACGACTCTTGAGCATGCACGCAATAAGGGTTTAGCGACCAAAATGCTTGCAACACTTGTAGCCCGTGCTGCAGCCTTACAAATCCCGCGCACTATATTGGAAGCAACCCATAGCGGGGTAAAACTTTATGAAGAGGTTGGTTTTGTTCGAGTAAAACCCGTAGATCGTTATATTTTAGATGTAAAGAGATAGATACTTTCTTGACGGACTATGAGCATTGAATCATAAAAGTCTCTTATCTCTAAAGGCCCTACCTGAATGTGATTTTAGATATTTTTCAAATTCAACAGCCTTTTCTTTGCTATTAAATGCCAAATACATTACCAATTCCCATGGCTTAAATTTATCAGTATGGGACGTCGTACCACAATTATGGTCAGATAAACGCTTTTTCAAGTTTGTTGTACAGCCAACATATAATTGGTCCGGGAAATTAATTGAACGAAGGATATACACACAATACATAGAAATCACTTTATTTTTTTAAATTAGTCCAGGCTTCGCTGAATAGTTCATAAAAAATTTATATAAAAAAGAAGCTACGCCGGACAGTCTTCGCTTTAATTATCTCAAGTTTACTGTTCCAAAAAAAGTCATTTAAGAAATTGGCATGCCAGGCGAAGCTCGTAAGAGCGAAGCCTGGTGCGCCTGGCAGGGCTCGAACCAGTGGCCTACAGTTTAGGAAACTGTCGCTCTATCCTACTGAGCTACGGGCGCGCTATAAATACTATAGTATTCAAGATTTTATTTTAAACAACTGCCTGTCCACCATAGTTTTAACGAAGGTGGAAGCTACGGGCGCGTAATTTTCAATTTTTTTATATAAAATTTGTTGATTAAAGAGACTGGCCTGCCAGGCATTTCCCCTGAAAGGAAATGACTGGTGCACCCTATCGGGTTATCTGGTGCGCTCGCGCACTATTTTGCAACTTTACTTATGATAATATCAACTTACTTGCAATTAAACAATTTCTATTAACGGCTTAAAAGCCATTCAAGCTTGAAAAAAACTTTAAATTTAGCCCACGTTTTTGAAGTTTGTACTCTGGCTCTCGCCAATTTTTATTAATAAGGGTAAGTAAATCTAAGCAAATTATTCAATGGCTTCCATTACTTTTTGAGTAAATTCCCCACCCACAGGTACATTTGTAAAATATCCTTGGGCTCGAAGCTCTGAAATGAACCAATCATAAACTACTTGGCATTGCACCCGGCTTTTTAGCTTATCATTTTCAGCACATGTTTCTAATTGATTTATAATTTTTGGTATTGCTTGCTTTTGTTTCATCTCAGCGAGACTTTCCAAGCGTTTTGATTTTAAATTATCCAATGTGCGCTCGGTGTATTGACTACCTGCACTGAGCATTATAGCAAAATGCTCAACTAGTCCGAGAGAGGCATGATTATTTGGCTCCATGGCTAGCAATGCAATTGGCATAATCGCAAGAAAAAGAAAAAATTGTTTCATAATTATTTTCCTCAGAATTTTCAAAAAAACAAAGAACTATGATTTGCCTGTCATTCCGTAAAAAGGCTGGCTCGCCATACGAAGCCTTGGCGAAGTATGGTGCACTCTATCGGGCTATTGTCGCAACTTCTCTATAGATAGTAGCACAATCTACGCTATCCGTCAGCTGCTCGCAGCCATACCGAATACCTTAAGCTCGTTACGTTCATCTGTGGCATAGATTTAAAAAATATGAAAAAGCTGAAGTTTAAATGGTTTTTTATAGGTACAATGGTAGATGATCCATAATAATTCCCTTTATTCTTTATCGGCTGACATCCTGCGCTTTGCCAGCTCTTGAGCAAGCAGTTCAGGCACGCCCTGATAACCAGAAACTATCTCCTTGCTACTCTCAAAGCTTTCTTGCAATCCCTTAAGGCCTTCAGAAGAAAACCTTTCTACTGCAAACTTATATCTTTTTGCCAGATAATCTGGCCCGCCAAACTCTTCATCGGCAAATGTACATCCTCGCGCAACAGACAACAATTCAAAAAGATAGAATGCATTATAGCTCACGGTACTATTATTATGATTAAAATGACCCGCATCATACCAAGTTAACATCGCTGGCGAAAGTACCACATAATTAGAACCATCTTTTCCTCTCACCAATCGTACGAGTTCCCCAGCTTGCTTAAAAAACCAAGCTCTCCCATCGTCAACTTTCTCTACCTGGGCGAAGTCTTTATGAGAAGACACCAAAAATTTTGTATTTCTTAGCACCGCAGCGTCAACATGAAAATTTTCATACACACGTTTTGCATGGGATTCAAACATGAGTGAGATGTCAACCGCTGAAAATTCAGTACCATCTGGTTGTTCAAGGCTCACTGGCTCTCCTGTGGCAAGGGTAAGATACGCCATTCCTACCAGAGAGTTTGATACCATTACGAATGTCATTAAGAACATAAGTTTTTTCATGTTTAACCTAGAATAAAGGGTTTATACAAAAATGAACTTATAAAGTTTATAACAATTGGATTATATAAACAAGGAGTAAAGAACAAAAATTTGTTGATTTTCCAATATGCATGTACTCAAGAATATTCCCCATGTAGGTAAATTGCCATTCTGACACCTGGTTCCTCTCTATTCGTGCAAAATTTTCGTAACTTGATTGGAAAACAAGAGGATGGCCTGCCATCTGCCTGTCCTTTGCAACTTTAGTGCAAGAAGGTAGCTCTAAAAGAGCGCAATATGGTGCTACCTATCGGGCTATCTTAGTAACTTCTTTTACAAGAATATCAACTTGTTCGCTATCAGGCAATTGTTATATTCATAACCCATACTACCAAGATTTATAAAAATAATTTTATAGAAGTTCGAATATTAAGAGGGCCCAGAAATAAATGATTAATCTTGAACAGCATATTTTTCTTCAGAATAAACTTGGCGTAGTTCTTTGCCATTATTTGCTAAACCAATAATAACGAGCTGATTCTCTGAATCAAAATTTGATGAGCGCAACGTAATCATATCTTTATTTAGATAAAGTGAGCGGTACGCGGAACAATATTCTCCAATAAGGCTTATATATTCTGGTGGCGTGGCTGTGTCAAAACAACGAATATCTAATGCATTGTTTCGCAGCCTTATGGCAACTGCAACAGTTTTCTTTTCACTCACTGCGGCAGCCAATGGGGAGTGAGACGAAGCCTTACAAATCGCCTCAATCATATTCGCACCCCGAACTTTACCGTCAAGCAGCAGCCTTAAATTAATTGTTTGATCCGTTGCAAATAAATATGAGAATGTGCATATTGCAAGAACGAAGATGTAACTTTTATACATAAAAAATCATCCTGTTTGTTAAACTGGATCGCCCTCTGTAGCTTGCCGATAGGAATTAATTATTTTTTGGGTTATAAAATTGCGTAATTCTCTATACTTTACCTCTCTATCAGGATGATATTTCAATATAATTTCTCTATATGCATCTTTTCTTATTGCTGGTTCTTTCTGTTCGTTTAAAAAAGAGAGAAATATTTGTAAATCCTTTTCACCTCGATTGAAGAATGATAAAAGCTCCGCAACTTGCCCTTCGCTCTTAAATAAATAAACTTTCTTAAGAGCCTCAAAACAAGTTTCATCTTTGATTTTTGTTTGTAACGATGCCCCCTTTAATAAAAGATTAGTAATTATTTGTAATTTTGAGTCATCCATTTCCCAGAATAAACTTGCGTAAAATAGGGGCGTTTGACCAAAATTGTTTCGCGCTTCAATGTCCGCACCATTATCAATCAATTCTGCAACAACTCTTACTGCTTCTGGCCCACTTCCCATAACAGCCAAATGCAACGAACTATCCCCTCGATCATTTGGTTGTGCGTATGAATATAATTCGCATAGCAAAAGCGCTAATAAAATGAAAATGTTTTGCATCATCGATCCCTAACCTATAAAAAATCGTCCTTGAAACTTGGTGCGCCTTATCGGTCTATCTGGTGCGCTCGCGCACTATTTTGCAACTTTACTTACGATAATATCAACTTGGTTGTTATTAGACAATTTTTATGAAAAATTCTTTTTGGGTTTTTCAGTATCGCATGCATATAATGAAATTTCACATTCCATTTTTAACAAATTTAAATATCTTTGAAACAGGTTCACTAATTCTGTGATCTTTTTCTTTCATATAAAAACCCAAAATACCAAACATAGTATCTTGTGCGTCTTGCTTATCTAGTTTTGCATAATTACAATACAACTCCTGGAACGCACAAACCATGTCCTCCTCGTCAAAGTCATCATGGGTTGCTCCAAAATCGCTCAGCTGGTCGCGACCCAAAATCCAATCATAGTAAAGGTAAAAAAATGCCCCTCCATAAACATCTTTAAGTTCATCAATAGCATCGTTCTTTCTAGCTGCTAAATCCAATCCCCGCATTACACTTCGACTCACTTTAATGTGATCTTTAAAAGACGATGAATAATGTCCAGTCCACCTCTTATGACGCTCTTTCATTTTTTTAAATATCTCTTGTAAAGTTTCTCTAGAAGCGTGGGGTACGGCTATCTCAAACAAATGCCCTCGCCTACATTTTCCAGCGCCCGAATCAGATGACCCAACAAGTGTATTAAAAATATATAATGCACTTGTTTCTGGCTGTTGTGCCCTGGGAAATTCTTCCAAGACCTCCTTGTACCATGGTGTTATACGGGCAATCTGTATTGCTCTCAATTTTTGAATGCGATCTTCTAGAAGATGCCTTCTGCTAACAGGTGTGGACGAAACAAAAGGATATTTTTCATCTAATCGCTTCTCATGAGTGTTTGCCAATTCGGCAAATTTTTTACCTGCGTGGTCAGCATCTGACTCACTCAATAAATGCTCTTCATTATACTCATTTGCCAAAAATTGTGCAGCTTGCCAACTACCAAGACGCGCTGCTTTTTTGAATATTGCAAGCGCTAGATGTTTTCGATCCGCATAAGCATGTTTCCAAGCGTTGCTTTCTAAGCTCTTAAGAGATGCTTCATCCACTGCATGTAACGGCGCAGCTGTTGCATATACAAGACAGGCAATTGATGCCAATAGAATCATAATTTTTTGAGTAAATTTTTCCATAAAGACCTTCAATTTTTCGTGAATTTAGGCTTGGAACTTAGATTTTTCATTCCTAACCATGGGTCCCGCCCTTCGAAACATTTTGCTTTCGCAAAACACTCAGGGTGAGCGGCATGGATAAGCGCAAGATGGTGCGCCTGGCAGGGCTCGAATCCCCTTACGCGAAATAGTGCGTTTCACGCACCACGCTACAGAGGACAGGCCTGCAATCTATTTACTTAGGACGCTTTCCAAAAAGATATCCGAACAGCGCTGTAACAGTCGGCAACACAATACTTTTCCAATAATCAGTAGCATCAACTTTTGTTTCTACAAATGTAATTAAAGTTGCAATTACAATCAATAGAATAACGACTAAACCGCTAATACTAGTAGTCGCATTTTCGATAGCACCAAAAAATTTACCCAAAACCCCAGGATGCATAGAAGGATCAAACTTACTTTTTTTGTTAGCAGGACCTGCAGTATTAATATGAATTTCAGGCTCTTTGGAATTCATTGTATATTCTCATCTTTGGGCATTAAATTTAAAACTCCCAATGAATGGAATGTAATAAATCCACAATGTGAGCAAGCTACTAAAGCTGCGGGTACAGACGGACCACCTAATTTTATAACATTTAAATTATCATTAATTGATAGCACCGTTTGATCTACGACTTCAAAATTTAATCCACCACAGCGAGGACATGGCAATTTCACGCCCTTGTCCTTAAGAGCTTCAGCTATCTTGAGTTTTCTTTCTTCTATCATGAATTACTCACTAATATTTTATTTTTTAAAACTGGCCTGCCATCTGTAGCTTGCCAAGGCGGAAGCCCCGGATAAGCGAAAGATGGTGCGCCTGGCAGGGCTCGAACCTGCAACCTACGGATTCGAAGTCCGGCACTCTATCCAATTGAGCTACAGGCGCATTTAATATATATTGTATCAATTTTAGCAAATAAAAGTTATTTTTTCGATAACCTACGGATGGTGAGTAAAACTCACTATTTTGAAGTCCGGAAAGCTACAGGCCTGCCCTTCGGAGCTCTTCAAGAGCGAAGTAGGGCGCATATATACTTACTATTTTATAATTTTTTTACAAAGCAGTGCGCTTAGCGCACCAATATGCTAAAAATTCTTTATTTCCCGACCCGCCAAGAATCGGTGATTCGGTGAGGTTTTTATAGTCAAAGCCCGCTGATTCTATACTTTTAATAACGCTTTGCACCGTGACCTGTTGAAGATCGCTGTCTTTAATAACCCCAGATGCAGCTTGTGCGGCTTCACGTCCCACTTCAAATTGCGGTTTAATCAGCGTAATTAATATCCCGCCCGGTTTTATTAAGTCAGCTACATGTTCTATTACTTTAGTTATGGAGATAAATGAAAGATCGAGTGTGATTATATCAACTAGTTCTGGAAGCCGCTTTGACCCTTCCGTCTTCGCCAAGGCTTCGCCGGACACGTCGACTTCGCTCAGGGTGAGCGGATGAGGGGAGTTCCCGCCTATTGGTGGAATAATATTACGAATATCGGTGTTTTCCATGATAACCACGCGGGGGTCTTGCGCGATTTTTTGGTCAACCTGCGCAGTGCCAACATCAACACCGTAAACTTTATGTGCGCCATGCTGTAATAAACAGTCTGTGAACCCGCCGGTTGATAACCCCGCATCAAGGCAGATTAAATCTTTAACAGAGATGTTAAAATACTGTAATGCGTATTCTAGCTTTAAGCCTGCGCGAGAAACATATTTAAGAAAAGTTGTATCAAGTTCGATAATTGCACTATCAAGAACCAAAAAATTTGATCGGGTAATAATGGTGCCGTTCACCGTAACGGCACCTTGTGTAATAAGTTCTTGTATTTTAGATCGCGAGAGCGCCGGGTAGCGCTGCCCCACAATTTTATCTAAACGAGTTTTAACCATAATTATTACTTTATCCCGCTATGGATTCGACTTCGCTCACCACGAGCGGGCTCTATTTACAATAACCAGACTATTTACCATTATGTACACGCTGGTCTTTCATAAGCTCTTGAACAAATGGTGTTATAGTATAAAACAGCATGCGTGAGAGCTTGTCTTCATCTTCAAGCATCTTTTTAAATGGTAACGCGACAAACATATTTTCTGATGTTTTAATCGTGACATGATCAGATCCGATGCTTTTTCTTAATGCGCTTCGCACGTCGGCAAGATTTTTAACTTCAACGCCATTAATTTCTTTAATAATCTGTCCACGCATTAATACATGTGAACGCAATGCAACAGAATCTGGCAACACATGTGCAAGAACTATAGCAGGCTCCAACTGATTTTTAAAGTCCATATATTTTGAAAGATATGGTGCAGATTGAATAAGATGCGCAATATGATCGAGAGCAAGATCCATAAAGACCATACCGCCAAACAATTCATAATCTATCTTTTCATACGGCGGGAATTTTTGACGAACTGCAGGAAGTTCGCATTGTTCAAAAACAAATGATAGCTTAACCGGCTTACCATTACGATATACCGTAACATGTATCTTATCTCCCAACATAAGTCGCGAAACATAATCGACAATAGATACTTTGTCTTCGCACCACGGTGCATTCATTTCACCAAAAACATCTAATCTATGACCATCGATATCATAAATCATATCACCAGCTTTAACGCCTGCTTTTTGTAGCGGGCTGTTTTTATAGGTTTCAACAACATATAAACCACCTGGAAGCGGATTTTTCAAGAACGTTGTTAAGCTTTCACTTGCTGGATTAAAATGAACACCTAAAAATGGTTTACGCAAAAAAGTAATGTCTTTATTATCATCGCCACCGCAATGCATCTGTTCTGCATGTTTTAAAAACTGAGTAACTTCATTACTTGGAATAATGTAATTAACATTTTGAGCTGATGCCGCGGCAAAACCAGAAGTATTAACCCCAACAACCTTGCCGTCCTGGTTAACTGAAGGGCCACCAGAATTACCCGGATTAATCGGCGCACTAATTTGAATCATATAGTGACCATCCATATGCTCACGGCCACTGACAACACCCGTGGTACTTTTAAGAGATTGCTGTCCCAATGGGTAACCAAGTGTCATAATCTCGTCTGATCTGCGGACAGAATCTGAGTTACCAAAACGTAAATACGGGATAAACCCAAGTGTTTCTTTAACACGTTCAAGTGATTCATCGGTTAAACGCGCAAGAGCAATATCGCGATCTGGATTAAGAGCAATAACTTTTGCTGCAAGACGCTGCTTGCCCATACTTGGAATCTGCACTTCAACGGCAACCGAACCATTTATTACATGAAAGTTTGTTATAAAAGAGCCCTTTTCATCAATAAAAAAGCCACTTCCTGTTGCAAGCCCCTGTTGTGGAGTTTTGTACGGTTCTAACCAGTTAAAATCTATCTTTTGAACCCATACCTGTACAACGGTATCTTTAACCTTTGGCTGTATATCAGACCAACGTCTACTAACATCACCTCCAGTAGCACCGCTTTCTGAGCTCTGCTCTTGTGCTTCACGCAAAGAGCTCACCTGAGACTTTAATTTTTCAAAAATTTCTGAATGATATATACGGTCTTTTTGTTGCTGATATATGATATAGCAAACCAAACCGGCAGACACTATGATAACACCAATAAGTAATTTTTTCATTTTTTGTCCTTTTTTTTAAGATTACAACATCATAAAGTGTACCCGAAAAACAAAATATGATAAAATAGTGATCTAACAATTATAGATGGATCCTGAATACCCGCTAACCCTTCGACAAGCTCAGGATGAGCGAGTCTTTAGTACTGAGTTTATTGAAAGTATCAGGATGACACCGAATAAGGACCCTATGGAAACGTCAAATACTTCTGAACCAAACAAGTTTGTATCTCTTGAAAAACTCGTATCTTTATGCAAAAGACGTGGTTTTATCTTTCAGTCCGCTGAAATTTATGGCGGCGTTAACGGCTTGTATGACAGCGGCCCATTAGGCTCTTTAATGAAACAAAATATCAGAAATCTCTGGAGCCAAGCATTAAAACATCTTGAACAAGAAGTAGTCTTTCTTGAAGGCTCACTTATTGGCCCAGAAGCGATGTGGAAAGCCTCTGGTCATATTTCGAATTTCCATGACCCTATGGTCGATTGTTTAGTCTGTAAACACCGTTTTCGTGCCGATGACATAGACCTTGGAAAACCATGTTCACACTGTGGCAATAAGCAATGGACAGAAGTTCGCGAATTTAACCTGATGTTTACTACGCAAGTTGGCGCAAACACTGGACAATCGACAACTGCTTATTTACGCCCAGAAACAGCACAGGCTATTTTTGTAAACTTTAAAAATGTCTTTTCTACCGCGCGCGTTAAAATTCCATTTGGTATTGCGCAACAGGGTAAGGCATTCCGTAACGAGATTACGCCAAAACAGTTTTTATTCAGAATGCGTGAGTTTGAGCAGATGGAACTTGAATGGTTCTGCAAGCCAACAGAAAGTGCAAACTTTTATGATTTTTGGCGCAAACAACGCATGAGCTTTATGCATACCATTGGTATTACCCCAGAACGTTTACGCATGCGTGAACATGCTCAAGACGAGCTTTCCCATTATTCCCGTGGCACCAGTGATATCGAATACAATTTCGTCTTTGGTTGGAAAGAGCTTGAAGGAATCGCGCATCGTGGTGACTTCGATTTAACACAACATATGCAACATTCTGGCAAAGATTTAAAAGTGTATGACGAAGAAACAAAAGAATCGTATACGCCGCATGTCGTTGAATGCTCTGTTGGCCTTGATAGACTCTTTTTAACGCTGCTGTTTGATGCTTATTATGAAGATGAAGTTGATGGTGAAACACGTACAGCATTACGCTTGCACCCTGCTGTTGCACCTATTACTGCTGCGATATTGCCACTAACAAAAAAACAGCATGAACAAGCTCATGCACTTTATAAAAAACTAAAATATGCAAATTACTCTGTTGAATACGATCTTTCTGGATCGATCGGTAAACGCTATCGTCGTCAAGATGAAATCGGAACACCGGTCTGTATAACCATCGATTTTGATTCTGAAACAGACAATACCGTTACCATACGCCACCGTGATTCAATGAAGCAAGAACGTATCAAAATCGATGATATTCAAAGCATATTAGACACGTTGCTTAAGGTATCTTTTTGAAACCGCTCAAATGGTTCGATTTCACTCACCACGAGCGGCCGCTCGCCCTGAGCGTAGTCGAAGGGTGCGAGATTCAGAAAAAAGTCTATTGACCTTTTGTAACCCTGCACGGTAAACTCTAAAATATGCGTAACTATCTTTTAGCAAAAAAAAGCATTTTTTATTCTCCTGGACGTATTATCATTTGCGCCCTAACGGCAATTACTCTTATTGGAGCGCTGTTGTTATGGATGCCCTTTAGTCATTATGGTGAATTAAGCTTTATTAATGCCCTTTTTACAGCGACCTCGCTAACCACTGTTACAGGGCTTTTAACGGTACCGTTAAGTTCGTTCACCTTCACCGGCCACTGCATTTTACTTTTTCTCATGCAAATCGGTGGACTTGGTCTTGTGACGCTTACGATATTTCTGATATCGTTATTTTTTGAGCTTCGGTTAACAACGCGCTATTTAACGGGCGAGATGCTCGAACTTGAAAGCTGGAACGCATCACATAACCTCTTACTCTTTATCGTAAGTATGACGTTGATTGTTGAAGCAATTGGCACGGGGATTATTTTTTTTATTGTTAAAAATCAGTACCCATTTTCAACTGCGTTATTTTATTCATTTTTTCATGCTGTTTCTGCCTTTACCAACACAGGGTTAAGCTTTTTTGAAAACACTCAAAAGATTATGCCCTACAATATCCCATTACTTGCGATTACAGCAGTTTTAGTATTTATGGGCGGGCTTGGCTTTATCGTCTGGCAAGAATTTGTTTTTTATATTCAGTCACTTAGAGAAGAAAAACATTTTCATTGGTCATTACATGCAAAACTGGTTCTTTCAACAACAATACTGATTATAAGCTTTGCAAGTGCAATGTTTTTTTACTTAGAGTACATTCGCGGCAACTCAGACAATGGTCTTGTTTATGCATTTTTAAACTCTCTTTTTAATGCTATCACCTGCCGCAGTTCTGGGTTTACTACGTTTGATATCCCTTCGATACATTTTGCAACACTCTTTTTAATTATGATTATCTCATTTATCGGTTCCTCACCTGGATCTACTGGTAGTGGTATCAAAACAACAACCTTTGCTCTTTTTCTTGCTGCAATTCGAGCGACCATTAGTCGACGATCAATGGTTGAACTTAAAGGACGCACTATCCCTAATGAACAGATATTTAAGGCTATGGCAGTATTATCGCTGAGTTTAACGTGGATAGCGGTTACCATCTTTTGCCTGCTTATAACTGAACAGGGCTGGCGATTTATTGATATCAGCTTTGAAGCCTTTTCTGCATTTTCAAACCTTGGACTTTCTACAGGGATAACACCCTATCTTTCAACAGCGGGCAAATATACCATCATTATCACCATGTTTATTGGCCGCATTGGCTCGCTTACCTTACTGCTAGCATTTAGAAAACAACGAGAGAAAAAAGAATTACAGTACCCTGAAGAACGGGTTATTATTGGTTAGAATAAAAAACTCATGTTACAAAAGACCGCTCGTGGTGAGCCTGTCGAATCAGTGCGTTTTGCACCATCCATGCGGTCGACAGTTATGTTAGGATAATTTATGGCTATGAAATTTTGTGTCATTGGCGTTGGTCGTTTTGGATATGCAGTTGCTACAACACTTGCAAATCGCGGCATGGAAGTACTTGCTGTAGACAGTAATGAACAAATTATTGAATCGATTAAGGACCAAGTATCACAGGCAATCTGCATGGAAATCACTAATGAAGAGTCCCTGATCTCATTGGGTCTTGATGACATGACGGCAATTATTGTTGCAGTGGGCGAACATTTTGACCAATCGATTCTCATTACGGCCCTTTTAAAACAGAACTTAAAATTCCCCCGCGTAATTGTCCGCTCTATCAGCGATATGCATAAAAAAATCTTACGCCTTATTGGCGCAGACCAGATTGTACTTCCTGAGCAAGAAATCGGCACATTACTTGCAGACAATTTGAGCTTACGCTTTGAATCACTTGCCATTATTACGCCACAATTTTCGATCAGTAAGTTTGATGCACCAAAGAAATTTGTCGGCAAATCACTTGGTGCTATTCATGACCAATTTCATGTTGTCTGCATCGGCAAACAGACAAATGGCGAGTTTACCCCTATTGAATCAAAATACGTTATCAAAGAAAATGACGTTTTACTCTTGTCTGGCAACAATAAAGACTTGGATAAAATATCAAAGCTATAAATTTATAATTTATAACCAAATCAAGATTAATCGCCACTGCACCCAGCCCTACCCCGCTCACACTGAGCGGAGGCTGAAAGCCAAAGTCGAAGTGTTGGGGACATAAGGGACAGCTACAAATAGGTATAAGAGGCAAAACTAATGTTTAACAACCCCCGAAAGTCGCAGCTCTTCGGCAACATGCACGTCATGCAGCAATTTCAAATAATCTCGCGCGATTTTTTGTGATCGCTCTAGATCGCCGCTCTCTTTTAAACTGTTTATAACCCCATCAATAAAATCCTGTTTTGCTTTATCAAACTCTTGCTGGGCTTTTTTTGAAACTGGGCTATCAAAATTATAAATCTTGACACCGCTTTCTGGGTTAAGTCCGCTAGCTGGAGTTAAGGGCATAACGCAATGAAATTCATCTAATTCTCTGAAAGATAAATTCTCTTGTTTGCCAAGTTTTTCAATAAGCTGATCGATACTTATGCTGCCGCCAAAATCTTTATACGTAAAAACTCTTTCTGATACAACATTGTAAGGCAGCCCTATTACAATAAGTCTTCCTGTTTGATATGTTTTTACAGCCAAATCCAAAAGATTATAAATTTTTTGACGCTCTTTCGCACTAAAATTCGGTATTTCCAGATCATCAAATATACTTTTTAATAAATAATCGTAATTCGTCTCATCTTGGCTATACTTATTCTCTACATAGTAATGTGTGTATCGCGCTTCATTACCTATGTTACCAAATGGAAAGAGATTCAAGGCCATGTAATCCTCGCCTTTGCCTGAATTAAACCATTTCATAAAATCTTGTTGTTCTTCTATTATTTGTGTAGTAGCTTCCTGTGGATCTAGATTTATTTTTTTAAAATCATGCGATTTTAAGCGTAAAAAATAAAAATCTGCAGGTTTTTTTTGCCCTGCAAGCTGAAAGAGCAATTGTGTGCCAAGATCATTTATCAATGCATATTTTTCATTTTGACCATGGAAAAAAGCGATATACCCTTGATTATTAAGATCTACAGCCTTATCTAACGCACTTATAAATTGATCAATACTTTTGGTTTTAATGATATCTTCAATAAAACGTGGATCCAGCTCTTGATATTTTGCCAAATGCTTACTAGGCAATAGAATTGGATTATGAAGATGTTCTATCATCTTTTCTTCACGTTGTTGCTCAAGTGATTTAATTGTAACAAGCTGCTTAATTTCATCTTGGTACATATTTCTTAGGAATAACAATTTTTTATTATTAAAAGGTCCAATCTGCAAATTTTTAGCAATATGTGGATACTTTTTCCTATCTATAAAACGTAAAAGTTCTATAAAATATTTTTCATCACGAAAACGAAAAATCTCAAATGCGTCAAAAAAATCAAGAATTGCTTTTTTATAACGACTATCTTGTATTAAAACTTCACTAATACTTAATATCTTTTTAAACGTAACTTCCGGAAAACTGCTTCTTTGAAAATGAGGATCCATAAATCGATAAGAAATTGTTTTCAAAAACTCTACAAAATAACGAGGGTTTTCCATTAACCATTTTTCAAAGGCCGTTGTTTGTAAAAACAAGTCAACCCAATCCAGAAAATAATCATCTTTGCCTAAAGCAGCTAGGAGAACTTCAGGCTTATTCATCTTTAGGTAATTCAAGAGCATCAAAAAATTTTCTAAATTTAAATTCCCCATCGATTTTACGTATCCCAAAAATACATCCAGCCCATCTGTAGAGCTGATTTCTTTAAAGGCGTTTGTCCTATAATTACCAAGTACCGCTATTTTTTCCTCTAATTCGGCAACCCTTTCTTCTTGAGCAGTATTTTTAGCTTTATAATAAGCCATTCCAACTGTAGCAGCTGCACCTCCCGTATAAAGAGGTACTTTATAATACCAAGGGGTTGATGATTCGCCACCAGATTCTTGTTGCTGTCCCTGACTCACTGTTTTTGGTAACTGCGAGTATAATGCACGATTTTGCATTACAGAGCTCAGGCGCTGTGTCGGCTGCACTAACTCAGGCGCCATCCGCGGCGCTGTCCGCAATAACGACCGCCCAGCTTGCGGAAGCATCGAATTAAGTTGGCTAAAACAGCCAACAGTTATGATAAATAAGATTATTTTGTAACTTTTCATAAAACCTCCTATGCAGACATTATATTTATAGCATACATCGCGCCGGTTTAAAAATTCAAGTATAATATATAAAAATAGAGGTATTAAGGACAGGTCTTTTTAAAATAGGCATTCATGGTATAATACATAAAGTAATTATCTATAATACCTCATTTTTAATGCAAAGGCTTTATATGAATTTCGTTAAGAATATTTTCACCCTGTTGGTGATTTGTATCAGCAGTGTGCTCTATGCGCAAGATAATCATATCTCCATCGAACCCTATCAAGCAGAGCGGGATAAAGAGGCTATTGTAAAAATTATCAAAGATTATCCACAGGAGCTTGATCATGCATCATTAGGATACGGACAAGACTATACAGAAAAGTATTTAGACATCTATATTACAGAAGTAATTCGCGTAAACAACGTTACTGTTGGTTTTGTTAATTATAAAATTTTTGATATGAATATTCTTACGTTCGATTTTGGCCGCATGGGACTTTTGCACCTTTTGGGCATTGATACAAACTATCAGCACCAAGGTCTTGGCCGTCTTTTACTTCAACATGCGCTGGAAAAAATGAAAGCGTGCTACCCTTCTTCTATCATGCTTAACACTAAAAGATCAAATCTTACTGCTCAAAAATTATATCAAAAAGAGGGCTTTACACCAATTAGTGCGTTTTCACAAGATATTATATATGAAATGAAACTTGAAGTTCCAGCAGATAAGCAACCTCAGGGAAATATTATTCAACGCTACCCTAAAACTGCTTTAGCGACCATTGTCGGCATAAGTACAGGCGCGCTTTTGTGGTGGATATACGGTTCAAAATAAGCACATAACGATAAAAAACTATAAAAAAATACCGGATTTGCGTCCGGTATTTTTTTTAAAAGATTTTAGATAAAGTATTAAAGTACAGAAGTCTTTGCATGTAAATCGCTACCAATGCGAATATCTGAGCTTAAGTTTAAGTTAAGTAGCGTAAAAGTATTACATTAACTATATAATTACATATTAGCAAATAAATAAGGCAAATCGCAAGACTTTATAATAAAAAAAACCGGCTTTTTGGGCCGGTTTTTCGTTTTTAAACTTTGTATAAAAGCTTAGAAAGATTCGATGCGAACGATGGTCATCGGTTGACGATGGCCACGTTTAACGCGTGATTTTTTACGACGTTTAAACTTGAAAACGACCAATTTAGGTCCTTTCATGTGTTTAACGATAGTCGCCGTTACAGGGGTAGAAAGAAAAGGTTGGCCGATTTTAACATCGCCATCAGCCTTTTTGATCAATAAAACATCATCAAATTGAACTGAATCACCTGCTTTAACATCTAATTTTTCAATAGCAATGGTCTTGCCTTCAAGCGCTTGATACTGCTTGCCGCCGGTTTGAAAAATCGCATAGCGGCTAAAAACTGCTTCTTGTTTCATAAAGAAAGTGCCTTTTAAATAAACTTTTTTTTAAAAATACTCTAAAATTATACTAAAATTTGATTAATATATGCCGCCAACCCTTCGACAAGCTCAGGATGAGCGGGTCAGAATATATTTTAGCATTATTAACTCTTTATTTATAAATAGTACCAAAAATAAAAATTCTGTCTAGATCAAAAGCCTATTTTTTGGCACACTAACAGTATAACCCCTTATTTTAGGATAACCATATGACAAAAGTTAGTTTAGATTTAATCCAAAAATTACGTGACATCAGCGGCGTCGGTATGATGGACTGCAAGAAAGCGCTTATCGAAGCCGAAGGCGACATGGACAAGGCAGTTGAACTTTTACGCAAAAAAGGTGCTGCTGTTGCTGCAAAACGCTCTGGCAATGCCACTGCTGAAGGCCTAGTCCACGCATATATTCACCCAGGCGCACAAATCGGCGTTATGATTGAAATCAACTGCGAAACGGATTTCGTTGCCCGTACTGCAGAGATTAAGCAGTTCGCTCAAGATATTTGTATGCATATTGCTGCTATAAAACCATTATACGTTTCAGCGGACCAAGTGGATGCAGCGTATCTTGAAAAAGAACGTAAGTTCTTTAGAGAGCAACTCATCGAACAAGGCAAGCCAGAAAAGATGGTTGACCAAATTGTTGAAGGCAAAATTCAAAAAGCTTGTGCCGATATTTGCCTTATGAACCAAAAATTTGTTAAAAATGATCAGATAACCGTTGACGATCTGTTAAAAGATTTAATTGCAAAAATGGGTGAAAGTATTAAAATCACACGTTTTGCTCGTTTTGAAATCGGTGCATAACAACGAATAAAAGGATCTACTATGGCAAACTATACGTTTACTGAAGGCGCTAGTACTAAACCATTTGAGACAGCTGTCGAATCTGACATGCAAAAGCATATTCAGCATTTTGAAAAAGAGTTGCAAAAAATCCGTACGGGCCGAGCACATCCTTCAATGATTGAAGACTTGAAAGTAAGTGCCTACGGAACCATGATGCCGCTTAAAGAAACAGCTGCAATTTCGGCTCCTGATGCGCAACTTTTAATTGTTCAGCCCTGGGATAAAACTATTATTCCTGAAATTGAAAAAGCTATTACAACCTCAGATTTAGGGGTCACACCCCAAACTGATGGGCCCATTATACGTATTGTGCTTCCTAAAATGAGCAGCAGTAGACGTGAAGAACTTTCTAAGATACTTGGCAAACGCCTTGAAGAGTGCAAAATTGCATTACGTAATGTGCGTAAAGATGTGCATACGGCAATTCGCGACACCGAGAAAGATAAGAAAATTTCTGAAGATTATAGCAAGCGCCTTCAAGATCTTTTGCAAAAAGTTACCGATAAAGTAACTGCACAAGCAGAAACACTTTCAGGTAAAAAAGAAGCTGAAATTAAAGCGTTATAAAAATATTTTCAAAATATCGCTTTGAAGCTTTAAATTAAAATATTTTTATGCTAAAGTAGAGTTTTACAAGTGCAAGAGTGGCGAAACTGGCAGACGCGCTGGATTTAGGATCCAGTCTCGAAAGAGGTGGGGGTTCGAGTCCCTTCTCTTGCACCATCTTACGCCTATCCGGGCCTTCCTACTACGCTAAAGCTTCGTAGGACAGGATCTCTTGCAAATTTAAGGGCAGGCAATTAAGATCAGGTTACTTAAAAGGAGATAACATATGGTCAATTGTGAAACGAATGTCTACTTTAGCTTGAATCAGCAACCCGAGTCGCCGCATCAACTTTTATTACATGTACAAATTCCCAGTGAGCCTGTGACAGTAATGTACCATCAGGCACTTACCAGCATAAAGCAGGATATTCATACCTATGGTTTTGCACAAGGTGCAACGCCAGAAAGTTATATTGCAAATACCTATAAGCCCCTTTTAATTGATCATTTAAAACAGTTTTTTTTCCGTCATTGCGTCAGCGCTATGCTTCAAAAGGGAATTGCTGAACATAAAATTATAACACTCAGCGCACCACTTCCACGCCAAGCACTTATCGACCCAGAAAAGCCTGCGCAGTTTATTTTTTCAGTGAGCACGTTCCCAAACCCTATAAAAAGTGAATGGAAAAAATTACATTTCAAAGCTCCCGGCAGAAAAAATTATAAGGATTTAGACCGCCAAGTTGATTTTTTTTTAAAAGAAGAAGAACGAAAACAAAAAGATAATAAAAATGCTGCAAAAAAGGGCGATTCGTCCGCGATTGACGGCATAACGTTTCATGATTGGGTGTGCTTAAGTATTAAACTTGTTGACCAAGAAAAGAAATATATTCTTGCTCCACTTGAACAACGTGTATGGATAAAAATCGGCGAAGAAGAGGCAGATCAGCAGGCTCAAGAGCTCTTTTTAGGAAAAAAGGTTGGCGATACTTTTATCACCGATAATGATTTTTTCCAAGACTCTGTCAGTGATGATTTCACGACGCATTATCTCTTTGAAGTTACTATTTTATATCATGTCCCATCAAATTTTTTTGATATCGATAGATTTAAAACACATTTTAGACTTAAAACAGCAAAAGAAACTCATCAAAAACTTATTGAAGTTTTTTCATTTCGCCATGATATCTCACAACGCAGAGAAACGGTTGAAAGGATCTTTAGGCTTCTTTTCCACCACTTTCCCATAATGGTCGACTCTGATATCATCGAACAACAAGAAAAAGTAGTACTTGCGCGTGTTCAGGAAAATCCTGATTACCATGTCTATAAAAATCAGCATGATTTTAAAGAAAAAGTTGCACTGCTTGCAGAAAAGCAAATTAAAGAGATACTCTTTATTGACAGCATAGCATACCAAGAAAATATTCAGGCAAGTGACGAAGATATGATAAACTATCTCCATCTGTTTAAACGGCCGCGCACCAAAGAGTTTATCTATTTTGATATTCCGCATAGTCGCGTAAATGACCAAGAGATAGCTCTGTGTCATGAAGAGATCAGGCGCTCATGCCAACGAGAAAAAACACTTAACTACGTACTGTATTATTTAACAAAAAAATCTTAAAATATTATGGAAATTTCAGCAAAATCACCGACAACACATTATAAAGTAATTATTATTGGCTCGGGCCCTGCTGCACTTACTGCAGCAATTTATACCGGCAGGGCACAGCTTAACCCGCTTGTTATTGAGGGGAATAACCCCGGTGGGCAATTAATGAGTACCACTGCCGTTGAAAACTGGCCAGGCGAGATTTCTATAATGGGCCCGAAGCTTATGATGAACATGCGCAAACATGCGCAGCAGATGGGCAGTAAGTTTATTTTAGAAATGGTTACTGCTGTAGATTTTTCACAGAAGCCTTTTAAAATAACAACGTCTAAAAATAAGCACCTTACTGCCGATGCGATTATTGTCTCTACCGGCGCTAATCCAAAAAGGCTTAATTGCCCGGGCGAGCAGGAATATTGGGCAAAAGGTGTTTCCACCTGTGCAGTATGTGACGGGGCTTTATACAAAGACAAAAAAGTGGTTATTATTGGTGGTGGCGACACTGCTATGGAAGACGCTTCTTTTATGACCCATTTTACTGACCAAGTAACTATCATACAAATTTCAGAAAAACTGAGTGCTTCCGCCCCAATGCAGCAGCGCGTGCTTAGTAACCCTAAAGTAAAAATTATCTATTCTGCCCTGGTAAAAGAATTTTTAGGTAACGGGACACATTTAACCCATGTTGCCTATGAAGATAAAATTTCTGGAAAACGCATAGAAACCCCTGCAGATGCAGCATTTCTTGCAATTGGACTTACTCCAAACACAGCCATATTTAAAGAACAACTTGAACTTACACCCTATGGCCATATTGTTCAAAAACAGAATACCCAAACCTCCGTTCCTGGCGTTTTTGCTGCGGGTGATGTGGTGGATAGTCGCTACCGCCAGGCGATTACCTCTGCCGGTTCTGGCTGCATGGCCGCACTTGACGCAGAAAGGTATTTAAGTTGCTTATAAAGTTTTTTATTATTTTAGGCGCTAAACATAAACTGTCGAAACGAACCTTGCTGGCTACGCGGATACATATTTTGTGGAAGATAATCTTGGGAGTCGAACTTATCCCAAAGAAATGAGGGTAATTCGCGTCTGTTTGTCGTCACATCAAAAATCTTTAAAATACCTTCAGCTGTATCTCGAGACACAACCTCAATGTTTAAATTTTGTTTTTCAAGAAGTGCTTTCACATGCGAAATATCATCTGCCGATGTATCAATGAAAGCAATATTATCTTCACTAACGGGGATATCATTTAGTATTGAAGCCCATAGACTAAAAAAGACATTAGTTACCGGATGTCTTCCTGTACGAAAGGTGCCCTTTGTATCCACCAAACAACCTTCATCAATTGCAAATGTGTAACTACCATAACCATGATCCCCTTCATTATTACATGAAATATATGTCCCAGGACCGGTAAAACCCGTTTTTGATTGTAAAATAGTTTTGCTTGCTATAATGCTTTCCAATCCAGCTTTTGTAGCATGGAAATAGTCTGGTAGCGGAACATTGATTCCAGATTGCAGTTTTTGTAGTGTTTTTTGAAAATAGTCAGTAACTTTTTGATCAACCCCACCAACATTTTTTATGTATCTTAGTGCAGCTTCAATACGTTCTTGCTTTTCTGCAATAACAACTACATTATAGAGGTAATTGTCGCCGTTATAAAAGCAACATCCAGGAACTGGCGCAGTTTTTATGCGCGATATAAAGTTGGTTAAATCAGTCAAAAGTCTTTTGGCAATGGCAATGAGTCGTTGATGTTCTTGGCCGGTTGGCGTTTTATTGATTTCGTCATTTAATACCGCAGTTGTTCTATTAATAAATGCGACATTCTTATTCACTTCTTCGTCAGAAAGTGCATTTGTTGCATCGATCAACTCTGCCATCTCATTAAAATGCATCGCAGTCGGCAGTCCTGCCGTTTCTAAAGAGCCCTCTAATGCCTTTAACTGCTCTTGCGTGAGGTCGTAAAGAACAATAAAACTTTCATCACTTCTTGAAAATGCATTCATACTCCAATTTGGTGAACCATTCAACAATATAGTATGATCTACCACCATAAATTTATGGTGAAGATTTTTTCCTTGTTTTACTTTAACTCCAACCTGTGCCATCATCTTCACGGCTTCACCGGTGACATCACCCACTACGATATCAACCTGAACACCGCGTTGTACGGCATTAATAACAGCTCGGCTGGCATCTTTATAGGTCCATGCATCAACAGAAATTTTGATATGGTGTTGAGCATTATCAATTAAACTAATTAATTTTTGTTTCCCCAATTCATTCATCTTAGTTTCTATAGGGCGCGAGGCTTCAGGGTCATTATGAGGGAGCAGATATAATTCTAAAAGCTGATTACCATATAAGCATGAAAGTGGCGTAGCACCGATTCTTTGGTTAGATGCGACGATATCGAAGGCTTCTTGATGAATCTGAGTCCCTATGTTCTTACTAACAAAGCCTATCGCTAAATTTTTAGAGGTGGTAAAACCACCGGGTGTAAAATTGGCTGAACTTAGCCAGATATACTCATCATCGACAACTAAGATTTTATGGTGCAAGTGCCCTTCACCCTGCGCGCGTGTACCAAGTTGTATTGAGGGGTATAATTGCTCCTTGAATTCACTCAAGTGGTCACGGTCGATAACAAGCTGAACCTTAATGCCTTCACTTGCTTTCTGATTAATAATTTGAATAATTTTTGGGTCAGAAAAGGTAAATGATAAAATTAAGATAGAGGATTCAGCATTATTGAGTAATTCATATACAGATTCCTGGAGGGAATTATGGCTTAGGTCATGATTACTGAGTATAAGTGGGGCGTGTTCAATACGCTTAATATGTGTGCCAACCGCAGCTAATGGAACGGCTTCAAGATTGATAGCCAATAAGTAAGCTAATGCTAAAAAACAACGTCTAAAGTTCATGTTTTACCTCCCAAAATGGGCTATTTACCCTATAATTTTTAGGATATCATACCATAAAATACCCGCAACCACGCCACCCATAGTATGGTCTGCAAACTATATTGCAAATTCGATGGATTCCGGATTCCAGCCGTCGCCAAGGGTATGGCGGACAGGCAAGTCCGAAAATAGAGCACATAGTGCTCCATGACACGACGTTGACATAGCAATTTTCAATTCCCAACACATTCGACTTCGGCTTACAGCCTTCGCTCAGTGTGAGCGGGATGGCAGGATGAACGGGTGTGATATGATGGGCATGGGCGGGGGGATAACAAATAATTATGAATTACTTATGAGATGGATCCTGAAACAAGTTCAGGATGACACGTGGAGTATAAATTTGAAAAAAAGCTATTTTACCGTTAAACTATATCAATATCAGCAAAGATAACGTTATTTTTGAATCACCAAAGGTTTTATTATGTCAATCACGTACAAACCAAAAAGAAAAAAACGCGCTAGAAAACATGGTTTTTTAATGCGTATGGCAACTCATGATGGTCGCAAAATTGTTAATCGTCGCCGCTCAAAAGGCAAAAAACGTTTAACAGTTAGCGTTTAATAGACTATTATGGTTAGCCTGGGGCGTCACATTTCATTATGGAAAAAGGATGAGCGACTCAAAGCGCTCGCTCAAGCACGCCCCATCTTACGTAGGCCACAGTTTGATATCCGTATTCTGCCAAAGCAAGACACCATTGCTCGCATTATTGTAATTACCCCTAAAAAAGTCGGTTCATCACCCTACCGCAATCTGCTTAAAAGAAGAGCACGCTCGATTTTCTATCAAGAAAAGCTATTTGAATCAATCAATGACTGGATAATTTATTTTCGGCCGTCTCAATCGATCCTCGACTATAAAACATTACATGCCACGTTATTAGAACTATTCAAGAAACATGGTTAATAATCTAACAATCCAGATACTAAAAGAATTTACTCGGCTCGTGCGGCCGCTATTTGGCATAGCAGGAGTTTGTAGGTATACCGTTACGTGTTCTGCCTATACACGTTATGCTCTTTCAAATTACCAGCTACACAAAGCAATCTGGCGTATTTTCAAAAGATTACTCAGTTGCAACCTATTTATCACCTTTAAGTAAGGCATAAGCAGCCTGATACCAATAGTCGCTTACTGCAGCAAGTTTGGCAAAAAAGAGTGTCAACCGATTTTGATACGCAGAATCGTGCTCAAAGGCGTGTACCGTATGAGTAAGATAATCACGTATAAGATCGTGCTGTTCTGGCTGGAACTCTATTAAACCTACAATGCACCATTCTTCTACATACAGGCGATAGCCATTACTACAACTTAAAGCCGTCATAAGATCATTAAGGGCATCGAGTGTGCCCTGTTTTATTAAAAGACGTGCAAGTTGGCTTGCGCATCGGGCGATTTTGACATCATTTTTTATAAGTTCATAGAGTCTGAGAGCCTGAACCAGAAACTCTCTATTTTCTGGTTTAAGCATCAACATCTGCTCATACAAGAGTGCAGCATGATCAAATTGACCATTTTTTTCATATAACCGTGCAGCCCTTTGATAGGCATCAACAGCCTTTTCATCATAGAAGGCCATTAAAAGATCCCCCTCTAGCTGTGCTGCAAAAGCATCATCGGGCAACGAATGGGACAAGAGCCTATAAACACCTAGTGCCCGTTCTTTTTCTTTGCGCCCAACAAATTCTGCAAGTTTAAACCAGGCAACATTAACTTTATCTACCAGATTTTTATCTAAAGGAACTTTTTCTGCAACGGCTATCTTCATTACTCAAACCTTTTCTCCATCAGCATTATCACTACTCATCGTTTTCAACCATACTATAGCACAACAAGAATTGAAAGTGTTTTAAAAAATGAAAATAAAAACTTAAAGAAACGCTTAATAGCTTTTGAATATTAGAACTGCAAAAAATAATTGTTAGAGAAAGGGAAGTGATGGCCTGTGGCCTGCCATCTGTAGCTCCGAAGGAGCGCAAGATGGTGCCGGGAGACGGAATTGAACCATCGACGCAGAGCTCTTCAGGCTCTCGCTCTACCACTGAGCTACCCCGGCATTGATATTTTAAAGAAAGTTAGATTAATAGTAACTTTTTGAGCAGTTTTGTCAACTTTTTATAAGTAGTTTGCTACAGAATTTTTTGTCTGCTAAGCTACAATAAACTATTCTAACCTTAGTATACACCATGAAAATTATAGATACATCTCTTTTACAAATATTAGAAACGTGGCGCCAAGAGCTTGCACAAGCATCTACAGATCAACAACTTGATGCAATTCGTGTTGCCTATTTAGGCAGAAACGGACACATTAATGAGCTGATGGCTCAGCTTAAAACCATGCCGCTTGAAGAAAAGCGCGCATTTGGTCCCCAAGTACAAGAACTCCAACAAATTATTACCCAAGAATTATATGCGCATCAGCAAAAACTTTTAGCACAAGCACTTGCCCAAGAACTTGATAAACAAAAGCATTTTGATGTCACAGCGCATGTGCCAAGCACATTAGAAAAACCAAGCGGCTCGCTGCATCCGTATACGCATATTATCGAGCATATTGAAGATATCTTTACTTCCATGGGCTTTGCCTATGCACAAGGGCCAGAAGTTGAAACTGAATGGTATAATTTTGAAGCGCTTAATATTCCTGCTGATCACCCTGCACGTGATATGCAAGACACCTTTTGGCTGACAACGCCAGAACTTTTACTCCGCACACATACATCTTCTGTTCAGATACATACCATGAAGACCCAGCAACCTCCGCTAGCAGTTTTCACCCCAGGGCGCGTTTTTAGGCACGAGGCAACTGATGCTACGCATGACTTTATGTTCATGCAATGCGAAGGGCTTTTAATTGATAAAAACATATCTCTTACGCATCTTTGTTCATTACTTAAAGTCTTTATGCGTAAGTTATTTGAAAAAAATGATCTTTCAATTCGTCTTCGACCAAGTTATTTTCCCTTTGTTGAACCGGGACTTGAAGTTGATATTTCCTGCATTTTCTGCAAGACTGGTTGCGCATTATGTAAAAAGACACAATGGATTGAAATGGGCGGTTCAGGGTTAGTGCACCCAGCAACACTGAAAGCATGCGGCATCGATCCGAGTGTATATTCAGGTTGTGCATGGGGAATTGGTATTGAACGACTAGCAATGCTGCTGTATGGCATTAATGATATCCGACTTTTTCATAGTGGAAAAATTGAGTTTTTAAAACAGTTTTAATTTTCTTCACACAATAGTGCGCTTTAAGTGCACCAAAAAGGGCAAGTATATGGAAATCACTAAGGTAGTAATTCCAGCAGCAGGATTAGGTACACGCTTTTTACCCTATACAAAGACAATACCCAAAGAGATGCTCCCTATACTTGGTAAACCTGCTATTCATTATAGCGTTGAAGAGGCGATAAATTCTGGCATAGAGCATGTTTTATTCATCACCAATCGCAGCAAAGAGCTGATTGGCAACTACTTTGATTCTAATCCTGAACTCGATACTTTTTTACAAGATAAAAATAAACTTGCCGATCTTAAAGGAATTAATCAAATTATTAAATCAGCGCATTTTTCTTATATTCGCCAATCTGAACCACTCGGCCTTGGCCACGCGGTATTAATGGCAAAGCCCTTTTTAGGAAAAGAATATTTTGGTATAGCATTACCTGATGATATTATCATTAATAAGCGCCCCGCATTAGAGCAACTTATTCGTATAGCGCGCCAAGAAAAATCTACCGTTATTGCAGTACAAGAAGTCCCGCACGACCAAGTAAGTAACTACGGCATTGTGCGCATAAAAAAACAGATAACCCCTAACTTATTCCATGTCGATTCTTTAATCGAAAAACCCTCTATTAAAGATGCACCATCTAACCTTGCCATTGTTGGCAGATACGTTGTTTCACATAAAATATTTGCATCACTTGAAGAGATTAGCGGCTATGCTACGCAAGAATTACAATTAACCGACGCCATTTCACACATGCTTCAGCATAATGAAAAAGTCTTTGCCTATAAAATCGAAGGCACCCGTTATGATGTCGGCACGCCTCGCGGTTGGCTCAAAACGGTAGTCGATCTTGGCTTACAAGACCCCATATACAAAGAAGACATTATGCAGCTGATTCAGCAGCATAGTGGCAACTTTTATATGCCTGAATCGAATGAGCACAAAAAGATTTTATTATAAAACGGCCTGTCCGCCAAAATAGTGCGTTTCGCACCAGCCTTGGCGAAGATGGATGTATCGAACCATATGGGAATTATATTTAGATTTTTACGCTTCGTTTTCTTAATTCTGCAAGCGCCATGTTACATTGATCGTGCATGGTTGGATGAATAGGCGAGTGGATAATCGATTGAACATAATGTTTAATATCGTTACGGTAACGCTTAAATGTTTCGATAAAATTTATCAAAATTTCTGTATCTGCATGCTCAAAAGCAAACTGATCTGCTTGGAATTCTTGCTGACGCTTAAAGTACATTTCGTATGCATATTCTAATGCGTTATAGAGTGAAAAGGTACTCAACGAAATAATGGTTGCAGAGAACGATAAAAAATTCCCCTGATCCTGGGTAAAAATCTTCTTCGTCTCATTTTTTACAAACTCTTGGCTAGCAAATCTGTATTTTTCTAAGGCTGCACGCTGTTTAGAATGGTTGAAGCGAATATGACACATTTCATGAAAAAGAGAAACAATCACAAAAGGATGGCTTTTATCTTGCTGATAATGGCTCAAAAGCAACTCGCTTAAACATAAATAGTGTATACCTTGATCATCAGTATAGGTATAGGCATATGAGCCCTCGCAATGGATCGTTATCTCTAACGATTTCCCTTCTGGAATATAACTTTGAACAATAGCCCTTATTTCAGGCAATAAAGCCTCAAATTTGACCGTTGGCACATCTTGTACTCTTTGTACCATTTTTCTTACATTTTGCTTTTTAGCCACTAAATTAAGAGAAAATAAGCATATGAGGCCCATAAAAATGGCTTTTTTCATAAATTTACCCATATCCCAGCCCCCATCTTTTTCTTCATTTAAATAATTTCTATTATTAATTATTTTAAAGCTTTTAAAATTTTTAACAACCATGCGACCATTAAAGGCATTGGGTCATTCTTTGCCTATTTCTACCATTAAATCATGCGCCAAAACACAGTGTTAATGGCAATATTTTAAATAGTATTTGAAATATTTTTTAAGCCTGAGCTATACTGAATTTAAGGTGAAAAATAAGAAAAAGGGGAGAAAATTATGAAAAATTTAAAAATATTACTACTTCTAACGTTTACAACAGCAGGCACTATTCTAGGCGATATTGGGTGCATGGACAATAGCAAGCATGTTAAGACCAAAGACGGGTATGATTATAAGACTTTGCATTACGTTGAATGCAGCTGCCCGTGCCGAAAACAGCGCCATTTACTCCGTAAAGGCAAGTGTTTTAAATGCAGACATTACGTAAAGCACGACACAGAGATATCGGACATGAGTTTCTTGTACGAAAACACGCCTGAATCGACATTTGGCAAAGCAATGCCCTATAAATACTTTTAAAAATATCTAAATAGAAAATATTTATAGATTTTTTTGATAGATATGCTACACTTAAAGACCATAAGTTAAGAATGTAGTTTAGAATAAAATAAGGAAATCTATGAAAAAAATAACTATTTTAGCGCTTTTAACAAGCATGGTACCTGTTTTAATCGTTTGCATGGACAACAAAGAATCAACAAAGAGCACTTTACCTGAAGGCTTTGTCCCTGTCAAAACAATTGAAATTGATGGTAACATCATACTTTTAGATGCCAAAAGGGCCCAGGACTTAGCAAATTTAGCAGCCGCGCATGAGGAAATTAACCGCAGACGTGTACAAAGACCTGTAGGCGCAAAACTACAACTTAAAGCTCCTGTTGCACCACCAAGCAAATTAACTGAAGTTATTGAAGAAGTTAAAGCAATCAAAAATGCTCCTGAATCTGACACTAAATAATATGATAAGTATGAATAAAGTAGGCATTTTAGCACTTTTAGTAAGTATTATGCCAGCAACATTGCTGTGCATGAATCAAAATAAAATTATTGCGCCAGCTTACGGGCAACTTCAAGATATAAAATCAGCACTTAATGAAATTAAAAGGGGAAAAAAGTCCCGTAATAAATTTCATTTATCAATTAGCATCCCATCAGAAACTTCTCTTGAAGATAGCATTCCATCAGAAACTCCTGTTCAAGATTCTAGCAAAATGGATATTGCACATGCAGGATTAGCACAAGTACAAAACCAACTTCACGAAATATCAATGCAAAAAAAACTCCTGCAAATACTAGATGACCTAGAACTACTGATTATTGCAGAAAGTCCGGACGATGATGATATCTATTTTTACCAAGATGACCTGTTGAAGCTGCACGAAAAATCGCACGATTCAAAAAAGAACATGCTACTCAAGAAGAAAATCTAGCTCAAACATTGCAGGCTATAAAGTTTAAATAATTTTTTTAGATCGTAAAACTATTGACTTGATCAAATTGCACATTTTAGATTGTATCTATTGAAAATACTGAGTGTAAATACTCAGTATTTTTTTTGTGATATATTTTTTCTATTTTTTCATAAGGAGTAATGATGAAAAAAACATTAATGGAACTTCTAGGTACGTTCTTTTTTGTGCTCACTATAGTGGTAACAGGCAATCCATTTGCAATAGCTGCAATGTTGATGGCATGGGTATATATCGGTGGTTATGTATCAGGTGCGCATTATAACCCTGCTGTAACACTTGCTGTTGCATTACGCAGCCATTCAACATCAATCCATATTGCATGGTACATGGCAGCACAAGTTATTGGTGGATTTTTAGCGTTTGCAGCAGCAGCATTTTTAGGTTCAGAGATTATTATCCCTGCTCCAGCAGTTCCATTATTACAAGCTTTTCTTGTTGAAACTCTTCTTGCATTTGTCTTAGCATTTGTTGTTCTTGTTGTTTCTACATCAGAAAAATTCAAAGCAAGCCATATCTTTGGGTTTGCAATTGGCTTTTCTATCCCTGCACTTGCTTCAATTGGCGCAACCACCAGTGGCGGCCTTTTTAACCCTGCAATTGCACTTGGTGTAAATCTTTTTGCATTACTCAATGGCTCAGCAATTGTATGGCAAGATCTTGGCATGTACGTTGGTGGTGCACTTGCTGGCGGTGCTTTAGCTGCGTTTGCATTTAAATTCTTCTTTGATGAAAAATAGTGCGTCGAGCTTTGCGAACGCACCAGTAAGATTATAAAAATTTATGCACATTAAAAAAGGCGCTTTAAAAGGCGCCTTTTTTAATATAACTAGTTTTTATAATTCAGAATAAAGGGCAAAATTGCATCGGGATTTAAAGATAGCGCATCGATTTTTTGCTCAATTAACCATGCGGCAAATTCTGGATAATCAGAAGGAGCCTGGCCACAAATGCTAATATGCTTGCCCGTTTTATGCGCATTACTAATCGCCTGACAGATAAGCGCCTTAACTGCTGGGTCATTTTCATTAAACAGATTATGCAAAATGCCAGAATCACGATCAACGCCAAGCGTAAGCTGGGTTAAATCGTTCGAGCCAATGGAAAAACCATCAAAATATTCTGCAAACTGTTCAAACAAAATTACATTTGCTGGGATCTCGACCATTAAATAAATCTTTAAGCCATCTTTGCCATGCTCTAGGCCATTTTTGGCAAGAACCTGTAACGTTGCTTGTGCTTCGCCAATAGTACGAACAAAGGGCACCATGATAATCATGTTATCAAAGCCCATCTGCTCACGCACAGCCTTAAGCGCTTTACACTCTAATTCAAATGCAGGAGCATACAGCGGGTCGCAGTAACGAGATGCACCACGAAAACCAAGCATAGGGTTTTCTTCATGGGGCTCAAAGACAGAACCGCCTAATAAATCACGATATTCATTCGTTTTAAAGTCGGTTAAACGAACAATAACCGGACGCGGATAGAGCGCCGCAGCGATTAGCCCAATCTCTTGCGATAAAACTTCACTATAAAAATTTTCTAATGAACCATACGTAGCAGTAACCGCTTGTGCCCGCTTTTTAAAGTCAGAAGCATCCACTTTTTCTGGAAACAAAACAGCCATTGGGTGCATACCGATACGCTGAGCAATAATAAATTCTAAACGAACTAAGCCTGCACCGGAAATAGGCAATAATGAAACTTCACATGCGCGGTCTGGGTTTGCAATATTCACTAATAATTCGACAGGCAATTTTTTTGCATCGACATTATATTCTTGCACCTTAAAAGAAATTTTTCCCGCATAAATAAAACCTTGGGCACCTTGACTGCAATCAACCGTTACCTGCTGACCATTTTTGAGTATCTTAGTACCATCTTGTGTTCCCACAACCGCCGGCACACCAAGCTCACGCGCAACAATTGCAGCATGGCACGTTCTGCCGCCGCGGTCGGTAATAATGGCAGCCGCTTTTTTCATGATCGGCACCCAATCTGGATCGGTCATGTGCGTAACTAAAATATCGCCATCTTTAAATGCAGCTGCATTTGCTGGAGATTCCAAAATAACAACGTTTCCCGAAGCGATTTTGCGCCCGATACTTAAACCGGCAAGAATCACCTCTGGTTTTTCTGGTGCAGAAAGGGTATACAACTGTAACCGATTTTTATTTTGATGCACATGCACCGTTTCTGGACGGGCTTGCACAATGTATAATTTTTTATCGATACTATCTTGGGCCCATTCTATATCCATAGGCGCCCACACAGCATGACGGGCTGAAAAATAATCTTCGATTATTAAACCATACTGAGCAAGTTCAAATATTTCTTGATCAGTCAAACAAAATCTCTTTTGCAGATCTTTATCTACATGAATTATTTCTACACATTTTTTTATTACATTGTACTGCGCTTTTATCTGTTTATCACCACACGTTTTTTTTACTAACGGCTTATACCCATCACGCAACTTTTGTTTATGAACCATAAATTCATCAGGATTTACCGTGCCACCAACAACCGTTTCACCAAGGCCGTATGACGCATTAATGGTAATAAATCCTGGGTGACCACTTTCTGTTTCAAGGGTAAACATAACACCAGAAGTTGCAGCATCAGAATTAACCATTTTTTGAACACCAATAGAGATGCCGATATCAGCTTCGTGAATATTTTTTTCACGACGATAGGCTACTGCGCGGTCAGTAAATAATGACGCCATACATTTTTTAACGGCATCTAACAATTCATCAGAACTATTAATATGCAAAAAACTTTCTTGCTGGCCGGCAAACGATGCCGTTGCAGAATCTTCTGCAGTTGCTGACGAACGCACGGCAACTGAATCTGCACCAAGATCTTTATATGCTTGTGTTATTTCTTTTTTAAGATCGTCAGGAAATTGTGCTGCAATTATTGCAGCACGCATATGCATAGCATCTCGATGCGGTGCATCACTTTTGGGCACAATACCAGCAGATTGTAAAAAATAACGATACGCATCAACCGTAATAGCAAAACCGTTTGGAATTCTAACCTTATCTGAAATATCGCGAATCATTTGTCCAAGTGCGGCATTTTTTCCGCCGACTTGAGCAACATCATCAAGAGTAATATCTTTGAAAAATCTAATAAATTTCATCTTAAAATCTTCTTGTTTTATACCAATATATCTGCATTTACTATAACTTTTTTATATATAAAGATACATGGTTTTTAATTATCAGATTTTTTTGCAAGATCCCATATGTGCACAATCCCAGATTCTGAAATGGCCGCAAGCAAGTCTTTACCAAAACAGGGAATCATAAAATGGTTAAGGATTTCTCCTTCTGCTTTCAAAGAATACTTAACATCACCAGCTTGCGGATCCATGACAAAAAGATTATTAGGATTTACCGCTGCAACAAACCTATCACCATCATAATTATATCGAACGTAGGTTGAGCGACCTCCTTGGGAATTATCAACGAGAGTAAACATTTTCGCTTTGCGATAATCATCTACCGAATCCAAAACATCAATGGTATGGGGATTGCCCCAATTGCCTACAAGCACCTGTTTACCATCTGGACTATAATCAAGAGATAATACCATAGGTTCATGCATATGCCATATACCAAAATCACGTTGATGTATACGCAAACGAGGGCTCGCTTTCAAATCCCATGCGCACACTAAATTATTACCACGATGATATTCAATAAATATGACCTCATTTCCTGACGGACTTAAAGCATGGTCAGCAAAAAATTGTTGCCCCCTTTCTGGCGAATAGCTGGCAATAATATCTCCAGATCTCATATCTACTGCACACAACTCTTTATGATTATTAGCAGTAATAATATTTTTATCATGGCTCATACAGATTCTATGTAAATCATAGCGCTCAGCTGTCTCCTTAATTTTCTGTAAACATTGCCCTGTCTGAGTATCTGAAATTGTAATAACATCATTAATTGATGAGGCCATGAGCGCTTCATCATGCGATACAACTAGATTTCTTGCTGGGCGCATGTCGCCGTGAGAATATTCGCGCAGAATACCTCCCTGAAAATTTTTTAAACATACCCCTTTGTCTTTATCTGATGCCAGAATATTTTTACCCACAAAAGCTAATGCACCAACCATTGCAGGAAAGCTGTATGTTGATTTTCCAGACTCAGCACACCTTAAAAAAAAATTCTGGACAATAAGGATTCCAAAAAAGAACAAAATTATTTTTTGCATAATGGCTCCCAATAGTTTTAAAAAAAGTCGATTAAATCTAGCATAATCCTAGTTGTTTGACGAGCACAGATATGCCTGCTAGGCTAATAACGTACAAAATTGCTTATCTTAGAGGAATATATAATGCAACTTAAACGTACTTCTCTTTTTTTTACTACTTTTACCCCTACAGACTTAATAAAATAACAATATGCATCTACGGCTATGGCAAAGCCATTTGGGATTTGGACTGCTACTTGCCGACGAGCTAGCAGAAGCATTTTTTGCAGAACCTATTGGGGCGCTATATTCACTTAAAAAATCTTGATTTGATGATTGACCGTTATATCTTCTCAATGCTTCTTGCTGATCGATTCTTCTTTGCTATGCTTTGGCAGATGTGTCCATGGCAACAAGCAAAGAGCTTGAAAAAGTTAGTAGTAATACTGGTAATAATAATTTTTTCATAATTACTTCCTTTGTGTTGTTTAAAAATATAGTTGAATCTACTATAGCTTTTCTAGAAATAAAGATAAATAGTTTTTTTAATTATCAGATTTTTTTGAAAGATCCCAGATCTCAACAAGACCACTTTTTTCTGAAGATCCTGCAAAAATATTTCCCGTTTCATCCCATGCAAGTCGAGAAGTACAATATTTAAAACAACCCTGTGGTTGCAATCGATCTACAATTTCACCGGTTACAGAATCACATATAAATAATGTATTATCTTCTTTAGTAGCTGCAGCAAGCACGTTACTTTTTGGATTGGACTTAACAATTACATTCGCATGCGAACTTGCAGGTAATGTGATAGTTCTTTCTTTATAATAGCTTCTCTGTGCACTAAAAATATCTACGGTATTATCGCAATTGCCAATAACGACTGGATTATTACTGGTCCAATCGACAGATGAGGTAGATGGCGAAAGATGGTATTCCTTAAAAGCTCTATGCCTATTATTTCTTAAATCCCATACAAAATGCACATTATTTGGACAAGCTCTTACAAATACTATCTCTTTCCCTGATGGACTTAAAACATGTTCAAATAAACCTAATGGTTCAGTTTCATTACTTTTTGCGGTAATTTTACCCGTTCTTTTATCTACCACAAAACAATCCATTCTGTCATTTCCCGTAATGATATTTCCAGTTTCATCTACACAGAGTCTATAAGTAAAAAATTTTTCTCTTGTGGTAATTGTATGTATGCATTTTCCCGTATTCATATCAAAAAGCTTTACCGCATTACCCTTTCTTTTAGCATGTGCCATAAAGGTTTTATCATGTGATACCACTAATGCCTCAACAGGATCCGTGTCCCCTCCATTATATTCTTTTAGTGTATTGCCCTGAAAATCTTTTAAACAAAGTCCTTTGTCTTTATCTGACACCATAATATTTTCGCCTAAAAAAGCGATAGCACCCACAACTGCAGGAAAGCTGTATGTTGATTTTCCAGATTCAGTAGCACCTAAAGAAAAATTCTGGAAAATAGTGATTCCCAACAAGAACAAGCTTATTTTTTGCATAATGGCTCCCAATAGTTTTAAAAAAAGTCGATTAAATCTAGCATAATCCTAGTTGTTTGACGAGCACAGATATGCCTGCTAGGCTCATAAGGTACAATAATTGCTTATTTTCTAGGAGGATATATCATGCAACTTAAACGTACAGCTCTTTTTTTATCCCTTATTCCCCTAACATTAACCACACCTACACGCACTATTGACCCCATAACCGGGGGCATTGCCGCTGCTGCAATCGGGGCCATTATTGGTGGTGCAAGTTATCTTTTATATGACCATACCCATTATTCTTCTGAACAAAATTGCCAAAATGCGATTCATGAATTTTGTAGAAAAGTTAATACGCCCAATATCTATATGCAAGCAGCTAAGCAAGATTCACTTGCCCCACTTATTGATGTCTATAAAAAGTTCATCTACAGTAATTTTGAACAAAATCGCTCACTCAAAATCGTAGATAATAGGGGAAGCACTATTACTAATCAAGTTTTTGCACAAGCATTCAGCTATATCAATAGTCTTGAAGAAGAACAAACACGCATTAAACGGTACAAATATTATACTCAGTATGCGTATTCCAGCGATGTGCAACGATGCGAAGGTAAAATACGTTTTGCAAATCTTTTTTATCAAAGAGCAGATATGCGTGCTTATGACACACATACCGTAACATTTGAAATAATAAAAGAGCTTGAACATAATCTGGTTAATGCCTATAATTATGGCTCAACAAAAAATTATCCATTACATGATTATGTAAAAGTGTTACAAAACACATCTGGGATTTATAAAAAATTTATTCAAGATAATAATTGCATGACCTCAGAAAGCTCAAGACTTATTCAGGAAAGCTGCCAAACCATTCAATCGATCAAAACAAGTTCTGCTTATTATATAGAAGAACAAACGATGCAGATTGAAAGCTTACGAGCTACGTATAGCTCACTTCAGCACAAAATTTCGCAAAAGCAGCAAGAAAATATGAGTTTGCATTATGAAAACAATAATCTTGCAAGCAAAAACCAGATGCTTTACCGGTTGGTTGAAGAGCTAAGAAATATACGCTACTGTCATGCGTGCCAACCACATACTACGATGTATTTTGATAACACAGGCAACTTCATGCGCGATATGTATTATATACGTCCAGAGACTACCATACATATCCATCAAAATAACCATGCACCTCAACCAGTATTTTCTAGTTCACACTATTACCAAGAAGAACTAAAAAGAGAGATCGAACAGCTCAAGATAGCTAACAGTTCACTTGAATATAGCTTATTGCAACTGCAAAGAGTGAATGGCGCCTTGCGCCAAGAAAATAATGATCTTGCAGACAGAAATCACAGATTAACAAGATTAGTTGAAGAACTTAAAAATATTCATTACTGCTATGACTGCCAATCGCATATTACGATTTGCTTACACACATATAATGGATAAGTAACGAGTAACAAAAAAAGCCGCACAAGCTATACACTTGTGCGGCGGTAAATAAAGAACATTACTTTTTTAAAATATTAGTCGTTACCTTCATGTGATTCGTCAGCCATAAGCTCATCGATCATAGTATCAACCGGATGCTCTTCTCGTCGAGCATCTTCGGCATTAACAATATCCGGTTCAACTTCATAGAGTGGCTTATCAAAATATTCTTTGATAGCCTCATCGATATCGCTTGATATACTGACAAAAAAGACAACGTCATATGAAACATACTTTCCAACAATAGCGGGCAAATCTGGGTTATGCGGATTTGCTGCTAAGACAAAAAGAACATCACCGTTATCTCCATCGCGTTCGTAAGGGATAAACATATTACGAACCATCTCATCTTTAGGAAACATTTTTACCAGATGATGATCAAAAAAGAAACCTTCGGCATCTATAGCCTGAGTTTTATAAAAAATGCCTAAAGCTTTTAATAAATCCTCTTTTTCTACAAGCCCTTCTTCTAGAAGAAAATCCTCAAAGACGGGTATAGAATTATCATGAAAATCTTTTTTTAACGCGGCTATATCATCTTGTTTCAACACCTTTAGTTGCAGCATGATATCGCACAAACAATCAACTAATGTTGAACACGTTTTTTCTGCTTTTAAATTAATTGCCATAGAGATATCCTATTCTATTTATCAGTATCTTTATCTTTTTTAAATATATCAAAAACCGATTTACGTTTATCATCGCCTGAAGAAGAGCTACTTGATGAGGCTGACCTTGTACGCGAATCATCAAAGGAAGTTACAAATGTAATTGATTTTCTTTTGCTTATAGTTTCCTCTGGCTCTTCAACATCCTTCACCGCTGGTTCTTTACTTTTCTCTATAATCTTTTGCTCCAGCAAACTTTTACGCGCTTTAATAATGTAAGAGATTAATTCTTCAGCACGTTTAATAAACTCATCAACACCTTGAGCCGTTGCAATCTTTAATGCTTGCTTTGCATGTTGGTGTGCAGAAACTGGATCTGGAATGCCATTTGGCTTTGTCCCGATACCCTTTAAGTACATTTCCGCTAATTTAAATTCAACATCTAAGTTATTTGGATCAAGAAGACTAGCTTTTCCTAATAATATCAATGCCTCTTGATCAAAGCCTTCAACAGAAGAGCCCTGTGGTGGATTTTGAAATTGTCTTAATTTCTCAAAGCCACGATCTGCATAATCTTTTGCTTCGATTTTCTTGCTTTGATTAATCGTTTGATCAACTTTAATAAGATCACTTAATTCCTGAGCTGAGTTTTTCTCATCTGTATTTTGCGCAGATGAAAGAGCTTTTATAGCATATACTTGTGCAGTAATTAAATTTTTTTCTGTTCCAATGCCATCTTTATACATTAAAGCCAATTGGTGCTGAAGCTTAAACAGCGCAGGATTATTTTTTTCAGCCTCTACAAATAAATCAAATGCCTGTTTTTCAAGACCTTTTTTTTCGCCATTCTTCTTAAGTGCTGAATCCGCTAAAATTCCTACACCCTTTTTATAAGGCATAAGCAGAGCTTCATTAATATATTTTGAATAAAAGTTAATATTTTGTGTCTGAACATATTTATTTATATCACCTCTGGCTAATGGGAGCTCGTATTGTTGGCCACTAATTGACGTATATTTTCCATTATTATATAAATCATACAATATATGAGCTAACATGAGCGCGTGCTCATAATCGCCTTTTCGATCTAAACTATTAAAGGCATCTTCATAATTTTTTGTAACGTAGGCAATATATTTTTGAACATGCTGTAGGTCATTAAGTCTTTGATAAATTTCTACAATTTTTTCAGCAGCACGTATTTTTAATGAAAATTCTTCAAACCTAGGGTTTGAAATTTTAGTATCCATGACAAGCTTAAAATTAGTTAATGCATTATTAATATCAGCTATTTGAAGACTCGCATTACCTTTATCATACAATAATCCAAGCTGTTTAATTGCAGCAGCGTCATCCATTGCAAAAATTAATACACTACAAGGCATTAACAAGATCACCATATATTGAAATAGACCGATCTTCATGAAATTCTCCCTTAAATCTACTATATTCTATCTACTTTCTTTCAGTGTAATTTAATTATTGTCAAATAGTCAATAATACTCTAAGAATAAAAGAGATCAATAGCCAGGGCGGATAAATAACAATGCTAGAAGAATATACCCACAAGATAGGCAGAAAAGAGATTAGATAATGTTGCAGCAAGAAGTGCATACCACCCCAGTGCGCTCAGGCCCGAACGACGGTTTGGCACCAATGTGCTCAAGCCACCAACAACAATACCAACACACGCTATATTAGCAAAGCCGCATAAGGCGTACGTAGCCATGATTAAACCCCGCTCGGAAAGATGCTTACCTGCCAGTTCACCAAAAGCGACCATTTCATTTGCCAAGAATTTTATACCAATAAGCTCAGAAACCTGAAAAGCTTCATACGTGGGTAGGCCCATTAAAAAGCCGCATGGGGCAAAAAGATAGCCAATTAAATCCTGAAAATTAAACCCAGTAATACCAAAAAATGAACCAGTATAAACAAATATGCCATTTAATAATGCAATAAGCGCCAAAAATGATATTAAGAGCGCCCCTATTGCCAATACCAGCTGTAACCCATCTAAACTACCCTGAATAATAGCTTCTATAAGGTTCTGGGGCCTGCGCACAATAATTGGTTCTACATCAACGGTCTTTGCATCTTGCTTTGTATGTACAGTAGGCATAATAATTTTTGCAAAGAGAATTGAGCCAGGAACCCCTATAAGATTAGCAGCTATAAGGTGGTTACCCGGAGCGCCCATTTCGATATAAATGGCAAATAACGAAGCACTTATCATACTCAAGCCACTTACCATAACCGCAAAGAGCTCTGACTCACTCATGGTTGGCAAATATTCACGAATAAAAAGCTGCGCCTCTGTTGGCCCTAAAAAACTTTTAGCAACTACAGATGCAGTTTCTGGATTTGAAGTACCCAGTAACGGCCGAATAAAAAAAGAGAATATACGAATAATAACATCTACTGCACCAAGATAGGATAATGCAGAAATAAGTGCTGAAAAAAAGATAATCACCGGTAACACATGCACTGCAAAAACAAAGCCCCACGGCGCTGTTGGCGTTCCAAGGGCACCAAAGACAAATGCTATTCCTTCATGGGCGGATGTATTAATAACTTTCGTCACAGCTACCAGCTGATAAAGTATCTGTTCACCAACAGGAGTTTTCAATAAACAAAGAAGTAATAAAAGCTCCAAAGCAATAGTTAAAAAAACTGTTTTAAAAGATATACTCTTTCGCTTAAGCGAAAAGATATAAGCGACTGATAGGGTAAGAACTGCACCAACCAAAGACGAAAGTGCTGGATACACTGAAAAGATATTGTTCATACTAACTCTCTTTTTAATACTCTTAAAAATTTGAACTCAGCGCCCAAACCCGCTCACCCTGAGCGAAGTCGAAGGGTCAAATACATTAAAAATTTGAACTCAGCGCCTTTTTTCTACGCTCTTCAAGATCTTTTTTCATAAGGGGCTCGATAACATCGTCCAGGTTACCCTCCATAATAATATCAAGTTTATTAAGGGTAATTTCAACCTGGTGGTCCGTTACACGGTTTTGTGGGTAGTTATAGGTACGTACTTTTTCTGAACGTGTAGCAGTACCAACCTGTTCTTTGCGCTGGGCTGCCATTTCAGCATCCTGCTTCTCTTTATGAGAACTATACAGGCGAGACTGTAACTCTTTAAGAGCTTTAGCCTTATTTTTATGCTGCGAACGCTCATCTTGGCACGCAACAACTACACCAGTTGGAATATGGGTAATTCGAACAGCAGAATCGGTAGTATTAACATGTTGCCCCCCAGCGCCACTTGCACGATAAACATCGATACGCAAGTCACTTGGGTTAACAGAAAATTCTACTTCATCAGCTTCAGGAAAAACGGCAATAGTTGCAGTTGAAGTATGAATGCGCCCTTGGGTTTCAGTGCTAGGAACACGCTGAACGCGATGAACACCAGCTTCTTGCTTTAAGTGGCCAAAAACGTTTTTGCCCTCAATATGCAACACGATATCACGAAAACCGCCTAAATCAGTGGTGCTTTCACTTGCAATAGAAGTCCGCCAGTTCTTTTTAGGGGCATACAGCATATACATACGGGCAAGATCACCAGCAAATAATGCCGCTTCTTGGCCGCCTGTGCCTGCACGGATCTCTAAAAAAACCGATCTGTTATCAAGATCATCTGGGGGGAAGAGTAATTTTTCAAGCTCAAAGCCAGTTTCATTCATCTGGCGCTCAAGAGAAACTTCCTCTTCTTCCAATAACGCCGTGTATTCAGCATCAACAGACTCAGTTTTCTGCTTACGCACAGCATCAAGTTCAACGCTAAAGGCCTGTATTTTTTTATACAGTTCTAAAAGCTCAGAAAGATGCGAAAACTCTTTTTGAAGGGCAGAGCGCTTTTTTTGATCAATTGACGGGCTTAAAAGCTCGTCAGAAAGCACTTTATAGCGTTCTTCGAGCTTGTCCCACGAAACAGCGGCTAAGCTTGCTGAAATCGAATCCATTAAATTTTGAATTTTTTATTGAATTTTTCAATACGGCCAGCGGTATCAACGTGTTTTTGTGAACCGGTAAAGAATGGGTGCGAATCACTCGTTAAAGAACACATAACAAGCGGATAAACGTTGCCATCGTCATGAACGATAGTATTGTCAGTTTTCATTACTGAATCTAAGATGAAGGTTTTACCTGTTGTTGAGTCCTTGAAAACAGTTCTTCTTGTTTCTGGGTGGAGATTTTTTTTCATAATTTTTATACCTGTAAATCGAGTATTTTTGCCTATAATACGTTTCTTTTAAGAATAACGTATCTGCAAATCTTGTCAAAGTCTTGCTTGCCCCCCGTAGCCTTGCGCGTAGGAGGGTAAAGTCTAAACTTGCCTGCCCGCCCCGGTCTAGACTTGAAGCATGAACAGAAAATAACAAAGGGCCGGTTTTACGCGGCCCTTTTATTTACATTTTTATTTATGGTCGATGCTTATTAATCAACTCCTAATTCTTCAATAGGTGCGTTTCTGCCTGCATGCGCAGGAGCTTTTGTACCAGTACTACCTAAGCCAAATTTTGTTGGAGTAGCGGCTTGTGCTTGCATTGTTGGTACAATCACTTTAAACTGATCGGATGAATTTTTTCCACCCCATATGATTGCGAAATTTACTATACCATCTTTATCTACCAAAGATGGGTCAATCCTATCAGGTATAGGTTTCATTCCCGTCGTGGGCCAATAATCACCATATAATATTATGTACGAAAGGGGCATAGATGAAACCATATTTATGGTAACTGTTGAATTTTTGGGTATATTAAATTCCTGCCCATCAGAAAATGTTGCTATAGCGTCTACGCCAAAAGAATTTTGTATCGAGACAATACGTACTTTATTAATTTTAACCGTAGTCTCAAGCGCATTGGCTTCTTCTATTTCAAACTCTTTAAGTTTAATATGAAGCGATTTGTTATATCCATCTGGTTGATAATAAAAACTTGGCGTATCTTTTTTGTAGTTCACAGGGTACCAACCTTTACTATCGTAGCCAACCCCTTTAAATTCTAATTTCTCAAATCTACCAGTTTTTCTTTTCAAAACAATATTAACATTTTCCTGTTGCCCAGAAAAAACCTTCCAATCTTGAATTACGCTATTATCTGGATTTAATACTCTATAGGCAATCTCAGGCTGCTTGCCTCCTGCTTGAATTGACAATTCATTTATAAAACTTAAAACCGTTACGTCATTATAAACTGCTTGCAATGAAACTGTAACTGCAACAAGCGCCAAAAGCCCAGTCTTTAAAAAACCAATTTTCATTATATATCCCCTCTTTTTTGTATTTTTGTACTAGTATAATACTATATTTTAAGAATATAAAATTCAATTCATATTTGTCAATGTTTACATTAAGTGTCGGTTTTACCGGCCCTTTTTCATGAGAAAAAATCTGTAAAAAAGGTTTAAAATAGTTAAAATATAACCAGTTACTTGCAATTTTATCTCTTTTTTTGATAAAATTAAATCATAGTTAGAAATATTAATTATTCAATGGGGAGACATTATGAAAAACAAATCTTTAAAAATTATACTTTTAGCTTCAGCCCTCTTTATGGGTCAGCTTTCTTACAGCATGGCAAGTGAAGCAGCAAGTGCCGCCCGTACAGTCGTTACACGCTTTGGCGGCCAAGCGCGCGCAGCAACTGGACGTGCCTTTTTGACGGCAGCAACAGTTCCAACAAAAAGCTTGAACTATTATTCAAAAACAACACAAAATCTTGTACCGATGGCCAGAATGGCATACCCAGCTCCTGTGCGAAACTATTCAACAACACCTTCGCCAGCAATTAAACAAATTATTGCAGAAAGTGTAGCACAACTAATGCCTGCACATGAGGCTGAACAAATCGCAGCAGAGGCCCTAAAAAATCCAAATGATATTCAAGGCTTAGAGAAAGCACGGGAGAAACTTTCTAAAGCTCTTGCTAACTATCAGAGTATTAACAACATTATAGATTTATATAAAGATAAACCAGTCGATAAAGAGCCATTAGAAGATCGCATCGCAGCACTATCCCGAGCTATTAATCTGCCAAAAGTATCGGCAAAATATCCTCAAGCGGCACATCTTACCCTGCAAGAAGCAGCCCAAATGCTTGCTAAAACAAAAGCTCTTCCAAGTTATACCGATCAGGAAATGGAAGAAAAAGTTCTAGCATTAAGAAATTTAGGCGATTTTTTTGATGCTACTCTGAGTGTAAATCCAAAATTTAGCAGAAGTTCAAAAGAATATAGGGAATTTCTTAAGCTGATGGCAGATGCTGCAAAAACCTTTCTTAATCTGGATAACTACTACTTTAAAGGCTATTTTGGGCGAAGGGTAAGATAAAAGCGTTTTAAAAAGTAAAAGTGGGTGTGCTATGAATAATAAAGCTTTAAAAATAGTACTTGTCGGTTTAACCCTCTTTGTGGGGCAACATACGCATTGCATGATAATAAACGAAACTGCACGCGCAGTACGGCCGATGTTTACTCGTATTGGCCAAACAGGCACCATACGCATAGCCCAAGCACGAACAGCATTAAGACCCGCCACCATGCAAACATTACGACAGCCAACAATCATCACAACCAAGCGCACTTTTTCAAAAGCGGTACAACCTCGGTTAACGGCTGAAACCGCGCAAGCAGAACGGGCAAGAATTCTTGCAGAAAATCCTTATGCAGACAGAACAAGCGCACAACTTGAAAAAATTGCAGAAATAGCACGTAAACATCCAGATAATATTTACCTCCTGGAATATTTTGCAAACACTATCCTAGATACCTGGGTGGTAAAAGCTGAAAATTCACCCGAAAAATTAAAAGCTGCGCAATTATATTTCGAAGTAAGTAACTTATTGCACAACGCAAAATCTCGTTTACCAGGCACCCCTAGATCGTAAAACCAAAGCTTGATTTAAAAACATCAAATTGGCCGCATGGATTCGACTACGCTCACCACGAGCGGCTAACGACCAGACCGTGCATCCTGAGTGTTTTGCGCAAGCAAAATGTATCGAAGGATTGAGTAATTAAAAGCACGTTTTAGAATAAAGCTCCTTTAAATTTGCGTTCGCATGACACACTATGCTACGATTAAATCGTAATAGAAAATATACCAAGAGGGGGGAATAGGTATTATGAAGAGCAATTTTTCAAAAAATATTTTTTTAGGGGCGATCGTCTTTATGGGCCAGCTTATACACGCCATGGCAGGTGAAGCGGCAAGTGCTTTACGCACCGGAGCAAAACGCATGAGCCAAACAAGCGCACCGCGTGTTATACGACCTGCACCAAAACGTGCATTTTCTACAGCGGCGCCCTTACGACAAAATGTTAAATATGAGCAAAATATTTACCACCCAGCAAAAACTGCGCCAAGTTCGCAAGGAAAAGCTTTTCTTGCAGGAGCAGTAGCAGGCGGCGCGGGGTTGGCAACCGTTGGTTCCTATTATTATGATATGCAAGATGCAAAAGAAATTTACAACCCTGCTTTAAAAAAGGGTATAACTATTCAACAAGAACTTCAAAAACAATTAGATGATGTAACAATCTCACCGGCCATAAAAGACACACTTGCCTTACAGCTTCTTGTTTCTTACTTGAGCGGCAAAATACTTACGAATCAAGGAATTTCAGTTCCCTGTCAGGTAGATTATAATGAGGCAAGAAATCTCATCGACCAGCTCAAAAAATCTGCACAACAAAAACAAGAAAGCGCAACCATCTACCAGAAATACATGGGCAAAGCAGAAGAGCCTCTTACCAGCGCTACGGATTTTTACCTCAATATGATTAATAATACTTCGGAATTAGAAAGTAATCGCATGAAGCGCATTAAAAATGAGTTTATTAAACAAGAAAAAGAGATACGCCAACAAGCCTTAGCGGGCCGCTATAGATAAGAATATTTTTTTATTGGATATACAAAAAGGGCAAGAAATATTTCTTGCCCTTTTTTTCTGCCTGTTAGTAAAACTCAAACAAGTTGCAATAATTCCCGTGCGTGGTGAGTGCCCGACGTAGCCTGGGCGTAGACGGGTGTATCGAACCATGTGAGAATTGCTATAGTAAAATCTTAGATTGAAATATAAACTATTATCGATTAAAATCACTTTATCTGAAAAGTAAAATCAAGACTTTACCTACAAAAAAGATTTATCATGAAATATTTTTTATTTATCATTACGGTTACCGTTTCAACGCTTTCTGCAGCAGAAAATAACAATTTTGAACTACAGCTACAAAAACTTCAAGATTCTGACTATGTAACCTGTCGAGAGGGTTTTATTTCTGCCGGTACATTTGCTGGCATAACAGCATTAATCTCTACAAAAGCTATCTATCGCTGCCCTATAAGCCATAGAGACTTTATGCAACTCATCTTTGCAGACTCATTTTTTGCAAGCAGAGCAAAAAACCGTCAAGACACATGCTACGAAATTCAAGATGAAATACGAAATCTCAGACGTTCTGCTGAGCTACAAGCATACGTAGTAAAAGATCCTGAACTAGAGCGTCTTGCGTGGATTAACAGTGGTAAACATTTCCTTTTGGGGGTGGCATTCGGTGCAGCGCTTTCAACAACAATGAAGGCCTACTTAGAACCAGAAAAAATTCGTTCAGAAGATATCATAATCCCTGCAGCATTTATCACCCTCTCATTAGTAGCGGCAAAAATGGCAGATGACCATGTCAAAGCTGGGCACTTACATTTTGCTAAAAAAATACATAACCCGTAAAAAAATATATTTTACTGCTGTAACGTTAACAAATCATAAATTGCTTTTCTTCTGGCTAATAATTCAGAGCCAGATGTTGTCTGCATTAAAAGCTTTTCCGCAAGATCCAAAGCAGAAATGCCTGTTAAAGAATTGCCCACTTTTTTTACAATAAATCTTTCTTCCTGATCAGGCGTAGGAAAATACTCAATCCAATCGCAATGTGCTTCTTTTGCTGCTGCATCTAATTCGTTTACTGTCTTAAATTCAGAGCATTTAATTTTAACATGCCTATCAGCACCTGCAGCACATAATTTTTTAACAGAATGTACGTCCGCTTGCTTAACAGCTGCTTGCAATGGTGTTTCATAAAATCCAAAACAACGTTCATTAACTTTGATCCCAAAAGTTAGATGTTCCCATTCTATATCTTGTTCACCCTGCTGAACTTTAAAAGTTCTAAGACACGAAGAACCTTTTTCATTCCCAGCAACAGAATGTAATGACCAGGGAATATTTTTAAGGTCAGATGACGCTTCATTGTCTTTCTGCATAGCAAATAATGGCACTAGTGCAAAAACAGATGTTACTCGTATAAATCTCTTCATACTTTGCTCTTGTGATTTTTCTATAAAAAAAGTATCAAATCAAGAAAAAACTTACTTAACCGCCGTCATTTTGATTTCAACAACTGCGCCTTTTGGTAACGCGCCTGCTTGAAATGTTGCACGTGCAGGGTACGGCTCTTGTAAGAACGATGCATAGGCGGTATTAACCACCGGAAAATCTTCAATATTTTTTAGCAATATAGTAGTTTCAACTACATTACTAAAATCCATCTCTGCTTCTTTTAAAATCGCACGTAAGTTTTTCATGCACTGTTCTGTTGCTTTTACTGGGTCGCTTTCCATATCACCAGTTTCTGGGTTAATAGGTAACTGACCAGAAATATATACTGTTTCTTGTGCATTTTTTACTTTTATTGCTTGGCTGTAGGGCCCGATAGCTTTGGGCGCATTTGATGTATTAAGTGCAAGAATTCTTACCATCTGTTCCAACTTTCTAGCTGATTCTACCCTACATAAACTTGGAAATATATAGAGTAATGCGATACTCAACGTTACTATTTTTTTCATGATGCTCCTCTTATTTCTTTTTTGACGGTAATTCGATCACCTTGCCGTCAACAACAAAGACACCGTTGCCACAATGGTGAACCGTGCGTTGTCTTTTTTTCGATGTTGTGACCCACGCTTTAACCACTTCTAGAATAAAGATATTATATTTTTCTGCCATCTTCATATCAACAACTTTACATTCAAAATTTGCATAGCACTCAGCGATCATAGGGACATTAACCAGTGTTGCAGGCTCTTGCGTAAGCTGAAATTTCTTAAACTTATCAACCTTTGCCCCAGTGCAATTACCAACACCCACAGCCTTTTCAACAAGTTCAACAGTGGGGATATTAATCACACACTCTTTGGTTTCTTTTAAAATAGAAAATGAGTAATCACCACTGCCCATGACAATTGCTACAATCGGCGGCTCAAAATCTACCATCATGTGCCATGACATGGTCATAATATTTGGCTTGCCTTTATATAATGTAGAAACCATCACAACCGGCCCCGGTTCAAGTAATTGATAGACTTTAGCTAAGGGTAACAATTTTTTCTTCATACACTACAACCTTTTTTTATTCGTTCATTAATATACCGATCAACTACCTCTTCAAGAATTGTAAGTGGAGCAGCAGCAATTTTTAGAACTACGTCATGGAACTCGCGAATATCAAATGTATCACCCAGTTTTTGCTGTGCACGTTTTCGCAGTTCAAGAATTTTTAATTGACCTATTTTATACGAGCATGCCTGGCCCGGAAGCACAAAATAACGTTCCACTTCTGTAACTACACTATCATGGTGAATGCCGGTAACATTTTCCATATATACAATTGCCTGTTCACGTGTCCAACGCTTATGATGAATTCCTGTGTCAACAACTAACCGTGCCGCACGCAGAAGATCATTCTGCAAATGGCCCAATTTTGAGGATAATGAAGAATAGAAATCATACTCATAGGCAAGCTTTTCTGCATAGAGTGCCCACCCTTCGCAATAACCATTAAAAAGTGCAATTTTAAGCAAAATGGGTATATCAATTTGGCACTGTAACGCACTTTGAAAATGATGACCCGGATCACCCTCATGAATAATTAATGTCTCCATGTCAAATTTTGGTACTTCAGCCATATTACGTAAATTTAAAAGAACAACACCGGGTCGCGACCCATCAATACTTGGCATTAAATTATTGGCACTAGGAGCGCCGTCCTCTTCCTGAACGGGAAACCGTTGAATTACTAAACCGGCCTGTGGTTTAAGGCCAAACAGATATCCCAAATCTTTTTTGCTCCGTTCAAAAATTACGCGAAAATCAACAAGACATTCTTCACGCCCTGCATCGGTATTTGGATAATAAAATCGTGGATTCTCTGAAAATTCGCGCATTAAAGCGCCAACGCTCTTATTTTTATCATCAAGTTTTTCGCTGGCCAAAAGCTTACGTATTTCTTGGTGAATCTGTGCCACGTGCTGTAACCCAATAGCATGAATCGCATCTGCTGATAATGTGGTTGTTGTGTGGCACTTAAGCATATATCGATAATACTCGTCACCATCCGGCAAGGCCCAAACGCCATTATTTGTATGCACGCGATCAAGGAGATGCGTAAAATATCTTTGCAACATCTGGTAAGCGGGACAAACATCATGCTCAATTACCCGTCTTGCTTTTTTAAGTATCGTCCTGCGATTTTTTACATTGATTGTATCTAATTGTTCTTTTAAATAGGTATAAAAGATATTTTTATCTGTGCACTCTGCTACTATTTTTTTTATGCTCAAAATTACTTTTTCAATCGTGAACCGTGGCGGCAGAAGGCCTTTATCTTTTTGCACTTCAAGAAATTCTATCGCTTGTTGAAAATGCTGAGGAATTTTACTGAGCCGTGTAATATAGCGCTCGGCATCTTGCGCAGTTTCGAGCTTATGATAGCGTATAAAAAGATCGACAAGATCAATAAGGACACCATCCAATTGATTAATTTTATAGGCATGAAACAGGAATTTCTCACCTGCCACTGCCTGATGCAACATCCAAGAAAATATTTTATACGCTATTTTTTGGTCCCGAGATAAACTCTCATAATTATAGCGATTTAAACATGCTAAATTTTCTTGTGCCTTGCAAAGATTTTGCAGATACGCTTTGGGCGAAACATTTGTAAGTTGAATGTTATGGTCATATATACCGATCGATTCAAATAAACGGATCTGACTCAACATCTGTGGATCACATGATACAGAATCTAAAAAGAGTTTATCAAAAAACGCATCAATATCAGATTGGGGATCTTTCCATGGCAGCGCACGTGTTATTGCCTGGCTATTATTAATTCCTGCAACCGTTTTTAAAGCAGCCTCTTTGTTGCCGTGGGCAACTTCCAAAAGCGCCTGCCAATAAAGATCAGGGTTTTTCTTATGAGCAAATACTTGCGTGCAATCCGCCTGCACATTAACCGCGCATAGAATGCTTGCTATAAAGACAAAATGAAACATGTAAACCCTTTAAAAATTAAATCTTTGGATACTCTTTTGTTGCTTTGGTATACGGACTAAAGAATCGATGGTTTAAAACATTGCCCTTTTTAGGATCTTTATAAAAACCAAATTCAAAAAAGCCGGTAAGTTGCTGACCATCTTTTTTGGTTATGGTGCCGGGTAATCTTAAATTTTTAAGTACACGGTCACCCTGTGGAATATATGTTTTTTCACCATACAGTTGCATGATTTCATCCAGACGCTGCGCGAATCGGTGTCGATCTATTGTTTCTGTTTCTTGTGGATACTTTTTAACAAGCTCTTGCATCGGTGTGGTAAACCATTTTTTTACCGTTAGGCGTCCTTTAGAACTTTCATGGTCGTCATAGGTAAATGCTATAAGTTTTTCCAAATCACGGCCAGTGATTGTTTTTAAGGGCACATTTACCGTAATAATAGATTCCTCAGATGGGTCATTAATAGTAATGATCCCTTTATCTGAATCGATATCGGTAATTATACTTTTGTCATCATAAGACAATACCCTATTAAGACTATCTTTAAGAACATGGCCAGCGATATCGATATCTTTAGAAACTTCACTAGAAACTTCGCTAAAAACTTTGGTCGAAGAGCTCGCTTGTGTTTCTGACACAGAAGGTTTTTGTGCTGGCTCTAAAGCTGCTTTTGTCTTACCTTTTCCCTTTGATTTAGTTGTTGTTACCTGCGCTGGATACTGCTCATCATATATTTCTTGTAAGGCTTTCTCTGAAATTTCACTGGGAACCTGCTGATACAAACTTTTTGCCTTTTCAAGGTCTTTATCAACAAAAACACCATAGTGATACATAATTGCTTTTACTTGTCTGAGCTCATCATCAGGAGAGTCCATTATTTGTCGATAGAGTGCACGTGCTTCATCCTTATTTTTTGTACAACCAAGTCCCTGGGCGTACATCTGTGCAAGATAATATGGCGCTATTTTATTGCCCAACTGACGCGCTTTATCAAGAAATGAGAAAGCTTTTTCATAATCTGGTTCAGTAGATTCGCCATTATCATCAATACCCAAATAGGCTAATTCGCCTAACCTAAAGTTGGCGTCCGGGTAATTTGTTTTAGCCAGTTCCTTTAAAGATGCTATAGCTTTTTTAGGATCAGAAAATGGCTTGCCAGGCTTTAAATGCATCATTGCAAGGTGATAGCGCGCTTCTTCAGAAACGGCTTGAGCTTTTTCAAAATTCTTAAATGCCAATTGATCATTCTGCGGAACTAATATCCCAAAGTGATAATACTTACCAAGTTGTCCGGCAGCATAAATATGATTTTCTGCGGCAGATTTGAGAAGCTTTATCCCCATTTTTTCATCTTTAGGAAAAATATCACCATATAAATAAAGCTCTGCAAGAGCAAATTCAGCATCAGGGTTTTTTTCGCGTGCCAGCTTCATTAATTTTTCTTTAATAGGCTGACTTTCTATATATTCCTTCCATTCAGGAACCTCTAAATAAACGTGTTCATTCTCAAAAAATGGCAAACGATATAACTGCGCTAGAGCAAAAGCGTCCTGGTCAGAGATTTTTTTATACCAATTAAATGCTTCTCTTTTATTTTTTTGCGTTCCAATACCATCAAAATAATATGTAGCAAGAGCACGCTGCGCTACGAGAAGCCCCTTCTTGGCAGCTTTCATAATCAATTCAAAACCTATCTCTCTTTGAGGCTCAACGCCTAAACCGACAATATATTTAAGCCCTTTAAAATAGTCTGCATAGCGCGTGTCATAAAAATATAAAGCATCAATTTGATCGAAAGGCAATCGCCCGGTCCTTGCCACTTCCGGAATATACTCAGGTGATGTTGGCGACGCCAAAGCTGCTAACTTAACATCGATACTTATGCATGAAAAAATAAAAACTACTATAACTTTTTTTAAATTTACCATTGCGCTCCCTTTTTAACTTTTTTTATAGTAATAATAAGCTTTGTTAAAGGTCAATAATAGTTTCTAGAGAAAAGATGTATTGCACATCGAAGAATCTATATTTTATGCTGTGAACATATCCGCCGCTCACCCTGAGCGAAGCATAGCGAAGTCGAATGGGTTGGGGATATAAAGGATAATTACATGCATTACTTAAGTATAAAAAAAATTGTATTCATACTGTCTTCAAGTTTCATCGTTGCTCAAGCATATGCAGCAGAGGCATCATCGTCATCAAAAAGAATCAAGCTCGAGCCAACATGTAGATTATTAGCAACACCGCATGATGACATAATCGACGAAATAGTAACCGATATCAACGCCGTGCAACCAAATGGTTATATCGGCATCGAGAGCCCTTCACTTTCAAACCAAAAAATTATCGATGCACTTATAAGCGCTGCAGAACGAAACGTGACCGTTAAAGTCTTTGTTAATGACCCTAGTAAAGAGGAATCACCTAATCGCAAAAGCGCATACAAACGTTTAAGAGATAAAAATAATATCTCTATAACAGAATATAAACCAATTCCAGAAATTACTAATCGGAAGTTACATACTAAGCGTGTAGTCATCAAAAAGAACATCCGTGGCACAAACGATCAAAGTGAAGATAAAGTTGTCTATATTGGTTCACTGAATATGACTCAAGCCTCGCCAGAAAATCATGAAATTATGATGCGCTGTACAGATACAGAATCATTTAAAGAAAGTTTTGGCGATCAACAACGCCTTGGGAGAGATTTTTATGACCGTGTGGTAAAAACTCCTTTTGATCTCACCAAAAGAACTATCATGCACACCACATACCCACAAGCGCGTGCGGCAAAAAAAGAACTTATTGAAGGATATGGGGCCTGCGCACAACCTGATGATTATCTTTACATCACCGCATATAAGCTCGATGACCCAGAATTTGTGCAATCGATTATTCAAGCAAAACAATCTGGCAAACCAGTAACCGTTCTTCTTGATGGCGAAAGCTGGCAAAAAAACCCAAACAAAATCAAGGACCTTTTTAATGCCGGTGTCGATGTTTATGTCTTTAATAAACATCAAGACATAACGACGCGCTTTAACCACCCCAAAAAAATGCATATTAAAGCGATATTACGTAAATGCAATGGACAATGCCAAGCGCTTATAACAACGGCAAACTTAACCCTTACGGCTAAAGAAGATATAAACCAAGATTTGTGGGAACCGTGCACTGCAGAATTTGCAGAACGGCTAAAAGACATCTTAGATAACATTATTCGTGAATCTAAAAAAATTGCCCCACGCCATTTTCCAGCGTGAGAGTAAAAATTATCAAGCTAGCTAAACTTCAGGCACTTGAGCCCATTATCAAAAAATTTAGCATTGGTGACACTTCTATAGTTATTCAGCCACATGAAAAAATAGAAAAAATACTCTTTGCAGAAGTTGATTCACCAAAAGATGCCGAAGGCAAAACACAATCTTTTATCACTCCAGAGTATTTGGATATTGAAGTAACTTTGAAAAACAACAGTTTTTTCTCGCTACAAGCACCGGTATTTTTCGGGCTACACGTACCAACTATTTAATAGATTATATTTTAATAGATGGATTCCGGTTCAAGCCCGGAATGACACGGTGGTGATGTAAGCCCGAAAGCATAGCTCGTCATATGCTACATGGGTGTGAAACATGTTAAATTAAATAATTTTTAAATTAAAAAAGCCTCTAGAATTAACTAGAGGCTTTTTTCTGTCTTTTTATAACAAAATTACTTATACAGATCTTGATGTACGGGCAGAGTTGCCATATTTTAAGATGCGTTTGGTAAATGCATCCTGCTCTTTGTTCATTGCATTACGACTCATAACAACCGTTGCAGGCGAGAATGAACCGCCGCCTGAACCCAAGTGAGTTGTGCAACGTGCGTTTTCTACTTTTGAATCGTCTTTATAGACAAACCCAACTGTTGGGAACCCGTCATATACAACTGCACGGACACCGGCCCAGCGTTTTGCGATTTTCTGTTCTTCTAAGTAGTTTAAATCTTTTTCTGTTAACGTTTTGCCTTTAGTGTCATATTTCAACGCTAACGAAATAAATTCTGGAAGAACATCGTTAACCATATTGAGTTGTAAGAGGTTTCTGTTTCTTGCAAACTCCTGATCTTTAGTTGGCTGCTGATCGCTATAGAACGATTTTGTTCCCGCAACACCGATAAAGATTTTGTTATTTCTAAAGCGTGCTTGCCATGCAAGAACAACACCCTCTTGGTGAACTTCCATACAATGGTTGAATTTTGCATACTCTTTTAATTTGTCTTGTGGAATTTCGATATCAAGCATCAACGATACACCTGCAAAACCTGCATATGCCGGTTCGCAAAGACCGAGTTTTTTAAGTGTTCCCACTGCTTCACCAGGACAGAACACAAATTGACACAGAGCAGCATCTTTTGTAAGAATTTGACCATCTTCAAATTTCAGACCGGCAATTACTGTTTTTCCAGCAGCATCTTTTGCAAAACCGATTGCAGTTACTTTTTTGCCATAATTAATCTGAAAGCGGTCACCCATAACTTTTTTAAGATATTCATAAAGTTTTGGAAGGAATACCTGCGCATCTATGCAGCCACCTGGGCGCCAGAGAGCAACTGTGTCATTGTTCCATACATTATCTACAGAATGTTTTTCACAGAAATCTTTAAGAAATGGATCGATTGCAATTACTTCTGCAGGTGTTAAAATCGTGCAATGTTTATATCCTAATGCATTGTAATCACTGATCATGCCCTCAGCACGTTGTTGTGCATTTGGTACATTGTAAATTAAATCGATTCGGTAACCGTCACGCAATACTTTGCTTCCACTTTGTAATGGTTCACGGCATGCATTAAAGTTTGATGAATCTAATATGCCTTTAAACTCAGCATCGGCATTGTTGTAGATATCTTGCCACATGTCCATGCTCATTTTACCAAGAGCTAAAAGATCTTGTGTGCGTTGTGCATGCCCTTCTTCATCAAGGCTGTAGTTTTGTACTTCTTGCTTAAACTGTTCAGTTGTATCGGTTCCATGGATTCCCGCTACATCATCAACACGGATTCCGCCCGGTTTATTAAAGGGAACTTCTAATTTTTTTACCAGTTCCTGCCCACGAGGAACAACTGATAAGATTTCATCACAAGTTAAACTTGGAACAAGATTGCTCACGGTTGTTTGTGAAATTGAATCATTCTTTTCATATACGGTTATATGCAGCGGTTGGTTGTTTTTCTTTGCATCAAGATGGGCATTATAGGCCTCGATTCCGCCAACTATTCCCCCGCCGACAATAATTAATTCTTGTGGCTGGCCCGCAATATTATTATCAACGCGACAGAAAATGGTATGAGAAAAAGTTATGATAAGCGCAAGCGCTAAAAACATACTTTTATTCTTCAAAAAAGTCATAGAGAACCTCTCAAGTTGATGTGATACATGTGCTCATGTTATCGTTTTTATTTTCACATGAAGCTTTTATAAAGAGTAACAAATACAATATTTCAAGCAAGAGTTAACATTTGGAAACATCCCGTTTAAATAAAAAGTTTAATTTTTTCAAATACGGTACCGGGGATATTATTTTCCGTGTAGATCTGATCAAATTTTTCTTCAGTTAAGATCCAATTTTTATCTTTTTCCAATATCTCTTTCTTAAAAATATCAAGCATCTTTCCTTGAAGGCCCTTTTCAATACATTTTTTCATGAATAACTGACATTCATCTATATTGCCTATGCATTCAAAAGAACGGTGACCATCTATGCCTGTCATATTTTTATAATGAATAATAAGATCCTCATCATCAAAAGGATTTATTCCAAAAATTTGATCCACTAACTGTTTATCAAAGTGTGCAAGATAGCCAAGCCAAACATATGCACATTTTGCACATTTTTTACACCAGGGTTTATCTACATTACATGAATGAGAATTTTTAATAAATGCTGGGTAATGGGCAATATTCTTAAAAATTCTGTAATCATATATCGGCTTTAAGATGCTAAAAAAACTAAAATCCTGTACCAAATATGAGCTAATATATTTTTGGAAAAATAATTCTGCTTCTAAACTTTTTACCCATTGATGATTTACTTCACCCTGGATCTCATCCCAATATAAATTTCCGGTATCAGAGCTTTTTTCATTTGCAAAACATAAACTAGGATAATTATTAAATAGCATGATAGGTAATGCTTCAAAGATGCATTCAGGAATACCTAAGGTAAACGCGCCTTTTAAATGTGGGTAATAGAGTTTAATAAATGGGCTCTCAGTAAAATCATCATACACAGATACCTTATGGCTTTTTACGGGGGGAGCATGTTGTAGCAACTTAGAACAAAGTTCATGTTGATACTGCGACCGACCATATTCAGATCTTGTCCATTGAAACGTTGAGTAACTGATATTAGCCTTTTCTAATAATTTCATAGCAAGAAAGCTATCCTTGCCTCCACCATTACCCACTAAAATTGTTTCATCTGGTGCATAAAAAGCAGGTGCAACCGCATGCGGTTTATTTTCACAGATAAAAATTGGCCTATATTCATTTCCGATACCATTTTCATATCTGCATTGGGCATATGCATTCTGAAATACATATAAGAAAAATTCTAAGGTTTCACGGGTGATATGTTCAGAAATAATGCTGAAATCAATCGCGACAGGAAATAACGAACAATATTTAAATGTTTCAGCAACTGCGATATGAGCATAGATTTTATCAAGCATGTTTTTGTCAAAACGCTCGCTTAATGTGAATAAATCAACATCATTATAAAATACCTTAGTTTGAAACATAGAATCATCAACCTGATGCATAATTTCTAGGTGATGTTTAAATATTTTTAAATCAGCTAATGTAACTTTTTGTGGAGTGGATATTTTTTTTGCCAACTTGATTCCTGTATTTTTTAGCAAAGCCCAAAAGGTGGTTTGAATCGCATTTTAGTTTTATTTTCTTGATTGTGACATTCCAAAATAGGTGTAAAAGCGCTCTGATTCACGGGAAAATCCCACTGGTTACCAAGCACAATATTTGCAGCTAATCGCCCTATTTCATCTGACCCGCGTGCACCATGACCATTTCCACCTGCAACTATATTCAAACTTTCATCCTCATTTACCTGCCCAATGTAGGGATAATGAGATGGTGTTTTTTCAATGATACAAGACGCCTCGCGAATCGATTTGAACTTAATATCGGGCACAAATATTTGTTGCATCTTCAGTAAAAAATTACGTTGTTCTAGAGTAATTTTTTGTTGTATATACCATTCTCTCATCTCTTGCAGGGTATCAAGTTCTTTTATGATAGGCTGCATCCCTGGTCCAATTCGCATATACCATTTGCCATCTGGATATTTTATTGGCGGGAGTAAGTATATAGACATATTGTTATTACCGGTATCCTCTGGATCGACAGAGATAATAGTAGGCATTTTTTGTAGGTTCTCGAGATCTTTGTCTGCAATTTCAAAAAGAAGGTTTGGTTCGGAGAACGCATTCAGTTTAAGTTTATACCCGTAAGGTAAAATATTATTATGGTTTATGAACGCACCAGCTGCAATCAATACTTTTTTTGTATATATTTTCCTTGACTGGCCATTCTGTGTTGTATATATCTGCCATAACGAAGATGATGTATCTTTTTCAACCCCTGTAACTGAGCCTCTTATAAGAGTTCCACCCCTACGCTCAAAAAGGGTTAATTGTGCAGATACTAATTTTCGAGGATTTAGATAGCCGGCCATCTGCCCTTCAAACAAACCATCTACCCCTCCGGATAATTGTGGAATGTTAAGATAGGGCCAATGATTTTTAATGGATTCAGACGTCATTCTTTCGACGGTGATATCTGTAGCTGTGCATTGCGCTACCATCGAATCAGTACGGCTAGCAATTGTTTTGGCTAACAATATAAGAGAGCCGCACTCATAAAAGAAAGGAATTCCTGATTCTTGTTCGATGCTGGCAAATCTGTTGAGAGACCTTGAATCTGTTGCAGCCCATATTTCATCCCAACCTACGCGTCTGGTTATTCTTGCTTGATCATAATACGCGCCAAAGGATTCTTGGCTGGATGCGATGAGTTGACTCATTGGTTCATCAGGACCGATTAATGCAACATTTTCATGGGCCATGCTGAGGTATTTGGCAGCAGCAGAACCAAACATACCGGCACCTATCACGGTGATATCAAAACATTTTTGCATCATAATGGTACTACCAAGAATATACTTTTCTTTTTACTGAATATCATGCGAAAAAAGCCTTTATATGTTACTGTTTATAAAAACAAATTAAAGATTAACTCAAAAAGTTTTTTTTGCAAACGTGATTGTTCGCCTTAATGTATTCATAAATGTAAAGACCCACCATTAAAAAAGAGGGCCTAGATATTCTCTAGGCCCTTTATACGTTACTCAGATAAATACATACAAAGATGTATTAATTTTTATTTTCAGCCGGTTGATTTTTCACTGCTTTTTTAAATTCTTCTATAAACTCTTTACGCTTGTTATAACATTCTATTGCTGAAACAAAATGTTTACCGCTCGCGGATTCGCCCAAAAATGCGCTCATGCCATAGGCGGCAATCCATTTAGGGTCTGTCAATTTATTGTCAAGAAATTCTTGCTCAACTTCAGCAAGCTGTTCTACAAAGATATCTCTATATTCTTGCGGGGACACATTTTGTGCCATTTCCTGAAGCATCCCACTCCACTCACGAATAGTCAACATATCCATAGCTGCTGCATCAGATGGGTCATTGCTACATACTGCAGCTAGGCCAACTACAATAGTAAAACGGGCTCTCCATTGTGCCGCAAGCTTGAATTTTTTTTCTGCAAGCGCTTTATCCATAAGCATTATCATCTGCTCAGGAGAAACAGACTCATTTTTCTTTAAAGCCACGATAGGTGAACTGCATAATGCAAGCATTACTAATAATTTTAACTGTTTCATAAAAAATCTTTCACAATAAAAAAATTATACTATTTACGTTTTTTGCCCATAAGCTTAAGCAAATGGAGAAATAGATTAAGAAAATCTAAATACAATTGCAATGCGCCGATAATGGCAATCTTATTACTCATGGCAACCTGTTCTTCATAACTATCATAATCGATAGTTTGGGCAAGGAGCTTAATTTTTTGCACATCATACGCAGTAAGTGCCGTAAATAACAGTACGCCAAGTACTGAGATAGCAAAATCAAGCATGCTGCTTGCAAAATACCAATTTGCAAAGCCGGCAATAATAATGCCAAACAGCGCCATTAATAAAAGGTTTCCAAATCGCGTTAAATCGGTATCGGTATAGTAACCATAGATTGCCATGGCACCAAACATGCATGCCGCAGTGGCAAATGTTAAGGTAATGGAGGTCATGGTATACACCAAGAAAATCGGCGATACAGTAATACCAACTAATAGGGAATATGCTAAAAACGCAATGATCGCAGCACGGTAACTCATGGTATTAATACATGCGCTTAAGTACACCACCAGGCCCAATTGCGCTGCAAATAACGCATAAAACGCAAAAGTAGATGTGAGAATATACATTAATAACGCAGGATTTGACAGCATAAGATATGAAGTTGCTGCAGTAACAAACAGCCCGGCAAACATCCATGCATACACTTTATGCATAAAGCGGCCAACTGATTGTGAAAGAGTTGTATCTATGGTGAACATGGTTGTCCCTTTCGATGTGAAAAATGCTCTATTTTTTTTACTAGTATACTATAATAGACATGATTCGTCGATCGAGCACTGTATTAATCGATTGGGACGGCATTTTGACACATAAAAACAATACATGCAACAAAAATTAATTACAGTGTAATACTTGCCGGAATGCTCGCATCACCAGAAGTACTCACAGCCTGAACAGAATAGGTTGTGAGCGTAGGCGGTTTATTATGAGCTATGTAAGAAGTTGCATATGCCGGAAGTGTGGCTATCAAACTTCCGTTACGATAAACGTTGTAAGAAGCGATGTTGGTTGAAGTACTTGAAACCCATGTTAACTGAGTAATATAATCCACGAAAGTAAGAAATTTATTGGTACCATTGGTTCCTTGCAGATTGGTAGGCGCCGCCGGAAGCGGTGATGCGGTGAAAATATTAAAATATGCACAAGTGCCACCAGAAGAATACCACGTGATAAAATATTGGTCGTCTTGTGGATTAAATGAATTAAAAACAAAACCGACAGGCGCATTTCCTAGCAAAAGCGGAAGTTGGATATCTGAGGAAATAACATTTCCGTTTGAATCAAAAATCCAACAAACTGCTTGCGTATTATTGTTATTCAAACTGATGAAATATTGATTATTTCTTACATTATAAGAGCAAATAGGAATTACAAATGAGGAAAAGCTTGCTATCTCAGTCGGTGGTACAAGTTCAACTCCAGATTTACTATAAATCGCAAAAACCGCAGTGATTGAGCCATTGTAAGCACACCACGTGAAAAAATATTGATTATTGATGCTATTATAACAGGTAAATATTGGATAAGATGACGTAACAAAAGAATCGGTTTGCGGGATAACTGTTGCCGCAATAGCCTGAGCGCCATCTGCATCATAAATAGCAAAAGCCGTATTACCTATGCCAGGTGCCACCTGCAGACTCACCCAGGTGAACAAATACTGATTATCTTGTGAGTTATACGTAACAAATGAATCAGTAAAATCTGAAGTTACCTGCCCACTTACCGCAGGAATGGCTGTTTCACCTTGTGCGATAGTTCCATCTGCATTTACGATTGCAAAATAGGTTGAGCTTATCGAAGAAACAGTATCTTGGGCTGTCCAGGTGATACAGTATTGATTATTCACACTATTGTAACAGCAAAAAGTATTACCATTAAGAAGTAGACCTGGCGATATAAAGATTGAAGTCGGCGCAACAATAATATTACCTGCATCATCTACTATGCCAAACGAGGGCGAACTTGCTATCCACGTAATAAGATAGTGGTTGTTTACACTATTATATGCAACGCTTGGTGAGCTTGAGCTTGATCCAGAAAAGTTACTCTGACTTGTTACTTGCGCTCCAGTATCATCACAAATGACATAGTATATCTGACTCGTGCCACTCAGCCATGAAAAAAGATATTCATTATTTTGTTGATTATACGCAGAAGACTGCGAGCCTTCAATACCATTCGTTAACTGAGGCGAAAACGATGTTGTGTTTCCCGGGCCATAAGCATGTAACATTGCTGTGAAAAAATAAATACTTATAAAGACAGATTTTAATAATGCTACATAGTGTTTCATAGGACTTCCTTAAAAAAAATAAACTAATCTAAATCATAGGATTCTAAATACTTTGGAACCACTACGGACCAACCAAAGCGCTGTTCGATTTTCTCTTTTAATGCCTGAGCGGACTCTAGTTCGCCATGGGTAAGAAACACCTTTTTAGGGGCCTTTTCAAAATAACTTAACCATTCTAAAATCTCATTATAATCTGCATGCGCCGAAAAGTTTTTGATAGATTTGATATCGGCTGAAACGGTATAGAACTTACCGTATATTCGTATCTCTTTTGCCCCATCAACCAAGATTCGTCCTTTTGTCCCTTTTGCTTGGAAGCCCACAAAAATTACCGTATTCTTTTCATCAGAGATATAATGTTGTAAATGATAGATCACACGGCCGCCATCTGCCATGCCGCTGCCAGCAATAATAATTGCCGGGTGTTCAAGATGATCAAGCTGCTTTGATTCTTCTGGGGTACTGGTATAAGTTGCGATATCAAAAACATCCTTACATACCGATGCTGGTAATGTATGCTCATCGATGAACTTACAAAATAAATCGGTAACATGTATCCCCATCGGGCTATCTAAAAAGATAGGAATATCCGGAATAATGCGGTTGTGTTTTAATTGGTACAAACAGTAAAGAATCGTTTGTGTGCGCCCTATTGCAAAAGAAGGTATTATAATAACGCCACCTTTTTTGACAGCGTGATTAATCGCTTCACCTAAAGCTTGTATAGGGTCACTATCTTCATGGAGCCTATTGCCATACGTTGATTCAAGAACTAAATAATCAGTTTCTTTTAGATGCGAAGGTGATTTCATGATAAGCGGATGGGGGCGGCCAAGATCACCTGAAAAAGTTAATTTTTGGTTACCATCAAATACCGTAACAAACGAGGCACCAAGAATATGGCCGCACCTGATCAACGTAATCTGTAAAGATTTGATATTCACAACGGTATCGTAATCAATGATATGAAAAAATTTTAATGCGTTCTGCGCTTCATCTATGGTATACAGGGGCGGCATGGCCGGATGTTCCGGATCGGCATGTTCAAGGCTGTGCCGTGCATATTCTTCTTGTAACGAGGCGCTATCTTCTAGCACGATAGCAGACATGGCATATGTTGCTTTTGAACAATATATTTTGCCCTTAAAGCCATTTTTTATTAATACGGGGATATACCCGGTGTGATCAAGATGAGCATGAGTTAAAACGATAGCCTCAATGCTTGATGCGTCTAGGGGAAATGGGTCCCAGTTACGTTGAGTGATTGCTTTACCCCCTTGAAAAAGGCCGCAATCAACTAAAATTTTTACATCCGTGTGCTCGATAAGATATTTTGACCCGGTTACTTCTTCTACAGCACCCAAAAAAGTTATTTTCATTGTTCACCCCTACTCTCATCTTTCAAACTATAGTTAAATTCAATCTATTACCCACCCTCCGTGCACCCTGAGTGCCCGACGTAGCTCGCAAGAGCGAAGACGGGTGTATCGAAGGGTCGGGTGTATGGGTCTAAGTGGAACACACTATATCAACCATTACATGATAGCTTTTATAGAATAAGAAGATAAACAAATATATAATAATATCTGTGTTATACTAGAAGTATGAAACGAATTTCAAAAAATCTTACGTGCACTATAGATGGCCCACTTTTAGACGCAGTGCGGGTCAATTTTTCTGATACAACCAATTTTAACAATCACCCATTCTGCTTGCCGATTATTAAGAATTTGCACGAGATAAAGTTCCCTACACAAGTGACATTCTTTGTTGGTGAAAACGGCACAGGAAAATCTACTATTCTTGAAGCAATTGCAACCAAAGCCGGCTTTGGCGCAGAAGGCGGCAGCAAAAATATTAATTTTAAAACATCGCAAGAAAAAACGTACACCGGCACAGAACTTTTTGCGGACCAGTTAATTCTTTCGTGGAACTATAAACCGCGCAATGGAAATGGCTATTTTTTTAGGGCAGAAAGTTTTTTTAATGTCGCAAATTATATCGACCTGCTTGCTCAAAACGGCGAGCCAGAATTGGCCTATGCGCCCTATGGCGGCAAATCGCTCCATGAACAATCGCATGGCGAAAGTTTTTTAGCATTTTTTAAAAATAGATTAGGCAACGGCGGATTTTTTATCTTTGACGAACCTGAAGCGGCGCTGTCGCCACAGCGACAACTGTCATTGATGATTATTATTCATGAGATTTGCAAAAATCCACACGCACAATTTATTATTGCAACCCATTCACCTATTTTATTGGCATACCCCGGCGCAACTATCTACTCATGCGACTCAGATACTTTAACAACCATTAAGTATACCGATACTCAGCACTATACCATTACTAAAGATTTTTTAGATAACCCAGATCGATACTTACAATATTTATTTAAAGACTAACGCCATTAATTCCTAATTCCGTATAATGTTAATCGTCACCCAAACCAACACTGGCGCAAGTCGTAGTGCAAATCAGCTCAGCAAGAGGAGAACTTGGTGAATTAAAAAAACATGGTGTCGGCGGAAGATTAGGTGGATTGCAAGAAGTTTGACACGTAAGGTCGCCAAAAATCAACTGCTGCAAAAAAACCGTTGCATAAGGAAGTTGACCACCCACCGGTTCTGGAGCGGGAAAAGCAAGCACAAACGCAAGATCAAATCGACAATCTGGATACTTTTTATTAATAACAGAACATGCAAATGGTGCTTGATATCCAAAAGCATTAAGCAAATCATGTATTGAACTATGGTTCCAGCAAATCACAATATTTTTGCCATTATATGCATTATTATTGAAAATGAAATTCGCAATCTCATTAACCTGATACCCATTAAAGGGAGAATGTATAGGCAATTGAAGAAAATTTGCTGTCGGCATTAAGGTCTCTATGGTACGCGGAACAAGACGATCTGATATCGGAATAGATCGTGAAGCAAAAAGTGCAAACGGCAGCCCAAAATTAAGAAGGTAATCCGTTTGCGTTAAGTAATAAGCAAGTGCCGCAGCCCGTTCTTGCCCCTCTTGGGTTAAGCCACGGGTTATCGGATCTTTTTCTCCATGACGGATGATAACTACTTGTGCCGGAAGCGCATGAAGAAAAATAGGTACAACTATGATGTAAAATATAAACAACTGTAAAAAAAGTTTCTTCATTATTTCCCCCCTAAAAATCTAAGCAAGCAGAAAATGCTAAACCATTTAAAGAGAGGTTTCGATTACTGCTTACCATACAAAAGTTATCTGCTTTAAGTGCAACTTGATCAAAGAAAATATGATATTCCCATCCAAGCGCACAAGTAAGTGCATAACGATCTCTCAAAAAGGTCTTCCATGAAATTCCGCCCATTGCATCAATCATCCAGCGAAACCCATGCGGGCTGCAATTTCTTAGATAGCGTAAAGATTTTAAATAGGTTTCAACTTGGCAAACTTTAAAAAGACCATACGTTAACGTGCCGCATGCTGATGCATAAAGGCTCCATCCGCACCCCAAATTGACCTGAGGCTCTATTCCTAACCGCGGACCAATCCCCCAAAAATTATTTTTCATGTAAATTGAATCATAGCCAAAGGTGCTATCCAAGTCAGACAAATTAAGACCATTGGCAAATATTCCTCCGCCATAATCAACATCCAAATGTTGATTAATCCATGCAGAACGAAGCCCGATAATCGGGCGTAAAAACCACCGATTATGCCAAGAAAAATCTCGCCCAAAATCCAGATCCAAAAGATTTAAATTGAGCTTCCAATACATTTTTGCTTGAGCTACCCAATCAAAAGGAATAATATCATCAGCTAAAGACCAGATAGGAAACATTCCTAAACCAATATTCCCTTGCGTGCTTCTACATTGTTGTAAATGCGTATTAAAATTCAGCAAATTTAAAGCCATATCCCACTTATCATCTGCAAACATGTACCCAAAACCGATGCGATACCCAACGTCCCATCTAAAATGAGGATTAACATTTGGCTGCAGCGTCACATTTGCCGTGGTAAACAAATTGGTCATGTAATTTGTCAGAACAATACTTTTTTCTTTGGGAAGAAAACAAAGCAGATCAATATTTAATGAAAGATAAGGATTAACGTCTATCTGATTTTCAGGCCTGAGTTTATTTCCATGCAATGTAGTAGCTAAACAAAACACAAGAGGCACAAGACGAGTTAATTTATTTTTCATGAGTCCTCCCCCAACGCACCTAATTTGTATGGGCACACTCACAATAAAAAATTAAAGAAATAATTGTCAATAAATTAAAATTTCATCAGCACCAAGAGAGTATTTATCTCTATCTCAATTTGTCTTTTTATTAAAAACTTCGTTTATTTCTTTATGATTTCACTTATAGGTTTTATGACTTTTAAAGGAAATACAAAATACAGGATAAGTAATTTTAAAAATATTTTCATGATTACTTCTATATTATGCTGTAATATACTAGCTACTTTTGTATGCATGACCTTTGCAGAGCAAGCAAGCGGCCAAAATTCTTGCCAAAAACTATGTGTTTTGGTTTATTAAAAATATCTACTGTAAGCTCACCACCAGTTAACTCGACGACCCATTTGGTGGAATTAATTTTATCAGTTGGTATTTTGAGTATAGAAATGGGGTACCCTGACTCCTCTATTGGACTGAATTCATTGTACCACTCTGGACTACATGCGATAATCTCTGCGTGCTCTTTTACCATTTCTATCATTTCTTGTAGTTCAGTCAACAATACACTACATTTCTGCTTAAGGGCATCACCATCGTCTAATTCTTGAATCAAATCAAACATATCTTGATGCGCTTTTTGCAAAATATTATGCCGCTGATAAAAAAAACTAACAGTGCTCATGAATGGTAGTCGATCAAATCTTGCAGCTAACATTTCTTTCATGTGACCACTACTTAATTTTACTGCCTGCAGCAATCCATCAAATTCTAACTCTTCTTTTACCCTTAAGGCCCATTCATATCTACTTTGTGGTGTATATCGTTTACCAAAATAATATATCAGACCACCCAACAGTGCCCCAACTGTTAGACCACCGATCCAATAACGTGAATCTTGAATTTCTGTCAAAAAGCTCGTGCGCATCTGGGACGCATTGAGATATGCAAGGACAACGGGTATTTCCAAACTAACTACTGTTGCAGCTATAATAGCATCTTTTTTAACATTACTAAGTGAAACGGGATGTGCTTCAGAAATAAACAGAATTAACCAAAATAATCTTATTAGTTTCATTATTTTCCTAGTGAACGACAGACAGACGTTCTTCGACTATGCTTCCAGCCGCCGCTCTTACGAGCTATGACGGACAAGCAGGATGAGCGAGATAGCGCACATTTTTTTGCGAGCAAAAAGATGGCGGGAGTGATGGGACTCGAACCCACGACCTTCCGCGTGACAGGCGGACGCTCTAACCAACTGAGCTACACCCCCGTAAATGAGGGGAAAAATAAGTGCGACAAGCGCACTAAGTCAATATAGTATTTATTTTACAGCATTTTCAGGTAAATTACAAAATGAACATGTAATTTTTTCATCATCTTAACCTGTTTGCTATTCAGCAAATAATGTGAAGATGGCCATGCCATCGCCCTTCGACTTCGCTCAGGGTGAGCGGGTTGAAGAAAGATGGCTCCTCGGGTTGGACTCGAACCAACGACCTAACGATTAACAGTCGTTTGCTCTACCGACTGAGCTACCGAGGAATACCTATATTTCAATTAAGTAAATTCTTGTACGTAAGGTAGCCTACCAAAATATGAAGACTACTTAGACCCGCTAACCCTTCGACAAGCTCAGGATGAGCGAGACGAAAGAAAGACTGGCCTGCCCTACTTCGCACATTGGTGCTTCGAAGGGCCTGCCATCTGTAGTTTGCCGAGCGGGTACGCCCGGATAAACGTAAGATGGTGGGCGGTGCAGGATTCGAACCTGCGACCCCCAGTTTGTAAGACTGATGCTCTGCCAGCTGAGCTAACCGCCCTACGTACTGTAAGTAAATTTCAACTTATGCTATAGTGTAAGTATTCTGATAAAAATGTCAAAAAAATATATACTTATTTAATGAAAGTATATACTAACGTGCATGATCTGCAACTAATATTGTAACCCATGCTATGTATTTGACCCTTCGACTTCGCTCAGGGTGAGCGGGGGCTAGGCATGATCTGCAACTTATATCATAAAAAAGGACCACTATGTCGCGCTTAACAGATTTCTTAAAAAACAGCTTTTACCTGCTTATGTTCCTTCTTGTTACCCCCCAAATTATCCTTGTTTTAACCAAGCAATATACTGCCCTTATTACACCCAGCACAAAAGTCGGCATTATGTCGATTACGCAAACTCTAACCAATTCAGGCGAATACGTTAAGAACCTTAAAAAATTCTTTAAAGACCCTGCTATAAAAGCAATTCTATTACGTATAGACTGCGGTGGCGGCGCTGCAGGGACATCCCAAGCTATCTATAACGAATTAAACTATCTTAAACAACAATATCCTCACAAGCCGGTGGTTGTCTTTGTAGAGAACATGTGTGCATCTGGTGCCTACTATATCGCATGCCCATGTGACTGGATTGTAGCTTCAGGCTCGTCACTTATTGGTAGCATTGGTGTATATATAGCGCTACCCCGCTTAAAAGAGTTTATTAACCAGTATAAAGTCGAATACCAAGTTACTAAAACGGGCAAATACAAAGCAATTTTAAACCCATTGCTGAGCCCTACTGAAGGTGAGCAGGAGCTCTTACAAAATTTCTGTAATGACAGTTACCAGCAATTTATTGAAGATGTATCAAGATCACGCCCGGCATTAGCATTAAAAGATGCTGACACATGGGCAAATGGTATAATATTTACCGGTAAACAGGCGCTCGAGCTCAAACTTATTGACCAGATCGGTTCACTATCGCATGTTGAAGAAAAGATTCGTGAACGTGCGCATATTCCAAGTAGCCAAGAGATACAGTGGGTTAAAGCTGAACAGAAAAATATGCTCATGAAGTTTCTGTCGCCTGATGACAGCGGCGAATCGAATGATGACATGTCGCTCTCTTCTCTGTTTCAAAATATGTTTAGTAGCTGGATGAATCAGCAATCTATTGCACGCATGTAACTATAGCTAGGGCTTGCACACACAAGCCCTAAAAAAAATTAAATTTTTCTAAAATTTTCTTCTACTTGTTTCCAATTCACTACGTGCCACCAGGCTTGGATATAATCAACACGTTTGTTTTGATATTTAAGATAATAGGCATGTTCCCACACATCTAAACCCAAAATTGGTTCTTGGCCAAGTGAAATTGGGCAATCTTGGTTAGCGGTAGAAATAATTTCAAGGTTGCCCTGCTTATTAACCACAAGCCACGCCCAGCCGCTGCCAAAGCGTGATTTTGCAGCATCATTAAATTGTTTTTGAAACTCTGCAAAACTGCCAAATGTTTTTATAATTGCCTGTTCACTTTTTTCAATTGGACCCGGTAAGGCGTTCTTGGTCATAAGCTGCCAAAAGAGTGTATGGTTATAATCGCCGCCGCCATGATTACGAACAGCGGTTCTGATTTTTTCTGGAAGCGCATTAAGATCTGAAAGTAAATCGGTTAACGATTTTGATTGTAATTCAGGAAAATCTTTTAATGCCGCATTAAGGTTATCAACATAGCCCTGGTGATGCTTTGTGTAATGTATCTCCATTGTCCGCGCATCGATATACGGCTCAAGCGCGTCATATGCGTAGGGGAGCTCAGGTAATTTAAACATAATATACTCTTTCACATATTAGGGTAATTTATAAATAACCTCATTATCGCGCATCATTTGTAACTGCTCGCGAATTATTTTTTCTTTATAATAAGGATACGTTTTAAAATCGTATAATTTCTTTTCAAGTTCGTTAACCTGCCTTTGCATATCAGTAACCGATACTTGAATATTCTCTTGCAGCTCCTGCAGCTCTTTTATTTTTTTGTAACCGTGATCACCAACAAAATAAAAATATGTAAAGAAAATAAGCTCAACAACTAATGCGCTGCTTACCAGCATTACAAAAACTGAATTTTTCATAGATCCCTTTCGCGATCAAGCGCCTACTTGCTCATGTGCTTGGGTTACGGCGATATCTTTATGATGAACAAAAAACTGCACATGTTCAAGATTTAGCCTGGAGCAACGCTCAACAAACGCAACTGACCGATGTTTTCCGCCCGTGCACCCAAAGCCGACATGCATAAAAAATCTGCCCTCTTGGTATGAACGCTCTAACGAGAAGATAAAAAAATCTTCAAGCTTTTTCCAATACTCTTGAACACTCGGTTGGGCAAAAAGATATTCTTGAATACGTTCAGACCGCCCATCAAGCTCTTTTAAGTGCGGCACAAAATAGGGGTTTGGCAGCGAACGTAGATCATATAAAAAATTACAGTCACGTGGTGTGCCATATTTAAAACCAAATGACGTAAGCGTAACGATTATTTTTTGCTGCTGACTGCCATGGTTACTATTTTTCACCAGCAGACGCAATTGGGCAATCGTTAAATTATCTGTCTCTATCGTTTCGTTTGCGATTTTTTTTAGCGGCGCAAGAATATAATGCTCTTGATGTATCGCTTCAAGTAATGTTTTATTATCACCTAATGGATGTTTTCTGCGCGTTTCTTGAAAGCGGCGGACAAGTGTGTCTTCATGCGCCGTTAAAAAAATAATGCGCATATTGCTGCCGCAGATTTGTTGCCACCGTAACAACTCTTGCGCAAACTGATCTAAATTTAAACCACTTCTGACATCGATTCCCAACGCGATCTTTTTATGCTGCATACTGGAATGGGTAATCCCATAAAAGAAAGGCGCCAAAAGTTCATAGGGGAGATTATCGATGCAGAAAAAACCGTAATCTTCACATGCTGAAAGCACCGTGCTTTTACCTGCGCCAGAATGGCCGGTTATAATAAGAATCTCTGGATAATTTTTCTTGGTATCCTGTTCCATACTCTTTTTACCTATCTCTTGTGTTTAGCTCATGCTTATCCTTAAGCTTAAACAAAAAACTATGGTGATGCTATGCAACAACTAAATAATTCTATAATAATTATTATTGGTGTAACGGGGGATTTGGCAACAAAAAACCTTATTCCGGCACTTTATGAACTTTTTACCGAGCAACAAAATGTGAATTTTTCTTGTATCGGCATAGCTCACAACAGCTTAAGTATTTTAGAGATTTTACAAAAAGTGCGCCCATTTTTAAAGCAGTTTGATCAAAAAAAATGGGATCTTTTTATACAAAAATGGCACTTTCTTACTGCTGATATAACAGATGCTAAAAGCTATGCTGCTCTTGCAGAAATTATTAATAAAGTTGAAAATAACAAAAACAGCAACCGAATTATTTACTGTGCCTGCCCACCACAACTATTCCAAACAGTTGCAAGCAACTGTATAGAACATAAGATTATCGAACATAAAACTGAACATAAAATAGTTTTTGAAAAACCATTCGGCACAAATGCACAAACAGCAGAACAGCTTAATGACGAATTAAAAAAATTATTACCCGATAACCAAATTATCCGTGCGGACCATTATTTAGCAAAAGAGCTGGTTGAAACGGTTGCCTACTTACGTTTTACTAACGAATTTTTTGAACCACTCTGGAACAGTAATCATATTGAATATGTTGTAATAACATTAAAAGAAACGGTCACTGTTGAACAACGCGCGGGACTTTATGACACGCTTGGTGTCGTGCGTGATGTTATACAGAGCCATGCATTGCAACTTCTTTCACTGGTTGCCATGGAAGCGCCCGTTACATTAGAAGGGCAGTATTTACATGCAGAAAAACTTGCCATTCTAAAAAAGACAACTATTACGCATGCTCTTTTTGGGCAATATCTTGGGTATGCTGCACATGCCGGCGTTCAACCACACAGCACCACGCCAACCTATGCACTTATTACCTGCACAATTGATACGCCACGTTGGCAAAAAGTGCCCTTTATTATTCAAGCGGGAAAAGCTCTTGATAAACAGGCAACAGAGATTAAAATTGTGTTTAAACAGCCAACATGCAAACTTTCAACAGGTTGTCCAATATTTCATAACGAACTGATTATTAAAATTGCACCACGTGGTGAATTTGCCCTTTCTGTGAATATTAAAAAACCCTCTTACGCGCATCCAGGCCTACCGGCTTTGCAAACTACACAGGACAGGCCCGATGCTGATAATGCAATTATGCCGATAAATCTTAATTTCTGTTACAGCTGCATGTGGCCCTATACACCGCAAGCGTATCGTGTAATATTTGAAAATCTTATTAATAATGTTGGCTCAATATCAGTACCCTTTGCAGAGATAGATCAGGCATGGAAAATAGTTGACTCGGTTATACAAGAACACACACCAAATCTCTTATTTTATGAAATTGGCAGTCCCGGCCCGCTGCAGGCAACAGAATATCTGCATGCATTACGCGGGGTTACTATAAAGGATAAACCATGAATATTGGCATTGTTGGTCTTGGCAAAATGGGCTTGGGATTTTCTGTGCGGCTCGCGCATGCTGGTTATACGCTCTATGGTTACGATTCAAATACTGAATCGCAAAATGCATTTGCTGCGCTGGGCGGCAAAGCAGTGCCACTGCAAGAGCTGCCAAAGCACGCTGATACTATTATTATTCTTGTGCCTGCCGGCAAAGCAGTGAGTGATGCTATTGAAAATTTACAAAAAAATGCGCATGCACATACCATTATTATAGACGCGGGCAACAGCCATTTTAGTGATAGCGTAAAACATTACGAACAACTTAAAAAAAACAATATTCAGTTTCTTGATTGCGGAACATCTGGCGGCATACTTGGCGCAGAGGCTGGCTATAATTTAACTATTGGTGGCGACAAAGATATATTTGAGCGCTGTAAAGAAATTTTTTCAGCACTTGCACAAGAAAGCGGCTTTGTGCATGTTGGCACTGCAGGTGCAGGCCACTATGTTAAAATGGTACACAATGGCATAGAATATGGCCTGCTTGAAGCATATGCAGAAGGCTTTAATCTCTTAAAACATGGTGATTATAAAGATCTTGATGTGGCTGCAATTGCACACACGTGGAACCACGGCGCAATTATTTCATCACAACTTCTTGCTATCTCTGAATACGCATTGATGCAAAAAAATTTAGAACATACTTCTGGTGTTATAGCTGAAAGCGGCACTGCACGCTGGACCATAGAAAATGCTGAAAAGAATAATATCCCTGTTCCGGTAATCAAAGATTCTTTACATGTGCGCCTTGAATCACAAAAGGGTAAAGTTAGTTTTGCCACACGTTATATCGCCTTGATGCGCCATTTATTCGGCGGCCACAAAATTCAGTAGTAAATTTATTGCATGTCCCAAGGGACTGCTATGATATCTTCTGTGACGCGATAACAAATATCACCTGAATATATGACAATACCTTTTGCTATTGGTAGATGTGGGTATGTCTCTTTAAAAGCCTGAATACCTTTAACATCATGCTTACTTATTGAGGTAGCGGATTTGATTTCTATTGGGTAAAATTTTCCATCAAATTCTACAATAATATCCACTTCTGCGCCGGCTAATGTACGCCAGTGATAAAAATTTGGCATGAGCGGAAGCGCGCCACAAAAACCTTTGATCATATTAAAGCAGTATGATTCAAACATTGCACCAAAAAGTGGACTTGCTGCTAATGCTTCAGGGCTAGAAATCCGCTGCAAATAACAAGCCAACCCAGAGTCTGCAATAATACCTTTTGGCTTATTCGATAGACGTTTTATAGCATTCATATGAAAAGGTTTTAATTCCGACCATTGATACGTAAAGGTAAGTAATTGCAACCAACGCTGAGAAGTCTTTGGCGATATCCCAATTTCACGGCCCAATTGAGAATAGTTAATTTCTTGAGACGTTAAGGCTGACAATAATGATAAAAAGGTACCAAATGCTGCAAGGTCCTCGATATTTTCAAGCAACCGCACATCGCGCTCAACATATGTTTGTACGTAAGAAGAAAAATATAAAGGCAATGCGCTATTGGGCAACTCGATTATACCCGGCATGCCGCCGCGCCAAATAGCCTCAAGTCGTGATGGCGCATTATTAATTTTTTTATCAACATTTTTAAAAAAAGAATCTGGATTTTTTACATACTGCAAAAACCAATTTTTCTCTTCATCAAAAGTATCGTACATTTCTTGAGGTGTCATAGGACCAATGGGGATAATAACCACTCGGCCAGCCAAAGACTCTGAAACTGATTTTAAAATTGAAAGTTGCTGGGAGCCGGTTAAAAAATATTGACCCTTTGCATCTGAATTATCTGCAAATCTTTTTAATGATGGTAAAACCTCCGGAACAAATTGAATTTCATCAAGAACTAAAGGTGTGCCAAAATCCTTCAAAAAAAGATCTGGGTCCTTTCGGACATTGTACATATCTTGTACAGGATCAAAAACAAATACTTTTAGGTTCGGAAATAGATGTTTAAATAACGAACTCTTCCCAACCTGCCTGGCTCCGACAAGAAAGATGATTTTAAAAAGTTTGGCAGCATCTTTAATTAATTTTTCGTAAATTCTCTTCTTATAATTCATATTTGCCTTACGCTTTAGACTTATTATTACCATATTACCAGACAAATCCCTCAAAAAGCAATATTTTTTGATCCTTTTTCTAAATTAAGTAAAAAAGGGCTGGAAAATTCCAGCCCCTTTTTTTGCCCATTTTTATTATTATTTTTGTAACGCTTCTGCAACTTTTGCAGCATGGTCAGCATAGATATTGGTGCTTTTGGTTACATTTTGAACTTCAGCAACTTTTAGATTCAAGTTATCTTGAACATCTGCATGCAGATCAAGCAATGTCTTTTTAAGTTGCTCATGCGCACGTGCAGCAGCATAAGGACTCATGCTCAATGAAACAATTGCATATTTTTTATCTTGAAATGAATTTGGAAATGATAATAAATTAATCACGCGTGTTAATGGCGCTGGCACGGTAGCATTATATTCTGGGGTTACCAACACTACCAAATCTGCAGCTAATACTGCATCATTAAATTTTGTAAAAGCTTCTGGCCTTTGTGCATAGGCAGTTGGCGCATAAAAATCTGCACCGAAATCTGTTACTTTAAAAAGCTCTGCAGAAAGACCGGTTTGCTGATATGCAGCAACCACGTTATCTGCTACACGGCTTGTGTTACTGTCTGGCCTGTCTGTTGACATAAGGACAACAACCTGAGCTTTGTGATCATTTTTTGCTGCTTGCGTATCAATTTTTTTTGCAGCGCAACTTGGAACAGAAAGTGAACTAATAAAACTTAAAAATAATGCCCATACATTCATGATAAATCCTTTTTATTAATAGCGTGTGAAAAAACTGGTATCAAGATAGCAAAAAGATTTATAAAACAAAAGGGGCCCGGAAAAATCCGAACCCCTTTTTATATAAACAGTTCTTTTAACTATCCTTAATTCTTACTCTTCCAATTCATCTACTGGTTCACTTCTGGAAAACCATGAACTGCCTGTTGTTTTTTCTTGGCCCTCTAATTCTTTAATTCTGTTTTCTAACTTCTTGATTTGGGCTTTCATTTTCCTCATATCATCTTTATGCAGTTCATACATACCCTGAATTGCTGCAAACAACACGCCTTCAGCATCAACGGTGTTAATACCGCGTGGATCTTCACCAAGGCCAAATGCTTTATGGAAGTCTTGTGCATAAGGGCCCATATGACGAATTGAAGAATTTTGTGTATTATAACTCCATTTTTCAATAGGCAAATGTACTACTTTATCTAATACATCTAATGAATCTACTTCTTCAAAACTATTCTTTACAGACTTATCAGATGTATTTATCCAACCGCCTGATCCACCAGGAAGATATACACCATTTGCTAAATTACCTGAGCCATCGACAGAAGTTGCAAATTGCACTCCGCCATGAGCAAGGACATTGAATGACTTGTTTGCTGTTACGGTAAGTGTAGGTGTTGTGCCATCTGCCCAAACGAATACATTACTATAGGCAGTTCCTGAAGCAGAATCACTTGCATTTTGACCTGCAACAAATGAGTAATTGCCCTTTGCAGTATTATTTGCACCACCTGGGATAACAGCGTAATTTGCCGTGATTTGGTTACCTGTGCCACCACCGATAACAGAACCTATTGAGTTAATATTAATAGCATTAGATGAACCACTTACAATAGCTGAATAAGCACTGTTGCCATTAATGATATTATTCAAGCCACCACCAATAAAAGTAGCATTAGAGCTGGTGCTATTTTGAGCATACGTTGTATTATCAAATCCACCACCAACAATAACAGATCCTGCTCCTGATGCAGTGTTATTATAACCGCCACCAACAACAGCGTAGTTACCAGCAGCATTATTTTGGCCACCAACTATAACACCATAGCTAGTACCAATTTGGTTGTTTTCACCACCCGCAATAACTGCGTAATTTCCGGTGATTTGGTTAGCTGTACCACCACCGATAAAATTGCCAGAATATGTTCCAGAGCCCGGCGCATGTAAGGTGTTGCTCGATCCGCTTACAATAGTTGAGTAATTATTATCAAGTATCTGGTTAGCATATCCCATGAGTATTGCTGAATAATTTGAGCCACTATTACTATTTCTAATAACGTTATTTACACCTGAGCCAATAAGGTTATAAGAAGAAGTTTCGCCAATATAATTAGTAGATCCGCTTACTATTGTATTGACATAACTATATGGTCCCGCTATTTGATTGTTCAATCCACCACCAATAAAGCTGGTAGAATTCCCATTAGTGCTATTTCCAGCAAGATAAGTATTCAAACCATTGTTATAATAGCCGCCACCAACAACAACAGATCCTGCTCCTGATGCAATGTTATTATAACCAGCGCCTACAAATGCAAATGGGCCAGAAGCAATATTACCCGAACCACTTACTACAGCGTCGTAAGTACTTCCAGCAGTGTTTGCAATGCCACCACCAACAAATGATGCTGTACCTAATGCACGATTTCCAACTGCTGGATTCGTGCCATCATTACCGCCACCAACAACAACAGAACCTTCTCCAATTGCCTGGTTTTCATAACCGCCACCAATGAATGCGAATCCGCCAGAAGCAATGTTGCCAGAACCACTCACAATTCCTGAATAAGCAGCGTTTGGATTGATGGTATTTGCAAGACCGCCACCTATGAAGCCATAATAACCGTTAGGCTGGATGTTGTTTCCAGCGCCACCAGTTATAACTGAATAAGCTTCAGCACCAGCGCTTTGGTAAATGGTATTGTCAAAACCACCACCAATAAATGCATGACCCGTGTATGGCTGAATAGTATTGCTTTGACCAGCAACAATCGTAGAAATATTTGCACCGGTTCCAATGGTGTTTGAACTTCCACCTCCGATATATCCCGTTGGTCCATTGACATTATTTTCATAACCGCCACCAATAAAGCAGAATTGGCCGCCCGCAACAATAGTGTTTCCAGAACCACTCACAATTCCTGAATAAGCAGCACCCGGGTTGATGGTATTTGCAAGACCGCCACCAATAAATGATGATACACCCGATGAAGCATTACCCGCAGGAGAATCATTTTCACTAATGCCGCCACCAACAACAACAGCGCCCTGTGCTAATGCCTGATTTTCAAAGCCACCGCCTACAAAAGAACATGGCCCATTTGCAGTATTTCCAGAGCCACTTACAATGCCAGAATATGGTGAGTAAGTTTTAATACTATTTCCAATGCCGCCGCCAATAAATGACGCAGGTGATAATCCATCGGTTGAAATAGTATTGCCAGCATAATTGGTGCCATCATAACCGCCACCGACAATCACTGAGCCAACACCATATGCCTGGTTATTATAGCCCCCGCCAACAAAAGCAAATGGCCCACTTGCACTATTTCCAGAACCACTTACAACTGCATCATAAGTATCTTGTGCCAGATTTCCAAGGCCAGCACCAACAAATGAATCTTCTCCAAAAACAGAGTTTCCAATGCCAGCACCAATAAAACTATAGCCGCCAGATGCGTTATTTCCAGAACCACATACAACGCCATCATAAGAATTGCCAGCAGCATTAGACAGGCCACCAACTACTACACAAAATTGACCTTCGGCTTTATTATTTATTCCACCACCAATAAAACACTGAGCGTCCTCTACCACATTTCCTTGACCGCCAACTATAACTGAATATGAAGACATTGGATAAATGGTATTACTAGAACCACTTACTATAGCTGAATATTGCGAATCACTTTCAATGTTATTATTAAGACCGCCGCCAATAAATGATGCGTATGCGGTTCCATCAGTAGAAATAGTATTGCCAGCATAATTGGTGCCATCATAACCGCCACCGACAATCACTGAGCCAGCACCATATCCCTGGTTTTCAAATCCGCCACCAACAAAAGCAAATGGCCCACTTGCACTATTTCCAGAACCACTTACGACAGCATCATAAGTATTTTGTGCATTATTATAATAGCCGCCACCAACAAAACTATTGTCGCCTAGAGCTGTATTATTAAGACCACCAGTAACTACTGAATATTTTCCAGATGCAACATTAGGGTCACCGCCGCCAATAAAACTATAATCGCCAGAAGCAACATTGCCTTTACCACCAACAACTACTGATGCTAAGCCAGCTGCTTGGTTGCTTTCGCCGCCACCAACAAAGCTATAATTGCCACCGGCAAAATTTCCTGTACCAACCATAACGCCAGATGCAATTCCTGTTGCTGTGTTAACTAAACCGCCGCCAACAAAGACATAGTCATTACCAGCAGTATTTGCTTGCCCACCACCTACAACAGAAAATGGCGCTTCACTTATTGTATTGGACAGCCCACCACCTACAAAAGCCAATGTCGATCCAATACTTACTGTATTGAACTGCCCACCACCTACAACAGAAAATGGTGATGAATAAACTGTATTTTCTAAACCGCCACCAACAACAGAAAACATTGTTTCATTGAGTGTATTTCTCACACCGCCGCCAATGAAACTGAAGGCCGAACCTTCTTCGATATTTCCAGAGCCACTAACTATGCTTGAATATGGTGAGCCACTATCAATATTATTACCAATACCTGCGCCAATAAATGAATCTAATCCAGATGCGATATTTGGGCTATTCGGATTTAAAATATCTGAACCGCCACCAACGACAACAGCGCCTTGTGCTAATGCCATATTACCTTGGCCGTTCCCGACAAATGCAAATGGCCCATTTGCAGTATTTCCAGAGCCACTTACCACAGCATCATAATTACTAACTGTTTGGTTGCCAACACCGCTACCAATAAATGACGCGCTTCCTAATGCAACATTACCCGCACGGTTAATAGTATTATCTGAGCCACCCCCAACAACAACTGAACAAAACCCTGCGGCGTTGTTGTAATAACCGCCACCTACAAATGAATCCGTTCCTTGTGCGATATTATATTGTCCGCCCCCAACAAAACTACCAGAAGCAGATGCCTGATTTACACTACCGCCAACAACCGCAGAATAACCAGATGTTGCTTGGTTGCTAAAGCCGCCGCCAACAAATGATGTCGCACCGGATGCCACATTTCCGGAGAAATTAATTCCATCAGTGCCGCCACCAACAACCACGGAACATTCACCTAAAGCGGTATTATTATAACCACCGCCTATAAATGCGAACCTACCTTCTGCAGAACTTCCAGAACCACTTACGATTGCTGAATATAGTGCGCTACTATTAATAGTATTTCCAATACCACCGCCAATAAATGAATCAAGTCCAGATGCGATATTTGGGCTATTCGGATTTGAACTATCTGAACCGCCGCCAACGACAGCAGCACCTCGTGCTAATGCCATATTTCCTTGGCCGCTGCCAACAAAAGCAAATGGCCCGTTTGCAATATTTCCAGAACCACTTACGACAGCATCATAATCATTTTGTGCATTATTATAATAACCGTCGCCAACAAAACTATTGTAACCTGAAGCTGTATTATGTTGACCGCCAACAACAGCAGCATAACGCTCTGATGCGGTATTTCCAACCCCGCCAACTACAACAGTAAGTAGCTGTGAAGCTGCATTAGATGCGCCTCCACCAACAACAGAATATAATTCTGCAGTATTTTGTTGTCCGCCACCGACAAAGCTATAACCAAAAGAAGCAGTATTTCCAGAACCACTTACTACGGCATCATAATCATTTTGTGCATTATTATTTTCACCGCCGCCAACTAAGCTGTAATCGCCTTGAGCTGTATTATTTTGTCCACCACCAATGGTTGAAGCATAGCCTGAAGCAACATTTGGGTCACCCCCGCCAATAAAACTATAATCGCCAGAAGCAACATTACCTTTACCGCCAACAACTACTGATGCTAAGCCAGCTGCTTGGTTGCTTTCACCGCCACCAACAAAGCTATAATCGCCACCGGCAAAATTGTCTGTACCAACCATAACGCCAGATGCGATTCCTGTTGCTGCGTTAAGTAAACCGCCACCAATAAAGCTATAATCACCAGCTGCAAAATTTTCTGCACCGGTCACAACGCCTGATGCGATTCCAGTTGCTGTGTTAAGAAAGCCGGCGCCAATAAAGACATAGTCATTACCAGCTGTATTTTCTTGACCGCCACCAACAAAACTGAATTCCCCTAGTGCACTGTTATCTAAGCCACCACTTACCACAGAATAATTGCCAGAGGCCGTATTATTTTGTCCGCCAGAAATTACAGAATAATCTCCAGATGCAACTTCGTCAGGCGAAACTCTGCTCATTTGAAAATCGATAGCAGATACCCCACGCAAGTCACCATCACATGTTGCTTGAATAGCGCGCGGTGGAACAGGGGCAAGAACCATAGCATGCTCAGTCACACAGATTTTACCTAATACGTTATTTGATAAATCTTCAAATGTAATACATGCAGGACTTCCTGTTATAACTAAATCATTAATCGATAATTCCCCAGTAACTTCAAGATTACGTAGATAGAGATCACGTGAATCAAGATAGCGCGGATCAACATTTATCACCTGTTGTAAAGGCGTTCCTGGACGCGGCCCTTTTACTGCAACTTCTTCATCGCTAGTATAAACTTGTATATTAACTTGGTTATTTAATAATTTTTGAAGATATGATTGTAGCCCTTCTGCCCATTGATGGATCAATTCTTGAAGCAAGCGCTCTTGTAATTGCTGTAAACATACAATCGCCTCTTGTACAGCACTTTCTACAATTTCACGGGGTGCGGTGCTTTTACCCGCTTTGATCTCTTTGCAAAGCGCTTGTAAAGCGGGCATTAAAGATCCTGGGGATTCTTGAGAAATTTTCTTAAAGATTTCTGCTACATTGCCCGAACTTGGGCCAAAGGTAACAAACGTTTCATTTGGATTCTGAATAATAGTGAGCATCTCAGATGAAGAAAGTTCATCTGCATGCATAACAAAGACACATACCACATAGAACATAAAAATAACTTTTTTTATCATAACGCTTTCCTTAATTTTAAAAATGAAACACGTTATAAAAATAGACTCTTAAAAAGAGGTATGTCTAGAGTTTAATAAAATTATTATTCTACGGTAACTGATTTTGCCAAGTTTCTCGGGCGGTCGATAGGTCGATCTAAAATAGTTGCGATCTGATACACAAAAAATTGAACCAGCCCGGTCATAACAAGGGGAGCGAGCAGTGGATTAACTTTTGGAAAAATAAACACCGTATCAGCAAGTGCAATGAGATCTTTTTGATGCTCAAAAGCAAAGACAATTAAATGTCCCGCGCGTGCTTTAACTTCTTGCGCATTACCACATAATTTTTTATAGATAGTTTCATCTAAGCAAGAAAATAACACAACAGGCGTTTGAGGGTCGATAAGCGCAAGCGGACCATGCTTAAGTTCACCTGCAGGGTAGCAATCAACAAAGATGTAGGCTATCTCTTTTAACTTAAGCGCAGCTTCAAGCGCAAAGGGAAAACTGATATGTCTCCCAAGGAAAATAAAATGTTTATACTGCACATACTGTGGTGCTATACGTGAAATAATATCGAACTTATACCGCTCAATACTATTTTCTAGAATTTCAGCAGCAACAAGTAACTCTTCTTCTGCACGAGTAATAGCCTGAGTCGTAATTAACCCTTTAATATGTGCTATCCAATGAGCAAGCCAATACAGTGCCGCAACTTGCGCAGTGAATGCTTTAGTTGACGCAACTGCAATCTCTTGACCCGCTTGGGTAAGTAAAAAACCATCAGCCTCGCGCACCATCGAACTTGATGCAACATTAGTAAGCGCTACTGTTGGTTGCTTTGAAACACTCAATAAGCGTAAGGCTTCAAGTGAGTCTGCCGTTTCACCAGATTGAGAAATAATAAATGTAAGTGAACGTGGGTATGCAAAGAATTTTTTATAGCGAAACTCAGATGCTAAGAATGATTGTGTTGGAATCTGTGCAACTTCTTGCATAAAATACTCAGCGATCATACCCGCATGCCATGAAGTTCCACAGCCTATAAAATGTATATTCTGTAATTCTTGGACCATCTCATACGATAAATTGAGCTCATGTATTCCAGCGGCTTTGCTTGCACGTAAAAAATTAACCGTGTCTATAATGACACGTTTTTGTTCATAGATCTCTTTAAGCATATAATGGGCATAACCACCTTTGCCTTCATGGGTCCATGTGCAAGTGTTTTTTTGAACTGGTGGATAGATACGTTCACCAAAAAAATTATAAACGTGATATCCAGTTTTAGATATCACCGCAAATGATTCATCCGGTAAAAAAACTACTTGATCTGTCTTACCAACAAATGCAAAAACATCTGAAGCAACAAACGTTTCATCTTTGCCAATGCCTAAGCAAAGTGGCGAACTTTTCCGAACAGCAATTAAATAATCGGGATATTTTTCTGAGATAATGAGCAAAGCATACGCACCTTGAATTTTAGAAACCAAAGAGAGAACTGCTTTTTCTAATGTTTTAGTCTTAAGCTCATCTTCAAAAAGATGGGCCACCACTTCTGTATCTGTTTGAGAGATAAAGTGATGACCCACAAGTTGGAGCTTTTCCTTAAGAAAAGCGAAATTTTCAATAATACCATTATGTACAACAGCAATAGTCTTTTGACAATCATAATGCGGATGCGCATTATTATCTGACGAAACACCATGCGTGGACCATCTAGTATGACCAATTGCAAGAGTACCATCTAATGCAAGCTCAGGATGAAGGGCTATCTTAGAAGAAAGCTGTTCTATGCCACCTTGAGATTTCACACTAGCAAGCTTTAACGCAGGAGTAATACACGCAAACCCAGAAGAATCGTAACCACGATATTCTAAACGAGCAAGTCCTTCAAGTATCATTTTTTTACATACTTGATGACCATTGTATCCAACCACACTGCACATATCAAAACCTTTTTACTACTCTATTACAATTAAGACGCCAGTCCGTCCCTCAATAATTTTTGCTTTCGCAAAACACTCGGGATGAGCGGTGGCCCAAATTAACGTTTAACAAATTGGAATTTACGACGTGCGCCTTTTTGACCGTATTTTTTACGTTCCTTAATGCGCGAATCAACCGTCAATAATCCTTGTGAACGCAATATTTCACGAGCATCGTCACGAACTTCAATAACAGCGCGCGCAACACCGAGTTTAACTGCATCAGCTTGAGAGTTCATCCCACCGCCGTTAACATTTACTTCAATGTCAAATTCTTTGCTTAAATGCGGCAACATTGTCCACGGAGCTAATGCACTTGCACGGCTTACTTCGGTATCAAAATAAGAAAGGACTTCTTTTCCATTTACCGTAAATGTACCTTTGCCGGTGCGTAACCAAACACGGGCAACTGAAGACTTACGTCTTCCAACGCCGTGTGATACTGGGGCATTAGTTTTCTTTTTTGCTGCAGACGCTGCAGGTGCTTTTTTTACTGCAACAGCTTTAGGCTGAGCTGCAGCTTTAGGAGCTACCGAGGTCGCTTTTGGTGTTGAGCTTTTGCTCAATGGCTTGGTTGTTGTTTTCATATGGTTTATTTAGTCCTTATAACATATACTTTTTCATCTGCTGTATCGGCTCATTCACCGTCGCTTCCACCCTATCGGGGACACGGCTGGAGCCGATGAGCGGATTTGAACCGCCGACCTACTGATTACGAATCAGTTGCTCTACCAGCTGAGCTACATCGGCAACACCTTCCAAGTATATCAGAATGGATTTTTTCTACAAACCCCCATTTTATTATTATGGCACCTAAGCAATAAAAAGCTGGATTACCGCTCTTCAGCAGCCTCTTGACAGGTAATGCATCTGGTAGCATTAGGGTATAACAAAAGCCTTTTTTCAGCTATTGGATTCCCACAGTCCATGCACGCACCATACGTACCATCTTCTATGGCCTTTAAAGCCTTAGTGATCATGCGAAATTCTTCATATTCATTAGCCTGAATAGAAATAATGATATCTTCAGAAGTTGCAGCAGCGGCTTGGTCACCCGGATCTTGAACTTCGGTATCGGTAACTTTTTCTTCCGAGAGACCTTTTAAAAGCTCTTCAAGCTCTTTTTTGCGTTCCAAAAGCTTTTGTTTCATTTTATCATAATTATTATTCATACTCTCTCCTGCTTATTTTCGCATCTCTTTGAAAAATTGCTTCAATAACGCTTCAATTTCATCTTTCATCACTCCTGACGAAAAAAATTTAGTGTGCTTAACGTATACCCCAGGTAGATCTTTGGTGTCAATATGAAACCCATAAAGAGGGGAAACAGCACCGTATACTATACGTTCAATCCTGCTGAGCGCAGAAAGTCCGTAACAGATCATACAAGGTTGAAGTGTTACATAAAGCGTGCAACCTTCAAGCCGCCAATCATGCAACTTTTCACACGCACTTTTTATGGCAAATGCCTCTGCATGGGCATTTTGGCACTTTTCAATTTCGGTTCTATTATAACCAAGACCAAGAATATTTCCACTAGCATCTACAACAACGGCACCTACGGGAACCTCGCCCAGCTCGAATGCCTTTAAAGCAAGATCGTATGCCTGCCTCATATACTCTAGATCATGCTCAAAAAAGGGCTGTTCTTTAAGTAATGCCATATATTTTTTTAACTTTCGTGCTTTATGTAACTTAGTAAGTATTGCCTGAAGAAAGAATACTTTACAAGAAAAGAGAGCTTTTTGCTATAAAAATTACCAGCCGTGCTCAGAATAGAGCTGTTTTTTTAAAAATAGCCCCAAGATCATGAGTAAATTACTTAAAAAGCCAACTTAAAAAACCTTCGTATTCATTTTCAGACTCTTTTTTAGACTCGAGATATGTCCTTTTAGAGTTCATACCATCTATTAAGCGCTCTACCTTATCAAATGGATCTTTTAACTCTTTTACTTGATCAAATGAATCGCTTAAGGGCTTTGCGCCATGTGATAAATCGGAACAAAGGGCTTTATCGTTTTTTTGGCGATACGCCTCAACAACAGTTTTAAAACCTTTCAATGCTACAATAGCTTCAGGGATATTTTCATAGTGATCTGCATCTGAGGGAAGCCAAAGTTTAGATAATATGAAATCAAAAGCCTGATCCGGCGATTTGCCTCTTGCGACAGTAGTCCTAATACTATAAAGATATGCTCTACTGTACTTTTTCATTCCACCAAAAAGTGGCGTTATTAAAAAAATCAAACAAAATATTTTTTTCATAAAATCTCCTTTTTATTTACCAGCCGTGCTCAGAATAGAGCTGTTTTTTAGAAATTGCTTCTATAATCTGCTTATGCGCAGGGAGAATATTTGCAGGCAGATTATCCAAAGGGAAAAGCTGTATATCGTCATGCTTTTCTGGCTCGACATTTCTAAATGGCTTGCCCGTAATATCAGCTTTAAAACAGAGTGCGATAAATTCTGATTCTGTTCCTTTTCTATGCAGCACATGCACAAATTCAAGATCATGTTCGGTAAGATCTATATCAACTTCTTCTTTAACTTCACGGATAAGGGCAGGAATGCCAGACTCGCCCGGCTCGACCTTGCCACCAACAAGCGAGTATAAACAGTTTCCATATGCAGCATTACAGCGGCGAACTAAAAGAACAGAGTTTCCTGAATATAAAAAAGCAATGGCATAAATCATATGCGCCCCCTTCAATAATAAATATTTGCTTACTCAGTATAAAATAAGATATCATGTAAAAAACACTTTAACCTATAAAAAGTATGTCAGAAACTCCACAAAAAGACGCCATTATAAAAATAATCAGAGCTTTCTACCCACAAGCTGCGATTTATCTTTTCGGCTCTTATGCCCAAAATAGAAACAAACTTGGTTCAGATGTCGATATCGCCATCGACGTTGGCTTTAGATTAGATATACATGAACAGCAATTTCTCTGGAATTTGCTTAATGCATTGCCCATGGCGCAAGAGGTAGATCTCATAGATCTCCAGGCAGTTGACAAAGACATGAAGGATCACATTATCCTGACGGGAATTTTATGGTAAATGATCTTGATAAAAAATATATAAATTTTCATCAAGCTTATGAAGCACTTAGTCGAGCCATAAAAACTCAACAGAGGCTTATGGAAAAAGAAGGCGACGACAGCGATGTTGCAGATCTGCTTTCTTCTGGAGTTATTCAACATTTCGAACTTGCCTACGAGACGCTCTGGAAATTTTTAAAACAATATCTTGAAGCGCGTCACGAGATTGAGGTGGCTTCTCCAAGAGAAACATTCCGTGCCTGCTATAAATATAAGTTACTACCAGAAGATCTTGTTAATGAGCTTATGCAGTTAGCCGATGCTCGCAATAAAACCACCCACCAGTACAACAGAATCTTAGCACAACTAATCTGCAATGATGTAATTAAGCATCAGCATGTAATGGGCACCATATTAAACCTGATTAAACTACCATAGAAAATAAGAGTCGGTTTGCTAGCGCAAGAGATCCTAAAGCAGTGCGCTGGCACACCAACGAGTTCCCAGCCTTCTCCATGAATTCGACCCAGCCTACGCCTCGGGTTTACTCCTGAGCTTGCCGAAGGGCTACGGAGGGCAGGCTCCGCTGGGTTCATGCTGAGCAAAGTCGAAGTACTCATCACGAGCGGCGGCTGACAGGCGGGTCTTTAGTAGTGAATTTTTCGAACTATCAGGATGACACACGCAAGGCTGCCATAGAAAAAACTGTAGTATAGAGTATACTTAAATACTAGTAAATAAGCATACAAATATAGTAGCTTAAACAAAAATTATTCCATGCTCAAGTTTTAGTCTTAAGGAGGCACCGCCATGTCCAACCCGAACGAAAAAGAATATTCAGCACAGTCGATTCGTGTTATAGAAGGTTTAGAAGCGGTACGTAAACGTCCTGCTATGTATATCGGTTCCACCGGACCGCAAGGCCTACATCACCTTGTTTACGAAATCGTAGACAACTCGGTTGATGAAGCGCTTGCCGGTTATTGTAACACCGTTACCGTGATATTACACGAAGATGGTAGCTGCTCTGTTGAAGATAACGGCCGCGGTATCCCAACTGATATCCACCCAACAGAAGGCGTATCTGCTGCACAAGTTGCCTTAACTAAATTACATGCCGGCGGTAAGTTTGACAAAGATACCTATAAGTTTTCTGGCGGGCTACATGGCGTGGGTGTCTCGGTAGTTAACGCACTTTCTGAATCATTACATCTTACCATTTTTAGAAATGGCAAAATCTTTGACCAGGACTATGCCCGCGGAAATCCGCTTGATCTGTTGCATGAAACGGGAACAACCGCTAAACGTGGAACATTTGTTCGCTTTAAACCCGATCCTTTAATATTTAAAGAAACAGTCGAATTTAATTTCGATACTCTTTCTGCGCGTCTTAGAGAACTTGCGTTTTTAAACAAAGGCTTACGCATTACTATCTTTGATGAACGCACTAACAAAAGCCATGAGTTTTATTTTGAGGGCGGTATTGTTTCTTTTATTGAATATATTAATTCAAAAAAGACGCCAATATTTCCAGATATCTTATACATGTTTAAAGAAGATGAACAAAATCTTCTTGAGGTTGCCTTACAATATAATGAAGGTTATGGCGAACAACTTTACTCTTTTGTAAATAATATTAACACGACTGAAGGCGGTACACACGTTGCCGGCTTTAAAGGCGCATTAACCAAAGCATGTAACCGTCGCGCACAAGAGTTTAATATCCTTAAAGGCACAGACTCATTTTCAAGTGAAGATGTTCGTGAAGGACTTGTCTGCGTTATCAATATCAAAGTTGCTGAGCCGCAATTTGAAGGTCAAACAAAAGCAAAACTTGGCAATAGCGAAGTTAAGGGCCTTGTAGAATCTTGGGTCTTTGCATTTCTTGATACCTATTTTGAAGAAAACCCTCAAATCGCACGTAAGATTTTACAAAAAGCTGAACTTGCCATGCGTGCACGCGATGCTGCAAAAAAAGCACGTGAATTAACACGCAGAAAAACGGTTCTTGAATCTACTATTTTACCGGGTAAATTAGCAGACTGCTCAACAGAAGATCCATCTAAAACCGAACTTTTCATTGTAGAAGGTGATTCTGCAGGCGGATCTGCAAAACAAGCTCGTGATAGATTTACGCAAGCAATTTTGCCCATTCGCGGTAAAATCTTAAACGTAGAAAAAGCACGCTTAGATAAAATTCTTGCAAACGAAGAGATCAAATCACTTATTGCAGCCATTGGCAGCGGTGTTGACTAATGACGAATTTAATCTAGAAAAAACACGTTATCATAAAATTATCTTAATGACCGATGCTGACGTTGACGGTTCACATATCAGAACCCTTTTATTAACGTTCTTTTATAGATATATGAAGCCACTGGTTGAAACCGGGTATCTTTATATCGCGCAACCGCCATTATTTAAAGCAAAGATCGGTAAAAAAGAGCAATATCTTAAAGATGAAAAGGCCCTTAAGCAGTTTTTAATCGAATGGGCACGTGAAAATACCAAACTTATCGCAGAATCAAAAACACTTGAAACTCCTGCATGGCATGCAATTCTTGATTTAGTAAAACTCTTTGAGGAACAGCTTGAGATTATCTCGTTCAAGTTTAAATTAAACTATGAACAGATCATGATGCTTATGTCTGCCTATAATGCAGTTCGTGGTCAAACGCTTACTACGCAAGAACTTGTTGAAAAAATAAGAGCATTTTTACCTAAATATGAAATCAGCATTAGACATACTGAAGGTATTCCAGTTGATCAAATCGTATTAACCTATATGCATAAGCCATGGGAAGTTGCTTCAGACTTCTTCACCAGCATTGAAACAGAAAAGCTTGAAGATGCCCGTCAAAAAGTTGCTATTTTAAGTAACCCGTGGACACTAGCTATATCTGACAGAGAAAAAACTATTTCAGGTAACTCCATCCTTGAACTTATTACTGCCATTTCAAAAATCAGCAAACCATACATGACCATCCAACGCTATAAAGGTCTTGGAGAGATGAACCCAGAACAGTTGTGGGAAACGTCTATGGACATCACCCGTCGTCAGTTACTCCAAGTAACTATCGGTGATGCATTAGAAGCTGACGCTTGGTTTGACACTCTTATGGGTGATGATGTTACCGGCAGAAAATCATTTATCGAAGAGAATGGCCACTTTGTCAAAAACCTTGATATTTAACCATCCTGCGCTTATCCATGCCTTCCGGCTTGGCAAGCTACAGATGGCAGGCCAGTCTACTCGCTCATCCCGACACTTCGGCGGAGCAAGTAGTATTACCGCTCATCCTGAGCTTACGCAAGGGTTAGCGGGTGGCATGAGAAGCATATGCAATTAAGCTTATTTAACAAAATAGAACAATTTTGTAATCGGGAGAATCTTATTTCTCCCGATCAAACTATTATTATCGGCCTTTCTGGTGGCCCCGACTCTGTCTTTTTACTCTACTTTTTTTTGAATATCCAAAAAAAATATAATCTAAAACTGATAGCGGCGCATCTTGATCATGGCTGGCGGACAGAATCGCCACAGGATGCAGAATTTTGCAAAAATTTATGCACAGAACGTAATATCCCCTATTTTCAAAAGCATTTACGTGATATTAAACAAACAAAGAGCCCATCGGGCTCACCTGAACAAGATGCCCGTAATGCACGAAGAGCATTTTTTCAAGATCTTGCACACGAGCAACACGCAGATGCTATTGCCCTTGCGCATCATCAGGATGATCTTATTGAAACATTTTTTATCCGCCTTATTCGCGGATCAGGTTTAACGGGACTCACCAGTATTAAACCCCGTTATGACAACTATATCCGTCCGTTACTTGAAACAAGTAAAACAGAGATTTTAAATTTTTTGCAAGAAAACAATATCGCTTATTGTGTCGACAAAACAAACAAAGACACAAACTTTCTGCGTAATAACATTCGTCACACGCTAATTCCAGCGTATGCTGCCCTTGATGCACGCGCTACAGAAAATCTTGTCCGCACGATCGAACAACTGCAACAAGCTGATAACTATATCGAAAAAACGGCACAAGAACAGTACAACAATCTTGTACAAGACAATTGGCTGGCTTGTGAAAAGTTTCTCACACTCGACCCAGTCTTACAACATCGTATTCTTTTATTATGGATAATTCACGCAGGGGTGCAATTTACGCCAACTGAAAAATTCTTTGCAGAGATTACTCGCTTTTTTGAACAACCGGAATCAAAAACCCACTGGATTACCTCAACTTGGGGCATTCAAAAAACAAAACGCAAAGTACAGATTATTAAATCTCAGGATATATAAAAAAAATATGAAAGGAATAGTATGAAAAATCTTTTAGGTAAAATCATTATTGACCCTAAAGTTATGGTCGGCAAACCTATAATTAAAGGCACTCGTATAACTGTGCAACAAATTTTGGGTTTATTAGCTCAGGGAATCACGATCGAAGAAATCCTTACTGAATATCCGCACATTACAAAAGAAGATATTTATGCATGTCTTCTGTTTGCTCAAAAAGCTCTTGATAATTCTGTTTTTGCACCTATCTCATCTGGCAATACTCTATGAAATTCTTGGTTGATGAATGCGTTGGTCATGGGGTCGCCGCATGGTTGAAAGATCAGGGGTATGATGTTACATCAATTCTAGAATTTTCTCCAGGCGTACCGGATGTAATTGTACTGCAGAAAGCATTACTCGAAAATAGAGTACTAATAACTATGGATAAAGATTTTGGAGATATTGTATTTAGAAATAATAGTAACCACTGCGGCATTATTTTATTACGCTTATTTAATTGGCAACCAAAACATAAAATTAATATTTTAGAAAAAATCTTGACTCATTATGCAGATCAAATTCAAAATAATTTTATTGTGGTCACAGAACAATCAGTTCGCATAGTTCGAATGGGCAATATACATTAATCATGAAAACTTATCCCACCATTCACCCTGATCTTTTAGCAGCCCAAAAGCTTGCATATGAACCAAGCGGATTTACGTGTAAAAAGGTAATGCAAGAAGCAGAAAGTCCGGAATATGGCGCATGTGAGTTTGAAATGAATAATAAAGTTATAAAGTTTCGAGTAGCAAAAATTACTCCGACAAAAATTGGGCAATTTGTTACGTTATGGAAACGAATTGGCAGCGAGCCTATTATACCTTTCGATATAACAGATCCTATTGATCTATTTATAGTAAGTGTCCGCAGCGCTGAGCATTTTGGTCAATTTGTTTTTCCCCAAAAAATACTCTATGAAAAAGGGTTTGTATCAAAAGAAGGTAAAGGCGGCAAGCGTGCAATGCGTGTATACCCGCCATGGGATATAACTGACAGCCTACAGGCCAAGAAAACACGAGCCTGGCAACTACTTTATTTTTTTGAAATTCAACCCTCTATCAATATCACTCAAGCTAAAAAATTATTTTAAATCCACCCGATCAGTTTCTTATATCCCCAACCCTTCGACTTCGGCTTTCAGCCTCCGCTCTGGGTGAGCGGAGTAAAAGAAAAATATCCTCGTGCATCAATTACAACTTAGGCTATACTTTCACAAAGTAGTATCGAGTAAAGGCAAGATCATGTTTAAAGTGCTTGAAGTACATAGCGCCTATATCAGTTGGGCTGTCACCCTTATTTTTCATCTGCTGATCGGCTTTTGCCTGCTGTATATTTTAAAAACTTCCCATGTCGATTATCCGTTAGGTGGCAGAGAAAAACGCGTTGTCTGGTATAAAGCGCCATCAACAACTGCGCAGGCGCCAGCACCGAGCCAAACAGTGTATGAACAACCGATACAACAACCAAGTGCTGCACAAACACAAGAATATTCTGAAATTCCGTTTCAAGAAGTTGCTCCAGTAGTTGAAGCGCCGCGCGAGATAGAAATGCCAGCTGAAGTGAGCCCATTACGTAAGGGCCGCACGGCAGAAGAACGGCGATCTTCGTGGACAAAAAAGACAGCGGCGCCAACCGATGAACAAAAAGATAAACCGCTTACTGCAGCAAGTTTTATGGATGCAATTTCAAAACAGCAGGCTGCAAAACGACATGCCCATGCGGTGTACACCAAAGAACAGGCTATAAAAAACGGTGTTGCTGCACAAATGCGTGAAATTACCGATGGCAGGCTTCGTAATAAGATATTTTCTGCATTAAAAATCGCCTGCAGCCTGAATAAAAAAGATTATTTTTCACCCGTTCCTGTAGACTCAACTATTATCACCTCAATTGTGATTAATCAAAAAGGTGAAATTGTTGCTGTTGAAATTTTAAAATCAACTGGCACACCAGCGTTAGATGAACATATTGCACATTTATTGCAAAGCATTAAAAAGATCGCATTACCGCCGTCACGTTCTGGACAAGATTTTTATACACAAACCTTTAAGTGCCGCGTGACGTGCCCGGCAGGAAGTGGACATTTTGAATTTTCTTATGACGAGAGCTCCGGCATACATATTATGTAATTATAAATCACTCTCTCATAATAAATGACATGATATGTGCAGGTTTGATACTTGGACTTATGTTATCACCAGCTTTTGAAAAAGCTTGATACTCAAAAATATCAATTTCTGCTGATGCTACACCAGAGCCTTCTTGTTTTCTATTATCATGTTCAATCTCAGGGTTAACACTAGGATCTTTTTTATCACTGACGCTAGAAGGAGCTTGATGCTCCAAATCAATAACTTCTTTTTCTATTACAGGCACAATTTGAATATTCTGACTCAAAGAACAATGAGTAGCGTTCCTTACTTTTTTCGCAGCACGTTCAATACATTTATTAATTCTTTTCAATTGATATCTATCACTTACACCTATAAGAAAAACAAATTTTTTTTCACGCGACAATTTTATTGTAGAATTGTGCTCAGAAGCATTTAAAATACACAAACTTGAGCATACCGTTAATAATACTACGTACTTATTCATAGTTTCATCGTCCTCGACATTTTTTTTATTTCATTCTATAACTGCTGTGCATAAAGGAGCACATTATGGCAGATATAGTAATTATCGGTGCAGGCTTAACCGGTCTTTCAACCGCATATCACTTAGAAAAACTCGGTTTTACTGATTATAAACTATTTGAAAAGGAAGCTGAAGTAGGAGGTTTGTGCCGATCTGTTTATCAAGATGGTTTCACTTTTGATTACACAGGCCATTTGTTGCACATTAATGACAACTATTTTAAAGAGTTTATTGCCAGCGTAGTAGGCTTTGAAAATTTTAATACGATTAACCGCAGATCATTTATCTATTCACAAGATACCTATACGCACTACCCATACCAAGTTAATTTACACGGTTTGCCCCCACGTACCATTGCTGAATGCATAGAAGGTTTTATCGAACGACCCCGCACAAAAAAGCTACCGAAAGACTTTAAAAACTGGGTGCTTACCAATTTTGGTAAAGGGATAGCTGAGCATTTTTTTTACCCGTATCAAGAAAAGATATTTTCATATCCTATTGAAAAACTTTCATCGTCATGGACCGGAAGATTTGTACCCAAAACTAGTTTAACAGAGATGATCACCGGCGCATTACAGCCGCCACAAGAACAACAGATCGGGTATAATGCACAATTTTTTTACCCAAAACAAGACGGTATATTCTTTTGGATAAAAAAGTTACACGCACAACTTAAACAGCCAGTTCAGCTACAAAAAACGGTAACCCAAATAGATCTTCAAGAAAAAAAAGTTATATTTTCAGATGGCACAAGTGAACAGTATAAAACGCTAATTAACACGATGCCGCTTAATATCTTTTTAACCTGTATTAAAGAGTCAAGCACGACTGATCTTGCGCGTCAGGCAAAAAAGCTTTTATGCAATAGCGTAGTTAATTTTAATTTGGGAATTAAGCGAGAAAATTTTTCAGACAAGCATTGGATTTACTACCCAGAAAAACAGTACCCTTTTTACCGTATCGGCTTTTCAAACAACTTTGCAGCCAGCATGGCCCCGCAAGGCTATTCATCACTCTATGGCGAGTTTTCTCATCTACAAAAACCACAAGCCGAGGTTAAACACATGCTTGAAACTGCAATTGCCCAAACCAAGAAGATATTAAAAATTGACGATAGTGAGATTACAACAGAAAAGATAATCACTATTGGGCATGCCTATGTTATATTTGACGCCTGGCGGGACAAAAACTTACTGCTGATTCATCAAAGACTTGAAGAAAAAGACATCCACTCTATCGGCAGATACGGCGGCTGGAAATATTCAAGCATGCAAGAGGGTCTTTTAGAGGGCAAGCACATGGCAGAAAAATTACTTAAGCAACCGTTATAATTTCGATCTAAGGCGTTGCTGATTTTTTTGCTCGCAGATATGTAAAAATATCTTATGCTGCATTTCTAATCTTTCTATCTTTAAGCGAAGCCCTGAAGTTATCGGCTGAGGCATTGCGCCATTGCAAAAATTAACTGCCACCATAAATGACCATACAACTATTTTTTTCATACCTACCCTTTATAAAAAATAGATCTAGCAGGAATATATACATAAATTACTTTAAATAAAAGAGATGCGCGATAAAAAATATACTCTTGTTTTCTGCGGTAACTATATTTTATACTTGAAGCAAAATCGGGGGATATCCATGAAAAAATTATTATCACGTATAGCTATAACATTAAGTATGCTACCGCATGTAGCATGGAGCGCCGAGCTTCCTGAAATACCACCAGAAACTTTAAAATTTGCAATAAAAATAAACTCAGCTGAAGATTTGTATTATGTGAGTCTGCAGAAGTTTGGTAATGGTAGAATCACCCCTGCCGATTTTACCCAAAACTCCAAAAACGCATTAGAACAACTGTATGACACACTTTTCAATGAAGAACTTCATGATCAGGATTTACGGGACAGATCCTTTGATATCATCCTAAGAATACTTAAACGATTTGAAAAAGATAACATTCTTACTGATGATATAAAAGATCAATTTTTAAATTCAGTAGAAAATCAGCTTATTCCAAAGGATCTTCTTAAACGAAGCCGGGGACCACTTGTAGCGTATTTAAACACACTTGTTGATATCAATACAAGAAACATGAAACTGGAAGTGGCATTAAGAGTTATACATGATATAAAAATGCTCAATGCAAAAGCCCCTATTAATCAACAACAGCTGAAAGCTGCCTATAATAGTCAACTCTTTATTGCAGGGAAATATATATATGCACCCAAAGAACCCCAAGAAGGCGAAGTTGCAAAAGATCTACCAAAGGCAACAAAACTTATTTTAGAAATTATTAATACTGATTCACCAGCAGAAACAAGCACAGTTAAAAGAGCATTAGATGATCTTTTTGAAATCATCTTTGAAAAACTTCACCAGGAACCATCTGAACAAGAGCTTGATAACATGAACGATACATTAGATGATATTGTCTTTGGCTCATTAAAATCTACTAACGAATACAAAGAAAAGGCTCAATTAAATCAAATTAATCTAGCAATTCATTATTCAAGCCATTTAATAAATAATAAAGAAAAGGCACGCGAAATTCTTGAAAATATAATAAATTCACCTGAAACATCACCAAAAATAAGAAGACAAGCACGGGAAACTCTTAAAAAGAATATATAAACACATCACACATATATCTAAGCAGGCTCGACTTTTTGAATAATTAATTCTATATCTACTGTGCAGAAGAGTATTAATAAAGCGGGTAGAAAAATGGAAAACTTTTATAAAAAAAGAATGGTATTAGTAACCGGAGGCGCAGGGTTTATAGGCTCGCACCTGTGTGAAAAATTAGTTGCTCTTGGCGCATATGTCCGCGTTTTAGACAATATGGAAACCGGTTCATATGCAAACCTTGATGCCATAAAAGCTGATATCGAATTCATACACGGCTCTGTTACCGATATTCATACTGCGGTACAGGCCTGCCAAGAAATAGAGACCGTTTTTCATCTTGCGGCAGTAGTTTCTGTGGCGGCAAGCCAAAACAACCCCCATTTTTGCCTAGAAACGAATGTTCAAGGTTCGGCGCATATTCTTGAAGCAGCCAGGCTAAACGGTTGCCAGCGGGTAATTTTTGCCTCTTCCGCGGCCGTTTACGGTAACCATGAGGGCCTTTGCACAGAAGAAACTCAAACTAACCCCGTCTCGACCTACGGATATTCAAAAAAACTTGGCGAAGAACTCTGCCAACTATACGCAAACTGCTATGAACTTGAAACCGTTTGTTTACGTTATTTCAATGTCTACGGCCCGCGCCAAAACCATGCCGCAGGCAATGGTGGCGTTGTAGCAGTATTGAACCATAAAATAGTTAATAATGAGCCTATAACGATATTTGGTGATGGCCAACAAACACGGGATTTTATTCATGTTAATGACGTTGTCAAAGCAACATTAAAAGCTGGCATGCTTAATGCACGTTATGCTGACGGCCAGCCATTTAATATCGCAACGGGCACGAGCATCACCCTGCAATCTAAACTTGAAGAACTTTTGCAGCAGCATCCAGAATATCAACAACCAGTATCTTACCTGCCAGATCGCCCTGGTGACATTAAGCATTCGCAGGCCGATTGCTCAAAATTTCAAAAAGCGCTTTTATAGCAAAAGGCCCCGAAATTTCGGGGCCTTTTTTTGTTTATGTTTCTTAATTTTAAGCGGTGATTTGTGCTAAATCAGCTTGTTCCTGAGCTGTAAGTTCGCGCTCAGACTCATCATTAACAGCTTCGCTTGCCAGAGGTAAACTACCACAAACATATTCGTAAGCCTTAGGATGAATAATTGATGAATTCGGATTTTTAAAAGAAAAGGTTGCAAGCCTTAATTCTGTATCGTACTTAGCTGCATTTTCCCAATAGTTGCGGCACATATAGCAGATTTGTTGTTTCTTATTATCACCTTTTATATATGTTTTTATTAGTCTGCCTGTAAATCCTAATGAATTACATTGCCCTTCAATCATAGAACGTAAAGCCTTCAAATCACTCCTCGGAGTACGAGTATCGGCATTGGCCTGAATTAACTGCACTAAAGCATCATAATTTAGACCCTTTACCGTAAGAACACCATCCTCCCAAAGATTATTATATTTTCTTTGATTCTTAGATGGATTTGCTACAGATTCTTTGACAATCTCATCAAGTTTTTTAAAATCAACCTGTGTAAGCGCCATCGCTGATGATAAGAAAGTAAACGATAGTAAAATAATTATTCGATTTTTCATAGTATCTCCTTTTTTTAGATTTAATTATATTAATTATATTACTATTATGAATTTATCATGGGGGGGGGGTAAAATCAAGAGTTTTATCTACTTTATAGGGATTTTACCTAACTTTTCGCCTCATTATGGGCTTCTGATACTGCAAATTGCTATTTTTATATAATATCGAAAAGTGATAAATTTTCCTGTTCGTGCACCGATTGCTCAAAATTCCAAAAAGCGTTAGAATTATAGAGATATTATCCCGTGTCACCCTGAGCTCGTTTCAGGGTCTCTTTGTAAACGGATAAGATCCCGGATCAAGTCCGGGATGACACAACGGGGCACCGCAAGATGGTGTTTTTTCAAGCTCATTAAAATAAAAAAATATAATTATGGCTCAAAAAGATTTTTACGAAATACTTGGTGTTCAACGTTCAGCATCACAAGAAGATATCAAAGCTGCATACCGCAAGCTTGCCTTAAAATATCACCCAGATCGTAACCCCGGCAACAAAGCGGCCGAAGAAAGCTTTAAAGAAGTCTCGGGTGCTTATGAAGTCCTTTCAGATGCTACCAAACGAAAACAGTACGACCAATTTGGCCACGCTGGCGCTGATATGGGCGGCGGGCAAGGCTTTGGTGGTTTTAATGGATTTGGCCAGGGCCAAGATGTTAATATGGAAAACATCTTTGATATGTTTGGCGATATCTTTGGCGGCGGGGCGCAACAAAAAAGACGTAAAAAATCTGGACCTACACCTAAACGTGGTCATGATTTAGCAAAAGAAGTCACCCTTACCTTTGAAGAATCATTCAAAGGGGTTAAAAAAGATATTACTTACTACCATTTCGTGGTTTGTACCACCTGTGACGGCAAAGCTGCTGAAAAAGGCACAACTGCGCACGCATGTAAAGAATGTGACGGAAGCGGCCAAACAACCTTTAGACAAGGTATGTTTGCTTACTCACAGCCCTGTTCAAATTGTCAGGGGCTTGGATACACGATACCTTCACCATGCAAAGCATGTAAAGGCCAATCACGTATTCAAAAATATGACACCGTGAGCGTTAATATCCCAGCAGGGATTTATGACGGCGCAGAATTGCGCATTGCTGGCAAAGGTGATGCTGGTATCTTTGGCGGCGAGTATGGCGACTTGTTTTTAAAAATAGCTGTTATGCCTCATAAACAGTTCAAACGCGTTGATGATGACCTTGAATCTGCTATTACCCTTACTTATCCACAGCTTGTTTTTGGCTGCCAAATGGATATTGAGACCTTAGATGGCGAAAAAGAGACGATCAAGGTTCCACGTGGCTGCCCAATTGGCGAACGTATTATTATTGCTGGTAAAGGGTTTCCTAAAATTCGTGGCAAAGGTCGCGGCAATTTAGTTATCACCACGCAATGTGATATCCCTAAAAAGTTGCCTTCTGATGCGCAAGAGTCTTTAGAGAAATACTCTGAACTTATTGGCACCAAAACCAATGGCGCGCAGGGTTCGATAACCGCTTTTTTCAAAAAATTTTTAAGATAAATGTCTGTTCAAAAAAATAACACGTATGGTGAGCTCGTAATCCCTTGGGTTAAGCAGCTCACCATATTTTTTCTCATACTTTTTTTAAAACTTTATGCTCAAGATGAAGAGTATATAACTTTTGTAATGCCTGCTGACGCAGACCCTCGGGATCTTGTTTTTATTGAAGTTACGGGGTTTCACCCCGGCGCCCAGCGCTATTTTGTGGCCTCTAACACAAAACAGGGCAAATCAATTTTAAAAGAGTCAAAAAAATTAAAAGATGCTCTTGCTAGAACGTCCAGAATCAATATCGCACCTATGCAAGCAGTATCTTCTGAAGGCAGCCCTCAGGAAAGAATAGGCCGGGCAATGCACCAACTTAAAATAAACGTCTCAAAACTTGAAGCGTCCCAACAAAACTTTCGCCATAAACTTGAGTCCACACAACGAGATTCCCACTATAAAAATCTACTCTATACAGGCTACGCAGCAATTTTAGCTACCGGGATCGGTTTTTTTATAGGGCGCTATTATTCACACCCAGGGACCTTTCATAGCGACATGCAAAGCATTCATAGCCTGCTACTTCCCCAAAAATCTCCACTACGAGCTTAAAACCCCGCTAAAAGGCGAATACTGCCCCAAAAGCATTGCTTTTAAAATACTTTAAGCGCTATAATTAAAGTAAATACTTAAAAATAATACAAAGGGCTTTAAATATGAATAAAAACCTGCTATTTCTTATAACCAGCATTCTCTACTCTTTAACATATGCACAAGTGTATGCCGCTGAATTAACAAGACTTGCCGAAGAACGACTTGCTAATCTTACCAATATTGAAAGTCGTGCTAAAACTCAGGATCTTGAGCGAAAAACACGTATACTGTTGCAGCAAATAGAAAATTCCCATTTAATGAACACAATCAAAAGGGATATAGATTTTCAGTACCAAACACCGGTACCAGTAATTCCACAACTCGAAGAAATTCTTGCAAGCGCCAAGACCAATAGAGAATTTGTTAAGCCTGATGATCTTGGTGATGCACAATATTTATTAATAAATGGTTTATTGCAGCAAAATAATGTTCTTGGCCAACCCGAAGACCCAACTTTAAAAGAAAGAAATAAAAAGCGCGCCGAGGAAGTTTCACAAGAGTTTTTTAAAGAAACTTCACCCTTAAGACCTCAACTCAAAAGATATAAGGATATTGCACAGCTTGTTCTTGAAACACCTACATTAGAAGAGCGTATGGACTTTAAACCCATATTATTAGAATTGATTAAGTCTTCTGAATTAACCCCACGTGAAAAAAATAAATATCGATTTTATCTTGGTGAAATAAACCGGATGGGCCATCCAAGCCGCGGTTCACTTGCTTACGCATTGAATTATTATCAAACAGTGACCAATGCGCCCCAAGCAGATGTTTCTCCAGAGATATTAAACTGGGCACGGTTTAGACTGGCTAACGAACTTATTCGATCAGGAAGAATTGGTACAATTCTCGATCTTACCAACACTATTATCAGAGATGCTCAACAAATTGAAAATGAAGCTCAGAGACAAAATCTCCTTGGTTATACGCGTCAATTGCGAAGAAACATATTTGATAATGCATCCCAACTTGCTCAAGAGCCTGTCCCACAAGCAAAAAATCAAGCCTGGCAACTTGCAAACATGATCATTCAAGATGAGCAAAAGCTGCCTGCAGAAAGCCAGAGTCTTCTTACGCCCGCTCAAAATTTATTAAACAGCTTAAATGAATGGTTCACGCACTATAAAGGGCAATTAGAACAACAACGCAAAAGACAGGCACCACAATAAAGGCTTTAATAATGATGTATAAAAAATATTTATTTTTAATTGCTGTTTTCATCTGCGCAGGTATTCATGCACAGCAAGCCCCGGAGCAACAGCTTACTCAGGAAGAAAAGAACGCCTATATCGCAGATCTTGAAGTACTCATGACTGAGGCGCAAAACAACCCTGAATTTCTAAGCCAAGAAGAATTAGCACAGTATCAATACACGTTGTCAGATCTTTTATTTGAAAGATCTTTAACTGCTCCACAAAACGAACAGCGCCTAGCGGATCAAACAAGAGCTAAAGAACTATTTTCTGCTTATTTTAACAGTGCGACAACACCAGAAATTGCTGTACAAAGATCTTACCAATTTACAGCAATGATAGACAAATATAGTAACTCAATACCTGATATTACAACCGGTATTATAATAAATCCTCGCATTTTAATGCGCGCATATAATCACCTTCTCAATGACCCGGCAATTATCATATCACCTTTAGATCGCAATGAAGAGCGTTTTAGAATTGCAGAAATGCTACGCACCTTACCAACACGCACGCCAGAAGAAAATACTTACATGAATAATTTATATGGAACTATCATCACAGAAGGTAAAAATAATCCACAAAGCGTCAGATCTATTACATTAAATGCCTCGCGTCTTTTTTTGGCTATTTCAATAAGAACAGATAACCCTGCGGCAGCTCTTCACCTCTGCTGGGCAATTATTGAAGAGCTTAGAATTTGCCCACCCGAACAAGGGTTGATCGTCCATGACGCATTGGTACTTATGAATCAAAATAGAGATGTATTCATACAAATTTTACAACACTATATCAATAACCAACCAGAAATCACTCCTGATTTGCGAAATTATTACCGCTTTATGTTAAGTGAACTTTATCGCATCAACAATAATTATAATTTTGGGGCAAATCTGAATATAGCACTAGCGCTCTATACACGTATACTTGAAGAAAATGTACAAAACCCAGAAAATGTAAGTCGCTATGTTTTAAATGCCACATTCCTTAGACTAGCCGATATTAAAGCACACATGACGGACCCTGTTGAGAAATATAATGCTGTTAGAATCTGTAATGATATTATTCAAGCGCTCACCCCATGTCTACCCCAAGAACAGTGGATTTTAAATAGAGCTCGAAGCTTAAAAAATCAATTGACCTCAATGCCACTCATTCAACCGCTACCTTTCGTTGCACCACAGCCAAATAATTAACCATCCGCTAAACATGGTCAAACGGCAGCAGAACGCTTTTTAGAAAGCTTTAAAGAAAGCGTCTCTTTTTGTTGATGGTGCATCTGCAGCATCGTATAAAAAAATTCACGGTCCGCTGCTTTAACAACTGCTTGTTCGTGCGCTTCAGAAAGTGCCACCGGGTAGCCGTGCCCCTTTTCCACTTGGTCAAGAGTTAACGCTACAAGATATTTTACTGTCTCTTGGTTGCTGGCAAGATATTCAGGCAACTCAATACGCGCAATTTCACTACCGACATGTAAATACATAAAACATGGCCGTAATGGCACAGGATACAAGTCGCTTAAATCAGAAATGGGCCTAAATATCTGGGTAAATTGCCCCTTTTTAAGAAAAAATTCAATAATATCAGTGTCAACAAGATGATCAAAAACAGCAGGCGCGTCCATAAGTTTGGCAGCTTCTTGCAACAGAGTAACAAGCTCGCATGAATGTGATGCACTGATATACCCAAGATACTTTTTATCTTCTTGATGCAAAATATCTAAATAATCTAAGTAATGCTGCAAAAAACGCTCTTGCATAGTCGGCGTTTGCAGGTGCCAAAACATTAATGCGCCATCAAACATAATAACGGGATTACTTTCGTGACGTGAAACGCCCACAGCATGAAGCAACTCATAATCTGTCCGTTGCGCATTTACAAACTCTGGTGTGATAACAATACCATTCTCAAAACCTGAAAATAAATAGGGCTTATTTTTTAACTCTGCACGTGATGCAGAACTATACATAAAATGGGCAGTTCCAACATTTAATAAATATTCTGAAAAACCTTCATGCCGGTCTGGATAAATTTGTGAACCATCAATGCCGCATACGGCATATTCTCGAATTTGAACATCTGAACTATAAACGGTATTAAGAGGCAATGCAAAACCGATAATCTTTTTTTGCATCAGCTGCTCTTGCAATGCGTTATTGTTAATAAGCTTTTCCCACACAGAACGCGCTGTATCTTTTTGTTCTTTATATCGTGATTGATGTATGCGCCCCTGCTGTTGAATAAGTTGAACAAGGCTCAGGGTATCAAGCATGGTGCAGGATATCGTTAAGAGCGTCTAAGGGCAATAAGATGCATTTAATACGCGTATGCCCAACTTCTATACCGACCATTTTTTTTATATCGTCAACGCTTATCTGTTTAATCTCTTCAAGCGATTTACCGATAATTTTCCCAAGCAACATATCAGCTGCTGCAAGACTCAAGATACAGCCGACTCCATCAAACTTGCCATCAGTAACCACCCCATCTTTAATGCATACAGAGAGCTTAACCTGGTCACCACATGACGGGTTAGCGCATGCGCTGGACAAAACACCAGCACCCGACAACACGCCTTTGTGACGAGGAAAATGGTAATGGTCCATGATTTGTTGTTGATAGAGTGAATGCATATTTTATATAAATTAGTGTGAAAGTCTTGATTTTTTATCGCCTACTATTTAATTATACAACAAGAAATGATACTTCTCTACTCTTTGAATATTAAGGAAGGAACCAATGCGTACACCAACTCCTCTCATATTACTTTCGGCCCTTTTGGCATTCCCATTTTCTATAGCTCTTTATGGAACCGAAGTTAGCAGAGTTAATGAATCAGCTGATGAAACAGGAGTCGCCATTGAAAAAATTTTACAAGGCGTTAAAAATGAAACTGAAGAAAACCAAACAGCTCAACTACTAGCAGAAACCGATTATAGAACCTATAAAATAAAGCATGCAACATTAACCTCTGGAAGAAGAGCTTTTAATGCCGTAACTACAACAGGGGCTTTCTTATCTATCGCTAAATTTTTGCACCCGTATGTAGAATTCTACTACCCAGCTGCTATGGAAAAACTCAGTACCTTACCTGCAATTCCTTATAGTGACCACCCAGCCTTTTTTCCTGCAGTAACTGCAACTGTAGCGCTCACAGTAGGGGCTTTAAAACTCTATAGAGAGCTACATGAAGAAGATATTCTTAACCCTACCATAAAAGATGCCATAAGCAGGCTCGGGCTTCCTAAAAAAATCCGCTTGGAACTCACTACAAAAATAGCAGAAATATTATATGACTATCGTGTTATCACCCAAGAAAACAACGAATTACTAAAAAAAGAGCTTGCAAGAACAGCTAACGTTGTAGACGCCCTTGAACAAGAACTTACAACAATACCAAAAGCTACAAACGGATCATTTGCCTCGATGCAAGATAGAAACACATTTGAACAAAAATTAACTGAAATCGATCATAATTTGGATGTTGTCGGTAACCAGTTAACGGCCATTCCAAAAATTATTGTGGCACTTTCTCAACATCAAGCAGAGGCTCTAAAAGCCCCAAAACGTGCACAAAAAAGTATGACTAACTTAGCTAAACTGTTTTCATAATAAAGGATTAAAATGAAAAAACTTCTGATAGTAACTTTTCTAAGTTTTAGTTTTGCATATGCCACAGAAAATACTGAATTGAAAGAACTGAAAAAAAACCATAAACATGCTATAGACCAATTGAAACAGAGAATATCTCAAGAAAGACTTTTTGCAAAACCACATCACAACAAAATAGCAGGCGGACTGCCCTATGCTTTAGGGTTCAGCAGTGCACGAAGAGTTTTAGATTTTGGAGCAGTTTTACCTACACGAGGTTTTGGCAATGTCCCAGATTTAACCGCTGAGTACACGATGCTTATAGGCATCATTGGAGCAACATTGTTCGGATTTGCCTCAGACACTGTTGAAACCGCATATAACAAAAATGTTCGTGATGTAGTAAAAAACCAAGAAGAAGCAAAACTTGCTACCCAATTAAAGGCCCTTGATGAAATAATTATTACTATATTAAGCGCAGAGCAAGAAGCTCATAGAGTATTATTACAAGAACTTATTACCAGTAATGACACAGTTCAAAAACAATCAGCGGCATTAAAAGTCTATAAAGGATCTTTAACGGGCCCGCAAGGTACAATAATTATACCAGAAGATCAACATGGCATGCTTGACACCTGCTTACAAGCAAGTCGTGCAACAAAGAAAACTCTTGAAGGTGCGTTAAAAGCTTTACAAAAACAATGACACCAAAAAAAGATATTATAGTACGAACTATACTGTTACTATCAGCGCCGTGCGCTCTGCATGGCGCTGACGACTCTCGTGCGCTGCTGAGTGCACATCACAATGATATTAATGAAACAATAGAAGAGATCTTTGACGATATATATTCACAACCATCTGATACTACGTACGCATTACTTGGCGGAGCGTCAACGGTTATTGGCGGAGCAACTGGTTTGGGAACGACAGTTGCGCTCTATAAGATCACAGAACAGGGTCCAACGCGATTTGAACCGATTACTGCTACTGCGGCAACAAATTTTGGCCTGGAGATCTTTAAAGCTTTGCCTGCAGCTATGGGTGCTCTTGCTTCATTATTTGCTGGCTATAAAATTTATGGACTTTTAAAAGCTGGCATTCTGAGCCCAATAGAACGAAAATTTGATAAACTTGAGCATGAAAATGCTGAGTTTAAACAATCTGTGTTAAAACACCAAAAAGAATATGAAGAGCTCACTGATAAACTTATAGAAAAAAAGCTCCAGGACGCTGAAAAAGATATTAAGGCCCTTCTTGGCGAGTGGTTCAATCAAATTGACACAACAAATGGCGAAGTTCTTGGAAACTTAACCGAACAGGAAAGACTTTTAAGAACATTAAGAGGCCAAGTATCACCCACTTTATATCAAGAAATTGACGCTATAATTGGTCAAAATACCCATAGTGTTGAAAAGCTTAAAAATATGCATGAAATTTCACCTGAAACGCTTGATAAATATACAAAAAAACATAAGAAAGGTGCTATGGCACGGTTTTTTGGCAGGCTTTTTCATGGAAAAAAATGAAAGGATCCCCCTAAAACGCATAATGCGATCAAATCGACCAAAACCTTCTATAGTTGCGCAAAACTGTAGAATCTATAGAATTATAAATAATAACTGAATTTTAAACCCGAAAACTGAACTTTAAGGACCGGAATATGAAGATTTCAATCAAAAATACCCTTTTATTCGCTTTTTTTGGCATTATGGTATTAACACCCTATATACCCTTAGAAGCTGCCATTAAAGCCGTATTTTGGAGTAAACCTGGCCTATTCTATCAAGATCGCTTTTCAATGTTTAAGAGTTTGGGTTTACTTACCAGTATTTTTAATGCTGGCAGGGCTCCAGAGGTACAAAAGGACCTTTTTGATAAACTTTCTCAAAATTTTGGATATCAAAATCAGCAGTATAAAGCTAATGACCCAGAGAACAATAAACCGCTTCCGCTTATTATGCGTGAATGGCTCACGGGTGAAAAATCGGCTCATGATATTCGTCACGCAGCACGCAATGCTTTTAAAAATGATTCTTTTATGACAAAAATTACCGATATCGTCTTTACACCGGACAAACTTGTCGGAGTTACCAGTGTTCTTGAAGATGGTTTTAAACTTGTAAATCGCATAAAAAAATCACAACCTAACGTAAAACAAATTTTAGCTTCTAACTATGACCCAGCATCATTTAAAGAGCTACAAAGCTCGGCAATTGGTAAACGGGTATTACCAAACTTTAATGCTATTTATAACTCTGGAACACTTAAAGACAATTTAAAAGGCCTTGTCCTTCAGGACCCTGCATTTTTTAGTCTTATTATGAAAGAACAGCATCTAAACCCAGAAGAATGCCTCGTGATTAATACCGACCCAGATGTTATTAAAGCAGCACAAAGTCTTGGCATGAAAACTATTCAATATAAAGCTAACGACTTTAATTTTATTAAAAACGAACTCAAGAAAATGGGCTTGATAAGTTAAAAAATCTTATGGAGGTTATTTACGTATGAAGAAACAGATTTTATCTTTAATACCGCTTTTGTCGCTTTTTACAGCGCAAGCGCCGGTATCATATATCCCTTACTTTACTCAAACAGAGCTTGTTGAAGAACAAACAACTCAGATAGAGCCACTTACCATTATGTGGGATCTTGGTGGCACATTAGTTGATGTTAATAAAATGTCATTTGCAAGTGAGCTTGGCACGCTTGATGCGGCCATGTATGTTGTTTTCGATGCTGGTTTTGATAAAAATAAGATTCAAGCACGCCTTTTTGAGGTACTTGAGATCTTAGGCGGACCGCAAGAAGGCCCTGAACAATTTAAATGTAAGCATAACGGCACGTGCAATTTGCCAAGAATTATGGCACTCTGGCTTGCAGGCGCTTTTGATGAAAATCCGTACGCATGGATAGAAGAGCTTGAAGAAGGTATAGATCAGCTGTATGACGTTGGCATCTTTATCAATAAACGTGAATATCGTCTTATTCGCAAAGCTGTACGCGCTATGTTTGACCCTGAAATATTGGTTCAATACCAGGCAATAATCAAACCCATGTACAAACTTCTTGAACGAATCAACCATGATGTCCATACCTGTATGATTCTTTCAAACTGGGACTCAGCATCATTTGACCTTTTTATCAACTCACCTTGTGGCGCTAAATTGAGCCAATATATTGATAGAAAAAATATGGTGATATCTGGTGAAATCGGTTTAAACAAACCACACCCTTCATTTTTTGATTATGTTATTTATACCTACAGGCTCGACCCTGCAAAATGTATCTTTATCGATAATGATGCGGCAAACTGTGCAACTGCGCAAGAATGTGGCATTTATGCGATTCATGCTCATGGTAATGTTAAAGAAATTGAACAAGAATTTAAAAACCGTAACATTTTAAGACAAAACTAACTATACTTATGAAACAAGCAGTTACAATCTTATCTATTCTCTTGGCTCTCGGTATGAATGCTTTAGAAGCTAAAATTATTCTTTGTGATCTTGGCGGAACGTTTGTTGATGTCAATCAACCCACCTATGCAATTCAAGAGCTTGGTATACCAAATATTTTACTTAGTGCCCTTACCAACGGACTGCAGTTAAATCCGAAACAAAAAATGTTTGCCACACTTGATAAAATTGCTCCAAGAACGCCACTAGAACAAACTGAAGTTATTACACATAATAGATCTACATTACCTAAAATCTATTGTGATTGGATGGCAGGCAAGTATCCTGATGCAACAGAAACTCGCACCAAAATACTCGAGCATATCGATAAATTTTATCAAGAAGGTTTCTTTAGCTCATACTTTGAATATATGGTTGTGCGCAATGCTATAGAAGCTATGTTCACGCCAGAAAAGTTGGTAAAACATCAGTATGCAATTGAGCCCATGATGCAATTGCTTGAACGCATCGATCTGACCCAACACACTATTGTTGTTGTCTCAAACTGGGACCAACATTCATATCCATTATTTTTAGCATCTGACGTTGGACAAAAATTATGTGCCTACGTGAAACCAGAAAACATGATCGTTTCTGGCTATATTGGGTATAATAAGCCACACCCTGAATTTTACCAAGAGATATTTAAAAGATATGGCAACCCAGATGAAACAGAATATCTTTTTATCGATAACGAGCCAGTAAATATAAAAGCGGCCCAAAACCATAATATCCCTTCGATCCATTACACTGGCGACCATTCTTCTATCGAACAAGAGCTTGTCAAACAGGGCATTATCAAGCCGCCGATTAAATAAATCTTCATTAAATCTAATTAAATCACTCTATTTGTTGTATCTTACTCATCATTGTGCTAGAATTCCCCCTGATTATTTACAAAATTTTTGGGATAACTTATGCACAAAATTACTTTATTATTGTTATGCTTTTTTTCATTCGTTACTGCTGCAGAAACTCAAAAACTTATCTCTAACGACCCACCGCCGGCCTATACTGCACCTTCATCTAATCATCAGACACTTAACCCTGCAGAGCTCATAGAACAACAAGAACGGGATTTTTTTCTCAAGCCATTTAATGCCGGCAACGTAGAAAATATGATTCGTGTTGCCGGCATCTATAACGATGGTGATCGGACTGGAACTATACCTCAAAATATTTTCTATTGCCTTGGATTACTTTCCCTTGCAACTGCCTTTGAAACAGATGGATCTGCATCATGGAAAATTGCAGAAACTCTCAGTGAAAATATTGCACATAAAGATACTTCAACGTTAGCACTTGCCTATATTGCCCATGCGGCGTCTTTAAACAACAATAACGCCCTTGATTATATAACAACTTACAATCGAACCAGTGAACACAAGATAGAACCATCGAGGGATTTCCAGGCGAGTGTATTTGCGGAAATAGTAAAAAATAGAGATTCCTATACATCAAAACAATTATATGAATTCGCTAGAGCTTTATTTAAAGGAACAGATAGCGTTAATCCGCAGCCTATAAGAGGCTTGGCAATTGCAACATTATTAGAAAAAACTTATCCACAAAAGTATTATGGACCTGAATTATTGATGAAATTTGCTTTTGGTGGAACAGATATCTGGCCCCAAAAAATTGTCAAAAAAGATAGTACAATCGCAAAAAAATTTGCATTAAAATGCGCAGCATTAATAGGAAATGCCAATAGTTACACATGGCTTGCCGCAATTCAAAATGATTTAAAAGAACTGGATGCAGCAAAAAAATCTATTTCGACAGCCTTAGAAAAAGATCCACGCGATACATGGGCACAGCAAGTAAATAAAGATATTCAAAAACAATTGCATCAATACGATCCCGTATGCTGCCAGATACTATAGAGATTTTTTACCCTACTGAATGACCTGATACCGTATTCTTGCCTTTTTTTTGCTGCACACGGTAACCTTTACTTCGTGATATGAGTTAAGGAGGGTACATGAAAAAAGTAATACTAGGTTTATTAGGAATATCTTTACAACTCTATTGCTTTGATGAAGCAAAGTATACCTATGCGCCACCTGATTATTCTGAACCATACGTGCAACATCCATCAAGCTCAAGTATCAGCCCTGCACAAAAAATACCACACGATTTTTTCCTTGACCCACTACCAAAAAAGAATACGGGACTCATGCAGCTGCGCGCTCATGCATATTTTCAAGGCATTAGTGGCATCAGCCAAGAACCTCTTATGGCTTTTGCACTTTTGCAAATCGCAACTGATTGTAACGATACCAAAGCATGCGTTGATCTTGCAGACAAATTAACCGAGCATGACTTAATAGAGAAAACAACGTTATCTCAAAATAGGGCAAGTATATATTTATGCACTGCAATAAAATATAATCACCAAAATAATACTTTAAAAAAACTACAAAAATTAACCGGCAAAAATATCACAGAGCAGGAAGCGCTGGCACAAGTAGCCGTTGAAAACCCTTCGAGTAAATTTTTAGTGGATTTAGTATGCACGAGTAAAAATTTGCACGGAGCGCAAGAACTTCACCAAGCGGGTTTAGATTTATTACGCGGAACCAAAACGGGGCTCCAGCCTGACCCGTTGCGTGCATTAGCCGTTTTTTGCTATGCGTATCATAAATTTCCAGATTCGCCTTTAGGCGCACAAGCATTGGCTGAATTTATGATAACGCAGGAAGAGCATCAAAAAATATTTAAAAAAAATAAAATGATCGCGCACCACTATGCAGATGTTGCACGCTTGCGTGGTTTGCCTGAAGATACTCAACAGCAGCTTACCGCTGCAATAGAAAAATGTGTTGAACCTCAAAAAGCTGACTCTTCACTTGGCCTATTACTGTGGAATTCACTTGCGAGTATCTTTGAATAAAGACATAGTCAAGTAGGTAAATGCTTATGTTGTTGCTGGTAATTATGATAAAGGACTATATGAAAAAAATACTACCCATCTTATTCATGGTTTATACACCATTATTTAGTATGCAAGACAATACAATTTCAGCCCAACAGACTTTCGTATTACTACATGGTATACAAACAAAAAAAGATATACCCATCCGCATGCAACCTCAAGCCTCAACTTTTTTGATATGCTACGATTTATTCTGCTGGTGTTGTAATGGTAAAATTGAAATTACACTGTAAAATTTTCATAAAATATTATTAGATTAGCGCCTTAGAACCTGAAAAGAGATCTTTGTATTCTCAAAAATCTTATGCTAAAGTCCTGGAGATTATTTCTACATTAACTTTTTGGAGAAAATATGAAAAAAATATTTTTTATTGGCTTACTAGGTGCTTTAACAGGGTTTACTGTTCATGCAACTGATGAAACAAAACTCGCCCTTGCTGATAACCCACCCCCATACGCTGAAAATGATTTTCTTGCGGCTTTCGCATCTAAAAATGTAGATGGAATGCTTTCTTATGCCGAAAATAAAAAACATGACCACCTTAAAAGATGGGCTATGAAAGTCATTGCAACGGCCTATGAAAAGCGTGGCGAAGCATCATTTTGGCTTGCACAACGACTTATCAAAAGATGTAGTGCGAGTGTAAACGCACCTGAGCTGGCTAAGGATAGCAATTCTTCTGACAAGCTTAATTCTTTAGGCAAGCACTATTTAGTTCAAGCAAGTAGATTGAAGTGCAAAGAAGCAACTGCAGCGTATCAAGAGATATATCATGAAAATCCACCAACCAGCCGTGACCGTTCCCTAGGAATATTTCGCATGCTCATAGAAAAAGATTTTGATCACCAGCAGCTTTATATAAATCAAGCAAATCAATATTTACAAGAAAATGAACCTTTAAAAGCATTAGCATTTACGATGATTGGGCTGCAAAAAACTAAAGGTGATCCTGCTGCGTTATCTATTATGGCAGCTCGATTTGCATATCCCGCTCAATTGGAAAGTTATTATCACTATTACCGCCATGGTTATGATGCAACAAGCGCGCCTTATAAAATATTTGAGTGTGATGCAAAATTAGCATCAACCTATTTCCCCTTTAATAACAAAAAAATAGCTTGGTATCCTGAAGTTCTGCTGGCAGCAGCTATAGCCCATAAAATAAATGACTTTGATACTGCAGGTAAATTTTATAGGCAAGCTGCTGTCTCTAACGATCAACACTCCAGCGAGCGTCGTAGAATTGAAAAAATCTTGGTTCAAATAGGACAACAAGAAAATCCGAATGCACCCATTTATCAAAATTCTAACGATCAACACCCCAGCGAGCGTCGTAGAATTGAAAAAATCTTGGTTCAAATAGGACAACAAGAAAATCCGAATGCACCCATTTATCAAAATGCTCCTAATAAACGGTGTGTACTATTATAGATCACTGTATAATCGAGATATTTTTTACCGTATAATCTTATGCTAGTATCCTGTAGATTATTTTTACATTAACTTTTTGGAGAGTATTATGAAAAAGATATTTTTTATTGGCTTATTAAGTGCTTTAACAAGTTTTACTGTTCATGCAACTGAAGAAACAAAACTTGCTCTTGCCGAAAACCCACCACCATACGCTGAAAACGATTTTCTTGCAGCTTTAGCATCTAGTAATGCAAAAGAAATGCTCACGTATGCCGAAAACAAAAAACATGACCACCTTAAAAGATGGGCTATGGCAACCGTTGCAACAGCCTATGAAGATGATGGCAACGCATCATTTTGGCTTGCAAGACGATTATCAACACGTGTAGTGAAAGTGTAAACGCGCCTGCTCCTGAGCTGCCTGACGATAGAAACTGTTCTGACAGGCATAAGGTTTTGGGCAAGCACTATTTAATTCAAGCAAGCAGATTAAAGTGCCAAAATGCAACTGATACCTATCAAGAGATATATCATGAAAATCCTCAAACCAGTGATGACCATTCTCTGCCAATATTTCGCAAGCTCTTGGAAAAAGACTTTAATCTGCAGCAGCTTTATATAAATCAAGCAAATCAATATTTACAAGAAAAGGAACCATTAAAAGCATTAGCATTTACGATGATTGGGCTACAAAAAATTAAAGGGGGTACTACTACGTTATCTATTATGGCAGCTCAATTTGCATATCCAGAAAACTCCAAAACTTATCTTCATTATCCTGAAAAAAGCAACCCTTATAAGATCTTTAAGGCTGACGCAACGTTAGCATCAACCTATTTCCCTCAACAAATAACCCAAGTATCTGAGTATCCAGATATTCTATTAGGAGCAGTTATAGCTCATCAAACAAAAGATTTTATTAACGCGCGTAAATTCTATGATAAAGCGCGATACTCTGTTAACAACGATTCAAGGGAATACCGTAGAATTCAAAATGTCTTAATTCAAATAGCACACCAAGAAAATCCGCATGCGCCCATTTATCAAAATGTTTCTGATGACGGGTGTGTGATATTGTAGATCACTGCTCATAACAAGAGATTTTTTGCCATTAAAAAAATAACGCCGGCTGTTTATTGATTTTTATCATAAGCAGCCGGTATGCTTTATGCAGGTATATAATGCATAAAGGTGTTTCGTGGTAAAAAAATATCTTTTTTTAATGCTCCTGTCTCTGACATTAGCAACAGAGGCAAAACGTTATCTGATTATCTGGGATCTTGGTGACGCACTGGTCTATGTAAGTTATTTGGGTATGGCAACAAGAATTGGATTGGCTGATCTTGCATGGTACCACCTTTTTGAGGCTACCGAAAAGGACCAAATACAAAATCTGCTTTTTGATGTCCTTGAAGAATATGGTGGTAAACAAGAAGGTCCGGACCATGAAAAAAGTTACCACACGGCACACCGTCCGTTGCCAAAAATTTTTCATGACTGGCTTGCTGGTAAAATTTTAAATCCTAAAAAACTTGTTAAGAAAATTCATAGAAAAATCGACCAGCTCTATGGTGCCGGATATTTTAAAAGTAATCTTGAATACCGCGTTGCCAAAAATGGTGTTGCAGCTATGTTTAATCCTGAAGCCCTTATCGGTAATACCTATGCATCCAAAGAAGCTTTAGAAATAGTTAAAGAAATAGCTCTTGAGGGCAAACACCAACAGACCATTCTTTCTAACTGGGACGGCGTTTCATATGAAGATTTTAAAGCATCCCCTGCAGGAAAAGAACTATCACGCTATTTTAATATGGACGCGGTCATTATTTCTGGTTTGGTAAAACTTATGAAACCACAATTAAACATCTTCGATTACTGTTTGGAAAAAAATAAAATACCTGTTGAAAATTGGATATTTATTGATGACCAAGAAGAAAACATCGCAGCTGCACGACGCTATGGCATTACCGCTATTCAGGTTAAAAATCATAATTTTAAACAGTTGCGTAAAGAGCTTAAAGCCCTTGGAGTAGTATGATCGATTTTGTGGGACTGTATACCGTGCATGATGCAGTAGAAATAACTCTATGCATTATTGCATATTATATGATCAATAATTACTTATATAAACAAGATAATAAGCAGCTGCTAAAAATATGGTATGGCTATCATGCGGTTGTTATGGCCGCTTATTTTGCAGACCTACAAACGATATTCTTTTTATCTGCATGCTGTTTTCCAATAGTTCTTATGCTTGCTTTTATGTTTAATCAGGAAAAGTTACAAAAAATGTTTGTTGTTGCACAACGGCTTGATCCACTTACTACCACAACAACAGCAAGCCACTGGGCAGATGAACTAATGAAATTTGCATTAACCAGACTGAATGAACAAAAAGATTTATACGTTATCATTGAACATCAGAATAGTTTGGCACCACTTGTTACCGCACATGAAATGGTACACGCCGATTTGAAAAAAAACACCCTTGAACTATTATATGACTCTTTTGTTATGCCCAAAGAATCTTTTTTATGGGTAACAAGTACCGGTAAAATTTTGTCACTTGCTGCACAATGGAAACATATAAAACTTGATGACACCTTGCAGATAACCAATGCAACAGATTGTGTAGCGCTCAAAAGCTGCGCTGCAACACGTAAATTTACTATAACAACTGGTGCAAAAACAGTAGAAAATCTCAGCGCGCACCATGCATTAAACGTATTATATGAACTGCAAACAATTGCGTATAAGAAAGAAAATAGCCATGTTACTCAAGATAGCTTCCAAAGTTATAACGACACCCATTTTTCTTAAAATCATGTCCTGTATTATGGGTTTTTTTATGTGGTACTGTGTCAGTAATTCTCGCACAATAACGCGCACCATCACCGTGCCAATTTACTTTGATAATACACAACATGATATACAAATTAATGCGCCAGAAACAACACAGATAACCGTTGCTGGCATACGTGATACTATTCAAAAAACATACTCGCTTGGTGCGCTGCATATTGATGCACAAAAACTTACCAATGGGAAACAACTCGTTCATGCAACGTATAAAAATTTTTTGTTGCCTAGTGCTGTTAAGGTGTTAAACTGTATGCCTATAGAAGTAGAAATTACACCACTTGAGCAATAACAAACTATGAACTCCTTTTTTGGTACAGATGGCATTCGCGCAGCGATAGGAACAGCACTTTTTACACAAGAGCGGTTACCAGAAGTTGCCCAAGCAGTCAGTGCATGGCTTACTACAAACTATGCAACAGCGGTGCATAAACCACGAGTGGTAATTATTCACGATACCCGCAATGCATGTGCATATATTAAATCTATCTTTAAGATGGTATTTCTTTCACAAGCAATTGATGTCTATGATGCTGGCGTAGTTCCAACACCCGCTGCGACATTTTTAATTCAAAAATTTAATGTTGATTGCGCCTTAATTATATCTGCATCACATAACCCGTGGCACGATAACGGCATAAAAATTATTGACCGATTTGGCAAATTGCATAAAGATGCCGAATCAATAATAAGCACACTCATCAATAATCCACAACCATTAGAAATAAACTACCATAATCTAGGCAACGAAACATATATAGATGGCGCACAAGAATATTGCAATGCGCTCGCGCCACTTTTTAAAGAACTGTTTTTGTCGGGTACAAAAGTTGTGCTTGATTGTGCACATGGCGCCACAAGCACTGTTGCCCAAAAACTTTTTGAATTTTTTGGTGCACAGGTGATACTCATTAATAATAAACCAGATGGCTTTAATATTAATGAAGAGTGCGGATCGTTAACACCAGCCACGTTACAAAAAGCGGTTCTTGATAATGCTGCTGATATCGGCTTTGCCTTTGATGGTGATGGTGACCGTGTTATAGCCGTTAATCATTGTGGTACCATAAAAAATGGTGATGACATCTTGGCGCTTTTAAGTAAGCACCCTGATTATCTGCAACAGACAACTCTTGTTGGCACCATTATGAGCAATGTCGGTTTTGAAAGCTGGCTTAATAAACAGGGCAAAACATTAACCAGAACCGCAGTTGGTGACAAGTATGTTGCGCAAAAGCTTGAAGAGTTTAATAGTCTTTTAGGTGGTGAACAATCTGGGCATATTATCTTAAAAAATTACACTAATACGGGTGACGGTATCTTAGTTGCGCTTAAAGTTCTTGAAACAATGCTTTTGCTGCATAATAAAAACTTTGAAACATTCACACCCTATCCGCAAGTTCTTTTAACCGTTCCCGTAAAAAGAATGTGCGATCTTTCTGAAAGCCCCTATGACCAGCTGATTCAAGCGGCACAAAAGTTGGTGCCACTTGGGCGCATTTCGGTACGCTATTCAGGAACAGAAAAAAATATGTTACGAATTATGGTAGAATCAGAATTACTTCAAGATGCACACACAATAGCCGAACATTTAGCCACAAGATTACAAAAGGAACTTTCATGACACTTAAAAGAAATTTAAAAGTAGCGTATCAGACCCTGCAGTCACTTTTTCTAAAAGGGCTTTTTACCCTTTTACCACTCACACTTACTCTTACATTAGTGAGCTTTTGTTTTAACCTGATCAAATCTTGGCTCCAGCCGGTATATCAACTTGAGCCAGAATCATTACGCATTATCCCGCACTCAGAGATACTATTGGTAATTTTGGCTATTTTTGCTGTTGGCGTTATTATGCAACTATTTATCGTAACGCACGTTGTTGATACCATAGAAAATTCTATTTTAAACAGAATACCGCTCCTGCGCCAAGTATATTTTGGTATTAAACAGTTAGTTAATGCTCTTAACCCTAATGACCAGATAACCTTTAAACATGTGGTTAACGTCCCTTTTGGTGCGCCTGGCACCTATGCATTGGGTTTTTTAACCAACTACATTGTTCCTGAACTTGCGCCTAATAAAGAAATAAAATACGTCAGTGTCTTTGTGCCGACAACCCCTAACCCTACAACAGGCTTTTATTTAGTGGTGCCTGAAGTAGATTGCAGAATTTTAAATATTACTCGCCAAGAGGCCATGACCGTTATTATCTCTGGCGGAATTTTACAACCAGAAAAAAGTGTATCTCAATAAATAAACGATAGTTATAAACATGATTTTTAACATTTTCTATGCGCTGACCTTAATGCTCAGTCTAAGCTGCTCTTTTTCGCTGTATGCTCTTGATGATAAGTTGCCACAATTATTTGAAGATCAATGTGACGTTTTAAATCTTCCAACTACTATTATAGCGCTCTCCAAAAAAGAGGCTCAACTATTAAAAAAACAAGAAAAACGTAAAAAAAATAAAAAAAGTTCTAGACTATCTTGCATCAGAAAAAACGTCCTAATAGATCTGGGCATGCTCTACATGCAGACAGAAAAAAACAAAATTCTTAAACAGATGCCTTCTTCATCAAAAGATGCAACATCTGACAAAGACGAACAAATAGAACCTACAAATCGAAAATCTAAAAACCCTTATTTTTGCCGAGAATCACGCAAACGTAGAAATTTTCTTTTTGAACACGTAAAAGGCCATTTAGAAACTTTACCTGAAGATGAACAAACATATTTTAATGACGTAGTTAATGAAATAGCTCACGATGATTTTCAATCATACCTTACATGGGAGCAATTGAAAGCAAAGCAAGCATGAAGAGAAAATTTTCTTTAATCACCACATCGGCATCATTATTTTTCTGTATCGATATTCACCCGCAAGATAACCTTATAGAAAACATCGGTCAAGAATTTTGTGTCGACCTCGTTGAAGGTATAGAATTTCTTGCAGAGGAAACTCAGGAAACGCAATCTATTGAACACATTACCACACAAAATGACACATCAAGAAATGTGGAAGTCAGCAACAATACACGTGCAGCAGCAAGGTTGCGGGCAAAATATGATGCTCAAAATCAGGTATTTTCTCGACATTTCAATATACCCATCGAGCAACTCAAAAGCGAAATACCTGAACACCTCTTTGATGGTTATGAAATTGATTACCCACCAAACTGTAATGCAGAATTAAAAAGAAGATTATCGGTAAACAAAGCACAAAAAAAAGCACGTACAAGAAGAAAATACATACGGAAAGAATTAGAAAAAAAATTTTACAAGCTGCCCCCAGAAACACAGAAACCTCTTAACCAAGAGATACAGACTTTAAAAGAAAAGCTGTTCCAAGAATATCTTGTAAGAAATGGATTAACTCAGGATCAATAAAAAAAAATTGATAGATAATAATAAAAATTATCTATGATACATGTAAAAATATTAAAAAAAAGGCTCCTTAATTTAAAAGGAGCCTTTCTTTTATAAACTTATCTAACTCGACGCGCGATATCTTTTAACACAATATTATTACGTTTTAAAAGGCCTGTATTAGTAATATCTTTTGCGATGAAATTTGGCGTATACTTACCAAGCCCTTTCATTGGCCCAGTTTGCGGATACAAGCGCTCACCCTCTTTTTTTTCAGCATTATAGCTAAGGTAACGTGTTTTGCCTGGCGCATTTATGGTATACAACTCTGTCGCTGATGGAACTAGTTTTCCATCTCGCATGACCATAGGCGCAATTCGTAAATCAGTTGCATTATCCAAGCTAATCTGCGTTGCGAAGGTATAACCCGGCTGAATTACAAAAATAACACCACCCGCCTTTTCTGGATTTGAAAGCAGCATTTCTAGCTTTGCATCAAACGTATAATAATCGCCTTTTCTTTCTAGATACGTAAGATAAAGGCCAATTGGGCCTTTTGATTTATTGATAAGCTCAAAATTAATTTTGGGAGCTATCGCATCTGGATAAACACTTTCATTTTTTTCTGCTGCATTCAGCATGGTTACAAAACCAGCTATAATTAAATAGGATAACTTTTTCATAAAAACCCTCTCACATAAAAAAAATAATCACTTGCTGTAAATATTTTACAATAGTAAAGTTTTTATACGCAATAATATAAGAAATATAATTTAAAAAGCAGAATGGATAAAAAGTTCTATGCCATCAGTTGCGTAGCCATTTTTTAACCCGTAATCGACTTCATATAAAAATTCATGCGCCTTGGTGAGTTGCGCTAACGAGTAACGCTTCCAATCTTTTTGAAAATACGAAAATGGCAACCTGTACGCAAAGCGTTTTGCTTCTGCCGCTCTACCTCTCGAGGCGTACTGATTATAGAGCATAGCCTGCCATAATTGTTCAGAAAAGAATGCTATCCAGAACTCAGTCGGGTACCGATCTTTTAATCTGAGCCATTCTTGTAAAAGAAGATTTTTTTGTTGGGCAAAAAAGTGCTGACTTAACGTAAAAAGAGATATGTCATCTACTAAGATGCGGCTCACCCATTCTGAAAAAAATGTTTCGCTACGAGCGCCTAAAAGATGTGCGTAGGAAATTAGTGTGAGCGATTCATCAAATGTATATGATGTTTTAAGGGTGAAGAGCTTTTCGATAAACGTTGGCGCAACAGATGTGTTGCCGCTTAAGGCTGCAAACTCTTGAAAAGATTTTTTGGTAATAGCTGCATCAAGAAGTAATGCATTTTTTTCGTAAATTTGATCACTGGTAAAAAAATAAACAGTGTGCGGACCGGAATATTCTTTTAAAAAACTATCAAGCTTTTTGCGATCTGCAGCGGAGATATCGCCATCTTTAATTGCATAAATCGATGTTTGACCCAAGAACGTTATTGATAATTGTGCAAAAAGATCCTCAAGATTATAATCGTCTAATAATAGAACTCTATAATCTTGAGGAGTTAATTTTTGTAAACTGGCGCGATGAAATGAAACAAGCTTTTCAGGGACCGATTTAGTGCAGACAATTTTTATGCAACTGCCAGAAGCAGATACCGTAAGTAAATCCTGAAAAACTGACACTATACAAACCTATTGTTATATATCGCAGTTAAAATCTGAAAAACGGGTAGCGCTGACATATTTTTCATAAAATTGGCTTACGGGCAACTCATACGGATGTTGATCATAAAATTCAAATAACTCAGCAGAACCTTTAAGCGCAAGTTTATTAATACTTTCATGATCTTCCCAAGAAAGTGGTGCACGTTCAGCAGAACCTTGCAATTCGATAATTTTATTTGAACGGGTAAGAACAAAGTTAAAATCAACATCGATTGAACTGTCTTCTGCAAAATCCATATCCAAAATTAATGAACCATTGCCAACACCAACAGAAACTGCAGCAAGCTCGTCTTTTAAGAACGGCTGCATGATAATTCCTTTTTGTTGCCAACGTGTCTGTGCAGCTTTAAGCGCTAAATAAGCACCTGTGATACACGCAGTACGTGTTCCACCATCTGCTTGCAAGACATCACAATCGATAAAGATTGTTTGTTCACCAAGCACTGAAAGATCCGCAATAGCTCGCAATGACCGACCAATCAAACGTGAAATCTCTATAGTTCTACCACTACGTTTATTGGTAGTTATCTCACGCACTGTACGTACCGGCGTTGAAGCAGGAAGTAATGAATACTCAGCTGTTAACCAACCACATTTTCTTCCACGCAAAAAGTGCGGTACACCATTTTGCAAGGTTACAGCACATAACACTTTCGTGTTGCCCATCTCAAAAAGAGTTGATCCGGCTGCGTAAGGATAAATATCATACGTAACATTAAGTTGACGTAACTGATCAAAATTCCGATTGCCGGCGCGATGCATACTAAACATTTTATATACTTTCTTATGAGATACTCATTGCGACATAACGCATACTGTTATGCACTTACTGTATAACTTTTAAGCGTATTCTACCAGTCTCTTGTTCATAGTCAAGTACTTCAACAGAAGCTTGCGCACCAACTGGATATTTTTTTGCAAATTCATTTTGTTCTTGACGGGGAACCGTTGATACGTGTACTAAGCCATCAAGTCCAGGAGCAACCTCGACAAAAAGACCAAATTCTGCAACACGTTTTACGGTGCCTTGGAACGTCATACCGCGTTCAATTTGACCACCTAAAACTTTAACCCATGATACAGCTTGATCTAATCCAGGGCCAACCTTACCAAAGATCTTAACTAAACCGTCATCTCCAATATCAATTGAAGCGCCAGTTTTTGCAATAATCTCTTTAATAACTTTACCGCCAGAACCGATAACTGCACCAATTTTTTCAGTCGGGATCTTAAAGCTCACCATTTGGGGAACTAATGCAGAAAGTTGTGGACGCGGAGAAGTAATAGTTTTCTTCATCTCACCCAAAATATGCATACGTCCTTTAAGGGCTGCTGCAAGAGCCATCTCAAATACTGAGCGTTCAAGACCACCCTTGTGTTTAATATCCATCTGAATCGCTGTAATACCATTTTCTGTACCAGCAACCTTAAAGTCCATTAACCCAAAAGCATCTTCAATACCCGAAATATCGGTTAGTACTCTAAATTCACCTTTTGAACTTCTCAAAAGTCCCATAGCAACACCACTCACCATAGACTTGATGGGAACCCCAGCGTCCATAAGAGCTAAAATAGAACCACAAACAGTTGCCATAGAGGTTGAACCATCAGATTCAAGCATGTCAGCAACAAGTCTAATAGTATAAGCAAATTCTTCTTTTGGAGGCAAAACTTGTTGAATCGCAGAAGCAGCAAGGTACCCGTGACCAATTTCTCGGCGACCAGGACCTCGTTGTTGACGAGCTTCACCAACTGAAAATGGAGGGAAGTTATAATGCAACATGAATGCGCTTTCAAGCGTATCACCCATGAGGCGATCGATTTTAGCTTCATCTTGTCCACTGCCAAGCGTAGCTGTTACTAATGCCTGCGTGCGTCCACGTGTAAATAAGGCTGATCCATGTACATATGGCAGAAGACCAATTTCGCTGGTGATCTGACGCACTTGATCAAAAGCACGTGAATCGATACGTTTATTTTCTGTAAAACAGAGTTCAGTAATTTTTGCACTTAATACTTTATCAAAAATATACCCTAAGAATACGGTCGAAACTTTTTCTAGTGCAATCTCTGCTTCGAAGGTTTTGAAAAAGTGATCTTTTAGTTCTTTTTGAACTTCACCACGGAGAACTTTGTCTGGAGTGAACATGCTTTTAACGCGATCATCTGTTAATGCATCAAATGCACGTTTTTGCCATGCAGAAATATCAAATTTTTCAACAATGGCTTCTTTTGGAAGGCCGATTTCTTTAATAATCTCTTGCTGCCAAACAACTTGTTTTTTAATAACGTCATGCGCAAGGAAAAGAGCATCTAAAAACTCTGCTTCCGAGATGTGATTTGCGGTTCCTTCAACCATACAAATACCTTCAAAGTCACCAGCAACAGTAATTTTTGTTGTTGTTGTTAAACTTTGGGAATAAGTAGGGCAAGCAACCCATTTACCATCGATTAAAGCAACTTCGGCAATACCAACTGGCCCTAAAAAGGGAACTTTAGAGGACATAAGCGCCAACGATGTCGCAAGAAGCGCGAGTGGTTGTGGCACATGTTCACGGTCTACAGAGTAAACCGTAGCCATAACTTGAACCGTATTAAAGTAATTTTCTGGGAACAGTGGGCGAATTGCGCGGTCAATAAAGCGACTTGTTAAAACTTCATTATCGCTGAATTTGCCTTCGCGCTTAAAATAACCGCCTGGAATTTTACCTGCGGCAGCAAATAATTCACGATAATCAACAGATAAAGGAAGAAAGCCCGGAAATTCTGACGCTGTAGCAGACACTACCGTTGAAAGAACAATTGTTCCACCCTGCTGTAACCATGCTGCACCGTCTGCTTGACCAGCAAATTTACCAAATGTTACTTCATAACCGAATTCTGGCAAGCTAAATTTTTTTTCCATAGCCATCAAATACCTTTACTTTATGTTTAATTTTACCGGCTTTATGAGCTTATTATTGGTGAGCAAAACCCACTTTTAGTGAGTAAACTCACTACTTTCTAATACCAAGCTTTCCAATAAGCTCTACATATTTATCATTATCAGATTTTTGCAAATAAGCCAAGAATGTACGACGACGACCAACAAGTTTCATAAGCCCAGTGCGGGAATGATTATCTTTTGGGAATAAAGCAAAGTGCTTATTTAAGTCATTAATACGTTCTGTTAACTGCGCAACTTGTAATTCTAAAGAACCTGAATCTGTGTCATGGATTCTAAAAGTTTTAACAAGTTCGTTTTTTCTTTCTACGGTAATCATAATATCTCTTTGTCTCCACAAATTGTGTTTGGTAGGCGCGAGCGGGATTGAACCGCTGACCCTTGCTACGTCAAAGCAATGCTCTACCACTGAGCTACGCGCCTAACCTTATATTATTCATACATTTTACTTGCTATCAGTTCTTCATCCGACTGATCCATGCAGATATTTCTTTCTAAACGAAGTAATGCCTGTACCAGCAGGTATTATTTACCAACAATAACATTTTCCTTTAATCCATAAAGATAATCTATCTGTCCAGATATTGCAGCTTCAGCTAAAATTCGTGTTGTTTCTTGGAACGATGCTGCTGAAATAAAGCTTTCAGTTCCTAATGATGCTTACGTAATACCCATCAAGAACCGGTTTTGCAACAGCAGGACTGTTTGCCTTCCAGAACCAATGCGTCATTAACTGCTTTAAATGAATCCTATCTACACGATCACCAATAAGGAAATCAGTATCACCCGGATCAATAATACGAACTTTTCGTAACATTTGACGAACAATCAATTCAATATGACGATCATTAATATCAACACCCTGAACGACGATAAATCTCTTGAATCTGATTTACCAAATATTGTCTGTAACTACATCAGGGCCAAAATACGTAAAATATCATGTAAGACTGGAGTACCTATGTGTAATTGAATCGCCAGCTTTAACATGATCACCATTCACAACATTAAGCTGTTTACCACGAGGAATAAAATAATCAAATGTTTCAGCACCATGTAACAGACACTAACTTTACGCAATCCACGATGCAATCCACCAAAGACCACTTCACCATCAATTTCAGCAATAATTGCAGGATCTTTTGGTACACGTGCTTCAAAGAATTCTGCAATACGAGGTAAACCACCGGTAATATCTTTAGTTCTTTGATAACTTCACGAGGCAATTTTAACAATAATATCACCAACTTTAACCATTTGACTTTTGATCAACGTTAACATAGGAACCTGTTGGGAAATAATATTGAGCTATCTTCATTATCATCTTCATCAACAATACTAATAGCTGGTTGATACTTATCACCTTTATGTTCAAGAACATACGCGTTGATTTGACTTGTTGCTTCATCATATCGTTCTTGAACGGTAACATTTTCAATCAAATCAACATAACTGAATCGTACCTGCTTTTTCAGTAAGAATTACTTTGTTATTAGGATCCCACTCAACAAGTTTGGTACCAACTTTATACATCTTGACCATCTTCGACAAGAAGTACGAACCATATTCTAGATCATGTCTTTGCAGTTCTCGACCATCTTGAGATACGATAGCCATTTTCGAGCTTTACGGCTCATAACAACGGTTTGACCATCTCGATTTTTAATCAGCGTATAACGCCGTAAATACAACTTTACCAGCTACTTTTGCAACAAATGATGCTGCTCAGACAACCACTTGCAGTACCACCGATGTGGAAAGTTCTCATAGTAAGCTGTGTTCCAGGTTCACCAATCGATTGCGCAGCAATAATACCAACAGTCGACCCGATATCAACTATATCACCTTTCGATATATCAATGCCATAACATTGTAGCACAAACACCACGCTTTGCCTGACAGGTCAATACAGAACGAACAGAATTTTAGATATCAGCAGCATCTGCTAAGTTTTTCAATATCATTCACGACGAATAATATGACCCTGTTTTAAGATCAATTGTCCTGTAAACTGGATCTTTAACATCAGCTGCTAACAACACGGCCAAAGACACGATTTGCTAAGTGGATAAATAATATCACCAGCTTCTTTCAAGTCTTCAAGTATCAATATAGCCCAAGTGTTTTACAATCATGGCATAGTTATAACAACATCTTGTGCAACATCAACTAAACGTACGTGTTAAATAACCAGAGTTTGCAGTTTTAAGCGCCGTATCAGCCTGACCTTTACGAGCACCGTGGGTTGAAATAAAGTATTCAAAAACAGCTTAAACCTTCTTTAAAGTTAGTCTTAACCGGAGTTTCCATAATTTCACCAGATGGTTTTGCCATAAGACCACTCATACCAACAAGCTGTTTAATTTGGTCTCTAGAACCACGAGCACCAGATTCAACATCATAGAAGACAGGATTAAATGGCTTAATCTGATTTATCTTCATTAAGATATGCTTGCGTTATCTTGTTCTTCAAAGCTTAACGATCATATCTCTGAGCAACATCAGTTGTTGCACGTGCCCAGATACTTAACAACTTTATTGTAACGTTCACCATTGGTAATAACACCATCAAGGTACAGTTTTTCAACTTTTTCAACTTCTTTTTCAGCTTTTTTAATAATCGATTCTTTTTTATCTGGAATAATCATATCTTCAATAGAGAATGAAATACCGCCAAATGTTGCATAGTTAAAGCCAAGTTTTTTAATTTTATCAAGACAAACAACCGTTAATTCACTGCCAAAGCGGTAATATACACTGTTCAACAAGCTTTGCCAAATCTCTTTTTTTAAGAACTTTATTTACCCACTCAAAATCAGAACCTTCTGGGAATGCATCAAATAATATGACACGACCAACAGTTGTTTCAACAATTTTATCATGTCATGCGGACTTTAATACGCGCATGCAATGCACAACTGTCCATGCTGATAAGCAGCAATAACTTCTTTCTAGTGACGAAAATACAAGCCCTTCTCCATGAACATTATAACGAACCTTGGTCATATAGTGCAACCCAAGAACCATATCCTGAGAAGGAACCGTTATTGGACGACCATTTGCAGGAGAAAGAATATTTCTTGTTGAAAGATTAAGATTTTTTGATTCTTCTTGTGCTTTTGCACTTAATGGTATATGAACAGCCATCTGATCACCATCAAAGTCAGCGTTAAATGCCGCACAAACTAACGGATGAATTTTAATAGCTTTACCATCAACTAAAATTGGATAAAATGCTTGAATACCAAGTCTATGCAATGTTGGTGCACGGTTTAGAAGAACTGGATGATCTTTTACAACATCTTCAAGAACATCCCATACTTCAGGAGTCGAATTCTTCAACCATACGTTTTGCAACACGCAAATTTGGAGCTAACTTCACGCTGCTAATAAGTCCTGCATAAACATATGGATTTAAATAATTCAAGCGCCATAATTTTTGGCAATCCACATTGATCAATTCCAATTCTGGATCAACAACAATAACCGAACGACCTGAATAATCAACACGTTTACCCAACAAGTTTTGTCGGAAACGACCTTGTTTACCACGAAGCATTTCACTCAACGATTTTAATGGGCGTTTGTTTGAACCACGAACCGGTTGACCACGACGACCATTATCAATAAGCGCATCAACAGCTTCTTGAAGCATTCGTTTTTCATTTTTGATAATAACTGCAGGCGCTTCAATTTCAATAAATCGTTGCAAGACGAATATTTCTATTCAATACACGACGATATAATTCATTTAAATCTGAGCTTGCAAATCGTCCACCTTCAAGAGGAACCAATGGACGCAAATCAGGAGGCAATACCGGCAATACCGTCATGATCATCCATTCTGGACGTAATATCAGCTTGATGCAATCCTGATAAGACCTTAATGCGACGCATGATTTTATGACGCGCTGCAACTGAGGTAGTTTTTGTATACTCTTCTTGTAATTGAGCTAATTTCAAATTTCAAATCAAACATCGAAAGCATCAATCTAACAGCTTCAGCACCATTTCTGCCTTAAAATCAATATCTTCTGGATGTGAATCTAAGTAGTCTATCATAATCTGCAGATGACTAATAATGTTTTGCGTGGATATGGAGACTTACCTTGATGAATAACAATGTACGCATCAAAATAAATAACACGTTCAAGATCTTTAACGGGCATATCCAAAATAAGCTTAAGATAACTTGGAATACCTTTAAGATACCAAATGTGACAAACAGGAGCAACAATTTAATATGCCCCATTCGTTCACGACGAACACGAGATTGAATTACTTCAACCCCACATTTTTCACAAGTTATCACCACGATGTTTCATACGTTTATATTTGCCGCAATTACATTCCCAGTCTTTTACTGGACCGAAAATGCGTGCACAAAATAGACCATCTCGTTCAGGTTTTAAAGTTCTATAGTTGATCGTTTCAATTTTTTTTACTTCACCATAAGAAAGTGATCTTATTTTTTCTGGAGATGCAATACTAATTCTTAATCGCATTAAACTGAGTCGCGTTAATATATTCTCTAAATCGTTCAAGCATTCTGATTATTCACCGATTTCCTCCTTCCACTCTTGAATAAATCAACTTGAAGACCTAAGCTCTGAAGCTCTTTAATCAATACGTTGAACGATTCTGGAAGTCCTGGTTCAGGAATTTCTTCACCACGAACAATAGCTTCATATACTTTATGTCGTCCATTAACATCATCAGATTTATAGGTTAACATCTCTTGTAATGTATATGCTGCACCATATGCTTCAAGCGCCCATACTTCCATTTCACCAAATCGCTGACCACCCATTTGAGCTTTACCACCCAAGTGGCTGTTGCGTAACAAGTGAGTATGGACCAACAGAACGAGCATGCAACTTATCATCAACCATGTGATTCAATTTCATCATATAAATAGATCCGACAGTAACTGGTTGATCAAAATATTCACCTGTTCTACCATCACGTAATTTGAAGGTACCAGTTTCGGTGAATTATGCATACTGGTTAATAAAGGTTGAATATCATCTTCAAATCGAGCACCATCAAATACTGGGGTTTTGTAAAGAACACCGTGTTGCAGCTGTTCGTTGAGCAAGATCTTTTATACCTTCTTTGCCATAACGCTTTTCATAATCAGCAACAAGTTCTTGTCCATAAGACTCAATCAAGAGATTCTTTAACATGTTTAATACTTTTCTCTTCTAATGCCGCTTTAACTTGAGCACCAAGTTTACGTACCTGCAAAACCAAGAATCGTTTCTAAAATTTGACCAACGTTCATACGAGAAGGAACACCAAGAGGATTTAAAACGATATCAACAGCGGTTCCATCTTCCATGAATGGCATATCTTCACGAGGAACAATAGTTGAAACAACACCTTTGTTACCATGACGACCTGCAACTTTATCACCAACTTGAATTGGTCGTTTCATAGCAATATAAACTTTAACCATCTTGATAACACCTGAAGGAAGCACATCACCTTTTTTCAAATGATTAATGCGTTCTTCTTGTAACCCTTGCAAAATGCGCAATTGGTTATCATAGGTTCCCTTTAACTGCTCTACAGCAGTTGCAAGTTTTTTATCTGCAACAGAAACCTCACACAATTCAATAAACGAAAGCTTAGCTAGTTTTCCTGCATCAAATAAATCTTTTGATATAACTGCTTTAGAAGCTTTTGCACCAGCTTTTTGACCATCAAGCATGCCAATAATCTTTTCAGAAAGCATCTTTTCCAAGGTAACTTTCTGCATCATAAAGTCATTTTCTAAACGAGCAGTTTCTTGGGCAACCATATCTTTGTAACGTTTATCTTTTCGCATACCACTACGTGAGAAAATTTTTACATCGATAACAGTACCTTCGATTCCAGGTGGTACGCGTAAGGAAGTATCACGTACTTCACGTGATTTTTCACCAAATATCGCACGGAGCAATTTTTCTTCTGGTGAATATTGAATGTCACCCTTAAGAGTAACTTTACCAACTAAGAATATCACCAGGCTTTTACACGAGTACCAATACGAACAATACCATCTTCATCAAGACCTTCGAGTGCAACTTCGCTGACATTTGGAATATCGCGGGTAATTTCTTCAGGCCCAAGTTTTGTGTCGCGAGCTTCTGCAACATATTCATCAATATGAACAGATGTCAAGACATCTTCTGCAACCAAACGTTTATTCAGAACGATAGCATCTTCAAAGTTATATCCATGCCATGGCATGAACGCTACAAGAAGGTTTGACCCTAATGCAAGTTCGCCATGATAAATAGATGAGCTATTAGAAAGCATTTCACCTTTTTTAACCTCTTGGCCAACAATAACCAATGGTGTTTGATGAATCCAGGTACTATAAGCTAGAACGTTGAAATTTTCTTAAATAGTAAATATCTACGCCTTGAGAAATCCAATCTTCAGTATGTTTAAATTCTTGTTCATATGAACGAACAATAATTTTCTCTGAAGATACATACTCAACAACACCAGATCGTTTTGCACTGACACAAGCACCGGATGCTTGAGCAATTTCAGCTTCCATACCCGTACCAACAATAGGCGCTTGCATACGAATAAGCGGAACCGCTTGACGTTGCATGTTTGCACCCATCAATGCACGAGCTGCGTCATCATGCTCAAGGAAAGGAATAAGTGCCGTAGCAACCGAAACTAACTGTTTTGGCGATAGATCGATATAGTTAATTTTTTGCGAATCAACATACATGAAGTTACCTTCATGACGAGCAAAGACGGTATCACCAGTAATTCTTTTACTACTGAGTAATCTTGCATCTGCCTGAGCAATATACTTATCTGCTTCTTCAAAAGCATCTAAGAAGACCACATCATCTTAAAATTACGCCATCTTTAACAGGACGATATGCGGTTTCAATAAAACCAAGTTCATTAACTATTGCATATGTTGCTAAAGATGAAATAAGACCAACGGTTTGACCTTCTGGCGTTTCAATAGGACAAATTCTACCATAGTGAGACGTATGAACGTCACGAATTTCATAGGTTGCGCGATCCTTCATAACACCGCCAGGCCCGAGAGCTGAAAGACGACGTTTATGTGCGATTTCAGACAATGGGTTTGTTTGATCCATAAATTGAGATAAGCTGACCAGTTGCCAAAGAACTCACGCAATACCGCACTTAATGGCTTTACATTCAAGAAATCTTGTGGCATTAATGCGCCATGCATTTCTTGCATTCTAAATCGTTCACGTACGATACGTTCAATACGTAATAACCCTACATACACTTGGTTAGTGAGCAATTCACCAACAAGACGAACACGTCGATTACCTAAGTGATCGATATCATCAAGTTCAGCCTTCACCACGTTCGCGTAAATTAATTAAGTAACGAATTGTAGCAAAAATATCTTCACGTGTTAAAGTCATAACATTTTCAGGAATTGATAGACCAAGTTTACGGTTCATACGAATACGACCGACCCTAGTAAGATCATAAAGACGGGGATTGAAGAAAAGATCCTCTAAATGCTCTTTGATTTCTTTAAATGAAGCACTTTCACCCGGCCACACTTTTGTATGGATCTCTTTTAAAGCTTCTTCTTCCGTTGCGTTTTTATCTTGCGCTAAGGTTAATGGAATAGTTGGCTGTAAAACATACCCTGAAGTTGCAATAAGATTAAACTGAATTTTTTTAAATCTTTTTAGTTGCTCGTATAACTCTTCTGTAAATAGCTGACCCTGCTCAACAAGAATTTCGCCTGTTTGCGGATCAATAATATCAGAACCAACAGATCTATTTATTAATGAAGTCTTACGAAGCATAAGAGATTCAACACCAAGTTTTTTTAACTTAGCCAGCATCTCTTGATTGATTCTTCTACCTACATAATCGGCTTCATCTTTAATGCCGAGCATCCCTTTTTCAATTCGGGTGCCAATAACAGCATCATCCAATATTTGGAGATAAACACCATCTTGTAAGGTAATTTGATCAAACTTATAGAAGAATGGAACAATATTTTGACGAGCTACACCAAGTGCTTGAAGCAATGTGGTAACGAGTAATTTCTTTTTCTTGTCAATACGGACATATAAAAGATCATTACTGTCAAATTCAAAATCGATCCATGAACCACGCATCGGAATAACGCGTGCTAAATAATAAGGTTTTCCGCGAGAATCTTTAGATTTTTTACTTTGCGAGAAAACTACGCCAGGTGAACGGTGTAATTGACTAACAATAACACGATCAACCCCGTTAATCAAAAAAGTCCCAAGATTCCCTAATCTAAAACGACCATCTTCTTCATAGAGATCTCCCATAACAGGAACATCTGCAAAGAAAATTTCTTGTTCTTTAATATCGCGAATAACCTTGTTTCCTTGAGCGTCAACATCCCAACTAATAAGCTGCATTTTAACTTTGAGCTGCATAGAGAATGTTTGTTCGCTTGAACGGCATTCATCCAGAGATAACGGTAATTGAACCGTTACCCTGGATAAACAGTTAGAACACTTTTTATAGCGCGCTGTGTTTTTATTGCAAAATGTACACGTTAAATCATCATTTAATCGTGAACAGTCTGATTTTTTACAGGACGAACAGCTCCATGTATACCGCTGCGTTATACCCGTGACTTTACCACAGGTACATGCCCAGGATCCGAGTTCATAACTTACAAACTCGAGTGACATTTTGTCATTATAATCGATAGGAAAAACATCCCTAAAGACTTTTTCCAAACCGATCAGTTGACGTTCTGAAGGCAGAAAATCTAACTGAACAAAATCATTAAATGATTTTGACTGAACTTCAATGAGATTAGGAACGGGAACTATATCTTTGATCTTACCAAAAGATCTACGAACAGTTTCGCTGCCCGTGCGCAGGCTAGACATTAAGCTGCTCCTTGTACTACAAAAAATTATATGCAACCATCAACACGCTATATTATAAAAGCTAAGTAATTTAACTTAGGCAATTATGAAAGTTTAACTTTAGCACCAGCTGCTTCAAGTGTTTCTTTCATAACTTTAGCTTCATCTTTAGAAGCTGCTTCAGCAATAACAGAAGGAGTTTCTTCTGCCATTTTTTTAGCTTCAGTTAAACCAAGATCTTTTTTCACTTGACGTAACGCTTTAATAACGTTTATTTTATTTGCGCCAGCATCAACTAATTCAACTTTGAACTCAGTTTTTTCTTCTTCTTTCTTACCTGCAGAAGCTTCAGCAGCAGGAGCTGCAGCAGCCATAGGCATAGCAGCAGAAACACCAAAGGCTGTTTCTAGTGCTTTTGTTAATTCTGCAAGTTCAAGAACAGTTAAACCACTAATTTCTTTTACGAGATTTTCCATAGACTTTGACATAATGTCTCCACTAAATACTAAAAATAATACCTTAAACGACGATTAACTTTGCTTTTCGGATGCCTGTTTTAAAACATACAACAACCGGGCTATAATTTGATTCAACACACTTACATGTTGAGCAATTGGAGCTTTCAGAAGACCACATAGTTGTGCAACCATGATATCTTTAGGAGGCAATGAACCTAAGAATTTGACCATATCTTGATCAAACACACGTGATTCATAACAGCCTGCAACAATTTTCAAATGCTCATTTTCTTCAGAAACATTACAAATGAGCTTAGCTACACTTGATGCTTCTTTAGAAACAAAAATAACGGCAACTTGATCCTTAAAATAAGGTGAAAGTTTCTGAACACTTGGAATATCTTTTGTTGCTAAGCGCAATAAAGAGTTTTTAGCAACTTGAAATTTGCCACCTTGTGTACGAACACCTCTTCTAAGTGATTCAACTTGAGCAACCGTCATTCCTTGCATGCCCACAATAAAGGCTGCTTCATTGCTTTGAAACTCATTTTTGAGTATTTCAATAGCCGAACTTTTTTCTTGACGATTCATGGTTATACCTTTACCTCAATCCTAGCACTTATAATTCTTCAGCATGTACAGGAATGCCGGGCCCCATTGTAGAGGAAACCGTTATCTTGCGGATAAATTTTCCTTTTGATGCAGCTGGCTTACTTGTCGAAAGCACTTTAAGAAAAGCTTTCAAATTATCTGCAAGCTTTTCATTGCCCTGAGACAATTTACCAAAAGAAAAATGTACTATCCCCGCTTTATCATTTTTAAAGAACAAACGTCCTTTTTTCAAATCAGCGATCGTCGAAGCAATGTCAAAGGTAACCGTTCCGGTTTTTTTATTCGGAAGAAGACCTCGTGGACCTAAAATACGTGCAACTTTACCCACTAACCCCATAAGGTCAGGTGTTGCAATCGCATAATTAAAGTCAAGCCAACCAGATTCAATACGTTCGAGGAGATCTTCAGCACCAACATAGTCAGCGCCTGCTTTTTCAGCCTCATCCGCGTATTGTCCCTTTGCAAATACCAAAATTTTGATAGTTCTACCACTGCCATGCGGCATTAAGACAGAACCTCTAACAGCTTGGTCCCCTTTTGCAGCATCAATCCCAAGATTAACACTTACATCAGCAGATTCATCAAACCGGGCATATGCAAGCTCTCTGAGCTTGGCGACACCCTCCTGGAGAGAAAAGATTTTCTTTTGCCCCAGTGCTTCGTGCGCTTTTGTATACTTTTTACCTTGATGGGTCATACTGCACGTTCCTTTACGACTAACTAAAATACTTCAAGTCCCATGCTGCGAGCTGAACCGGCTATTGTTTTTTTAGCTTGTTCAATATCTACAGCATTAAGGTCAGGCATCTTGATCTTTGCTATTTCTTCAATATCTTTCCAAGATATTTTGCCTACCTTTTCAGAACCAGTTTTAGAAGCGCCTTTTGCAAGATTAATCTTCTTTTTAATGAGTTCTGATGTTGGAGGCGTTTTGATAGTAAAATCAAATTTTTTATCTTTATAGATGGTTATAATAACCGGAATAGTTTGGCCTTTTTTATCAGCAGTCTTCGCATTGAACTGCTTACAAAAATCCATAATATTCACGCCATGTTGTCCTAATGCGGAACCAACTGGAGGCGCAGGTGTTGCAGCCCCACCTGGGATCTGCAATTTTACTTGTGCTTTTATCTCTTTTGCCATAGCTTTAATCCAAACAGTAGAAACCTACTTTTTAATGTTTAACTTGATCAAATCCCAATTCGACTGGTGTCATTCTTCCAAAAATGCTTACCATAACCGAAAGCTTTTCATTCTCTTCATCAATAGAATTGATAACTCCCATAAAACCCGTAAACGGACCGGAAGAAATCTCAACCTCTTTATTTACTTCAAAATTATGACGTTCAACAGAAAGTTTAACCTCACCCTTCATCTGGGCGATAATCCGATCTATCTCTCTTTGTGAAATCGCAATGGGATTTTTACCACCAAGAAAACGTGTAACGCGCGGAACAGTTGTTACTAAACGGATTGTTTCAGGAAGTACTTCCATTTCCACAAGCATGTAGCCCGGAAAAAGCTGTTCATCCTTCACCGCATCAGCAGCATCAAAAAACTGCTTCATCTTGGCTGAAGGGATAAGGACTTGACCAAATTTGTCTTGCATGCCAGTTTCTTGAATGCGTTTTTGAAGGTCAGCTTTAATAGCCTCTTCATACCCTGCAAAAATCTGAATAACATACCAACGTTTCATGCACTATACCTAAAAATTATTTACCTAAAGAAAAAATATACTGGGCAACGGTAGAAAGCCCTTTATCAACTATTCCAAAAAAGACCGCAAAAATTGCAACAATACAAAGAACAACAATTGTTGCTCCAACAAAATCGTTGAACGTTGGCCACTCTACTCGAGAAAGCTCAACACGGACGTCAGTTAAGAACTTAGTTAAATTTTTCACTTTATTGCCTCTTACCTTACACAACCTAATAGTAACTATTCTGTCATCAAGCCATTGTACTTCGAAGTTCAAAAAACGAAGTAGTGTGGCAGGCCAGGAGGGATTCGAACCCCCAACCCGCAGATTTGGAGTCTGCCGCTCTGCCGTTAGAGCTACTGGCCTTCATGATACTCTACTTAGATTCTCTATATACCACATGCTTACGAACTACCGGGTCGAATTTTTTAATTTCTAACCGACCAGTGGTATTATTTTTATTTTTGGTTGTCCAGTAAACGTGAGGACTTTCCGTGCTTTTAAGCTTAATAACGATTCGATTCTCTTTTGCCATGGCAACCTGCGCAGTTAAAAACTCTTATAAGAAGCCTTTGGAGCCCGCGACCGGATTCGAACCGGTGACCTCTCCCTTACCAAGGAAGTGCTCTAACCAACTGAGCTACGTGGGCAAAGGTCTTTATCTTTTTGATCTTAATGTATTAATATTAATCGAAAAAATAACAAAAAACAACTTCAAATTGCATGAAATTGTATGGAGCTGGCGGTCGGATTTGAACCGACGACCTGCTGATTACAAATCAGCTGCTCTACCAACTGAGCTACGCCAGCGCAAAACGATTATCTGGAGCGGGAAACGGGACTCGAACCCGCAACCTACAGCTTGGAAGGCTGCCACTCTACCAATTGAGCTATTCCCGCATAATTTCAAAAATCTTGTTTTACTCAACCCCAAACTTATATAGTACTTACGCCCTTTTCTGGCCATAACCCGCCAATTAGACTGGCCTGCCATCTGAACCCTTCGACTCACTCAGGACTAAAGGCGCCTCAACTGGCCTGCCATCTGAAGCTTGCCAAGCCGGTAGGCCTGGATAAGCGCAAGATGGTGGCGAGAGAAGGATTCGAACCTTCGAAGGCGTATGCCAACGGATTTACAGTCCGTCCCCTTTGGCCGCTCGGGAATCTCGCCTTACTATACTCGCATGTCATTATTTTTTCAATACATACAGTTTAAGGCTTTTTTAAATTATTTCAACCTAATATTTCAATCATTTATCGCTATTATTATAGCATAATTGACAATTTTAGCCATTTCGATAAGGTTATTACATACTATAAAATAGTCAAAATATAAAGTTAATCTTCATGAAAAACCTATTCTCATTTCACCATTCTATCGCCCTCATAGTCCTATTGCTCTTGTCTGCATGTGCAAAAAGGGCCACTTCTTCCAGCCAAGCACTTGCTCATGCTCAAGAAACATACGACATCATGAATACTCGCTATGCAAAGTTATTAAGCTTTGAACCCATGAGCCAAGAAGCTATGCAAGAGCTTCGCGTAATTGGCGTACGGAGCGATGTAAGATGGTCAGAGTTTTTTTTATATGGTTGTGATCGATCTTTACCAATCGCAAGAATGGCTCGACTCTTAAAATTTGATCTCAGTCAGATCTATGATGATCTTGAAGCGCTGCGTAAATTTAACCAGCAACACCACACGCTCTATAAAAAACTTGCTGAACTACATAATAAAATTCTATATATACGTAAGCAATTAAGCGTTCAAAAAGAATACTTGGACGAAATCAATACGGGATTTACCCAATCAATGCTTATAAATGACCGATTAAGAAGATATTAATTTTAATGAATACATATTATATGAATATAAATCTAATTTTCATATTATTAGTTCTTCCAACTCTCTATGCAACTGAAGGTTCTTATTCTCCATTAAATTATAGTGATCTTAAAGATAGCCGGCGTTACCGAATGCTTAGCATTGCGCCCCAAGCTATAAAAAACAACCGGTTAAAAAAATATTCTTTGTCATCACGAGGTACTCCAAACCACTACCGTATTAATCGACCAAAAATAGCGTGTGCATTGCTTGCAGGCGCTGACCCAAATTCCGAATTTAAAGATGCTGATAAGTTGACGTTACATCGCGGAGCATTTCAGGGAGCTTTCTACAATAACGACTTATCATTAGCACAATTATATTTTGAAAAAGGTTTGCATAAAGATCATTTATTAAAAACAGATTTTGAAAATATATGGTCTTGTTGCAAAGATAAAAAATCACTTTATTTATTATTAAAAAATGGCGTGCCCGTTTTTAAAGAAGTACAACCAATACCGGAAGGCAAAAAAATTCAGATTTCAGCACTGGACGTAGCGCTTACTCAATGGAACAGCCTTGAATATCTGCAAAGTCTTTTGAAACTATATCCTGCACTTATGACGCATAGAAATCAACATCTTCTGAGAGTGAGCTATAGGGAGGATTGGCAGTTAAAAAATCCCCGAAAAAAATTTTTTGAACTCTTTATAGATTATGGATCTGACCTTGATACGGCAAATGACGCGATAACGTATTTACGCAAAAATAAACAGAAGGATCTTGCAGATTGGTTAATATGGTATTATTGGTTTGGAAGCCGTGCAAAATTTGCAATTTTAGGACTCAGGAAGCATTTACCAGATGAACTTATATCACACATTTTAAAGTTAACTAACTATTCTGAAAATATGAATGAATCTTTCACATTAGCCTCTCAAGAGATTCATTTTAAAATTGACTAAACTAGTATCATCGCCTGCGTCTGCGCATTCTTTGGCAAGTGCATTAAGCAAAGAGACGCTTTCTTGCCACGTTTGCTGTGCGTAATCTTGCAGATCATGGCTTATCTGCACAACAAAACTATAATACAGCCCAGCATCCTACCAAGAAGTTCAAGCTCAGATTATTTCTGCTGCAGAGCAGTCACCGGTATTTGTCAAAGAGATGGGCTTTGCGGTTAAAGATTTCTTACTGGAAGATACTGAGTTTATGAATAACCCGAATGTCCATTTTGTCTTTTTACTCAGAAAGCCGCATGACACAACTATCTCATTTTATAAAAAAATGCATCGTCTTGATAAAAAACTTAACGATTTAATTGGTTACCAATCAAGTTATGAGATTTTTGAAAAAGTTAAAGATGTTGCCGTTAATAAACCAGTAATTATATTTACGGAAGACCTGTATAACAATCCACAAGAAACAGTGCGGATGTTTTGCGATTGTTTTAACATACCATTTTTAGAACAGGCATTACACTGGCAAAATTTAGGTGAGAATTTTACCGGTGCCCAAGAATGGAGTGAAATTAAACATCCAGAACATGCGCACCATTGGCACGGCGATGCAATAAAAAGTACCGGAATTAGCAAGCCAACAAGCTATAAAGTTGATTTACAGGGAAACCCAACTTTTGAAGAGATTGCTGATACCGAACACCGAGAAGCTTATAAAACCGCCTATGAAATAAATAAAGTTTAATAAGTTTCTTGAAAAAAAAGAGTATTTTTTAAGAAAGTAATTCACGTAGATCTTCTGGTTTATTAATAATAAAATCTGGTTTTTGCGCTTGCAATGCTGCAAGATCATTAAATCCCCACGTAATGGCAGCTGATTTGATACCATTTTGCTTTGCAGCCTGGATATCGCGCACTTCATCGCCTATATATATAACGTCTGCTGGGTTTATGCCATTATTATGCAAGAATTTTTTAATTGCTCTGCCTTTACCAAATATACTGTTTTGACCAATTATATAGGTAAAAAAGTTTATATTATTGTTTTGTAGAAAGATCTTAACATTTTCTTGCGAATTGCTGGTTATTATTCCCAAAACGACACCGTTTTCATGCAGCTGCTTGAGAACATCAGGGATACCTGGAAATGGCTCGATGGCGCTAATTTTTGTGTTCATTTGCTTACGAATGGTGCTTACTACAAATGGGAGCTTAAAGACAGAGATCCCAAGCTCTTTAATAATCGAAAGCGCATCTTTATTTCTCAAAGATTCGGCAGCAGTAATTTTTTTATAGCCATAATAATCAGCATTATCATTAACACACTCTAAAAGTGCATATAGAGAGTCTGCTAACGTGCCATCAAAATCAAAAAGTAACATTTTCACAAAACATTCTTCTGTTTTAAAAGATTGCTAAACGATAAAAATAGTGGCTCTGGGAGATTATCTAGAGAACTAAAAACTTTTTTTTCACCGTTAATTATCTGCTATTGTTATTGATTTATGACTGTCAGATCCTTACTCATCAAGTTAGAGTAAGAAATCGGCCTAAAGTCTGAAGTAAACTTTTGGACCATACGCGTATTTAATGATCCCAATGCATCATCAATAAGCTGACGATCATTCTTGTCTGACAATTGTTGAGCGGTCCATACAACACCATAACCAGCATTATCAACATCAACGTAACGATTACCAATGTAAGGATCATTCGGATTAGCTTTCAATTTTTGCATTACCTCATCCACACGATTGTACAGTTTTTGCAATGTAAGAAGGGTTCTTAAGCACTGCATGCTATAATAACGATGACTCTGAATTGATTGATGTATTTTTGTATCACCAATAATAATTATACGCTCGATAGGATTCACGCTAAGTTGAGCAATATTATCTGCTTTAAATTGATCCGACAATGACGCATCTTTATCCGATTTGATAGCTTGGCCCGAAGCATTCTTTAGAGCGCCATTCAAAAAAATACCCGCCGCGAAAGTAGGCATTAGAGGCTCTATTGAAGTTAACCAAAATTTCCCAGCTTCATCCCAAAAATATTGACTAAATTTTTTATTAAAATCTGGCATTACTTTAACAACAGCATCACGAATTACTGCAGCCTGTACTTCAGGAGCTAATTGCTGCAAAGAAGACAATCTATCTAATCGACATTTTGGCTCCATTGCGCATATATCTAAAGTTATAAGTAATACAAGTATAAAAAAACATTTTTTCATATGATAAATCCTTCCGTTTAAACACGCTGTATTGTGATAGATCTTTGATCTTCTGCTACATATTCTAGCAAAATAAAGCATACATTATTTTTTAATAATGGCTTAATAATTTCTGGCCATTCGATAAAGACATAAGCCTGTGGGTCATTAAGATATTCATCAAAACCGGCATCAATAAATTCTTGCGGATGCACTATACGATACAGATCAAAATGGTAAAATTTTTGATTTACATTGTTTGAATATATATTTACATAGGTGAATGTAGGGCTTGAAATAACGCCCGTTACGCCGCATGCTTGCAGCAAACTGCGAATAAGGGTGGTCTTGCCGGCGCCAAGCGAACCAGTAAATGCAAAGATACGATGCGTTTCCATGAGCGTTTTAAGCTCAGCTACTATTTTTGGCAGATCATTAAGATTATACGTTATTGTTTTATTCATAATTTTTTTACTAACTTTTTTAATTTTTTTTCTTTTTTTGATAACTGTTGTGGATGGGAAAATTCTGAAAGGGCTTCTTCATCTTTATAATACCCTTCAGAGCCTGCTTGCTGCATCAGCTGGTCAAGCTCAGGCGTACTGGCATATCCAGGATTTTTATGGGCAACGCCCCGTTTAATAAAAGCCGCCTGTTCTTTTTGAATATCAGATTTCATAAGTTTATAAAAGTTTGCTGTCCCTAACGCAGCGTAACCAGCCATGGCAACATGGTCGCAAAGCTGCCGGTCATCTGAGACTAAAATAGTATGCTCATGGGCATAATGTGATATTTTTTGTTTGATCACATCGTCAGCGCTCAGTTTATAGCCAGAATGAATAATAGTTACCGGCCCTGAATGTTCAGATTCTGGACGCGAGGATTCACCGCCATCATACACCAGATAGATATGGTGCCCCTTGCTGCGGGCAAAGCGCTTGAGCTGATCCATAAAGAGATTCTTCTGGGCAGCAGTTACTTGCGTAACGGCATGAAGTTGTTTTAAAAGGTTATAGGCATCAATAAATATATTCATCTTAACTACTTTTTAGTATACTCAATAAAGCTTAGTTTCTTAACCTGCTTAACCTAAAGGTTAGCGAATGTCTCAACTTATTACTATTGCTGAACGCATTAAAGTTATTACTAATATACGCAAGACAGCGCATGCTATGCAACTTATTTCTATGTCTACCCTTTCACGAGTGGGGAGCAAGAAAAAAGCTTTACAGCTTTATACTCAGCAGCTAGAGAACCTTACCAAAGAGTTGGGATTAGGCTTTAAATCTGGATCGGCACAAAAACCTGTGTATCTTATTATCGGCTCACAAAAGGGGTTTTGCGGAAGTTTTAATATAACGCTTTTTAATTTTATAAAAGAGCTGCAAAAAGACCGCGCGGCGCAATTTAGTTGCATTGCTTTGGGGCCCTATGCCTATGACTTTTGCGCATCTGCAAAGATGGATATTCTTAATGATAAACTAACCTACTCGCTTACAACACTATCTGAAAAAGCCGATACTATATTTAATTTGTTCATGAAACTTAAAACTGAGTATGACTCGATTGTAGTTGTGAGCAACTATAATGCGTCTATCTTTCTGCAGCGCCCGCAAAAAACCGTTTTGTCCTTAAACTACGTGTATCAAAATGGGGCAGCAGAACCAGCTTTTAAAACAGAACAGCCGGTAACAGAAATAGCAGAATATATTGGTAATTTAACTTTGAAAAATCAGCTTTTTCAGCTATTACTTGAGTCACTACGGGCGGAAAACAGTGCCCGCGCGCTTTCTATGGACAATTCTACACGTAACGCAAAAAACTTGCTTACTGAAATGAAACTTGAATACAATAAACTTCGGCAAGCAAAAGTCACTAAAGAGCTTACTGAACTTTCAAGCTCATTACTAGATAAGTGAGAAAGCATGAAGCGCACAGCTTTTCTATCTATAACAATCGTAATAAGCTTAATAACGCACAATCTTTTATGCATTTTGCCAGCACCGCGAGTGCCAACAGGCCCACGAGTCAATATTATTATTCATAGTAGCAACATTGAAGAAACACGCGGGGTCTTAGAAGATCTTTTAAATCAAACCCATGACAACTGGCACGCACAGATAGTATTACCCTCACATGCTCCAATACAAGAGAATTATCGAATTATTACAGAGCTGAACGTGCAGGATAAAATTACGATATCACATAAGGGCACCTTTGAATTACCCGAAGATACATTGTACCTTTGTCATGTTAAAACCGATGACCTTCTTGATGAAGGCTATGTAAAATGGGTAGTTGAAGAACGGCCAAAGCTTCAAGCACCCAAACCTCATTTTAATTCACTTGTCTCTATTTTGCACATAATTAAAATTCTTTGTAGTTAACTTCAAAAAACGATCAAATCTAGTAAACGAACCCATAATTATTTTATAATAGAATAAAGTGCGCTAAAAGGGGGAAACAGTGACTTTATTATATTTTAAAAGACTAAATGTTCTGTTTTTAATACCAGTTTGTTTACTGAGCGCTCAAGAAGCCGCCGAAAGTTCCATAAAAGATGAATTTAAAACTTTTATGCGCAATGAGGGAGATAGCTTTTTTGCATCAATGCAGCCATATTATAATTCAAAAAAACTTTTAGACGATGTATTAAGAATTAAGGAAAAGATTATGGCTATCCAAGATAGCAAATTACAACAGCTTCTTAATACCCCCTCAGGATTTTTTGTAATTCCCCAAATGCTTGGGAATAAACTTGATCATGTAACGTTAGAGCAAAATTATGAAAAAATTAGCGAGGAGATTTTAAAATTTCTATTTAGCGCCAGAGGAATTCTTTCAAATTACCCTTTCACAAACAATACAGATAGAGAAAAAGTAATTAATATTTTCAGCAATCAACGAAGATTATTTCTAAAAGTAACAACCGAAAGAAAACTATTAAAAAGTTGCAGTGATTTTTGTCTACAAATAGGTAAAAACTACAAAAACCTCAATAATTTTATCGAAAAAATTAGTAAGGCAAATAATCTAACTACTCCAAAAATTTATATAACTCAAGATGATGAAGCAAGCTTCTTTAATTTAAAATTAAAATCATTGTCGCTAGAACAACCAGTAATCATTTTAAGTACCTCACTTTTCAAAAATTATGATGAGGATAGCATAAAAGGCGTAATTCTCCATGAACTGGGGCACCATTATTATAACGATCAAGAGCGTTGTGCAATGTTTGCCCCTAAATTAACCCCAGAAAAGAACCTCAATTATAACTATTTTAAAGAATATCGCGCTGATCTTTTTGCAGCAACATACGGTTTTGGACCAGGTATCTCTAACTACTTTGGTAAATATCTAAGAGGAACTGAAGGACTGGCTAACATAACAAACCCTTTTGAGCCCCACAATTTTACCCATCCTTCAAGTTTATATCGCATTAATTATTTAAAAAACCTACCAACAAACCAAAGCTTTAAACAATTTGGCAATACCTTATATCCATTAATTTATGAGCCCTATTTTAAAAAATATGGCACCTTGAACCCCACAGAAAAACACCCTGTCATGAGGAATATTTTAGGATTAGAAATAAAACCACGGCTAAATCAAATGACCAACATTAACCTGCCTGGCAAAATAGTTAACACAAGCGCGCAACCGATACGACCAACAGCAGCACAAGCAACTCAAGCTGCAGTTAAAGCGTTACAGGTGGTAAAGCGGGCACCTAAATAAGAAGATCTTTGATATCTCCAACCCTTCGACCCGACCTACGCATAAAGCTTCGGTGGGCAGGCAACTTGTCTTTAGCGCTGAGCTTGACGAAGTGTCAGGGTGAGCGGGAATTAAATAACTTCTGATTTTACGGTAATACGTGCGCCGAGTTTTTGTAATGTTCCACAAAGGTCCTGATATCCGCGCAAGAGATGGTGAATACCGGACATAGTTGATGTCCCCTGTGCAGCGATCCCTGCAATAACCAATGCAGCTGATGCACGAATATCGGGCGCAATTAATTGCGCACCGTAAAGGGTGTCAACGCCTTTGATTTTTGCAACCATGCCCTCAAGTTCAATATGCGCGCCCATTTTTTGTAATTCACGCACATGCAACATGCGATTTTCAAAAACAGTTTCAGTAATAATACTGGTGCCATCAGCAAGGCATTGCGCAACCATCATAGGCGCTTGCAAATCGGTTGGAAAGCCTGGGTAAGGCATAGTCTTAAATGATACTGCTCGTGGCGTTTTTGTCGCTTTAAGATAGATACCAACACCATCGATGCCAATATCAACAGAATGGCCCATTTCGCAAAGTTTTTCTAAAAAGACTTCTAGTGAATGGCCCGGACCTTGAGGCAAAGTAATTTCACCCCCGGTAACTGCTGCTGCAAGTAAAAGCGTACCAGCCTCTAGACGGTCCATAATAATAGTATGAATTACAGGTTTAAGTTCTTGCACCCCAATAACTTCAATAATTCCAGCAGGCAATAGGTTTACCTGAGCACCCATCTGCTTTAAAATGGCAACCAAATCAAAAACTTCAGGCTCTAATGCCGCATTAACAATGGTGGTTTTACCATGCGTAAGGGTCGCAGCCATCATAATATTTTCAGTAGCGCCTACGCTTGGATAGGCCAAGATAAATTTCTGCGCTTTCAAGTGGCTTGCCTGGGCGTACAAATAGGAGCCATCAAGAGAAATTTCTGCCCCCATGCGCGCAAACGCATTTAAGTGCATATCAACAGGGCGATCACCAATAAGACAGCCACCAGGAAGTGCTATGGCCGCTTTGCCAAAACGGGCCAAAAGTGGCCCCATGACCAAAATAGACGCACGCATCTTTTTCATGATATCGGCACTTACGGCACAATTAGAAATATTTGTCGTATCGATAATAAGCGTATGGGTATCGCCATCGATATATACATAGGCGCCAAGAGACTCTAGCAGTGAAATCATCTGAAAAACGTCATGAGAAAAGGGTACATTATGAAGAGTGCTTTTTCCTGATGTTAAAATGAGGGAGGCCATAATGACTAAAACGGCATTTTTTGCGCCACCTAAATCTGAAACGCCCTGCAAAGCCGGTGATTTTTCAAGAACAAGAAATTCAGAATGCATATTTATTACCTGAATAATAAGGGGATATAGTTAATAAAAAGTGTTAATGCTAGTACACCATAAAAAGCTACTTTACTAAAGTTTATATCAAGAAGCTTACGGGCAATATTTGCAAGAGCTAATGCAATCAATGCTGGATATAAAATACTAACAACGGGTAATGCGAACTTCATAATAGTTGCAAAACCGTAGTTAGAAAAAATTAATGTTATAAATAATGTTATATATAGCGCGATATGATATGAAATCGTTTTTTTAAAAAAATCTTTTGAAAGATAATCTGCAAAAACAGTAGTTAAGGCTACAGCTGTGGTTAAACACGCTACAGCAATAGTAACACTAGCAAGAACGCCACCAGCTTGCCCAAGCAGCTGAAACGCCAATTCGCTTAATAATTTCTTTTCATCAATACCTTGGCAGACCATTGACTGAAACGAAGAAACTATAACAAATCCAGCGTAAACGGCGCCTAAAAGCAAGCTTCCAAGTAAACCGCCTTGTAATGTCATAGATAAAACCTGTTTATTGCTCAGCTGTTGGTCACCTGTTTTTCGTTTAAGCCCAACAAGAATTATATTCGTAAAGAAAAATGCTGCTATAAGATCTAACGTGCCATACCCTACAAATGCGCCATGAGTAAGAACTGAACCTACAGATAGACCACAATTGACAGGATTTGCAGCGACAAAAAAACCTTTAACAATAATAGCACTTAATAAAAAGAGCTTTAAGGGCCCAAGAATCTTACCCAAAATATTTAAAAGTCCTGATTGACGGCTTGTAAGCGCATAAAGAATTATCGTTGCGATCAAACTAAAAGCAAAAATTTGTAGTTGCGGAAATATCCAGCTCAATGAACCATGAGCTAAAGAAATTGAACGAGGAATTATACAAAATGGGCCAACCAAGAGCATACAGCAAAAAATAACGATTTTCCCTGGAACTTTGCCAATAGTGGCAAAAAAGGACTCATAACTACCATCGTAAAGCGTCATGACAATAATACCAAGTAAAGGGACAAGCACGGCAGTTACAGAAAAGCCAATCATAGCGTAGAGAGCCATATCGCCCATATCTCGGCCAAGACCAAGCGGGTAGACAATGTTACCAGAGCCAAAAAGCATAGCAAATATAGCCAATGCGACAGACAGAATAGATGATTGAACGAATGATTGTTTCATAAATACGCTTTGAGTTATATAGTTACCTGTACCCTTTATAAGGTACATTAATATTAGTGAGCACTTGGGTAAGTTTACACTATATTGTAAAAACCGTAAATTGTGTTATGCTTGAAAAGGCTCTGAAAAATCTTCAAGATTTGTTCAAGTCTAATTGTTTTATTTTTTTTAAGTGAGTTTTTTTATGAATATTTACGTTGGGAACCTCTCCCGCACAGTTACTGAAGACGCGTTACGTAAGCTTTTCGAAGCATTTGGCGCAGTCTCGTCAGTTAAAATCATGACCGACAAGTTTACTGGAGAGCCACGTGGTTTTGCATTCTTGACAATGGAAGACGAAGAGCAAGCTCAACAAGCTATTAATGCACTTGACAACTCTGATCTTGAAGGTCAAAGAATCCGTGTTAACACTGCACGTCCACCACAACCTCGCACACCTGGTCAAGGCGGCGGCTTTAGAAGCGGCGGCAGCTCACAAGGCGGTTACAGAAGCAGCAACGGCGGCGGCTCACAAGGCGGCTTCGGTGCTTCACGCGAACGTACCCCTGGTACTGGTTTCCGTTCAGGTTCTTCTACCGGCGGATTCCGTGGAAACAAAGATCGCTACTAGTTTAGTGATTTGAGTTTCTAACGCATTAGCTTAGAAATTTAAAAGCCCTACTTAGCGTAAAGTTAAGTAGGGCTTTTTTGTTTAGTTATTTACATACTCAGAATATTTCTGAATAGCTGCATAAGGATTCTTTGGTCTATGGATCCAGGTAAAAAGCTTTAATGCTGCCTTAAGGCACTTTTCTTGGTCGGCATTTCTGCGCGAATCGGCAAAATCTATCAATTTAACTTTTTTACCCTGAACAATCATATTACCAATCACCGGGTCATTATGATCAATGTCCATAAATTGTTTAATATTTTCGCGCAAAATTTCGTTAGTTGGGAATTTAACATTAAGCATAATAGCTGTTACTAAATTTATGCCGGGCACCCAATCTGAAGTTTTTTTGTGAGCCCCTTTTACCAATTTTTTTTCTGTAAAGGTACTTAAAATAGTATATGACGGCTGACGTGATTGAGCCAATGCGCTCATAACCCATCGGGCCTTGCCCAAAGAAGTCTTTAGTTTTTTTAAACAAACTCTTTGCTTACCATAAGGCAAGTCTTGTTTCCATATAATATAACTTTTTTGATCCTCAGATAAAAATTTATCAACAAACGTATTTGATACATCGATAATTAAATAATCCCCTAATTCAAGTAATGCACTTACTATGTAAGGGTTTTTTTGTAACATTGCCCAATCATGCACCAAAGTTACATCAAAATGCTCACATGAAGCCAAATCAACAAGTGATGAGGTTGAAAATTCTTTAGGATGAACTAACACGGCATTGTTATAATCTTGAACCCTTTTTTTATCGAATCAACTTTGTCTGCCATAGATAAGCAAACAAAAACACCTTTTTGTTGCCGCTGTGCAAAGGCTAATGTATAAAACTCCTGCTGATCAGTTATTTCTAATACCGTAATTGGCCTTTGATACTGCGCAAGAAACTCATTAAGCGCACGAGTATGCAACCTACTAAACAATACAATTAATACTGACAGAAATATCTTTACTGATATTTTCATAACCCCCCCTTTTTTTGTGCATAGCACTTTTTTGATACGCAAAGGCGTACAATTTTTAATGTCCCTAGTTATTACTGTACCATCTTTGGGGGTAGGTAAAAAATAGTATTGTAGAAGTTTAAAAAGTTATCTATGCTCCACTTATGGATTTACTCATAAAAAAATTATTAAAAGCCCGTTTAAAAAAAAGTTTCTTTAACCAAGAAACAACTCTTGTTGCCCAGGAACTTTTAGGGAAACTTTTAGTTATGCACCATAACAATAATCTTCTTGTTGGTATGATTGTAGAAACAGAAAGTTATCGGTCTGATGATGCAGCAAGTCATGCTTTTATTGGTAAAACTGAACGGAATAGTGCCATGTTTGGCCCCATAGGACATGCCTATGTGTATTTGAGCCATGGGTTACATTATGGATTTAACATAGTTGCGCGAAGCAAAGATTATCCAGCCGGCGGTGTTTTAATTCGAGCAGTAGAGCCACTTAAAGGTATCGAAATCATGAAAAAAAACAGAAAACTTCAAATAAGCCCCAAAGAAATTAAAAATCTTACTAATGGGCCCGGTAAACTTACCCAAGCCTTTGATATAAACAAAAAATATAACCATCTTAATCTCGTAACATCCACAGAACTTTTTGTTACAGAAAATATTTTACGACCAGATACTTTACAAACCATTTTGCAGAGCCCCAGAATAGGAATAAACAAAGCACAGCATCACTTGTGGCGTTTTTTTATAAAAGATAATCCATTTGTTTCACCTTTTAAACCCTCAAAAGTATGATTACGATTAAAAGGATTTATGAACCATACGATAAAAATGACGGCTTTAGAATTTTGGTAGATAGACTCTGGCCTCGCGGCATGAGCAAAGAAAAAGCACATATAGATTTATGGCTTAAAGAGATTGCTCCATCAACTGAATTACGAAAATGGTTTAACCATGATCCAGAAAAATGGATAGAATTTGAAAAACGATATAAAGCTGAATTAAAAAAACAAGATGCCCATATTCAACAAATTCTTGAATATGCCCACAAAGAAACGGTTACACTAATGTATGCTGCCCATGATGAAAAACATAATGAGGCAGTAGTACTAGAGAAATATCTTAAAACCCACAACACTTAAAAAAGGAGTGTATATGTTCCACTGTTTTAATTGGCACACAATCAAGTTGTTTGTCATCTCATTAGTTGCGTATATCGCATTAGACTGCTTATGGATATTCTTTCTTATGAAAGATATGTATAAAGATAAACTTGCAGTAGTTTCGCATATGGGCGGGATGGGGATCTTTGATGTAAAATGTCTTGCGGCATTAGCTGTTTGGGCTCTTATCGTTAAAGGTATTATTCTTTTTGTACTGCCACGCACCCATGGTTCATATCTATGCGCATTGGTTAAAGGCGGTATTTACGGCCTTATTGTTTATGGCACCTACGAATTAACAAACTACGCAGTTTTACCAAATTGGCCTACAGAAATTGTTGGTTATGATATTGCATGGGGAATTTTTATTTGTGGTATAATAACAGCATTCACTCTTTGGGTTGCCCAAATGTGTGGATGCGAACAAATGTGTGGATGTAATTGTGAAGGAAAAGGATCATGTCGATAAAAGTTAATAAAGCTGGCTATGACCATGCAGTTGAGATGATTAAAGATGGCTTAGAAGTTGAGCACGACGTAAGCAACTGGAACGAAGTTAAAGCTACTCCAGACGAACATGTCCGCTTTCTTAATACCCACTCACTTGAAGAGTATGGGTTATGGTTTTTAGGTATTAACACAGAAGCTGACACAACGAGTAAAGATAAATTTGTTTATCCTTACGGAGATTTTAGTGTATTACACAAAAGCGCTTTAATTGCTGCTGAGCAAGAATCTGCCAATAAACATCATCATGAGATCAAAGAAGCTGCAAAAAAGCTTATTTCTCTGATTGATCACAGCAAGTAATATTCAAAAAAAAGGGGCTCTGGAAAGAGCCCCTAACTTCTAATCAATAAAACCCCCAATTGGGGGCAAAAATGGCCAAAACGAGCCTTTTCTCTTTTGTTTAACTTCCCCCAAAAAACTACCAATTAAACTGGCCCAGGATTGAATTTTAAAGCTATTTTAGGGTTTAAAATTGGATTTTCAAGATGATTTTTTGTGATTCTGCCACTAAAAGTGATTTTACAAAGGGCTCATACAATGTGCACCCTTTTATGGTAATGGGTTCAAAAGACGCTCTCATTCTGATAGCGGTATAAACCTCATCTAAATCTGCCCAAACCAAGCTCAATGTTTCGTTCCAACAATGCGGCAAACAGCCCTTATAGAGCGTTTTATAAAGTGATTTTCTTCTTGAAAATACCGCAGGAAGGTGCTCCTGATAAGGAATTTTAACAAAGTGCATGATGTACCCTTCACTTAATGAATAAGGACAGCCATCTGCCAATGCGTTAAGTAGATACTTATAAGAGCCACTAGGTGCTTTTGCTATATCAAAGTTTTTTTTGTATTTATTTCGTAACAAAAGAAGCTCATGAAAAGCGCTATCGCTATCAAAAAGGAACATCAACTCTTCGCATCCCTCTCTGGCAGCAGTCAATTCTGGACGGTATCTATCTATATCGTCCATCAATCCACCAAAATCAGAAGCTTCATCACCATGAACAGAGCTTAGTCCCAAAAGGATTTTTGTTCTTCCTGCGTCATCGTGCGCATAAAGAAGTACCCCTGCTGCATGATATGAATAATTTTCTGCTGTAAGTGGGCCTGTAAATGCCCCTATAAGGGCTATCCAGAGCATACTTAATCTTAGAATTTTCATACTTATTTTCCCCATATTTAACACAATTATACTTTATTCTTAATATACACCCTTTCAGATATTTTTCAAGTTGACAATTTATTGCATTCGGCTATAGTGAAAGATAATAAGATTATTTCAATCTGGAAATTAATTAAGGGTTTTTATGAAAAGAATAACCATTTTTTTGCTGGCATGCCTCATGACCTTGTGCATAAATGCACAAAAGCCCGGCAAAACCTATTTTGAAACAGATTTGGCTAATGATGCGCAAGCACTTGAGTTCTGTGAGTCCCATAATAACAGCTATGTAGTTATTGTGTGGCCAAGAGGCTATAGCTGCTTAGATTACATCATCACGAAACTTAACGAGCATGCTTCGGTAAAATACGTTAAAAAAATGGCACTCAAAAAGCCAAACATCTTTTTGTTGTATCAAAAACTGCATAAAAGCATGTCACATAAGAGCGCAAAAAAATATTTTAGGCCGTATATATCTGCATCTTCTTATAAACCACTTCCAATGGCTGCCCTGGTATTAAGCACTGATGCGCCATTAGAAATGATTTTGGCATTGAAGAAAGAGATACGTGATCAAATTGGAGAAAGTTATTATTCGATTCATATCAATGATCGCTATAGCCCAGAAACAATAGAAGCTGCCCACGCGGTGTTTCAGGATTAAGGAGATACTATAATGTTAAAACAAATATATACCATATTCTTTTGTATTGTATTTGCCGGAGCACCTATTAATGCTCTTCCGGCTACCCATTCATATTTGAATGTGCCTGAGCTTCACGAACTTGCGCATGGCTCTTGGTCTCTAGAAATTAAACAGTATGAGTCTTTAATTGATCAAGCACTTTACCAAGAATTATTGCATGATGGCACCCATCATGTGTTTTATCATGCACAAAAATGTGAATATCGCATTCTGCAGGATTTTATCAAGAACGTATATGCCTTTATGAATCCTGATGTCAGCGTTGAAAATTTCCATTTTCTGCGTTCTTGGCATGATTTCCCAGCAACTATCGATGCAAACACCTTTATTGATGAGCATGAAGAGGGAAAGCCAAAGGATTGGAATGATAATAAATCGTATCTTTCAAAGCGCATGTTGAGCGTTAACTTTTCATTGTTTGGAAGCAGCAAAAACTATGGCCATTTTGGTGAATGTACGTTCAAATACTTTTTTAATAACAAAAGTATTAAAGCGCCCGCTGTAGATCAATTACTTGAAGAGATATTCGACTACTTTAAATTCAACAAAAAATATATAGCTCAATTGCTTGAATTAAATGAAAGTATCAAAACAAATGAGGGCTCTCTTTTTCAAATTTTTGTGCCCGTTAAATATATAGATAAAATCGCATTTGCCGCACAAAGATTAGGAACACCTTACAGGAACCACGAGTTAATGGGTGATCTATTTGATCATAGCAAGCAACGATATCCTGCCTTAACACCCATTTTGGATGTTTATTGCCAAGAGCCGCACAAATTTGGCATGACGCTTGACCGATTACAGGGACGGTTATTGTTTTCACAGGATATCCTCCTGAACCCTTTAAGCGGCGTAAAAATATTTAGGTACACAACAGTTCATCCAAAACAGCTTAAAGCATACGAGCATAAGCTTAAAAAATTAACTGATCGCCTGCTAAAATCTTGGCTTAAGGGCCGTTAAAAAACATAAGGATGTATTAGTATGAAAAACTCTAGAATTTTAATAACATTTTTACTGCATAGTGCATTATTTCAGGCGCCCTGCAAGGCATTTGTAATAACTGACTACATAAATGTATTTACAAAAACGGTAAAAACATACTTTATGGTAACTACTGGCAAGCCACAGGAATTGGAAGTTATTGAAGCATATTTTGATAATAAATTAGAAAGTTTTAGCGTAAAGGATCTACTCAAAACTAAAAGTACAATAACAGTTAATAGTAGTTCTAAAATAACCTCAGAACATGGTTCTTTTGTTGCTCATATGCAATTACTTCAAGAGCTTAAGGCTCGAATTGGTGAGCTACAAGAAAAAACTAAATCTCATGTGATTTCACCTGTTACTGACGTAAAATTAACACAAACCGAAGCATACCTTAAATACTATCAGCGTGAGGTTAATAGGACTTTTAGGAAGGACTATTATCCTGAAAAGCCCATTGAAAAGTATAAAGATTTAATAGATCAAATAATTTCAAAAGAGAAAGAACTTTCTAATACTCACTATTTCTTTTACCATGCACACGATAGAGAGCTTATTATCTTGCATGATTTTATGAAATTATTACATACCTATATGCAGTTGATTGGCCCACGTTTAGATTTTACGTGCATTCGTTTAAAGGGGCTTACCCAAATTCCATATAAAAATGTTGATGAATTCCTTGATGCCCATACTTATTTCCATAATTATGATCAACCAATACAAAGTTATATGCTCTCAGTTAATCTTGCACTTTTTGGAAGCCACACAAACATAAAAGGGTGCGAATGCACATTTGAGTATTTTTTTAATAACCGAAGTATGTTTTCTAGCGGTTTGCTTAATCGTTTAAGTGAAGTGTTTTCACATTATGGGCTAGATAAAAAATATATTCCGGAACTTATTGACCTAACTTCTCATCTTACTTCGCCTACAGGCAACCTACTACAAATCTGCATACCTCATGACATGGTTGACGATCTTGTATACTTAGCAAAACCAGGGGGTATGCCATATAATACTGCCGAACTTGCGGAACACTACGATTATGATAAAAAACGTCACACATCGATACGACCATTACTTGAACATATGCGTACGGCACCACATAAAATTTATAATTTATCACATTGGCAGGCTCGACTCATGTTCTTTGACCCGATACTTGATATACATCCTGGAATTAAAGTATTTAGATATAACACGATAACCCCCGAGAATGCAGCCATTTACCAGCAAAAATTGCGTAATATCGTTACTCGTTTGATACTCGATTACCTTAAAACATCAGATATCTCTGGCAAACAACCTTTGCATAGATTGCATTATTATTACAAGCAGATACAGCATAAGGATATACGAGTATGAATATAAAAAACTTTAAAATTTTAATAACATTTTTACTCCATAGTGCGCTGCTGTTTCAAGCGCCCTGCAAGGCATTTGTAATGACTGACTACATAACTGACTACATAAATGTATTTGCAGAAACAGTAAAAACATACTTTATGGTAACTACTGGCAAGCCACAGGAATTGGAAGCTGTTGAATCATATTTTGATAATAAAATAGAAAATTTTAGCGTAAAAAATATTCTCAAAACTAAATGTACGATAAAACTGGTAAAAATTTCTACATTTATTTCAAAACATACCCCTTTTGTAACTCATATGCAGCTGCTTCAAGAGCTTAAAGAGCGCTTTAGAGCACTGCAAGAACAGATTGAATCGAATGAGCTTTTAACAGATTCTCCAGCTGCTGATGTACCATTAACACAAACTGAAGCATATCTTAAGCACTATAAATCTGAGATTGACTCTGTTTTTGGTAGCCGCAGTTGTTGGGTTGGAGGCTGCTGGACTTACACCAATGAACTTGAAACTCATAAAGAGCTCATAGACCAAGTTATCGCAAAAGAAAAAGAACTTTGCAAAACCCATTATTTCTTTTACCATGCGCATAGGAAAGATTATATTATCCTACAAGACTTTATTAAATTGTTAAACGGATACATGAATTTGATTTGCCCACGTTCAGATTTTGCCTGCATGCGGATTAAAGATATTCACGCGATTCCCTATAAAAACGTGAATGAATATCTTGATGCTCACACATCTATCAATGATGATAATGAGTTGACGCGTAGCCAGATGATTTCCGTAAACCTTTCATTATTTGGCAGCCACTTCTGCGGGGGCGAATGCACATTCAGTTACTTTCTAGAAAATTCAAGTATAAGTTGGGCGAGCTTGCATGAACGCTTAAGTCCAATTTTTACGCATTACAATTTTGACACAAAATATCTAAAAGAACTTACAGATCTGAAATCTTACCTCGATTCATCTACCGGTAATTTGCTGCAGATTTGTATACCACATGATATGGTTGATGACCTTGTGTACTTATCTGAGGCATGGGGTAAACCATACAATACGGTGGTACTTTCATCGCACTTCGATTATCATAAAAAGCGACATACATCAATTCGGCCATTGATTGAATATATGCGCACGGCTCCTTCTACATCTTATAATTTCTCGCGTTGGCAAGCACGACTTATGTTCTTTGACCCGATACTTGATATGCATCCTAAAATTAAAGTATTTAGATATAACGGAATAAGCCCAGAAAACATGGCACTGTATCAAGAAAAACTTAAAGATATTGTTTTGCGCTTGGTTATCGATCACCTCAAATCATCTGGTATCAATAACATAAAACCGATGGCTAGATTGCACAATTACCTAAATCAAGAACTTAAGCATTATAAGTAAATCTGCTTAAACCGCGGCATTGATTGACCATTAATAACCACTTCTTCCACAAACATCTCAAGTGGCCTTATCCAGACTTGTCCCTTACCAAACTGTGGGTCGTCGTAAAGCGCTTTGTAAACCACGCATTCTTCTAATATGTCAGATTCAGTGAGCCTACCGATGGCTAAAATCTCATACTGCTTACCGTTATAATGTTGATATATTTGACCAACTTCAACTTCTGCTAATAATGGCATATAAGATCCTAAAAAGAGTAACCAAGTATTCGACTTTAAAAACTTATACATATCCTTACCTTATTAATTTTGTGTAATATATGGAATTAAGTATATCAAATGCCTAAAAAAAGCCTCAGTTATTTTATTACTGAGGCTTTTAATTTTAATCCTGGCACTATCTACTTTTCCAACCCGTCACCAGGTAAGTATCATCGACGTTGTAGACTTAACTGCCGTATTCGGAATGGGAACGGGTGTGACCCCACAACTGTACGCACCAGGAAATTTTTTAAATCTAAATTACTCTTTAAGTATAACACCCAAATAAAAAATCGGAAGTGTTTAATTACTATTGACGCACTCAGGCGCGTTACTTTCGGCAGCTTGGCCACGACCAAGTATACGCACATTACTTATTTTAGGCTTAAAATGCTCTAAAATAACCTCTAAACCCTTTTCAGGAAGTGCATTTGTCCCACAGGTAAAGATATCAACTGCAACAAAACTAGACTCGGGCCAAGTATGAAAAGCTATATGCGATTCTGAAAGTATCACCGTACCGGTCATACCCTGCACCATTTTGCCATCAACTTCTATTTCTGGAAATTTTTCTATTGTAATATTAAGAACTGTTGCTGAAGCTTTTTGGGCAGCTTGACGTAAAACATCTTCAATATCATCGGTATAATGGCAAAATTCGCATTCCCACAAGTCTGCAATAACATGCCTGCCTGTTGGCAAATGAATTTTATCATGCGAATTCATATCTTCTTCAAGAACTTGATCTGAATTTTGATCAAAAATTAATTCTTGCTGCAATTGCTCACAAAAAGCAAATGGAACGAATATGCCCAATAAACCGGAAAGAAAAAGAGTTTTTTTCATAAGAGACCCATTTTAATACATAAAGCACAACAGATATTTAATATAATTAATTGCCCATTACGTAATCATACACCCAAAACTATATCAAGTAAAAAAAAAGCCCCAGCTTTTTGAGCTGGAGCTTAAATTTAATCCTGGCACTATCTACTTTTCCAACCCGTCACCAGGTAAGTATCATCGACGTTGTAGACTTAACTGCCGTATTCGGAATGGGAACGGGTGTGACCCCACAACTATACGCACCAGGAAATCTTTAATGGCTTAAAAACCAAAATTTCAACTTATGTTCTGAAATATTTGTAATGTAAAATAAGATAATTTTTTTATCGTTAATAAAATTTATAGTGTGATTAAAACATTCGATCTATTAGTACTGGTTAGCTTAATATATTACTATACTTACACCTCCAGCCTATCAACGTCGTAGTCTTCAACGGATCTTATTGCTAACTGACGTTAGCAGGGGTATCTAATCTTGAGGCGAGTTTCCCACTTAGATGCTTTCAGCGGTTATCTCTTATGAGCGTGGCTACCCAGCTTGCTTTTGGTAAACAACTGGAACACTAGAGGCTCACTCATTCCGGTCCTCTCGTACTAGGAACAACTCCTCTCAAATACCCTGCGCCCACGACGGATAAGGACCGAACTGTCTTACGACGTTCTGAACCCAGATCACGTACCGCTTTAATTGGCGAACAGCCAAACCCTTGGGACCTTCTCCAGCCCCAGGATGCGATGATCCGACATCGAGGTGCCAAACCTCCTCGTCGATATGGACTCTCAGAGGAGATCAGCCTGTTATCCCCGGCGTACCTTTTATCCATTGAGCAATGGCCCTTCCATTCGGAACCACTGGATCACTAACTCCTGCTTTCGCACCTGCTCGACTTGTAGGTCTCACAGTCAAACTCCCTTGTGCGTTTACGCTCAACCGACGATTTCTATTCGTCTTGAGGGAACCTTTGAATGCCTCCGTTACAATTTAGGAGGCGACCACCCCAGTCAAACTGCCCACCAGACAATGTTCTCCGCCCGGATTACGGGTCGAAGTTAGATCTTCAAACGGATAAGGGCGGTATTTCAAGGATGACTCCATGTCAGCTAGCGCCATACACTTCAAAGTCTCCCGCCTATCCTACACATATCAATCCAAAAATCAATGTCAAGTTACAGTAAAGGTGCACGGGGTCTTTCCGTCCAGTCGCGGGTAACCGGCATTTTCACCCGTACTACAAATTCACTGAGTGTATCATTAAGACAGCGCCCAACTCGTTACGCCATTCATGCAGGTCGGAACTTACCCGACAAGGGACTTCGCTACCTTAGGACCGTTATAGTTACGGCCGCCGTTTACTGGGGCTTCAATTCAAAGCTTTGCCTTACGGCTGACCTCTCCTATTAACCTTCCAGCACTGGGCAGGCGTCAGACTCTATACATCCTCTTTCGAGTTAGCAGAGCCCTGTGTTTTTGTTAAACAGTCGGTTGGGCCTCTTTGTTGAAACCTAAAACCGCTTCATAGATTACTCTAATGACGGCATAGGCACCTCTTCTCCCGAAGTTACGAGGCTATTTTGCCGAGTTCCTTAATGATAATTATCTCAACGCCTGAGCATTTTCAGCCCGTCTACCTGTGTCGGTTTGCGGTACGATTACTTGTAAAGCTCGCTAGAGGTTTTTCTAGTCAGCGTGAGATCAGTCAAATACACCTCGCTACAAGAGATCGAAATACCCATCACACCTTCAAGTTAATGACAACGCGGATTTTCCTACATAGTCCCTCTTAATGCTTAACTTGGCAATCCATATTCCAATTTGACCTATCCTTCTGCGTCACCCCTTTGCTCAAACGCTTACAAGTGGTACAGGAATATTTAACCTGTTGTCCATCGCCTACTCCAATTGGCCTCGGCTTAGGTATCGACTAACCCTGAGTGGATAAACCGTTCTCTCGGAAACCTTAGACTTACGGCGAATAGGAATCTCACCTATTTTTTCGTTACTTATACCAACATATTCACTTCTTTGATCCCATCACTTGTCCTTCACAGTCAAGCTCGTATCTGCCAAAGAACGCTCCCCTACCCCTACATCACTTAAGATGTAAGCCATAGCTTCGGTAATCTATTTGAGCCCCGTTCGTTTTTAAGCGCAAAAACACTTGACCAGTGAGCTATTACGCTTTCTTTAAAGGATGGCTGCTTCTAAGCCAACCTCCTGGCTGTCTGTGTATTTTCACTTCTTTTACCACTTAATAGATATTTAAGGACCTTAGCTGATGGTCTGGGCTGTTTCCCTCTCGACTACGAAGCTTATCCCCCGCAGTCTGCCTCCTGTCTTCTAAAATTACGGTATTCAGAGTTAGTAAAAATCTGGTAAGCTTACGCCCCCAAAATTCCAACTGTGCTTTACCCCCATAATCAATTCAACAAGGCTATACCTAAATATATTTCGGGGAGAACCAGCTATTTCCCAGTTTGATTAGCCTTTCACTCCTACCCACACCTCATCCGAGCAGTTTTCAACCTACACCGGTTCGGACCTCCATCTCATGTAACTGAAACTTCACCCTGGACATGGGTAGCTCACTAGGTTTCGGGTCTATCACATGCTACTAAACGCCCTATTCAGACTCGCTTTCGCTACGGCTCCGCTCTTTCAAAGCTTAACCTTGCAACATACGAATAACTCGTTGGCTCATTATGCAAAAGGTACGTGGTTGCGCATACGTATATCATCGCTTCCACCGATTGTAGACAATTGGTTTCAGTTTCTATTTCACTCCCCTTCCGGGGTTCTTTTCACCTTTCCCTCGCGGTACTTGTTCACTATCGGTCATCAGTAGTATTTAGCCTTACCCAATGGTCTGGGCAGATTCCTACAGAATTTCACGTGCTCCGCAGTACTCGGGAAATAATCACATGGCTTACTTATTTTTCGCTTACAAGGCTTTCACTTTCTTTGGCTATCCTTTCCAGAATATTCAACTAAATAAGCAAGAAGCATGCTAAAAACTACAATTTTTAGATCATTACATCCCACAACCTCCTTAATGCAACGCATGCAGGCTATTACACACTATAGGTTTAGGCTTTTCCCATTTCGCTCACCACTACTGAGGGAATCACTTTGTTTTCTTTTCCTAGCGCTACTTAGATGTTTCAGTTCACGCCGTTCGCTTCTTTACCCTATGTATTCAGATAAAGATATCTTAGGTTTACCAAGATAGGTTTCCCCATTCGGACATCTCCGGATCATAGCTTGATTGACAGCTCCCCGAAGCTTATGGCAGCCTTCCGCCTCCTTCATCGCCTCCTGATACCAAGGCATCCACCAAATGCCCTTTTCAATTAATCACAAATTTTATTAACTGAGATAATATGCTTTACTTAATGATAGTAGTTTTACAACTACATCAGCTAATTTACATTACAAATATTTCAAAGAACATAAGAATTTTTTAAAACGTCTTACGATATATATACAGATTTCTTTAATTAAACAGATAGTTATTAAATTGGTGGAGATGATCGGGATTCGAACCGATGACCTTCCGCTTGCAAAGCGGACGCTCTACCAACTGAGCTACATCCCCTTATAAGGCGGACAGACTAGACCCTGGTGGGCCTAAGTCGACTCGAACGACTGACCTCCCCGTTATCAGCGGGGTGCTCTAACCAGCTGAGCTATAGGCCCAGTCAAACTATCTAAAATTTTATGATTTATGAATTCTTGCGATCACTCAAACACACCTTAAAATTAATTAAGATTAAGAATTGCTAATCGTTTCCGATCAGCTAAAGAATCTCCCTCGAAAGGAGGTGATCCAGCCGCAGGTTCTCCTACAGCTACCTTGTTACGACTTCACCCCAATCACTCTCCATACCTTCAGCACCCGCCTCCTTTACAGGTTAGCTAAGATGATTTCGGGTACAAACAGCTCTCATGGTGTGACGGGCGGTGTGTACAAGGTCCGAGAACGTATTCACCGCGTCGTTCTGATACGCGATTACTAGCGATTTCAACTTCATGAGGTCGAGTTGCAGACCTCAATCCGAACTTAGACTAACTTTATGGGATTAGCTCCACTCTTACGACTTCGCAACCCTTTGTACTAGCCATTGTAACACGTGTGTTGCCCTAGGCATAAGGACCATGCGGACTTGACGTCATTCCCACCTTCCTCCTGGTTTCCCAGGCAGTCCCACTAGAGTGCCCCATCACTGGGTTGCAACTAGTGGCAGGAGTTGCGCTCGTTAAAGGACTTAACCCAACATCTCACGACACGAGCTGACGACAGCCATGCAGCACCTGTGCATCTGTCTATGCTTACGCATAGAAAACTATGTTTCCATAGCGGTCAAATGCATGTCAAGCCTAGGTAAGGTTCCTCGCGTAGTGTCGAATTAAACCACATGTTCCACCGCTTGTGCGGACCCCCGTCAATTCCTTTGAGTTTTAATCTTGCGACCGTACTCCCCAGGCGGATCACTTATCGCGTTAGCTACGACACTAATCCCGCATAACGGAACTAACGTCTAGTGATCATCGTTTACAGCGTGGACTACCAGGGTATCTAATCCTGTTTGCTCCCCACGCTTTCGTGCCTGAGCGTCAGAAATGGACCAAGAAGCTGCCTTCGCCATCGGTGTTCCTCTCGAGATCTACGCATTTTACCGCTACTCCGAGAATTCCGCTTCTCTCTTCCACCCTCAAGAACACCAGTATCTACTGCTGACTCCCGGTTAGGCCGGGAAATTTAACAGTTGACTTAGCATTCCGCCTGCGCACCCTTTACGCCCAATCATTCCGAATAACGCTTGCACCCCTCGTATTACCGCGGCTGCTGGCACGAAGTTAGCCGGTGCTTTCTCTAATGGTACCGTCATCTTTTCGCTGTATTATAACGAAACATTTCTTCCCACTTAACAGAAGTTTACAATCCTAAGACCTTCATCCTCCACGCGGCGTCGCTGCGTCAGGCTTTCGCCCATTGCGCAATATTCCTCACTGCTGCCTCCCGTAGGAGTCTGGACCGTGTCTAAGTTCCAGTGTGGCCGTACACCCTCTCAGGCCGGCTAACCATCATCGCCTTGGTAGGCCTTTACCCTACCAACTAGCTAATCGTACGCAAGCTCATCTTTCAGCGACAGCAAAGAGGCCATCTTTCTCCCCGAAGGGACGTATGCAGTATTAACTTCAATTTCTCGAAGGTATTCTTCACTGAAAGGTAGATTCTCACGCGTTACTCACCCGTTCGCCGCTTTACTTAGTCCCGAAGACCTTTCACGCTCGACTTGCATGTGTTAGGCACGCCGCCAGCGTTTATTCTGAGCCAGGATCAAACTCTCCATCACAAAATATATTGTATGGAGTTGATCGCAAGAATTCATAAATCAAATTTTTAAAGAATTGCAAGTTCATTACTTGCAACTTAATTCTGTATATGTCAAAGACAAAAAACTTTTTTAATTACTACTTCATTTTCAAGAACACGAATAGGTTGATTCCGAAATTCAAATCATGTTATAAATTCTAACGATTTAAATGATCTTGTCAACTTTTTTTCAAATTTTCTTAATTTCTTTTTTGAGAGAAATTAGTCGATCTGACTAGTGGCGTTTACGCCGTTTCATTCGTTAATTCAAATTGTGTTATTAATTCTACCGATTTAATTTATCTTGTCAACTGTTTTTTCAGATCTTTTTATTTTCTTTTTCAGAAACTTTGTTCGCTCTGGCTGTTGCTTTTGATGTCGGTTAATTCAATTACTGTAGATAATTATACAGTCCACAGAGCAACTGTCAACAAAAAATTTGAACTTATTTTAAGAATTTATACGATACTTACAATACAATTTTGATTAATGCGATCAGATCTATCTTTTCGCTTCACACACAAGTTATAATTTTCATAAAAGTTTTAATGTTTAATGCTTATAAAGGAGCCTTTATGAATAAATTCATGCATTTTCTTATCTTATTAACCACTTCTTTTATATATCCAGATCAACGTTATCCTTTTGTGCTTGAACCACTTGGATATGCTTTTAATGCTCTTGAGCCGCATATTGACTCCCAAACCATGCAGGTTCATTACGAAGGTCACCATGCGGCATATGTAAAAAATCTTAATGACGCGCTGAAGGACCGTCCCGAATTACAACGCTTTACCCTGCCTCAACTGCTCACCATGCTTGAAAAGATTCCAAATGATATTAAAACCACCGTGCGTAATAATGGCGGGGGCCACTTAAACCATACTTTTTTCTGGCACTGCATGGCCCCGAATAAGACTAAACCATCAAACAAGCTCTTAAAAGTACTTAAAAAACAGTTCGGATCACTTGATGCGTTCAAAAATCAATTTAATGAGGCGGCAAAGAAAGTATTCGGCAGCGGCTGGGCATGGCTGTGCCTTAACGCAATTAACAATAAACTGGTAATTATCAGCACCCCAAACCAAGATTCACCTCTTATGCAAGGGATTATTCCCCTATTAGGCCTGGATGTCTGGGAACATGCTTATTACCTTAAGCACAAAAACAAGCGTGCTTCATACATAGATGCCTGGTGGAACGTGGTAAACTGGCCATTTGTGGAAGACAACTATAACAAAGCAATTTTATAAAAATCGCACTAAAAGGGGCCCTGTGATTATCAACGCCCCTTTTTTTTATATATGTATAAATAGCGCTATTTTTTAAAAAGTCAAAAAAAGTTAATAAATCACAAATTGACGTTTTTTAATAAAAATCTCATAATATTAATATAATTTTAATCAATTTAAGGAAAATAATGAATTTAAAAAAATTAGTATTATACGCTCTTTCTTTAACGTTATTAGCACCAGAAGGCATTAAAGCTGGCTATGACGATGAAAATGGAACATTAAAAAACAAGATAGAGTGTGCAACTTTAGGTTTCCTAGTAGGTTACACAACAGGGTTAGTTCCTGTTATAGGACAATATGCACTTTTCTTTGCCCTCGCGCTTGGTCCTTCTGAATCTGACGCACTTAGTTTAGTAGGTCCATCTGCTATTGTTGGACATACTGCTGGTATTGCAACTTTGGGTTGCGCAATTTTTGCACTAATTAAATAACTATTTTTGCTTATATCATCTATAAGATATACTATCTATAATTACACTAGGATATTATATGATTATTGATGATTTAAAAGAACAGCTAAAAGGCGCAGAGCCCGATTTAAAGACTATTCAAACTTTTTGGGAAAATTCACAAAATGAGAAAGAGTTTGAACGGCTTTCTGCTTTAAGCAAACAAGAAGATTTTTGGAAAAATCCCCAGCAGATCACTATTTCACAGCAATTACAAAAAATTCGTACATTAAAAGAAACATTTGATGCAATACAAAGCACTCAAAAAGAACTCGATGATCTGCTTGTCTTATTTAAAGATGATCAAGAGACACTCGAGTCAATTAAAGTAGATATCGCAAAACATTGCAGGAATATTAAAAATTTCAAAATCGCCCTACTACTCAATAAAGAAGATGATGATGAAAACTGCTTTTTAAGCATAAATGCAGGCGCGGGCGGAACAGAATCACAAGATTGGTCAGAGATGCTTTTGCGGATGTATGTCCGTTTTTGTGAACGGGAAAAGTTTTCTTGCACCGTTTTAGATTATCAAGTCGGTGAAGGCGCAGGTATCAAATCTGGCACCTTATATATTAAAGGCAAAAATGCTTACGGCATGCTCAAAAATGAGCAAGGCATCCATAGACTTGTTCGAATTTCCCCATTTGATGCAAATAAACGCAGGCATACGTCATTTGCAGGCGTTTTTGTTACACCCGAAACATCACAAGCGACTATTGTTATTAACCCAAATGATTTACGTATAGACACCTTCCGTGCTGGCGGCGCAGGGGGACAGCATGTTAATAAAACAGAATCAGCTATACGCATAACCCATGCTCCTTCTGGAATAGTGGTTCAGTGCCAAAATGAACGCTCGCAAACGCAAAATAAAGAAACTGGCATGAAGATGCTTATGGCAAAGCTTGTTCAAAAAGAAAAAGAAGATGCACAAGCTAGACTCTATTCTGCTGAGCGAAAAAAAATTGAGTGGGGATCTCAGATTCGCTCATATGTATTACACCCCTATAAAATGGTAAAAGATCACAGAACCGACTTTGAATCACCGCAACCAGAGCTGGTGCTTGATGGCGATTTAGTTGACTTTATCGAGGCAGAACTTATTCGTTCCCAAACAGAATAAGAGTATTACTTTATCCTTTTTTGGTATATAGTTACAAAAGTATTTTTAAACTTTTCAAACAACAGGATTCACGATGAAGCGTCTTTCATTACTTATTTTTGCATGCACAAGCTCTCTGAATGCAGAAATTTCTTATAAGAACCTCTACACAGAAACAGGCCTTCTTACAGGGAGTATCGTTTTTGCGGGATACGCATTTTCTCAATTGTGCGTTTATGAAGAAAATAAACCTTGGGTTAAGGGAATATTCTATGCCCTGGCAGCTGCTTCTGGTACAAGCTATTACATGACAATGCGCCCTGAAAGCCGCATGAATACAAATAAAAACTCTTTCAAAGCCGCATGGAATAACAATCTATTTACCCTTATTATGGAATCATTCAAAGTCGAAGCACCATTTTCTATGGTAAACAACTTAATGCGCCTAATCTCAATGTATTACATAGATGCAAGAAATCCTTACTATGATGCATTTGAAGATATCACGAGGTTAAAAAAGCAATATCGATCAATCCTTGAAGAATCACGCCTACTTTTGAAATTTTATAGCCTTGCCTGTTATAAGAATGATTCTTACTGCACACTTTTAGAAGAGCAAATAGAACTTTCACAAAAAGCAATTGAACTTATAACAGAAACCCTTCTCATTATCAAAAGTACCCCAGAATACATGGACGCCGTTAATCTTCAAGTGCAAATAGAAAAACAACAAGCTATGGAAAAAATGGCCCTTGCCCAGCAAACACAGGCTTTTAATAGCTATAGACCCTATAGCAGCACCATAATCATTCGATAAATAGAAAAAGACAACATCCAAAGGCCTCCTGAGTATAGGGGGCTCTTGACAAAGCTCTAGTAATAGTTAAACTTATAAATGTTACTTTAATATCTATTTGTAAGGATTAAATATGAAAAAACAAGCATTATTGCTCGTTGCATTAGCTTTTTCTATGAATGCTTCTGCGGCGTATAGCTTACCATCTATGAGCTTGCCAACTTTACCAACTATCAACTTCCAAGCTTTAACTACACTTAATAACCACAGAACCATTGCTGCTTCATTATTCTTAGCTGCAACTGCATTAGTAATATACAAATTCTATGCTAATGGTGGTTACACAAATAACCCTGTATTGAAAGAAGCTAAAAAAGAAGGGGAATCAGATTTCTTCAAATATGGTACTTCTTTCCCAACAGCAGAACAAAAGCATTCTAAAGAATTACCTTTAGCAAAAACTCCTGTTGTTACCCCAGCTCCAGTAGCAACAACTGTTGCGCCTGAAGCTCAAGTAAGTGCACCAGTTGTGACTGCTCCAGTTGCTGCTCCAGCACAAGAAGCAACTCCAATTGTTGAAAAATCAACACTTGCTACCCTTGCTGAACGCGTAATGGAATCACTTAACGAACCTACATATTTTGACAACATAGTTAAACAACAAATGGAAGTTCTTGAGTAATTAAGAAATTTATTAAAGGCCCCTCTAAAGGGGGCCTTTTTTATGCCCATTAAATTATTAACCACATATACACCTAAAAAGGCTATTATGAAAAAACAAGTTTTATTACTCATCGCATTAATTTCATGCGCACATGTTTCAGCATCAACTACTGTAAATGTTCAAGCTTCACAAGAAGTCGTTAAAGCAGCGCTTAACAGCACTGTTGCAGGTTTGGCAGTATCAACATTCGTTTTTGGACTCGTTACTCTTGTTGCATATAAAATTTTCACAGATCCAGAATATGTATGTGATCCTTCACTAAAACCTCAAGAAGAACGTGAATCATATTTCTTTCAATATGGTACTTCTTTTCCTACACAAGAACAATTGAATTCTCAGCCTCTTTCTTAAAAAAGAAATACTGAACCAAGGTTTACAAAAAGGTCCTCTTTTTAAGGGGGCCTTTTCTATAACAATCTACTATCTAACCAATTTTAAACCTGAACGATTATTATGAAAAAACAATTTTTATTATTCGCTGCGCTGATTTCTTGCGTGCAATTATCTGCAGTGCAGCCAGCGTACCAAGCCTTTATAGATTTTGCTTCAAAAAATAAAACTGAAATACTTGGTTTTACGTTACTTACTACTGTAGTTGCGTATGTAACTTTTGAACTCTATGCAGAACTCAATAAACGCAACATTGAGAAAGAAGAAGAAACTGAATATGAAAAAGAAGAGCAAAAAGACGATGATAACTACCATTGCTCTACAACAACCTATTATTCAAGCCCAAAAACGACAACTTATGTCCAACCCGTTATTCATCAACCAGTTGTGTATACAACAGCTGTGTATGAGCCAGTTGTTTATAAACCTGTTGTTGTTGCAAAGCCCGCACCATACATTGCACCAGCTCCACAACCAGTAGCACCTCAACCAACTCCTCCGGCACTGAATTCTGTGAAACACCCTACCTATTTTGATAGGTTGCTCGACCGCCAAATGGATATTCTTGATTAAGAAATTACAAGGCCCGGAAAATCGGGCCTTTTTTATAGTAACGTTTTTAATAACATAAATAATGCACTCGCCGCAAAAACTCCCGATCCAGCCTTCGCTTATCCACGCCTTCAGGCATGGCAAGCTATGGCGGACAGGCCAAAATGTATTCACTTATTTATAATAACGTCTTTAAAAGCATAAATAGTGCACTCGCCGCAAAAACTCCCGACCAGAAGGGGGTGTAGGCTTCTCTGTCTTTTACTAAATAGGTCGATAAGCCACCGATAATTAAGAGTAATGAAAAATCGATTGGCAATAATAACCCGCCTAAGACCAATGTTGAATTAATTTTTATAAATTTAAGGCCAAAGCCACACGCTATACCCAGAAGCATAACCTTAAGATCAAAGCCACTTGCATTAATTAATAATGCGCGGGCTTGGCAACGTTGTGCAATTAAAGGCGAAGTTGCACCTAGTCCGAAATGCGTTATAAGTAACCAAAAAATCAGACCTACTAATAACGCGCTCAAAATTAAACCACCTATCTGATACAGTATCATTTTTTTATTATCAAGAGATGCCAATTGGGCCATCTTTCTGCCAAACAATGTATCAACCACAACCATGCCGCTAATCTCTACAAATGTCGCAACCACAGTAACCTGTAATGCATCAAAACCAAAAAGCATTAAAAAGGGGACCATAACCCACGTTGCAAATCTTCCAATAGGCGCCAGGCCCGTTTTGCCCCCGATAATTGCAATCTGGTACGTAAAAAGTGCAGTAAGTGATACTAAATAGAATTGTGATAGCAATGAAAAATTAAGCACACTGAAAAATAGTACCGTTGCTGCTAAAAAAATAATACCTAAACCTGCTTGAATATACCCTAGCTGTATATGGTCAAAAAGTGCTCGCGAACTGGTGGTATTTTTTTTGAAAAAAGAATAAATATAGTGTGGAAATTCAAGCAAGCTCAAAAAAGTACTTTGGATCATTATGCCGCTGCAAAAAGCAAAGAAAAAATCATCCACAGGCAAAGTGCAAAAAAAGTTTTGGTGTAGTGGATCAGCGGCTAAAAACTTTATCAAGACACCCACAGCTAATGGGATAGCGATAACATGCCCCGTTACAAAGCCGATCGCGATCAACATAAATATCCAATCTGGCCGCAGAATTATTTGCGGCAAAACCCAATACCCGAAAGAGTATTGCTTTAATAACATAAACTTTTTAGGTATTACTTGAGTAACTATTTGGATAACGCTAAATGCCGCAGCACTCAGAAGACCCGCCATTAATTCATATGCTTTATGAATATTATTGCCCACACTCATTAAACTATACGTCATCTGCCCGATGGGAAAATTCATAGTAGTATCAGCAAGAAATGTTGGAGCCCATGCATGTGCTATAATCATGCCAAGCCCACCTGCTACAATAATAAGTGCACTTATTAAACTTATAAACTGAATGGGGTTTTCTAATAATGCAGCGAAAATATCAGGTTTTAAAAAATATAATGTGGGAAAACCAAAACCACATGCTGTTGCAACACTTCCACCAATAGCACTTGCTGCTGTTGAATAACCAAGAATTTCAGCTGTTTTAAAAGTGCTTAATTTTCTAAAAAAAACTTTCACAAAGAGCATTCCCAATAATACCAAAGTGACATCTATCCATGGGCCCACGGGTGCTGCCATGGCGATAAAACTCATTACCGCTACTGAAAAAAGTGTAAGAAAAAGGGTTAACAGCACAATAAAAAAAGTAACCATAAAATCCTAAGTAAAATAATTATATGGTCTTTAGTATACTTGAAAAAATGCTTTTTAAAAATTAACTTTATACATAATAAATTAAAAAAAAATTCACGTATCTAAAAATCAAATGCTATACTTATCAAAATTATTTTAACCCTATCTACAAAATACCATTATGAAAAAAATATTTTCTCTTTCAACCTTAATGTTAACATTATCACTTTCAGCAACAACACCCAAAACTTCTAACTTTGAACAATATGTATCTGATGATAATATAGAAAAATTCATGATCAAAACACCACAAGCACAATTAGCAGTTTTTTGGTGTGTGTACTGCGAAAAAAATCTTGAATCCAGAAAAGAAGTAGATTTAAAAGAACATCTTGCATCAAAGCATAATAGATGCGGCACATGCGAACTGCAGTTTCCCTCTCTTAAGGATGTGCGCTTCCATGAAGCAGATCATACTACGTCTAGCTATATTAAACGTCAGGAAAGCAGTAAGTAATATTTGATATAGGGCATCTTTTAGATGCCCTGATAGATGCCCTGAAATTATTTTTCTTGCTCAGTAAATTTTAAGAACGCAGTAACTTCGCCGCCACGTTCTCTTGCAACAATTAAGTTCATCTTTATGGTATCAGCTACCGTAACTGCACCTATTTTTGTTTTTGATGCCTCACTAAATTTTTGCTGGGCACACGCTATAACCGCTGTTATTAATGTGTTATAATCTATTTTTTCAAGTTTAGTAAATGTAGGCCAATCCTGAGAATAAAAAGGATTCTCAAGCAAATACCTTAAAGCAGAGAAATTTTCTTCCACCTCTTTTAGGACTGGTGAACATGAGCCCATTGAAAATGCAGTTTTAAAATTTTGGCGTTTATAACTTAAACCTGATCTTGCCCCGTAACAACCACCACCGACACCACATTTACTTTCAAAACCCTTTGATATAAGAGCATATCCCAAAGAGGCATCAAAAATAATTATTCGCGGCGTATTGTCATTCGGCATTGTCACTTCTAATTCACTTTTCACGTTGCTATTTAATACTGCTAAAATTTTTTCACGATTATACTCTTCAAGTTTATAGTCCGGTAAATAGCGGTCCGGTATGCGATCAAATAATGAAGGATTTGATTGAATTTTTTGAAACGTTACAAAAAGGCAGACTAACGCTAAATATTTTAAGTTCATGAAATGGCCCTTTATTAATTAAAAAAATTTAAATATTTTTTGTTCATCCGTATTACCGACTCTTCTTGCGCATATTCATTCATGCGATCAAACTGTACCCATGCAAGATCGTGCGATTCATCACTAATTATAAAGTTTGCATCCTGTGCGCGCAATAAAAAGCGGACATCATAATGGTATTCACACGCATTGGGGATTGCATGAATATCAATATCAAAGATACCGGGAATAATAAATTCAAAATTTTGCATGCCAGATTCTTCTTGCGCCTCGCGCAATGCCGTAGCAGCAACATCTGGGTTGCCGTCACAGTGACCACCAAGCTGCAGCCATTTGTTTAATTTTTTATGATGAGTAAGTAATGCCGCATTATTTTCTGGATTAATAATCCATGCAGATCCGGTAATATGCCCCCCCGGTTCACGGTCAAAACAATTCGGCTTTTCTGCCAAAAGTTTTTCAAACTGCCCAATTACAGGCGGTTCGGCTTTTGTAATATGCTTACTTTTTTTATATTTTTCTAATAACTCAATAAGTTGTTTAGTCATGTTTTACCGAATGTTTTTTAAAATAATCTACTATTTCTGGAATCTGAATTTCAGATGAATACTCAAGTAGTCATCTAATATTAGATAGCGACATTCCATTATGTTTTAGATAGCTTTCGAAGAACTTCGTCATATTTGGTTGTGATCTTTTCCAAGCTTCTTTTTGTATCAGACCAATTTTTTAAATCAAATCCAGCCGATTTCATAACTGCTACGAGAACTTCTTCATCAGGATTTTTATTTGAAGGTAATAAAGCTTTTTTTATTGCTTCTTGATCAAAACCTGTGGCCAAAGAAAGCATTTGGGGAGTAAACCCTCTTGCATTTAATATTTTGTTAAGATGCATTACAAGATCTGCTAGTTTATCTGGATCCTTTTCTACCCAACGAGCAAAAAACTCAAATTCATTAACAGCGATATCAGGATCTAAATATTCTTTCATTTTCTTCATAATCTCATTTTCTTTTATGTGTTCGCATCATCTCGCTAACCCTTCGACAAGCTCAGGATGAGCGAGTGTTAACTTCTGAATTTGTCGAAACATCAAAATGATATTTATATTCAAATATCACCTATTTACTTTCTTTTAAGCGCTGGGAATAAGATAACTTCTTTAATAGAAGTAGTATTTGTTAAAAGCATAACCAAACGGTCAACGCCAAGGCCACAACCAACGGTAGGCGGCAGGCCGTATTCCAAAGCAGTTATGTAATCAGCATCATAATGCATTGCTTCAGCATCGCCAGCTTCATGCGCTTTAACCTGTTCTTTAAAACGTTCAGATTGATCAAATGGATCATTTAATTCGTTAAAGCCATTTGATATCTCCATGCCCGCAATAAATAGTTCAAATCGCGCAGCAATATGAGGATTTTTTGCATCACGTTTAGCTAACGGTGAAGTTTCAATAGGAAAATCTATAATATAGGTCGGGTTAATAAGTTTCGATTCTGCAACTTCTTCAAAAAGCGCAAATATCTTTTGCCCATAAGAAGCGACTTTATTTTCTAGCTTTACTTTATATTTTGCAAGTGTTGCATCGATATTTTTTTCTTCAAGCTCTTGCTGAGTAACAGAACTGTATTTAAGAATTGCCTGTTGCGCATTCATGCGGTCAAATGGCTTTGAAAAATCAAGAGTATACTCACCAAATTGAACTTGCTCAGCGCCAGAAACTTTACGTGCCATTTCACGGATTAATTTTTCAACAAAGCTCATGGCAAATTGATAATCCTCATGCGCCATATAAAACTCTACCATCGTAAATTCAGGATTATGGCGCGTAGAGACACCCTCATTTCTAAAGTTACGGTTAATTTCATACACACGCTCAAAGCCGCCAACAACTAATCTTTTTAAGTATAATTCTGGGGCAATGCGTAGATAAAAATCTGTGTCTAAGGCATTATGATGGGTTATAAATGGTCGAGCTGCGGCACCGCCTGGAATTGGGTGCAACATAGGCGTTTCAACTTCAAGAAAGTCATTTCTATCTAAATATCCACGGATCTCTTTAATAATAACGGTACGCTTCATGAAGCGTTCACGCGTCTCTGGACTACTCATAAGATCTAAATAACGCTGACGATATTTAGTTTCTATATCATGAATGCCATGGAACTTTTCTGGAAGCGGATGCAAACATTTGGTAAGCAGTTGCCAGTCTGAAATGCGCAATGAAATTTCACCCGTTTTAGTTTTAAACGAATGGCCAGTAGCCCAGATAATATCGCCCATATCGATAAAATCTATAAATCTTTTAAACGATTCAGCGCCTATAACGTCTTCACGTATATAGAGTTGCAAACGACCGGTACGGTCCTGAACCGTTACAAAACCTGCTTTACCCTGCATACGTTTGGTTAAAATGCGCCCAGAGATTGCGTAAGGTTTTTCGACTCCTTCAACAAACTCTTCGATAACCTGCTTGCAGGTATTTGGCACCTCGCGCATTTCAGCCCACGGCTTACTACCTAAAGCTTCAAGCTCACGCGCTTTATGCACACGATTCTCAAACTCAGAATGTGGAGACTCAGAATGAGCAGTTTCATGCTCTGTAGTTGTTATATTATCTACTATTTTTTCTTGTTTACGTGATGAATTCATGCTAATATACCACCGCTTTGAAAAATACTAAAACTTACTTATTATAAAGTTTACCATGAATATATCCATATCCAAAAAAACTCTTTTTTTTCTCTTTTTTTTACTCAATCAATATATTCTAGCTGAAATTATAGAAATTAAACATTTTCATGAAATTCTGGACTATATAAAACCAAACGCTCTGGTTCTTGTTGATATCGATAATACCTTACTTGAACCCCACCCGGATCATAACCATATCGGCAGTGACCAATGGTTTACCCACATTTTGCAAACGCGCCAGAATCTTGAACAGGCATTAAACCTTTTCTGTAGCACGGTGCTTAATATCCATATGCAGGCAGTCGAGCACACAATTGCTGAAACTATGACGCTTCTTCAGCAACAAACGATAGTTTTAGGTTTTACCATGCGTTCACTGGTATTGGCGCCCTGCACGGTAGAGCGACTCGCGCATAACAATATCGTATTTCCCTGCCAGCTTCCTGATAAAGGCTTTATGATTAACGATAATCCTGTCTTGGTGTATCATGACATTATCTTTTGCCAAGGTAAAAAAAGTGGCATCACTCTGTTTACGGTGCTTGAAGCTTATGCTATAAAACCTTCTGTTATCATCATGATCGATGATAAAAAATCATATTTAGAATCAGTTGAACGTGAATGTAAAAAGTTCGGAATCAAGTTTATCGGCTTAAGATACGGCTATCTTGATGAGAAAGTAGCACAATTCCATCAAGCGCATGTCCAAAAAAACTAATTACTCAGTCTTTTCTTTCTTTCCCTTTAGACGTGCAATTGCTTCATTTCTGCTATTAATTCTATTTATCATCACGCCAGAAATAACTGCAAAAACAACAGAGCCCGCCGCAAACATTGACCGATCATTCTGCGCGGCAGAATTCGCAGAGTTTGCAGCCCAATAACTCCCAAGCGTGCTCATGCAACCTACGCAACAATCACGAGCTCTTAAACATTGTTCCACGAATAATTGACGACGCTCTTCATTACTCGTAGAAGAAATAAGTTCGTCTTTGTCATTTGCATAACATGAGCTAAAAGCCATTAAGTAAAAAATAATAGTAATTTTTTTCATAAAAAAGACACTTTGTTAAGATCAAAAAATTAATCTTTGTTACTATAAAAAATTATTTTCTGAGTTTCAAGAGAAAAAAGAAGCAGAAGAAATATTCTATCTTGACCGCTAAATAACTATTTTAGAGCAGATTATTGATAACAAATAATTTATCACAAAAATCTGCTCCAATTTTAACAAATCTAAAAACTAATCCCGCTTATCTTTATCATTAAGGATATTATAGATATTACGCATCGACCATACAAGCACAGGAACTGAACACCCTATTGTGGCCAAAGCACACGTATCAGTAGGATCCTCATTCACAATATATCTGGCAGCCAAAACAGAAGATCCACCAGTGAATAAAGCAGTAAAAACATTACAATCTAACATATTGCTAGCTTCATCAAAGACGTACCTCACTATATTTTTATCATTAACAGGCTGCTCATTAATAACACGCGGCAATCCTAATCCCGCTTGTCCATTTGATGTACTTTCATTTCCCATGGCCTTAATAAGAGAAAAGTTACCAAGCAACAGGAGTACAACCAACACTTTTTTGTTCATAAGAACCCTTATCTGTAAAAATATTTAAGTTAAAACGTGGATACTATAGAAAAAATATTTTGATAATGCAAGCAGACCCTGCCCGGATAAGCGCGGTTAAGAATTAATTGTGCAGGGTTTACTATTTTTTAGACTAATCTCCATTCTATTGAATGCGTTCATAATTGAAATACTTAATGTCATATCAACTATTTCACGTTCGCTAAAATATAAGTGTAGCTCTTCTTTTATAGGAGCATGGCATTTGTCGAGTTTTGTTAATGATTCGCTCCACGCCAATGCAGCTTTTTCTGCTGCTGAAAAAAGATCCGATGTTTTCCATTGTGGTAAATTTTTTATTTTTGAGAATTCTATGCCAGATTTTTCAGCCTCTTGGGTATGTAGCGTGCAACAATAGGTACACCCATTTAATTGTGATACGCGTAATTCAATTAGAATGCGTAAGCTTTGATCTAATGGGGATGCTTTTAAGTCATCATAGCTTTTGTACAAGCTTGACACTACATCTTTTGATATTTCTTCATAGTTCATAATTTACCTCAACTATTTAATTTTCCCTAATGTTCAGTATTTTTCGACTTAAGTAAAATCTGTACTAGTACATGTCCCAGCCATTTTTCATACTCATCAGAGGACCAACCTCGCTCAATTACGAGCATTCTGTAAATATCTCTACCTGTCAATGCCCATAGAATATCTCTCGCCTTTGGTGCATCTAGACCTTCTGATGGTGCTTGTTTTTTAGCTAATCTTTTGAAAGACCCTTCCTGCCGTTTATAGCGTCTTCTTTCTCGTTCAATTTCTTGCTTCTTGAATTCTGGATTTAAAATTGATGCATCACGAAATAATCCAAATTGCGCCTTCTCGGCATCATAAATTTGACGCGAAAGCATAGCAGTTAGCTCAAGACGCTTAGATACAGATTTTTCCATTTCAATTTTTTGAACGATCGATTCATGTTGCTCAGGAGGAATCGCAACGTCGATTAAAGCCCTTAAAACGCCGCTTTTTGATTGAAAAATAGAGTAAACGGTAGGTGCAGATACTTCTGCCCTCATCGCTATTTCCTCGATGGTTACATTCTCAAATCCTTTAGATTCAAAAAGTTCCTTTGCTGAAGCTAAAATTCTCTCTTTTCCTTTTTGAGCTCGCGCCTGTCGCTTCTCTGAATTATAGGCTCTTTTTGGCATTAATACTTCGTCCCTTCTGGCAAACTTGACACATTGGATATAGCATGCTACATTTAATTATATATTCAATATAGAATACTATAATTAATATATTACAGGAAAAAACCTTAAAACGCTAGAGGTAAATTTATGAAATACGTTAACCTTTTTATCATGATAACATTGTCATGCATATTCCTATATTTACTTATAACTATGAATTTAAAAACCCAAAAGCATGAGGTCTCTTCTATGACAGAGAAAAATATAATTTCTGCAAAGGCTTATTATCAAGCAATAGGTAATAAAAATTTAGTTGAGGTAGAAAAATATCTAGATCCACAGGTTCACTTTGTCGGACCATTGGCAGAGATGGCAGGAAAAGAATCTGTCCTTAAAGCTGTCAAGGGGTTTATGACCATTTTTAAAACTCTTACCGTACGAGCAGCATGTGGTTCAGGGGACCAAGTAATGTTAGCCTATGATTTGGACTGCCCCACACCCTTCGGGATTGTTCGAGGCGCCGTTCTTCTGACATTCAAGAATGATCTCATTATAGGCTATGAACTCTTTTACGATGCTCGACCATTTGAACAAAAAAAGGAAGAGATTTTTTCAAGACCTCAATAACTTGTAATCTTTTAAAGATGATTGTCATTTATTGAAAACTATCGTTTATTTTTTAAATATTCCATATAAAAATAAGCGATAGTTTTTTTTCGTTAAATGCAGATAAAATAGGATGGTGCCGAGGACCGGACTCGAACCGGCACAGTGTTTCCACCTCAGGCTTCTGAGACCTGCGCGTCTGCCAATTTCGCCACCTCGGCTACATTTATCAATTTTATTATTTCGCCAACTTGCTGCGCCCGCATGGATTCGACGGAGTTTATCCTGAGCGGGTCTTTAGGGTCTCTTTGTTAACGTATAAGATCCCGGATCCAGTCCGGGATGACACGGGCTATAATATCCCGGTCAGTTTTCCTGCAGTAAAATGTACATGCAGATGCATAACAATCTGCCCAGCATTTTTGCCGCTGTTCACATGCAATTTAAAGTCATGTGCGCCTTCAACTGTTTGACTTAACTGCTGCGCCATAGCAAAGATATCAGTAGCAACACCCAAATCTTGTTGCGCAAGGGTTTGGACATCCTGTGTATGTTTTTTTGGAATAATGAGATAGTGAATAGGCGCCTTAGGGAAAATATCCTGAATCACGATAAGAGTATCATTTTCAGCAATCTTTTTAGTTGCCATTTCACCATGAATAATTTTGCAAAAAACGCATTCCATATATTGATAATCCTAACATAGTCAAACCCACTTAAATCTACTCTTCACCCTTCGATACATTCTACTACGTTAATGCTTGTAGAACACTCAGGGTGCACGGGATATTGAAGTCAATTTTAGTTTATCAAACTACGTAATAATCACAATCATCTTGCAGAACAGGCATCAATAAAGCCCTCAATCATCTTTTTGTACTCGCTAGGGATCTGTTTAAACATCTTACCATGACGCGTTCCGGTAACATTCCACAGGAGTTTGCACTTACTACCCAAAGAGTCAAAAAGGTTTTGGGCATGTCGATAATCTATAAGATGGTCAAACTCATCATGCATAATTAAAACGGGGCAAGAGATTAAATGCGCGTAATTTTTATAGCAGCTTCCTGATAATGATCTTTCCATAATAAGCTCATACCACGTTAAGGCTAACCAACCAATAGGATATGGAACGTTTCGCGTTTTTTGCAAAATACACATAATGGTGTCTTTAAAAGAGCTTGGCGCAGAATCTGAGATAATGCCATCAAAAGGGGTGCCGGCTGCTGCTGCACGTAATACGGCAGACCCACCCATTGAAATACCAAGACCAAAAAGTGGCAATGTTGAGGATAAGTTTTTCTTAATATAATCAACTGCGCTGACCACATCAAAATACTCATTAAGCCCTAAAGATACACGGTCACCTTCACTCTGACCATGCCCTCTAAAGTCTATAAAAAACAGACTATCTTGAGGAAAAAGTTCTAAAAACCCTGCCATATACTCTTTTGAATGCTTAAAACCATGACAAATCAGAAAAATCTTCTGTGCGCCAGGCCGTTTAACATATAAAGCGGCAATTTTTTTGTTATCACCAGTTGTTAGTGTTATTGCTTGTGCGCCATATTCTTCTACCATTTTCTTTCGTTCAGAAAGAATAAAATCAATTTTTTTATACTTTATGCGCTTACTAAAAATTTTTTCTATATAGATTGCGCTAGAAAAAGAAATAACAATTATTACACTTGCTGCAACCATTAACCATGTACCATAATTATTTTTTTTTATACTCATAGCATCCCCTAAAAAAAATATTCCCTGATATCAGTATACCCAAATCACCCATGACAACGGTATAGATTTATACTACACTTACGTATCTTATGATCTAAACACATAAAAGGGCACCTCATGTTTTTAATAGCGCTAAGCTGTATATTCTCTGAACTTTCAGCGATTCAAGAAAAAAAATTCTTTTTTGAACAAAACAATAGCTACCCAGTTAAAATAGGCGTAGAGATAACGGGCCATGTTGAATCAATACAATCGCCCTTTGAAAAACTTGATATTTATCAAACAGCCCAGTGCGGCACCATGCTTGTTCTTGATGACGCGATTCAACTTACGCAATGGGATAATTCTGCCTACCATGAAATGATAGCCCATGTGCCGCTGATGACACATCCAAACCCAAAACGGGTACTTATTATTGGCGGTGGTGATGGTGGCGCACTTACTGAGGTTCTTAAACATTCTAATATCACAGAAATAGTGCTGTGTGATATCGATGAGTATGTAGTGAAATTATCACAAAAGTACTTCCCTGAATTTGCCGAAAGCTTTTCTGACCCACGTGTTACCGTGATTATTCGTGATGGTGCAGAATTTATTAAAAACTTTACCGACTATTTTGATGTTATACTTGTTGACGCCTCTGACCCAGAAGGGCCTGCATGCGTATTATATTCACGCGAATTTTATCAAGACTTATATGACGCGCTTACTGATGATGGCATTATTGTTGCCCAAGCAGAATCCCCCTTTTTTCATACCGATCTTATCAAAGAATGGCACACTCGCAATAAAGAGCTTTTTACTCACGCAGCATATTATTACGCTTTAGTGCCAACATATCCAAGCGGTGTTATTGGCTTTACTTATTGCGCAAAAAAATATCCACACGTTACAGCATTCACCCATAATCGAGCCGTACCACAAAATTTGCACTATTATACGGCAGAGATACATGCTGCAAGTTTTGTATTGCCAAAGTTTTTACAAGAAAAATTAAAATAAATTATTAAAGACTGGCCTGCCATCCGGAGCTCACAGCCGTCGCCAAGGCTATGGCGGGCTTGCCACTGGAGCGCAGGATGGTGCCGGAGGTCGGACTCGAACCGACACAGTGTTGCCACCGCGGGATTTTGAGTCCCGTGCGTCTACCATTTCGCCACTCCGGCTTATTAATATAAACTTTCTTCACCTTAAGTGGTGAAGTTCATCCTGAGCGCCAGTCGAAGGGCCACTCCGGCTTATTAAGAAATGTCTTTATAGTATACCAAAATCGATAATTTTGAACAGTTTTTTTTCGTATTTTATGATACCATCTGCGGTATTTGTAACAATGGTAAGTAAAGCGCCAAAAGCACACCTCCAATAGCAGCACCCAAAAGTATAAGTAACGCGGGCTGAATTAAGAGCGTTAAACGATCAAGCTTTTTTAAAGCTCGAGTACGTGAAACAATACTCAACTGCTGCAAAATCACCTCAAGCTCAGCTGTTTCATGCGCAATGGCAAGACAGTTTTTAATTTCAGGAATAGCAAGTAGCGGACATGCCTGTATAGCATGCGTAAAGGGCTTACCCGTCTGCACCTGTTGGCGAACATGCGTCAGCTGCTCGCAAACAACACTATTATTAAAACTTTCTGCCACATGCCCCAATGCATCAGCAAGTGTTCTGCCAGACCGCAGCAAAAGAGCAAGTGATTGCAGGCACTGCGCACGAGCGAAATCTTGATAAATGAAGCTTACTCCAGGAAAATATAATAAAAAATTATCATAAATTTTTCTGCCAATTCTAGTTTTACCCAGAGCTACACAAAGGAGCGTGCACATAAAAAAAGAAGACCCTGCAATTACTATAGTAGAAAAAGTAAGAGCATCTGAAAGCTTGAACAAAAACTGAGTACTTGCAGGAAGTGCTGTTTTGAGCATCGTAAATATTCTTTTAAACTGCGGCAAAATTACGGCCATTAAAAATATAAGTATCCCTATAAAAAATATAGCGGTTATTAAAGGCATAGCAATGACAGCAGTTATTTTTGCACGTATTTCAGCAATTTGCGTTAGTTGCTTAGAACGGTCAGAACATGCATTGGCCAAAAGCCCAGAATCATGCCCCGCTTTAAGCGCGTAAATCGTTAATGGATCAAAAATCTCTGGGTAACGCTCTGCAACATCCGCAAATGACTTTCCCTGATCAACAGAACGTGTGCAATCAAGCAGGACCTGTCGAATATACTCTTTTTTTACTAATGAACTTATAATCTCCAGCGCCTGAGAAAGACGCACCTGGGCATCAAGCAATTGGCTCAATTCGTGTAGAACAGCTTGGCGCTCAGAAAAGGTACAGGGCTTAAAAAGCCTATACCGAATCTCACTCACATGCATAGCTGTGATACCGCGCTCTTGCAGAAGCATAACTACATCAATGTGCTGTGCACAGGCGATATTGCCCATATGCGGGTTCTGCTGGGCATCATACCCGAACCATTTAAAATAGGGCATGTTGTACCTCTAGATTCAATTTCTTATAGATAGCCTCTTTAGAATCAAAACCTTCTATAGCAACACGCTTAATACGCGCAGTAGCGCCAGCTATAATAGTTATCGAGCTTTTTGAGACCTTAAGAGCCTTGGCAAGACACTCAATAACCTCCTGATTTGCTTTATTGTCTTCTGGAGGACTATTCACGTAACAACGCAAAGCATAAACAGTATCGGCCTTCAATAACTGCTTACGTGCGCGTGGGATAACCTTAATATCAAGAATAATTGACATAAAAACAACTTGCATAAAATCTTAAAATCTTTATGCTTTTGAATATACTCAATCCAAAAAATACTGTACAATTATTTTGCGATGATGAGTATAACTCATTATCTTTGATACAGTTAGGAGAGATGGCTGAGCGGTCTAAAGCGCTTGCCTGCTAAGCAAGAGCTCCGGTAACGGGGCGCGAGGGTTCGAATCCCTCTCTCTCCACCATCTTTCGCTTATCCACGTCTACTGGCTTGGCAAGCTTCAGATGGCAGGCCATCCTTCCTGAAAGAGATGCCTGACTCGGCCAGTCCATCCCGCTCACCCTGAGTGTTCACGTAAGTGAACGTATCGAGGGAGTAAATTTCGCTTATAACTTTGAAAATAAAGACATTTTTTATAAAATGTATATTCTAAATATCATGCGCCCATAGCTCAATTGGACAGAGCGTCAGACTACGGATCTGAAGGTTGAGGGTTCGACTCCTTCTGGGCGCACCATCTTGCGTTTATCCGGGCGTACCCGCTCGGCAAACTTCAGATGGCGGGCCTCTCTTAGCCTAACAAGATATCTCTCTATAACTTCCTTTATCATTTCACCAAAAAATATTATTCTATAATGGCTTATAAAAGCTCTTTAAGTATCTTTAAGGAATCGCTTATGCAAAAAATAAATCTTCTTTGTCTTACAATTTCATTAATATCATTATCAATTTCTGCTGCAGAAGATGCAATTTCTAAACACTCAAGAGGTCTTGTGAAAGTTATAGAATATTTAACTGTTGTTCAGGGCACAAATTCTGAACCCACTTATAGAAGGGGCTTAGAAAAACCTACCCAAACCTGGGACTATCAATTTGGATTTACTTCTGCTGATATAGCCAATGGAATTCATCGTGATGTTGCGGGTTCTATAGACACTATAAACTTAGAAGAGGCACTGATTTTACACTCAGGATTTACAGATATTCACGAAACAGCGCATCTTCTTATAAATTTTTTCAACTTAGTTCAAGACGCCCCAGCCCGTGCACTTATAAGCTATTTCCCTAACGCCGTTATTAAGAATGCTCGCAATCAAGTAACTCTCAGGACCCTTCTTCATGCCGCAGCACTAAATGAAAATCTAACACGTATTACTATACAATTGCTTTTAGAAACAGGTATAGACCCAGAAATTCGAGATGGCGGGGGCAGAAGAGCCTCAGATCTAACTCAAAACCCTAAAATTCGAGCTTTATTAGGAGGTCGAAATTAATGAAAAAAATTGTTTTAACTCTTGTAGCGTGCGTATCTTTAAATACCCACCCTGTCTCTTATAATCACCTAAAAAATGGGGTAGTAAACGGCGCCATTGGTTCAGCATTACTTGCTGTTGCAGTCTATAGCGCCGGCGAAACGTTACTCGATTGTGGCCATGGCTATTATGAACTTAAAAAAGAGTATTTACACTATTTGCTCGAATTAGAAAACCTAGAGTATGAATTTATCATGACGCCTGCAGAAAAGCACTTTTGGGCGGTTAATCAAATGCTCAGCAAGGTACCTAGAGTCTTCTGGCGCGAGATTATCGCAGGGACATTTGCCCTATTTGCCGGAATTTTGGCCTATAAACAGCTTGGCAAATCAATTCACGAGCTCAATAAAGTTCTTTAAGCGCAAAAATAGCTTATTATTCTATTGATTTTTATATCAAAAGCCTTAAAATAGAATAATACTTTACGATCCAGCGGAGAGATGGCTGAGCGGTCGAAAGCGGCGGTCTTGAAAACCGTTATCCCGAGTGATCGGGATCGTGGGTTCGAATCCCACTCTCTCCTCCATCTTTCGCTCCTTTCGGAGCCACAGATGGAAGGCCAGCCGTGTACTGGTCTCTATCTTTATCCAACAGAAACAACATCTTGTTTTTTAATTTCTTCTGGCGTTTTGCTTGGTAATGCTATGCGTGGCGCTTTTCTTACATAAGAAATTTTTTGAGGCGCGGTAGACTTTACATTCTGAGGAATCTCTGGGTGTTTAGCCGGCACAGTAGGCATTGATCCAAAATCAGTTATAACATCCTCATCTCCCACATTTACAGGAAATGCTAAAGGCGGCATTGGCTTATATTGCGGTTCTTCTCTCTTTTGTATCCCAACCATTTGCGCCGGGGAACGTGAACCAACCACTGTTGGCTCTGGTATCATTAATGGCGGCATAGGCTTTGGCGCAACCGGAGTTTCAACGGCTATATCAGACGCTTTACTTGGTTCATCGGCAAAAATAGAGCTTATAATGAGCAAACTTGCACAAAAAAGAATTTTTTTCATCTTACTCCCCCTAGAATTTTAAAAATTATTTCCATATATTTATGGTATCACATCAAAATACAAATATGCAATATGTTTACAAATTAAACTTATGCTATTTATACTTATATATAGATAGAAACTTTATCAAAGGGGTAATTAATATCAAAGGGGTAATTAATGAAAAACGGAAAAAATCTTCTTACCATACTTTTTGCTATAATGTGGGGAATGTCTTCAATGCCACTATCGGGCATGGCTGAACCTACGCAAGAAATTAAAGACAACATTAAAAAAAGCTTCATTGCTTTGGACGGCATGGATCAAATTGACTCATTAAATCTTGAAAGTTTTAAAGAGATTGCAAATACAGCCCAAAATGAAAAAAAGCAATTCTTCTTGGCTGTTATACCTTTAGAAAAGAACCAATTTCATTTTTTTGATGCCCCTGGACTTGCAAATGTTTTTATTACAAATAATAAAATTGAAAGCCCTTTAACACGGCAAATAATAGACAAGATTTTTTTATATAGATATAATCCCCAGTCTGCCGACAAAGAGTTCCCATTTGATTTTGTAAAAACTATTAACCAAGAGCAAATCAAAGATGAATTTACTCGTATCTATAAAACAATAGATCTTATTGGATTAACAAAAAAGGAAATTGAGCGACTAGAAAGCCTACCTCAAGCACAACAAACAGAAGAGATACGTAATCAAATAAATATAAAAAGGTTAGAACTCATAAAATTTTTAAACCCAGAAAGCAAAAAAGATTATGGCGAACATAGTGCTGAAATTTTTAAACTTTATCATGAAATTGCGCATGATACAATAATATGGGAAGTAATAAGTCCTGCCAAAATGCAGCTGGTTATTATGCTCATGCATGGATGGGGACAACCAAATAACCAGCCAAATTATCCAGAGGCAATAAAACTCTGTAATGAAATTGTCTCAGAAGCGCTACAAATCAAAGACCGTGATTTATTTAATAAAAAATACGAAAGTTTAGATTTTGCACGATTTAATTTAGCTGAAATGGCACGCATGGGGCTTGGCCAACCGAACAAAAAGCCTGATTTTAAAGAAGCTGCAAGATTATATAATGAAATTATTCGCCTTCAATGGTTTGATGCCTACTATTTTAAATCAAAACTTGCATTGGCAAACATGGCTAATAACAATAATATTAAACTTAAAAACAAAAAGACCGCAGAAATGCTTTATCGCGAAATTCTTAAAGAAGCACAAGAGCAGCAGCAAAAAGGAAATCCTGTTGATGCAACTATTATCGCGCAAGCAACGGATGCTCTTTGGAAACTATCTAAGCAATTGCAATCTATACAGGGTATTAGACAACAGATGTTAAAGCCTCAAGCTACACCTGAAGTGCCTGAATTAGATGTTGATTGATTTTAAAAACCACAAAAAAGCGACGACTCTTTTTAAAGAGTCGTCGCTTTTTATATATCAAAATTATAAGACCAGCTACTATTGGTTGTCTAAACGCTTCCAGCAGGTGACAATATGGTCATCGACCATACCAATAGCCTGCATAAAGGCATATATTATAGTTGTCCCTACAAAGGTAAAGTAGCGCTTTTTAAGATCTTTAGATAGGGCATCACTTTCTGGCGTTTTAGGCGGAATATCTTTAAGTGATTTCCAGTTATTAATAATCGGCTTGTTAAAAACAAAATGCCACAGGTAGTTATTAAAAGAACCAAAATCTTGCTGAACTTTTAAAAATGCCTGCGCATTCTGGCGTGTACCAAAAACCTTAAGGCGGTTACGGATAATCTCAGGGTTAGAAAGCAGCGTTTCAAGCTCACTATCAGACATGGCAGCAACCTTGCACGGATCAAAATCATAAAAAACCTTACGGTAACCGCTACGGCGCTTTAGAATCGTCTCCCAGCTCAACCCTGCTTGTGCGCCTTCTAAAATAAGCATCTCAAACAAAAGATTATCATCATGCACCGGCATACCCCATTGGGTATCATGATATTCTGCATAAAACTCTTTGCCTGTGCCATTGCCAAAACAACGAATTTTATCTTTTAATATTTCTAGCGACATTATTACTTTCAATTTTTTTTAAATATTTAACAAATATTCAAAAAAGCGACTCTTTTTATAGAGCCGCCCTTTTGAATATTTTAATTATTACTTGATTACGGTACAGACTGCTGCGTTTCTAAAATCGCAATTTGCAAGTTAAGATGCTCAATGAGATCATCTACTTTTTTTAAATTTTTTTCTAATTTAAAAATATCGCCATCTCTTTCCATTGATACTTTTGACGGAGTGTATTCATCATCAAAAATAAATTGCTTTGACCAGTCTTTTCCATACTTTGAATATAAATAGTATGCAAAATAAGCAGTAGATAGCGAAACCCCAAAAAAAGTGCCTGATACAACCATTGCAGAATAATTATCCCCAGAAGCCTTGTGAGCAGCTTTGCATAAAGAGAGCAATTTTTCATGCGATAGATTTTCCAAATCGCTACTCTGTGGATAATCCCTCACAAAATTAACATCACTAAAATCTCTCACCAAATCTCTAAAAAATGCATACACACATGCACCAAGGAATGTGCTGAAAGCAATAGCGCCCGTTGTAAGAATGGCATCATCTGAAGAAAAATTTCGACTTAAAAAATGTTCATAACAAGAATAATCCTGCAATTTTGCATTGATAGCCTCTTTGCACTGGCTTAATTGCACTAACGTATTTTTTAAACCTACAACATTACCAGCTGTTACAAAATCTGAAACAACTCCTCTTACAGCAAAATCTGAAAAATTCGCACCCGCATCAGAACAATTATAAACAACTCTGTTTATCAATGCGGCAGCATCTATAGTGACCTTTTTAGCGCCCAGTAATGATACTGCAGACAAAGAAACAAACAACAATAAAAACCTTTTCACAAGCGCCCCCAATATTAAGACATTTAACTCTTTAATTATAGTATATAACGCTAATTTAGTTAAACAAAATAGTCAACTACTTATTATTAATAATTACAAATAAGAATTACTCTTCAAGATAAAATATATACAGGCCCACGATAATTAATGCACAGCCATAGATATATGAAAACGGAATAGTCTCGCCCATAAGGTAACTAAAAAGAAAGCCAAATAACGGACACGTAAAGCCAGAAAATGAGAGAAACGTAATCGAATAACGAGATAATAAATAGCCATAAATGCCATAGGCAAGCACATTTGAGATAAGCACCAGCAAGAAGCTATAGCCCATAACCGCGCCGAAGTTATTGTATAGTTCCTGATGGTAAAAAAGTTGCTCCCCAAATGAAGTAACCAAGCACAAAAGCCCACCGAGTGACATAGTGATGCCGTTAATAAGGCTCAAGCTGTAACCTTTATCAAGCAGCTGCTTAATTAAAAACCAGCCATAAATCGTTGAAAAGACGGCAACAAAAAGGGCAAACTCGGGAAGTGAAATTGCAAAAATATGGGCTAAGCCTTGTTCACCTTGATCAGCGGTAAAAATAATCGGCAACATGCCCAAAAAGCCAATAAGTAAAGCAAACAGTTTTTTATAGTTCAGCTTTTCTGAAAGAATAAAAAAACCTAATATCGCGGCCAAAAAAGGTTGCGCGGACCACAAAAGATTAGTTTTAATCGATGTTAAGTAGTTTAATGCCCAGAATTCTGGCACAAAGGCCAAAAATATATAAAAGAATGAAGTTTTTACAAAGAGCCACCAGTCTTTACGGTGAACTTTTATTTTCTTACTCTCTTTAAAATAACTATATAAAAATAATATACTGCCGGCTAAAAGCATACGCGTTGCGGTTAAAAATACCGGGCCAGCATACTGCAGCGCTATTTTTCCAATAGGAAAAGTTGCTGCAAAAAGTGCATTCATGAGTAATATAAGTAAACGTTCCATAGTCTGTTTCTATTTCTTAAAAATTGGTTTAAACTACCTGCTATATGAAACCAGTGTACCGTAATCTTATCTTTTTGTGTCTTTTTTTTATTTTGGTTGCTTGTTTATGGCACTTCGGCAACTTAAAAGCTTACGCAAATCTAACAACGATCAAAGATAACCAACAATTTTTACTTTGGCATACCACAAGAAGCCCGCTATTTTCTGGCGCCCTGTATACGCTTATTTTTTTCATTTTAGCCATATCAGCATTACCCATAACGCTGGTTATGATAACAATTGGTGGTTTTCTTTTTGGCACTATCACAGGGAGTTTGTATACACTTATTGCACTTACTGCAAGTAGCATCTGTGTCTTTAAGCTCTCGAAAAAAATGTTTGGTTATTATGTACAAGAAAAATATTCTCACGAATTAAAAAAATTCAATAACAATTTTAAAAAATATGGTTTTTATTATCTTATACTCGTAAGAGCAATTCCAGTTATTCCCTTTTTTATCGTTAATCTTGCTGCTGGCTTTACGCATATCAATACAAAAACATTTATTCTATCAACAATTGTTGGTGCATTACCAACGATACTCTTTTGCAGCTACCTGGGTAGTCAATTTGCATCGCTTATTGTAAACTGGTAGCAGTTGTGCGTCATGCGCACTGTTTTAAACAAAGGAGTTTATATGAAAAAGATGGTTATCTTAACAAGCATGCTCTGTGCGTATAACGCTGCGCATGCAGATGCCTCGTGCTGCGGCACAAAACGGAAACAGGAATGTGTAACGTCAACCTCAGAAAATGCAAAGAAATTTATGAAGGCACCCATGGAAACAGGAAAAAAAACAAAAACAGCATCTGGTCTTGAATATACAATTTTAAAACCAGCAGAAAGTACCATAACGCCAAAACCTGGCGCAACAGTTACGGTACATTACACTGGTTGGCTAAAAAATGACAATCTGGAAGAAGTTTTTGAATTTAATAAATATGATGGCACACAATTTGATAGTAGCGTCGACCGCAAAAAGCCGTTCCAATTTAAAATTGGAGTTGGTACGGTTATCCGCGGCTGGGATGAAGGTGTCATGGGAATGAAAGTTGGCGAAAAACGCCGTCTTTATATTCCAGCAAACCTTGGTTATGGCGCTCGCGGCGCGGGTGCTGTTATTCCACCAAACGCTGATTTAATTTTTGACGTTGAACTTATCGACGTAAGCAAGTAAATAAAAAGGGGGCATTTCTGCCCCTTTTTATTATCTATTTTTAAGCAAGAGTATCTTTAAGGAATTTTTTAAAATCATTGCTCGATATATCTTTAACAACTTGAACCTTATGAGCATTATCCCCTAAATCTGTAATAGGCGTACATAAAATACGCTGTGTTTGATGTTCTAACGCCATAAAACATAGATACGTTGGAATATCGCAATGCAATGCATAATAAATTGCAAATGGATCAAATAAAACGGCAGCTGGATTTGGATATTTTTCAACAAATGGCTCAAGCATTTTAGTAATTATCGGCGCTATAATTAAGTTTTTTGTACTCAGCACGTCTTGCCAAAAAAAATGTACTTTATCTCTTAAATCCAAAGGAAGTATTGTTTTTTTTACGCGGGATTTTAAAACTATAGAAACAGCTTCTGGATCACTATAAAAATTAAACTCTGCAGTAGCGGTAATATTTCCAGCAGACTCAATAATGCCACCTGCCATAATAATCTCTTTTGCAAGATTCATAGTTTCTTCATCGTTCATAAATGCCTGTGCGATATTCGTTAAGGGGCCAAGCGTAATAAGAGTAATTTCATGCGGATATTTTTTAACAATCTCTACTATTTTTTGGCAAGCATTATTGGTTAAAGTCGCTTGAGTAGGTGCAGTAATTCCGCCAAGTCCAGATTTGCCAAAAAAATTGTCTGTTTTATAGGCACGATTAAGAGGTTTTTTAGCACCAGAATAAAGTGGGATATTGTTAGCATGCACTAAATTTAACATATACCAAGCGTTGCAGGTTGTTAATTCGATAGGTGCATTTCCAGCGACTGTTGTTATAGCCTTAATATCAAACTTATCGCTTAAGCATGCTAATATTAAAGCCAAAGCATCATCACACCCTGGATCTGTATCTATAATTACTTTTTGTTTCATACTAAGTTCTTAACTTACAAGGGGGCATTTCTGCCCCCTTTTTTTTATAATCAAAACTACACGCTGTATTACGCAATACGTTGTACTGAAAATTCAGCATTAGTTGCCGTACCGTTAATGCTTGGTATTGCAACTGCTGCACCACTTATGTTTTGTAAACGTAAAACAGTGCCTGCTGCTAATGAAACGATTACCGAGCCATTAACTACTAAAACATCTAGATCGCTCAAGTGAGAAGTATTGCTTGCAAATTGGGCAACAGTCACAGGACTTGCTATACTGCCAGAGGTTATCTGGAAAAGCAGCGAAGTATCAATTAAACCAACAGTACCACGTACTGAAAATTGAATAACATATACACCAGCATTATTTACGGTAATTGCAGTATCATCAGATGCAGAACCATTCATAAGCGGTAACACTCCGCCAGCAGAAGGCGCAGAATTACCAAAAGTTACAAAGCCACCATTTGCAAGTGATGTGATTGCACTCGTATTATAAACAGAGCCATAAGATAATGAGTTTGCTGAAATTAGTGCAACTAATGGTGCAATATTTACACCACCAACATTTAATGACCCAGCGATATTCGCATTGCCGCAGACATTAAGTTGGTTTTTTACTGTTAAGCATTTATAAGTCTTGTTGCCACTTTTTGTATCAGCAGCCTCTTCGCTAGCAGAAACAGACACTAAGCTAACTACGCAACATGCAAGAAATAAAAAATTAATTTTAGAATTCATCATAATTTTCCTTAAAAAAATTAAAAACACATAATATCATATATATCGCACATAAAAAATTTACATCGTATACTTCCTCACCTTTTTATTCATAGTACCCAGAACCAACGATATATAGTTCTTGTGGCGCTTTTTTACCAGCCTTATCTACTGTTTTAACATAAATATTACATACCGTATTATTAAGATTGAATTTTAACCAACCACCGCCTGTTTTTGCAACAGCGATCATTTTATCAATAACTTTAATACCATTCTCATCTTTTGCTTCGATATCATTTGACCAGATTTTATCAAGATTAATGCCATCTGCAAGACAAATACCATCAATGGTATAAACAAAGACATTAATATCCCCACGCAAGTAGTCTGAACTTTTAGTAGTAAATTTCCGCAATGACTCTTCAAGCGAATGATTTTCTAAATATAATACTGCATCATCGATCATAAAGCGGACAAAGTTCTCTTTTGAAACAGGGAAATAAGCGGCACCGATTACAAAATCACCATCTGGTACTTTTACTTTTTCACAGTAACAAACTTGATAACTATTACTGAGAGAGTTAGTCACCCAACCTTTGCCATATTTATTTGCCATATCTAATATTTGACGGGTAACAGGGCGCCCTTCAGCATCACGCGTGTTAATAAGATTAAGGCCCACAAATGCTGGATTTTTACTGTCCGCAACCATGTTCCCTTTTATGTCATAAACAAAGATGTTGACGTTACCCTTTACAAACTTGTCATTTTGGGTGCTAAATTCTCTAAACGCAACCTCACGACCATTTGCCTTTAAAAAATTAGCTCCCTTTTTAACTAAACTTACTACCGTTTGATCTGTTATTTCTGTATAATAACCAGCCGTCAAAACATACGGTTTATTATCTTTAGGGTCAACAATTTTTTTAACATAGGTTCGCGCAGGCTCATCACCACTTTGTCCTCTAAATGAGTACCAACCCTCACCTTTAGTTTTGGCAATTTCGATAATATCACGCACAAGATACTTCCCATCAGCAGTAATTGCATCAAGTAAATTTTGGCCAACAAATGCCAATTGCTCACCATTTGCCACACAAATTCCATCGAATGAGTACATTTCCAAGTGAATATCCCCACGCACAAAGATACCGGTTGGGTTATTAACTCGCTCTTTAAGCTCAGTAAATGATGTCTTTTTAAGATAAACTATTGCAGAGTTAATAAGCTCTTGAACGATATATACCGGTGATGTTGGATAAAAACCTGTACCTACAATAAATGTCTTATTCCCTACAGTGACATTTTTTACATAAGCACGTGAATAGCCGTTGTTCCACTTATAATCTAAATAGCCGCCGACTTTGCTTGCTTCTGCCATGCGTTTTATAAAATCATCCGAATCATCAACATAGTTTTTCCACAAACAATCCTTTTCATAGCCATGGCAGTAACAGTTACCCTGAACATCAAAGACAAATAGATACATTTCGCCATAGCGCCATGTAGGGTCACCCATAAACGCTTTGCACGAAGGACCAATACCCTGTTTTTTTATCTGTTCAACGCCATCTAATACTAATTTTTTTGCTTGCTCAGATTTTACCTGGATCTGCTTATCTTCCAATAAAGTAGAATCTTGCGCACCTTGTTCCTCAAGGGACTTTGGAACTTCCCGAGCAATCAAATATGAAGCAAGTACTATCAGTAAAAAAGCACTTATATAATTTTTAAAGTTCATAGATAAACCTTTCTTAATCGCGGCGCTTGCCGGTAAATGATAACAACATTACAAATAAATTAATAAAATCTAAATAAAGCTTTAATGCTCCCATAAGTGCAACTTGATACATCACTTCCTGCCCGCGACCATTTTGTAATTGTGTAGCAAATAAACGCAACTGTTGCATATCATAGGCTGTAAAGGCAGAAAAAAGAATTACCCCTATGGCAGATATAATCATCTCAAACATGCTGCTTTGAAAATACAAATTAACAAGCATAGAGATAATAAGGCCAATAAGTGCCATGAGCCCAAAAACACCAATTGGGGTTAAGTCAACACGTGTAATGTATCCAAAAAGAGCCATTACAAAAAATGTTGCGGCAGCTATGCCAAATGTTAAGGCGATACTTTCTTGGGTGTACGTAAAAAAAATTCCTGAAAAAATAACGCCATTAAGCATTGCATAGAGTAAGAAAATAGAAAGCGCCATACTAAATGACATTCTAAGCACGGACGAAGAAAACCAAAAAACAAGCACCAACTGAAAAATAAAAAGTGCCATCAGCAAAATTGGCGATTGCGTAAGATAAGCTAATATTTGAGGTTTTTGGTAAAAGATATACCATGCAGTAGTTGCAGTTAAACCCAAACCAGCACTCATCCAACCAAAAACGTTCGCAAAAAAGGTCTGTACGGAATCAGAAACCCGATTATAGCTATTCATGAGTTCTCCCATTTAAAAAATAAAATCTTTGCACCATTAACTTTAAAAAAAATCTTGCTGTTCACGCAAGAGTAACTCGCAAGACTTACAAAGATTTGTTGTGTAGATATCAAGCTTTCTGGTAAATAGAATAATGAGCTTTGCTTAACCACCTCTATCTATTTTAGGAGAATTAATGAAACATTTTCGCTTATTGCTCAGTACTGTAATGGTATTTTTATGTACTGGATTCGGACAATCATCAAAAGATGAAGCACCACAAAAACACCACCTTAATTATCATGGAGAAATTACAGACTTAAAGGGCAAGATCTATAAAGTTGATAATATTTCGATCTCTGGGAAGCTTCGTTCAATAAAAATGTATGAAAAGCCGTTTGACGCATCACGTGACCCAGCTGAAAACATTACCGCGCTTGACCTAGAACAGGTTTATTCCCTAGAGCCTGCACCAAAAGGAAAATGTGACACCAACCACCATTTTAAAAGCAAACAGTATACGGAAGTAATTGTCACCTTAAACGATTCGGCAAAGACAGAAAAACATTATCTGATTGAAGCGTCACAAAAAATTAAGTGCGATGAAATCACCGGTGCCGGCCCATTAGAAAAAGAGCTTACCTTTAATGCTATAAAAAAACTTACTATAACCGGCAGAACAGAACGTCAGTATAACCAAATTCAACCACGCGAAACGGAATGCAAAAAGTAAAAAAAAGAAATAATCCCCGCCGCTCATCCTGAGCCTGTCGAAGGGTTAGCGTGCAAAAGTAGCTTAAAAATAATAAAAAGCTCTTTTTCTTTTTTTACTAAGGCGTTATACTATTTTTTATAAAAATATCTCATAAGTAAGGATCTTTTATGCTTATCATCACTAAAGACACATTGCCACAAATTCAGGCATCTACCAAACCGGTTATCATTGATGCCTATGCATCATGGTGCGGCCCATGTATGTACATGAAACCTATTTTTGAAGAACTTTCAAAAGAACATGCTGATAAGTATCTCTTTGCAGAACTTAATGTTGATGACGCACGCGAAGTTGCAATTCAATATGGCATTAGCTCCGTCCCTACTTTTATCTTCATAAAAGATGGCGCTATTAAGGCAAAAGAGACAGGCGCTATGTCTAAAGAAGATTTTGTTGATAAGATCAAAGAAATTTTTGGTTAATTTCTTTTAATTTTGCAAAAAAAAGAGCTATAAGAATCCCGCTCATCCTGAGCATGTCGAAGGGTTAGCGGATTCTAAAATAGCTCTTTTTTTAATAGTTTTTTAAAATGTTTATTGCTTCAAAGCAGTCAAAAAAGGGGCTCATGAACGCGCTTCTGAACTGATCTTGAGTATCTTTAATGTGACCGAGTTCCACTCCAAGTTTACGTTCTTCAACTCTACGCCACAAAACATTTTTATTTTCAAAATCTTGCCTAGCCGCTTCCAAGTTATCTTTTTTTCTTCAATTCTTCTAATATTACAAAGTATAACTTGTATATAATCTTTAACGTCCTTAGATCCCTTATCAACACACTCGGCAAGAAAAGGATATAGAAACACGATTAGGCTACTTTAAGGGCATAAAGCTATTAAATGGTAAAGTTTTTTATGCCCTAAGTCTTTCTATTGAATAGAGCACCACGTTTTTTATTTCTTTTTACTTTTGCTTTCTGCACGAAATTCTTTAACAAGCACTTTTTGCCGCTCGTTGGTTGCGTACAAATCCATAGCATCATAAAACTCATCAGTAGTAAGTTCTCTGCTAGAGGGTTCTGGGGAATTTGAAAATGCAACGCATGCAAACACAATACCCAAAATAGCAAATTCAGATGCGATAGGATGTTGTGAAATGCTTTCACAAACTTTGCCATAAACAGCTTTAAAAGCTTTCTGACCATCAGGGCAGGTAGCTTCTTTATAGCGAGCGTTTATCGAGGCTGATGTTGGAACAAATTTCTTCCAATTGCCATTCTGTCTCCAAGCAGGCTGTATCCAAGCAGGTAATGCAAATTTTGAACTGAAATCAAAAGCATTTAAAGATGAAGTTGCAGCACATGTAGCAAGCAACAATAATGCATAAAGAGTTTTTTTCAAAGTATACCTTTCGTTAAAAAAAATAAAATTAATTAAGCTTTTTTATCTTGCACTTCGTAACCAAGCAGTTTAAGCTCATCGCGCAGTTCGTCAGATTTTTTCCAGTCTTTTGCTGCACGGGCTGCCGCACGGGCCTCAAGAAGTTTTTGTATCTCTGGGGTTATTTCCTGTGCCTTTTCAGCAAGCGGCACTAATGTTAACCCTAAAATATCTTGAAACAGCGTTTTTACTTGGCCTGCCAGAACTGGGTCTGCAAAAATTTCATCATAGTGCTTGTAAAATACACCCAGCATGCCAGGGGTATTAAGATCATCTTTCAGAAAATCGAGCATATGGGAAATAATATTGCGTCCCGCTAACCCTTCGACAGACTCAGGATGAGCGGTATTGGTAAAATGCAGGGAAACAGGTGTAATATGCTCAAATTGTTTTGCAAGCTTTTTATACGAGTTTTGGGCAACTTCAAGATCATGTACCGAAAAATCAAGCGGGTTGCGGTATTGATGCTGCAAAAAGTAAAAACGGACAGCCTGAGCATCAAACTGCTTAAAAATGTCATCTAAGGTAAAAAAGTTGCCCAATGATTTAGACATCTTCTCTTTATTAATCTGCACAAAGGCGTTATGTGCCCAGCATTTTACAAAAGGCTCTTTTTGAATAGATTGTGATTGAGCCAACTCGTTTTCATGGTGGGGGAAGATCAAATCCATGCCGCCGCCATGTATATCAATAGTGTTACCTAAAAACTTTTTAGACATAGCAGAGCATTCAATGTGCCAACCCGGTCTTCCATATCCCCATGGACTTTTATAATAGTCACCATCCGGCTCTGATTTCCAAAGGGCAAAATCAAGCGGATTACGCTTAATTTCAGAAACTGCAACACGCGCGCCTGCCTGAAGATCTTCTAAATTGCGGTGAGATAGTGCGCCATATTCTGGGTATGCGTCAATGCTAAAATAAACATCACCATCAACCACATACGCTTTGCCCGCATCGATAAGCGACTGCACAAAAGCAATAATTTCTGGAATAGTTTGTGTAACACGTGGTTCAAATGTCGGCTTTTTGCAATTAAGTAATTGCATATCACGATCGAATATATCGATATATCGTTGGGCAACCTCTGCAAATTTAAATGGTGTGCCAAATTCTTTTTCTGACTTTGCAAGAAGCTTATCATCAATATCAGTAAAATTTCTGCAATAGATAACTTTATAACCTAAAAATTCAAGCAAACGGTAGAGTAAATCAAATGTTACATAGCATCTGCCATGGCCTATATGGGGGGCGTCATAGGGCGTAATTCCGCAAACATATAGTTTAATAGGTTGATCCTGAATATCACTTACACCAAGCGGCTGTTTTTCTTTAGACATAGAGTTTGTTAAGCGAACATGCGTCATATTTTTTTCCTTAAAAAAATTTATGAAAAATTTATTTTATAAGAGCGTCTAGTCAATTTTACCAGAAATAGTATCATTATGTGAGCGCATATTAAAAAATTTAGGAGCAAAGTACATGCTATCACGCATACTAAGCGTAAGCTTATCACCTATTTTACGCAATCTCATAGTACTATGTGTGATCGTATTACCACCAGTAGTAGGACAAGATCTTATATTGAGTCCAGATCTTGAAGCGCTTGGCCAACAAGAGCAACAATTTCAATTGCCTCCATTGCCAGCATATCAAGAACATACTATTAGTTCGATCACCATACAGGGAAACCACCTTGTTTCAAAAGAGACAATCTTATCAAAAGTGCCCTACAGCATAGGCGACACATTTCATGCCTACAAAAGCGCCGAAATGATAAAACTTCTTTTTGATCTAGGATATTTCACCAATATCCAGCTTTTCATGGAAGAGCGTTCTGAAACTGAGGTTAATCTTCTTATTGTTGTAGAGGAAAAAAAGCGCTTAGAGAAAGTTGTTTTAGAAAAAAATAAACATCTTTCGTATGAAGAGATCGAAAAGAAATTAAAAATTTCTGAAATAATAGCAATCGATGAACAGGCCCTTGAAAACTTGGCCTTCCAGATAGAAAAGCTCTATGGCGAAAAAGATTACCATAATGTCACCATGCAAAAGCGTTTAGAAGATGTCGATAAACATACGGTTCGTGCCTATATCACCATTGATGAAGGCAAAAAAACACATGTTAAACGAGTATTTTTTAAAGGTAATTGCGCGGTCAGCGAAAGTCTATTACGCTCATTAACCTTTACGCGAGAAGATTGGGTTTTAGGCTTTTTAGATAAAGCAGGCAGCTACCAAAAAGAAGCTCTTGATTTTGACAAATACACTATCGAAAATTATTACCAAAGTAACGGCTTTCTTGCAGCAAGTGTAACTGATATTCTCACAGAAAAAGATCCTGACCCAAAATCAAATGACGTTAATGTTACCTTTGTTATTGATGAAGGCGATTTATACCGTGTTTCATCGGTAAAAGCTCCTGGCAACGATGTTTTCACTGAAGAAGAGCTCTTACGCGTTATCCCAATACATGTGGGTGATCTTTATTCAAAAGAAAAAATTCGTAACACTATGGAAACCTTGCGCATACTCTGGGGAGAAAAAGGGTATATCTATGCAGAAATAGAGCCGAGTGTTGTGCCAAATTTAGAAGATAAAACCGTTGAGATCGAATTTTTTAGTTCATTAGGTGACCAAGTATTTGTTAACCGTATTAATATTCAAGGCAACAAAAAGACACGAGACTATGTCTTGCGCCGCCTAATACGCTTTAATGAAGGTGAATTACTTACCAGCTCAAAATTAGAGTTTGCAAAAAATGCTGCTGAAGGTACCGGATATTTTGACCCAAAAAATGGCGTTAATTGGAAAATTGTGCGGTTAGATGAAGACAAAGCTGATATTAATTTACTCTTAAAAGAACGTCCAACAGGTAGATTTAATGCACAAATCGGCTTTGGTGGTTCAGATACCAACATTCAATCGCCAACAACATCATTTAACGTTGGTATTAACTTGGCAGATATAAATGCTCTGGGCACCGGTGTTTCTTATAACTTCTCACTCAACTACTCTGCACAAGATAGCTCGTTCAACTTTGATCTTTTCAGCCCCTGGATCTTTAATAGACCCATCGGCGTAGGATCAAATATCGTGTTACGTAAATTAACCTATGATGAATTTAGACAAGTAACCCAAAAACCTACTGAATCGATCTTTGGCGGTTCTGGTATAATGCGCTTTTTAATTCCGCAGCTTAATTATACTAACGCACAAATAGAGGCCGGCGGTCAAAAAATACGTTATAACCATATTCAATCAGCAATTCTTGGCGGCGGCCCAAATGCAAATCAAGTCTTTCAAAATGTGTTAGATAATCTTTTTGTTTCTGGCAACCTTGTTTGGCTCAATATGTCATTAACGCAAGACTTTAGAAACAACCCGGTATTTCCATCACGGGGTTACCAATGGCTCGCTTCAACACGCTTTGGTATTCCACACCATAGAAATGATTTTGGCTTTGTTAAACTTGAAGTTGATGCACAGTGGCTCACACCGCTCATCAATGAATATGATCTTATTTTAAAATTACATGGCTTTTTAGGTTTAACACATATCTTCCAGGGCTGCACGGTTCCGTATAAAGAACTATTCCATATCGGTGGCCCTGCAACGGTACGTGGCTTTGAATTTGGCCAAATTGGACCACAAATTTTTGGCAACTCATTAGGCGGTAAAAAGGCATTTGTGGTTAACGCAGAACTTTTATTTCCCGTTACAGCTGACCAATCGATTAAAGGCGTACTCTTTTATGATGGCGGCGCTGGGTGGGACACCCCAAATCCGGCAATTGCAGAACCGTATCTTACCAACAATAAGTTCGATTTCAGACACGCAATCGGCTTTGGTATACGTGTTACGCAGCCTACACCGGTTCGTGTTGACGTTGGCTTCAAGCTTGACCGTCGTAAACGCTCAGGCGAACCTGCATCACGTATCCATTTTGGTATGAACCAAGAATTTTAGCGATTTTAGCCATATGTTATAAAAAAACTGGCCTTGTTTCATAATTATATAAAATTATATATAATTATATTTTGAAACCAAAAAAAGTGGGACTTTATGAAAAAAATACTCTTATCAATCATATTTTTTGCAACACACATTATCCTTTCTACAGGAATAGCGCAAGAAGAAACAGCTACCGAAAAATTGGAAGAAGTTAAACTAAAAATTACAAAAGATGACGGCACCATAGTCGCCTCACTTATCCGCGCACATGATAATAAGCGTTTATATACTATGCTAGCTAGTGAATATGGTGAACATATATCTGTTCATAGAAACAAAGCCGACTTGCTAGAGCAAGAAAAGCGTTATGCTGAACAAATTATTCAAGCATTACAAATTGAAGCGAAAAAACTTAAGAAGCCGCTTAAGTAAATAAAACATTTGCTTTCAAAAAAATATTCATGATAAGCTCGTTTATGAAAAGATAAGGGCATTTCATGTTTTCAAAAAAATTAGTTATCTCTGGCTTTGTAACAATACAGCTATTGCTGATATTTTTTTATATCTATACCCAAAGCATCATTATTAAATCAACGTACGCTTTTCAAGATTCTGAACGTACCTTTCAAGAATTACAAAAAAGAAAAAAAGATCTTACGCATGAACTTCTTCAAGCTCAAGAGGCCCAGAAATTAAAAACATATGCTACACAAGAATTACAGATGAAAAAGGCCCGTATTTCTGATATCAAAGAATTACCAATCGCTAACCCTTCGACGAGCTCAGGATGAGCGAGCATTTACTGCTGAACGTTAGTCGAAGCATCAGAATGAGCGTATTTAGGGCCGCTCGTGGTGAGCCCTTCGACTTCGCTCAGGATAAACTGCGTCAAAACAGTGCGTTTCGCACCATCCATGGCGGCTCATTATGAATACTATCTTTAAATTGCGACTCACCACAATAGCCTTTGTTTTTTTATCGCTCTTTATAGCAATTTTAGCGCATTTATATTTCTTACAAATAAGAAAAAACTCATTTTTTTCATCCCTAGGGCAGCAACAATATCATCTTACTACCAAAATAACCCCGATTCGCGCAGCAATTTATGATGTTAAAAACAAACTTATCGCAACAGAAAACTCAATTATTAGTATTTTTACCACACCCAATAATCTTAAAAATAAAACTGCGGTCATAACATTTTTATCACACAATTATCCAGCAGCACTTGCACGACTAACCAAAAACCCTGATGCACATTTTATCTATGTTGCACGTAATATCTCTGCTGAAGAACTCGAGCGACTCACTCAAAACCCTATAGAAGATATCCACATTCTTGAAGAGCCCGGGCGCTATTACCCCATAAACTGCTTAGGAACAATACTAGGCAAAACTGATATCGACAACCAAGGCATCAGCGGACTCGAGTTGCTCTATAACGAACAGCTTGCTGGAACACCAACTACGGTACAGATAGAAAAAGATGCACGTTCTGGCAGATACTATTTTAATAAAAAAACTATCACACAAGGGGCAACAGGCAGCCCACTGACCGTAACCATTGATAGCACATTACAATTTCTTGCATATCAAGAACTGCAAGAAACAATAGAAAAGTTTGACGCACAAGAAGGCGCAGTAATTATTATGGACCCAAACACGGGCTATATTTATGCCATGGCGTCTATTCCTGATATTGACCCTAACAGTAAAGAGGTTCTGGATCTGAGTCTTCTAAAAAATCGTGTTGTAACTGAAACGTACGAGCTTGGTTCTGTTATGAAAACATTTTTAGCGCTGTCTGCCCTTGAAGAAAAACTATTTGAACCGGAAGATATTATTGACTGCGAAAATAGAAAAATTGGGTATGTTAATGGCATGAAATTTAGCACCTGGAAAGAACACGGGGAACTAACCTTTTCACAAGTAATCGAATATTCAAATAATATCGGTACGGCAAAAGTAGCTCAAAAAGTTGGAACAAAACTTTATGACCATTACCGACGTTGTGGATTTGGGCAACTTACCGGACTTAACTTTCCCGGCCAACAGCGCGGCCATGTTACTCACCCATCAACCTGGTCCAAGGCATCACTTAATTCACTATCTTTTGGTTATGAAATTCGAGCAACATTGTTACAACTTGCTCGAGCATTTAGTATCTTTGCAAATGGGGGCTATTTACCCACACCTAAACTGATTGTGCCAAACTTTTGCGAAATGGGGCACCCTCTTTTATATAGCCCGGATACTATACAAAAAATGCGCACTATCTTAGAAAAAACGTGTAACCAGGGCACCGCACATGCTGCAGTGATTCCGGGGGTTAACGTTTTAGGCAAAACAGGGACAGCGCGCCTGCTTGATGAAACTGGCCACTATTCCCCACTCAAAAATATATACACGTTTACCGGCATTATAGAAAAAGGTGACTATAAACGAGTTATAGTCACCTTTGTTAAAGAGGCTGCACGCCATGATCTTTATGCATCGTCTGTTGCTGCGCCGTTATTTGAACGAATCGCACAAAAGACGCTGATTCATGATAAAGTAATTTGATTTTCTACCAAGATCTTTACACTACACAATCACCTAATTCTCCTGCTTGGATAAGTGCTAATATTTGTGTAGTTTCATCAGAGATCCCAATTTCCCCTTGCATGAAAGCTGATGCCAGTGCCATTCTCTGGGAGAGATCAGATTTTAAATTTTCTTCTTCACGTATTTCACGATCATGCTCTTCTTCTTGCTCAAGGATTTCTTCTAAAGAATACCTTGGCTTAAAGCCCTTGCGTGGCTGAACTGAAACATCATCACGCAAATCTGTTAAATGTAATGCTTGTTGTTTCAACTTATCTTTCTTCATGCGCGCTTTATCAACCCCAAGTACATGAAACCGTTCATTTTCAGTTCTTGCGGCTAATGCCCTTAGCGCTACCGGCGATAATTTTTCACTTAAATAATTGCTAGCTTCAGCCGCTGTTGTATGACGCGCTAGCATTATAGCGGTGCACATATTTTCAACTTTACCTACACTAAGATTCAATTGCTGAGCTGCACGTTTACAATGCATATGCTCTGCTTGCGTAAACGGCCTAAAACAACCCTTTTCTGGATTAAGAAAATATACAGCTGTATCCCTAAGATGTTTTCTTCTTTCTGAACTTTCAGCTGGATAAACCATATTATCTTCAACATCAATGTTAAATGGAATTTCCGGGTCTGTATCTTTTTGAATAACTTTATGAGGTTTTTTTTCTTGTACATACCTACTGTGCAATTGTGACAGCGAACCCCTAGGGAATGTAACACTTATACCATATCTGTTCTTAACAGCTTGAAGCTCAAAACGGAATGCATTGTGGTCTGGATGCACCATAGAACTACGTAATAATGAATTCAGAAACTCATCTTCTGGTCTGGCTTTCCCATCAACCACAATCATCCAATTAGCTTCAGATGCTGTCAACATAGTAACAGCCAAGATGCCTATTATAATTAATTTTTTCATATTTTTACTCCATATCTTTTTTTATATATTTTTTGAATCTTGCAAACATTCTTTACAACGGCTTGCCACAGGGCAATACTTTTTATATACATAATAACTTACACCTAAAACTGCTAATACCCGTACCAGTGTTGAATGCTCATTGTACCATACCAAAGCATGATTATAAGAGTCCACTACCGCATCTTTAAGATATTCGAAGTTCACATAATTTTCAGAACTTGAAGCATGCTTATGAGCATATACATGCGGCCCTACAAACAAAAGTAAAATAAAAAATATAACGATATTTTTTCTCATAAATTTCCTTTTTTAAAAAAACAATACCAAGAGCTTAGAAAAAAACGTCTTTTAGGTCAATAAGCTAGCAATAAAATCTTTTAAATGTAACCTTGTAATTAATAATTATTATTTTATAAACTTAATTATATGCTTTAAAACATTAAAGAGATTATATCATGAAATATCGCTCTATCTTATTGGCAATAAGTTTAAACTTTCCAGCTTTTGCTATGGAGCTGCCCTTTGGTCCAAACAAACAAACTATTGAAAATGCGGTAAATCTTTTAGAAAAAGGAAACGAAGAAGAAAAAAAAGAAGGCTTCAAACAGTTAGCTCTGCTTTCTGCCCAAGACCCTGAAGCAGGTTATTCACTTGCGTGCACCTATGAATATGGCACGTTAAGCTCCACAAATACACCGATTCCAAAATTGGCATTCTCAAAGATGAAACAAGCTGCAGATAAGAATTATGGGCCCTCATTTATTAAAATGGGAAGGTACTATAGCCAAGGCTTTGGAACGCCAATGAATTTTGATTACGCAGTTGATTATTATAAAAAAGCTCTTAAATGGTATGAAACCCATAGAAAACTATATGATATTATTGCTTTAGAAAACCCAAAAATTGCACAATCTGAATTGGCAAAGATTTACATAACTCATTATAAAAATGATCAGCAGCGTCTTAATGAAGGGCTTGGCATCCTAGAAAAGCAAGTAAGCGAAAATTCAGAATATGCTGCAATAACCCTTGCACAATATTATGAAGACAAAAGTGATTATCAAAATGCTAAAAAATATTATTTAGCAGCTCTCAGAATCAAACCTGACAGAGAAGAAACAAAAGTTCAACTTGCTAATCTTTATCTTTTCCGCTTTTCGCATGAACCAGAAAAAATTCAGCTGGCAGAAACATATCTTAAAGAGGCTGTGGCAAATAGCAGAAATGAAAAAGCGGCCTTTAGGCTTTGTTATTATTATTATGATCAGGAAAGATTTGATGAGGTAAAAGAAAACTTAACATTAGTTACAAATCCGTATTTTTTAGCGCCTAAATACGTTCTTGAAGGGCTACTCTATTCGCATGAGAGGAATAAATCAAAAGATCTTCCTAAGGCGTTAGCGCTTTTTGAGAAAGGCTTAAAAGCATCCCCACATGATGATGTGGCCCTATTTGGAATTTGGAAAATTTGGCTAGAAAGCCCGGAACTTATTGAAGATCAACAAAAAATTAAAGATATCTTGAATAAATTACACGCTACGAAAAACCCACAAATCCTTTTTAAGCTCGGGCTCGGCCATAAATATGGTTTTTATGGCTTAGAAAAAAATAAAACTAAAGCAGAAGAATGCTTTACTGCTGTTCTTGCAGATACCTCACAAGATAGTGATGCACTAATAGCGCTCATCTATGGCGAAGGCATCTATGGTAAAAAAGATCTCAATCAAGCACTCAAAGCACTACAAAGAAGTCGTTTAAAAAGTAAATGGACCGAAGAGTTATACTCAAAAATCCTAGAGGAACAACACCAAGAACTTATAGAAGAAGAGGAAAAAGAAAAGCGTTCAAAAATAAGATCACCTAAAAAGATACCATCAACAAAAGTTGCTCCGGAAATAGCATCGCCCTCAACATCTTCCCTAGCATTAAAAAATGAAGTGCCTGCCAACAAAACAACCTCAGAAGCCCATGAATTTGAACAAGAGCCGGAAATTCATGAGGAACCAGAAGCATTCAAGCACGAACTCATTCGTGACATTGATACTACCTATAGACCCGATGATGGCAGTTTTGTAAAAGATATAAATTTTAAAACGGGTGAAATTTTTATAGAAGATCCGATGCACCATAAAAGAATTATACTTTCATTTAAAGATGACACCCAAACGGTGAAAAAAAGAAAAAGAAGGATTATAAAACAGCTACAATATCACCCTCGGGTAGAGGTATGGTTTACCAAATCACGTGAGGAGCTTCTAAAAAAATATTCTCCATCTACTATTGATAATCACACGTTTGCTAAAGTTGTCGACAATTATATCCAACTGTATGGGATACGAATTCCTCGACCAGATAACAAGCTAGAACTGGTTCTTCCCGGAACAATTGTAGATACCATTACTGGCAAAAAACAAAAAGTAGATGTTGAGTACGCCTTTTACCAAGATGACCCGGGAAACAGCAAAAAAATAAACTATCACCGCCTTACAAGACCGGTTTATACATAAAAATATAACTTTCTATACACATCATTATGTAGTATCTTCTTGTAAAATACTTTAATACCATAAAGGGCATACATGAAAAAGTTTATCGGGTTAAGTGCCATAGTTTTCTTAACGAATGCTCACGCATTAGCGCCCCTACCAAAAAAAATTATCGACGCTCTTGGTATTACCCTTAATGAACACATACCATTTGTGCAGGAATTAAATCATCTGGGCGTCACATCGCGATCTGGCTACTCAATTATTTCTCTTGGTGCAGAAAATTTACCCCTTTTTCAACACTTTCCTGAGCTTGCAAACAAGGTATCGTATATATCTTTTGCAGATCTGCCCACCCCTGTGCAGGAACTTACAGAACTGAATTCACAACTTCATAACCCGTGCGGCGCATTATATATTAAACGTGATGATTTAACTGGCACGTTAACCGATGGTCAAAAATTATACGGCGGCAACAAAGTAAGAAAGCTAGAATTTTTATTACCAGATGCACGAGCATGCGGCGCGCAAGAAGTTATTACCTTTGGTTGCGCTGGCTCAAACCATGCACTTGCAACGGCAGTATACGCCAATCAGCTTGGTATGCAGTGCGCTAATCTTTTAAAACCGCAAATTAATTCGCATGTTGTGCAACAAAATTTATTACTCGCAAAAAATGCACATGCTGATCTTTTATACTTTCCTGATAATGATACGCGCAAAATTGGCGCCTTTGCCCAGTGGATGCAAAAGTATCAAAGCAAGGGCACATATCCCTATATTATTCCCACAGGCGGCTCATGCCCGATCGGTGTACTCGGCTTTGTAAATGCTGCATGTGAACTCAAACAACAAATTCTTCATAAACAGATTACCTTGCCCGATTATATCTATGTAGCAACAGGAAGTTGTGGCACGGTTGCGGGCTTAGCCCTTGGCTTTGAGCTTGCTCACATCAAAACGCATATTATTGCCGTTGCTACTGAACCGCATGAAAGCAATGCTGCGTATCTGAAAGAGCTTGAGGATCTTTATACCCAAACAAACCAATTTTTACATGAAAAAGATACCTCAGTACCGCTGCGTGCCTTTCCTCAGGACCGTGTAACCATTCGCTTTGAATTTTCCGGCAATAATTATGGCATGCCAACAGCAGAGGGCCAACAAGCACAGGCATTATTCAAAAAACACGCTGGCATAAACCTTGACCCAACCTATACGGCAAAAGCTGCTGCGGCACTTATTGCTGATGCACATGCGGGAATGCTTACTGATAAAGTTGTTCTGTATTGGGATACGTATTGCGGATTAGATTTTTCTGATATCACTGCAACAGTTAATTATCAAGATTTACCGGTATGTTTCCATGAGTACTTTGAATAAAATTTAATGGTTACTGCTAAACATTTCATCAAGTATGCGCCGGGCTTCTGACTCTTGTTGCGCACTTGGGTTATTTTGTGAAATAGTACGCAAATCACGCCGTATACTTCGTTCACGAATTTTTTTTAAACGCATCCAAACAGGAACCGGCAAGCCCGATATATCGCCGCACAACAAACAAGCTTGAGCTAAGATTGCCTCATTATGAAGATAATTTGAACTATAGGGGTTTTTAATAACTTCTTGTATCTGTGCATATGCTTTTGGACGATCTTGTGCTACACCATCGCCACCAACAGAATATATCTTGCCCAGCATTATATGGGCAAAAGTTGTTGGTTCATCGACATCGAAAACATGTGTTGTATCAGCCGCTTTGTTGCTCTTTAAATAATCACTTACTGCAGATTTTAAATCTAAAATTCGTTTAGAATATTTTTCAACTGCGCTAAAATCTTTAAATGAAGATGGTACGTCTTGTGCGTGCAATTCTGCCAGAAATGCACATAAATCTTGCTCTTCGAGCGCATTTATTTCCTTGCTTTCTGATACCTGTTGCAAGGCGGTATACGCTGCTTGCCTAAACTGTGCTTTAATAGACTCTTTATTATGCCAATCTGCTATTTCACTACAGGCCCGTGCATAATGAAGAAACATCCGATTAGTTAAATCATTAAAAGATAATGTTTCGTACATAAACAGAAATGGTTCTGATGGGTCATAATATTTTGGATTACAAAATGTGCCTTCGTTTTTTAGATAATCTATACGAGTCAATCCTATAATATACTGCCTATTTTCAGGGTTACTAGATGGATCACTTGTTGTAAGTATGTGCTTTGCAAACTCTTGAGCAGAATAAAATGTCTTTATAGATTGTAACATTTTATCGTTAGTCTCTATAACAGCCAACTTAAATGATCCACGCTCTTTGATCTCTTGGAAAGTAGCTTGAGTAAAAAGCTCAATACTGTTCCAATCAAAACCCGCCAAGAGCTCATCAACGTTAGAGTTATTATGAGTATTGTTTTGGCCCGTGTCATTTTGCATAGCTATTAAAGACACATAAAAAATAAGTAGTGGTCCTAAAAAAAATTTTTTCATACTATTGCCTCTATATGTATCTTTTTCCTATTTCAGGTTATAAAATTATTTTCATATTAGTCAATAATTTTTATCTTTTTATAAGAATTGACTTTAAAAGAGCGTTTTTTTTAGACTACAGCTATGGACTCAAAAAAAGGTACTATACATGGCTAATCTACTTTTACTCTTTACCGCATTAAGTGTATTTTCAAAAAATACGCTTGCTGAGGTAAAAAAAGGCTCGACAACTCACGAACCTGGGACAATTGGCGCTCCACCGCCACCGCCTCCACCAATGGCGCCACTTGCACCCGCTGCGCCGCCAGCCCCTTCTTCTGCAGCCACACCACCAAAGAAAAAGACAGAGCCAAAAAAAACAACCGTTACTAAACCGGCCACGGCAGCAGAAATAGGCCTCAAAAAAAGACGTATTGATTTTCTGAATGAAATGCTTGCAGTACACGAAAAAGCAATTGCGGATTTTGGGGAAGAGATTGTTAATGCGGACATAGGGGACATTTCTCAAATTGAAAAAGATGTTACAAAGCTTTTAAAAACCTACAATGAATTTAACGATATCAGAGATTTCGACTTTGATAACAAAGCGCAGATTATACAACAACTAGATAATGCAATAAAAGAAACTCAGCAGTTACTCAAAGATATCAAGGCGCCTAAAAAGACTATTACGGAACCTGAGACCACAACACCAACAGGCACTCCGCCGCCGCCACCTCCTCCGCCAATGCCAACTTCGGGTGCTGTGCCACCGCCTCCGCCACCTCCACCAGCACTGCAAACAGGGATTGGCAAACTTAAAACTCCCAAAGAGATATTACAAGAAGGCGCGGCTACTGTAGCAAAACCAGCACCAAAAAAAGAACCGGCAAAACCACAACCTGCTGGAATAAATCCTGCAGATATAACAGCCGCTAAATTAAAAACTAGAACACAAACTACTGCATCTAAAAGCGCAAGCTTAATCGAATTTGAAAAAAGATTTGATGCAATAAAATTAATGCCTCCTAAACTTAAAAAATCTAAAGCAGATGCATTACTCGAAGATCTTAATCTGGATATTAAAAAATCTGCAGGACAAGATAAAACACAAAAAGAACAATTAGTTGCTACAATTACATCAAGCATTCAGTAAATAAAAAGCCCCAGTTAATTTTTTTAATAACTGGGGCCTTCTTAAAATTATAAATATCTGTTAAAAGTGAAATTACTTGCCGTGGCACTTTTTGAATTTCTTGCCAGAGCCACAAGGACAATCGTCATTTCTGCCAACAACCGCTTCTGAACGAATAACCTGTGTAGGCGTTTTAGTAATGTCAGACTCTGAACCACCTGACATCTGCACATCTTCAAGCTCACGTTCACGTTCACGCTCGAATTCCTGACGATCAAATCTGTTCATATTAAGATGGTAAATATGGTGAATGATCTCAAAACGAATAGAACGCATCATCTCTTCAAAAAGATTATATGCCTCTTTTTTATATTCGATCAATGGATTCTTCTGACCCATTCCACGCAAGCCAATGCCTTCCTTGAGATGATCTAAATTAAGCATATGCTGTTTCCATGCCTGGTCAATCGCATTCAACATGAGCCATTTTTGAGCCTCTTGTAACATGCTGCGGTCACGACCTTCAATATACAAATCGTATTCCAATAAAAGATAATCGGTAAGATCTTGCGTTAACTTTTCTGTATTAGAAAAAGAAAAATTCTTTTCATGCAACTGTTCAATTTTGATATTCATCATCAAGGCAAGTGCTTGTAATAATGACTCAAAACCTTCTTGGGTTAAGACTCTACGTTGTGCATAAAAACGCATCATGTCTTGGACCGCGTCGACCATTAAGTCACGCACGAGTTCAAAAATCTGCGCTTGGCCTTCAAGAACCATGCGACGATATGCATAAATAACGGTTCGTTGCTGATTAAGAACGTCATCATATTCTAAAAGATTTTTACGAATCTCAAAGTTGTCACGTTCAACACGTTCCTGCATCCGTTCAATATTTTTAGTAAAGAACTTAGATTCGATAGATTCGTCTTCTGTCATACCGGCAAATTGCAAACGTTTTTTAAAGGTTTCGCCACCAAAGATTCTAATTAAATTGTCATCTGGACTTAAGTAAAAACGTGATTCACCCGGGTCACCCTGTCTACCAGAACGACCACGTAACTGGTTATCAATACGGCGACTTTCGTGACGTTCGGTGCCCAAAATATAAAGACCACCAGCATCAAGTGACTCTTGTGTTAATTTAATGTCAGTTCCACGACCGGCCATATTAGTAGCGATCGTTATTTTGCCTTTTTCACCAGCATGCGCAACAATTTCTGCCTCGCGTGCATGGTTTTTTGCATTAAGAACTTCGTGCGGAATAGTACGTGAACGTAAGACCATGCTTAAGCGTTCTGAACTTTCAACAGAGACAGTACCAATTAAAACCGGCTGCCCTTTTGCATGTCGTTCAACAATATCACTAGCAATTGCACGTTCTTTTGCGTCGCGTGATAAAAAGAGTAAATCCGGTTTATCATCACGAATCATCATTCTATGCGTAGGAATACTTACCACTGCAAGATTGTAAATTTTATGAAACTCTTCAGCCTCGGTATTTGCTGTACCGGTCATACCAGAAAGTTTTTTGTATAATCTAAAATAATTTTGCAACGTAATCGATGCAACCGTTTGGCTTTCACGCTGAACTGGCACACCCTCTTTTGCTTCAATTGCTTGGTGTAACCCGTCACTGTAACGACGACCAGAAAGTATTCGTCCGGTAAACTCGTCAACAATTAAAACTTGGTTATCACGCACAACATAATCAACGTCCCGTTTAAAGAGCGTATGCGCACGCAGCGCTTGACCGATATGGTGCAAGACTTTAATGTTTGCAAGGTCGTACATATTTTCAACATGTAACGCTGCCTCAACTTTATCGTTACCACTTTCGGTTAACTGAACGGTTCTATTTTTTTCATCGACTTCATAGTCTATTTTTGCAACCAGCAACGGAATAATTGCATTGACGCGCGCATACATCTGGGTAGCATCATCAGATGAACCAGAAATAATTAATGGCGTACGTGCTTCATCGATCAAAATAGAATCGACTTCATCAACAATGGCATAATGAAGATCGCGTTGAACATAATCTTCTAAACGAAATTTCATGTTATCGCGTAAATAATCAAAACCAAGTTCGTTATTCGTGGCGTATACGATATCACTTTCATAAACATTTTTACGCTCAGAATCACTCAAATCATGTTGTAAAACACCAACGGTAAGCCCAAGATGCGTAAAAACAGGAGCCATCCACTGCGCATCGCGTCGAGCTAAATAATCGTTAACGGTTACTAAGTGCGCACCTTTACCTTCAAGAGCATTTAAATATAATGCCAATGTTGCAGTAAGAGTTTTACCCTCACCGGTTTTCATCTCAGCAATTTTGCCTTGATGTAAAGCGATACCACCAAGAAGCTGAACGTCATAATGGCGTTGGCCAAGAAAGCGGCGTGAAGTTTCACGAACCACAGCAAAAGCTTCTGGCAAGATATCATCAAGCGTTTTTCCATTCAAAATCTGCTGCCTAAATTCATTAGTTTTGGCAGAAAGCTGCTCGTCAGTTAATGCCTGAATCTCAGCCTCAAGATAATTAATACGAATCACAAGAGACTGCATCTTTTTAAGGACACGGCTATTGTTAGTACCAAACAGTTTTCCAATAATATCTAAAATCATAGGTAGCCTTACTATTAACTTATTTTGCCACCGCTCGTGGCGGTCCTTCAACTTTGTTCAGGATAAACTCCGTCGAGTCGCCTGCCCGCCGCCGCTCGTGGTGAGCAACGTCGAATCCATGCGGTCGGCTAGAAATCCATTTGAGCGGGCTTAATTTAATCCAATACTCTTTTTATATCTTTTAAGTGTAAAGGGTAATTGATTTGAGCGCAACGATTGTCAGTTCACGACCATTAAAATTATTCACAAGCAATGCGGCTCAATTTTTGTCTTTTTCTGATTCCCACCACGTACGATAAAGATAGAGCGTCACCAATGTAGATAAACCACAACATGCAATAGGAGCAGATACTCCTATGGCCCAAGGGATCGATTTTGCCGCCGAAACCCCAAGCCCTGCTGCTCCAGCAATAGTTGGAACTATTCCACACCCTGCACAGGATGCATGGTAACACTCAAATCCTGTATCTAAAACACAAATTCTATCTAAACCCCTACAACATCTATTTACAGATTCAGTATGCGTAAATTGCACAATACGTTCATCTAGGCACGATGGCTCCTGGGTAATAACTCGGTTTGAACCAGAATAGACTGTAATTTTTTCATCTAGAGCCTGCAAAGAAACAATGCTCGCTATAACTAAAAGTGCTACTATTTCCTTAACCATCTTTACCCCTTTTTTAAAAAACCAAAACATTCTAATTATTGAACATCTTTATTCTCGCGAGCAAAACAACACACTAACCAACCAAACAATTCACTATATTCAGGCATTGACTTATTTGGAGAACCTGGAGAAAAATCAAGCTTTTTAATGGTCGTTTTTTGCTCGGAAGAAGGTTTTGTTGGCACAATTATCGTTTCTATAAATGGCTGAATTTTTCCAGATTCACGAGGTTCGAGAAGATCTAATTCGAGTGTCTCTTGCAGAGGCCCCCTCGTTCTTTTGTATGCATCAGGGTGAGCTGCAGCTTGCTGAGCAAAAAAGTTATCAGCTTGAGCTCTTTGGTCAGCAGTAGGTTCACTAATAGACGTATGTTTTATGATAAGCACCTGGTTCACGATACCATCGGCAGAAGGTTCAAGTTCACCATAATCTATTTTATACAATTTACCCTCAGGGTCGACAGCCAAGTCATTGCCAATCTGAGTCTTTCTGGAATCATTTTTGGCAGAACTTTGAACCGATCCAGCATTAATATTAGTTTGCAAAGAAAACATGCTCGCTACAACTAAAAGTGCTACTATTTTTTTAACCATTATGTATCCTGATTTAAAACTAACAAAAATCTACGATTAAGATTGTTTTAAAGCCGCTTCGATATCCGCTTTTTGCTCAGGTGTAAGATTAACAACACGTTCAAATCTTTGGTGATATACCTGGCCTTTATGTTGGGGGACCGGCACTTCCTGATAATACACATCTTCCCCTTTTTCTCCCTTAGTAACATATAAATCGTCTGTTACTCTTCTCATATTTGAAAAAGTTCTCGTAAGCCATTCTTCACGCTTTAAGGCTTCGTCAGGTGTAAGCTCAGCGGCATGCAAAGAGACAATACTCGCTACAACAAAAAGTGATACTATTTTTTTAACCATAATTTTCCTTTCTTAAAAATATAAACTTTTAACTAAGATATAGTATACATTTTTATTTTTCAAGAAGCGTTATAATGCTCATTTGCCGCAAATTTAATGCCCCCTGTCTTCGAAACGAACAATACATTTGCGAGCATATCGTGCAAGTGGCATTTTCAAGACTTATATTTTCTGATGGTATTCCCAAAGAGCGTAATTGCTCAACCAAATAAGCCGTGTTATCAAAAAAGATCTTTCCATTTTTTTTCATAGAAAAGCTCTTTTTGTCTTTAAAATTAAGAAAAAAATCTTCTGTAACTTCATAACAACATGCCCGTGCCGATGGGCCAAAATAAGCATGTATATTTTTTATAGAACCACCAAGATTAAGCATATCCTGCACCGCGGCAGTTACCACCCCGCCAACAGTACCTCGCCAGCCAGCATGCACAATCGCGCAACAGCGCTTAACCGTATCAACTAATACTAATGGCACACAGTCTGCCGTTTCAACTGCAATGGCCACATGCGGCAAAGTAGTTATTATATAATCTCCATCAACACTATACGGTTTTAATTGCACATCGATTTCTTGAGTAACAACATAACCAGCAACACCATGAACTTGGTTCAAAATAATAAGGTTATTACACCTATTTTGAACACAAAATTCCTTAAACCCAGGTAGCTGCTTTATTTCCTCTTGACTTAAGCCATTCAAAGAGTTTTTTTTGTACCCCGTTAAACTTTCACCAAAATAGACAGAATGCCGCTTTTCAGATGTTATCATTACAAAAATCAACCCCATATTAAAAAGTTCAATTTGACATTTTTAGATAAAAATTAGTATAATAAAAGTATAAAACACCTTAAAAAAAAATAAAAAGTTATAATATGAAACAGAAAATAATACTATTTTCGTCCTTTTGGTTTGTTATGGGTGCTGGATTATCTATCAGCAACCAAACACTAGAAGCTCATACACAGTTTACCGCTGATCAAGAAAAAAGCGTATCTATTGTTTACAATAAATGGTTTAGCAAACCTTTACACGCTATGCTTACCAGCTCTAAATGGCCCAGTGTTTTGAGCGGCATGTATGCAAATTCACGCATAAGTACATTGCATATCCCAGCTTTTATCAAAAAATATTCTCTTAATACCGACGAAATTCAAGACCCGTTATCAAGTTTTAAAACATTTAATGATTTTTTCAAGCGCAAGCTCAAGCCAGAAGCACGACCAATAAGCAAAGAAAAAAACGCAGTTATTTCACCAGCAGATGGCGAAATTTTGGTTATTGAAAATATCGGCCAGTCAGATAACTTTCCCATAAAAGGTACCACCTTTAACCTTGAAAAATTCTTAAAAAATAAAGTGCTCGCCAAAGAATTTGAAGGCGGCACGGCTATTATTGTGCGGCTTGCACCGTGGGATTACCATAGAATACACTTTCCACTTTCTGGAAAACCATCTGCACCAAAAGTAATTCATGGCACATACGAATCAGTGCATCCACTTGTATACGCAAGCGGCATTCAACCATTACAAATTAACGAACGTCATTTAATCATGTTTAACTCTGACACCGTATCTACGGTAGCTCTTATTCCTGTCGGCGCACTTTTTGTAGGCGCTATCAAAGAAACGTATACACCAGAAAAACAAGTTGCCCAGGGCGACGAAATTGGCTATTTTACCTTTGGCGGGTCTACTATCGTGATACTCTTTGAAGCTGGCACCATCACCGTAGCACCAGAGATTTTACGCAACTCTGCTGCTGGCAAAGAGACATCGGTTAAAATGGGCCAACACATTGCCACAGTCAATCAATCTTATTGATTATTGAAATCATATTTTTTTCTGTCAAGCGAAGTGCAAGACATGATGAACCACCACCACCTACACCGATGAAGCCGCCAAGAATCGTCGGCGTGGCCAATGGCGCACCAATAAGAGCCCCATAACAGACAATAACGCCGCCGAAAAGCAACGCAAAACCAGAAAATACTTTACAATCTCTTATTTTATTTTCAACTGACCCATTACAACAAAGCGAACAAAGCTCTCTCTGACAGTAAGTACAGCGTTGTGTAGTAGCTTGAACATTATTTGTATTGCTGCGTAATTGCTTGATATCCAACAGCAGCAGTTTCACGACTAACTAAAGATTGCTGATCATCCATCGCCAATAATAGAAAAAAAACCCCGATTTTCGCGAGGGCTTATAATTTTTTAATCTCGTTTTTTTTTATTTTTATCATGAGATAATTTCTCTGCAAACAAATAGCTCATTCCACTCCATGTAGCACACCCAAGTGCAAGAGCTATAACAGTGGGGTTACCATCATTTGCAATAGAGGTAAGCACAAGAGCCGCGGTTCCAGCTGATGCGCTACAACCAACACAACAGCATGTCAGACAGTCTGCGCAAGCGCTAGCAGGTGACCCTTGAATACTTGCTGCATCAGTGAACCTATTATAATGGTAATTTAAAGCTTGGCTTTTCTCTTTAAACATCTCTTGTAAACGTTCAGGTTGCTTGATTATAAATCTTAATTTTGCATCCATTGCCACCAAAGAATTAACACTAACCAAAAATAAAAGTGCTATTTTTTTCATAGAATTCCCTTAATATAAAAAACTTCTACTAAAGATATAGCAAAAACGTCAATAAGCATAAAAAAGTCTATTTAGCGACGCGCTTTTTCAAGATCAGTCTCTTGAGCGCTCACAAAACAGCCTGCAAACCCTGCGGCACCAATAACAAAACCTGCAATACACGCTTTAGCTGCTACCATATTTACCACACTTCCACAACAAAAAGCAAAACCACAACCTACTCCACCTGTTATGCAACCTCCAGCAGCACACGCTGTGGAAAGGCAGAGCCTACCTTGAGCAGGGGTCATACAAGGCTTAGATCGTTTTTGCTCTCCGCGTTGAATAACCACAACATTGTTAGGCTGACGCATAATGGCAAGATAATTTTCAGCATCAGATTTATTAAGCAAAGCCGATCGATCATCCATCGCTAATAATTGTCCAACAACAAATACTACAACTAACTTTTTCATAAAAAGTTCCTCTGCTTTGATTAGCGCTTGATTGCATCTTTTAGCAACGTACCACTTTCATCATACAAAGGCCCATCTATTATTCTGTTTGCCGCAGCACCCACACAAACGCCGCACGTGCAAAGAACGGCCCCGGTAACACCAAGGCCAATTGCCACTGGAGGATTGCTTGCACAATAGAGAGGCATAACGACAGCGATGAGCCCTGCACCTAATATGCCATCTGTTGCACAACCAGTAGGTCTACTTGGCCGCAGCGTAAAACATTCTACGCATTCTCTTTCTCGAGTAGATTCTGTTTGTGCCCTTTTTTGAAAAGCCTCTAAGCGTTCTTTTAATGTTAACCGCCGCGCCTGTGTATCCATGGAAGACTGGGCAGTTGGCTGGTTGTCTACCAAAGCGCTTTGAATGTGCCCTGCTGCGTTATACTTTACTAAAAGCTGGTTTTTGGCAATAAGCCCTACGTTTTCTCCTCCCATTGCAAGCAATGGGCAAACAAACAGCATTAATACTAATTTTTTCATACAATACCCTTATGTTTAATAAAAAATCTCTGCCAAAGATAAAACAAAAACTGGATTAAGTATACAAAAATAGAGGTTAATAGATAATCTAAATGTTTAATGGCAATTCGATCTTTGTTTCATCACACATGCCATAAGCATTTTTTATTGCTTGGAGTATAAACAAGCGCCGGTATGGCCATTGGGATTTATGAGATAAATCAACACCAGGAAATGATTTTTTCGCACTATGCCCAACAACCCATTCAGGGGACAATATTCGCCCGCGCGATTCTTGTTCTATCGTTGTTAAAATCTCAAGGGCAACTCCCTGAGCTTCTCTAAACCACTTACAGCTCAATTCCATAATTATTTCAGAGCTACGACCACTCTCTTTACTATATTCGGCTAGAATACCTGAACCATATACCAGTGGCATTGCAATAATAGCATCCGCACTATCAGCATAATAAAAAGGGTTACTATAACAAGCGGCATCTTGTAAAGCACGCAAGCAATGGAGCCAACTGTTTATCATAAGTTCTTTATACATTCTTTCAGTAAAATTTTCAGCATCGCGGAGTATGCTTGGTCCCCATACAAGAGGATTATTATAAAGAAACTCTGCCAAGGGGACATGTCCTTGCTTTATTTTTTCTTTTACCCACCATCCCAACATTTGATCGGTAAAATTACCACGCAGGCTTTCTAATAAAGATATACATTCGTTATAGTTTCCAAATTCTGCCAATTGAGCCGCTTGTTGTAAATCTTGGGCAGAAAGTTCATGAAATGCCACAATTGTTATACAACCATAAAAAATTTTTAATAAGTTTTTCATAAGAACCCCAAAAAAAGCCCCCGGATTTACGGAGTCTTTTAATTTTTATCCATCCGGACTCAATCGTCGAGCAATTTCTGCCATAACTGGCTCTAAATGTTGAAAATACTTCCAAAAAACTTCATATGCTACATTAGACGAGCCTATTGTTGCATTCCTCAACCCAACATAGTTCAAAGAGTCTTTAATTTCTTTTTTACATAGCGCATGAAAATCATGAACATAACCAAGAGCATCGAGCAACAGAGATCAATCCTATAATTTTTTGCACATCTTTTTCAGCTATACACCACGATTTTTTTCAGGAACCGATACCACAAAAGACCCTTTAATTTTTTACTGCATAAATTTAATCCACTCAAGATATAAATAACCCCTGGTTTACAGGGGTTATTTATTATTATAACCTAAAAAAAAATTAGTTTTTAAGCTGTTGCTTTTCTCTCACCATTTTACGCAAGAGAGTCGGAATCTCTAAATCATCTTGAGCAGCAGAAGACGCCTGAGCATATGAAGGTTGCACCGATGAAGCTTTTTCATGCTGGGTTAATGAGTAATGCGGCGTATGCTCACTTTGACGCTGTTCATGCTGAACAGGTACTGCAACATGCACCGGCTGGGTCTGTTGTGCAATTGCTTGTGCATAATATTGTTCCGGCGCAGAAATCGGCGCTGGTGAAACTTCACGAACCGGCTCTTTTTCATAACTAATTGGGCAAGAAAATCCCGTAGCAATAACGGTGACATATAAATCATCGCCCACGGTGTCGTCAATAACAGAACCTAATATAATACTTGCATCTTTATGCGCTTGGCTTTGAATAATAGAAGCGGCAGTATGCACTTCATGCAATCCAAGTTTAGAGCTGGCAGTAATATTTAATAATATTGAACGTGCGCCTTCAATACTTACATTTTCAAGCAATGGTGATGATATTGCATCAAGCGCAGCAAGCTCGGCGCGGTCCTTGCCCGCAGCCTTGCCAGTACCCATAACGGCAATACCCATGTTTTGCATAATCGCTTTAACATCTGCAAAATCAACGTTAATGTAACCAGGCTTTAAAATAATAGAAGCGATGCTGCGAACAAATTGATAGACGACTTCGTTTACCATGCCAAATGCATGCACCAATGAAATTGAACGGTCACTAAATTCAAGAAGTTTTTGATTCGGAACCACAATAAGAGTGTCAACATCTTTTGCCAAAAGTTCAAGCGCTTTTTCAGCTATCACACTGCGGCGTTTACCTTCAAACTCAAACGGTTTTGTAACAACAGCAATAGTAAGAATATTTCTGTCTTTAAGCGCACGCGCAATAACGGGCAATGCGCCAGAGCCGGTGCCACCACCAAGACCGCCAGTCAAAAAGACAACATCAGCATTTTCTGCCACTTCTAAGACCTTTGCAAGATCCTCTTCAGCAGCTTTTTTACCGATATCTGGGTTTGCACCAGAACCAAGCCCTTTTGTTGTTTTGGTACCCAATTGAATTTTAGTTGTTGCGTATGATTGTGATAATGCTTGTGCGTCGGTATTGGTAACAATAAAATCGATATCATGTAACGCATGTCCATCGATCATATAATTTAAGGTATTACCACCGGCGCCACCAACACCAATAACTTTTATTCGTGCCTGGGGCGATACGGGAAAGGTATCACGATCGAAATCTATCATAGTTATTCTCCTTTGTATGAAATAAAGCTTGCACTATGTTAAAAATTTTAGCACAGCGGATCAAAAGAAATCAAAAATCCATGATTTCATACGCGAAAGAACCTTCTGAGATAGTGATCCATTAAATGAAGTTCGCCCATCACCATGCAGTTTTTTCATACCGTGAACTAATAATCCATAACCAGTTGCATGCATAGGATTTTCTAAAAATTCTTTAAAATGTGCAGTTTTCGGCTTGCCGATACGAACAGGCAATTTTAAAAGCTGCTGCGCATGCTCTTGCAACCCATGCAACAACGAACCGCCACCGGTTATAACAAGACCGCCTGGAACTGCAAAATAATACTGTTCAATTTCATGCTGCACCAACATTAAAAGTTCGGTGATGCGGCACTCTAAAATTTCATATATCTCTTGCTCATAAACGATTTTATTTTGATCGCCTTGTGCACACTCAACAGTAATCTCTTGTCCGGGCACAACATAACTGTGGTACACGCAGCCAAATTCTTTTTTTATGCGTTCAGCATCTGCGTTGGTTGTGCGCAGCACCACTGCGATATCGTTAGTAAAAAGTGTTCCTGCATACGGAAAAACTTTGGTGTGTCTAATTGCAGAATGTTGATAAATGGCAAAGTCTGATGTGCCGCCACCAATATCAAGCAAAGCTACACCCATTTCGCGTTCATCTGCACTTAAAACTGCCTGCGCAGATGCAAGCGGCTCTAACACAATGTCTTGAACCTTAACACCCGCAAGTTCGCAACAACGAATTAAATTTTGCACTGAACCGATAGCACCGGTGATCATATGCACCTGTGCTTCAAGACGCATGCCAAACATCCCTAACGGATCTTGAACTTTCTGGTGCGTATCGATGGTATAAAATTGTGGAATAGCATGTAAAATCTGTTGTCCTTCTGCAAGAGGCACCGATTGTGCAACAGCAAGAACTTGATTAATATCATGCTCACGAATATCTTTATGTTTTAGCGAAATCATGCCCTGAGAATTAAACGAATTAATATGGCTCCCCGATATCCCAATTATGGCAGATTCAACTTTGCAACCTGCCATGAGCTCAGCCTCTTTTATAGCCGTTTTAATGCTATGTGCTGCAGAAAGAATATCTACCACAACTCCACGGGCCAAGCCCTTTGATGTTGCTTTGCCAATACCAATAATTTCAAAACCATTATCAACCGTTTGTTGTGCAATAAGCACGCAAATTTTTGTCGTTCCAATATCTATAGCTACCAGTTTCATGACCCCCTCCTTTTACTTTTAATTTTTTTCTCCAAACGTGCAACCAACATGCCATCAAAGCGTGCATCAAGTTGTGTAACATCAGGTAACGCAATAACTTTTTTAATAGCATCAATCGATTGTGGCGATAGCTCTGTTTGAGTGGTTATAAGCACCGGATTTTTTGGATATTCTTTAAAAAGGAGATGTATCTCTGTTGGATTTTTCCAGATAATGGTAGCTTGCGAACGCAGGATTTCTGGTATTGTTACTGACCATTGTGCCAACTCGCACAACTCTGACGGAATAATATCATTGTCTGCTACTATCTGCGGCAAGGTAATAATAATATCTGATCGATAAAACTGTACCCCAATTAATAATCCATCCAACGTAATAATATGGCTGTTATTGAGCGCAACTGCGGGCGTATGCGCGGCAAACTTAATGTACATATGCGTACGTTTTTTACGAACGGCGTGCGCATCTTTTACACAGGCAAATGTTTGTTTAAGATTTGCAAGCACCGGCCGCTCACCCTGAGCACTTCGACCTCGCTCAGCATAAACTCCGTCGAAGGGTTTCTTAAGACAGAAATTTTGGATAAAATCTTCAATAGATTTACGCGTTGCATAATTTAAATGAGAATCGGGAACAACGGTAACAGTGGTAATAAGCCGATCAGAAATACCGTAATACCATACCAAAAATATGGCGCTTACAGCCACACAACAAATTACGCTATATAGCATAGCGAGCTTTGACCATTTCTGGTCATACCACCTTATCCGTATCACGTCCCTACCCCTAACCCCTTTTTGTCAGGAATTAAACACTGTCCCTATACAAGTCATAGCGTTTTTATGGGCGTAGAGTCAACAATTTCAATCAAATATATTCTTTTAGGCTTAAATTTTGCCGCATTGTTGCGCTACAATGAAAAGCAGAATTCCCGCAGCAACAGAAGCGTTATACGATAAATCTTTTGAGCGTTGCGGTAACATCACTTTTGTGCCTTCTTTGAGAATTTCAGGAGAAATGCCATAGCCTTCATTACCAACAACCACAACTGCCGGCAACTTAAAGTGGACTTCGTTAACCGATTTACCACCAATAGCTGCCAGATAAATGTTATAACCAGCATCTTTAAGCTCTTTAATAGCCGTCATAGCTGTAGGCGATTCATACAAAACTGCATGTTCAGCAAGACCTGCTGATGCTTTTATAGCTGCACCATTAAGTGGGCCACTATTTTTTTGAGTAACAATAATGCCATCTGCACCGATGCAATAAGCTGAACGGATAATAGCCCCTATGTTACGTGCATCATGAATGCCATCTAGCATAACAAGAAATGGGTGTGTTTCTGGGGAGAAAGGTTTTTTACGAATCTCAAGCGGCGCGGTGGCATAACCCACAAGCCCTTGATGATCGTCTGAACCTGCACGACGCGTAAGCTCTTCTTTAGTAACATGGTGAATGGTACACGAAGGGTGCAAAAGCTGCTGAACCTTTGGAAAGAGTTTTGGCTCTGGGCGTGTGGTATAAAGTGAATATAATTTTCTTTTTTTTGCTTTGAGAAGCTCGATTAATGGGTGCGCCCCATAAACCATGTAAAGATCTTTTTTAACCGTCATAATGAACTGCTTTATTAAATTTTAATAGTGTATACTCTTTTAGTATACGCAGTTTTTCTTAAAAAATCTCAATAACCTGATAATAGCTTGATGAAGTTACCCAAAATAGTGCGCCAATTGGCACCAATAGTTGAATCGCTTCTTTTTGTCGTACTTTTCTGTTCGCTACTTGGGTGCACCACGGCACTGATTGAATATCTCGATGCCCAGCGAAGCCCTCAGTCTATCTTAAAAACATTCAGATTTTTTCAAGAATCCACCAAATCCGCTACGCGTATTACCGCGCCGCAAGCCCTTTTTGATGGCCAAATAATAAAGAAAACTATATTGGGGCTCCTTGATAAAGCTCAACCAAAAGATAACATTCTTATCACCACGTTTATCATGACCGACAGCGATATCGCTCAAGCGATTATAAAACGGCATCTTCACGATGTTAATATCACGGTAATCGCTGACAACTCACATGCAGAAAAAGATTACAGTAAAGTCACAGAACTTATCAAAGCAGGGATACCTGTGTATCTGCATAACCCCTGCTTACCGGATATCATGCACAATAAATTTTGGATTTTTGAATTCGCATGCAGTCAACCCATTGTTCTAACAGGATCATATAACCCCACCAATAGCGCAGCTACAAAAAACGCAGAAAATATCGTTATTATAGGCCACCCAGAAACGATTAAAGATTATAAAATAAATTTTGCCCAACTCTTAGAAAAATCTATTCGAGCCGAGCTTTCTGAATCAAAAAAAGCCTGTAAAAATAAGCCTTTTTGACAAAATAAGCCCTCTTGCTATACTATTACAAATACGTAATTAAATATACATATAGTGCATTAGGATTTATATGAAAACATTAAGAATGCTCTTTATCTCTTTGGCCCTTTGCTTGACTCAAGTTACTCAAACCATGGATAATGCGCATAAACTTGAAGATGGCCCGACCGTCAAATTTAGCAATGCTGAATCAGTACGGCAACGCCTATTAAATGTTGTAAAACCAGAGTTTCTGGATCAAACTGATATCGTTAAGATGCTACTACCTAAAGTAAAAAATCCCCAAACGGGAAAATTTGAACGTGGATATATATCCCCTGTCTGCGCAGCTAGAGTTATTATAGAAGAAACAACTGTTTATATGAATAAAAAAATAGGCACCATGCCGGCCCAAGACCTCTTTGATTTCCAACAAACATCAATCAGGAATATGATTACTGAGTTATTCTCATCTCGCCCAGAAGAACAGGCAAAAGCGTTAATTTATTTTGACAAAGTAAATATAATTGTGAAATACAATACAAAGAGATAATGGAAAATAAAAATTTTCCACGAAGAATCTATTAACTTTAAAAATCGGGGCTGAAAATTCAGCCCCTTTTTTTTGAGCTTCAAATATGCTAGCAGATTTTAAAATTATCATTTAGAATAATCCATAAAAATTATTTTAAACTGAGAAGATGTATGAATTTGAAGATTACAAAAATTATAAAAAAAATGAAACAATCTCAAGTGAAATACAAACACTTAAACCCTTTATTATCAAAGCAATTTTAGTAGATCATCCAGATGCAATTCAAGAACTACAAAAAAAGGGTTACTAGGTAAAGATTAAAACTAGTAGCATATTTTAAAAACTATCATTAAAATAGCATCTAGAAATCAATCGTTACCCTAGGAAATTATATGAAAAAAATAGCAATTCTTGCAGTATCTTTATTAACGCTTACAAACATGCTACACGCAAGCGACAACACGTTGCCAAGCGCTGAGATTTTAAAAGCAAAGTTAGAGAAATATGGCCTAAATGCCCAGCTTAGTGCAGCTATTGCGGCAAAGTGCGCGGGCCAGCCAAAAGATGAAATGCTCATTCTTGATAAAGTACAAGAAGAAACACATAACTCTATTGCTGAATGGCGCGAAAAAGAAATACCAGCGTTTAAAAACAGACCAAATAAAGATATGCGTGATTATCAGCCATTCTTAGACAAACAACAAAAGTTCCTTAAAATGGTTTCTTCTCAAAATGATATTACCAAAGTAATCTTAGAAGATTAAAATTCAGGGGCTGAAAATTCGGCCCTTTTTTTTGCGTTAAATGTGTTTAACTATAAATAAAAATCGAGTGAGCCTCAACTGTCAAACCCGGCGCATGCCGGATCGAAGCGAGATCAAGCATTTCAATGCTTCGTCGAGCTAGTTTTGAGGCGATTAGCTCTCTGCAAGAGTGCGCGGGATCTTAGGGCTTGCGCACACAAGCCCTGAGGCGCGTGCGACGCGCTAGTCGCAAACTTTAAAATTTAAGTAACTTTCAATTCCCAACACATTCGACTACTGCCTTCGGCATTCGCTCAGTGTGAGCGGTACTTTGATATACAAATTTAGATGGATGCTGAATCAAGTGGTGCGAAATGCACTGTTTTAGGATGACTCTATATGGATGCTTTTATTAGCATGATTCACTTAGACTCATACACTCGCCCCTTCGATACATTCTACTTCGCACTTCGTGCTTTCGTAGAACACTCAGGGTGCACGGGGTGTGAGTAATAGGCTGAATTTAACTATAAATAATAATTTATGTACGCAAGACCCCAAGCGCGTGGGCCATGTCCTCCGGCAACGGCGCAGAAAAGTGATATCTTTTGCCCGCATATTCAAAATTTAATTCTGCCGCATGCAACGCATGCCGCGCAATAAGCTTAGATTTAGAACCATAAACAGCGTCACCAATAATCGGGTGTCCCCATGCAAGACAATGCACACGGATTTGATGCGTACGCCCCGTTTCTGGCAGCGCCTTAACCAGGGCAGCATCTTTATAATATTCTTGCACCTGAAAGGTTGTAGCTGCTTCACGGCCCTGAGATTTACTGTGTGTCATCTTGGTCCGTTCTGTTGGGTGGCGCATGATGCGATAATCTATACGGGCCTCTTTTTCTGGATGGCCCTCTACTAAGGCTAAATAGGTTTTTTTAATAAGTCTGTCTTTAAACATTTGGGTGAAATGCGCATGCGCTGCAGAACTACGGGGAATAATCATAAGGCCCGATGTCTGCATATCAAGCCGGTGAACAATTCCTGGACGCTCGGCCTGCCCAATAGTTTCCAAACTTGGATACTGCGCCATGAGCCAATCAACTAACGTAACCTGACGACTTGCATGTGAAGGCTTATGCACCACTAACCCTGCCGGTTTATTAATAATTAAAAAATCAGGCTCTTGGGCAATAAGTTCAACATCAACACCCTGCAAGAGCGTTGGGTCAATTGCAGCTGCAGATTGGGTAAAATCTATGCGCGGAATATGGCACTCTACATGATCGCCCGTTTTAACCCGGTGCCCCGGCTTTAATAACGGCTTTTTATTTACGGTTACAAAACCGTCTTGAACTACTTTTTGAAAGTGAGATCGTGAATAGGCCGGGATAAGCTCATGCAAATACTGGTCCAAACGCTGCTGATGCTTATCTTCGGTTACGGTGAATGTGTAGCTGTCTATGTGTGTGCCGGGCACTAATTGCTTCATAGGTTTCTCAATAATAATAACTTTGTTTTTGAAATGCTTGCCAACTCAGCGATCTCGCGTGCATGGTGAGTGCCGTGCCCTTCGATACATTCACCTGCGGTGAACACTTCCGACTTCGCCAAGGCTTCGACGGACAGGCAGGGTGCACGGTGTATCGAACCATGTTGTAACTTCACCAAAGAGCGAAGCTCAAAAGCTTTGCAGTTTCAACAAAATTGCTTTAAAATCAATATATATATACAGTTTATTCCTAGAAAATAGTATCATCAAGTACTTAAAAAAGTTTACGCAGTGTCAGTAAAAACGAAGGATAGTGCCCATGGACCCAAAAAAAACGTTTGACACCATCAAGGAACATCTTGATAAGCTTGACCAGATCGACTATCCAGAGATACTAAAAGCCTGGCGGAGCTTTCTTGAATATCACCCTGCAGATATCGCCCACTTTCTGGGCCACTGTGACCATGAAACCATCAAGAAGATATTTTTAAGACTGCCTGAAGTTTTAATGGCCAAAGTCTTTCATGAACTTTCAACTAAACTAAAAATTTACTGTTTAACCCTTTTAGATGATACTGAACGCAGTCTTTTGCTCAGAAATCTTTCAATTGACGAACTTACTGACTTTTTTGATGAACTTTCTGATGACGAGCTTAAAAAGTATCTTAAGCTATTACATAAAAAGGACCGTGAAAAGGTTATCTCACTTTTAAAATTTGCCCCTGAATCAGCCGGCAGCATTATGCACACCAACGTTATTACGTTGATGGAAGATTTCACCGTTGAAAAGAGTATCTATATTTTACAAAAGATCCAACCAAGTAGAAATTTACACGAAAAGATCTTTGTCACCAACCAAAATGGCGAACTTGTAGGGTATATACTGTTAGCAGATTTGGTTTTAAAAACACCAAAGACTCGTATTAGCTCATTTATGCGTGAATCTGAAATTGCTATCCCCGTGGACGAGGACCAGCGTGAGATCGCCCAGATTATGAAGCACTATAGCCTTATGATCGCACCAGTTGTTGATAAAGAAAACGACTTTTTAGGTATCATTTCCAGTGACACGCTTGTTGAAATTATTGAACAAGAGGCCAGTGAAGATATTTACCGTATGTCTGCAGTTACACCAATTAAACGTAATTACTTTGAAACGTCATTTATTAAACTCTTCTCACAGCGCAGCATTATTTTAATCATTTTATTTTTACTGCAGTCCGTTTCCAGTATTATTTTACAAGCTTATGAAGCCACTTTAGCGGGCTTTCTTGGCTTTTTCGTTACCATGCTTATCAGTACGGGTGGCAACGCCAGCTCACAAACATCGGCCCTTGCTATACAAGGAATGGCAACCGGCGAGATCGATCACCAAAATAAATCTTTATTTATTAAACGTGAAATGCTCATGGCCGCTGCACTTGGGTTAGTACTGGCATCTCTTTCTTTTGTGCGCACCTATATAGGAAACGACAATCTCATGGGCTCATTCACCGTAAGCATTTCGCTATTGACCATTATCTTCTTTTCAATGCTTTTAGGCTCAACCATGCCTATTATTTTAAAGAAAATTGGTATCGACCCTGCCCATGCCGCTGGGCCGATTTTAGCAACCCTTATCGATGTTGTTGGATTATTTATTTATTGCGTTATTAGTAGAATAATTTTTAGCTAATTTTTTAAAATTCTTGCAAAATATCTGACATTACGAGTTATAGTAGTTTTTACGTAATAAAACTCTATAACCCGAAAGATACCTATGAAACATATAACACTCTCCTATCTATTTTTAATAAGCGCATTATATTCTGGCTTTGTATATAGCGAAAATATACCTGATGATTTTATGGAACTTGAATGCGAAATAAAATTAAGAGTACGACCTTTTGAACAAGAAGATCCGGCAACACGCTCTACTGGTGAACTTGTACCCTACACCCACCCATTAATTCCGCTCAAAAAAGGCGTCAGTAATAACTGGTGCGGTTATGTCGCTGCAAAAAATCTTACAATGGTTATTCCCAATAGTGTAACTGCAGTATCGGGAACATGGGTTGTTCCAACTGTCTCAGCTCCATCATCGCCTCAAATACCAGATACGTATAGCTCAGTTTGGATTGGTATTGACGGTTATAATAATAGCACGGTTGAACAAATAGGCACCGCGCATGAATGGCACAGTGGCCAAGTGGTCCATTATGCATGGTTTGAAATGTACCCAAATGCAGCATTTGAAATAAGTGGCTTTCCGGTAATTCCCGGCGATGTTATCAGTACAGCAATAGAATATAAAGGGAATAATATATTTCTTATGACCATTTCTAATACAACGCGCAAAGTGTATACCACTATTCCAACTGCTTACACAACTTCAAAAACAGCAGTACGTGGCTGTGCCGAATGGATAGCTGAAGCGCCATTTATGAAAACCATACTTCCACTAGCGCACTTTAGCCCCATTGCTTTCACTAAATGCACGGCAACTATTGGCGGTGTAACGGGCGGGATCAATAACCCCAACTGGAAAAATGACAATATAGCAATGAAAAGCCCCGTTATGGTCCCTAAAGCAACGGCTTCAGCGCTGCAAGCAAATGGCCAAAGTTTTAATGTCACCTGGCTTCATGAATAATAGATTTTAAATTGCGTTACTTGAAGCAAGCTTAATGTAAAGTAGTGCCCTTAACACATTAAGTTGAGTTGTGGCGGCGGCAGTATTACGCTGGATCTCTTTGGTCTTTATTTCATCAAGAATTGCTTTTACATCCCACAACCTTACCGTTCCATGATCCGATCCGCTTGCTAAAGACTCACCATCAGGGCTAAATGCAACGCTTTTTACTTGATCTGTATGCCCATCTAATTGCTTTACTTGTTGGCACGTTTTAATATCCCAAAGTGTTATCGAGTTATCCCAAGATGCACTTGCTAGAGTATTATTACCATGCGGACTAAATACAACACAAGATACATGATCTGTATGTCCATCTAATTGCTTTAATTGTTGGCCAGTCTTGACATCCCAAATTCTTATTGTGTTATCATCTGATCCACTTGCTAGAATATTTCTATCATGAGGGCTAAATGCAATGCTACGTATCCAATCTGTATGCCCATCTAGTTGCTTTAATTGTTGGCCAGTCTTGACATCCCAAAGCCGTATTGTACCATCACCCGATCCACTTGCGATAATTTTTTCATGCGGGCTAAATGCAACGCTATATACCCAATTTGTATGCCCATCTAATTGCTTTACTTGTTGGCACGTTTTAATATCCCAAAGTGTTATCGAGTTATCCCAAGATGCACTTGCTAGAGTATTATTACCATGCGGACTAAATACAACACAAGATACACGATCTGCATGCCCATCTAGTTGCTGTATTTGTCGACCAGTTCGAATGTCCCAAAGTCTTATCGTTTTATCATCTGATCCACTTGCAAAAATATTACTATCATGCGGGCTAAATGCAACACTATTTACAGAACCTGTGTGCCCATCTAATCGCTTTACTTGTTGGCCACTTTGAGTATTCCAAATTCTTATTGTTTTATCCCAAGACCCACTTGCAAGAATATTATTATCATGCGGGCTAAATGCAACGCTATATACACTATTTATATGCCCTTTAAGAACAGCTTTACAATACGTATTTACTAATTCTTCACTTTCAGGATCAAAGCGTAAAGATAGTGACTTTAACGTTGCTTGCTCAGCACAAAATGTTACGTTTTGAAGTGTAAATAACAGGATAAAAAGTATAAATCGTTTCATGGTGCCTTTATCGTTTATTTTCTTGAATATTATTTATTTGCAAGCGCTGCAATTGCGTTACTTGAAACAATCTAAATACTGATGTTCTTAACGCATTAAGTTGAGTTGTGGCGGCGGCAGTATCACGTTGGATCTCTTTGGTCTTAATTCCATCCAGAATTGCTTTTACATCCCACAACCTTACCGTTCCATCATACGATCCGCTTGCTAAAGACTCACCATCAGGGCTAAATGCAACGCTCCATACCAAATTTGTATGCCCATCTAGTTGCTTTACTTGTTGGCCCTTTTCAATATCCCAAAGTTCTATCAAGTTATCCCGAGATCCACTTGCTAGAATATTACTATCATGAGGGCTAAATGCAACGCTATTTACAGAACCTTTATGTCCATCTAATTGCTTTAATTGTTGGCCAGTCTTGACATCCCAAAGTCTTATCGAGTTATCGTATGAGCCACTTGCTAGTGTATTACTATCATGAGGGCTAAATGCAATGCTATTTACAGAACCTTTATGTCCATCTAATTGCTTTAATTGTTGGCCAGTCTTGACATCCCAAAGTCTTATCGAGTTATCGTATGAGCCACTTGCTAGTGTATTACTATCATGCGGGCTAAATGCAACGCTATATACCCAATTTGTATGCCCATCTAATTGCTTTACTTGTTGGCCAGTCTTGACATCCCAAATTCTTATTGTGTTATCATCTGATCCACTTGCTAGAATATTTCTATCATGAGGGCTAAATGCAATGCTACGTATCCAATCTGTATGCCCATCTAGTTGCTTTAATTGTTGGCCAGTCTTGACATCCCAAAGCCGTATTGTACCATCACCCGATCCACTTGCGATAATTTTTTCATGCGGGCTAAATGCAACGCTTTTTACAGAACCTTTATGTCCATCTAATTGCTTTAATTGTTGGCCACTTTGAGTATTCCAAATTCTTATTGTTTTATCCCAAGACCCACTTGCAAGAATATTATTATCATGCGGGCTAAATGCAACGCTATATACACTATTTGCATGCCCTTTAAGAACAGCTTTACAATACGTATTTACTAATTCTTCACTTTCAGGATCAAAGCGTAAAGACAGTGACTTTAACGTTGCTTGCTCAGCACAAAATGTTACGCTTTGAAATGTAAATAACAGGATAAAAAGTATAAATCGTTTCATGATGCCTTTATCATTTATTTTCTTGATTATTCTTTTGCACGAGCTAGATGTTGCATTTATTGAAGCAATCTAAACACTGATTCTCCCAGCTCCTTAATTTGATCTTGGGCGTTTGCAGCTAAAGTTTGGGCATTTTTGAGCATTCTTTCGGCATTGATTGCTTGCATATCCCACAACCTTACGGTATTATCCTCTTCTGGTCTAAGAGCATTCCCTGATCCACTTGCTAAAGTGTTGCCATCTTGACTAAACGCAACGCTATTTACCCAATTTGTATGCCCATCGAGTTGTTTTAATTGCTGGCCCGTTTCAATATCCCAAAGTCTTATAGTATTATCATTCAAACCGCTTGCTATATATTTACCATGTGGACTAAAAGCAACGCTATATACATAGCCTTTGTGGCCCTTAAATCGCTTTTCTTCATTACCAGTTTCAATATCCCAAAGCCGTATTGTACTATCACTCGATCCACTTGCAAGAATATTACTATCATGCGGACTAAATGCAACACCTGTTAACTCGCCTAATGTCCGATTATCACTTCCCTTTAATCGACTTACTTGCATGCCTCTTTTAAGATCCCAAAGTCTTATCGTACTATCCCAAGAGCAGCTTGCAAGAGTATCGCCATCTTTTTTAAATGCAACACTATATACAACACCTGTGTGCCCATTTAATTGCTTTACTTGTTGACCCGTTTGCATATCCCAAAGTATTATTGAGCTATCATGTGAGCCACTTGCAAGAATATTACTATTCTTAGGGCTAAATGCAACACAATTTACATAACCTTTATGTCCATTTAATTGACGTACTTGTTGGCCCGTTTGCATATCCCAAAGTATTATTGAGCTATCATTTGAGCCACTTGCAAGAATATTACTATTCTTAGGGCTAAATGCAACACTACACACACCTTTTATATGCCCATTTAATTGCTTTACTTGTTGGCCCGTTTGCGTATCCCAAAGTCTTATTGTTTTATCATCCGAGCCACTAGCTAGAATATTATTATCATGCGGGCTAAATGCAACGCTTTTTACACAACCTGCATGCCCCTTAAGAACAGCTTTACAATACGTATTTACTAATGTTTCACTTTCAGGATCAAAGCGTAAAGATAGCGAACTTGGCGCTTGCTCGGCAGAAAATATCAAGGTTTGAAGCGTGAATAACAGGATAAATAGTATAAATCGTTTCATGATGCCTTTATCACTTATTTTCTTGATTATTTTTTGCACGCGCTGCAATTGCGTTACTTGAAGCAAGTTTAATGCAAAGTGTCCTTAACGCATTAAGTTGAGTTGTGGCCGCGACAATTAAAAGTTGCGCATTTTTGATCTCTATTGAGTTACGAATTGCTGATATATCCCATAATCTTACCGTTCCATCAGCCGATCCGCTAGCTAGGCTGTCTCCATCAGGACTATAGGTAACGCTCGTTACACTACCTTTGTGCCCATCTAATTCTATTAATTGCTGACCAGTTTTGGCATCCCAAAAGCTTATTTCGCACCTACGCGATCCGCTTACTAAAACTTTGCCGTCAGGACTAAACGCAACGCTATTTACCCAATCGCTATCAACATTTATTTTTTGCAATTCTTTGTCTGTTAGAATATCCCAAATCCTAATTGTTCGATCACATGGGCCGATTGCTAAAGTGCCATCACGACAAAATGCCATACTGGTTATTAAATCTGTATCCCCTTCTAACATCTTCAATTCTTCGCCCGTGCTGCCATTCCAAAGTCTTACCGTTTGATCCCAGCAAGCGCTTACTATGGTATTATTATCATGAGGACTAAAAGCGACGCTTGTTACAGAACCTTGATGTCCCTCTAGTTTCTTTAATTCTTGACCCGTTTGAGTACTCCAAATCCTTACCGTTCCATCAGCTGATCCGCTTGCTACAATATTATTATCATAAGGGCTAGAAGCAATACCCCTCACGCCCATTGTATGCCCCTGTAACTTCTTTAATAGTCGACCGGTTTGAGTATTCCAATATCTTACGGTACAATCATCCGATCCGCTTGCTAGACGATCACCATCACGACTAAATGCAACACACTTTACACTGTCTTTATGCCCAACAAATTTTTGTAATTGTTTGCCCGTGCGTGAATTGTATAGCCTTATTGTTTTATCAGGCAATCCAATTGCGAGAGTATTGCCATCTGGACTAAACGCAACGCTACTAATGATAGTTTGCTCAGGCGCGGGTTGTTGCCTTCCAGCCACACGTGCTAAAAAATTGCTTAATCGAGCAACATTTCCTAGGTGCAATCCGGGTGTAATAACCGCTTTACAATACATATTTACTAACGTTTCACTTTCAGGATCAAAGCGCAAAGGTGCTTGTTCTGCAGAAAATATCACGCTTGAAAGTGTAAATATAAGTGTAAATAGTATAAATCGTTTCATAATGTCCCTAATTGGCTATTATCGCCATAATTATTATTAAATTGTATTTTTTATGATAGCAAATATTAAAAAAAGCCTCAAATAAAGTCTTTCTTTTAGTATCTTTAAGGTAACGCGTTATTTAATTGTTGAAAATTTAAGAGCCGCGTCGAGAGAATCAAATACAAGCCCTTTGCGCTTGAGCTCTTTAAACTTTTTGCTGCTCTGTAACATGTGTTCAATATGTACGCTTGGATGCACCAGCATAACACTTTGATGATGTTCTTCTATCAGTTCAATAATTTCTTCAAGGGCATCAACACCGTCTAAATCGATAAAATAAAGGTCGTCAAGAACTAAAATTATGCCGGCATAGTCTGTAAAATCTGTTCTGAAATGCATAATATGCGCTTGGTTATTCAGATACACCAATTTGCCTTTAAAAGTGTAAATAAGAATATTTCTTTTCTGCGCTTGCGCATTATGCGCTTTGTGTTCTGCTGGACTTTCATGAACCGTGATTTCATAATAACTTTGTGAAAGTTTATTAACCAGTATAAGTAACGCTATCACCGTGCCTAGCAAAATTCCCACAATTGCGTCTTGCGTTACGGTAACTGCAGCAACAAGAAGCGCAATAAAAAAACTAGTTTTATCATGGTAATATAAGCGATAAAAATGCTTACGTTCTACCATATTTATTGCAACATATACTAAAATTGCCGCAATAACAGGCATCGGGATATATGAAAAATAGCGCAGAAAAAGATATGACCCTATAATAAGAAAAAAACTATTAAAAAGAGCAGAAATTCTGCTGGTAGCTCCTGATTTTATATTAAGTGCCGTGCGCGCTAAAGCCGCAGTTGCAGGAATTCCGCCCATTAAACCAGATGCAATATTTGCAAGCCCCAGGCCAAAGATCTCTTTTCGCGTATGATGCTTTGTCTTGGTTGCGGTATCAGCAATGCGCGCAGAAAGTATTGTTTCAATAAGAGCAATAAAGGCGATAATCGATGCTGGAATTAAAAGATTTCTATCAAAAGCAAGTGTTGGTAGCTGCATAAAATGCGGCGAAATTGTGCCAAATTTAGTTGCCAGCGTTTCAATACCGCTGGGCATAACATCTGTAATAATATAACCAACAAGAATCCCGATGGGGGATATAATAATAGCGCCAGGAACTGATGGCAGTTTCTTACGTACTATAAGAAGAGTTAAGAAAAAAGTAATAAAGAGCGCACAAGCTAACCAAGAAGTTTGATTAATATGACCGAGCGATTCAGTAACATTTTCAATAAAAGTGGTATGTTTTGGTAAATTGTGCAGCCCAAGTGCAAAATTGAGCTGATTTAAACCAATAATACAAGCGACACCCAATATGAATCCATGAATAACACTTGATGGTATAAAAATAAGGTACCGTTCTAATCTGAGTAGACACGCGATTAAAATTATAATACCAGTAGTTATTGCCAATAGAGGGACATTTTCAGCACCATGGGCCAATGCATATGCTGCAACAATAGCTGATGGGGCACCTGTCGGGGCGATAATATTATAATTACTTCCTCCAAAAATCGCAGCTATGCCGCCCGCCCAAATAGCGGTAATGATCCCCATTATGGGGCTTACCCCGGAGGCAACAGCTAGTGAGATTGATAGCGGTAGTGATATAAGAGAAACAGTAAAGCCAGATTTAATGTTTGCTTTAAACTTTGATGAGGTAAAAAGATCGGAAATAATTTCTTTGTATGCCATAATTCTTCTTATACATTAAGATTACCTTTATGATAAAAAGGGTAACTCTCTTGCATAAGAATGTCTATAGTTTATAAAACAGGATCAAAGCACAAAGACAGCAACTTGGCGCTTGCTCAGCACAAAATGCCATGCTTTTGAAGCGTCAATAAATAAGATTATTTCCCAATCGGAAGTAATCCGTACAACCAATTTCCAAATGTAGGTGCGCTTGCTGAGGTTTCTTTTG